>NZ_LMCT01000023.1 GCF_001424875.1 Kitasatospora sp. Root107 | reverse complement strand
CCCCACCACCCCCCGCCTAGCCCTCGCGACAACCCTCGGCACCCTCGCCCTCACCTGCGCCGTAGCCCTGATGGCCACCTCCGGCTGGCTCATCTCGTACGCCTCCGAGATGCCCCCGGTGCTCTACCTGATGATGGCCGTCACCTCCGTCCGAGCCTTCGGCATCGGCCGCAGCGTCTTCCGCTACGCCGAACGCCTGGTCTCCCACGACGCGGTGCTCCGCGCCCTCGGCGCGATCCGCACCACCGTCTACCGTCGCCTCGAACTGCTCGCGCCCACTGCCCTCCCGGCCTTCCGCCGGGGCGACCTGCTCTCCCGTCTGGTCTCGGACGTCGACGCGATCCAGGACCACTACCTCCGCTGGAAGCTCCCGGCCGCGATCGCCGTCACCGTCTCGGTGCTCTCCTCCCTCGCGCTGGCCGCCTTCCTCCCCGCCGCCGGCGCCGTCCTGGCCCTCGGACTGCTCCTCGCCGGAGCCGTCGTACCGGCCCTCGCCACCCGCCTCTCGGCCCGTACCGAACGCCAACAGGCCCCGGCCCGAGGTGACTTGACGGCCTCCGTGGTCGACACCCTCACCGGCACCGCCGAACTCACCGTCGCCGGCGCCCTCCCAGCCCGCCTCCGCACCGCCCACGCCGCCGACGGCCGCCTCACCACCCTCGCCGCCCGCTCGGCCGCCACCCTGGCCGCCTCCACCGGGCTGACCACCGCGCTGACCGGACTCACCGTCACCGCCGCCGCAGCCGTCGGCGTACACGCCGTCAGCTCCGGTGCGCTGCCCGGCGTCTGCCTCGCCCTGGTGATCCTGCTGCCGCTCGCGGCCTTCGAAGCCGTCACCGGCATGCCCACCGCCGTCCAGGCCCGGGCCCGCAGCAAGGCCGCCTCGGACCGGCTCGATGAGCTCCTGCTCACCGAACCGGCCGTCGTCGAGCCCACCGCCTCCGCCGAGCGGGCCCCGACGGCTCATCTGACGACCCACCAGCTCTCCGCCCGCTGGCCCGGCCGCAGCGCCGACGCGATCCACGGCATCGACCTCGACCTCACCCCGGGCCGGCGGATCGCCGTCATCGGCCCGTCCGGCTCCGGCAAGACCACCCTCGCCCACACCCTGCTCCGCTTCCTCGACCCCAGTGCCGGGAGCGTCGCGCTCCACTGTCCACAGCCTGTGGACACTCGGACGATTCCGTCCGACCAGGTCCGCCGCTCGGTCGGCCTGTGCGCCCAGGACGCCCACATCTTCGACAGCTCGCTCCGCGAGAACCTCCGCCTGGCCGCTCCCGCCGCCACCGACCGGGAGCTGGCCGACGCACTCTCCTCGGCCCGTCTGCTCTCCTGGGTGCAGACCCTCCCGGACGGCCTGGACACCATGGTCGGCGAGCACGGGGCCCGGCTCTCCGGCGGCCAGCGCCAGCGCCTCGCGCTGGCCCGGGCGCTGCTCGCCGACTTCCCGATCCTGATCCTGGACGAGCCCGCCGAGCACCTCGACCTCCCCACCGCGGACGCGCTCACCGCCGACCTGCTGGCCGCCACCACCGGCCGGACCACCCTCCTGATCACCCACCGGCTGGCCGGCCTGGACGCGGTGGACGAGATCCTGGTCCTCGACCAGGGCCGGATCGTCGAACGCGGCACCTGGTCCGAACTCACCGCCGACCCGGGCACCGCCTTCGCCGCCACCTGGCGCCGCGAACAGCTCGCCGACCTGGGATCGACCCCAGCGTTCGTCCCCACCGCCCGCCACACCACCGAACAGCCGCAACCACCCCTCCAAACCACCACAAACTAGGCTCGTCCCATGGAGACCCAGTCCGACCCGAACAACACCGGCGAGCCCACCCCCCACCGCGTCCCCGAGATCGCGTCGCTGGGCCTGGACACCCTGGTCACCGAGGTCTCCGAACGCCTCCAGTCCGCCGCCGCCGTCACCGACCGGATGCAGCGGCTGCTCGAAGCCGTGGTCTCGGTCGGCGCCGGGCTCGACCTGCACGCCACCCTCCAGCGGATCGCCACCGCCGCCGCCGAGCTGGTCGACGCCAAGTACGCCGCGCTCGGCGTGATCTCCCCGCACGCGGACGGGCTCTCCGACTTCATCCACATCGGCATCGACGACGAGACCGCCGCCAGGATCGGTCAACTCCCCAGTGGGCGCGGCATCCTGGGCGTACTGATCGACCACCCCGAGTCGCTCCGCCTGACCGACCTCTCCGCCGACCCCCGGTCCACCGGATTCCCCGCTGCCCACCCACCCATGAAGTCCTTCATCGGCGAACCGATCCGGGTTCGCGGCGAGGTGTTCGGCAACCTCTACCTCACCGAGAAGCGGACCACCTCCGGAGCCTTCACCCCCGAGGACGCCCAGGTGGTGCACGCGCTGGCGGCGGCCGCCGGGGTCGCGATCGAGAACTCCCGCCTCTACGAGGAGGGCAGGCGTCGCGAACGCTGGATCGCCGGTGCCTCCGCCGTCACCACCGCGCTGCTCTCCACCGACCGGGCCCAGGTCGCGCTGACCGTCGCGGCCGAGCAGGTCCGCGAACTCGCCGACGCCGCCCTCGGCATGATCCTGCTCCCCACCGGCGACGGGCAGATGCGGGTGGCCCACGCCTCCGGCGAGAAGGCCGAGTTCGTCCGGGGGGAGCTGCTGCCCCCCACCAGCTTCGCGGCCCAGCTGCTCCGGGGCGAGAGCGTCTACATCGACGACATGGCGAGCGACCCGGACGTGGTGATCCGGTTGGCCAAGTTGTTCGGTGCCTCGATGGCCGTCCCGATGATCGCGGCCGGCCGGGTGCTCGGCGGCCTCTGCGTCTGGCGCAGCCAGGGCGCACCGCCGTTCACAGACTCCGAGAAGCAGCTCGCCGAGGCGTTCGCCTCACAGTCCGCGCTGGCCCTCCGGCTCGCCGAGGGCCAGCGCGACCAGCAGCGCCTGGCGGTCTTCCAGGACCGCGACCGGATCGCCCGGGACCTGCACGACCTGGTCATCCAACGGCTGTTCGCCACCGGCATGATGCTCGAAGGTGCTGCGCGCCGTGCCCTGGTCCCCGAGGTCAAGACCGGCATCGGCAAGGCCGTCGACGAACTCGACGCGACCATCCAGGAAGTCCGCACCACCATCTACGCGCTCCAGCACGACGACCATGGCGACGAACCCGACACCCTGCGCACCCGGGTGCTCCGCGAGGGCAGCCAGGCTGCCGCCGCGCTCGGCTTCAAGCCCTCGATGACCTTCATGGGGCCGGTCGAGAGCCTGGTCGGCGAGAAGAGTGGCCGTCAACTCCTGGCCGCACTACGGGAGATGCTCTCCAACGTGGCCCGGCACGCCCGGGCCTCCCGGGTCGGCGTGGAGATCGACGCCACCGTGCACCTGGACGCCGAGGGGCACCCGATCTCCGGCGACCCGGACGCGTACGACCGCCCCGGCTGGCCGGGGGTACTGCTCACGGTCACCGACGACGGCGTCGGCATCCCGGACGGTGGCCGCCGCAGCGGTCTGCGCAACCTCACCCGTCGCGCCGAGACCCTGGGCGGCGCGGCCTGGAACGAGCCGGGACCGGACGGCAAGGGCACCCGGGTCCGCTGGTCGGCCCGGCTCTGAGCTCAGCTGCTGAGGGGTTCGAGTCCCAACAGCCGCTCCAGCACCGCCGCCACCCCGTCGTGCTCGTTGCTGACGGTGTGCTGCGCCACGGCGGCCAGCACCTCCGGGTGCGCGTTGGCGACGGCGTACGCCGAGCCCGCCCAGGCCAGCATCTCCAGGTCGTTGGGCATGTCGCCGAAGGCCACCACCTCGCTCCGGTCGATGCCCTGGGCGTGGCACCAGTCCGCCAGCGTGGACGCCTTGGTGACGCCGAGCGCACTGATCTCCAGCAGGGCGAACGGTGAGGACCGGGTGATCTCGACGTACCGACCGGCCACCTCACGGGCCTTGCCGAGGAAGGCGTCCGGGTCCAACTCCGGGTGCTTGACCAGCAGTTTGAACAGGCCCTGGACCTGCTCGTCGGCGAGCAGCAGTTCGGCCGACGCCACCGCGTGCGGCTCGTCCGAACCCCACATCCGCAGCTGGTACTCGGCCTCCCGGGCGAAGCCGCCGGGGAACTCGAAGGCGAACGCCGAGCCGGGCAGCTCGGCCCGGAGCAGGCCCACCACCTTCAGCGCGTCCGCCGCCGCCAGCGGGTAGGTCCGCAGCAGCTCGCCCCGCCGGACGTCGACCACCGCGCCGCCGTTCGAGCAGATCGCCACCCCGTGCCCGCCGATGTGCGCGCTGACCTGTTCCATCCACCGCGGTGGCCGGCCCGTCACGAAGACCACCTGGACACCCGCCCGCTCGGCGGCGGTCAGTGCGGCTGCGGTCCGGGGCGAGACGCCACCGCCGGGGCAGAGCAGGGTGCCGTCCAGGTCGGTGGCGATCAGGCGGGGGAGCGGGCGGGAGGCGGTGGAAGTCACCGCTCCATCTTCGCTCACCCGGCCTGATCCGCCGCCGCCCGGGACGGCACCTGGTGATCGGGCCCGGTCAGGGGTGCCAGATCTCCTTGATCTCGGTGATCTTTCCGGTGCCGTCCAGCGCGATCTCGTAGATGCCGCCGGAGCAGCTGGCCGGGTCCTGCACCTCCACGCCGAGCAGGCAGTCGCCGATGTGCTGCCACAGCTCACCGACGGGCACCGTCTTCACGGTGCCCGGGCCGTTGGCGACCTGGGCCTTCACCTTCGCCGCGAAGCCGTACGTCTTCTCGGCGCCGGCACCCGCGTAGTGGCCGTCGTTGGGGTCGCAGACGAACTTGGCGTCCTTCACGTACAGGGTGTCCTGCTTCGGCGGCTTCACCGCCTGGACGTACTTCCGGCCGGTCTTCGGCGCGGGGGTGGTGCAGCTCCCGGCCCCGTCCGGATCGTCGGACGAGCTGCTCGCCGACGGGGTCGGGGCTGCGGTGGTCTTCTCCACCGGAGTCTGCGGCGGCGTGCTGCTGGCCGCCGGAGCCTGCACGTTGTTGTTACTGCTGCTGCTCCCGCGCGTCGAGTGCTTCTGGCACCCGGTCAGACCGATGACGACGGCCGAAACGACCGCAACCCCCGTGAGCAGCCTACGAGCTGACATATCGATGGTTCCCCCATGCTCGATCAACGCCGGTGCACCCGGCTCGTCACTGACGACCCGACAGGCTACCCACTCGCTCCGACGCCACGCGCCCGGCCCCCAGATCCTCGTTCACCTGCTACGGCCTGAGCTGCGGAAACGCTCGCCGGGAACGTGGTCCGCGCTACGGCTCAGATCGCGATGAGCCGTACTCGGTTGCCGCAGAGCTTCGCCATGTCGTCGATGTCCGAGGTGAGCATGGCTACCGGTCCCGGCTGGCGGAGCGCCATCTCGGCGACGGTCGCGTCGATCGCGTACTTGTGGCCGTGCAGGCCGACTTGCTTCAGCAACTCGGCCGAGGCTCGTGCGGCCTGTTCGGTGACCGCCTCGACCTTGACCTGCGAGAGCACCCGGTTCAGCCGGGCCGTATTCACTCTCGCGTGCGTGACTTCCACGATCGTGTTGGCGCAGACCACGAGATCGGCTGCCATCGAGTGGAAGGACCGGATCATGGCCAGCGTGGCGCGCTCCTGCGAGATCCACGAGGACAGCCCCTGAGAGTCAAGCACGACGGTCTCAAGTCCGTTGCTCACGCAGCGTCCGCCGCACTCTCAGGCTCGGCCGATCCGAAAATCCTGGCCTGCGCGGCGGCGAGCTCCTCGTCGGTGAAGGCACCGTGCTCGTCCTCGTAGCGGCGCAGCTCCTCGCTGAGTAGCTGGTGTCGGATCTGGCGGGCCACGGCCTCAGCCACGTAGCCGGAGACGTTGTTCGTAAGCTTCTTGAGTTCGGCGACCTGCTCCGTCGGCAGGGTGACCGTGATGCGGGTAGTAGCTGCCATGCGAGAAGCATACTGCGGTAAGCGCCGAACCGGGGCTCCTTCGGCGGCATAGGGTCGATGCCATGCGACTGAGTACGGTGATCCTCCCCATCCACCGGTGGAGCGAGGGGCAGAAGATCTGGCGGCGGGCCGAGGACCTCGGGTTCCATGCCGCGTACACCTATGACCACCTTTCCTGGCGGTCGTTCCGGGACGAGCCGTGGTTCGGGGCGGTGCCGACCCTCACCGCCGCCGCGACCGCGACCGAGCGGATCAGGCTCGGCACACTGGTCACCTCGCCGAACTTCCGTCATCCGGTCACGCTGGCCAAGGAGTTGGTGTCGCTGGACGACATCTCGGGTGGGCGGGTGACGGTCGGGATCGGGGCCGGAGGGATCGGGTTCGACGCCACTGCGATGGGGCAGGAGGCCTGGTCGTCGAAGGAGCGGGCGGACCGGTTCGGTGAGTTCCTGCCGCTGCTCGACCGGCTGCTCACGCAGGACGCCACCACCGAGAGCGGCACGTACTACTCGGCGGTCGAGGCGCGGAACATCCCGGGCTGCGTGCAGCGACCCCGGGTGCCGTTCTACGTCGCGGCGGCCGGGCCGCGCGGGATGCGGCTGGCGGCCGAGTTCGGACAGGGATGGGTGACGTACGGCGACCCGAAGGGGCCGGCGGCGGTGCCGGCGGAGCAGGCACCTGCGGTGATCGCGGCGCAGCTGGCCAAGCTGGCGGCGGCCTGCGAGGCACAGGGCAGGGAGGTCGGCGAGCTGGAGAAAGTACTGCTGCAGGGATCGACGGCGGAGAAGCCGCTCGCCTCGCTGGATGCCTTCGTCGACTGGGCCGGTACCTACCGGGAGTTGGGCATGACGGAGCTGGTGATCCACTGGCCGGTGCCGGACTCGATCTTCGCCAATGACGTCGCGGTCTTCGAACGGATCGCCACCGAGGGTCTCGCCCAGCTGAGTTGAGCCGTTCCGGGCGGGTGCCGAGCCGGTCGGTGCCCGCCCGGGTCCGGGCGCGGTGAGGGCCTCAATGGGGGCGGTGTCCACGCGGGACTGCGCGAGGGCGGTGGCCTGACCGTGCCGTGACGCTTCCTTCGGCCGACGAAATGACCAAGCGGCTGCGTCGGGCCCGTTGCGGTTCGATCACGACGTGTCCGATTGGTTCGGCATTGCGGTGGAGTGTCTGGCGGAACTGTGTTGGCGGTGGGGGCAATGGCCTCTCATAATTCTGCTGACACACGTGACAGTCGGCTTTGGCGGGGGCGAAATGAGCGCCCCGGCGGGGGAGCGGCGCGCGTTCCGTTCCTTCCGGGGGAGTCCCTTGTCTGCGCCTGAGAACGCGCCTGAGAACGCGCCTGAGAGCGCGCCGATAAGCGTGCCCGAATCGGTGCCGGAGCCCGTACCCGAGCCACTGCCAGAGCCGACTGCCGAGGTTGAGGTCGAGTCCGGGCTGGTGCAGGAGCCGGTCGCCAGGAAGCTGCCGCGCGCGGTGGTGGTCGCGCTGACGGTCACCGGGCTGCTCGCGGTGACCGCTGCCAGCGCCACCGTCACGGTGGCGATCGGCAAGCCGGACCGGAAGCCGCACACCGTCGCTGCCGCGCCCACGGCGAGTGGCAGCGCGAGTCCGAGCCCGAGTGCGACGCCGTCACCCACTCCCACGCCGACCCCGACGCCCACTCAGGTGCCGTCCCCGGTCAGCACTCTGCACGGCACCGTGAACGGCAACACGCACGGCGGCGACCTGCGGTTTTTCCTGCTCCCGATGCCCGCCGGTGCCGAGTCCTACGGCTCGGCCGACGGGGTCGAGGTCGGGCGGGACGAGGTGAAGAAGGACTTCGAGAGCGACTCGGCCGGTGAGGAGAGTCTCAACTACCTCGGCTTCAAGGAGGGGGCGACCCGTCGCTACCGCACCGCTGACGGCCAGCAGGAGGTCGAGGTCCGGATGCTGCGGTTCAAGTCGGCGGCGGACGCCCGCAGGTTCGCGGACGGCATGAGCTTCAAGGACGCCCAGGAGTTCGACATCGACGGCGACTCCAAGGGCAAGGGCATCCTGTTGAAGCCCAAGCAGGAGGCGTGGACCGGAAGGCTGGTCGGCATCTCGAGCCTGGGCGACGTCGAGTACGAGATCACCGTCCTGGTGAAGGGCACGCCCGACAAGGCGCCGCTCCAGGATGCGATGAAGCGTCAGCGGGAAAGGCTGAACTCCGGTGGCTGAGTCCGATATTTCTCCTGAGCCCGACATCGTCGGGCAGGCCGATGCGCCGAATCCGGTGACCGGACCGACAGCAGGGCCGGCAGTGGACGCCGACCAGCCCGAAATCGGTCAGATCCCGGACCAGGCAGGCGAGTTCGGTCAGACCGAGCTGCTGGCGGCGGGCACCGAGGAGCTGCCTCCGGCGACCCCGCGTCGCCCGCTGGGCACCGGGAAGCTGCTGCTGGCCGCACTGCTGGTGGGTCCGTTGCTGGGCGGGTCGGTCGGCTACGCCGTTCAGGCAGCCAGGCCGGCCACCGCACTGCCCGGGCTGGAGGTTGCCGCGCCGCAGTACCCGACCGCTCCGGCGGACGAGAAGGCGGCGGCCGACGGGACGCTGAAGCCGCTGGGGATCGACGGCGACCTGCGCAAGCTGCTGATCTCCAGGCCGGACGGCACCGAGGAGTGGGACAACTACGGTCGCGGCGACGACAGCGGCTGGCTCAGTGCCGGTGAGAACGCGATGTCGTTCAGCGAGGCCGACGACGTCTTCCGTCGGCTGCTCCGAGACGGCTTCCGCCGGGATGCGGCCGTCACCTGGCGCAAGGACAAGGTCCTCTGGCGGGTGGAGCTGGTCCAGTACCAGTCCGACTGGGCGGGCTCGGCCGAGGCGGCAGCGTTCAGCGGGTACGGCTATGGATCGACAACTCCGTTGCCCGGCACGGCCAGTGGCACGTACGTGACGCCGACCAAGGCGTACAACTACGCCGAGAGCACCGAGCAGTACTACTACGGGGCGGCGTTGGCCAGGCGGGGTGACCTGGTGATGCGGGTCAGCGTGCACTCGCCCACCCAGGTCAATGCGGACGAGCTCAAGGATGTCGCCAAGCGGCAGTGGGAGCGACTGGTATGAGCATGACCGAGACACCCCCGTCCGACGAGCAGCAGCCCGAACTGCCGCCGCCGGCCCAGACGGACGCGCAGGCGGACGGTCAGACGGATGGCCAGACGGACGCCCGAGCGGACCACCAGCCGGCCGCTCCGCGACGGGCGATGAACCCGGCCCTGCGGGTGGGCGCCGCCGTGGTGGCGGCCGCTGTGCTCGGGGTGGGCATCGGCGTCGGCATCCTGCGCACGCAGTACCAGGACGAGGACACCGCGCCGGTCGCGGTGGCCGCTCCCTCGGCTCCGCCGAGCGCGAGCGCCTCGCCCGCCTTCGGCGCCAAGTCCAATGGCACGCACTTCGGTTCGATGCGCGAGCTGCTGCTCCCGATGCCGGAGCAGTACCGGCTGGGGCCGGATGCGGGCGCCTACGGCAACGACACCGAGCTGACCGAGGACCAGCGCAAGAGCTGGGTCGAGGACCAGATCCGTGGCTTGCCGAAGAAGCTCCAGGACGCGCTCCGCAAGGAGTGGGAGGGCGCGCCGCTGAAGGGCGGTGGCGTTCGTACCTTCATCGCGCCGTCCGGCGACTACGTGGCGACGGTCTGGCTGCTCCAGTACCACCAGGACGCGGTCAAGGCCGACGCGGCCTGGGCCAGTGTGCTGGCCTCGGACTCCGGGCTGTTCCGGCTCGGGCCGAAGGTGCCGGGGCACGAGCAGGCGAGCTGCTTCCTCCCGCACGCCGCTCCGGGGGACAAGATCGACCGCCTGGTCTGCTCGGCGGCGGAGGGTGACCTCCGGATCGAGATGGAGGTGGAGGGGATCGCCCCGCTGCCCAAGGACAAGGCCGTGAACCTCTTCAGCCAGCAGCTCGACCGGCTGGCCCGCCCGGGAGCGTCCGTATGACCGATCAGACCGAGACCACCACCCCGGTCCCGCCGCAGCCGACGACCGCGCCCGAGCCCGCAGCGGCACCCGAAGCAGCCGAGCCCGGAACCACAGAGCCCGGAACCGCCACCGGCCCGGTCGAGATCGACGCCTGGGCGCTGCCGCCCGAGGCGGTGGCGGAGGAGCAGGCCCGTCGGCCCCGCCGTCGGATCAAGGTGCGCTGGGCGGCCGCCGCGCTGGTGGTGCTGCTCACCGGCACCGCCGCCGGATTCGCGATGACCTCGGTGGAGCGGACCGACCTGCCCGGCCTGGAGACCCCGAACGACGGCCGGTACGTCTTCCAGCCCCTGGCGCTCCCGCCGCTCCCGTCCGGCAAGCCGTCGCCGGGCGCGACCGAGGCGAAGCACCGTCACCACGCCGACCTGCGGCTGCTGTTGCTGCCGGCCCCGGTCGGCGGGACCGTCTCGCCCGCCCCGGCGCCGGGTCAGCCCGCCGCACCGGCGGACTGGAAGTCCTGCGAGGACTACGCCCAGCTCGACAAGGACCCGGTCAAGCTCAAGGAGTTGCTGGACGAGAACGCCTGCCGTGGCGCGGCCCGCCGGGTCTGGACCGCGGCGGACGGCACCCGGGCCGAGACCTGGTTGCTCAAGTTCGGGTCCGAGACCGAGGCGGGCGCGTTTCACGTGAAGATGAGCAGCGGCGAGCTCAAGGAGCCGGCCGGCCTGGAGCACGCCACGCTGTCGCTGAACAGCGTCCTGGACCTGAAGTCGTCGGTGAAGTTCACCAAGACGACGGCCGGTGCAGCCAACGTGCCGGTCGGCCGCGCCGTCTACCTGCAGAGTGGCGACGTGGTCGGCCTGATCGTGCTGACCAACCCGAACGGCGTGCCGTCCCAGGCGTTCAGGCAGGTGGCGATTCTGCAGAGCGATCTGCTGAACTGACGGCAGATCAGCGGCCCGACCCCCTGGCAACCCCTAGGGGTCGGGCCGCTGCGCGTCATCCTGCAGGGCTAGTTGGACCTCGTCATCCCAGCTCATGCCGCCCGGTAGGGGTGCCCGCTAGGTTGGGCCTGTGTCCACTGTCATCAAGACGGACGGCCTCACCAAGAAGTTCCCCCGGGTCACCGCGCTGGACCAGCTCACCGTAGAGGTGCAGCCCGGTGTGGTCGGCCTGGTAGGGGCGAACGGGGCGGGCAAGTCCACACTCATCAAGATCCTGCTCGGGCTGGCCCCGGCCACCTCGGGGACGGGCCAGGTGCTCGGCCTGGACATCGCCACCGAGGGCTCGGCCATCCGCGAGCAGGTCGGCTACATGCCCGAGCACGACTGCCTGCCGCCCGACGTCTCGGCGACCGAGTTCGTGGTGCACATGGCCCGGATGTCCGGCCTGCCGGCCGCCGCCGCCCGTGAGCGCACCGCCGACACGCTGCGCCACGTCGGCCTCTACGAGGAGCGGTACCGCCCGATGGGCGGTTACTCGACCGGCATGAAGCAGCGGGTGAAGCTGGCTCAGGCTCTGGTGCACGACCCCAAGTTGGTGCTGCTGGACGAGCCGACCAACGGCCTCGACCCGGTCGGCCGGGACGAGATGCTGGCGCTGATCCGCCGGGTGTACACCGACTTCGGCATCTCGGTGCTGGTCACCACCCACCTGCTCGGCGAGCTGGAGCGCACCTGCGACCACCTGGTGGTGATCGACGGCGGCCGGCTGCTGCGGTCCTCCTCCACCGCCTCGTTCACCGAGGTGACCCAGCTGATCGCGGTCGAGGTGACGGACCGTCCGGACGAGCCGGGCTTCGACGCCGAGGCGGCCGTCCTGGCGCGGCTCACCGCCGCCGGCCTGTCGGCCCGTACCGACGGCACCAAGATCATGCTGGTGCAGCTCGAGGACGACGACACCTACGACACCATCCGGGACACCGTGGCCGACCTCGGCCTCGGCCTGGTCCGGCTGGAGCAGCGCCGCCACCGGGTCGCCGAGATCTTCGCCACCGAGACGGGAGGGCCCTCCGATGCCGCTGCCTCCTAACGACACCGCGCCCGACAGCGGAGTCATCCACAACATCGGCTACCGCGGCTACCAGGGCCCCCGCCTCGGCCGCGGCTACGCCACCGGAGCGTTGTTCGTCCAGGGCCTGCGCGCTGCGTACGGCCTGGGCCGCTCCGGCAAGTCCAAGGTGCTGCCGATGCTGGTGGCCGCCGCACTGGCGCTGCCCGCGCTGGTCATCGTGGCGGTCGCGATCATCATGAAGTTGGACAAGCTCTCGGTGGGGTACGCGGACTACATCTCCCTGTCGGTGATGGGGATCTTCGTGCTGATGTTCCTGGCCGCACAGGCCCCGGTGCTGATGTCCCGGGACCTCCGGCACAACACCGTGCCGCTGTACTTCTCCCGGCCGATCACCCGGACCGACTACGTCCAGGCGCGCTTCCTCGCGATGGCCGCCGCGCTGATGCTGCTGATGACGGTGCCGCTGGTGCTGCTGTACCTGGGCGCGTTGCTGGCCGGGCTGCCGTTCGGCGAGAACACCGGGCAGTTCGCCCAGGGCCTGTTCGCCGCGCTGCTCTACTCGGTGCTCTACTCCGCGATCGGCCTGCTGATCGCCGCCGCCACCCCGCGCCGCGGCTTCGGCGTCGCGGCCATCATGGGCGTGATGTTCGTCAGCATCCCGCTGGTCGGCATCGTGTACGGCCTCAGCAGCGGCGTCGGCCCGGCCCCGGAGTCCGCCAACTGGGCGGCCCTGCTCTCGCCGAGCACCGTCGTCCACGGTCTGGTCAACGAGATGTTCTCGATCACCACGGGCGGCTCGTTGCACGCTCCCGGCGGGATCGGCATCGCCGTCTTCGCTCTGGAGACCGCCGTGCTGACCGGCGGCTCGTACTGGCTGCTGCTGCGCCGCTACCGGAACATCTGAGAGGTCGTCATGGCAGTCATCACCATCGACAAGGTCTCCCGCTGGTTCGGCAACGTGGTCGCCGTCAACGACGTCACCATGGAGATCGGCCCGGGCGTCACCGGGCTGCTCGGCCCCAACGGCGCGGGCAAGTCCACCCTGATCCACATGATGAGCGGCTTCCTGGCCCCGTCCTCCGGGTCGGTCACCCTGGACGGCGCGCCGATCTGGCGCAACCAGCAGGTCTACCGGCAGATCGGCCTGGTGCCCGAGCGGGAGTCGATGTACGACTACCTGACGGGCTGGGAGTTCGTGCTGGCCAACGCCGAGCTGCACGGACTGGCCGACCCGGGCGCCGCCGCCGAGCGGGCCATCGGCCTGGTCGAGATGAAGTACGCGCAGGACCGGAAGACCGGCACCTACTCCAAGGGCATGAAGCAGCGGGTCAAGATGGCCTCCGCGCTGGTCCACGATCCGGCCGTACTACTGCTGGACGAGCCGTTCAACGGCATGGACCCGCGTCAGCGGCTCCAGCTGATGGAGCTGCTCCGCCAGTTCGGTGCCGACGGCCGTACCGTGCTGTTCTCCTCGCACATCCTGGAGGAGGTCGAGCAACTGGCCCGGCACATCGAGGTGGTGGTGGCCGGACGGCACGCCGCCTCCGGCGACTTCCGGAAGATCCGCCGGCTGATGACGGACCGGCCGCACCGCTACCTGGTCCGCTCCAGCGACGACCGCAGGCTGGCCGCCGCCCTGATCGCGGACAGCTCCACCGCCGGTATCGAACTCGACTGGCACGAGAAGGCGTTGCGCATCCAGGCGATCAACTTCCCGCAGTTCACCACGCTGCTGCCGAAGGTCGCCAAGGAGGCCGGCATCCGGCTGTACACCGTCTCCCCGGCCGACGAGTCGCTGGAGAGCGTCTTCTCCTACCTCGTCTCGTCCTGACGCCCCGGCTCCTGACGCCCCGTCGCTCTGTCGCTCCGAAAGGCTGACCCCCGTGAACCTGACCGTCGCCAGGCTGACCGTACGCGGCCTGCTGGGCCGCCGCCGCGGCATCCTGCTGCTGGTCGCCCCGGTCCTGCTGCTGGTCGTCTCCCTGATCACCCGGTACCTCGACAAGCAGTCCCAGGCCACCGAGATCCTGGGCGAGCTCTCGCTGGGCACCCTGGTGCCGATCATCGGCCTGGTGATCGGGGCGGGCGCGATCGCCACCGAGATCGACGACGGCTCGATCGTCTACCTGCTGGCCAAGCCGCTGCCCCGGTGGAAGATCATCACCACCAAACTGGCGGTGGCGATCGGCACCACCTGGCTGTTCGCCGCACTCCCCGCCCTGCTGGCCGGGTTCATCCTGGTCGGCACCCAGGACAACCTGGCGGTCGCCTACGCGGTGGGCACGATGGTCGCCGGGGCGGTGTACTGCGCCGTCTTCCTGCTGCTCGGCGTGGTCACCCGGAACGCGGTGGTGGTCGGCCTGGTGTACGCGCTGGTCTGGGAGAGCCTGATCGGCAACTTCGTCGAGGGCGCCCGCACCCTGAGCATCCAGCAGTGGGGCCTGAGCATCGCCAAGACCATCGCGACCGACGGCGTCATCACCGCCCCGGTCTCGCTCGGCGTCGCGGTACCGCTGCTGATCGTCGTCGCGCTCGCCGCCACCGCCCTGGCCACCGTCAAGCTCGCGGGGCTGACGCTCTCCTCCGACGAGTAGGAGCTCGCGCACACGGTGCACCACCAGGGGCCCGGGGAACGGCGGCGCCGACCTCAGGAGCGTTCAACGTGCGGATGTGGTCGGGCACTTTCGCAGTGACCCGCACGCCAGACCTCCTCGCAGTTCCCCGAGCCCCTGACCGTAGACGGCTGATGCCCGGAGGGCCTAGCGCAGGACGAGGTTGCGCCCCGCGCCCCAGCCTGCGGCGGCGGCCAGGACGGCCATCACCAGCAGCAGGGCCAGCGGCAGCTCCCAGCCGCCGGTGAGCTGGTGCAACGCTCCTGCGCCGACCGGGCCGGCTGCGGCGACCAGGTAGCCGACCGCCTGCGACATGCCGCCGAGCTGGGCGGCGCCGAGTGCGCTGTCGGTCCGCAGCACCAGGAACGCGAGCGCCAGTCCGAGCGAACCGCCCTGGGCGAGGCCGAGCACGGTGGCGGAGACCCAGGCGCCGGAGACGGGGGCCAGCAGCAGGATGACCACGCCGGTCGCGTTCAGGGCGGCCATCGAGACGGCGAGGCCGCGCTGACGGGTCATCCGGCCGGCGATCAGCGGGACCAGGAAGGCCCCGGCCACCTGCACCAGGTTGCTGAACGCGAAGACCAGCCCGGCCTCGCCCCGGGCCATCCCGTGGTCGACCAGGATGGTGGGCAGCCAGGCGATCAGGGTGTAGACCATCAGCGAGGAGATGCCCATGAAGGCGCTCACCTGCCACGCCAACCCCGACTTCCAGACCCCCTCGATCGGCTTCCCGACCGGCGCCGCTGCGACGGCGGCCCGCTCCTGACGGGACCTCAGCACCTGCGGCAGCCACGCCACCGCTGCCACCAGGGCGAGCAGCGACCAGGCGCCGAGCGAACCCTCCCAGCCGCCGCCGAACACCTTCTCCAGCGGCACCGAGACGGCTGCCGCGAGGGTGGCACCGATCAGCATCGAGGTCGAGTAGACGCCGGTCATGGCGGCCGCCCGGCCCGGGAACTCGCGCTTGACCAGACCGGGCATCGAGACGTTCAGCACCGCGATGGCGACCCCGATCACCATGCAACCCGCGTACAGCGCGAAGGAGTTGGGCAGCACCCGGAGCAGGATGCCCGCACCGAGCGTGAGCACCGCGCCCAGCACCACCTTCTCCGCGCCGAACCGCCGGGTCAGCCGGGGCGTCAGCGGGGCGCCGAGGCCCTGGAACAGCACCGGCACGGTGGTGATCAGGCCGCTCGCGGTGGCGGACAGGCCGAAGGTGCGCTGGATCTCGCCGAGCAGCGGGGAGACCGCGGCCAGCGAGGCCCGCATGTTGAGCGCGACCAGCACGATGCCGAACAGCAGCAGGGCGGGGTGCGCGAGGCTGGTGCGGGTACGGACCTTCGGTGCGGCGACCGGCTGGGCCTGGGTGACCGTCATGGGACTGTTTTCTCTCCGGGCATGGGTGAACTACGGGCAGGACGACGGGAGTTGGCCGGTCGTCACTTCCGCGCGGCGATGGCGGCGAGCAGCTGCTCGACGGCGCCGATCGGTTCGGCCAGCAGGGCCCGGCAGGCCGCCTCGGCCAGCTCCGGGTCGCCGCTCTCGATCGCGTCGACCAGGGCCTGGTGGGTGGCCACCACCACCTCGGGCATCTCGTGGTCACCGAACGAGGCCCGCATCGACTCGCGCACCGAGGCGCCGAAGTAGCGGTACACCTCGGTCAGCGCGGGGTTGTGTGCAGCCTCCACCACGGCAGTGTGGAACTCCAGGTCGTGCTCGACGGTGGCCTCCCGCCCGGTCCGCTCGGGCTCGGTGGCGATGATCTCGGCCTCCCGGGCCAGCGCGGCCCGCATCCGGGCGATGTCCTCGGGGGTGTGCCGGAGCGCGGCCAGCCGGGCAGCCTCGGTCTCCAGCGCGGCCCGGACTTCCAGCACGTCCCTTACGCCCGAGCGCTGCACCCCGCGCAGCACCGAGGCCGGGTCGCTGGTGCTCCGGACGAAGGTGCCCTCGCCCTGCCGGGAGACCAGCATCCCCGCGTGCGCCAGCACCCGGATCGCCTCCCGGACGGTGTTGCGCCCAACCCCGAGCCGCTCGGCCAGCTCGTGCTCGGTCGGGATCTTCCCCCCGACCGGCCAGCTGCCGGCGCTCAGCTGCTCCCGCAGCTGCTCGATCGTCTCGTCCACCAGGGAACGGCGCCCGGCGGCCTGCAGTCCGTCACGGCTCATCGGGGGCTCCTCTCGCGGGTGGACGCCAGTCATCCTACAACTACTTGCCCGGTCATCCTACAACTGGGCTGGCATGGGCCCGACGGACGCACAGGGCCCCCTCCCGACCGTGGTCGGGAGGGGGCCCTGTCTCAGGACGGCAGCCGCTACAGGGTGATCACGTAGCTCTGGATGTCCGATACGAAGTGGTCGGCGATCGCCGAGCTCACCACGTTCCGGTCGGTGCTGTTCGCCGCCGCGGCGACGGTGCTGATGTCCTCCATACCGTCAGTCGCGGAGATCTTGTTCTCCGTGATGTCCTTGTTGAGCTGGACCCTGGCGATCTCCCGCGGGTCCTCGGCCGTCCAGCCCTGGGCGGGCACGGTGGTCACGATCACGTGCACGAGGTCCGAGCCGTCCGGGCGCTTGAACTGCTTGAGGCCGGTCTTGATGTCGGTCACCAGCGACTGGATGTTCGCCTCGATGACCGCCGGAGTGTCACCGTGCGCCAGGTCGTTCGCGCCGAGGGCGAGCACCACCGTGTGCAGGTTCGGCTGGTCCAGGGCGCCGGCGTTCAGCAGGTTCCCGGCCTGGAGGTCGGATCCGGCGCCCGCCGCGAGCAGTGCGACGTCGTTGGCGGGCAGCGCCTCGCGGAAGATCTGGACGTCCGCCACGTTGCCCTTGAGTCGGGAGTACACGTCCCCGAGGTACTGGTACGCGCCGATGAGCACGTCTCCGCTGGTGGCCAGGTTGGCGCCGTGCCAACCGCTCCCGACCGGCTGGCCGTTGACATAGAGCGTCATAGCGCCGTTGTTGCCGTTGTAGGTGGCGGTCAGGTGGGTCCAGGTCCCGAGGGCGACCGTCCCGTTGGAGATGACCTGGTCGTAGCTCCAGCCGCTGTCCGCGGTGGCCATCCCGAAGTGCCAGTGATTGTCGGCGTCCGGCCACAGGATGAAGCCCGAGGAGTTGTTGCCCTTCTGGGAGAGGATCACACCACCGAGCTCCACCGGCTTGACCCAGGCGGAGACCGAGAAGTGCTTGGTGGTGTCGACCATCGCTCCGGACACCGTGCCGAAACCGGCGCCGGTGAGGCTCACCGAGCCGCTGGTGCTGGACGGGTGGTCGGTCGACCAGGTGGCACCGGTGAAGTTCACCGGGTTCGCCCCGACCAGGTCCTTGCCGATGGTGCCGCTGCCGTCGGCGAGGCGCCACCAGTTGTGGAGGCGCTGGCCAAGCGAGTTGGCCACCCCGGCCACCGTGGTCGAGCGGCCCGAGAGGTTCACCAGGCCCTGGGGCACCGGGATCTGTGTCGGGTCGAGCTGCGCTGCGGCGATGGACCCGGGCAGCTTGTCCGCCCAACCGGTCACCCCGGCGGTGTTCAGTGCGTTCTGGTCGCCGAGGACCACCATCGTGCCCTGCCCGGCGTCACCGGTGGTGACGTCGAGACCGCCGAGGAAGTACCAGCCATCGCGCGAGGACCAGGACGCCCCGGAGGTGTCGGTGGTGCGGTCGCCGGGAGAGGTCAGGCTGTTCACGGCGGCGGCGTCCGACTTCGGCGCCGTGGCGGCCCCGTTCGCCAGGTAGAGGCTGATCGCGAGGTCCCCGCTGCCGCCGAGGGCCGAGACGGCCACCGGGTCGCTGAACACCTCAGCACCGGCCTGGATCGTGACGGCCCTGTTCGCCGCCCCGCCGAAGGTGAGTGCCACCGCCGGCTTGGCGTTGACACCGTTGCCGCCGTCCAACGCGACCGAAGCGGTGTTGACGGTCACCGGGCCGGTGCCGTAACGGTTCGTCAGCCGGACGCGGACCTTCCGGTCCGGGCCTGCCCCCATGGTGCTCGGGTGGATCACCTGACGGACGGTCTGACCGGCGAACAGGTTGCCGCTGGCCGCCGTCGCCCCACCGGTGGGAGTGGTCGCCCAGGCGCCGATCCAGGTGCGGCCGTAGTCGGAGAGCGGCCAGAGACCTGCGGGCGTGGCGAGTGCGTCCGGTGCCGGGGAGGCGGCCAGGGTGCTGATGTCACTCGCGGTCAGGGCCCGCTGGTAGGCCTGCACGTCCGAGAGCGAGCCCCGGAAGTAGTTCGTGGCGCCCCCGTTGTAGAGCCCTCGCCCGATCACCAGCGGACCGTTCGCGGCCACCGGTGAGGTGTAGGCGATGCTGCTCTGCAGGACCCCGTCCACGTAGAGCAGCAGCTTGCCGGCGCTGTTGTCGTAGACCGTGGTGAGGTGCGTCCAGGTCCCGAGCTGTGGCGCTGCCAACGACCACGTCCCGACCGACTGCGGGTTCATGGTGTCGCTGGTGGGTCGGCTGAAGTTCCAGCGGTTGGTCTCGGGGTTGTAGCCGAGGGTGAACCCGCCGATGTTGGTGCCCTGTTGCTCCACCAGGGACTGCCAGACGCCGGCCGGCGTGGCGTTGGGCTTCGCCCAGGCGGACACCGTAAAGCTCGTCATGGTGTCCAGGACCGGACCGCTGGTCCGCAGGGTGCCGCCGGTACCGTCGAAGACGGCGGAACCACCGGTCGTGGCGGTGCTGCCGTGGTCGGGGCTGAAGGAGACGGCGCCGGTCTGGGTCAGCGGGTGGTTGCCGGCGCTGGTGTCGGCGCTGGTGAGGACCTGGCCGGCGGACGTCGGGCGCACGCCGATCGCCAGGACGTGCACCGCGTTCGGGCAGGTTCCGGGCACCATGGTGGAGCCGTAGTTGGGGAGGGTGACGCTGTTGAGTTTCGCCGCCGGGTTGGCCGGGAGCACCAGCAGGTACAGCCGGGCGGCCGGCCCGTGGCCGCCTCCCGGCCAGTTGAGGTACGGCAGGTTGTAGGCCGCGGTCTTGTCGGTACCGGCCACCCAGTCCGGGACGGGCGAGGTCACCGGCTTGTCGGGCGCCGGGCCACCGGCCGCGTAGGTCACGGTGGCGCTGGACTGCGGCGCGGTGCCGCAGGTGCTGGTGACCAGCAGGGCGACCGAGTTGGCCGGCACCTGCTGGGACGCGTCCAACGTGATGGTCTGTCCCATCGCGATGACGTTGTCCTTGGCGGCGGCGTTCGGCGACGGCATGGTGAAGTCGAAACCGGACGCGGTGAACTTCGCGCCGGCGCCGAGGCCGGCCGCGGTCAGGGTCTGCTTCGAGAGCGAGTTGCCGCTACCGGTGGTGCCGCCGACGTCGCCTCCGGCGTTGCGGAACGAGAAGTCGAGGTTGGCCGCCCCCGGGTTGGCGTCGTCACTGATGCCGCGGTTGTTCATCGCCGCCGAGAAGCCGGCGAAGGTCGCGTTGTTGATCGGGACGGCATTGATGTAGTCGATGCCCGCCCAGTAGCGGTGACCGCTGCCGGCCGTGCCCGGATCGGTGTCCACGACGGTCACCGTCATCCTGTGCGTGCCGGGCGTGAGCCGTGCCCCGCCCAACGCCAGGTGCTTGGTGTCGCAGCAGGGCGCGTAGCCGTTGAAGGGCCTGGTGTCGGTACCCGCGAGGACGGTCCCGTCCAGGTCGACCTTCAGCTTCCCGTAGTCGGTCGCCCGGGTCAGGCCGAGTCCCAGCGAGTAGTCCGCGTCCAGGGTGGTGTTGAAGGACATCGAGTACGTGTCACCGACCTCGTTGCCCTCGAAGAGCACCTGCTTGCTGTTCGACCAGGCGGTCGGTCCCCAGTCCTGGACCAGTGTGGCGGGAGCGGTGACGACGCCCTGCGGCGCACCCGTGGTGACGGTCACCTTCGAGGCGTCCTCGACCTCGAACTTCACCGGGCCCGAGTTGTAGTTCGGGGAGACGAAGAACTCGTAGGCGGCCGCGGTCGGGGACATGTTGTGCGCGGCGTCGAAGCTCTTCACCCACAGCGTGTGGTGACCGACGCTCAGCCCGGACGGCATCGCGAGGGCGGTGGTGCCGCCGGCGCTTGGTATCAGGCCGTAGACCGCGCCGCCGGCCGAGCGCTGACTGTTGTAGTTGCAGGTGGAGTTGGTCAGCGCGTCGACCGAGCCGCCGGAGTCGAAGGCGTAGGAGTACCCGGCGGTGTTCGAGTTGCCGCTGTTGCCCAGCAGGAAGGTCCCAGCGGTGCCCTGCGGCAGGCCCCAGACCGGGTTGCCGTTCTGGTCTACCTGGAAGTCGTAGCTGCCGAGCCACGGTGAGGGCATCGTCTCGTTGAGGACGGTGAACGCGTGCAGCGTCGCCGGCGCCATCGAGTTGTTGTAGTTGTCGTTGCTGTCACCCAGCGCGCCGGTGCTCGACCAGGCGGGCGCAGCCGGATCGCCCTGCGGGGGCACGTTCTCCACGGCGGCCCGGAAGCGGTAGTTGCCGTTCGGGTAGGTGCCGTAGTTGGACTGCCAGGAGCCGACCGCGCCCGAAGTCGTCTGGACCGGGGCGTAGTTCCAGTTCCACGAGAGCTTGCTGCTCTCGTTCCACACCTCGAACCAGTACTTCAGCGGGAGCGGATTGGGGTTCTGGTCGGTGGCCTGCGCGTTCACCGTGAAGTTGGTGTTGTTGTTGACGTAGTTGACGCCGTTGCAGTTGAACTCACCGCCGACCCACAGGTTGCCCGCCGCACCGGGCGGGTAGTTGTAGGCGATGTCCAGGTGCGGGTTGTGGTCGAACTTCTTCCACTGGTTGCGGTCGCCCTCGTTGTCCGCGTGCAGGCCGAACGTCGTCCAGGACCAACTGTTGTTGATCGCGTCCTGCACACCGCTCGCCACGTTGAACGAGAACTCCTTGGCGCTCTTCGGACAGTCCGAGTTGCCGCCCGCGTCCGACCACTGCTGGTCCAGGTGACGCCCGAGCGGACCGGGCCAGTTGGTGCCCCCGTCCACCCAGCCGGACGCGTTGATGTCCGTCGGCTGGGTGCTGCAGGCGCCCACGTGGGTCTGCGTGATGTAGAAGCGGGCACTGGTCAGGCTGGGCCGCACGCCGTTCCGGGGCAGGATGCCCGAGGTGTTCATGTTGAAGTACGAGCGCAGCACGTCGTAGTTGCAGTTGCTCCAGCCGCAGTAGCCGGTGCGGGCGTCCTCGGAGGACGAGTTGTAGTAGTTGTAGCCCTTGTTGGAGACGCTCACCCAGTAGCCCGAGGAGTTGCCCGCACCCGGCGCGAACCACGGGTCGATGAACAGCGGGTACTTCACATCGGGCCCGGTCAGCGCGGTGTCCGGCGGAGTGAGCGTCACCTCCGTGGTCTGGGTGGCCGGGAGTGCCTTCGCGGCCCCGGCGGCCTTGGTCTGCGCGGCGGCCGCCTTCGGTTCCGCTTTCACCCCGAGCTTGCTGAGCTTTCCGGACCCCTGGGAGGTGGCGGTGGGCTTGTCACCCAGCTTCGGCTCGTCGGAGGAGTCCCACATCGTGGGGGCCGGTGAGCGGTAGACCTCCTTACCCGCAGTGTCGAGCGCGGACAGCGAACCGTCCGCGGCCGCCTTCACCGTCAGGTTCGTGCCGTCCACCGTGAGGCGCAGCGACTTGAGAGCCGGGTTGGCCGCCGCCTTCGCGTCGTGCACCACCAGCACCTCGGTGTAAGAGTCCGAGGTCGCGGTCAGCTGCAGATCGACGCCGGGCAGCACACCTGGGTAGGTCGCCGACGCGCCGTTCAGGACCGGCTTCGGCAGCGGGGCGGGCCAGGAGACCGCCAGTTTCTGGTCCCCGTGCGACAGCGTGACCGCCGGGCCGTTGCCGCCGCCCGAGAACACGGCACTGCCCGACGCCGCCTTCGGCGCCACCGAGCCGTCGGCCCGCTGCACCAGCGTGGTGTCCACCGGCACCCAGCCCGAGCCCTGGTTCACCCGGACGGGATGCACGTAGGTCTGCAGCAGGAAGCTGCCGTCCGGCTGTGCCATGACCTGGTCGTACTCGGTGGTCTGCGAGGGGATCTCGGCCGGCTGCTTGCTCTTCTTCGCCTTCGCCACCGCGAGGCCCGCATCCGGCGCGGCCGGGGCGGCCGGCGCCTTGGCGGTGGACACACCGGGCGGGGGCGTGTTGTCCGCGGGCTTCGGCGGTTCCGTCCGCTCCGACGAAGGTGCGGGTTTCGGAGTCGGTGCCGCGGCCGCGACCGGCGCGGCGACAGTGAATGCCGCGACGGCTGCTATCAGACTCAGACTCGTTCGCCTGAATATCGCAGCTCTGCTGGTACGTCTCATCTTCAGGTGTTCCTCGAGAGCGGTGGTTGAAGAAACACCGACCGCCCCCGGGCCCGAACCCCGATGCCCCACAAACAGTCGGCGGCCATCCGGGAATCCGGTTAGCGGCACAGGCTAGCGTCCGGAGTTGGCTGCTCACAAGCCATTTATGCATTGCCGCTGCGCTCTCCCGACGCTAAAGTCCGACTGCTACTTTGGTAATTGTGTCCAATTTATGATATTTGGATGGGTTTTTTCGTGACTACAGGTAAATTCAGACCTGTGGTTTCACGCAGGGGTATACGGAGGACGGTCGCCGTCGCCGTCCTCGCCCTTGCGATGACCACAAGCCCGCAGGTTTCCTTCGCTGCGACGCCGCACCCGTCGGCCACGCCGGACCACCGGATTCCGAGCAAGCCGTTCCCGTTGAAGGACGGGCGGGCCTCGGCCATCAAGGGCCAGTTGCCCGGTGCCCGGCCCAAGGCGGCGGCCTGGCCGTCCGCCTCCGCCGCCGATGTCCAGCTCGACGTGAAGCCGTCGGCCGGCGTGCCGCTCAGTCTCCGTTCGGCCGGCCCCGGGGCCGTGGCGGCGCCTCGTGCCGCGGCCGGCTCGCCCAAGATCCACGTGCAGCTGCACGACCGTGCGACGGCCAGTCAGGTCGGTGTGAACGGTGTGCTGCTCTCGCTGACCCCCGCCGATGCCTCGGCCGTCGGCCCGATGGAGGCCACGCTCGACTACTCGGCCTTCCGGGATGCCGGCGGTGCGGACTTCGGCGGCCGACTGCGCCTGGTCCAGCTGCCCGCCTGCGCGCTGACGACGCCACAGGTCCCGGCCTGTCAGGTGCAGACGCCGATAACCGGCTCGCGCAACGACACCGCGCACAGCACGCTGACCACCCAGATCCAGGCGCCGGCGCCGGCTCCCGCGAAGACCGCCTCGCCGTTCGCCGCGCGAACGGTGGCAGCCCCGTCGATGGTCATGGCGGCGGTGCCGGGCAGTTCCGGCACCGGCGGCGACTTCACCGCGACCTCGCTCAGCCCGTCCGGTACCTGGTCCGCGGGCGGCTCAACCGGCGGCTTCACCTGGACGTACCCGATCGCGGTGCCTCCGGTCGCGGCCGGTGCCGCACCGAACGTCGCGCTCTCGTACTCCTCCTCGTCCATCGACGGCCGCACCGGGACCACCAACAACCAGTCCTCCTGGATCGGTGAGGGCTGGGAGTACTCCCCCGGGTTCGTGGAGCGGACCTACCGCTCGTGCTCGGCGCTGACCGACCTGCCGACCGCTTCGCAGACGGGTGACCAGTGCTGGGCGGGCCAGATCCTCACGCTGAGTCTCAACGGCAAATCCGATGCGCTCGTCTACGACGACACCACGCACACGCTGCACGCGCAGTCGGACAGCGGGGACCGGGTGGAGATGCTCACCGGCAGCTCCAACGGCGCACTGAACGGTGAGTACTTCAAGGTCACCACGACCGACGGCACCCAGTACTTCTTCGGTCGGAACAGCGGACCCGGCTACACCAATCAGGGGACCACGAATTCGACCTGGACGGCGCCGGTCTACGGGGCCCATTCCGGCGACCCGTGCTATTCGTCCGCCGGATTCTCCTCATCGGCCTGCACGCAGGGCTGGCGGTGGAATCTCGACTACGTCGAGGATATCCACGGGAATGCCAGCATGTACTACTACACGCCCGAGACGAACCAGTACGGGCAGAACAACTCCACCACCGGGACGAATTACGTCCGGGGCGGCTATCTAAACCGGATCGACTACGGCCTCCGGAGCGAGAACGGCACGGTCTACGCCGCTCCGGCAGCCGACCAGATCGTCTTCACCACGGCCGAGCGCTGCACGCCCGACGGCTCGTTCTCTTGCGACCCGTCGCAGATGACCGCCGCCAATGCCACCAAGTGGCCGGACGTCCCGGTGGACCAGCAGTGCACCTCGGGCACCACCTGCAACACGCACTCGCCCACCTTCTGGTCGACCAAGCGGCTGACCAATATCACCACCCAGTACACGAACGGCTCGGGTGGATACACCAAGGTCGACTCCTACAATCTTGACCAAGCATTCCCGCCCGACGCCGATCCGGAACTGTGGCTCACCGCGATCAAGCGCACCGGGTACGACAAGACCGGTGCGTCCATCCCCATGCTGCCGATCACGTTCTACGGCCAGGCGATGGTCAACCGGGTGCTGGACTACACCACGATGTCGGGGATGCCGCACTGGCGACTGACCTCGATCAGCACCGACACCGGTGGGGTCATCGGCATCACCTACAGCACCACCTGTTCGAAGGCCACGATTCCGGCGGACCCTTCGCAGAACACCTCCCAGTGCATGCCCACGTACTGGACTCCCCCTCGTTACTCGGAACCGATCCTCGACTACTTCAACAAGTACGTCGTCGCCGAGGTCGACATCCACGACCCGTCCGGCCTGACGCCGATGCAGAAGACGATGTACTCGTACATCGGTGCGGCCGCCTGGCACTTCGACGACAACGAGGTGGTCAAGCCGGCGAACCGGACCTACGGCCAGTTCCGCGGCTACGGTGAGGTGCACACCAAGACCGGCAACGCCTCCAACGGCGAGCAGCTGACGAAGGCGGCCACCACGTACTTCCGCGGCATGAACGGTGACACCCTGCCGAACAACGGCATCCGCACCGCCGCGGTCACCAACTCGCTCGGTGAGTCGGTCAACGACGACGGCGCGCTCGTCGGCCAGGCGTTCGAAGCGACCAGCTACAACGGCGACGGGGGAGCCCGACTGAGCCGGACCTTCACCGATCCCGTGGTGCTGGCGACGACCGCCACCCGGAACCGGGACGGCCTCAAGCCGCTCACCGCGAACCTGGTCCAGGTCGCCAAGTCCCGTACGCTGACCGACCTCGCCGCAGGTGGTGTGCGCACCGTGACCACGACCAGTGGCTACGATTCGACAGGCCGGGTGACCCGCAAGGACGAGTCGGGCGACGCCGTGCCCGAACTGTGCACCGTCACCACCTATGCGGACAACACCACCAACTGGGTGCGCAACCGTGCCTCCGAGGTGATCATCAGTCAGCAGGCCTGCCCGCCGGTCGGCACCGCCCAGTCGAACATCCAGGCCGACACCCGGACGTACTACGACGGTTCGAGCACTCTCGGTGCGCTGCCCGGTGCCGGCGACCCGACCAAGGTCGAGACGCTCAACAACGGCAGCTTCTTCACCAGCGCCACCAACACGTACGACTCCTCGGGCCGGGTGGCGAGTTCGGGCGACGCCCTGGGCCGGACCACCTCCGCGGTGTACACCCCGGCCGCCGGCGGTGTGCTGACCCAGACCGTCTCCACCAACCCGCTCGGTCAGAAGACCACCACGGTCCTCGCCCCCGACCGGGGCGGCAAGGTCTCCGTCACCGACGTCGCCGGGCACGTCACCAGCGGGACGTACGACGCCCTGGGCCGGCTCACCCAGGTATGGAAGCCGGGCCGCACCCAGGGGCAGGTGACTCCCAGTCACACCTACAGTTACCTCATGCAGGTGATGGGCCCGCAGGTGGTGACGGCCAACGACCTGGTCGACTACGGCACCGGCACCAACTACGTGATGTCCACCAAGCTGTTCGATGCGCTCGGCCGGACCGTGCAGACCCAGGTGACGTCGGAGAACGGCGGCTCCCAGGTCACCGACACCTTCTACGACGGCCACGGCTGGACGGTCGCGACCAACAACCACTACCTGATCTCCGAGGCACCCAGCGGCATCGTCCGGCAGGTCGCCATCGACTCCGTGGACGACCGGACGGTCAACACGCTGGACGGCTCGGGCCGGATCACCACGGCCACGGCCTACCGGAGCGGCGCGGTCACCAAGACCTCCCAGACGGTCTACGGCGGTGACCGCACCACGACGATCCCGCCGCAGGGTGGCACTATCGAGACCGTCGTCACCGACGCCCGTGGTCGCAACATCGAGCTGGACCAGTACACCAGCGCCCCGACCGTCAACGGCAGTGTGGTGTCGGGTGGTTCGTTCCAACCGACCGTGTACGGCTACGACGCGCTCGGGCGGCAGACCTCGCTCCAGTCCGGCGGTTTCAGCTGGAGTTTCACCCTGGACACGCTGGGCCGGCGGACCGGCCAGCAGGACCCGGACACGGGCAGCTCCAGCTCGGCCTTCGACAACGCCGGCCAGCTCAGCTCCAGCACGGACTCGCGGGGGCAGACCCTGGCCTACACGTACGACCTGCTCGGCCGGCGGACCGCCCTGTACTCGGGCTCGACCTCCGGCACCAAGCTGGCGTCCTGGCTCTACGACACCCTGCAGGCCGGCAAGCTCACCAACGCCACCCGCTACACCACGAACGGCAACTACGTCACCGGCACCACCGGTTACGACGGAGCCGGCAACGCCATCAGCCAGCTGACGGTCGTTCCGGCCTACGAGACCGGGCTCAACAAGACCTACATCACCCGGTACGGCTACAGCAGCACCAACCTGCTGCTCACCGTCACCCCGGCCCCGGTGACCGGCATGCCGGCCGAGATCATCAACAACACCTACGACCAGCTCGGCAACCCGGTCAAGGTGCACGGCACCTCGGTGATGGCCTCCCAGTCCCTGACCGGGTACGGGCTGCCGAGCCAGGTCACGTACGGCGGGTCCACCAACAACGCCAAGCTGTCGTACACCTACGACCTGCAGACCCTGAAGGTCAAGAAGGCGAGCCTGACCGCCCAGGTGGCCGTCCCGCAGCTGGACGACACCGAGTACCAGTACAATGAGGCCGGCCAGCTCACCTCCGTCACCGACACCCGGGGACCGAAGGGCACCGCGCCGGTCGACAACCAGTGCTTCCGCTACGACGCGCTGGGCCGCCTCAACACGGCCTGGACGGCTGCGGCGGACTGCACCAACGACCCGACCTCGGCGGGCAACTCCGTGATCGGCGGCCCCAACCCCTACTGGACCACGTGGACCTTCGACGCGGCCGGTGACCGGCTGTCCCAGGTCGCCCACACGCTGCCGGGGGCTGGCGGGTCGAACGTGACCACCACCTACAACTACACCGCCGGCGGACACCGCCTGGCCGGGACCACAGGTGGCGCGGCCGGTCCGACCGGCTACACGTACGACAACGTCGGCCACACGCTCACCCGTGCCCTGCCGACGGGCAGTCAGACCATCGTCTGGAACGAGGAGGGTAAGCCCTCATCCCTGACGGGTCCGGGCGGTCTGACTTCCTGGATCTACACGCCGGAGGGCAAGGAACTCCTCCGGCGCGATCCGGGCTCGACCACCCTGTACCTGCCCG
Source organism: Kitasatospora sp. Root107 (assembly GCF_001424875.1). GTDB lineage: Bacteria > Actinomycetota > Actinomycetes > Streptomycetales > Streptomycetaceae > Kitasatospora. The sequence goes on along the minus strand of NZ_LMCT01000023.1, from coordinate 271,095 downwards.
GTCAGGAGATCACCCGTACCTCGGGCGGCGTGGTCACCACCAAGCGCTACTACAGCCTGGGGGCGCTGACCGTAGGGGTCTCCGACGGCACCACCGCAGGCACCTGCTACCTGGTCGGCGACCTGCACAACAGCCAGCAACTGTCGGTCAACACCACCACCTTGGCGCTGGCCCGGCGTTCCATGGACCCGTACGGCAACCTCCGCGGCACCACCACCGGAGGCACCTGGCCGGACAACCACGGGTTCCTGGACATGCCGCTCAGCCCCGCGAGCGGACTGACCGAGATCGGGGCCCGCGAGTACGACCCGACGATCGGCAAGTTCATCAGCGTCGACCCGGACCTGAACATCAAGGACCCGCAGTCGCTGACGGGCTACACCTACACGAACAACAACCCGACCAACGCGAGCGACCCGTCGGGGCTGCGGGTCCTCGAGAACAGTGACGACGCCTGGATCGGTGAGCCGGCCAGCGGCACCACCTTCGCCGACACCACGATGAACTGGGGAGGAACCCTCGAGGACGTCAACACCGACAACACCAATGCCGGCCGGTCGAACAGGTACCTGAACTACCAGACGCTGGTGGACTGGGCGCAGAAGCACGGGGATGAGGAGATCGACACGACCACGGGCGACAACTGCACCAACTTCGTCTCCGACGCACTCGCGGCCGCCGGAATGCCGGGGAAGTGGGACGGAAAGTCAGCCTTCCGCGGGCACGCGAGTGACACCCCTGACCAGTGGTGGAACGGGTCGGACTGGATTCCTGACTGGATCTCCGGGCTCACGGATGACCAGCTCCGCCTGCAGAAGCGATCGAAGACCTGGACGGTGGCAGGGGGCCTTTTCAATTTCCTCGAGAGCACCGGAAGTTACGAAGTTCCGGTCAGCAAGGCGGCACCGGGAGACCTCATGTTCTGGGAGTACGCTGACGGCTCGAAGGGTGGTAAGCCGGGCGAGATCCACCATGCCGCGGTCATCACCGGCCTGCAGCCAGGGGAGATTCTCTACTCACAGCACTCCGGTAAACGGAGTAATGCGCCGCTGAGCAAGATCGAGCCGGACATGAGCCGGGAGAACGGACCCCAGGTGATCCGCATCGTCCGGGTCTCGCCGTGGCCGTGCGAGAACCCGATGGCAGCGTGCTGAGCAGTGAAATTCCTGAGGGAGATTCTCAAGTACCTCGCCATCAACGCCGTCGTCTGGGTAGCAGTGGCTCCCACCCACTGGGTGCCCTTCATGGACGGGAGCCTGCTCCAGCCACTGGTGGCGCTGTCGCTTTTCATGGGAGTTCCGGCGTTGATCGTGGTGTCCTTCGCGAACCTGCTGGTTTCGAGCTGGCCCCGGCTTCCGCTGCGCGTCCTGCTGGCGATCGGGCTCTCGCTGAGTGCGCTGCTCTTCCTGCAGGCGATCTCTTGGATCCCCCTCGTGGTGCAGCTGGTGATCCAGTTCTGCTACGTCGCGGTCGCGCGACCCATATGGGCGGAGTCGGAGTCGGAGGGCTCCGTCAACTGACCGGTCGCTGCTGACCGTCACGTTCCCTAGCGGGCCCCCGGCATCCTGCCGGGGGCCCGCTCTGCCGTTTCGTGGGGCGGGCGTGGCTGTGGGGAACCGCAGGGCCGTAGCCTGCGTTTCTCCGTACGCCTTTCCCTTTCCCGGAGTTGGAGTACCGCCCCATGGTGTTCAAGAAGCTGCTCGGTGCGCTCGGCGTCGGTGGGCCCACCGTCGACACCGTCCTGGCGACGCCGGCGGTGCAGCCCGGTGGGCTGATCCAGGGGCAGGTCAACCTGGTGGGCGGCAGCCAGGAGGCGAAGATCTCCGGTATCACGCTGACCCTGGTGGCCCGGGTGGAGATCGAGCACTCGGAGGGCGAGAGCGACGGCCTGGCCTCGTTCGCCCGCTACTCGGTCAGTCCGCCGCTGACCCTGGCCGCCGGTGAGCAGCGCTCGATCCCGTTCGCGGTCCCGGCGCCGTACGAGACGCCGGTGACCGTGGTGGCCGGGCAGCACCTGCACGGCATGTCGCTCGGCGTCCGGACCGAGGTGGAGATCAGCGGGGCCCGGGACAAGGGCGACGTCGACCCGCTCGGGGTCGAGCCGCTGCCGCTCCAGCGCGGGGTGCTGGAGGCGTTCGCGGCGCTCGGCTTCCGCTTCCACAGCGCCGACCTGGAGTCCGGGCGGATCCGGGGCACCGGGCAGAGCCTGCCGTTCTACCAGGAGATCGAGTACCTGGCCGGACCGCAGTACGCGCACCTGTTCAAGGCACTGGAGCTGACCTTCCTGGCCGCCGCCGACCGGGTCGAGGTGGTGCTCGAACTCGACCGCCGCAGCAGTGATGTGATCAACCATCATGTACTCGACCGGAGTTCGGCCGGGCAGGACCTGACCGCGGTGGTGGACGACTGGATCCAGCAGGCGCTGGCGCACAGCTCGCACGGCGGCCGCCTGGCGGCCGGTGCGGCGGTGGGCGTGGTCGGCGGCCTGGTGCTGGAGGAGTTCGTGGACGAGGTCGTCGAGGAGTCCTTCGAGGAGATCTTCGAGGACTGATCCGGGGGCTGCCCGTCCAAGAGGGCAGCCCGGCCCGTGACTCCGCAATGTTGCCTTTATATGCTCCGCAGAAGCTCCGAAGGGCTGTATGCGGTTCTTTCCGACAACAGACCGCACGGGAGCGTTGTCGATCGAGCTGTCCCTGCCTGCCGGCGGAAGGTGTGCGTATGTCTGGCCAGAGGCCGGGGTCGTCGGACCACGACGCCGAATGGTGGCGTGACGACGTCTCCTACGGCGCGCCCTACCGCGACCCGTACCAGGAGCAGCAGCCGGCCGCTCAGCAGCCCCGGGACTACCAGCCGCAGCCGACACCCCGTCAGGAGCCCCGCCAGGCCGTACCGGGCCAGCAGGGCGGCCGCGCCGAGGCCCGGCGCGCGCAGCAGCAGGGCCGGGCCGAGGTGCCGCCGCCTGCCAGGCCGGGCGGGCGGGCGGCCGACAGGGCTGCCGCCAAGGGCAAGGGCGGCGCCAGAGGCGGGCCGGCGGGTCCGGGCGGGAAGAAGCGCAACCAGAAGAAGGTCGTGGCCTGGGTGGCGACCGGGGCGCTCGCTCTGGTGGTGCTCACCGGCGGCGCGATCTACCTGAAGCTGAACGGCAACATCAGCACCTTCGACAGCGACGGCCTCAGCTCGGACCGCCCGGACGCGGCCGCTCCCGACGCGAACGGCAACACCCCGATCAACGTGCTGCTGATCGGCTCCGACTCACGGGCCGGCGGCAACGCCGACCTGGGTGGCGGCGAGGACGGCGGAGCCCGCTCGGACACCACGATTCTGCTGCACGTCTACGCCGACCGGAAGCACGCGGTGGGTGTCTCCTTCCCCCGCGACGCGATGGTTGCCCGCCCCAAGTGCAAGCTGCCGAACGGGAAGTGGACCAAGGAGGAGACGAGCATCCAGTTCAACTCCGCCTTCTCGGTCGGCGAGACCGATGCGGGCAACCCAGCCTGCACCCAGAACACCGTGGAGAAACTCACCGGCCTCCGGGTGGACCACACCATCGTGGTCAACTTCCAGGGCTTCGCCGCGATGACCAGCGCGGTCGGCGGTGTCACCGTCTGCCTGCCGAACGCCATCTACGAGGGAAACCTCAACCCCAATCTCGGCCACAAGGGCAAGCAGATCTTCCCCAAGGGCGAGCAGACCGTCTCAGGTCAGAAGGCGCTCGACTACGTCCGGCTCCGGCACGGCGTGGGCGACGGCTCCGACATCGGCCGGATGAAGCGTCAGCAGGCCTTCCTGTCCGCCCTGATCAAGGACGTCAAGAGCAAGGGCATGGACGCCACCACCCTGCTCCCGCTGGCCAACGCGGCCACCAAGTCGCTGATCGTGGACGAGGGCCTCGGTTCGGCCGCCAAGCTGCTCTCGTTCGCGATGTCGATGAAGAACATCGACCTGCACAACATCCAGTTCATCACCACCCCCTGGCGCTTCGACGGCTCCCGGGTGGCCCTGGTGAAGCCGGACGTCGACGTGCTCTGGCAGGCGCTCAAGTCCGGCAGGACGCTGGACGGCCAGGACGCCAACGTCGCTGTCCCCGCGCCGAGTTCGGCTCCGGCCGCGCCGGTCAGTTCGGCCCCGGCCGCCCCGCCGGCCCCCGTCAAGGGCACCGGGATCAAGGTTTCGGTCTACAACGGCACCACCACGGCCGGGCTCACCACCGGGGCGGTGAACGCCCTCAAGGAGTCCAAGTTCACCGTCGGCACGGTCGGCAACGCCTCCACCCAGACCCATGCCACCACCGTGGTCCAGTACGGCCCCGGTCAGAAGGCCTCCGCCCAGACCGTCGCCGACCTCTTCCCCGGCGCCACCCTGGAGTCCTCCACCAGGGCGGGCATCAACCTGGTCCTCGGCAAGGACTACGCCGCCGCCCACGGAGCCGCCGGCACCCCCGCCACCACCCCGACGGCCATCCCCAGCAGCATCGCCGAAGCCGCCCGCCCCGCCGACACCGCCGCCTGCGACGACGTCTCCTACGGCCCGGCGGGCGGCTAGGCAGGCGCCCGAGCATCTACGGCTCGGGGAACTGCGAAAGTACCTGACCTCCTACGTACGGATCACCTTGTCCGAGGTCGGTGTCGCAGTTCCCCGAGCCCCTGGCTGCCGCAGCGTGTGCCTCCGCTAAGGGAAGAGCCGCTCCAGCACGACGGCCACGCCGTCCTCGTCGTTGCCGACCGTCACTTCGTCCGCGACCGCGAGCAGTTGCTCGTGCCCGTTGGCCATCGCCACCCCGTGTGCGGCCCAGCCGAACATCGGCACGTCGTTGGGCATGTCCCCGAACGCGATGGTCTCGGAGCCCTTCACGCCGAGCCGGTGCGCCGCGACCGCGAGCCCGGTGGCCTTGGTCAGGCCGAGCGGGAGCAGCTCCACGATCCCGGCCCCGGCCATGGTGACGCCGACCAGGTCACCGGCGACCCGCTGGGCCACCTCCGCCAGGGAGTCGTCGCCGTGCCCGGGGTGCTGCACGTAGAGCTTGCTGATCGGAGCCACCAGCAGCTCCTCGGTGCCGACCTGACGGATCGGCAGCCCCGAGCCGGTCTGCAGCTGGTAGCCGGGACCGGCCAGTACCTCGCCGTCCAGCCCGTCCTGGTTGGCCGCGATCGCCAGCGTGCCGATTTCGGCCTCTATCTTGGCGATCGCCTCCGCCGCCGCCCGGCGGTCCAGGGTCAGCGAGGTGAGCAGCCGGTGCTCCCCGGCGTCGTAGACCTGGGCGCCCTGCCCGCAGACCGCCAGCCCGGTGTAGCCGATCTCGTCGAACACCGGCCGGGCCCAGACCGCGGACCGGCCGGTGACGATGATGTGCAGCGCCCCGGCCGCGACGGCCTGGGCCAGCGCGGCGCGGGTGCGCGGGGTGACGGTCTCCGCCGAGTTCAGCAGCGTCCCGTCCAGGTCGGTCGCGACCAACCGGTAGGGCCCGGAGGTCACTTGACCGGTTCCAGGACGGCTCGTCCGCCCAGGAAGGGCCGCAGCGCCTCCGGTACGGCGACCGAACCGTCGGCCAGCTGGTGGTTCTCCAGGATCGCCACGATCATGCGCGGGACGGCGACCAGGGTGCCGTTCAGGGTGGCCAGCGGACGGACCTTGCCGCCCTCCTCGCGCAGCCGGATGGCGAGTCGGCGGGACTGGAACTCGGTGCAGTTCGAGGTCGAGGTGACCTCGCGGTACTTGCCCTGGGTCGGGATCCAGGCCTCGATGTCGAACTTCCGCACCGCCGAGGAGCCAAGGTCGCCGGAGGCGACGTCGATCACCCGGTAGGGGAGTTCGAGCGCGTTGAGGAAGTCCTTCTCCCACTGGAGCAGGCGACGGTGCTCGGCCTCGGCGTCCTCGGGCGTGGTGAAGACGAACATCTCCACCTTCTCGAACTGGTGCACCCGGATGATGCCCCGGGTGTCCTTGCCGTAGGTGCCGGCCTCGCGGCGGAAGCAGGACGAGTAACCGGCGTACCGCAGCGGCAGCTTGTCCGCGTCGATGATCTCGTCCATGTGGTACGCGGCGAGCGGGACCTCGCTGGTGCCGACCAGGTAGCGGTCCTCTTCCTCGAGGAAGTAGACGTTCTCCGCGGCCTGGCCGAGGAAGCCGGTGCCGTCCATGGCCGCCGGGCGGACCAGGGCGGGGGTGATCATCGGGGTGAAGCCGGCCTCGACCGCCTGCGCGACCGCCATGTTGACCAGGGCGAGCTCCAGCAGCGCGCCGACACCGGTCAGGTAGTAGGAGCGCGAGCCGGCCACCTTGGCGCCGCGCTCGGTGTCGATCGCGCCGAGGACCTTGCCCAGCTCGACGTGGTCCTTGGGCTCGAAGCCCTCGGCCGCGAAGTCGCGCGGGGTGCCGATCTCCTCCAGCGTGACGAAGTCCTCCTCGCCACCGACCGGGGCGGCGGGGTCGATCAGGTTGGCCAGCTGACGGATCAGCCGATCGGCCTCCTCGGTCGCCTCGCGCTGCTCGGCCTCGGCTGCCTTGACCTGGGTGGCGAGTTCGCCGGTGCGCTTGAGCAGCGCGGCCTTCTCGTCGCCCTGGGCCTTGGGGATCTGCTTGCCGAGCGTCCTCTGCTCGTTGCGCAGTTCGTCGAAGCGACTGCCCGAGGAGCGGCGCCGTTCGTCGGCGGAGAGGAGGGCGTCGACCAGGTCGACATCCTCACCACGGGCACGCTGCGAGGCGCGCACTCGGTCGGGGTTCTCACGGAGCAGGCGAAGGTCAATCACGTGGCAAGCCTACCGGGGCAGGGCTGCCGGACCGGTACCTGATTTGCTGTCGCTGTTCGGGTCCGCTGGGGCCGGAGGGGCTGGAAGGGCTCGAGTGGCAGCTTCCTGTCGTATATGTCGCTTTCTGCCCGCTTCTCTGGCATCCTGCCCCCGTCCATTCGCCCCGGCGCAGGTCAGCGCGGTGTGGCTGGCCCGCTGAGCCTGTGGATAACTGCCGTCAACCTGTGGATAACTGCTGTGCAGAGGTCGCCGGGCGCCGGATTTCCACAGGCTCGACTCCGGGCCTGTGGATGACCGGGATGTGCAGGCTGGGCCGGTGATCTGCGAAGGAATTGAGGTTTCAAACCTCGATTCCTCCTCTCAGGTGAGGGAATTCGCGCACTCGGACGGGTGATTTGCCAGAGGAAGGATGACTCTGGTCCGATTAGTCGGCTCTGACGGAGAAGCGGATGATCTGACCGGCCCGGCCAGTGGATATGCCGGTTTGTCGACTCGTCCCCAAGCCTGTGGATAACTGTGGATAACTCGGCCTGGGCCCGCCTGTGGATGGATCGGGGGACTGTGGACGAAGCCGTCCGCCCGCCGACGACTGCGGCGGGCGGCGGTACGGAACGGTCAGTCGACCGGCCGGGTGAAGCTACCGGCGTGTCGAGAACTGGCATTTCCGGGCATGAAATGACCGATTCAGATCATCTTCGAGCGGGGTGGCCTCAGACCTCGCCGCGCCCGTCCAGTGCCCGGGAGAGCCAGTCCGCGGCGAGGCTGAAATCCTGGTCCGAGGTGCCGGGCCGCAGCGCGGTCGGCTGACCCTGGTCCGCCCGGGGATAGGAGCCGAGGAACCGCACCTGCGGACACATCCGCCGCAGCCCCATCAGCGCCTCGCTCACCCGGCGCTCGCTCAGGTGCCCTTCGCAGTCGATCAGGAAGCAGTAGTTGCCGAGCCCCTCGCCGGTCGGCCGGGACTCGATCCGCATCAGGTTGATGCCGCGCACCGCGAACTCCTGGAGCAGCTCCAGCAGCGCGCCCGGGTGGTCGTCCGGCAGCCAGACCACCATCGAGGTCTTGTCCGCCCCGGTCGGCGAGGACACCCGTCCCGGCCGCCCCACCAGGACGAACCGGGTGGTCGCGTTGGCCGCGTCGTGGATGTCGGTGACCAGCGGTTCGAGACCGTAGATCGGGGCCGCGAACTCCCCGGCGAACGCCCCGTCGAACCGGCCCTCCTGCACCAGCCGCGCGCCGTCCGCGTTGGAGGCGGCCGACTCCCAGCGGGCGTCCGGCAGGTTCGCGGCCAGCCAGCGTCGCACCTGGGGCTGGGCCACCGGGTGGCTGGTGACGGTTTTGATGTCGTCCAGTGCCGTCCCGGGCCGCACCAGCAGCGCGAACGAGATCGGCAGCAGCACCTCACGGTAGATCATCAGGGCCGTGCCGGTGGCGAGTTCGTCACTGGTGGCGGTGACGGCACCCTCGACGGAGTTCTCGACCGGCACGAACGCACCGCTCGCCTCGCCCGCCCGAACCGCGTCCAGTACGGCCGGCACCGAAGCCATCGGCACCAGCTCCCGGGTCGCGGCCTCCGGCAGCGTACGCAGCGCCGCCTCCGTGAACGTTCCGGCGGGACCGAGGTAGGTGTAGCGGGTGGCCGACATGCCGCCTCCGTACGAAATGCATCTGGTGCTGCCCGACCAACCCACCTTAGTCAGTCCGCGACCCGGTCACCGAAGCGTCCGTCCTCTGGTCAACGGCGGGCTTGGCTCCGAGCAGCTGGGCAACCTGCGGCCAGAGCCCGTCGAGGACGGCCGGGTCGTCGGTGACCTTGGCGAACAGCACCATGCCCTCCAGCTGGGCCACCGCCGCCCGGGCGTTCGCCCTGGTGGCGGTCGGGATCTCCCCGGCGGTCGCGGCCTCGGTCAGCACGCCGTGCACCAGCTCGATTTCCTCTTCGAAGATCTCCGCCAGCCGCTCCCGCACCGCGTGCTCCTGGGTGCTGAGCTCCAGGGCCAGGTTGGCCAGCAGGCATCCGCTGACCGCGCCGAACTCCGCCTGCGCGGCGCGCTGCACCTCGGCCATGCTGCTGAACAGCCGCTCCAGTCGCGCTGTCGGGGTGACCCCGGGGGCGGTCAACATGCCGATCCAGTCGGCCCGTTGGGCGGCCCAGTGGCTTTCGACCACGGCCAGGGTGAGGGCCTGCTTGGACTCGAAGAAGTGGTAGAAGCTGCCCTTCCGGACATCGGCCCTGGTGCAGATCTCGGCCACCCCGATGCTGCTGTAGGCCCGGCTCTTCAGTAGCTCGCAGGCGGCGTCCAGCAGGCGGTCCCGTGCGGTGCTCGTGCGTCCCATGGCTCGGAGTATACGAGCGGTCAACTACTGATTGCCAGATAGTTGACCGGTCGTCTAGTGTCCTCGACAAGCACTCCGCACCACCGCTCAGAGAACCGAGGAACCGCCATGTCCGAATCTGCCGTCACCGTCGCGATCGCCTTCCACAGCGGCTACGGCCACACCGCCCGCCAGGCCGAGGCCGTCGCCGCCGGCGTCGAGTCACTCCCCGGTGCCCGGGCCTCACTGCTCGACCTCAGCCGGCTGGACGACCGGCTCTGGTCCGAGCTGGCCGCCGCCGACGCGATCGTGCTCGGCTCGCCCACCTACATGGGCAGCCCGTCCGCCGTCTTCCAGGCCTTCGCCGAGGCCAGCGGGAAGGTCTGGGCCGAGCAGGGCTGGTCCGGCAAGCTGGCGGCCGGTTTCACCACCTCGGCCGGGGTCAACGGCGACAAGCTCAACACCCTGACCTCGATGGCGGTGTTCGCCGCCCAGCACGGGATGAACTGGGTCAGCCTGGGCCTGCCGCCGGCCTGGCTGTACAGCTCCACCGGCACCCCCGAGGACCTCAACCGGCTCGGCGGCTTCCTCGGCGCGATGGCCCAGGCCCCGTCCGACCTCGGTCCGGAGGAGCACCCCGGCAAGGCCGACCTGGCCACCGCCGAACACCTCGGCCGCCGGGTCGCCGAGACCGCCGCCCGGTACGCGGCCGGCACCCGCGCCCTCGCGGCGGTGGCCGCATGACCACCGCCGACCACCCGGCCGCCGAGCACCCCGCCATCGACCACCCGGACGCCGACCCCCGCCTGCGTCGGCTGCTCGGCCTGACCCACCCGATCGTCCAGGGCCCGTTCGGTGGCGGTCTCTCCTCGGTCGCGCTCGCCGCCGCCGTCGCGGACACCGGCGGCCTCGGCTCGTACGGTGCGCACATCCTGCAGCCGGACGAGATCACCGCACTGGTGGCCGAGTTGAGATCCGCCACCCGGGGTGCCTTCGCCGTCAACCTCTGGGTGCCACAGCCCGGCGAGTCCGAACTCCGCCTGACCGAGGACCAACTCGCGCAGCACGCCCGCCGGTTGAGGCTGCTGCCGGCGGAGCTCACCACAGACCTGCCCGAACACCCGGAGCCCGCACCGGACTTCGCTGAGCAGGTCGAGGCCCTGTTGGCCGCCGCACCGCCCGCCGTCAGCTTCGTGATGGGTATCCCCCCGCAGTGGGTGCTCGACCGGGCCAGGGCGGCCGGGATCGTCACCATCGGCACCGCCACCACCGTGGACGAGGCGGTCGCTCTGGAGGCGGCCGGTCTGGACGTGGTGGTCGCCTCCGGCTCGGACGCGGGCGGCCACCGGGGTTCGTTCCTCCGGCCCGTCGCCGAGTCGCTGGTCGGCACCTTCTCCCTGGTGCCCCAAGTGGCCGACGCGGTACGGATTCCGGTGGTCGCCGCCGGCGGCATCGCGGACGCCCGGGGGGTGGCCGCCGCCCGTACGCTCGGCGCCGCTGCCGTCCAGATCGGCACCGGCTTCCTGGCCACCGCCGAATCCGGTGCCAGTGCCGTGCACAAGGCCGCCCTGGGCAGTCCCGAGGCCCGGACCACCGTCCTGACCCGCCTGTTCTCCGGCCGCCCGGCCCGGGGCATCCCCAACCGCCTGGTCCGCGACCTGGCCGCCCACGAGCACGAGGTCCCGCCCTACCCGCTGCAGAACGCCCTGATGCTCCCGATCCGCCGAGCGGCCGCGGCCCAGGGCCGCAGCGACTACGTCAACCTCTGGGCGGGGCAGGCCGCTTCACTCACCCGTCCCCGCACGGCTCGGGACTACATCGAGCATGTGCTGAAGTGAGCCGAGTCCCTCAACGGCGGGGCATCAGTCGAGCAGCGTCTGCCCCACGTAGCCGCCCTCGGGCGCCCCCGGCGGCACCGCGTAGAGCCCGCTGGACTCGTGCCGGAGGAACCGGGACAGTCCGTCCCCGCGCGCCAGCTTCCGCTGCACCGGCACGAACCCCGTCATCGGGTCGGCCTGGAAGGCGACGAAGAGCAGCCCCGCGTCCGGCGACCCGTCCGCCAACGCGCCGTCCGCGTACGAGAACCCGCGCCGCAGCATCGTCGCCCCGCCGTTCGAAGCGGGTGCCGCCACTCGGATGTGGGCATCGGCCGCCACCGCGAGCGCGCCGTCCGCACCCCGGGCGGCAAGGTCGACGGCAGTGGTCTCCGTCCCGCCCGAGAGCGGGGCGCCGTCCGACTTCCGTCGCCCGATCACCCGCTCCTGACGGTCCGTCGGCAGGCTCTCCCAGTTGTCGAGCAGCATCCTGATCCGCCGGACCACCGCGTAGGTGCCGCCGTTCAGCCAGCCGGCGCCGCCGGTGAAGATCTTCTCCTCGAAGCCGTCCTGGCCCGGCTTCGGGTTGTTGGTGCCGTCCACCTGACCCATCAGGTTGCGGCCGGTCATCGGGTGCGGGGTGGCGCCCGGGGTCCGGCCGAAGCCGGTCATCTGCCAGCGCAATGTGGCCAGTCCGGCGGCCTGCCGCTGGAGCACCCGCAGGGCGTGGAAGGCGACCAGGGCGTCGTCGGAACCGATCTGCACCCAGAGGTCGCCGTCACTGCGGGCCCGGTCGATGGCGTCCCCGGGGAAGTCGGGCAGCGGGGTGAGGCCAGCCGGGCGACGGTCCGTCAGGCCGGTCCGGTCGAACAGCGAGGCGCCGAAGCCGAAGGTGAAGGTCAGCGAACAGGGCCCGGCGTCCAGTGCGATCTGGTTCTCCGCCGACGGAGCCTCCTCCCCCCGGGCCAGCCGCGCGGCCGTCGCCGACCACTGCTGCATCAGCTTCCGTAGCCCGTCCCGGCCGGCCCCGTCGGCCAGGTCGAAGGCGGCCAACTGCACCCGTGCCTGGGCGGGTTGCAGGATGCCCGCCTGGCGGGGTCCGTGGAACGGGATCGCGGCCAGGCCGAGCACGGCGGCGCCGTCGTCGGCGGGCCCGGGGGCGGCCAGGGCCTGCTGCCCCAGCGCGCCACCGGCCACCCCGACGGCCAGGCCGGCGGCCCCGGCGCTGCCCAACAAGGCACGGCGGGACAGTCCGGAGAGAGAGGTCATACGGTGTCAGCCGATCTTGAGCGGTTTTACCTCGGTCACCTGGTCGATGTCGGAGGACCGTACGGTCACCGACACCACCCAGTTGCCCGCGAGCGGGAGTTGGCCGGTGCCGGACCAGTGGCCCGGGCCCTCGGCCTTGAGGGTGGCCGGGAGCGGGCCGAGATCCCGGTCCGGCAGGGTGAAGGCGAGCTCCACCTCGGGCACCTCGACCGGCTGCCCTGCGGTGTCGGTCAGGGTGAGCTGCACGCTGTTCAGCCCGACGCCCGCCGGGTTGACGGCGACGGTGGCGGTGCCCTTGGCGTTCGGGGTGCGGCCGCCGGTGTCGTACGGGAGCTTGAGCTCCACGGTCTTCCCCGGCACCGTGCTGGGGATCGCGCCCGGTACACCGGCCGGGCCGCTGCCCGGGGCACCCGCGACCGCTTCGGCGACCTTGCCGGGCGGGGTGTTGGTCAGCATCGTGGTGACCACCAGGATGACCACCGCGACCGCGGCCTCGACCAGGACGGACCGGCGCAGCCCCGCCCGCGCGGGCGTGCCGTCGCGTTCCTGACGCACCGTCGCCTCGTCCCGGGCCGCCTGCTGCCTGGCCAGTTGCGCGGCCCGTACCGGGTCGGCCCCGACGGCCACCGGTTCGGACACCCCGGTCTCCACAGGACCGGCCGCAGGCACTGAGAGCGGTCCCGAGCGCAGCCGGGCGACCCAGCCCCGGGAGAACCAGGCGACGCCCACCATCGCGACCACCGCGCCGGTCTTGAGCAGCAGCAGCCGCCCGTACTCGGTGTCCACCAGTGCGCCCCAACTGCCCAGTCCGCGCCAGGCCTGGTAGACGCCGGTCAGCACCAGCACCCCGACGGCGCCGAATGCCAGTTTGGAGAACCGCTCGACCGTCCGGACGTCGACCCCGTTGCGCAGCGCGAGCAGCAGCGTGGTCAGCCCGCCCAGCCAGAGTGCCATCGCCAGCAGGTGCACCATCGCGGCGGGCAGGGCCAGCCAGACCTGCTCGCCGACCGAGGCGTGGTCCGCCCCGGCCCAGGTGGCGGAGAGTGCGACGGCCAGCACCAGACCGGCCACGCCGAGGCCCAGCCGGGCGTCCCGGAGCGGGCGGTCGGCGGCCCGCTGCTCCAGCTGCCGCAACTCGTCCTGCTCACCGTTCCCGTCCTGCAAGGTCTCCGGCCTGGCCTGCCCCAACTGCCCGACCAGCAGCGACAGGAAGACCCCGGCCGCCGCGAGCAGCAGCAGCCGGACCGACAGCGCCGTCCCGATCCGCTCGTCCAGGGTGCTGCGCACCAGCGAGAGGTCGAACGCCTGCCCGATGCCGGTGCCCCGCTCGTACGGGCCGCGCAGCAGCAGCACCGCGACCGTGGAGACCAGCAGCGCGACCCAGCCGGTCATCAGCAGCCGCTGCACCGACCGGACCGCCGCCCCGGCGGGCCAGCAGATCAGTACGAACGCGGCCGCCCCGGCCAGCAGCGCGAAGGCGGCGTACGCGACGGTCCGGCCGGTGCCGTAGGCGAAGGCGACCACGCCGTCCGGCTTGACGTCCTGGAGCGCGGCGGCCGAGACGGTGGTCGCGGAGGGGGCGCCGACCGAGAAGGTGAAGGCGCCGCCGATCGGGTGCGAGTCCTCCGAGACGGCCCGCCAGGCCACCGTGTACGTGCCGTTGGCGATCCCGCTCCGGAGCTCGACCCGGGCGGTGGCGGCCTTGCCGTCGACGTGGCCCGGCTCGCCGGAGTCCACCGACGCGCCGTCAGGTCCGAGCACCCGGACCGAGTCGGGAGAGAGCGAGACGCCCTCGCTGAAGGTCAGCGTCACGGCGGCCGGCGCGGTGGCCACCACCGCGTTGTTCACCGGGTCGGTGGAGACCAGCGACGCGTGTGCGGACGCCGTACCGGCGCTGCCGATCAGCAGCAGCCCGGCCGTGACCACGACCGTCAGCAGGACACCAAGCCTCTTCCACATGAGCTACTGGCTCCCGGGTCGGTAGGTGAGGGACTCGACCGGCACCTGGACGGCGATGGTCTCGCCCTTGGCGAAGGTGAGTTCGAGTTCGAGCCGGTCGCCGACGGCGGGTGCCTTCGTCCAGCCCATGATCATGAGGTGGTTGCCGCCCCGGGACAGCTGCAGCTCGCCGTTGGCGGGCACCGGGAAGGACGACACCTCCTCCATGGTCCGCTCGGTGGAGCGGTGCATGGTGACCGACGTGGCGCCTGGGCTGCGGACGCCGACCAGCTCGTCACCGCCCGCCCCGGAGTTACGGACCGTCAGATACCCGGCGGCCATCCCGCCCGGGCTCGCCGGAACCGGGATGTAGGAGTCGACCACGCTCAGCCTGGCCACCGCGGCGGGGCTGTCGGAGCCGCAGCCGACCAGCACCGTGCCGACGGTCAGCGCGGCGGCCAGACCGGCGCCGAGCAGGGCCCGGCGGCGGAACGGACTCATGCCGGGACCCCCTTGGCCAGCAGCGGCAGGTCGTGCTCGAAGGTCTGCACCGAGGTGCTGCTCAGGTAGAGCAGGTGCGCCTTGTCGTCCGGCGGCAGGAAGGTCAGCACCTGGGCGCCGTGCGAGGAGGTGACGCTGCCGTCCTTGTTCACGATCGGGTCCTCGACCAGGACGCCGAGCGACTTGGCGGCGGCCTTCACCTGGTTCAGGTCGCCGGTCAGCCCGACGAAGTTCTTGCCCATCGCGTCCAGCCAGGTGCGCAGCACCTGCGGGGTGTCCCGCTCGGGGTCGGTGGAGACGAAGACCACGTCGATCTTCTTCTGCTCCTCCGCCGGGAGCTTCGCCATCGCCACCCCGATGTCGCCCATGGTGGTCGGGCAGACGTCCGGGCAGCTGGTGTAGCCGAAGAACAGCAGGGTGGGGCGCCCGGCGGTCTGCTTGCGCAGGTCGAAGGTCTGCCCCGAGGTGTCGGTGAGGGTCAGCTCGGGCTTCTCGAAGTGCTTGCCCAGCACGGTGGCTTGGTACGGGGAGTTGCTGGCCTCCTTCGAGACCTTGGCCGGGCCGTCGGCGCTGCTGCCGCCGGAGCCGCAGGCGGTCAGGGCGAGGGCGGCGGTCAGCGCGAGGGCGGCGGCGCCGAGCAGTCGGGGGGAAGGGGTACGTGCCATTGCGAAGGTCCGATCGTGGAGCGTGCTGTGGCCGGTCCCGGCCGCCGGGTGGCTCGCGGCGGCCGGGACCGGCCCGGAATCAGGAGGCGCTGCCGCTCTTGCGGCGCAGGCCGACCACACCGAGCGCGGCGCCGATCACGCCGACCACGATGCCGACCACACCGAGGGTGCGGGCGGTGGAGTCGTCCGAGCTCATCGAGGCGTGGTCGGCGGCCTGGTCCTTGGAGGTGTCGGCGGAACCGGCGTGGTGGTCGGCGGCACCGGCGGCGGGGGCCTTGGTCAGGGTCAGCACCGGGGCGGGCTTGGCGGGCTCGGCCTGGCCCTCCTTGGCCTCGTCGATCCAGCGCACCACGTCACCGTTGTCGTAGGTCTGCAGCGCCTTGAAGGTGAGCTTCTCGGTGTCGGCCGGCATCGCGCCGAGCGAGACCGAGAAGTCCTGGTACTGGCCGGGGCCGACCTTGACGCCGGCGTCGGCGGTCCAGGTGATCTTGGAGACCGCCTCGGTGATCTCCTTGCCGTGCGCCTTCAGCGGCTTGTCGAGCTTGGACTTCTCCAGGGTGGCGGTCCAGCCCGGGATCGGCTGGGTGCGCACCGAGGCCATCGGGTGGTCCAGCGGCAGGTTGATCTCCAGCTTCACCGTCGAGGCGGTGTCGCTCTCGTTCGGCACCCGGAAGGCAACGGCGCTGTAGCCGCCCTGCTGGACCGAGCCCGGCTGGACGGTGACGTGCGCGAAGGCGGGCGCGGCCAGCGCGAGCACGGACGCGGCGGCGACGGTGGCGGCAGCGGCGAGACGACGGGCAGGAGAGATTCGCATGGCAGTGGGCTCCAACGGGAGACGGGCACGCGGGCAGGCCGGAACGGCGGCGCGCGTACGCAGAGGGGAGTGACGGACAGCCAGGGCTGTACGCGCGCTCCCGACGAGGTCTCAGGTCAGCGCGCGTACGCCGCCGCAGGCGGGCCACGGCGGAGCAGGCTGTGCCGCAGGGCGGCCGCGCCGGGCAGCCGCCAGTCGCCCGCGCGGGGAGCGCCGGGGCGGCCCCGGCCGGTCGTCACCGGGCCCAGCAGCAGGGTGATGACCAGCGCGAAGGCCGTCCGCAGCGGGGCCGCGAACTCCTTCGCCACGTCCGCCGTCAGCCGCAGCAGCCGCCACAGGGCGGCCTCGCCACGGCGCAGCCACCAGCCGGCCAGCACGGCCGCGGCCAGGTGGCCGAGCAGCATCGGACCGGTCAGCCCGAGCCAGCCGCCGCTCTCGGGCATCGCGGCCGCCGGGTACGCGTCCGGGTCGAGGCCGGCGGCGCTGACCAGCCCACCGGGGTTGTCGATCAGGGCGGCGGAACCGCTCTCGTCGCAGACCAGCCGGCTCGCCACCTGAGGCAGCGTCAGCGCGCCGCCGTGGTGCATGCCCGGCATCGCGGCACCGCACAGGAAGTGGAAGACCAGGTGCAGCCCGAGCTGACCGGCACTCAGCGCACCGGCGATGGCGAGCAGCGAACGCTCCCGCCCGCCGAGCAGCACCGCCAGTGCGCAGACCGCCGCGAACCCGATCGCCAGTGCGGGCAGCCCGACCTCGCCGTTGCCCACCAGGGCGTGCCCGGCGGCCGCGATCAGCGTGCACACCAGGGCGAACAGCACCGCCCGGGCAAGACGCAGATCCCAGGCGGCGGCCGGGGCGCGGAGGCCCGTTGCGGCGGCACCCGGGGGCGGGGCGAGGCGGTGGTCGGTCATGGCTGAGCCATCCTCTCACCGCCTACACCGGCAGCTGGGGGAGGGGCGGAAAAGCACCGCGTATTGGCCCGTTCGGGTCCGGCGTGCGCGCCGGGCCGTGCGCCGTTCGGGCACACCCTGCTGCACCAGTCCATCCGCCGAACGGGCGGTACCTGGCCTTCTGCACGGTTCACCACGGAATCGGCCGGAGATACCTAGTTGTATGTGGAGCCGCAGCCAGGAGGGACCTCCCGTGGACATCTGGTGGACTCTGCACCTCAAGCGCGACCCGGCCAGCGTTCCGCTCGCCCGGCGCATCCTGCTCGGCGCGATGGACTCCGCCGGTGTCGATCAGCAGGTCGCCTTCGACCTCGGCATCGCCCTCACCGAGGCCTGCGCCAACGCCGTCGAGCACGCCACCTCCACCCGCCCGGACGAGGGCTTCCAGGTCACCGCGTCGATCTCCGGCGACCGGCTCCGGATCGAGGTCACCGACACCGGCCCCGGCCTCCCCCCGGCCGCCGCCGTCTCCCGGCCCTTCACCCTGCCCCCGCTGCGCCGCCAGGCCGGCCCCGCGATCCGCCCCCCGGGCCGCTGTCGCACCCGCCGTGGCCGGGCCACCCTCCCGGCCCCCGCCCTCACCGCGCACCGCCCCCGCACCGGTGACCACTCCGGCCCGTACGACACCCACGTCCTCCCGGCCGGCCGCCCCACCACAGCCCGCCCGATCGACCTGGATACCCTCCCCGACCTCACCGCCGAGAGCGGCCGCGGCCTCTTCCTGATCCACGCCCTCACCGATCACGTCCAGCTCCGCAACCACCCGCTGCGCGGAGCCATCGTCAGCTTCGACAAGGTCCTCAAGTGGCAGGACGACGCCCTGCTGCGGGCCGCGTCCTGAGCAGTCTGCAAAGTCTTTCAGAAAGTTTCTGCAAACTATTCCAGTCCGGCGTGAACGCCACTACGGTCCTGAAGGCCACCCCAAGCCTCAGGAGTTCGCCGTGCCCCAGACCGCAGTTGACGCCCTGTCGGAAGCTCCGATTCCCGCGCCCCGTTCCAAGCCGGCCACCCGGTGGTGGCGCGATGCGGTGATCTACCAGGTGTACCCGCGCAGCTTCGCCGACTCGAACGGGGACGGCATGGGTGACCTGCCGGGCGTCCGCAGCCGGCTGCCGTACCTGAAGGCGCTCGGGGTGGACGCGGTCTGGCTCTCGCCCTTCTACGCCTCGCCGCAGGCCGACGCCGGGTACGACGTGTCCGACTACCGCGCGGTGGACCCGATGTTCGGCACCCTGTCGGATGCGGACGAGCTGATCCGGGACGCGCACGAGCAGGGCCTGCGGGTCATCGTCGATCTGGTCCCCAACCACTCCTCCGACCAGCACGACTGGTTCCAGCGCGCGCTGCGCGAGGGCCCGGCCTCGCCGCTGCGTGAGCGCTACCACTTCCGCCCCGGCAAGGGCGTCAACGGCGAACTGCCGCCCAACGACTGGGAGTCCATCTTCGGCGGCCCCGCCTGGACCAGGACCACCGACCCGGACGGCACCGAAGGCGACTGGTACCTGCACCTGTTCGCCCCCGAGCAGCCCGACTTCAACTGGGACCACGCCGCCGTCCAGGACGAGTTCCGCTCCATCATCCGGTTCTGGTTCGACCGGGGCATCGACGGCATCCGGATCGACGTCGCGCACGGCATGGTCAAGGCCCCGGGCCTGCCCGACCACGGGCAGCGGGGCCGGCTGCGCCTGCTCGACGGGGAGCGGCTGCCGTTCTTCGACCAGGACGGCGTGCACGAGATCTACCGGGACTGGCGTCGGGTGGCGGACGAGTACGGCGGCGAGCGGATCTTCGTCGCCGAGGCGTGGACCCCGAGCGTCGCGAGCACGGCCAGGTACGTCCGTCCGGACGAGCTGCACCAGGCCTTCAACTTCCACTACCTGTCCACCGGCTGGGAGGCCGACGCGCTGCGCGAGGTGATCGACACCTCGCTGGACGCGATGCGCTCGGTCGGCGCCCCGCCCACCTGGGTGCTGTCCAACCACGACGTCACCCGGCACGCCACCCGCTTCGCCAACCCGCCCGGCCTGGGCACCCAGATCCGCACTCCCGGCGACCGCGAACTCGGCCTGCGCCGGGCCCGCGCCGCCACGATGCTGATGCTCGCGCTGCCCGGCTCCGCGTACGTCTACCAGGGCGAGGAGCTCGGCCTGCCCGAGGTGACCGACCTGCCCGACGCCGTCCGCCAGGACCCGTCCTTCCTCCGCCAGGCCGGCCAGGACGGCTTCCGCGACGGCTGCCGCGTCCCGCTCCCCTGGTCGGGCACCGAGGCGCCGTACGGCTTCGGCCCGGAGGCCGGCGGCCCGAGCTGGCTGCCGCAGCCCGCCGAGTGGGCCGGGCTCAGCGTCGAGGCGCAGACCGGGGACCCGACCTCGACCCTGGAGCTCTACCGCAGCGCACTGGCCGTCCGCAGGCAGCACCCCGCACTCGGTGCCGGGGCCGAGGTCAGCTGGCTGGACGCACCGCAGGGGCTGATCGCCTTCCGCCGCGACAGCGACACGGGCTCGTTCGTCTGCACGGCAAACGTCACCGGCTCGCCGATCGAGCTGACGGCGCCCGGCCGGGTGCTGCTCGCCTCGTCCGGCGCCGGGGGTGCGGTGATCGAGGCCGACACCACCGTCTGGTGGGACGTCAGCTGACGCGGGTCTCCCGTACGGGCGATCAGAAATTGCCGGTGCTCCGTGCCCTTCGGAGCATGGGGGCATGGATCACCTGATGCGAGCCGAGTACGGTCCCGACGGCAAGTCGGGCGGGGTGAAGAGCTGGCACATCACGGTGGGGGAGACCATCACCGCGATGTGCGGGCACGAGCTGGAGGCGGGCGGGGAGACCCGGGAGCCGACCCGGTGGGCCGAGCAGCCGGACCTCAACTGCCACACCTGCGGGGCACTGTTCCTGCGCGAGGCGCCCTACCTGCCGAGCGAACACCTCTACCGCGAGCAGCCGTAGCCCGCGGGGATGGAGCCCGCAGGCACGAAGCCGACGGAGCTGGTCGAGGAGCTGTGCGCCCGGATCGACCGGATCGACCCGTTGCTGCACGCCTTCACCCCGGAGCCGGGCCGCTACCTGCGGCTGGCCGCCGAGGCCGGGGAGCTGGAGCGGCGGTACAGCGGCGGGGAGTACCCGCCGCTGTACGGCGTGCCGGTCGGGATCAAGGACGTGATCCAGGTGGACGGGCTGCCCACGCACGCCGGGTCGGCCCTGCCGCCGGGCGTACTGGCCGGCCCCGAGGCCACCGTGGTGCGGCGGCTGCGGGCCGTCGGCGCGCTGATCGCGGGCAAGACGGTGACCGCCGAGTTCGCCCTCAACGCCCCCGGCCCGACCCGGAACCCGCACAACCCGGCCCACACCCCCGGCGGTTCGAGCAGCGGCTCGGCCGCCGCCGTCGCGGCCGGGCTGGTGCCGCTGGCGATCGGCACCCAGACGATCGGCTCGGTGATCCGCCCGGCGGCGTACTGCGGAGTGGTCGGCTTCCGCCCCACCTACGGCCGGATCCCGACGGACGGGCTGATCGCGAGCGCGCCCAGTCTGGACACGCTCGGCATCTTCGCGCCGGACCTGGCGGGGGTCGAGCGAGCGGCAGCGGTGCTCTGCGACGGCTGGCAGCCGGTCGCCGGGCCAGGCCGGCCACCGGTGCTCGGAGTGCCGGTCGACTACCTGGCGGCGGTCTCGCCGGCCGGCCGGGAGGTCTTCGAGCGGCTCGGGCTGACGGCCCGCCAGGTGACGCTGCCGTGGAGTCCGGCCGAGCCGGCCGAGGACATGCGGGTGATCAGCCGGTACGAACTCGCCCAGGTGCACCGCGAGTTGTTCCCCCGCTTCGCCAACCTCTACCGGCCCGAGACCGCCTCGGCGATCCGGCACGGCCAGGAGATCAACCCCACCACGTACGCCGCCGCCCTGCGCGCCCGCAGCCGCTACCGCCGCCGCCTCACCGAACTCACCACGGCGGAGGGCATCGACCTGTGGGTCACCCCCGCCGCCACCGGTCCGGCCCCGCTCGGCCTGGAGAGCACCGGCGACGCCGTGATGTCCCTCCCCTGGAGCCACGCCGGCTGGCCCGCCCTCAGCCTCCCCGCCGGCACCGTGGACGGCCTGCCCGTCGGCCTTCAACTGATCGCCCCGGCGGACCGGGACGAACAACTCCTGTCCTTCTGCAGAACGCTCAGTTGCACCATCCAGGGGCTCGGGGAACTGCGACGCCGACCTCATGCAAGGTGATCCGTACGTAAATGGTCAGGCACTTTCGCAGTGACCCGAACGCCAGATCTCCTCGCAGTTCCCCGAGCCCCTAGGCCGTAGCACTGGAGCAGCTGCCGACAGCCGCCGCCTATGCTGGGCAGCCGGAGGTGCGCAGTGACCGGAGCAGTGACGGACGGGCGGGTCCAGCGGGGCAACGAGACCCGGCGGGCGGTGCTCGGCCGAGCCGTCGAGGTCGCCTCGGTCGAGGGTCTCGGCAGTCTGTCGATCGGCCGGCTCGCCACCGACCTCGGGCTGAGCAAGAGCGGCGTGTTCGCCGCCTTCGGCTCGAAGGAGGAGCTGCAGCTCGCGACCGTCCGGGCCGCCCGCCGGATCTTCTACGACGCGGTGATCGTCCCCGCCGAGCACGCCGCCCCCGGGCTGCCCCGGCTCCGGCTGCTCTGCGAGAGCTGGCTCGCGTACACCCAGGACAGGATCTTTCCGGGCGGCTGCTTCTTCCAGTCCGTCTCGGCCGAGTTCAACACCAGGCCGGGGCCGATCCGGGATGCGCTGGCCGTCGCCGCCCGTGACTGGGAGGGCCTGCTGGTGGACCTGATCCAGACCGGCCGTGCCAACGGCGAGCTGGTCCCGGACGTGGACCCGGAGCAGCTGGCCTTCACCCTGGTCGGGCTGATGGAGACGTCCAACGCGCACGCCCTGCTGCTGGACGACCCCACCCGCTACGTCCGCGCCGCCACCGCGATCGCGCACACCCTCCGCTCCGTCAGCGCCTGAGGGTTCAGCTCAGCACGGTCGGCATCAGCAGCGAGAACGTCCCCTCCCGGTCCGGGTAGCGGATCGCCAACGGGGCCACGGCGCTCCCGAGTTCCAGCGTCAGCTGGTCCCGGCGACCCGCGGCGATCGCCTCCAGCAGGAACTCCCGGTTCACCCCGACCCGGAGCGCCTCGTCCGCTGCCGCACCATCGTCGCCCGCGACCCCGAGCGTGCCGTCGGCGCCCACGGTGAGGACCGAGACCTGGTGCTGCACGCCGTCCTGACTGCGCGTCATGCTCCGGCTGGTCCCGGCGGCCAGTTCGGCCTGCAGTTCGGCGGCGTCGACCGCGAGCCGGCGGGTCGGCTCCAGGCGCAGCATCGGGCGGTAGTCCGGGAAGTCCTGGTCGACCCGCCGACCGGTCACCTCCCGATCGGTCCCGCTCACGGCGAGGGTCAGCCGGTCGCCGTCGACCGTCAGACGGGCGTCGTCGGCGCCGTCCAGCAGAGCGCGGACCTCGTCCACGAAGGCCGTCGCCGCGATCGCGCTGACCGGAGGGCCGTCCAGGGTGGCCGCCGGGGCGAGCGAGACGGCCATCCGGTAGCGGTCGGTGGCGACCAGGCGGAGGCCGTCCGCCGCGAGTTCCAGCAGGACGCCGCAGAGCGCGGGCTGCTCGGGGTCGCTGCCCACGGCGAACCGTACGGCGTCCAGGGCGGCGGCCAACTCGTGGGCGGGGGTGGTCAGTCGGGTGGTGTTCATCGGGTTCTCCCTCTGGTCGAGCAGTGCGCGGACCGTGGAGAGTTCGCGACGCGCGTCGGACAGGCCGTCCTCTAGGCGGCGCAGGTGCGTGTCCAGGGTCTGCCGGGCCACGGCGGGGTCGGCCGACAGCACCCGGGAGATGTCCGGCAGCGGCATGCCGACCCGCCGCAGCCGGGCGATCAGCCGGGCGTCCCTGACCTGCTCCTCGGCGTACCAGCGGTAGCCGCTCTGCGGGTCCACCCAGGCCGGGCCGAAGACGCCCGCGCCGTCGTAGAACCGCAGCGCGCTCACGCTGAGCCCGCTGTGCCGGGCCATCTCTCCGATGCTGCGCATCACGTTCTCCACGCCGAGGACTCTGGGGGCTCGACCAGGTCGAGGGTCAACCTGGCCACCGTAGCCGGGAAGCGGGCAGAGAAACTGCACGAACGGTCGTGCTAATATCTCCTCCTGTACCGGCTGCGCACCCAGGCCGCAGCCCTGCCGGGGGAGTGCCCATGGATCTGTCCGCCACCCTGCTCCGTACCGCGCTCGACACCACCGCGCTGGTCTCGCCCCGGGCAGCCGGCTGGGGCGCCTTCGCGCTGTTCCACTGCCCGATCCGCCGCAGCCGGATCAGACCGGACGAACGGGAGCAGCACGACCGGGCGGTGACGGAGCAACTGACCGTCGGCGGCCGGTCGGTGACGAGCTACCGGTGGGGGAGCGGTGAGCGTCCCGTACTGCTGGTGCACGGTTGGCGGTCCCGGGCCTCCCGGTTCGCGCCGATGATCCCCCGCCTGCAGGCGCTCGGCCTGAGCCCGGTCGCCTTCGACGCCCCCGGGCACGGGGACTCCGGCGGCCGGACCACCACGATCCTCGACTACCGCGAGGTGATCGGCCGGCTGCACGACCGGTACGGCCCGTTCGAGGCGGTGGTGGCCCACTCGCTCGGGGCGGCCGGGGTCTTCCTGGCGCTGCGCGAGGGGGTCAAGGCGGGCCGGGTGGTGACGGTCGCGGGGGTGGCGGAGTACGGCTTCCTGGTCAAGGCGTTCCGGGCCCAGCTCGGGCTCGGCCGTTGGGCCGGTGGTGAGCTGGAACGCCGGGTCGCCGAGGTGCTGGCCGTGGGCCGGGACCGGGCCGACTTCGACCCGGTGCACCGTCCGGAGGATTTCGACTTCCCGATGCTGGCGGTGCACGACCGGGACGACCGGGTGGTGCTCCCCGGCCAGGCCGACCTGTTCCGGGCCGCGTACGGCGAGCGGCTCCAGCTGCTCACCACCCGGGGGCTGGGGCACAGTCGGATCCTCGCCGAGCCCACCGTGCTGGACCACGTGCTGGGCTTCCTTGCGGCGGCATGAGTGAGGGGCGGCCCCCGGACCGGGAGCCGCCCCTCACTGATGAACCGTCAGCCGCCGCTCTTGCGACGGAAGTTGCGCTTGCCGCCGGCGGCCGCGTGGGCGCCGTGGACCTTCGACTCGCTGCCCGGGCCGCCACCGGCGCCGTCCGTCCGGATGCCCTGCTTGCGCTCCAGGGCGGCCAGGAACTTCGCCTTCACGTCGTCGGGCGCGGCGGGAGTCTGCTCCGCGCTCTGCGGATCGACGGATTCGGGTGTGCCGCTGCTCATGGGTTGACCTCCAGAAGACCAGTGTTGCCAGTCTCACCATGTCATGCCGGGACCGATCGGTCCCACCATTCGCCCTCAGTGTGGCTGGTCCCGGTAGTGCGGTCCGCCGATCAGGAACAGCAGCGCGGCGGTCGGGAAGCCGAGGGTCGCGATCACCAGGACGAAGAACTCCAGCACCATCACAGCGAGCTCCGGGGAGAGAGGGCGGAAGCAGACAAATCTGACGGTATGTCCAGATTCACCCGACAGCCACTCCCCTCATCCCACCGAGGGATCATCGCCCGAACCCTGTCCGCCCGTTCGCTCCGCCGCCACACTGGCGGAATGCAGGTAGAGCTGGCGAGCGAACCGCAGAAGCCGGGGCAGCAGAGCGAGGACTTCGCCGCGACCTCCCCGGAGGCCTTGGTGCTGCTGGACGGTTCGAGTGCACCGGACGGCCTCGAATCGGGCTGCCGGCACGGCACCCCCTGGTACGTCCGGCGGCTCGGCGTGCACCTGCTGGCCCGGCTGACCGACCGGCCTGACCGTTCGATCGCCGAGTGCCTGGCCGACTCCATCGTCGAGACCGCCGCCCTGCACGGCGGCCGCTGCGACCTGGCCCACCCCAACACCCCCGCCGCGATGGTGGTCGCCGCCCGGCTGCACGGCAGCTCGCTGGAGTACCTGGTGCTCGGTGACTCGATGCTGGTCCTGCAACTCAAGGACGGGCCGCTCCGGGTGATCGGTGACAACCAGCGCTTCCCGGCCGGCGAACTGCTCCGCCGTCAGATCTGGTCCACCGTCCCGGGCTCCGCCGAGCGCCGCGACCTGCACATGCGGTACGCCCTGGCGGTCCGGGCCGCCCGCAACTCCGGCAACGGGCCGTGGATCGCCGCCGCCTCGCCCCGGGCCGCCGCCCACGCCGAGACCGGCTTCGTCCGCCTCGCCGGCCTGCAGGCGGTGGCCGCCCTCAGCGACGGTGCCGCCCGCTACACCGAACGCTTCGGCCTCGGCAGCTGGTCGGACGCCCTCCACCTGCTCGCCGAACGCGGCCCCGCCGAACTCATCGCCCAAGTCCGCACCACCGAACGCACCGACACCCACTGCGAACGCTGGCCCCGCGGCAAGGCCCACGACGACGCCTCGGCCCTGTACGCGCGGATCTAGGTGCACCACCAGGGGCTCGGGGAACTGCGACGCCGACCTCGGAAAAGGTGATCCGCGCGTAGCTGGTCAGGCACTTTCGTACGTGACCCCGGCGCTAGATCTCCTCGCAGTTCCCCGAGCCCCTGGGTAGTAGACGGTTGAGCGCCCTGCCCAGTCAGTCCGTCGGCTGACCGAAAGCGCCGGACTGGAAGTCCCGCATGGCCTGCTCCAGCTCCCGGTGACTGTTCATCACGAACGGCCCGTAGTGGGCCACCGGCTCACGGATCGGCTGCCCGCCCAGGATGATCACGTCCAGGTTGGGGTGCCGGGAGTCCTGCTTGGCGTCGGCCGAGATGGTGAGGGTGTCGCCCTCGCCGAAGACCGCGGCCTGGCCGCTCCGGAGCGGCCGCCGCTCCGCGCCGACCGTACCGTCGCCGTTGAGGACGTACGCCAGCGCGTTGAAGTCCTTGCGCCAGGGGATGGTGATCTCGGCGCCCGGCGTCACGGTGGCGTGCAGCAGGGTGATCGGGGTGTGGGTGACACCGGGGCCCTCGCTGCCGTCCAGCTCGCCGGCGATCAGCCGGAGGATCGAGCCGCCGTCGGGCGAGGTGAGCAGCTTGACGTGCCCGCCGTGGATGTCCTGGTACCGGGGCTGCGTCATCTTGTCGGCGGCCGGGAGGTTGACCCAGAGCTGGATGCCGTGGAACAGGCCACCCGTCAGGACCAGCGACTCGGGCGGGGTCTCGATGTGCAGGATGCCGGAGCCGGCCGTCATCCACTGGGTGTCGCCGCCGCCGAGGTGTCCGCCGCCGCCGTGCGAGTCCTTGTGGATGAACTCGCCGTCGATCAGGTAGGTCACCGTCTCGAACCCGCGGTGCGGGTGCCAGGGGGTGCCCTTGGGCTCGCCTGCGGCGTAGTCCACCTCGCCCATCTGGTCCATCATGATGAACGGGTCGAGGTACTTGGTGTTGATCTTCGCGAAGGCCCGGCGGACCGGGAAGCCCTCGCCCTCGAAGCCCTCGGGAGCGGTGACCACCGCGAGGACCGGTCGCGACACGTTGGTCGCGGGGTCCGGGGTGGCGACGCGCGGAAGGGTCAACGGGTTCTCGACGGTCACGGCGGGCATGTCGGCCTCCTTCTGGGGTCTCTGGCCTACATCCGCAAAGGTAGTTCAACTCTCAACAAGAAGCAAGTTGAAAATTGAACCACATGATGACGGCCCGGTCGGGACTGGTGGTTCGGGGAATCTCAGCCGTACATCCGGCGCATGGTGAAGTCGACCATCTGCTCCACGGCCTTGGCGTCGAACACCATCCGGTGCTCGCCCTCCATGTCCAGCGCGAAGCCGTAGCCGGTCGGCAGCAGGTCGAGCACCTCGGCGCCGGTGACGCTGAAGTGCTTGGAGTCCTTGCCCGCGTACCGGCGCAGCTCCTTGAGCGAGCTGAACATCGGGATCACGGGTGTCGGCGTGTTGTGCAGGGCCAGGAAGCCCGGGCGGTCGCCGCGCGGGCAGTGCACCTTCGAGGTGATGAAGATCGCCTGGAAGTCCTCGACCGGCATCGACCCGGTGGTGAACGCGCGTACCGCGTCCGCGAGGGATGGCGGCGAAGGTTCGGGGTAGAGAGACTGCTGGGGGGCGGCCTGTGGCGGCTGCTCGCCGTACTGGCCGGGGCCCGGCATGCCGTTCATCCCCTGCTGCTGGGCGTGCTGCTGCTGCGCCTGCTGCTGGTAGGGATCGCCCTGATACCCGGTCTGCTCGTAGCCGTACACAAGGCCAAGGCTATCGGGGGACGTGACCGTGTTCATAGCCCTTTCGCGTCGAGGGGCTTGAACAAGTTACTTACGGGTAGCATCATGGTGCCTACTGGTGGGTAAGTGGGGCGCTCGAAGGCGGCGGACCCCGGAAGCGACGAACCGGAGAAACGGTCATGGGTCACTACAAGTCCAACCTGCGTGACGTGGAGTTCAACCTCTTCGAGGTGTTCGGCCGTGACCAGGTGTACGGCACCGGTCCGTTCGCGGACATGGACGTCGAGACCGCGAAGAACATCCTCGGCGAGATCGCACGCCTCGCCGAGAACGACCTCGCCGCGTCCTTCGTCGACGCCGACCGCAACCCGCCGGTCTTCGACCCGGAGACCAACACGGCGCCGGTCCCGGCGACCTTCAAGAAGAGCTACCAGGCCTACATGGACGCCGAGTGGTGGCGCCTGGGCATCCCGGAGGCCATCGGTGGCCAGGTCACCCCGTCCTCGCTGATCTGGGCCTACGCGGAGCAGATCCTCGGCTCCAACCCGGCGATCTGGATGTACTCCTCCGGTCCGGCGTTCGCCGGCGTCGTCTACGACGAGGGCACCGAGGCGCAGCAGAAGGTCGCCCAGCTGATGGTCGACCGCCAGTGGGGCGCCACCATGGTGCTGACCGAGCCGGACGCCGGTTCGGACGTCGGCGCCGGCCGCACCAAGGCGATCAAGCAGGAGGACGGCTCCTGGCACATCGAGGGTGTGAAGCGCTTCATCACCTCGGGCGAGCACGACATGTCCGAGAACATCATCCACCTGGTGCTGGCCCGCCCCGAGGGCGGCAAGCCGGGCACCAAGGGCCTCGGCCTGTACATCGTGCCGAAGTTCGACTTCGACTGGGAGACCGGCGAGCTCGGCGAGCGCAACGGTTCCTACGCGACCAACGTCGAGCACAAGATGGGTCTCAAGGCGTCCAACACCTGTGAGATGACCTTCGGCGCCAAGCACCCGGCCAAGGGCTGGCTGGTGGGCGAGAGCGTCGACGGCATCCGCCAGATGTTCAAGATCATCGAGTTCGCCCGGATGATGGTCGGCACGAAGGCCATCGCCACCCTCTCCACCGGCTACCTGAACGCGCTGGAGTACGCCAAGGAGCGCGTGCAGGGCGCCGACATCTCCAACTTCATGGACAAGGCCGCCCCCCGCGTCACCATCACCAACCACCCGGACGTCCGCCGTTCGCTGATGACCCAGAAGGCGTACGCCGAGGGCATGCGCGCCCTGGTGCTCTACACCGCCTCGGTCCAGGACGACCTGGTGGCCGCCCGCCTGCGCGGTGAGCACGACGACGCCGCCGAGCGCCTGAACGACCTGCTGCTGCCGATCGTCAAGGGCTACGGCTCGGAGAAGTCCTACGAGCAGCTCGCCCAGTCCCTGCAGACCTTCGGTGGCTCCGGCTTCCTGCAGGAGTACCCGATCGAGCAGTACATCCGGGACGCCAAGATCGACACCCTGTACGAGGGCACCACCGCGATCCAGGGCCTGGACTTCTTCTTCCGGAAGATCGTCAAGGACGGTGGCCAGGCGCTCACCGTGGTCTCCGAGCAGATCAAGAAGTTCCTCGCGGCCGGCGAGGGCGGCGACGCCCTGGCCACCGAGCGCGAGCTGCTCGGCAAGGCGGCCGGTGACCTGGAGGCGATCGTCGGCAAGCTGCTGGCGGACCTCTCCTCGGTCGAGCAGGACGTCAAGAACATGTACAAGGTGGGCCTCAACACCACCCGCCTGCTGATGGTCTCCGGCGACGTCGTGGTCGGCTGGCTGCTGCTCCGTCAGGCCGCCGTCGCGCTGGCCAAGCTGGAGGCGGGCGCCACCGGCAAGGACGTCGCGTTCTACCAGGGCAAGGTTGCCGGGGCCCGCTTCTTCGCCCGCAACGTGCTCCCGACCGTCACCCCGCAGCGACTGATCGCCGAGGGCGTCGACAACGAGATCATGGAGCTCGCGGAGGAGGCCTTCTAAGGCCCGCCCGAAATACCGCCTGACACACCCTCAACACCGCGGGGCCCGGTCCACCAGGACCGGGCCCCGCGGTGTCTCTCTCGAACGTCGCTTCGGCCCGGGGCGGTCCAGCTGTGGCTTGGCACCGGTGGTTCACCGTTGTGTCACCGTTGTTGAGTTCACAACGTCATGTCCGTGTACGGGCATATGCTCGGGGTCGAAGACCGGTCCCCCATCCGGCTTCCGCCCTCCCTCAACTCAGGAGCAGCATGTCGACCGCCGCCCGCCCGGCCTCCTTCGACCGAACGCACACCGACGACCTGATCACCTTCCTCGGCACCTCGCCGTCACCGTTCCATGCGGTGGCCAGCGCCGCCGAGCGGCTGGAGAAGGTCGGCTTCCGTCGAGTGGCCGAGACCGAGGCCTGGGACGCGGCCGCCGGTGGCCGGTACGTCATCCGCGGCGGCGCGCTGATCGCCTGGTACGTCCCCGAGGGTGCAGGCCCGGAGACGCCGTTCCGAGTGGTCGGCACCCACACCGACTCGCCCAACCTGCGGGTCAAGCCGGTGCCGGACACCGGCTCGGCCGGCTGGCGGCAGATCGCGGTCGAGGTCTACGGCGGCGTCCCGCTGAACACCTGGCTGGACCGCGACCTGGGCCTGTCCGGCCGACTGGCGCTGCGCGACGGCAGTGTGACGCTGGTTCAGATCGACGAGCCGCTGCTGCGGGTGCCGCAGCTGGCGATCCACCTGGACCGCCAGGTGAACGAGGGCCTGAAGCTGGACAAGCAGCGCCACCTGACGCCGATCTGGGGAATCGGCGCGGTCAACGAGGGCTCGCTGATCGAGTACGTGGCCGAGCGGGCCGGCGTGGCCGCCGACGCCATCGCCGGCTGGGACTTGATGACGCACGACGTCCAGCCCCCGTCCTACCTGGGCCGGGACCGCGAGCTGTTGGCCGGGCCCCGGCTCGACAACCTGCTCTCGGTGCACGCCGGCACCGCCGCGCTGGCCGCCGTCGCGGGCGGCGCGCTGCCGTACATTCCGGTGCTGGCCGCGTTCGACCACGAGGAAACCGGCAGCGAGTCCGACACCGGCGCCCAGGGCCCGCTGCTCGGCAACGTGCTGGACCGCAGCGTCTACGCCCGCGGCGGCACCCCCGAGGACCGCGCCCGCGCGCTGGCCGGGACGGTCTGCCTCTCCTCCGACATGGGGCACGCGGTGCACCCCAACTACAGCGAGCGGCACGAGCCCGGGCACCACCCGATGCCGAACGGCGGCCCGATCCTCAAGGTCAACGTCAACAACCGCTACGCCACCGACGCGGTCGGCCGCGCGGTGTTCGCCGCCGCCTGCGAGAAGGCCGGCGTGCCGTGGCAGACCTTCGTCTCCAACAACTCGATGCCCTGCGGCACCACGATCGGCCCGATCACCGCGGCCCGGCTCGGCATCACCACGGTGGACTGCGGGATCGCGGCGCTCTCCATG
The DNA here is from genome assembly GCF_001424875.1 of Kitasatospora sp. Root107. Taxonomy (GTDB): domain Bacteria; phylum Actinomycetota; class Actinomycetes; order Streptomycetales; family Streptomycetaceae; genus Kitasatospora. The sequence continues at coordinate 240,426 of NZ_LMCT01000023.1, read as the reverse complement.
CACTCGGCCCGCGAGCTGTGCGGCGCGGACGACCCGTACCTGCTGGCGGCGGCGCTCAAGGCGTTCCTGGAGGGCTGACGACGCCGAAGGGGGCACCCACCGGGTGGTGGATGCCCCCTTCGTGACGCTCGGTCAGGCAGGGTCAGGCAAGGTCGGGCGAGGTCAGGTCAGGCGATCGAGGCGGCGATGATCGCGGCCACCGAGAGGTTGCAGCTGGCGGTGACCCAGACCGCAGGGTGCGGCTCCGGGTCGACCAGGATGGCGCCGAGCTTGCCCGGGGTGACGACGTCCAGCAGCCAGAAGGCCACCGCCATCAACACCAGCCCGAGCAGCCCGAAGGTGGCCGTCGCGGCCAGGCCCTTGCCGAAGTCGTCGTAGGTGTACATGATCGCGGTGAAGACGATCCCGCCGATCCCGAGCAGCGCGGAGCTGAGCACCAGAGCGGCGTTGCGGTTGCGCTCCACCCAGATCTGGTGGCCGAGCTTGCCGGGTGTCAGGACGTCGACCAGGCCGACGCCGAGCAGCAGCAGGACCACACCCACGGCGCCGAATACGGCAGCCGCGCCAAGCCCGTTGACGATGTCGTGCACGGTGAGCCCCCTGGGAGGAACGAGTCGGTGTCCCGGGCCGGGACCGGCCAAAAGATATCCCATCGGATCGGTTTCCGGACCTTCCCAGTAGCATCGTCGGCCATGACCTCCACTCCGGTACCCGAGCGCAGACGCTCGGGCTTCGTCGCCCTGGGCATGGTCGGCACCCTGGCCCTCGCGCTGACCAGCTGCTCGTCCGATGACAGCACGCCGCGCCGCTGTGTCGACCCGGGCACTCTCAAGGTGCTGGACAACCACTCCTGTTCCGACGGCAAGACCGCGGCCGGCCGCTGGTACTACTGCGGCTCCGGCGCCGGCATCGCCGCCGGTGGCACCTTCGCCAAGGGCGACACCAAGCGCGGCGGCTTCGGCTGCCCCAGCGGTTCCTCCGGCTCCGGCGGGGGCTGAGGGGCCTCTCTTCCGGATCCCGCCGGGCGGGCGGCGCCGGGGCACGCACCTCGACGGCTTCTCGTCGGTCGCCGATGCTCCGCATGGACTCCCTCCTCGGCACCGCCGAGGCACGCACCCCAACACCGCCCGCTGATCCGACGGGATCCGGAAGAGAGACCCCCCGATGCGCCGTCACACCATCGACCCCCGCCCCGACTGGCAGCCGACCGTGGAGAGCCAGGGGCTGATCTACGCGGTCTGCCAGGACCCCTGCAACCAGGGTGGCCCGCACGCCTACTGGGACGAGAGCGCGTACTACGAGTTCTCGCTGCCCGAGGTCGAGGCGCTGGAGGAGGTGGTCGAGGAACTGCACGAGCTCTGCCTGGCGGCGGTCGAGCACGTGGTGCGGACGGAGCGGTACGCCGACTACGGGCTGACCGACCCCCGGCTGACCGCCGTGATCGCCGAGTCCTGGCGCCGCCGCGACGAACAGCCCTCGCTGTACGGGCGGTTCGACCTGGCGTACGACGGGGTCGGCCCGGCCAAGCTGTTCGAGTACAACGCGGACACCCCGACCTCGCTGATCGAGGCGGCCGGTCCGCAGTGGTTCTGGATGGAGCAGCGTTTCCCCGGCGCCGACCAGTGGAACTCGCTGCACGAGCGGCTGGTCGCCTCCTGGCAGCGGCAGAAGCACCTGCTGCCGCCGGGCCCGGTGCACTTCGCGCACTCGCGCGGCGACTCCGAGGGCGAGGACTGGATGACCACCCTCTACCTCCAGGAGACCGCCGAGCAGGCCGGGTTGGAGACCGTCGGCATCGCCGTGGAGGACATCGGCCTGGACGGGCTGAGCGGCCGTTTCGTCGACCTGGAGCAGCGCTTCATCCGCTCGGTCTTCAAGCTCTACCCGTGGGAGTGGCTGACGGAGGAGGAGTTCGCCCCGGCGCTGCTCGGCGGGATCGACCTGGGCGGTTCCACCGGCCACACGCTGTGGATCGAACCGGCCTGGAAGATGCTGCTCTCCAACAAGGCCCTGCTCGCCGTGCTCTGGGAGCTCAACCCCGGCCACCCCAACCTGCTGCCCGCCTACCTGGACGGCCCGCGCGAGCTGGTGCAGACCGGGTACGCGATGAAGCCGCTGCTCGGCCGCGAGGGCGCGGGCGTCCGGATCGTCGAGCCGGACGGCAGCCAGACCCGGCTGGCCGAGTGGGCCGGCGATCCGGACCGGTACGGCGCCGAGGGCTTCTGCTACCAGCAGCTCTGCCCACTGCCGGACTTCGACGGCAACCGCCCGGTGCTCGGCACCTGGGTGGTCGACGGCGAGGCCGCCGGCCTCGGCATCCGCGAGACCGACGACAGCCCGATCACCCACCAGGGCGCGCGCTTCCTGCCGCACCTGATCCGCTAGTCCTCCTCCACCAGGTGGTCGACGCAGACCGACACGGCGAGCAGCAGCCCGGCGTCCGCCGCGTCGGCCACCTTCACCCCGTAGGTGTCCCTGAGCCGGAACCACTTGCGGGAGATCTCGGCCACGGTCTCCCCGTGCGCCTCGACCCGGTACTCCTTGTCGATCAGATTCCCGTGGATCTCCAGCTCGCCGCCGTCCGCCAGCTCCACGTGGTACTTGTCCCGGAACGGCGTGAACAGCTTCTTCCGAACGGTGGCCACCACGTCCCCGTCACTGTTCTCGATCTTCATCGCGTCCCGGACGGTCAGCGCCTTCTCCTTGATCACCGCGACCACCCGCCCCTGCCGGTCCTTCAGCTCGAAGGTGTCCCGCAGCCGCATCACCTTGGCATCCACCAGGAACGCCTTGTCGCCGTCCGCGTCCTCGATCCAGTAGTCGTCCCCGATCGAGAACAGCCGCTCCCTGACCACGTACTTCATCTCGCACCGCCTGACGTCGTGTCGGATCCCGCCGGGAGAAATACTGCCCTCGAGAGAGTGAACAAGGCACGTAACGCGCTCGGGGCCTTGCAGAGTTGATAAGTTCAATTTGCTCCTGACGGCATGTATCAACTCTGTGGAAGGACGAGGACGACAGTGGCCGGACGAGGCAGGCCCAGCCGCAGCACCGTCTACAACCGACTCAGCGGAGCGCTGACAGAGCTCAACGAGCGCTTCGGCGGGCTCCCCAGCCCCAGAGAAGCCCACGAGATCTGGGACGACATCTGGCACCAGGAGGCGCACCACTCCACGGCACTGGAGGGCAACACGCTGGTCCTGCGCGAGGTGCAGGCCCTCCTGGACCAGGGGCGAGCGGTCGGAGCGAAGCCGCTTCGCGAGTACAACGAGGTCCAGGGCTATGCCGACGCGGCTCGATGGGTCTACGGCCAGGCCCTCGAGCCGGATGCCTGGCACGACGGCCGGCTCATCACGCTCAGCGAGATCCGCCATATCCACCACGCCGCCATGACGCCGGTCTGGAACGTTGCCCCCCATCCGGAAGCTGGCGATCGCGAAGGGCCTGGCAACTTCCGCGAGCACGACATCGCGGCTTTCGCCGAAGGGATGGTGCCTCCACGGTGGCCGCTCGTGCCGGCGCAGGTCGAGCAGTGGGTGGGTGATGTCTGCACGCTCGGCCAAAAGATCGAGAGAAGCGAGGATCTCGGGCGCCCGCTACCCGAGGAACTGGCAGGCATTCACAACCAGTTCGAGAGGATCCATCCGTTCCTCGACGGCAACGGTCGAACGGGCCGGCTCGTCATGAACCTCGTCCTGGTCCGGCTCGGGTACCCGCCGATCATCATCTTCAAGCGGCAGCGGGAGGCGTACCTGACCGCGTTGCGCAGGGCGGACGCCGGAGACTGCGGCGCCCTCGGAGAACTCATCGCCAGGGCGATGGAGGACAACCTCAACCGCTTCATCGTCCCGAACGTGGCCGGTCCGGCCAGAATGGTGCCGCTCGCTGCCCTCGTTGACGAAGAGCTCTCCCTGGCGGCGCTCCGGCAAGCGGCACAACGTGGCCGCCTGAACGCCGTACAAGGTTCCGATGGAGTCTGGCGCTCCTCACGAAAGTCCGTCGGCGCCTATAAGGCAGCCAAACATCAGCGCAGGCCGCGCCCTACCAGCTGAAGCTCCCCGACCGGAATGCGGGCACTGCCCGTGAGGTTTGATTGGGGCATGGCTACTCGTGCACGTGTCCGCGCCCCCGAACTGGTGGGGAAGGGCGGCTGGCTCAACACCGGCGGCAAGGATCTGTCGCTGGCGGACTTCCGCGGCAAGATTCTCGTCCTCGACTTCTGGACCTTCTGCTGCATCAACTGTCTCCACGTCCTGGACGAGCTGCGGGAGCTGGAGGAGAAGCACCGTGACACGGTGGTGATCGTCGGCGTCCACTCGCCCAAGTTCGTGCACGAGGCCGACCACCAGGCCGTGGTGGACGCGGTGGCCCGGTACGAGGTGCACCACCCGGTGCTGGACGACCCGGAGTTGGTGACCTGGAAGCAGTACGCCGTGCGGGCCTGGCCGACGCTGGTGGTGGTCGACCCGGAGGGGTATGTGGTCGCTCAGCATGCCGGTGAGGGGCATGCGCACGCGATCGCCAAGCTGGTCGAGGAGCTGGAGGCGGAGCACACCGCCAAGGGGACGCTGCGGCGCGGCGACGGCCCGTACGTGGCGCCGGAGCCGGTGGCGGGGGACCTGAAGTTCCCGGGCAAGGCGGTCCGGCTGCCGGACGGGCACTACCTGGTCGCGGACTCGGGGCACCACTCGCTGGTGGAGCTGGCCGAGGACGGCGAGACGGTGGTGCGGCGGATCGGCGACGGCGAGCGCGGGTTCGTGGACGGTACGGCGCCCCGGTTCAGCGAGCCGCAGGGTTTGGCGCTGGCGCCCGAGGGGCTCGGCTACGACGTGGTGGTGGCCGACACGGTGAACCACGCGCTGCGCGCGGTCCGGCTGGCGGACGGTTCGGTCAGCACGCTGGCGGGCACCGGGAAGCAGTGGTGGCAGGGTTCCCCGACCGAGGGGCCGGCCGCCGGGGTCGACCTCTCCTCGCCGTGGGACGTGGCGTTCTTCGACGGCCGGGTCTGGATCGCGATGGCGGGGGTGCACCAGCTCTGGGCGTACGACCCGGCGGCGGAGACGGTCGCGGTCGCGGCCGGGACCACCAACGAGGGCCTGGTGGACGGGCCGGTCGCGGAGGCGTGGTTCGCCCAGCCGTCCGGGCTCGCGGTCTCGGCGGACGGCGAGCGGCTCTGGGTCGCCGACTCGGAGACCTCGGCGGTCCGTTGGGTTTCACGTGAAACACAGTCCGTGCACACAGCGGTCGGCACCGGTCTGTTCGACTTCGGGCACCGGGACGGCGCGGCCGACCAGGCCCTGCTCCAGCACCCGCTCGGGGTGACCGTGCTGCCCGACGGGTCGGTGGCGATCGCCGACACGTACAACCACGCGCTGCGCCGCTTCGACCCGGCCACGGGCGAGGTCAGCACGCTGGCCACCGATCTCCGCGAGCCCTCCGGCGCGGTGCTGGTGGGCGAGGACATCGTGGTGGTGGAGTCGGCCCGGCACCGGCTGACCAGGCTCCGGCTCCCCGAGGAGGCCGTCCGGGTGGACGCGGTCGCGCACCGTACCCAGCGCGCCGCGACCGAGGTGGCGCCGGGCGCGCTCCGCCTGGAGGTGGTCTTCCAGGCCCCCAGCGGGCAGAAGCTGGACGAGCGCTACGGCCCGTCCACCCGCCTGCTGGTCAGCTCCACCCCGCCCGAGCTGCTGCTCTCCGGCGCGGGCGCCGACTCCGACCTCACCCGTGAGCTGGTCCTCTCGGACCAGCTCACCGAGGGCGTCCTGCACGTCTCGGCGATGGCCGCCTCCTGCGACGACGACCCGGAGATCGAGTACCCCGCCTGCCACGTCCACCAGCAGGACTGGGGCGTCCCGGTCCGGATCACCCCGGCCGGGGTCAGCCGGCTGCCGCTGGTGCTCGCCGGGATGGAGTAGGACCGGGAGGGCCCCTGCCCCGTCAGCCCGCCGCGAGGCGGTTGCTCAGCCGTTCCTTGGCCACGGGCCACTCGTCGGCGAGCATCGAGAAGTACACGCTGTCCCGCCAGCTGCCGTCCCGGCGCTGGCGGGAGCGGCGGAAGGTGCCCTCGTACCGGGCGCCGAGGCGCTTGATCGCGTTCTGCGAGCGCTCGTTGAGGTGGTCGGTCTTCCAGCAGACCCGGCCCATGCCGAGCTCCTCGAAGGCATGCCGAAGCAGCAGCAGCTTGGACTCGGTGTTGATCGCGGTCCGCCAGACCTGGCGGCCGTACCAGGTGCCGCCGATCTCCAGGCTCTCGTCGCCGGCGGAGGCGTCGAAGTAGCAGGTGACGCCGACCGCCTTGCCGGTGCCCAGCTGGATGACCGCGAAGGGGTCGCAGCTCGGGTCGTCGATCCGGTCGGTGACGTTGGCGACCATCTCGCCGGGGGTGCCGGGGATCGGGACCGGGACCCAGCGGAACACCTCCTCGTCGCCCCCGGCCGCCTCGAAGAGGTCGGCGGCGTGGGCGGGGGTGAGCGGCTCCAGCCGGACGTGACGGCCGGTCAGGACAACGGGGGAGGGCAGCTTCGCGGTCATGCCGACAACGCTAGCCTTCCATTGAACTAGGTGCAACACATATATGCACTAGTGCAAAGTCTGCCAGGTTGCTGCCACCGCACCTGCAGCTTGCTGACCCCGGAACCCCTGGGGCGGCCCGGCCGGGCCCGGCATCGTTTTCGGAGTCGTACTGACTCCAAGAAAGCGAGCCCGCTCCGATGGCTGTCCTGGCCGAAACCCCCCTGGTGGCAGACCCGCCGCCGGCACCGACCCGGTTGTCGGGTCAGCACAAGCTGATCCTCGCCCTGCTGCTGGGCACTCAGTTCATGCTCACGGTCGACTTCTCGATCCTCAACGTCGCCCTGCCGGACCTCGGCGCCGACCTGGCCTTCTCGAAGGCGAACCTGCAGTGGGTGGCCACCGCGTTCGCGCTGCCGGCCGCCGGCTTCACCCTGCTGTTCGGCCGGTTCGGTGACCTGTTCGGCCGCCGTCGGCTGTTCCTCGGCGGGATGGTCCTGCTGGCCGCCGCCTCGCTGCTCGGCGGCCTGACGGACAGTCAGCAGCTGATCATCGTGGCCCGGGTGCTGCAGGGCCTGGCCACCGCGATGGCCACCCCGGCGGCGCTCTCGCTGCTCACCACCGCCTTCCCGGAGGGCGCGCTCCGCGACAAGGCGCTCGGCCTCAACGGTGCGCTGCTGTCCGGTGGTTTCACCGTCGGCGCGCTGCTCGGCGGCGTCCTGACCGATGTGCTGACCTGGCGCTGGGCCTTCCTGCTCAACGTGCCGATCGCGCTGCTGGTGCTGTTCGTGGCGCCCGCCGTGATCAAGGAGAGCCGGACCCCGGAGCAGGTGAAGCTGGACATCCCCGGCGCCGTCACGGTCACCGGTGGCCTGCTCGCGCTGACCTACGGCTTCACCGCCGCCGGCAGCTCCGGCTGGGGCGACCCGGTCGCGCTCGGCTCGCTGCTCGTCGCCGCGCTGCTGCTGACCGCCTTCTACCTGATCGAGCGCAAGGCGGTCGCCCCGCTGGCCTCGGTCCGGATCCTCAACCGTCCCTCGGTCAAGTGGGGCAACATCGGCGGCTTCCTGGCCTTCGGCATGGAGACCGCGGTGGTCTTCATGATGACGCTGTATCTCCAGGAGGTGCTGCACTACTCGGCGATGGCCACCGGCCTGGCCTTCGCGGTGCCGGGTGTGGCCGCGGTGCTGGCCGGTCTCGGCGCGCCGAAGCTGATCGGCCGGTTCGGCAGCCGGAACGTGCTGGTCGGCGGTCTGCTGGTGCAGGCGGTGGCCAACCTGCCGCTGCTCTTCCTCGGTGCGGAGAAGGGCTGGTTCGCCCTGGTCCTGGCGGTGCTCGGGGTCGGCTTCTACGGCAACGTGACCGCGATCGTCGCCTTCAACGTGACCGCCACCTCCGGCCTGCCGAACGAGGAGCAGGGCCTGGCCACCGGCCTGACCACGCTCACCCAGCAGATCGGCTTCACCCTCGGCATCCCGCTGCTCAGCTCGATGGTGGCGCTCGGCGCCTCCGGTCACCAGGACACCGGCTCCGCCGCGGCCCTGCTGGACGGCATCCAGCTCGGGGTCGGCGTGGACGTCGCGCTGACCGCGGTGGGCGTGGCCCTGATCGCCTACTTCCTGCGCCGCGCGGCCCGGCAGCCCTCGGCCTGAGTCCGTCCGAATCCCACACCCGAGGAGAACCATGAGCACCGCAACGGCCGAACAGCCGGTCACCGCCGTCGATGCGGCCGAGCCGGCCCCCGGATTCGGCGCCCGCCCGTCCCGTGAGTTCGTCGAGTCGTTCCTGCCCTGGCTGACCCGGGGTGCCGAGGAGCTGGACCGGGCCTTCGGCGAGCCCGCCGTCCAGGCCGAACTGCTGGACGCCATCCGCTCGTTGGCCGTCCTGCGGGAGGCCGGCGACGAGGACGCGTTCTTCGCGCAGCAGTACCTGCTGTCCCGGATCTACGCCCTGCACCTCCAACTCCCCAGCGGCGCCTCGGCGGAGGGCTCGGTCGTGCTGCACGCCGTGACCCGGCGGCTGGAGCTCGACACGATGGCCGCCGAGGACGCCCGGCTGGACGAGGAGGTGCTGGCCGGGGCCCCCGAGGACGCCGAGAGCTACGTGCCGTGGCTGAAGGAAGTCACCCGCGCGCACCGGGCGTTCAAGCACCCGTACTACCACGAGTTCGTCCGGAACGAGGCGAACCCCTCGGACCTGCGCCGGTACATCGTGCAGGAGTCGGCGGTCGACTCCCGGTTCGACGACCTGCTGGCCCTGATGCAGCTCGGGACCAGCGGTGGCGCCAAGTTGGAGATCGCCACCAACTTCTGGGACGAGATGGGCAACGGCGACCCGCTGCAGGTGCACACCCTGCTGTTCGGCAAGATCATCGACTCGTTCGGGATCAGCGACGCCGAGCTGGAGGGCGGCCTGACCGCCGAGGCGCTGCTCAGCGGCAACCTGGCAGTGCTGTGCTGCCGTTACCGCAGTCTCTTCCCGGAGGCGGTCGGCTTCCTGGCGATGACCGAGTGGCTGGTGCCCGACCGGTTCTCCCAGGTGCTGCACGCCTGGCGCCGGCTGGACCTGCCGCCGGCCGCGATCGTCTACCACGACCTGCACATCGGGGTGGACGCCCACCACGCCAGCGGCTGGTTCGCCAACGTGGTCAAGCCCGCGGCGGCCGATTCGGCCACCCGCCGGGCGATGACCCGGGGCGCCCTGTGGCGGCTCAACTCCTCGGCCAGGTACCTGGATCACAGCCTGGCCTGGTCCCGGTGACCAGCTCGCACCGGCGGTTCCAGGTCATCGCCGCACTGCTCGCGGTGTGGGTGCTGTGGGGCTCGACGTTCCTCGGCATCCGGGTGATGGTCGGTGCCGCGCCCCCGCTGTTCGCGGCCGGGGTCCGGTTCACCGCCGCCGGGGCGATCCTGCTGACGGCGGTGGCCTGGGCCGCCCGTCGGCGGAACAAGTACGGCGTCCGGAAGCAACACGGCGTCAGGAACGAGCACGGCGTCCGGGAGCGGTTGCGCGGCCGGGCCGGGCGGTTCGCCCTGCTCGGGGTGCTGCACTTCCTGTGCGCCAACGGCCTGGTCAGCGTGGCCGAGCAGCGGCTCCCCTCGGCGGCGGCGGGTGTCTGCTTCGCCACCGTGCCGCTCTGGACGCTGGTGCTGCGCGCGGCCACCGGCGGGCGGCCGACCACGGCCGATCTCGCCGTGGTGGCCTGCGGGTTGGGCGGAGTGGCGCTGCTGCTCGGCTTCCAGCCCGGGCCGTTGCTGCCCTCGCTCCAGGTGCTGGGCGCCGCAGCGGTCTGGGCGCTGGCCGGCCATCTGGCCGCCCGGCCGGACCGCTCGGCCGGGCCGCCCGCGGGCCCCGCGCTCAGCTCGGCGGTCCAGATGGTCTCGGGCGGACTCGCTCTGCTGGCCGCCTCGGCGGTCGGCGGCGAGTGGGCCCGGATCCGGCCGGAGGCGCTCACCTCGGTGTCGTTCTGGCTGGCTGGGGCGCACCTGGTGCTGCTCGGCTCGCTGGTCGGCTTCTGGGCCTACATCTGGCTGGTGACCAAGGTCGACCAGCGGCTGGCCGGCACGTACGCGTACGTCAACCCGGTCGTCGCGGTGCTGCTCGGATGGCTGCTGCTGGACGAACACCTGCCCACCGGCGCCCTGTTGGGCACCGCACTGGTCACCGCCGCGGTCGCCTGGACGGTCCTCTCCCAGGGCACCCACCGCACCCGCCCCCCGGCGGACACCCCTCCTCCCATCCCGCTCACTCAGACAACGAAGGCGAACACATGAGCACCATCGTGGCCGACACGGTCCGGGACAACCTGATCCACACCCTCGGCGTGATCAAGAAGCGCGAGGTCGGCGCCGAGCTGGCCGCCGACGACAACTTCATGCGGGCCCTGAACATGGACTCGCTGGACGCTGTCGAACTGACGGTCCGTCTGAGCAGCGACCATGGCGTCGAGTTCGGCGCCGAGCCGGACGACCTGGACGCCCTGGAGAGCCTCGGCGCACTGATCGACCTGGTGGTCCGCCGGGGCACCAGGTGACCGGCAGTCTGCTCCGGGCGCTGGCCGGGCACGCCGAGGCGGCGCCAGACCGGGCCGCCCTGGTCACCTCGGGGCGGCAGCTCGGCTACCGCGAGCTCTACCGGGAGGCGGCCGCCGTCGCCGCCGGGCTGAACCGGCGCGGGATCGGCCGGGGCGCCCTGGTCGGCGTACACGGCGAGAAGTCGGCCGAGGCGGTGACCGCCCTGCTGGGCGTGCTGCTGGCCGGTGCGGCGTACGTACCGCTGGACCCGTCCGCCCCGGCGGCCCGGCGGCGCGGCCTGGTCGGCGACGCCGGTCCGGCGGCGGTGCTGGGGCCGAGGAGCAGGATGCCCCGGCTGACCGCCGAGCTCGGACCGGTCCGGCTGCTGGCCGTCGAGGACCTGGTGGAGCAGCACGGCGACGAGCCGTACCGACCGGCCGAGGTCGGCCCGGAGGACCTGGCGTACGTGCTCTACACCTCGGGCTCGACCGGGCGTCCGAAGGGCGTCTGCATCCCGCACCGGGCGCTGGACGCGTTCTTCGCGGGGGTCGGGCCGCTGCTGGAGATCGGCCCCGAGTCGGTCTGCCTGAACACCTCGGCGCTGCACTTCGACGTCTCGGTGGTCGATCTGCTGCTGCCGCTGCTGCACGGCGCCACCGTGCACCTGGGCCCGGCGTTGCCGCTGCCCGCGCTGCTGCTTGACCTGATCGAACGGGAGCGGGTCACCCACCTGGCGGCGGTCGGCTCCACGCTGACCCTGCTGGCCCAGCAGGGCGACGGTCTGACCGGCCGTCGGCTGGGCTCGCTGCGCCGGATCATGACCGGGGCCGAGGTGCTCAACCCGGCCACCGTGCAGTCCTGGCTGGCCGCGGCCGAGCAGGTCCGGGTGGTGAACGGCTACGGCCCCACCGAGGCGACCTGCCTGGTGGTGGCCCAGCCGATCGCCGAGCGCGAGCCCGGTCGGACCGCGCACTACCCGATCGGCACGCCGCTGCCCGGCGTCACGGTCGCCTTCCGGGCCCCGGACGGCACCGTCAGCGAGCACGGGCCCGGCGAACTCCTGATCGCCGGTGACCAGTTGATGACCGGCTACCTGAACCGGCCGGAGGAGCAGGCGGCCGCCTTCCTGGAGGTGGCCGGGGTCCGGCACTACCGGACCGGCGATCTGGGCCGGCGCGGACCGGACGGTGTGATCACGTTCGCCGGACGGGCCGACGACGAGGTGAAGATCCGGGGCTACCGGATCAACCTGAACGAGGTGCGCGGATCGGTGGAGTCCCACCCAGCGGTGGCCCAGGCCTTCGTGGCCGCCGCCCCGGACGGGCGGGACGGCCTGGCGCTGGCCTGCGTGGTCCGGCTGCGGGCCGGGGCCGCTGTGGACCAGGCGGCGCTGGCCGCGCACGTGGCCGGGGCGCTGCCCCGCTACATGGTGCCGCGCGAGTTCGTGCTGGTGCCCGAGTTCCCCGCGCTGTCGACCGGCAAGCCGGACACCGTCCGGCTGCGTGAACTCGTGGGGGCCCGATGACCGTCCTGCAGGGTGTCAGAACGGGCTGGTTCACCCCGGCCCAGGAGGAGTTGCGGGCCGGCCTGGCCGCCCACCTGGCCGCCGAGGTCGAACCGCACATCCCGGGCTGGGAGGCGGCCGGCCGGTTCCCGGTCCGCGAGGTACTGGCCGGGCTCGGCGCGGGCGGCTGGCTCGGGCTGCGCTTCCCGCGTGAGCACGGCGGCGCCGGCGGCAGTGCCTGGGAGCACGTGGTGTTCGCCGAGTGTCTGGGCGGCCTGTCCTCGGACAGTGTCGGGATGACGCTCACCGTGCACAACGACATGGTGGCCCCGATGATCGCCGAGGGCGGCACCCCGGCCGCGGTGGACCGCTTCCTCCGGCCGGCGCTCACCGGGGAGTACGTGCTGGCGCACGCGGTCTCCGAACCGGGCGCGGGCTCCGACGTGGCCGCGGTGACCTCCACCGCCACGCCGGTGGACGGCGGTTACCTGCTCACCGGCAGCAAGCGCTGGGTGGTCGGCGGCCTGTACGCGGACGCGTTCGCGGTGCTGGCCCGGCTGCCGGAGGCGCGAGGACCGTTCGGCCACGTGCTGCTGATGGTGCCGTTCGGCGAGGGCGTCACGGTGACGGCCGGTGCCCCGACGCTCGGACTGCGGGCGGCCGGGGTGGCGGGCACGGTCGACTTCGACCGGGTCTTCGTACCGACGGAGTACCGGATCGGCGGCCACGGGCTCGGACTGGTCACCCAGCTACGGCAGTTCGAGCAGGAGCGGATCATCTCCGCCTGCCGCGCGCTGGCCATCGCCGACCGGCTGCTGGAGCGCACCAGGGAGCGGCTGGACCAGCGGATCAGTTTCGGCGCCCCGATCGGCAGCCGACAGGACGTCAGTTTCCGGCTCTCCCGGCTGCGCGCCGAGGTGGAGAGCGCCAGGCAGCTGGCATACACCGCGATCGACCGCTGGGAGGGCGGCGCCGACTACCGCTCGGCCTCCGCGGCGGTGAAGCTCCGGTCCAGCCGGCTGGCCCGCACGGTGGCCCGTGAGTGTCTCCATCTGCACGGTGCTGCCGGGCAGTTGACCGAGAGCCCGGCCAACCGGGCGTTCCGGGACGCCCGGCTGTTCTCCATCTCGACCGGATCGGACGAAATGATGATGACCACCCTGGCACGGCTGGCGGGCTGGGATGACTGACACCGTCTCGACCGCCACCGCACCGCAGCGCGACCTGGCCCCGCTGGTCACCCGCAGGGAGCCGGCCGCCAACCCCGACCAGGACTACGCGGACCGGGTGGCCGCCTTCGTGGCGGCGCACCCGGAGCTGCTGGCCACCGACCGCTGGGAGGACCCGGCCGTCCCGCCGGTCAGGGAGCTGATCGGTGCGCTCGGCGCGGCCGGTCTGCTCCGGGCCGCCTGGCCGGCCGGCACTCCCGGGCCGGACGGCCGCAGCCCGCGCTGCCTGGCGCTCGGCCGGGCGATCCAGCTGCACACCGCCTTCGCCCAGGTCGCCAACGGTGCTCCCGGCGCCGCCGTACTGACCCAACTGGAGGTCGGCACAAGGCTGTTGACCGGCCATCCGGAGCTGCTAGACGGGCTGCTGGACGGCACCGTGACGGTCTCGCTGGCCGCCACCGAGCCGGACGGTGGCAGCGACCTCTCCACCCTGACCACCCGGGTCGGCCGGGACGGCGACCGGCTCACCGTCACCGGGGAGAAGTGGTTCATCAGCAACGCCCCGTTCGCCGACCTGCTGCTGGTGCTGGCCGACGACCCGGACCGGCACACCGGACCGCGTACCGGCCCGGCCCTGCTGCTGGTGGACACCCGGCAGGCCACCGCGGACGAGGTCGAGGTGACCGCGCTGGCGGGCTCCGGCCACACCGGGCTCACCGGCTCGATCAGCCTGCGCTCCGCCCCGGTGCTGGCCGTACTGGCCCCGGCCGGGCAGGGCCTGCTGACCCTGATGCGGCACTGGATCCACGAGCGGGTGATGCTCACCGTCCGGATGACCGCACTGGCCCAGGCGGTGCTGGACGACGCGGTCAGCGGAGCGCGGCACCGGCAGACCTTCGGCAGCCCGCTGCTGACCAACCAGCACGTCCGGTTCCTGCTCGCCGAGCTCTCCGCCGAGGTGGCCGAGGTCCGCTCGGCCGCGCTCCAGGGCGTCCGGCTGCTGGTCGAGGGCGGCTGCACGGCGGCGTACGCCGCGATGTGCAAGTACCGGGCCTCGGTGCTGCTGCGCCGGGTCGCCGACGAGGCGATCCAGCTGGCCGGCGCCGACGGCTACCGCACCGGCCACCCGGCCGAACGGGCGCTGCGCGACGGCTTCGGGCTGGCCCTGGCCGGTGGCACCGACGAACTGATGCTCATGCAGATCGAGAGAGGATGACGATGACTCAGGAAATCCTGGAGCAGCCCGTCGAGGTCCCGGCCTGGGACGCGGGCCGCTACGACAGCCAGTTCGGCTATGTCTCCCGGCTGGCCGGCGGGGTGCTCGACCTGCTCGCCCCGCAGCCCGGCGAGACGGTGCTCGATCTCGGCTGCGGCACCGGCGAGCTGGCCGAGCAGATCCGCGGCCGGGGCGCCCGGGTGCTGCTGGTGGACAGCGACCCGGCGATGGTGGTGGCCGCCAGCCAGCGGCTCCGGCAGCCCGCCGTGCTGGCCGACGGCCACGACTTCAAGGTGGTCGAGCCGGTCGACGCGGTGTTCTCGAACGCCGCCCTGCACTGGATGACCCGCCCCGAGCAGGTGATCCGCTCGGTCCGCACCGCGCTCCGCCCCGGCGGCCGGTTCGTCGCCGAGATGGGCGGCGCCCGCAACGTCGCCGGGATCGTCGAGGCGCTGCGCACCGCGCTGGCCGAGCGCGGCCAGGACGCGGGCATGCGCTCGCCCTGGTACTTCCCCGAGCCCGGTGCGTACGCCGAGCTGCTGGAGGACAACGGCTTCCGGGTCAGCCGGATCGAGCACTTCCCGCGTGAGACCGAGCTGCACGACTGCCCGGAGGGGGTGGTGGACTGGCTGCGGATGTTCGGCTCCGCGCTGGTCGCCCACCTGCCCGAGGCCGAGCACGACGACGTCTTCCGCCGGGCCGGCGAGCTGGCCGAGCCCACCCTGCGCCGGGACGGCCGCTGGTACGCCGACTACTGGCGGCTGCGGTTCGTCGCGGTCACCACCGAGGCCCTCAGCGGGGAGCCGGCCCGATGACCGTCACCGCCGAACGGGCCACCGCCGAGCGGGCCACCGCAGGGCTGGACTCCCCGGCCTTCCGGCTCGACCCCTACCCCGCGTACGCCCGCCTGCGCGAACAGGGCCCGCTGGTCTGGTCCGAGCCGGACCGGACCTACTACGTGACCACCCATCAGGCGGTCGGCGCGGTGCTGAAGGACAAGAACGCCTCGGTGGAGAGCCCGTTCCGGGCCTCTCGGGTGCTGTTCGGCCGGACCGTGATGGACGTGGACGGCCGCGAGCACGCCCGCCTGCGCTCGCTGACGAACCGCTCCTTCGCCGCGCCCGCGGTGCCCGGCTACCTGGAGGACCTGGTCCCCAACTCGGTGCACCGGGTGATCGACGGCCTGGGCAGCAGCGGCCGGGCCGACTTCGTGGCCGGCTTCGCCAACGAGGTCCCGATCCGGGTGATGTCGCAGATCATCGGGGTCAGGACCGAGGACGTGGCCGAGTTCCAGTCCTGCACCGACGCGGTGATCGGCTACTTCGACGCCGCCACCCCCGACACCCGGCGGGCGGCCGTGACCGCCTGGGCGGGCATGCGGGAGCTGCTGCACCGCCGGGTGGACGAGCTCCGCCCGGCCCCGGACGGCAGCGTGATCGGCCAACTGCTGACCGCCGCCGCCGAGGGCGCCGAGGTGGCCGACGACGAGATCGTCCGGCAGATCGGCCTGCTCATCCCGGCCGCCATCGACACCAGCAACCGGCTGCTCGCGAACGCCCTGCACGTACTCTGCTCCCGCCCCGAACTGCTCGAACGCGCCTACGCGGAGCCGGAGTTGCTGGAGGGCATCGTCGAGGAGACGCTGCGCTTCGAGCCGCCGATCCACAGCACCGTACGGATCTGGACCGGCGGCGAACTGCTCGGCACCGAGGTGCCGCGCGGCTCGCTGCTGACCATCCTGCTCGGCTCGGCCAACCGCGACCCCGAGGTCTTCCCCGACCCGGACGTCTTCGACCCGGAGCGGCCGGTCGCCCGCCACCTGTCGTTCGGCGCGGGCCGGCACCAGTGCATGGGCCGCCGGATGGCGCTCGCCGAGGTGATCACCGCCCTGCGGATCCTGCTGGAGCGCTGCCCCGGCCTGCGGTTCGCCGAGCCGCACCCCGACCCGATCGAGGGCTTCTCGTTCCGGTCCCCTACCAAGCTCGTCCTCGCCTACGGGAGCACCAGATGAACGCCGGTCAGATCAGCCACCGCTCCGGGGTCACCGGCCTGGAGTGGGAGGCCGTGGAGAGCGTCTACTACGACTGCCACGTGGTGAGCCTGGCCCAGCTGCTGCCCAGCCGCCTGTTCGCCGCCTTCCTGCTGGTGGCCGGCGCGCCCCGGATCCAGGCCGACTGGGGCGGTCTGACCTGCCGCAACCTGCTGGACAGCGAGGCGGCCCGGGACGTGGTGCTGCTCCAGGAGTTCGGGGTGGAGAAGTACCACCTGCCGGTGGAGGGCGACCTGGCCGCCACCGTCGAGGCCACCGTGCGCGAGCACGGCCACTGCATCGCCCGGGTGGACAGCTACTACCACGAGCACTTCCAGGAGTACTACCTGCAGGAGCACCGCACCAACGGTCACAAGGTCACGGTGATCGACTTCGACCCGGAGACCTGGACGGGCATCGACAACGTCGGCACCCGTACGCTGGCGCTCACCTTCGACCGGCAGCTGTTCGTCGAGTCGGTCCGCTCCAACCTGTTCCACGTCTACGAGAAGCACGACACGCTCTACCGGCTGAACGTCGGCGAGCGGGCGCTCGGCCTGCTGCAGTCCGGTGCGGTGCGCGAGCGCGAGGCGCGCGCGGTGGACGAGTTCCTGGCCGACCGGGCCCGGCTGGCCGGGGAGATCGAGGCGTACCGGCAGGCGTTCACCGACGCGCTGGCGGCGGGCGGCATCCGGCGCTACGCCCAGTTCGCCAACTCGTACACCTCCGCGCTGATGACCGAGCGGGCCTACCTGGCGCTGATCGAGGCGTACTCCCGCTGCACCGAGCCCTGGGAGCTGCTGCCGGACGGCGGCGCGGGCCTGATGGCCGCGCTCAACGAGGCGGTCCGGGCCTGGCGGATGCTCAAGATGCTGTGCCGGACGGCTCAGTTGGGCAACGAGGTGAAGGACACCGCGCTGCTCGGCGCACTCGGCCGGGTGGTGACCGCCGAGCTGGCCACCGTCGGCGCGGCTGCCGTGCCGGTGCCCGCATGAAACTGTTCCTGCTCCCCCCGGCCGGTGCCTCGGCCGGGGTGTTCAAGGACTGGCCGGAGCGGCTGAGCGGCCTCGGCGTCCAGCCGGTGGCGGTCGAACTACCGGGCCGGGGCGGCCGGTTGGGCGAACCGCTGCTGGATTCGGTGCCCGCGCTGGTGGACCGGCTGGTGGCCGAGCACACCCCGGCTCCGGGGGAGCGCTGGGCGGTGGTCGGGCACAGCATGGGCGCACTGCTCGGGGCCGCCTGGGCGGCCCGGGCGCACGCGCTCGGCCGGGCACCCGAGCTGCTGCTGGTGAGCGCCTCGGCGCCGCCCTGGCTGCACTCCACCGCCGCAGAACTGGTCGGCACCGACCAGGAGTTGTGGCAACGGGTGGCCGACCTGGGCGGGCTGCCTCCGGTGCTCAGGGCGCACCCGGCGGCCCGGCTGCTGTTCGGCCGGGTGCTCCAGGCCGACGTGACGGCGGCGGCCCGCTACCGCCCGGCCGGTCCTGAGCCGGTCGGCTGCCCGGTGCTCGCGGTGCGCGGCGCGGACGATCCGCTGGTGACGGCCGAGCTGCTGTCCGGCTGGGCCGGTCTCACCGACCTGGGATTCGAGGAACTCACCCTGCCCGGAGGGCACTTCTACCGGGACGGACTGGCCGACCTGCTCCCGGTGCTGGCCGCCAGGCTGACGGCAATCGGTCCGGCTGTCAGCAAGCTGTCAGCGCCGCGCAGCTTGCTGACGGACGGTCCGCCAGGTGGACGCTCCGGGCGCGGAGATGATGGTGCACCTACCAAGTACGCCGAAAGGGTCGCCCGTTGATGGAGAGCACTACGCCGTACCGGGTGCTGGTCGGGACCGAGGACGCACTGGCCGCCGGGGTCGCCCCGATCGGTGCGGTCCGGCTGCTGGCCCACCTGCCGCCCCGGTGGCGGACCGTCCATCGCGCGCCGGCCACCGGCCTGCTGGAGCTGACCGGGTACGCCCCCAGCCTGACCGCGCTCCGGGCCGAGGTCGCCCGGGCGCTGGCCGACCCGGCGCTGCGGACCTGGCGGCTGGCCGAGCGGTGAACGTCCGCCGGGCTGGCACCAAGATGTCGCCCGCTGGCAGCTTGCTGGTGACCACGACCCGTCCGAGCCACCCGCCGGGGCGGCAGACTTGACGTAGTCGGGCAACGGACCCGACGTGACGGCACGTCACGGACGAACGGGGGAGCGAAATGGACCACGGCAACGGCTGGGAGTAACGGACCGAGCGCGGCCGACCGGTCGGCCAGCCGCTAGATCCAGCCCGCCTCCTTGGCGAGCATGGCGGCGTGGAACCGGTTGGCCGCGTTCAGGCGGAGCATCAGATCGGCCACGTAGCGGCGGAAGGTCCGCAGCGAGACCCCCATCTGCCGGGCGCCGATCTCGTCCTTGTCCACCGCGCACAGAATCCGCAGCACCTCCCGGTCGGCCGCGCTGAGCGGACCGGCGGCGGTCGGCCCCTCCAGGTCGTACGCCGAGGACCAGATCTCCTCGAACAGCCGCACCATGCTGGAGACCAGCCCGGGCTGACGGATCACCAGCGCGCCGCGCGCGCTCCGCCGCGGGTCCACCGGCACCACGGCGACCTCCTCGTCGTACGCGACCAGCCGCTCCACCGCGCGGTCGCTGACCCGGATCCGGGCCCCGAGCCCGGACAGTTCGCGCAGGTAGGCGTGGGTCACCGGGTGCTCGGCGGCCTCCTGGCTCACCACGGTCCGCAGGCCGACGCCCCGGCGCAGGCAGCGCAGGTCGAGCGGCCGGGCCACCGCGATCATCTCGGGGGAGTACGAGGGCTGCAGCGCCAGTACCTCGTGCCGGGCGAAGAAGGCGAGGTCGTCCAGGCGGGACCGGACCTCGGCCACCCCCTCCAGCCGTTCGATCTCCACCGGCGGCTCGTCCCGGTGCCCGTCCCGGAAGGCGGCGCAGAGCTCCGGCAGCACGGAACGGACGGCGGCGACCCGGCGCAGGTCGTCGTTGAGCTGGGTGAACCGACGCTCGATCAGCCGCTCCACCGCGCCGGCGGGGTCGATGACGGCCCACGGGCCGTCATCGGGACCGGGGTGCACCAGCCCGTGCCCGGCCAGCACCGTGAGCGCCTGCTCGGACGCTCCGGTCGTCAGGCCGCTCTCGCCGGGCAGGTCGGTGCAGCGCGGGTGGTCGAGCAGGTGCAGGTAGACCCGGAGGGCGTCCGGGCCGATGCCCAGGCAGGCCAGGTCGAGCGTGCTGTTCATCTTCGTTCCGCTCCGTCCGCTCGGACATGCATGGCGGTCCTCCTCCGGTCCTTGATGGGCCGTCATTAATATACCCACGGGAAGGTATTTTTTGGAGGCCGGGTGAGCGGCGACCCCGAGGTCCGGAGCCGCCGCCCTTCAGTTCCCCAGCACCCGCCAGCCGGCCCGGGCCGCCTGCTCCGCCAGGCCGGCGTCGGTGCCGACCGCGACCGGGTGGCCCACCGCGAGCAGCATCGGCAGGTCGGTGGCGTCGTCCCCGTAGGCGTAGCAGTCCGCCGTCCGCAGGCCGAGGGCGGCGATGGTCCGGCGGACCGCGGCTGCCTTGGCCTCGCCGATCATCGGCTCCGCCACCTCACCGGTCAGCCGGCCGGTCCGGTCCAGCTCGGGTTCGGTGCACAGGATCAGCTCCGCCCCCAGCTCCTCGGCCAGCGGGGCCAGCAGTTCCCGGCAGGAGCCGGAGACCAGTGCGATCCGGTGACCGGCCGTCAGATGCCCGCGCAGGGCGGCCACCGAGCCGGGCAGGAAGGCGTCAGGCCCGGTCCGGAAGCTCCGGTACCAGTCCTGGCCGGCCGCCCGCAGCCGGTCCGCGGGCACCCCGGCGAACAGCCGGAAGTACGCCCGGTTCCGCTCGGCCCTGGTGAGCGGCCCGGTGAGCAGCGTGACCAGCTCGTCCGGGCGGTCCGGCGCCCAGTGCTGCCAGAAGGCGACCATGCTCTTGGCGGCGATCAGCGTCTCGTCCACGTCGAAGAAGGCGACCGCCTGGCCGGTCGCCACCCGACGGCCCCGGCCGCGCCGATCGCAGCGGGTGTCCGTCCGACGTTCCGTCAGCACGAGGTCACGGTCCGGGCGTCGAACAGCGCGGAGGCGACCTGGCGGCCGTCCTGGGTGGCCAGGGTGAGGATCCGGCCGTCCTCGACCCGGGCCGAGACGGTCAGCTCCCGGCCGTGCTCGCCGAAGGAGTGGAAGACCAGCCGCCCGTCGGTCGGCGACCAGCCGGGCACGGTCCTGGCGGCGGCCTGGCGGAGCGCCTCCAGCAGTACGGTGCCGGGCACGTGGTCGCACGGGTGGTCGAACAGCACCGGGTGGGTGGGGTCGGCGAGCAGCCGCCAACTCCCTTGCGGCAGTGCCGGATCGTCGGCCAGTACGACGTCGCGGCGGTCCGGCGGCAGCGGACGGCCGACCGGCGCGGCCCCGGCCCGGCGGCCGGCCCGCTCGCGCAGCAGCGCGTACGGCCCGGGCGGCAGCACCTCCCAGCGGACCCCCATCCGGGCGCAGCGCACCCCGTCCACCAGCAGGGTGGCCTCCAGCGCGAACCGGAACCGCCGCCCGGTGATCCGGCGCACGCAGGTGGCGTCCAGCAGCACCGGTAGCCCGGCCCGGCCGCCGCCCGGGAGCCGGTCGCCGAGGAGCTCGAAGTCCAGGTCCTGCATCACGAAGGGATGACCGGCCGGGACGTCCAGGAAGCGGTGCGCCAGGTGGATCGCGGCCTGCCGGACGGTCTCCACCAGCAGCAGCGGATCGCTGGTCAGCGCCTCCGGGCGGTGGCCGAGCAGGTGGTTCCTGGACCAGCGGGCGGCGATCGCGTACCGGTCCCCGGTCAGCCGCCGTGCGTCGGTGATCAGCACCTCGCGGTCGGCGCTCTTGTGCACGCTGGCCCGCGGCACGGGCCGGTCGAAGGTGAGCGGCCGGCGGGCGGAGTCGGCCCCCGCGGCCGCTCCGATCGCGGCCGGTACGGATGGTGCGCAGGTGGTGGTGGCAGGCGACATGGACGAACCCTCCCCTTGGGAATTCCATGAGCTACAAGGCCTGTCCGGGCGGTCGGGCGCCGTTGCGCGACCGGGAGCGGGCAGGGTGGGTATTCCGAGCGGAATGTTCCGGCTGCGGGCCGGGCGGTGCGGCACGGGTCGTGGCTGGTCCGCTGTACGGACGGCTCGTCGTGCGGGTGTCGGCCGGCTGGACTGCGAGTCCCCGGCCGAGTGGGGCGGTCACTGTGCCGATGGCGATGACCTGGCCCGACTCCTCGGTACGCCTGAGTGACTTGGTGATCACGTTCGGCGCTGGGCAAAAATATACCTGCCGGGATGTATATTGCAATGCCCCACCCGGGGATACCCTCGGCGACAGAGCAGAACGCACCACCGGAAGGCCCACAGCGTGGAAGACGCACCGAAGCTCGCAGGCTGGGAGAGCACCCCGCCCAGCGCCCGCCGCAGTCCCGACCTCCGGCAGGACCGTGCCCAGCGGACCCGGGAGCTGGTCCTGAACTGCGCCGCAGAGCTGTTCGCAGCTCGCGGCTTCCACGGCACCTCGGTCCAGGACGTGGCGGCCGCGGCCAAGATGACCAAGGGAGCCGTCTACTTCCACTTCCCCGGCAAGGACGTCCTCGCGGTCGCCGTGGTGGAGGCCCACTACACCCGCTGGCCCGCCCTGCTGGAGCGCGCCAGGGCCCAGCAGGCCGGCCCGTTCGGCACCGTGCTGGCGATGGTGGACGGCGCCGCCGAGGCGTTCGCCGAGGACGTGGTGGTGCAGGCCGGAGCCCGGCTCCAACTGGAGTCCATCCTGATCGGACTGCCGCTGCCGACCCCGTACATCGGCTGGATCGAACTGCTCGCCGACTTGCTCGGCCAGGCCCTCGAACAGGGCGAACTGCGCCCCGACGTGGACCCGGGCGCCGCCGCCCGCACCATCGTCTCGACCTTCTTCGGCATGCAGCACATCTCGGCCACCCTGTACGACCGCGCCGACCTGCGCGAGCGCTGGCGCGAGGTCCGGGAGCTGGTGCTGCTCCCGCTGCGCGCCTGACCCGGACCCGGAGAACGGCGAAGGGCCCCACGCACCGCGCGGGGCCCTTCGCCGTTCTGCTGCCCGATCAGACGAACGAGTTGATCTGGATCGTCTCGGTCCGGCCGGGGCCGACGCCGATCGCCGAGATCGGTGCGCCGGACATCTCCTCCAGTGCCTTCACGTAGGCCTGCGCGTTCTTCGGCAGGTCGGCGAAGGTCTGCGCCTTCGAGATGTCCTCGGTCCAGCCGGGGAAGTTCTCGTAGATCGGCTTGGCGTGGTGGAAGTCCGACTGGCTGTACGGGAGCTCGTCGACCCGCTTGCCGTCGATCTCGTACGCCACGCAGACCGGGATCTCCTCCCAGCCGGTCAGCACGTCCAGCTTGGTGAGGAAGAAGTCGGTCAGGCCGTTCACCCGGGTCGCGTACCGCGCGATCACCGCGTCGAACCAGCCGCAGCGCCGGTCACGGCCGGTGGTGACACCACGCTCGCCACCGATCCGCCGCAGCGCCTCGCCGTCGGCGTCCAGCAGCTCGGTCGGGAACGGGCCCGAGCCGACCCGCGTGGTGTACGCCTTCAGGATGCCGATGACCCGGTCGATCTTCGTCGGGCCGATGCCGGCGCCGGTGCAGGCACCACCGGCGGTCGGGTTCGACGAGGTGACGAAGGGGTACGTGCCGTGGTCGACGTCCAGCAGGGTGCCCTGGCCGCCCTCCAGCAGGACGACCTTGTTGGCCTTCAGCGCCTCGTCCAGGACCAGGGTGGTGTCGGCCAGGAAGGGGCGGAGCTTGTCGGCGTAGCCGAGGTACTCCTGGACCACCAGGTCGGCCGGGATGGCGCGGCGGTTGTAGAGCTTGACCAGCAGCTGGTTCTTGTCGTGCAGCGCCGCTTCGACCTTCTGGATCAGGATCGACTCGTCGAAGAGGTCCTGGACCCGGATGCCGACGCGGTTGATCTTGTCCGCGTAGGTCGGGCCGATACCGCGACCGGTGGTGCCGATCCGGCGCTTGCCGAGGAAGCGCTCGGTGACCTTGTCCAGGGTGCGGTGGTACGGCGTGATCAGGTGGGCGTTGCCCGAGATCAGCAGCTTCGAGGTGTCGATGCCGCGATCGTTCAGGCCGCTGAGCTCGGAGAGCAGCACGCCCGGGTCGATCACCACACCGTTGCCGATCACCGGCGTCACGTTCGGGCTGAGAATGCCGGAAGGCAGCAGGTGCAGGGCGTACTTCTGATCGCCGATGACCACCGTGTGACCGGCGTTGTTGCCGCCCTGGTAGCGAACGACGTAGTCGACGGAGCCTCCGAGGAGGTCCGTCGCCTTCCCCTTGCCCTCGTCTCCCCACTGGGCACCAACGAGCACGAGTGCCGGCACAGGCGTACACCCCTTCCGGTTGGGGCATCCTGCGTAGGCCGCAGTCTGCCCCGAGATAGACGAAGCCCCTGGCGCAATAGCGCAAGGGGCTCTTGCACCGAGAGATTACCTGAGGAAGGACCGGTCGTGTCGTCGCTGTCCACGCCCGAAGACCGCGCCGTCGATCCGGACGCCCCTGGTCAGCTGCTGGTCCTGGTCGACCCGACGGCCCGGCAGGCCGACGGCGAGTCGGTCCGGATCGCCCGGGACGTGCTCAGCGGGGGTGCGGACGTGAAGGTCGCACTGCCGGAGAGCCCATCCGAACTGGACCGGGTGCTGGCTCATCGAGGCCGCCGCCGTCCGGTTGTGATCGGTTCTGATCTGGCGCTGCAACGAGTGCTGCAGGCCCTGCACCGGCAGCGTGAGCTGGGCACCGACCCGGTCGGCCTGGTCCCGGTCGGCCGGCCCGAGGCGGTGGCCGCCGGCCGGTCGCTGGGTGTTCCCGCGCAGCCGGTGGCGGCCGCCAGGGCGGTCCTGCACGGCGCCGCCCGCAAGCTCGACCTGCTGGTGGACGACGGCGGCGGGGTGGCGTTCGGCGGAGTCAGCATCCACACCCACACCGCGGGCCGCCCGGCCGGACTGCGTTCGCTATGGGCGAAACTGGCTGCGGCCGAGCAGGGGACCTCACTCGGTTCCGACGAGCCCCGGCTCCGGGTCGAGGCGGACGGCCGGCTGCTGGTGGACCTGGACGAGCCGGTGCACCGGCTGCAGGCCGCTCTCTCCGCCGGTTCCGGCGAGATGGAGCTGCTGCTCCAGCTGGCCGGGGGCCCACGTACGGTCCGGGCCACCCGTCTCTCGGTGACCGGCCGGGGGTTCGGCTACCAGGCGGACGGCTGCCGGGTCGGCCCGGTCCGGTCGCGGGTCTGGACCGTCCATCCGGCGGTGTGGCAGCTGCTGCTGCCGCTCGCGTGAGCAGCGTCACGTCCGGGGCCGCCGTCCGACGGCCCGTCAGCCCGCCGACCGGGTCGCAGTCCGGATGCGGCAAGGCCCGAGGCACATTCAACGAATTGTTGCCGAGAAAAGCGCCGGAGCGGTAAGGGGTTTTGTCTACGCGCGTTGCTATCGGATCGGCCAATTGCGCACCCGGCCGCTGTTCGGGAAGGCGTACGGAACTGCCCTAGACTCGAAGATGTGCCACGAGGAGACGGACGACTCAACCACGATCTTCTTCCCGGTGAGAAAGGCCCCCAGGACGCTTGCGGCGTCTTCGGTGTCTGGGCTCCCGGCGAGGAGGTCGCAAAGCTCACGTACTTCGGCCTCTATGCCCTGCAGCACCGCGGACAGGAATCCGCGGGCATCGCAGTCAGCAACGGCGCCCAGATTCTGGTCTTCAAGGACATGGGACTCGTCTCCCAGGTCTTCGACGAGGCCTCCCTGGGTTCCCTGCACGGGCATATCGCCGTCGGACATGCCCGCTACTCGACCACCGGGTCCTCGGTCTGGGAGAACGCCCAGCCGACCTTCCGGGCGACCGTTCACGGTTCGCTGGCCCTCGGCCACAACGGAAACCTGGTCAACACCGCCGAGCTCGCCGAAATGGTGGCCGCGCTGCCGGGCGAGGAGCACGTCTCGCGCTCCGGCCGCTCCGCCGCGACCAACGACACCGACCTGGTGACGGCGCTGCTCGCGGGCCACCCCGATCTCTCGATCGAGGAGACCGCCAAGCTGATCCTGCCCAAGGTCAAGGGCGCGTTCTCGCTGGTCTTCATGGACGAGCACACCCTCTACGCGGCCCGCGACCCGCAGGGCATCCGCCCGCTGGTGCTCGGCCGCCTGGAGCGCGGCTGGGTGGTGGCTTCCGAGACGGCCGCCCTGGACATCTGCGGCGCGTCCTTCATCCGCGAGGTCGAGCCCGGCGAGCTGATCGCCATCGACGAGAACGGCATGCGCACCTCGCGGTTCGCCGAGGCCAAGCCCAAGGGCTGCGTCTTCGAGTACGTCTACCTGGCCCGCCCCGACACCTCCATCGCTGGCCGCAACGTGCACCTCTCCCGGGTGGAGATGGGCCGTCGGCTGGCCAAGGAGGCCCCGGTCGAGGCCGACATGGTGATAGCCACCCCGGAGTCCGGCACCCCGGCCGCGATCGGCTACGCCGAGGCCAGCGGCATCCCGTACGGCTCCGGCCTGGTGAAGAACGCCTACGTCGGCCGCACCTTCATCCAGCCCAGCCAGACGATCCGTCAGCTCGGTATCCGGCTCAAGCTGAACCCGCTGCGCGAGGTCATCCAGGGCAAGCGCCTGGTGGTCGTGGACGACTCGATCGTCCGCGGCAACACCCAGCGCGCGCTGGTCCGGATGCTCCGCGAGGCGGGTGCCGCCGAGGTGCACATCCGGATCTCCTCGCCGCCGGTCAAGTGGCCGTGCTTCTTCGGCATCGACTTCGCCACCCGCGCGGAGCTGATCGCCAACGGCATGACGGTCGAGGAGATCGGCCGCACGCTCGGCGCGGACTCCCTCGCCTACATCTCGATCGACGCCATGATCGAGGCCACCACGATTCCCAAGGACAACCTCTGCCGGGCCTGCTTCGACGGTGTCTACCCGATGGAGCTGCCGGACCCGGCGCTGCTCGGCAAGCTGCTGCTCGAGGCCGAGATCGCCGGCGGCAAGCAGCAGCCCGCCGTCCGCACCAAGCCGACCGGCTCGGACCTGGACGGTGTCCAGTCCCTGCTCGGCGGTCACGGCGCGGGCGACGCGCTGCGGCGTCCGTAGGGATGGTCTGATCATTCGCGTCGGATCAGACCACGCCAGTCCCACCACCCCCGACCCGAGAGGGCCGTCAGCAGTGACCAGCAACGAGAGCAGCGGCGCCACCTATGCCGCCGCAGGTGTCGACATCGAGGCGGGCGACCGCGCCGTCGAGCTCATGAAGCAGTGGGTGAAGAAGGCCGACCGCCCCGAGGTGGTCGGCGGCCTCGGCGGTTTCGCCGGGCTCTTCGACGCCTCCGCCTTCAAGCGCTACGAGCGCCCGCTGCTGGCCTCCGCCACCGACGGGGTCGGGACGAAGGTCGCCATCGCGCAGGCGATGGACAAGCACGACACGATCGGCCACGACCTGGTCGGCATGGTCGTCGACGACCTGGTCGTGTGCGGCGCCGAGCCGCTCTTCATGACCGACTACATCTGCGTCGGCAAGGTCGTGCCGGAGCGGGTCGCGGCGATCGTCAAGGGCATCGCCGAGGGCTGCGTGCTGGCCGGCTGCGCGCTGGTCGGCGGCGAGACCGCCGAGCACCCGGGCCTGCTCGGCCCGGACGAGTACGACGTCGCGGGCGCCGGCACCGGTGTGGTCGAGGCCGACGCGCTGCTCGGTGCGGAGCGGGTCCGGGCGGGCGACGTGGTGATCGCGATGGCCGCCTCGGGTCTGCACTCGAACGGCTACTCCCTGGTCCGCCACGTGCTGCTGAACGAGGCGGGCTGGAAGCTGGACCGCAAGGTCGAGGAGTTCGGCCGCACCCTCGGCGAGGAGCTGCTCGAGCCGACCCGGATCTACTCGCTGGACTGCCTGGCGCTCACCCGGGCCACCGAGATCCACGCCTTCTCGCACGTCACCGGCGGCGGCCTGGCGGCCAACCTGGCCCGGGTCATCCCGGCCGGCCTGCACGCCCGGCTGGACCGGGGCACCTGGTCCCCGCTGCCGGTCTTCCAGACCGTCGCCAAGGTCGGCAGGATGGCCGCCCTGGAGATCGAGAAGACCCTGAACATGGGCGTCGGCATGGTCGCCGTGGTCCCGCCGGAGTCGGTCGACACGGTGCTCGCGATCCTGGAGGACCGCGACGTGGAGGCCTGGCTGCTGGGCGACATCGTGGACCGCACCGACGAGCACGGTGACGCCGCGACGCTCTACAACGCGTACGAGGGCTTCCAGATCGGCTGATCACCGCCTTGAGCCCACCGTCCTGAGGGCCCCTCCGGGGGCCCTCAGGCGTTTCCGGGGCCCTCACGTCCGCGCGTCCGTCCGCACGTCGCACGCGGCCGCGCGGGAACGCCGAAGACCGGCTCGGCACCCGTGGGTACCGAGCCGGTCAGGTCAGGCTCTTACGCGCGACGGCGGGACTGGCTACTGCCGGCGTCCGCTTCCGCGTCGTCATCCTCGTCGGCGTAGAGGTCCGCATACGCCGCGTAGGGATCGTCCTCTTCCTCTTCCTCGATCGGTTCCGGCTTGATCGAAGCAGTGGAGGGCGATACACCCAGCTCGCTGGACAGACGGTTGGCGTCAAAGCCGCCGCCGTTGTACTTCAGCTCGCGGGCGACCTTCGTCTGCTTGGCCTTGGCCCGGCCGCGCCCCATGGGTCGACCCCCTCAACGATGGGGCTCACGGCCCCGAGTCTGACACGTGTTCATGATCAGGAGCGGTCTGCCCGAAGTGGGAGAACCGTCCCTTGGAGCATTAACGGTACCTGTTTCCGCCGCCGAACGGTACGTCGCCGGTGTGACGTGGCGCGCACTGCCACCCCCCGAAACCAGGTCCTTCCAGGTCACGAGGGGATTTTCGGGCTTTCGCAGGCTGTTCAGAGCCTGCCCAGGCCGGTTGTTCCAAGACCGATTATCCCCCGACCGGGGGCTCGGCATCGCCCGTTCGGGCTACCAATCGAGAATCCGGTTCCACATCGTGATGCGGGGGAGGCGGACCTCCCCCGCAGCCCACGGTCAGCTCTGCCGGGCGCCCGGCAGCAGCACCGAGCGGAGCGCGCTGATCTCCCGCATCCGCTTCTCGGCCAGCCGGTCGGCGGCCACCGCCGGGGGCACGCCGTCGGCGGCGGCCCGGGTGAAGATCTCCAGGGTGGTGTCGAAGATCTTCGTGGCCTTGGTCTTGGCCCGGTCGAAGT
This sequence comes from Kitasatospora sp. Root107, assembly GCF_001424875.1. Classification (GTDB taxonomy): domain Bacteria; phylum Actinomycetota; class Actinomycetes; order Streptomycetales; family Streptomycetaceae; genus Kitasatospora. The sequence goes on along the minus strand of NZ_LMCT01000023.1, from coordinate 211,734 downwards.
TGTAGCCGCCCTTGTGCTGCGACTCGAACTCGTCGGCCACCTGGATCACTCCGCCGGAGTTCACCAGGTAGTCCGGCGCGTAGAGGATGCCGCGGCCGGCCAGGTCCTTCTCCACGCCCGGGTGGGCCAGCTGGTTGTTGGCCGCGCCGCAAACCACCGCGGTGCCGGCCGCGCCGAGCGCACCGACCGTGTGGTCGTCCAGCGCGCCGCCGAGCGCGCAGGGGGCGTAGACGTCCAGCCGGGCCTGCAGCAGCGCGGCGGTGTCCGCCACCACCTCGACGTCCGGGTAGGCGGCCCTGACCCGGTTCACGGCGGCCTCGGACACGTCGGTGACCACCACGGTGGCGCCGTCCGCGACCAGGTGGCCGACCAGGTAGTGGCCGACCTTGCCGACGCCCGCGATGCCGACCCGGCGGCCGCGCAGGGTGGGCTGGCCCCAGCTGGCCTGGGCGGAGGCGCGCATGCCCTGGAAGACGCCGAAGGCGGTCAGCACCGAGGAGTCGCCGGCGCCGCCCTGCTCGGGCGAGCGGCCGGTCACGTAGTCGCACTCACGGGCCACCACGTCCATGTCCTGCACGTAGGTGCCGACGTCGCAGGCGGTGACGTAGCGGCCGCGCAGCGACTGCACGAAGCGGCCGTAGGCGCGCAGCATCGCCTCGTTCTTCGCCGTGCTCGGGTCGCCGATGATGACGGCCTTGCCGCCGCCGAGGTCGAGCCCGGCGAGCGCGTTCTTGTAGCTCATCCCGCGCGAGAGGTTGAGCGCGTCCTCCAGCGCCGCCTCCTCGGAGACGTACGGGAAGAACCGGGTACCGCCGAGGGCCGGGCCGAGGGCGGTGGAGTGGATGGCGATGATGGCCTTCAGGCCCGAGGCGCGGTCGTGGCAGAGCACGACCTGCTCGTGGCCGTCGTTCGGCGCGCCGTCCTGCTCGGTACGGAAGATCCTGCTCAGCACGCCGGGTGCGGGGTGCGAAGCGGACAGAGTCTGTACGTCGGTCACTGTGGTGACTCCAGTATCTGTGGCCCACTGCTGTGGTGTGGGCGCCTGTGACGAAGCCTAGTCGCGGGGCTGTGGCCCGTTCTGCCCCTTGGCACAACGATTCAGCCCCGTCCTGGGTACCCGGTCGGCTCCCCCGTGCGACGATGCCGGATGTGACCGCTGTGCGTACCTCGGTGCTCCCGCCCTACGCGGCCCATCTGCGCGTGTACGAGCCGCTGGCCGCCTATCCGGGCCCGGAGCGGGCCCGCTGGCAGGCCTACGCGGCCCGGTACGGGCCGGACGCGGTGGAGGCGGCCCAGGCGGTGGCCCCGGCGGTGCTGGCCGAGCAGCGGGGCGCGCTGGCCGAGCTGCTGGCCCGGACGCCGCGGGCGCTGCCCGAGCGGGAGAGCGAGCGGGCCTTCGTCCGGGTGCTGGACGGGGTGACCTACGTCTGTCCGTGGGCGACCAGGCTGCGCAGCTGGCAGGCGATGGAGGAGCTGGCCGAGTCGCTCCCGGTGGCGCTGCTGGACACCGTGCTGCCGCCTGTGGTCCGGGCGGCCGCGCAGGCCGACCGGGAGCGCTGGCGGGCGGCCCATCCGGACGACCGGCCGTGGATCCTGACCAACCGGTGGCAGGTGCCGGTGCGCTGGTTCCTGCCGTTCGGCACCGAGGACCGTTGCTTCCTGCCGGCCGGTCCGCCGGACCGGCCGGCCGCGCTGTTCTACCTGACGCCGATGTCGCAGGCCCGCCGCCGGGTGGCCCGGGTGTACCGGGCGCTGCGGGAGCGGGTGCCGAGCGGTGCGCTGGCCAGTGGGGTGGAGGAGCTGGGGCGGTGGTTGGAGGAGTTCCACCCGCGCTCGCTGGTGGAGCTGGACTACGGCGGCCTGGTGCACCTGCTGGGCGCCGGGCTGGCCGAGGAGGACTCGGTCGGCGAGATCGAGGCGGGGGTGGCCGCACTGCGGGCCGGGGACGGCCGGGAGGCGGCCCGGATGTACGAGACCGTGACCGAGCGCTGGCGGCGGGTGCACGCGCTCCGCTACGCGAGCTGACGCGGGGTGCACTGACGAGACGTCAGGCCCGGTCGGGGCAGGTGTCAGTGCGGCAGGCGATGATGGTTGGGACCTTTGGGCCTGGGGTCCGGGACGAAGGTCCCGGTTCGGGTCAATACCCCTCGAACGTGACACTACTCACCGTTGACGCTTACTTACGCCTATGTGTAAAAATGGGACAACCAGCCCAAGTTCACTCAGATGTGTCCACTTCTGGGTGGATCTGGGAGTAGTGCCTGTTTTGCGGGGAAACGAAGGGTCTGGTCCTCTCATAACCGCTTGTCACCGATTGGTGACTGTCCGCTATGGGACGGTCCATGGCCATCCGTCGCTCTTGAACCCGTGAGGGGTCAATTTTGGCGGTTTGGCCGATGGGGCTGGACGAATGGTGTAGTTGTAGACACCAGGACAAGCCGTTCGTCCTATTACCGACTCGGCCCGTCTATGCCATTTCGGGCATCGCGGGCCAAGGTGCAGAATTTGAAGGATAGAACCGCCCTGGTTCGGTTCTCCCGAGGAGGCCGCTCATGACCGCTCGTACCCCTGACGCCGAGCCCCTGCTGACGCCGGCAGAGGTCGCCACCATGTTCCGCGTTGACCCCAAGACGGTCACCCGCTGGGCCAAGGCGGGCAAGCTCACGTCCATCCGCACTCTCGGCGGCCACCGCCGGTATCGCGAGGCGGAGGTGCGCGCACTGCTGGCCGGTATTCCGGCACAGCGCACCGAAGCCTGAGAAGGCCCCTTCGGGGCCTTTTCGCCAGCTCACTGCAAGGGGCCGCATCCCTGACTCCGCCGGGTCGGGGAAGCGGCCCCTTTCGGCTTGCCCGGAATGCAGTGTTCCTATTGGGGCCCGTGTGGGGTGGGGGGAAAGAGGGGTAATGCGTGTGCAATTTTATATATTAAATCAGCAACCCCTGCAGGGGTGTCCGACCTGTCCGGCCTCAGGAAAAGATAAGTGACGACCATCACAGCGGCGTTATCTTGTGGTCTAGACCTACCGTGACGTAGAAGTTGACGCCCGATCAGCGGGAAACGCGAAGAGGCCCGGAGCCTGATGGCTCCGAGCCTCTTTCGAACGGCGATCCTGACGGGACTTGAACCCGCGACCTCCACCTTGACAGGGTGGCGAGCTAACCAACTGCTCCACAGGACCAGAGTGTTACTGCGATCTGTCTTGTCCGTCTGCTTCTCGCTCGCGAACAAGACAGATCGTACTGCATCCCGGGCCCCCAGGTCGAACCGGCTCCCGGGCCTCTCTTCCGGATCACGCCGGGCGGCCGGCGTGATCCGAAAGAGAGGCCCTACAGCCCGGCGGCGGCCGCCTCCATCGCCTTCAGGATCCGCTTCTCCGAGACGGGCGTCGGGGTGCCGAGACCCTGCGCGAAGAAGCTCACCCGGAGTTCCTCGATCATCCAGCGGATCGCCCGCAGCTCGGCCGACGGCTCCCGGCCGGCCGGCACCTTGGCGAGCAGGTCGCCGTACGCGTCCTGCACCTGCTGGACCTTGTGCAGGTGCAGCAGGTCGCGCTGCGGGTGGTTGGGCAGCGCCTCCAGTCTGCGGTCGACCGCGAGCAGGTAGCGCTTCAGGTCGGGCAGCCGCTGCCAGCCGGTGGCCGTGACGAAGCCGGGGTGCACCAGCGAGGCCAGATGCAGCCGGACGTCGTTGACGGCGGTCAGCAGCACCGGGCTGGAGACGCTCTTCAGCCGGTTGGACGCCTTGTGGAAGGCGATCAGCGCGGTGGCGGTCTTCAGCGTGGTGTCGGCGGACAGCTCGTACAGGTCGGCCCTGACCTTGTCGTACAGCTTGGTGAAGGACGCCTCGTCCCAGGCCGGTCCGCCGTGCAGGGCCATCAGCCGGTCGGTGGCGGCCGCCACGATGTCCTCGAACAGAGCGGGGATGGAGCCGTGCGGGCTGTACGAGAGCGCCAGCTTGGCCTGGTTGCCGAGCCGCTGCTGGATGGACTTGGCGGGGGAGTTGATGCTCAGCATCAGCAGCCGCCGGGTGCCCGCCCACATCTCCTGCTGCTGGGCCTCGGGCGTGTCGAAGAGCCGGATCGCCACCGAGTCGCCCTCGTCCACCAGCGCCGGGTAGGCCCGCAGCGAGTGGCCGCGCGCGCGCTGCTCGAAGGTGCGCTGGAGCACCGGCAGGCCGGCCGGCCAGGTGGTCAGGCCGGTCTGTTCGATGCCCTGGCCGGAGGCGGCCGAGGAGAGCGTCTCCTTGAGCTTGGGCTTGAGCCCGAGCCGGAGTTCCTCCAGGTCCTTGGACTCGGCCAGCTTCTTCTTGCCGTCCACCACCCGGAAGGTGATCCGCAGGTGGTCGGGCACCCGCTCGTCGTCCCAGGCCTCCGGCGGGATGGTGATCGCCGACATCCGCTTGAGGATGTGCTCCAGGGTGGGCAGCAGCGGCTCCTGACGGTCCTTCACCAGCCGCAGTGCCTTGCCGGCGAAGTCCGGGGCCGGTACGAAGTTGCGGCGCAGCGCCTTGGGCAGTGAGCGGATGTACGCGGTGACCAGCTCGGCGCGCAGGCCGGGGATCTGCCAGTCGAAGCCCTCGGCGGTGACCTGGTTGAGCACCGGGAGCGGGATGTGCACGGTGACGCCGTCCGCGTCGCTGCCAGGCTCGAACTGGTAGGTCAGCTTGAACCGGAGCTTGCCCTGCTGCCAGTAGTCCGGGTAGTCCGCCTCGGTGACGCCGTCCGCCGAGTCGTTGATCAGCATCGACTTCTCGAAGTTCAGCAGGTCCGGCTGGTCGTGCCGGGCCTTCTTCCACCAGGCGTCGAAGTGCCGGGTGGAGACGATGTCCTCGGGCAGCCGGGCGTCGTAGAAGTCGAACAGGGTCTGGTCGTCCACCAGGATGTCCCGGCGCCGGGCCCGGTTCTCCAACTCGGCGACCTCGCTGAGGAGTTGGCGATTCTCGCCGAAGAACTGGTGATGGGTCTCCCAGTCGCCCTCGACCAGCGCGTTACGGATGAACAGCTCGCGGCAGAGCTCCTGGTCGATCTTCCCGTAGTTGATCTTCCGCTGGGCGACGATCGGCATCCCGTAGAGGGTGACCTTCTCGAACGCCAGCACCGCGCCGGCCTTCTTCTCCCAGTGCGGCTCGCTGTAGCTCTTCTTGATCAGGTGCTCGGCCAGCGGCTCGACCCACTCGGGCTCGATCTTGGCGTTGATCCTGGCCCACAGCCGGGAGGTCTCCACCAGCTCGGCCGACATCACCCAGCGCGGCGGCTTCTTGAACAGCCCCGAGCCGGGGAAGACCGCGAAGCGCGCGCCCCGGGCGCCGGCGTACTCGCGCTTCTCCACGTCGAACAGGCCGAGGTGCGAGAGCAGGCCGGAGAGCAGCGCCTGGTGGATCCGGTCGGCGTCCGGCTCCGCGTCCTCGTGCGGCTCCTCGATCGTGACGCCGAGCTGCTTGGCCACGGTGCGCAGCTGGGTGTAGATGTCCTGCCACTCCCGTATCCGCAGGTAGTTCAGGAACTCGGACTTGCACATCCGGCGGAAGGCCGAGGAGGAGAGCTCCTTCTGCTGCTCCTTGACGTACCGCCACATCGCCAGGAAGGCCAGGAAGTCGGAGGTCTCCGAGTTGAACCTGCGGTGCCGCTCGTCGGCCGCCTGGCGCTTCTCGGCCGGGCGCTCGCGCGGGTCCTGGATGGAGAGCGCGGCGGCGATCACCATCACGTCCCGGACCACGCCGAGCCGGTCGGCCTCGATCACCATCCGGGCCATCCGCGGGTCGACCGGCAGCTGGGCCAGCTTGCGGCCGAGCGGGGTGAGCCGCTTGCGGTGGTCCTTCTCGGCCGGATCGAGTGCGCCCAGCTCGTGCAGCAGGTTGACGCCGTCCTTGATGTTCCGCGAGTCCGGCGGGTCGAGGAAGGGGAAGGCGGCGATGTCGCCGAGGCCGGCCGCCGTCATCTGGAGGATGACCGAGGCCAGGTTGGTGCGCAGGATCTCCGGGTCGGTGAACTCGGGGCGGGCGAGGAAGTCCTCCTCCGAGAACAGCCGGATGCAGATGCCGTCCGAGGTACGGCCGCAGCGGCCCTTGCGCTGGTTGGCGCTGGCCTGGCTGACCGCCTCGATCGGCAGCCGCTGCACCTTGGTGCGGTGGCTGTACCGGGAGATCCGGGCGGTGCCCGGGTCGATCACGTACTTGATGCCGGGAACGGTCAGCGAGGTCTCGGCCACGTTGGTGGCCAGTACGATCCGGCGGCTGTTGGAGCGCTGGAAGACCCGGTGCTGCTCGGCCGAGGAGAGCCGGGCGTACAGCGGGAGCACCTCGGTGAACTTGAGGTTCAGCTTGTTGAGCGCGTCGGCCGTGTCGCGGATCTCCCGCTCGCCGGAGAGGAAGACCAGGATGTCGCCAGGCCCCTCGGCCTGCAGCTCCTGGGCCGCCTCGCAAATCGCCTGCACCTGGTCGCGGTCGCGGTCCAGGTCGGTGTCCTCCTCGCCCTCCTCCAGGATCGGGCGGTAGCGCACCTCGACCGGATAGGTGCGTCCCGAGACCTCGATGATCGGCGCGTCGCCGAAGTGGTTGGCGAACCGCTCCGGGTCGATGGTCGCCGAGGTGATCACGACCTTGAGGTCGGGGCGGCGCGGCAGCAGCTGTTTGACGTACCCGAGGATGAAGTCGATGTTGAGGCTGCGCTCGTGCGCCTCGTCGATGATCAGGGTGTCGTACTGGCGGAGCTCCCGGTCGGTCTGGATCTCGGCCAGCAGGATGCCGTCCGTCATCAGCTTCACCAGGGTGTCAGGGCCGACCTGGTCGGTGAACCTGACCTTCCAGCCGACCGCCTCGCCGAGTGGCGTGTGCAGCTCCTCGGCCACCCGTTCGGCCACCGTCCTGGCCGCGATCCGGCGCGGCTGGGTGTGGGCGATCAGGCCCTTCACCCCGCGGCCCAGCTCCAGACAGATCTTCGGGATCTGGGTGGTCTTGCCGGAGCCGGTCTCACCCGCGACGATCACCACCTGGTGGTCCCGGATCGCCGCCAGGATGTCGTCCTTCTTCTGACTGACCGGGAGCTCGGCCGGGTACGTGATCACCGGCACCGCGTTCCGGCGCTGTTCGACCCGGAGCTCGGCGCGGCCGATGTCCACCGCCAGCTCGGCCGCGATCTTGTCGCGGGCCTCCGGCTTGCGGACCCGGCGCGCCCCGTCCAGTCGACGGCCGATCCGCTGCTGGTCACGCAGTGTCAGCTCGGGCAGCCGAGCGGCCAGCTCCCCGACGGTGGGTACATCGGTGGGCTGGGCTTGGGGAGAACTCACTGCGGACATCCCTCTAGGTTCGCAAGGAGGGGCGGGCGGGCGCACCTCGGTTTTCGAGCACCTCCAGTGTCACAGACCGTTCGACCGGCCCCGTCGTAGGCTGCGGCAGGACTACGTGAGGGGTGGACATGCAGGACTTCGACAGGCACGAGCGCCGGATGTGGTCCGGCGACGGCGTGCCGGCCGCCTACCTCCGGGGCTTCGCGGGGCTCTGCGCGGGCGCGGTGCCGGCCCTGCTCGACCGGGTGGCGGCCGGCCCCGGCCTGCGACTGCTGGACGTCGGCACCGGCACCGGCTCGGTGGCCGCCGCCGCGCTGGCCCTGGGCGCGACGGTGACGGCGGTGGACGGTGAGCCGCAGATGGTGAAGGTGGCCGCCGAACGGCTGCCCGAGGTGCCGGTCTCGCACGCCCTGCTGCCCGGACTCCCTTTCGCCGACCGTGAGTTCGACGCGGTCACGGCCAACTTCGTGGTCAACCACGTGGCTGACCCGGTGGCAGCGCTGGCCGAGCTGCGCCGGGTGGTCCGCCCCGGCGGCCGGGGCGCCGTGACGCTCTGGCACGGCGGGGCCAACCGGGCTATGGACCTGTTCGGCGAGGTGCTGGACGCGGTCGCGGTGGAGCGCCCGCTCTTCCCGTCCGTCCCGGTCGCCTTCGAACGGACGCCGGAGGGGCTGGCCGGGCTGCTCACCGAGGCGGGCTGGCAGCAGGTCGAGGCCGCCGAGCTGAGCTGGACGTACCGGGTCGACCCGGAGGACTGGTGGGCCGGCCCGGCCGGCGGCGTGGCCAACATCGGCCTGGTGGTCAGCACCCAGCCGGAGTCCGTGCTGGCCGCGCTCAAGCGGGCGTACGACCGCCTGGTGGCGGACCGGCTGGACGCGGACGGACGGCTCGTCCTCGAAGCGTGCGCCGTGCTGGCGAGCGGCGTGCGTGGACCGGCCGGAGTCCGGGTGGTGGGCGGACTCCCCGGGACTCAGGTGTTCGGATAGCCTTTTGACGGATTGTCATCCTGCAGGTACGAGGTTCCGGGGGAGCCACTTTGAACTTCATCAGCGAAGCATGGGACGACGCCAAGGACCTGGTCGGGGCAGGTGCCAAGGTGGTCAAGGACATCGTCATGGCACCCGCCGAGATCGCCCGCTGGGCCCTTGGCGAGATGTTCGGCGGCGGCGAGGACGAACTGCGCCAGATCGCCAAGGAACTCGCCGACCTCGGCAAGGAGTTCGACAAGCTCAGCACGGACGTCAACTCGGCGCTCGGCAAGCTCACCTGGCACGGCCCCGCCGCCGACGCGTTCACCAACCACGCCCAGGGCCGGGTCCGCGAGATGGCCGGGGTGGCGGACGAACTGGACGGGCTGAGCAAGGCGGTCGAACGCCTGGCCAGCTTCTGACGCCCACCGGCAGAAGATCATCACGAGGACAACGGGGACGGGGAACCATGGCCGGTGAGCAGTTCGGCGTGCAGTTGCAGGAACTCGGCAGGATCCAGCAGGACTGGCAGCAGGTCAGTCAGCGGATGGCCGAGATGCAGCAGAAGCTCGGCAAGATCCAGGAAACCCTGGCGAAGGCGGTCGCGGTCGACCTGGCCGCCAGCCCGCTGGCCGGCATCGTCGGCTTCGGCATCGCCTTCGACGTGCTCCGGGACGCCAAGGACGTGGAGTCCAGGGCCCGGCACCTGATGGAGACCAAGGCGAAGCTGACCAAGGCGATCTCCGAGGACACCGAGAAGATCAAGGCGGTGATGAAGGAGTACGCCGAGGCCGACCGCAAGATCCAGGAGGAGATGAAGCAGCGCGAGAACGCCCAGCCGAAGGGTGACGGCGGCTCGACCCGGATCAACAGCAAGGACAAGGGCGGCGGCGGCAACACCGGCGGGGGCGGCAACACGGGTGGCGGCGGCAGGCACCAGGGTGACGGGGACCACGGGAAGTTCGGCGACCACACCACCGACGACCGTGGTGTGAAGTACATCAACGGCGACAGCTGGGAAGACTGGAACGGCAACAGTAAGAAGCACCCGAGGAACGGCGAGGGTCAGGGCGCCCTGGTCCGGCCGAAGATGGACGGTCTGTCGGAGGAGCGCAAGGAGATCCTCGAGCGGGCGATGAAGCGCGTCGACATGAAGCTCGGCTACAGCCAGGGCGCGATCACCGCCGGCTACCGGGTGGACTGCTCGGGCTTCGTCAGCGCGGCCTGGGGCATCCCGCCGGGCTCCTACGGTGGTCCGAACACGGACGCGCTGATGACCGACAAGTACTCGTACAAGATCAGCAAGGGCGATCTGCAGCCGGGCGACGCGCTGATCAACGGCGACCACACCATCCTCTTCGGAGGGTGGGCGAACGCCGAGCACACCAAGTACATCGCCATCGAGAACGCCGGCCAGGCCGGGACGGTCTCCCGGGTGTCGACGATGGACAACCGGTACGGCTTCTACCGCCGCAAGGATCTCTGAGCCGTCGGTCGGTCACCGCCACACGGCGGTGACCGACCGAGGTCAGAGCAGGAAGAGCTTGGCGAAGGGCGCAGTGATGCGCACCTGCCGTGAGCCGAAGTCGACGAGCACCGCAAGCTCGCCCTCGACGGCGATGGCCCGGCCCAGGCCGTACTCGTCGTGGGAGACCCGATCGCCGACGGCGAACCGCTTGATCTGCGGCGTGGGCGCGGGGCGGAAGGGGCTGGTGGGGAGATGGCGCCGTGGCGCTGAATTCGTCATCCGTGTCAGTATGCGCCCAAATCCGGGCGCTGGGACCTGCCGCCCGGTAACGGATTTTCGGATTTTCTGGATCATGGACCTTTCGCTGCCGTAGCAGGCCGGGCGTCGGACCCCTCGGGGAGGCCTCGAAGACTGGGCGCGTCGGATCCCTCCGCACTGGCGCGAACCCTGCTACAGTCGTGGTAGTTGCAGTTGTGGTTCCCATGAACTTGTGTGCGCCTGCTGGTTGTGACCGCAGGCGCGTTTTTTGTTTCCCGGCTCTTTACTCCGGGCGGGCCCATCACGGCGACGCGGAGCTTGCGAAGTGTGAGCTCTGGACAGTCCCCTGAAGGAGTTTTAAATGGCTAATGGCACCGTGAAGTGGTTCAACTCGGAAAAGGGCTTCGGCTTCATCGAGCAGGAGGGTGGCGGTCCTGACGTGTTCGCCCACTACTCGAACATCAACGCCAACGGCTTCCGTGAGCTGCTCGAGGGCCAGAAGGTCGAGTTCGACGTCACCCAGGGCCAGAAGGGCCCGCAGGCGGAGAACATTCGCCCGCTCTAAGTAGGACCCATGCCCGTACGGCCGCTTCGGCGGCCGGGGGCAGCATGTCGCAGCCCCCGAGTGCTTCACTCGGGGGCTGCGCTGTTTTCCGGCCCGGTCAGTGCTCGTCCAACTCGGCGATGGTCTCGGTCAGCCAGCTCAGCTCGGTCTGGGTGGTGGCCCGCGCGATCAGGAGCAGACCGCGGCGGAACGGGTCGTCGAATTCCTCGGCGCCGAGTGGCCGTTCGCCGTCGTAGAAGAAGCTGGCCGGTTCGTTGAGGAACGCGAGCCGGCGGCGCAGTACGGCGGCCTGCTCGGCGGGATCACCCAGTTGGCGGAGGAAGGCCAGCACGGTGAACCACCGGTTCTCGTCGGTGATGTCCAACTCTTCGGGGGCCCGCAGCCGTGCCAGCAGGGCCGCCTGGCCGGCTTCGGTGAGATGCAGGGTGTGCCGGGGGGCGGCGGCCGTCCCGGGCTCGGTCTCCCGGATCAGCAGCCCGGCCGTCTCCAGCCGCTTGATCGCCGGGTACAGCGTGCCGTCACTGATCGGCCGAACGTGTCCGGTCAGCGCGGCGAGGTGGCGGCGCAGCTCGTAGCCGTGCAGCGGCCGCTCCTGGAGGAGGCCGAGAATCGCGAGCTTCAGCATGTCCCCACTCTTCCAGATCCGCCGGTCCGTATAACGCTTCCGAGATACCTCGACTACGAGGTATGGTGCTCGCCGGACCCGGACGACCAGAGAAGGAGACGGCCATGCGGCATGCCCTCGTGACCCCCGACGGCGACCACCTGCGCTGGGTGGAGATCCCCGGCGCCGAACCGGCCCGGGTCTATCTGCACGGGCTGGGCGCCAGCTCGCCGGTGTACTTCGCTGCTGCGGTGGCCCATCCGGAGCTGGCCGGCCGGCGCTCCCTGCTGCTCGACCTGCTCGGTTTCGGCATCAGCGACCGTCCCATCGCCTTCCCCTACACCCTCGAAGCGCACGCCGACGCGGTCGCGGTGGCACTGCGCAGCGCGGGGGTGAGCGGTGCCGAGGTCGTCGGGCACAGCATGGGCGGCGCGGTGGCCGTGGTGCTGGCGGCCCGTCACCCGGACTTGGTGGCCGGCCTCGTGCTGGTCGACACCGGCCTCGATCCGGTCACGCCCGCCGAGCTCGCACACCCCAACAGCAGCGGTCTGCTCGCCTACTCCGAGCGCGAGTTCCTCGACGGCGGGTGGCGTGCGGTGCGCGAGCGGGTGGGTCCGCTCTGGTGGGCGACCATGCGCCTGGCCGGCCGGGAGGCGCTGCACCGCAGCGCGGCCTCGCGGGCCCTGGGCGGCACGCCGGGCCTGCGTGAGCTGCTGCTCGAACTGCCCGTCCCGCGCAGCTTCCTCCATCCGGCAGCCGACGGCGAGCCCGCGGGTGCCGACCGGCTGCGGGAGGCGGGAGTACGGGTCACCGCCGTGCCCGGCTGTGGGCACAACATCATGTTCGACAATCCCGACGGCTTCGCCCGCGCGGTCGCGGACTCCTTCGCCGGGAGCGCGGCGGGCTGAGCGGTGCCGCCCACGGGAAAGCCCCCGGTGAGTGAACTCACCGGGGGCTTTCGGCAGTTGTGGCCAGGGCCGGGGTCGAACCGGCGACCTCCCGCTTTTCAGGCGGGCGCTCGTACCAACTGAGCTACCTGGCCGTACTGCACCGTCTCTTGCGAGACGAGCGATCCTGACGGGACTTGAACCCGCGACCTCCACCTTGACAGGGTGGCGAGCTAACCAACTGCTCCACAGGACCTCGTGCGGAGCGCATCCGCTTCGGCATCTTGCGACGCCGACTTTACTACGGTACTGCCGTGCCCCCAACGGGATTCGAACCCGTGCTACCGCCTTGAAAGGGCGACGTCCTGGGCCACTAGACGATGAGGGCTTGCGGCCCGCCCGGCTGACCAGCAGCGGTCGGGGACGTGAGAAGCATATGGGATGCCGGGCGGGAACGCCAAAACGGTTTCGGCCGTCCGAATCGGGGGCGGGCTCAGGACCAGCCGAGTTCGTGCAGCTCATGGTCGTCGAAGCCGAAGTGGTGGGCCACCTCGTGGATGACCGTGGTGCGGACCTCCTGGACCATCTCGTCGTGGGTCTCGCAGCGGCGGGTGGTCGGGCCCATGTAGATGATGATCCGGTCGGGCAGGACGCCGGCGTACCACTCACCGCGCTCGGTGAGCGGGGTGCCCTCGTACAGACCGAGCAGCTCGGGGTCCGCCGGGTCGGGCTCGTCCTCCACGAAGATGGCGACGTTGTCCATCATCGCCGCGAGTTGCGGCGGGATCTGGTCCAGGGCATCGGCGACCAGCGTTTCGAACTCGTCCCGGGTCATGTCCACCGCCTCATTGTCGGGTGTGAGGTGACGCGGTGCCAGATCACCGGCGCCGGTGATTGCCGGTGATTCACTGGACCGGTGCTGAGCGATCGGGTGAGTCTGCGGGGTGAGGGGCCGGTCCTGGGGGTGGTCGCCCTGGGCGGGGTGATCGGTGCCTGCGGACGGTACGGGGCCGGGCTGCTCTGGCCGGCCGGCCCGCTCGCCTTCCCCTGGAGCACGTTGCTGGTGAACGTGGCCGGCTGCGGCGCGATGGGAGTGCTGATGGTGCTGGTCACCGAGGTGCTGACGCCCCATCGGCTGGTCCGGCCGTTTCTCGGCACCGGGGTGCTGGGCGGGTTCACCACCTTCTCCACGTACGCGGTCGACGGGCACCGGCTGGTGACGGGCGGCGAGCCGGCCCTGGCGCTGGCCTACCTCGGCGGCACGCTGGTCACCGCGCTGGCGGCGGTCTGGGCCGGGAGCGCGGTCACCCGGCGGCTGGCGGTGCGGTGGCCGGCGGTGCGCCGGTGAACTGGCTGCTGGTGGCCGTCGGGGCCGCGGTCGGCGCTCCGGCGCGGTATCTGACGGACCTGCTGCTGCGGGCCTGGCTGCTGCGGACCAGGCACGGTGGCGGGTTCCCCTGGGGCACCTTGACGGTCAACGTGCTGGGTTCGCTACTGCTCGGGCTGCTGGTCGGGATCTGCTCGGCACGCGGGCTGCTGCTGCTCGGCACCGGTCTGTGCGGGGCGCTGACCACGTACTCGACGTTCTCCTACGACGTGCTGCGCTTGGTGGAGGGCGGAGCGCGGGGGCGGGCGGTGGGCTATGTGCTGGCCACGCTGGTGGCCGGGATCGGCGCGGTCTGGGTGGGGTCCGGGCTGTCCGGGGCGTTCTGACCGGGCGTCAGCCCGGCGGGTGGGGGCGCGGCTTGCGGAGATCGGTTGCCGGGCCGTGTCCTGCCGGGCCGGGGCGCGTTGGTCACCACAGGTGGCCGGGCGCGGCTGGTGAGCAGGGGAGGTGCCCAGGTGGCGGTGGTGCGGATGCGGACGGGGCGGCAGGTTGCCGGAGTGCTCGTACTGGCCCTGGCGGGAGCCGGGCTGACGGGCTGTATGTCGGTCGGTGGTGGCTCCGCCGACACTTTGCCGAGCAATGCTCCGGCGGGTCGGAGCGGCTCGCCCGGAAAGAGCGGGAGCGGGGCGCACCTGCCGGGGCGGGGCAGCAGCGGGCAGCGGGTGGAGCACCTAGGGGGCGCGAGCCCGTCCACGCCCGCCGGGGTGATCGAAGCCACACCCGCCGTGCCGGGGATGACCCCGCCGCCCGGGGCGCCCGCCCAGAACGGGCGGAGCGAGTCGCCGAGCGGTGCTCCCAGCGGTACGGCCAACGGCCCCAGGCCGGGTTCGGGCGGTACGGAGGCCGGGCCGAGCAGTCACCCGCAGCCCTCGCCCAGCGATGCGTCGAGCCCCTCGCCGAGCCCGGTTGTCCCGAGCTCTCCGGTACCCTCGGTGAGTGACCCCGGATCTGCGGCGCCGAGCCCCAGTTCCGCCGGGCAATAGCGGTCTGGCCAGCAGGTTTGCCTTAGATACAGAGGCTGCCGTATGGTGGTAGATCGTTACTTTGATTCATTTGATTGGCGCCCTGAAATCCCCTGGCGCCCTTGGCGCGTTCCGGCGATTCGGTGGCTGACCGCATAGAGGCGGTTTGTAAACAGAACCCCGGACTTTGGCGCGTGCCACTTCCGGAAGGTTTTGCATGTCCCTCGTTGACAACGACCGCTTCGCCATGCCCGCGAACGGTTCGGACGCCCTCGACACCCTGGTCGAGACCCCCGATGTCGAGATCCTCGACGACTCCGTCCTGGACGACTCCATCGACGACTCCGCCGAGCTGGTCGAGGAGACCGCCGCGGAGGACGCCGAGCCCACCATCACCTTCGGCGACCTCGGTCTGCACGACGACGTGGTGCGGGCCCTGGTCAAGCGCGGCGTCGTCACCCCGTTCCCGATCCAGGCCGCGACCATCCCGGACGCGCTGGCCGGCAAGGACGTCCTCGGCCGTGGCCGTACCGGCTCCGGCAAGACCCTGAGCTTCGGTCTGCCGATGCTGACCCGGATCGCCGCCGCCGAGGGCCGTACCAAGCCCAAGCATCCGCGTGGCCTGATCCTGGTCCCGACCCGCGAGCTGGCCATGCAGGTCGCCGACGCGCTGGAGCCGTTCGGCTCGGTGCTCGGCCTCAAGCTCAAGGTCGTCTGCGGTGGCACCTCGATGTCCAACCAGATCTACGCGCTGGAGCGCGGTGTCGACGTCCTGGTCGCCACCCCCGGCCGGCTGCGTGACCTGATCAACCGCAACACCGCCAAGCTCGACGAGGTCATGGTCACCGTCCTGGACGAGGCCGACCAGATGGCCGACATGGGCTTCCTGCCCGAGGTCACCGAGATCCTCGACAAGGTCCCGAGCGGCGGCCAGAGCCTGCTGTTCTCGGCCACCCTCGAGAACGAGATCGACAGCCTGGTCAAGCGCTACCTGAAGAACCCGGTCACCCACGAGGTCGACGCGGCCCAGGGCGCCGTCACCACCATGAGCCACCACATCCTCGTGGTGAAGCCCAAGGACAAGGCCCCGATCACCAACGCGATCGCCGCCCGCAAGGGCCGCACGATCATCTTCGTCCGTACCCAGATGGGTGCCGACCGGGTGGCCGAGCAGCTGATCGAGGCCGGTGTGAAGGCCGACGCGCTGCACGGCGGGATGACCCAGGGCGCCCGTACCCGGGTGCTCGGCGACTTCAAGGACGGCTACCTCAACGTGGTCGTCGCCACCGACGTCGCCGCCCGTGGCATCCACGTGGACGACATCGACCTGGTGCTCAACGTCGACCCGGCCGGTGACCACAAGGACTACCTGCACCGCTCCGGCCGGACCGCTCGCGCGGGCCGCTCGGGTGCCGTCGTCACCCTGGTGCTGCCGCACCAGCGCCGCGGCGTCTTCCGTCTGATGGAGGACGCGGGCGTGGACGCCTCGCGTCACATCCTCGACCACGCCTTCGACCCCGAGGTGGCCCGGATCACCGGCGCCCGCTCGCTGGTCGAGGTGCAGGCCGAGTCGGCCGCCGGGATCGCCGGTGCCGCCGAGCGTGAGGTCGCCGACATGACGCGCACGCTGGAGCGTGCGCAGCGTCGCGCCAACGAGCTGCGCGAGGAGGCCGACCGCCTGGCCGCCCGGGCCGCTCGCGAGCGCGCCGAGCTGGGCATCGAGGACGAGCCGGTCGTCGAGACCGTCGCTGACGAGGCGTCGGAGGGCGGCGAGGCTGCCGAGACCGTCGCCGCGCCGGCTGCCGTCGAGGCCGACCGCGCCCCCGCCTACCGCGAGGCGCGCAACGAGCGTCCCTCGTACGGTGACCGTGGTGACCGTGGTGACCGCGAGCAGCGTGGCGGGTTCAACCGCGACCGTGACGACCGCTCCGGTGGCCGTTCGGGTGGCTTCAACCGTGACGACCGTGCCCCGCGCACCGGTGGCTTCAACCGCGACGACCGCCCCTCCGGTGGCCGTTCCTTCGGTGGCGACCGGGACAACCGCTCCGGTGGCTTCAACCGCGATGACCGTGCCCCGCGTACCGGTGGCTTCAACCGTGACGACCGTGCCCCGCGCACCGGTGGTTTCAACCGCGACGACCGCCCCTCCGGTGGCCGTTCGGGTGGCTTCAACCGCGATGACCGTGCCCCGCGTACCGGTGGTTTCAACCGCGACGACCGCCCCTCGGGTGGCTCCTTCGGTGGCGACCGTCCGGCGCGTTCCTTCGGTGACCGCCCGTCCTTCGGTGACCGCGACAACCGTGGTGGCGGCAGCCGTCCGTTCGCCCGCCGCGACGACCACCGCTCCGGTGGCCGTCCGCAGTCCGGCGGCACCGGTGGTGGCTTCAACCGCGATGACCGCCCCTCCGGTGGCCGTTCGTTCGGTGGCGACCGCGACTCGCGTGGCGGCAGCTTCAACGGTGGCGGCGACCGCAACAAGCCGCGCTGGAAGAACTGACGCTCGGTAGCTCCTGAGACGGGCCCGCTCCACTTCGGTGGGGCGGGCCCGTTCGGTTTATTCGTGTGCCGTGGACGCGAGGTGTCGCTAGCGTCCTCGGCATGAGCAGCAGACTGCACGAAGTGGCCACCGTGAACGAGGAGATCGCCGAGCGGGGGAGCTACCGGGTCGGAGCCGTCGAGGTCGAGGTGGGCGGGCTCTTGGCCGCTGCCCGGGCCGGGACGGTGTCGTACGGTCCGTCACATCGGCCGGCGGCCACCGGAGGTTTCGGCGGGGTGCCGGAGGTGACGGCCGAGGGCAGCATGCAGGCCGCGCGCCGGCTGACCGAGGACGGCGGCTCGCATGTCGCGGTGCTCAACTTCGCCTCGGCGCGCAACCCGGGGGGCGGCTACCTGCGCGGGGCGAAGGCGCAGGAGGAGGACCTCTGCCGCAGCGCCCTGCTCTACCACTGCCTGCTGGCCGCACCCGACTACTACGAGGCGCACCGCGCCTCCGGCGACCTGCACTACAGCCACCGGGTGATCTGGTCCCCGGCGGTACCGGTGATCCGGGACGACCGACGCGAGCTGCTCCGGCAGCCGTACGCCGTCTCGTTCCTCACCTCGCCCGCACCCAACGCGGGGCAGCTGACGCTCCGTTCGGAGGGCCGGCCGGTCGACGTCCGGGCGGTGTTGGTGGAGCGGGCCGGGCGGGTGCTCGGGGTTGCCGCGGCGCACGGGGTACGGGAGTTGGTGCTCGGGGCCTGGGGCTGCGGCGTCTTCCGCAACGACCCGGCCGAGGTGGCCGACGCCTTCGCGCTGGCACTGGCCGAGTACGGCGGGACCTTCACCCGGGTGGTGTTCGCGGTCTGGGACCGTACGCCGGTGTCGGCCAACCGGGCCGCCTTCGAGGCGCGGTTCGGGGGCTGACCTACCGCGGTGCAGGTCAGGGGCGGAGGGCGTCCCGCAGGGTGTCGAGCTCGTCGTCGGTGACGCCGTGGGAGTGGAGGTAGCTCGGGATGGAGCCGTGCAGGTCGTGGATGCGGGTGAGGGCGGCGCGGAGGTTCTCGGGGCGGACGGCGTGGGTGAACTGCTGTTGGCCGTGTTCGTCGGTGTAGGGGACCGGGCCCTGGTCGAGGCCGAGGCTCGGGTTGGAGCGGAGGTAGTCGGTGATGATCTCGGCGTCGGAGAGGCCGGCCAGCGACTGGATGACGGCGATGGTGAGGCCGGTGCGGTCCTTGCCGACGGCGCAGTGGATCACTGCGGGGAAGGCGTCCGGTTCGGCCAGCCGGCGAATGGTGCCGGCCACGGCGGGGCCGCCGACCTCGGCCATGAACGGGTAGGCCTCGGCCTGGGTGGCCGGCCAGGTCGGCTTCGAGCCGTCGTTGTCGGGGACCAGCGGGAGGTGGTGCAGCCGGTAGGTCAGCCCGTGGCGCTCGTCGGGCCAGACGGCGAGCTCGGCCGCGGTGCGCAGGTCGATGACGGTCCGGACGCCGAGGCCCTTCAGGCGCTGGGCGCCGTCCGGTGTCATCCGGTTGAGTGAGCCGGAGCGGTACAGCAGGCCGGTGCGGAGCCCGCCCACCCCCGCGTCGCGGAAGTTCTGCACGTCGGGTACGTCGACGAGGGTGGACGCGGCGTCGAACTCACGGTCGGTCGTCATGGCCGTCACGGTAGCGTGCACGACACGGGGGGAAGGGCGAATTTCGGCAACCCGGTGGGCAGTTGGTCAGCGTCCGCCGGCCAGGTCGAGGAAGGCGCCGGTGACGTACGAGGCGCCGGGCGAGAGCAGGTAGAGGATCCCCTCGGCGACCTCCTCGGGGCGGCCGCCGCGGCCCATCGGGAGCAGCGGGCCGACCCGGTCGACCCGGGCGGGTTCGCCGCCCAGGGCGTGGATGTCGGTGTGGATCAGGCCCGGCCGGACGGCGTTGACCCGGATGCCCTCGCCGGCGACCTCCAGGGCCAGGCCGGTGGTCATGCTGTCCAACGCGCCCTTGGAGGCGGCGTAGTCGACGTACTCGTTGGGCGAACCGAGCCGGGAGGCGGCGGAGGAGACGTTGACGATCGCCCCGCCCCGGCCGCCGTACCGGGTGGACATCCGGCGGACGGCGGCGCCCGCGCAGAGGAACGGGCCGGTGATGTTGGCCGTCCAGATCCGGGCCAGCCGGTCCTCGTCCAACTCGTCCAGGCGGCCCTGCTTCTCCAGCGTCCCGGCGTTGTTCACCAGGGCGGTGAGCGGGCCGAACTCCTCGTCCACGGTGCGGAACAGCCGCTCGACCTCGGCGCTGCGGCTGACGTCCGCCCGGACCGCGAGCGCGCTGCCGCCGGCCGCCTCGATCCGCTCCACCACACCGGCCGCGGCGGCCTCGTCGGTGCGGTAGTTGACGCACACTCGGTAGCCGCGCTCGGCGGCGAGCAGCGCGGTGGCAGCGCCGATGCCTCGGCCGCCGCCGGTGATCAGGATCACTTCATCACTCATGGGCCGACCGTAACCGATGAGCTGGTGGGGGTGGTTGCGGGGCTGCCAGGGCTACTGGGAGGCGGCTCGGATGGCGGCGATCTTCGGGGCGCGGCTCTTGGGTGAGTCGAGGCTGAAGCCGCGGGCGTCACCGAGCTGGTCCCGGACGAAGGTCTCGACCCGCGCCACCGCCTCGCGCAGCGCCTCGTCGGGTGGCACGAAGAGCTGGTGGACGATCTCGCCCGCCTCGGTGTCGTACTCCCAGATCCCGACGATCCGGCCCCGGTCCACCACCAGGTGACTCTGCGGGTCGGCCTCGCCGCCGAAGCCCCGGCTGCCCTTGGCAGCGGGGGAGGAGCGCTCGGCGTCGGCGGGATCGAGCAGCCGGGGCAGGTCGCGGTGCAGCAGGTGCAGGCCGTCGATCCCGGCCAGCAGCGTGTACGACGGGGTGGCTGGGGCGCTGAACTCGTCGAATTCGGCGAGGAGTTCGGCCGGGATCAGCAGCTCGGTACCGGGGAGTTCGACCAGGTCGAGCGGGGCGGTGGCGGCCTTCGCGGTGGCGGCGGTGAAGCCGGTGAACCAGCGGAAGTGCTTGATCGAGGCCGGGGCAGCCCAGGAGAAGTACCGTTCGGCCAGCTCGGTGGCCGAACCACGGACCGGCTGGTCCCAGCTGACGTAGCCGTAACGCTGTTGGTCCAGACGGCCGTTGACGGGGACTCGGCGGATCAGCCCCCGGGCCTGCAGCAGGCCGAGCGCGATCGGCAGGGTGGTGGTCCGGCCGCGTCTGCGGCCCGGTTCGCCGAGGTTGCGGACCGCGTCGCCGACCGCCGCACGGATCGCCGTCGGCTCCAACGGCTCGGTATCGGACAGGACTTGGGAGATGGCGAGGCAGAGCTTCTCGATCTCGTCCCGGCTCACACCGAGGTGCTTCCCGGCCATCGCCACATCGCTCTCGGGGGTGGCGGCCCCGGCCGCCAGGCCGAGGGCGAAGTCGGCCGCCGGGAGCAGGTACGTGCAGCCCCGGGCGGACGGCAGCTCGTGCACCTCCAGTGCGGCCACGGCCGCGTCCACCGTCGCCCGGTCCAGCCCGGCCCGGGCGAACAGTCCCAGGTACGGGCCCGCGCCGCCGACCGAACGGGCCCAGCCGGTGGCCGTCAGCACCTCGGCGGCCGAGGCACCCCGGTGGCCGCCGTCCAGCCACTGCCGGTGCGCCCACCAGGCGCGGAGCTTCGCCGTCGGGATCCCGCTGTTCGCCATGGGGCCAGTATCGGCGGGTCCGGGCCCGGGCGGGTGCAGCGTCGCCCCGGCGGGTCGGGGCGCCCCGCTTTCGTCCCTCGATAACCGTTCGACTCCGGGTCGGGGGAGCCGGGAGACTGCGGTGACCTGCCAGCGGCCGCCGAGGAGGCGAACCCCATGCACGTCCTGCTCTCCGGCATCGTCGGTTCCACCGCGTACGGGCTCGCGCACGCGGGCTCGGACCTCGACCGGCTCGGCCTGTTCGCGGCGCCGACCGAGGAGTTCCACGGCCTGCACCGCCCGTCCGAGTCGCACGTCACCACCACACCGGACCGCACCCTGCACGAGGCGGCCAAGTGGTGCCGCCTCGCCCTCGGCGGCAACCCGACTGCATCTGAACTGATCTGGCTGCCCGAGGAGTTGTACGAAGTGCGGACGCCGCTCGGCGAGGAACTGATCGCGATCCGTACCAGCTTCCTCAGCGAGCGCGCGGTCAGGAACTCCTATCTCGGTTATGCCACCCAGCAGTTCAGGAAACTGACCACCCGGGACACCACCGACCCGGTCACCCGGGCCCGGGCCGCCAAACACGCCCGCCACCTGATCCGTCTGGTCCACCAGGGCGTCACCCTGCACGAGACCGGCCTCCTGGAGATCCGGCTCGCCGACCCGGCCGAGGTCCGCGCTTTCGGCGAACGGATCGCCGACCGCCCGGAGCTCGCGGTGGGGCTCCTCGCCGACGCCGAGCGCCGCTTCGACCGGCCCGGTGTCCTGCCGGCTGCGCCGGACGAGGCGCCGGCGGAGTCCTGGCTCCGCCGGGTCCGGGCGGCCCACCTCGCCGTCGCCTGACGACCGACGCGGTCGCGGGGGAGGCGGCGCGGCGCGTACGGCAATCGGCTGGCCAGACTGCAGGGGGCACCGGGTAAGATCTCGGTGGCAGCGCCCAGGTATGACGGGGGCGCAGGCTGATGGGCCGCTAGCTCAATTGGCAGAGCTGCGGACTTTTAATCCGTAGGTTCAGGGTTCGAGCCCCTGGCGGCCCACACGCAACCCCAGGTCAGGCAGTCTCTGGCCTGGGGTTTCTGTCGGAGTGGCGAGGGCGGGTGCCGCCAGTCGGTTGGCACGGGGGCAGCGCCCGAGCCGGACCACCTGCCGACGGTCCGGGTTGCCGTCCTGGCGTGCGATGGCCGAACACCGGACGGGAGTCCCCCTCCTCCACCTGACAGGTGTCGAGCGCATTCATCGGAATATGTTCCGTCGGTAAACTCCGGTCGGTTCGGTGAACTCAATGGAGTGGATATCTGATTCCGCGCCGCAGTTCGCGCGCTCCGGTGGGGTTGAATGGGCGTATGAGCTTATCTGCGATCGTCTTGGCCGCCTCATGTGTCTTCGTCTCAATCCTGACCCTTTTTCTCATGGTCAGATATGTTCCACAGCGCTGGCGCGAAGGATCCGGCCTGCAGGACGGAATCGAACATTTTTCGGCCCTCAACAGGACATTGTTCAGCTTTATCCTGGCCCTCTCGATCGTCTCCGCCGGAGCGAGTCTGAGCAAGGCCGCCGACGAGGTCAGCAGCGAGGGTTCAAGCCTCGTCAACCTCTACTGGGCGACCCGGCCACTGTCGGAGAAGCCGCGCGCCGAGGTGCGTGACCTGGCCCGCCGGTACACGGCTACGGTGATCGACGAGGAGTGGCCGGCGATGGCGGAGGGCAGGTCCAGTCCGGGGGCCCAGGCACTGTACGACGAGCTGCGTCGGGTGCTGCAGGACACGGAGGGCGGATCCAAGCAGGAACAGACTTTCGCGCGGGATTCGCTGGTGGCCCTCCGAGAAGTGGGGGACGCTCGGCGCGCGCGGATGCTGGCGGTGTCCCAGGAAGTTCCCAACTATCTCTGGATCGGTCTGATCCTGTCCGCCGTGCTGCTGGTGGCCACGTCCGCGCTCCAGATCCAGACCCTGACCTGGCCGGGGGTCCTCGGAATCGGCGGGCTGGCGCTCCTGCTGTCCAGCGTACTGACCTTGTTGTCGGCCATGAACCACCCCTTCGGCGGGGGAATTCACGTGGAGCCCGATTCACTGGAATTCGCGCTGAATCGATTCTCTGTCATCTGACCTCGGCCCGCAGGTGAGAGATCTGGACCAGGTCGGGCAGGCGGGTGTACGCCTCGGCGTCGAAGCGGCCTGCCTGTGGGGCGAGCACGGTCGCGGCGGAGAGGGCGACGGCCTGCCGGAGCCGGTCCGGCCAGGGGGTGCCGTGCAGCAGGCCGACGGCGAGTGCGGCGACCGCCGCGTCTCCGGCGCCGGTGGGGTTGCCGGGGACGCGGTCCGGCGGGGTGGCTCGCCAACTGCCGTCCGGGGTACAGGCGATCAGGCCGTCCGGGCCGAGCGAGGCGGCGACCGCCAGCGCACCGAGCGCGCGCAGGCGGCTGGCGCCCTCGAACGGGTCGGCGGTGCCGGTGGCTGCCGCGAGCTCGTGCTGGTTGGGCTTCACCAGGGCGGGGCCGGCGGCCAGGCCGTGCAGCAGGGCGGGCCCTTCGGCGTCGAGCAGGACCGGGATCTGCCGGGCCCGGGCCAGTTCGCCGAGGACGCGGTAGGCGTCCGGCGGCAGGCCGGCGGGCAGGCTGCCGGAGAGCACCACCACGCCAACCCCCGCCAGCAGCGACTGATAGTGGGTCAGGAACGCCTGCCACTCCGCCGGGGTGACGGTGGGTCCGGGTTCGAGGTAGCTGGTGGCGTCGCCGGCCCGCTGTTCCACGACGGCGACGGTGCGGCGGCTCTCGCCCGCCACGGTGAACAGTCGGGCGGGCAGGCCGGCGGCGGCCAGTTCGGCGGCCACCGCCTGTCCGGTCGCGCCTCCCGCCAGGCCGGTGACCAGCGTGTCGTGCCCGAGGGCGGCCAACGTGCGGGCGACGTTCACGCCCTTGCCGCCCGCCTGCGCGCTCACCTCGCGGACCCGGTTGCTGCCGAACTGCCGCACCTCGTCCAGGTGGTAGGTGACGTCCAGGGCCAGATTGAGGGTGACGGTCAGGATCGTCTGGCTGGGCACGTGGCTGCTCCTGATGCTCGAATGTGCTTGCTTTATAGCGTTTTCAAGCATCAGTGCGCAATAAGGGCCCGCCGGGAGTGTCCGGCGGGCCCTGTGCGGCACGGGGTTGGAGCGGGGCTCAGTACAGCTGGTGGCCATGCCCCAGGTGCCTGCGTACGCACCGCTCATGGCGAAGGTCGCCATGCTCGGCCGGTAGATGCCGAAAGTGGTGCGGCCCTTGCTCAGCCAGTCACCGACGATGGGCTGGTCGCCGGGGTTGCCGAAGTTCACCTTCGTCACATCGGCCACACTGCCCTGGGCGGTCGAACGAAGGGCCCAGGTACCGCCGTTGAAGATCCCGTTCGCGGACGAGTCTCCGGCGGCCCAGCGCCCGGGTGCCGCGGAGGTGTGCGGGGCCATGCCCAGGCCGTCCGTCCCGGTGCGGACGACGGCCGGGGTGCCGTGGCCGAAGTCCAGGGTGCTGCCGGCGGGAAACCAGGGGGAGTTGACGATGCCTTGGACGGTCATGTCCAGCGGGTGGCCGGGCGCGCTGCTCGGCTGCGGGTTGAGCCCGATTTGGGTATCAGGTCGATGTTCGGCTCGCCGAATAGGGTGATCTTCGGAAGATGCTGCCGGTGATCGAGACCCGGTCGGAGTCCTTGACGGCCACGGCTTCCTGCAGCGACCGGAAGGACAGGTCCTTGAGGACGATGTCATGGACGCCGATGGCCGTTCTCCGCGGTGCCGGACTGCTGGAGTACTACCTGCTCCAGGTAGTACCCGCCGGTGATCCGTACGGTCTGGCCCGGCTGCGCGTCGGCGGCGGCGGCCTGGATGGTGCAGTACGGCTGCGTCTCGGCGTCGCTCACAGCGTCGGAGGACGGCCTTTCGGCGGCGCGGCGATCAGTATGCACAAGGGATTCCGACTCCCCGGCGGCGGGGTGTCGGACGGGACGAAAGCCGATGGTGCGGACCGGAAGCGTGGTGGATACTGATCGCCGGACTGATAGGGATGATCAGCTCATCTGTTCGTCAAAGTCCGGCTAAGCAGCGCCACTTCTTTCCAAGAGGGATCAACTGTGTCAATTCGCCGCTTTGTCGGCCTGGCCGCAGCTGTCGTGAGCTCGGCTGTCATCGGCTCCTCGGTTCCCGTTCTGACAGCGCAGGCCGAGGCGGCTGTGCTCCACGTCGACAAGCTGAACGCGAGCTGCTCGGACGCCGGAACCGGTACCGCGGCGCAGCCGTACTGCACCATCCAGGCCGCCGCCGACGACGTGCAGCCCGGCCAGACCGTGGAGATCGCCGCCACCGGCTACTACACCTCCTACGACGAGCAGGTGACCGTCCGCTCGGGCACCCCCGGGGAGCCGGTCACCTTCCGGGGTGTCCCCGCCCGGGGTGAGCGGGAGGTTCTGATCGGTACCCCTTGGTCGATGGTGGATCCGCGGACCGTTCCGCACGGATTCCTGATCGCCGGGGTGCACGACGTCACCGTCACCGGCGTGCTCCTGAGCACCCCTCAGGAGGGCGTGCTGGTCCGGGACTCCCAGCGGATCGTGCTGGACAGCAACACGGTTGAAGACGCCGGTGAGGTCCCGCCCGTCGACGGCGTGCCCGCCTTTCCCGCCGACGCTCCCGGTATCCGGCTGACCGGTGCGACCGCAGATGTCACGGTCAGCCGCAACCGGGTGCACAGCAGCGGGACGGTCGGCATCGCGGTCGAGGCCGGTGCGGCCAGGACGGTCGTCACCACCAACCAGGTCGTCAGCAGCGGCACGCACGGGGTGCTGGTCACCGATGCCCCCGGCACGGTCGTGACCAGCAACACCGTCTCGCAGAACTGCCAGGCCGGGATCGTGCTGGCCGGGAACTCCTCCGGCAGCACGATCAAGAACAACATCCTCAACGAGGACTACACCTCCTGCGCCGTCGGCCCGCAGTTCGCCGAGCTGGTGGTCTCCGCCGGGTCGACCGCCGGGACCGTTGCCGACTACAACACGGTCCACCCCTGGACCGGGAAGGCCGCCTACTCCTGGGGCGGCACAGTCCAGTCGCCGGCCGAGTTCAAGGCCCTCGGCCAAGGCGGGCACGACAACGCCGTCGACCCGAGGCTCGGATTCGCCAACGGTGACCAGTACGCCCACACCGCCGTGGTGGGGCTGACCGACGCGGCCGACGAGTCGGCCCCCGGCCAGCTGAGCACCGACATCAACGGCAGGCCGCGGGCCAACCACCCCGGCATCGCCGACACCGGCACCGGCACCGGGTACTCCGACCGGGGCGCGACCGAGATCCAGGACCCGATCGGGGCCTCCGTGTCGGGCTACGCCCACGCTGAGCCGGGGTACCCGCTGCGCGCCGTGGTGCAGGGGTCCTACAACCCGGGCTGGTCGTCGGCCGGCGTCACGCTGGACTTCGGTGACGGGAGCGCTCCGATCGCTTCCCCGGGCCTCCCGGTGACCCACGACTACCCGGCCGCCGGTACCTACACCGTCACTCTCACCGCGACCAGCACCCAGGGCCTGGTCCGGAAGTCCACCGCAACGCTGACCATCAGCAAGGTGGGCTCGGTCGTCGCAGGGTTCTCGGTCGGGCAGCAGGACAGGTCGGTCCCGACCGTGAGCTTCACGGACCAGTCGTCCAGCCCCTGGCCGGTCTCCCGATACGTCATCAACTTCGGTGACGGCACCCCCGCGGTGGTCTCGAACGGTCCGACCCCGCCGGCCCTCACCCACACCTACGAGGTCGGCAGGACCTACACCGTCTCCGAGACCGTGTACGACGACCACGGCCGCTCCGCGAGCAGCAGCGCCCAGTCCTACGTGGTCGGTCCGCAGCCCGGCACGCCGGTCACCGGCTACTTCGGCGGTCCCACCACGCAGGTCGGGCTCTTCGACAACGGCCGCTGGGCCGTCAGCTACCAGAAGGTCACCGCGCAGGCGAGTTACAACACGTCGTTCGGCAACCCCGGGGACGTCCCGGTCGTGGGCCGCTGGGAGATGGGTGGCGCCCCGGCGCAACTGGGTGTCTACCGGCCGAGCAGCGCCACCTTCGCGCTGCAGCTCGGCAACGGCTCCGTGGTCACCGTGCCGTTCGGCGAGCCGGGTGACATCCCGGTGCCGGGGTACTGGGACAACAACGGTCACCACCAGCTGGCGATCTACCGCCCCAGCGAGGCGCTGCTTGCGGTGCGCCACGACAACGGTTCGGTGACCACGCTGCGCTTCGGCAGCCCGGGCGACCTGCCGGTGGTCGGTGACTGGGACGGTGTCGGTCACGCCCAGTTCGGCATCTTCCGGCCCGGCGCGGCTGCGGGTGCGGTGAACACCTTCGCCCTGCGGCACGACAACGGCAGTGTCTCCACCGCCGCTTACGGAGAGAAGGGCGATCTGCCGGTGGTCGGTGACTGGTCGTGGAAGAACCGGACCACCTTCGGGATCTACCGTCCGAGCAGCCGCACCTTCGCTCTGAGCAACGCCTACGCCCAGCAGGCCGACATGGTCTTCAAGATCACGAACTGAGCTGAGCGCCGGCGGCCCGGCCGACGGGCCGTCAGCGCAGCAGGCGGCGTTCCTTGGCGGCGGCGACCGCGCCCGAGCGGGTGTCCACGCCGAGCTTGTCGTAGATCCGGCCGAGGTGGGTCTTCACGGTGGCCTCGCTGATGAACAGGGCGCGGGCGATCTCCCGATTGCCGAGGCCCTGCGCCAGCTGGGCGAGGATCTCCTGTTCACGGTCGGTGAGTTGGGGGGCCGGGGTGCGGAGTTGGGCCATCACCCGGGAGGCGACCGGCGGGGAGAGGGTGCTGCGGCCTTCGGCGGCCGCGTGGATGGCGGCGAAGAGTTCCTCCGGGCGCTCGGCCTTGAGCAGGTAGCCGGTCGCCCCGGCGGTGATCGCCCGGTTGATGTCGGCGTCGGTGTCGTAGGTGGTGAGCACCAGTACGTACGGGGCGCCGGGGCGTCCGGCGATCTGCCGGGTGGCTTCCACGCCGTCGATGCCTTCGCCGAGTTGGAGGTCCATCAGCACCACCTGCGGTGCCAGTTTGGCTGCCAGCGCGACCGCCTCCTCGCCGCTGCCGGCCGCGCCGACCACCTCGATGTCGCCCGCGCTGGCGAGCAGCGCGAGCAGTCCGGCCCGGACCACGGCGTGGTCGTCACAGACCAGCAGCCGTACGGGAGTTGTGGCGGTCACGGTGCCTCCAGGGGGATGGCGGCGGTGACCACGGTGCCCTCGCCGGGAGTGGACTCGACGGTCAGGGTGCCGCCCAACTGCCGGACCCGGGCCCGCATCGCGGGCAGCCCGTGGCCCCGGCCCCCGGACTCGGTCGGGCTCTCGGTCGGGTGGCCGAACCCCTGCCCGTCGTCGCCGATGTCCAGGACCACCTGGTCGCCGAGGTAGGAGAGGGTGAGCGCGGCCGTCCGGGCCCCCGCGTGCTCGCGGACGTTGGCCAGCGCGCCCTGGGCGATCCGCAGCAGCGCGCTCTGCACCAGGTCCGGCAGCGGCACCGGAGCGCCGTCCAGGTGACAGCGGACGGTGAGTCCGCTCTCCGCCGTCTCCCGTTCGGCGAGGGTGCGCAGGGCCTGGTCGAGCCCGGCCCCGTCGGCCAGGTCGGCGGGCGCCAGGTCCCGGACGAAGCGGCGGGCCTCGGCCAGGTTGCGGGCGGCGATCGCGGCGGCGGTGTGCACATGGGTCCGCGCGGTGGCCGGGTCGGACTCCCAGGTACGGTCGGCCGCCTGGAGCAGCATCTGCTGGCTGGACAGGCCCTGGGCGAGCGTGTCGTGGATCTCGATGGCCAGCCGCTGACGCTCCGCCAGAGTGCCCTCGCGCCGTTCGGTGGCGGCCAGTTCGCTGCGGGTGGAGACCAGGTCCGCGATCAGCGCGCGCTGCCGTTCGGCCTGCCGCTCCATCTGCAGGAACACCACGGTGGCCAGCCCGGCCACGGCGGGCGGGGCGATCAGCCCGACCGGGTCGAGGCCGGTGAGCTTCTCCTCGGAGTACACCACCAGCGCGGTCAGCCCGGCCACCAGCGGGATCGCGGCGCGGGCGGGCAGGGTGCGCAGCGCGGTGTAGATCAGCGGCACCGCGCACCAGGCGAAGCTCGGTGCCAGCAGCACCAGCACCGCCCAGAGCCCGGCCACCACCGCCAGCCGGACCACCCGGACCGGGCGCGCACCGGCCCGCAGCCAGGGCAGCTCCGGCAGTTGGGCCAGCGCCAGTGCGAGGCTCAGCCCGATCACCCAGCCCGCCCGGTCGCTGTCGCCGTGCCGGAGCAGGTACCGGGTCAGCGAGGCGCCGAGCAGCAGCAGGAACGCGCCGTACATCACCACGGTGAGCCGGTCGGTGCCCGGGTCCCCGGCGCTCTTCGCTGACACCGCGCACTCCTCCGTCCGTCGGTTCCGTCCTGTTTCGTACCCATCCTCACCCGGCCGCTCCCACCGGGCATCAACCGATCGGCTGACCCGGCGTGCCGCGCCCCGGTGCGCGTCCCGGCTCGGCCACGATGGGGCGCATGCCTCAGATGACCGAGCCCGAGTGGCGCGCCTTCCTCTCCGCCGGCACCCGTACCGGCAAGCTCGCCAGCACCCGGGCCGACGGCAGCCCGCACGTGGCCCCGGTCTGGTTCCTGCTGGACGGGGACGACCTGGTGCTGAACACCGGCGCCGACACGGTGAAGGGGCGCAACCTGGCCCGGGACGGCCGGGTGATGGTCTGCGTGGACGAGGACCGGCCGCCGTTCGACTTCGTGCTGGTCAGGGGCAGGGCCACGCTCAGCGACGACCTGGCCGAAGTCCGGCACTGGGCGGGCCGGATCGCCGCCCGCTACATGGGTGAGGACCGGGCCGAGGAGTACGGCGCCCGGAACGGGGTGCCGGGCGAGCTGCTGGTCCGGATCCGGATCCAGAAGGTCACCGCGGTGCGTGCGGTGGCCGACTGACCGTCCCGCCCGGGGCCGTCGGTACGATCGCCGGATGATCTCCAATGACCCGGCTCCGACAGATCGTCAGTTCCTCTTCGTGCTCGGCTCCGCCCGCTCCGACGGCAACACCGAGCAGCTCGCCCGGCTGGCGGCCGAGCGCCTTCCCGCCTCGGTCGGACAGCGCTGGCTGCGCCTCACCGACCTCCCGCTGGAGCCCTTCGACGACATCAGGCACACCGGTGACGGGACCTACCCCGAGCTCACCGGCAACAGCCGGGAGCTCTTCGAGGCCACCGTCGGCGCCACCGATCTGGTGATCGTCTCGCCGCTCTACTGGTACACCCTCTCCACCAGCGTCAAGCTCTACCTCGACCACTGGTCCGGCTGGTTCCGCGCCCCGGGGACCGACTTCCGCGCCCGGATGAAGGACCGGACCCTCTGGGGCGTCACCTCGCATTCCGGCAACCCCTCCGACGCCGACCCGCTGATCGGCACCCTCCGGCTCACCGGCGACTACATGGGCATGCACTGGGGCGGCGTGCTGCTCGGCACCGGCGGCCGGCCCGGTGACGTGCAGCGGGACGAGCTCGCGCTGGCCGAGGCGGAGACCTTCTTCACGGGCACGGGGTTCACGGGTACGAGCCTCACGGGCGCGAGCTGACCTGCGGGGGCTCAACGCACCAGCAACTCCCGGGCGTCCGCCGGGGCACGGTCGCGGCCGCGGCCGAAGAGCAGCAGGACCAGGGCCAGCCCCACGGCCGCGCCCGCGCACTGGGCGAGGACGAAGGCCGGGACCGAGCCCGGGGCGATGCCGGTGTAGCTGTCGGTCAGGGTCCGGCCCACGGTGAGGGCCGGGTTGGCGAAGCTGCCCGAGGAGGTACCCCAGGCAGCGGCGGCGATCCAGGCGGCGACGGCGACCGGGGCGTAGCCGCCCCGGTCGGCCCGGAGCAGCCCGAAGACCAGCAGGATCAGCACGCCGGTGGCCACCGCCTCGGCCAGCCAGAGGTGGCCGGCCGAGCGGGTCTGGCCGGAGAGTTCCAGGAACGGCCGCTCGAACATCAGGTTGGCCAGCCCGGCCCCGGTGGCTGCGCCGAGCAGCTGGGCGACCGTGTAGCCACCCAGCTCACGCAGGGTCAGACCGGTGCCGGTGCGGCGGTCGGTCCACCAGGCGGCGGCCGAGACCAGCGGGTTGAAGTGCGCACCGGAGACCGGTGCGAGCAGCGCGATCAGCACGGCCAGCGCCAGCACCGAGGCCAGCACGTTGGCGAGCAGCTGCACCCCGCCGTCCCGGCTCAGCCCGGTGGCCTGGATGCCGGAGCCGACCAGGACGGCGGCCAGCACGGCGGTGCCGACGGCTTCGGCGGCCAGCCGGCGGTACAGCGAGGGGGGCATCATGCCGCCATCGTCGCCAGCGCCCCCGCCGCCGGACAATTGGCCGGTACACCCAAGGTCGGGCCGCCGACGGGGTGCCCGCTCGGAGACTCGTACGGCGTGCGCCCGGCGCGGGCTTGACCCTCACGCGACGTGAGGCGGCAGAGTCGGGGTCGGCAAGGAGGGAGCAACCCGATGAGCAAGGACCTCTCGGTCGGTCAGGTCGCCGCGATCGCCAAGGTGACGGTACGGACCCTGCACCACTACGACGAGATCGGACTGCTGTCACCCGGCGGCCGGACCCCGGCGGGCTACCGCCGTTATCGGGACACCGACCTGGACCGGCTGCAGCAGATCCTGTTCTACCGCGAACTCGGCTTCTCCCTCGAGGAGATCGCGGCCATCCTGGACGACGGCACGGTCAGCCCGACCGAGCACCTGCGCCGGCAGCACGAACTGCTGCACGCGCGGATCAGCCACCTCCAGGAACTGGCCGCGGCAGTCGAACACGCCATGGAGGCGAGCATGATGGGCATTCAGCTGACCCCGGAGGAGAAGTTCGAGGTCTTCGGCCGGGACTACCAGGAGAGCTGGGAGACCGAGGCCGAGCAGCAGTACGGCGAGTCCGACGCGTGGCAGCAGTCCAGGCGCCGCACCGGCCGCTACACCAAGGCGGACTGGGCGCGGATCAAGGCCGAGGGCGACGCCCTGAACGGCCGGTACGCCGCCGCCCTCACTGCGGGGATCGCCCCCGACAGCGCGGAGGGGATGGCGCTGGCCGAGGCCCACCGGCAGCAGATCACCGACGCCTACTACGACTGCGGGTACGCCATCCACCGCGGCCTGGCGGAGATGTACCTCGCCGACGAGCGGTTCACCGCCACCTACGAGCGGATCGCCCCCGGCCTGGCCCACTGGCTGCACGCCGCGATCATCGCCAACGCGGAGGCGCACGACGGGAGTTGATCAGGCCACTCCGCGGCCGAAGGCCCGCCGGTACGCGGTCGGTGAGGTCCGCATGGTCCGCCCGAAGTGGTGCCGGAAGGTGGCGGCGGACTCGAAGCCGACCGCCGTGGCGATCTCCTCCACCGTGCCGTCCGGGTCCTCCAGCAGCGGGAGGCTGGCGGCGATGCGCTGGGTGATCACCCAGCGCATCGGGCTGGTGCCGTTGCGGGCGGTGAAGTGCCGCAGGTACGAACGGTCGGACATCCGTGCCGCACGGGCGAGTTGAGTGACGGTCAGCGGCTCTGCGAGCTGGTCCAGGGCCCACTGCATGGAGCGGGCGATGCCGTCGTCCTCCTCCTCGACCGGGCGGACGGCGGCCTCGATGAACTGGGCCTGCCCACCGGCCCGGTGCGGCGGGACGACGAAGCGGCGGGCCACCGTGTTGGCGACCTTGGCGCCGTGGTCGCTGCGCACCAGGTGCAGGCAGAGGTCGATGCCAGCCGCGCTGCCCGCGCTGGTCAGCACCGAGCCGTGGTCGACGTACAGCACGTCGGGGTTGACCTTGACCAACGGGTAGCGCTGCTGGAGGAGTTCGGCGTACCGCCAGTGGGTGGTGGCCTCCCGGCCGTCCAGCAGGCCGGCCGCGGCGAGGGCGAACGCGCCGGAGCAGATCGAGACGATCCGGGCGCCGCGCTCGTGCGCGGTGCGCAGCGCGGCGACCAGGCCGGGGGAGACCTCGCCGCTGAAGGTGTTCGGGACGGCGACCACGATCACCGTGTCGGCGGCGGCCAGCTCGTCCAGACCGTGGTGGGCGGTGATCGAGAAGCCGCCGACCGCGTTCAGCGGGGTGTCCGGGCGGTCGGCGCAGACTTTCAGGCCGTACCAGGGGGTGGCCAGCAGGCCGGTCAGCTCCGGCCGGGCGAGTGCGAACACCTCGACCACCACGCCGAGTTCGAACGGGGCCATGCCGTCGAAGGCGTACACCGCGATGGTGTGCACCGGCTCGGGGCGGGGGCCGATGCTGACGGCGACGGGGTGGGCGGGCGGCTGGGCGGCCATCGGGCACTCCTGGTCGGGCTGGCGGGATCTTGGCGAGTGTAGTCGTGTACGCCACTATCGGCTCCCGATGCCCGGATCGCAGGATGGAGTCGTCAGCCAGCGAGCACAACCGACCGACCGGAGCCAGGACATGACCACTCTCACCGCCGCCGCCGTCACTTCCCCCGTCACCGAGATTCCGGCGCTCTCCCCCGAGCGGGCGTTCGCCTTCTTCGCCGAGCGGCTCGGCTGCCAGGCCGACCCGGCGGACGTCTGGTACGCGATGCGGGACGGCCGGCAGGACTTCACCGTCATCGACGTCCGCGCCGAGGGCGCCCACCGCAAGACCCACCTGCCCGGTGCGATCAGCCTGCCGATCGCCGAGATCACCGCCGAGCGGGTGGCCGAACTCCCGGCCGGCCTGCTGGTGGTGTACTGCTGGGGCCCCGCCTGCAACGGTTCCACCAAGGGCGCGATGAAGCTCGCCGCGCTGGGCCGTGAGGTCAAGGAGATGATCGGCGGCCTGGAGTACTGGATCCGCGAGGGCTGGCCGACCGAGGGCCGCCGCCCGGTCGACCCGAAGACCGCCACCCCGGCCGACCTGGGGCTGGTCTGCTGAGCGCCTGTTGATCGGGGACGCCGAAAATAGTTCTGAACCGACCTGCAACCTCCCCGGGGGATGCACGTCTATCAGGTTGAGAGCCAGGGGAGCCGGGAGCGCCGAGCCCGGCAGCTCTCACCAACTACCAGACCTTTACGGCTCCTTGGGGGACCTGCGTCATGCGTGCGACCGTTTTCGGGCGAATTGAGAAGAACGTCACCGTCGCGACCAACTGGACCCGGCGCGGCCGGGGACTCGCGGTCACGGTCCCGCTGGCGGCCGTGCTGGCGGTGGGTCTGGTCGGTTGCGGTGGCGGGGCGGCGGGTCCGAAGGCGGCCCCGGTCGCCGACCTGGTCTCGCCCCTCGCCTCCCCTTCAACCTCCCCCGTGGTGACCCCGACCGTCGCGCCCTCCCCGTCCGCCACCGTGCCGTCCACGCCGCCGGCGCAGCCCGCCGCCGTGGTGTCCGCCAAGCCGTCGGCGCCGGTCGCCCCGATGGCCAAGGAGGTGGTGGCCACCTTCCTCGGGCTGCCCCAGGGCAGTCAGGTGCAGGTGGGTGGCCCGGAGGTGTCGTTCCAGGTGAAGTGGACCAACAACACCAAGACCCGGCAGGCGAAGGTGGCCCCGGCGGTCTCGGCGATGGCCTACGAGGGCAACCCGTGCAACGTGGTCATGCCGATGGTGGAGGGCACCCTGCAGCGCAAGGACCCGGGTGGTTGGGTGAAGCTCCCGTCCCTGAGCCAGGGCACCGGGATGGACCACGCGGGGACCGGCGAGGCGGCCGCGTTCGCGCTGGGCCCGGGGGAGAGCCGGACCATTCAGTACCGGATGCAGCTGGCGCCCACCAACGGGACCGGCACCCTCAGGCTGCAGGCCCAGGCCTTCGACGGGCCGACCTTGCACAGCACGTTCGCCCGACTCGGCGCCGCGACCGTCGCCAAGGTCGCGGTGGTGGACAAGCGACGTCCGACCGCCGTACTGGTCGGCAGGCCCACCACCCCGGTCGCCGGGCAGAGCAAGCAGTTCGAGCTGGAGATCGGCAACCCGACCGGCACGACCATGGCCAAGGCCGCCCCCACCCTGCACGTGATGGACCCGCGCGAGAACGCGGCACCGCTCGGCATCGGGCAGGTGGTGTTCGAGGTCAAGGACGGCGCAGGCTGGCACCGGCTGCCGAACGAGGAAGGCTGCGGCGGCTGGATCGCCGTGGTGACGGAGGAGCTGACCCACCCGCTCGCGCCCGGGGCCAAGAAGCGCTACACCTTCCGGGTCACCACGGTCGGACGTGGCAACGCCGGGCTGGAGTACACCGTCGGTGCCATCGGCGACGCACACCCCAGCGCCGCCGAGAAGTTCTGAACCCGAACGCCAGGGGCCGTTCGAGCCACCGGAGTTGGCGTGGCGTCAGGAACCCCGGCCGCGGCCCTGATCGGATGCGTCCGAGGCGCGGAACGCCGGGACCCTGGCTGGAGAAGGCCCGATGAGTCAGAAGAACAGCGACACCGACGGCACCGGGGCACCGACCGAGCGGCTGCTCCGCGAGGCGCTGGCGGCCCGTGCCGGGGCGATCGGCGTGCACGACCTCGCTCCGGTGGCGCCGCCGCGCCGCCGCCTCGGCCGACTGAGACCGGTGCGTCCCGCACCCGTACCGCCCTCAGCGCCCGGGTGCTCCAACGCCTAGTGGGTTTCGACGTGATGGCACAATCGCGCTGGTCACAGACCATGACAGTTGATTTTGACGGAAGCTCGCCGCCTTGGTGGGTTCCGTCCTGGGGGAGAGTAGAACACCGATGTCCATAGCGATCGGCCTGCAGCCCGGACTTTCCGGGAGCGGCGCGCTCCGGGGGGTCTGGCGGCTGCTGTTCGGGGCCGAGGCAGTTGCCGAGCCCACCGACCTCGACCAGCCGCGCGGGGAGGCGAAGCGTTCGGGCTTCCGGTTGCTGCGCGGCGGCCGACCGGCCGACGAGAGCCGGCCGACGCTGACGGAGCTCTACCACGCGCAGCGGTTGAGCCTGGTGCGGATGGCCGTCCTGCTGGTCGACCGTCAGGACGTGGCCGAGGACGTCGTGCAGGAGGCGTTCACGGCGCTGTACCAGCGGCACGGGGAGGACCTGGGCGATCTGGACAACGCGCTGGGGTACCTGCGCACTTCGGTGGTGAACGGCGCCCGCTCGGTGCTGCGGCGGCGGAAGACGGCCCGGGAGTACGTGCCGCCGCACGAGGCCGACGCGGCCTCGGCGGAGGAGCACGCGGTACTCAACGACGAGCACCGGCGGGTGCTGGTCGCCCTGCAGGAGCTGACCACGCGTCAGCGTGAGGTGCTGGTGCTGCGCTACTGGTCCGACATGTCCGAGGCGCAGATCGCCGAGACCCTGGGCCTGTCCCGGGGCGCCGTGAAGTCCACCGCCAGCCGGGCCCTGGACGCCCTGGAGAAGCAGCTGGAGAAGACCCGATGAGTGAGAAGAACCACGGCACCGACGGCGTCGAGTCGCCGACCGAGCGGCTGCTCCGCGAGGCCCTGTCGGCCCGGGCCTCCGCCATCGGGGCGCACGACCTCCGCCCGGCCGAGCCACCGAGCCGGCGCCTGCGCCGGCTGCGGCCGGTGCAGGTGGTCACCGCCGTGGCGATGTTCGGCCTGGCGGCCTCGGTGGCGGGGTACTTCACGCTGGCCGGCAGCCCGACCGCGAGCCACCAGGACCCGGCACCGGCGGCGAGCCTGAGCGCTTCGCCGACGCCCGAGGAGTCCCCCAGCCCGTCACCCTCGCCCTCGCTGAGCGCCTCCGCCTCGCCGTCGAACAGCCCGAGCGCACCGGCCGCGACCTCGTACACCTTCCGCAACGTCACGTTCGACGTCCCCCCGGGCTGGCGGACGGTGACGGAGGGCGTGGCCGGTGCGGACAGCCTCCGGGTCTGCGTATTCACCCCCGACACACCGGAGTCGGCGATCCCGGCGAAGGGATTCGGGACCTGCGTTCCGTACGGCGTGGAGATCGTCGTCTGGAACAGCGCAGAGGAGCTGGAGAACGCGACCTGGCCGATCGAGCAGTTCCTGGACGCTCCCACCGGTTGGTCCAGCCAGCCGTACTGCTCGGTGTGGGGGAACCCGCGCTTCCCTGAAGGCGAGGGGTACAAGCGCCTGGGAGAGCCGAAGCGGACGACCCTGACGGTCGACGGTCACTACGGGAACAAGACCGAGTGGCAGGTGGCCTGCAACGCGAACGAGCGGTTCACCGCCCAGATGTGGGGCTTCCACAAGGAGCAGGTCTTCGTGGCCGCCAACGGTTTGCGCAGCGACTACCAGGACGATCTGGAGTCGATCGTGCAGAGCCTTGACCTGAGCAAGCACGCCGATCCCCTGAAGATGGGCCACCGGAACGACATCAAGGTCTCCTTCGGGCAGGAGGCAGCGGTCAGGGAGGGCGACACCGAGGTCATCACCTTCCCGGTCACCTGGTACAACGCCAGCGCCACAACCTACGCCGCCGTGGAGCCCGTAGTGGCCGCCGAATCACTCGGGAACGACATTGCGGCCAACCTGCCCGATGGCCCCGGAGGCACCCTGGAACGGAAGGACGGCAACTCCTGGACCGTGCTGCCCTCGCTGCGGAAGGGGGGCGGTATGGACTGGGCAGGCACCGGCAAGGCGGCGGCCTTCGCCCTGGCACCGGGCCAGAGCCGCACCGTCACCTACCGGATGAAACTCACCACCCAGGACAAGATGGCCGGCCTCGGTGTCACCGGTGCGGCCTACCTGCCGACCAAGGACGGCACGTTCAACTCGGTCGGCAACAGGGAGTGGGTCATCCCGATCCACCGGGTCAAGTAATCCGAAGGCCGGACCCCTCCCCGGGGTCCGGCCTCCGTCGTGCTGGCGGAGCGTCAGCTGCTCAGCTCGGCCATCCAGGCCTCGACCTCGTCGGCGCGGCGCGGCAGCCCCGCCGAGAGGTTCTCGTTGCCGTCGGCGGTGACCAGGATGTCGTCCTCGATCCGGACGCCGATGCCGCGGTACTCCTCGGGGACGGTGAGGTCGTCCAGCTGGAAGTACAGGCCGGGCTCGACGGTGAGGCACATGCCGGGCTCCAGCAGCGCGTCCACGTAGCTCTCGCGGCGGGCCTGCGCGCAGTCGTGCACGTCCAGGCCGAGCATGTGGCCGGTGCCGTGCAGGGTCCAGCGGCGCTGCAGACCGAGCTCCAGGACCTTCTCGACGTCGTACACCGAGGCGTCCAACAGGCCCCAGGCGAGCAGGCGTTCGGCCAGCACGCGCTGCGAGGCGTCGTGGAAGTCGCGGAACCGGCCGCCGGGCTTCACGGCGGCGATGCCCGCCTCCTGGGCGTCGTAGACGGCTTCGTAGATCTTGCGCTGGAGCGCGTTGAAGCGGCCGTTGATCGGCAGGGTGCGGGTGACGTCGGCGGTGTAGAGGGTGTGCGTCTCCACGCCCGCGTCCAGCAGCAGCAGCTCGCCCGGGCGGACGTCGCCGTCGTTGCGGACCCAGTGCAGGGTGGTGGCGTGCGGTCCTGCGGCGCAGATCGAGCCGTAGCCGATGTCGTTGCCCTCGACCCGGGCGCGGCGCCAGAAGGTGCCCTCGATCCAGCGCTCGGAGGTGGCCACGGCCTGGCCCAACTCCCGTACCACGTCGGTGAATCCGTTGACGGTGGCGTCGCAGGCGGCGCGCAGCTGGGTGATCTCCCAGTCGTCCTTGACCAGCCGCAGGCCGCTCAGGAAGACCTTGAACTCCTCGTCCCGGTCCTCGTCCAGCACCTCGGCCAGCGCGGCCTCCAGGCCGGCGTCGTACTGGCGCACGATCCGGGTGGGTGCGGCGGGCGCGGCCTGCAGCTCCTCGGCGGCCTTGCGGACGTCCCGGCAGGGCAGGCCGAGCAGCTGCTCGGCCTCGGTCAGGCTGTTGCGCCGGCCGACCCAGAGCTCGCCGTTGCCGTCCAGCCAGAACTCGCCGTTCTCGCGGTTGGAGCGCGGCAGCAGGTAGAGGCTGAACTCGTGGCCGCCGTCGACCGGTTCGGCCACCAGCACGGCGTCCTCGGTCTGGTCACCGGTCAGGTGGACGTATTCGCTGGCGGCGCGGAACGAGTACTCGGTGTCGTTGGCCCGGGTGTGCAGGTTGCCCGCCGGGATCACCAGGCGCTCGCCGGGGAAGGCGGCGGAGAGCTTGGCCCGGCGCTCGGCCGCGTACGGGGCCTGGGCGACCGGCTCCAGGCCGCGCAGCTCGGTGTCGGCCCAGCCGGACTTCATCGAAGTGGCCAGCTCGTCGGAGATCTCTCCGTACAGCCCGTTCTTGCGGCCCTTGATGGGCTGCTCCTCGGTCTCGTCACCGCCTGCGGCACCCTCGGGGTTCTCGGCTGCCGCCGGGCTACGGTCCTCGGTCACGTACGTCGCCTCCTTGCGAGTGGTTCCGCCCAGGGCGCGTCGGATCGCGACACACGAGGGCGGCCGTAGGCCCATGGTACGGACCCCCGGCCGAACGGTTGATCGGGCCGGGAGCACTTGCCGGAGGGGCTCAGTCGAAGCGGGCCGCGAGCAGCACCAGGTCGTCGGTGCCCTCACCCACCGGGGCGGCGGCCAGCAGGTGGCCGAGCAGCCGGTCCGGGTCCTGCCGCAGCTCGCGCGGGGCGTCGGCGGCGGCCCGGCGCAGGGCGTTCTGGCCCGCGTGCAGGGTGGGGCCGCAGCGGCGGGCCAGGCCCTCGGTGTAGAGCACCAGCAGGTCGCCGCGCTCGGCGTCGAGCTCCACGCCCGGGGCCTCCCAGCAGCTGAGCATGCCGAGCGGGGCGGAGAGCGAGGTCTCGACGAAGTTGGCGCCGTACCGGGTGACCAGGATCGGCGGGCAGTGCCCGGCCCCGGCCAGCGTGATCCGGCGCTCCTCGGGCTGCACCCAGGCGTACAGCGCGGTGGCCGAACGGTTCGGCTCGGTGGTCTTGAGCAGCAGCTCCAGGTCACCGAGCACCGAGACCGGGTCCTCGCCCTCCAGCACCGCGTACGCCCGCAGTGCGGCCCGGACCCGGCCCATCGCGGCGGCTGCGCCGGGGGCGGAGGCCGGTCCGGCTCCGGGGCCGTCGCCGGAGACGCTGCCGACGGTGAGTCCGAAGGTGCCGTCGGGCAGCGCGATGGCGTCGTACCAGTCGCTGCCGGCCGAGCGCTCCAGCGCGGCCGGTACGCAGCGGGCGGCCAGCCGCAGGCCGGGGGAGACCGGCAGCCGGTCGGGCAGCAGGCCCCGGCGGAGTGCCTCGGCCTGCTGCTCGGCCCGGTCCGAGACCAGCTGCTTGGCCAGCAGCGGGGCGGCGAACTCGCAGTACCGGTGCACCAGCAGGCAGCGGCCGGGGTCGGGCTCGACGGGCTCGTCGTAGAACCAGACGACGGCGCCGAGCGGGCCGTCCAGGTCGGTGCCGAGCGGCACGGCGTAGCAGGCGCCCAGGCCGAGCTGCTCGGCCACCTGACGGAACCTCGGCCCGGCCGCCGGGTCGGTGGCCAGGTCGGTGATCAGCAGCCGGCCCGGCTCGGCGGGGTGGCTGAGCAGACCCGAGAACGGGCCGTGCTCGGCCGGGACGGTCTCCAGCGCGCCGAGTTCGGACCGGTCCAGGTTGAGGCCGACCGGTCGCCCGGTGCCCCGGGCGGTGGTGGTGATCAGCCCTCGGCGGGCCCCGAGCAGGGCGGCGCCGGAGGCCAGTACGGCCGCCAGGGTGTCGGCCAGACCGCGGGCCTGGGCGAGCAGCTCGGTGTGCTCCTGCAGGACGGTGAGGTCGGACAGCTGTCCGGCCAGCCGGTCCTGCAGACCGGCCGTCTCGCTGATGGCCAGGAAGCCGAGGTCAGGCAGCACCGTGGCGGTCGCCGCCAGAGGCTTGGCGTCGGTCATGTCCCAACTCCCCACACAGTGGTATGTGTCACGCAGAACCACCAGGACCGCCCAAAAACGATTCCTATGTCACTACTCGGCATTAATCCACCACTTGTACACAGGCCGATCGGGGCATGTCCAGAATCAGGACAAGGCCGGACGGCCGGTACCGCGGTGGCCGGAGGGGGCGGTTCCGCCGTTCCGGGAGCGCGCAGCTGTCCCGACGCTCCGTCAGTCCGCCGTCCGGATCGTATGGTTCGGGGACCCGCCGCCCGATCAGGCCGGAGCTCACTCACCCGTACGGTGGAACCAGCCGTCTCCGACAGGCGTCCATCTGGTCGCATGCGGGATTCTCGTTCCGGGGGCCGTCCGCTCCAGGCCCTCAGCCCTCCCTGTCGTTCCGGTCATCCCGCCGAACCGTCCGCACACCGGTGCCGCCCACGCACCCAGGGCGCCGCCGCGGTCGACGGTCCGACTGCCCGAGCCCCACGGTCGCGGAAAGGAACGAGCGCAGATGCCATGGACGCGTCCCCGTCTGAACCGGAGCAAGGCGCACGGTAGGAACACCAGGAACAGCACGCCCTCCAGGCCGCTCTGGCTGCGCTGGCCCGGCAGCCGGCGCCGGGTCAGGGCGGCCCTGCTGGCGGCGGCACAGACCGCGGCCGGGTACGGCTGGCCGGTGCTGCCCGGCGCGTACGCGGTGCCGGGCCTGCTCGGCCCTTGCTCCTGCGAGGACCCGGGCTGCCCCGCGCCCGGTGCCCATCCGTACGAGCCGCCGCTGCCGGCCGCCACCACCGACTCCCGGATGGTGGGCTGGTGGTGGGCCGAGCGCTCGCCGGACTCCTCGGTGCTGGTGGCCACCGGACGGACGGTCAGCGCGGTCAGCCTGCCGGCCGACGCGGGCGCCCGGGCGCTGGAGTACTTCGAGGTGCTGGACGTGCCGGTCGGCCCGGTGCTGCTGGCCCAGGACCGCTACGTGCTGCTGGTGGCGCCGTACACGCTGGCCGAGTTGGGGGAGCTGCTGGCCGAACAGCCGTGGGTGCCGGGGGTGATGCGCTATCACGGTCCGGACGGCTACCTGCTCCTGCCGCCCAGCCGGACGGCGGAGGGCACCGTGCGCTGGGTCAGGCCACCGGTCGGCGGGCGGCCGTGGCTGCCCGAGGTGGGCGGTCTGCTGAGTGCGCTGATCGCGGCGAGTACGGCTGCGGCTGGCGGGAGCAGGCTGGCCGGCTGAATCACGGCGCACGCTCAATTCCCGTACCGGAAAAGAAGATCCGGCCGCTGGCGACGGGGGATGCACCAGCGACCGGACTGTTTAAATGGTAACAAAGATCCGAGTGCGCGCCAATTTGTCCGCACACTCTGTCACCTGGCGGTTTTCCCTCCGGTCCGAAAATGTGATGCGAGTCACATTCCGGGCGGAGGGCCGCTGGAACAGCCTCAGTTGAGCGTCACCTGACGGCTCACCAGATGACCCCGGACCCGGCGCTGCTCGGCGGTGAGCGGGGTCTCGTCCTTCAGCGTGGCGGCCAGTCGCTCGGCGAACTCGGCGGCGGGCGCCTCGCAGTCGGCGGCGGTCATGCTCTGCGGCAGGTCCCAGACCGGCACGGTCACACCGTGCGCGCGGAACGAGCCGACCAGGCGGGTGTCCGCGCCGAGCGAAGACTGCTCGGCGGCGGTCAGCTTGGCCAGCGCGTTCAGCAGCTGCTCCTCCGGCACGGTCATCGCCCAGCGCAGGTGGTTCTTGTCCGGCGCGGCGCACCAGTACGCGGACGGCACGCTGCTGAGCTTCTCGGTCGGGATGGCGGCCGCGTTGGCCTGCTCCAGCGAGGCGGCCACGTCGCCGGTGGCGGTCTCCGCCTCCTCCAGCCAGAACTCGAAGCCGGTGTGCACGGCCGGGACGAACTCGGCCTCCAGGTCCAGCAGTTCCTGCAGGCGGCGGCCGCCGGGGACGGTCCGGCGGGCGGGTACGGGGCTGCCGGGCTCGGTGGCCAGGGCCAGCTCCAGGGCGTCCGCCAGGTCGCGGCTCAGGTCGCCGGAGGCGGACTGGGTCTGCAGGCCGAGCAGGATCGAGCCGTCCTGGCGGCGCAGCGCGGGCCAGGCCAGCGGCAGCACGGTGGCCAGCGTCACCGAGGGGACCGGTCCGGTGGCGCTGTCGGCGACACCCTTGGCCAGGGTGAGCGGGACGGTGGCGGCGGGGACCAGCTCGCGCAGCGCGACCCAGTCGGCCTCGCCGGGCAGGCCCTCGAACGGGCGGTGGACCAGCTCCTGGACCGCGTGCGCGGCCTCGCGCCCGTGGCAGGCCTTGTACCGGCGGCCGGAACCGCACGGGCAGTCCTCGCGGGCCCCGACCACGGGGATCTCACCCGAGGTCACGGCGGTGGACGGACGGTTCTGCGGCGACTTCTTCGCGGCCTTCTTGGCCATGGTGCGGCTCTCCCGGTACGGCGACATGCTTGCCCGGGCAGCCTACTGAGCTTTCCCGGCGGACCGGTCAGGTCCGGCCGGGACACCCCTCTTCCGGGGCGTCGCTCAGGCGCTCAGGCGCTCCGCGCGTCGCGCTCAGGCTCGACCGGGAGCTCGGCCCAGACCGTCACCTGCCCGGGTGCGTCCCGTACGCCCCAGTCGTCCGCCAGCCGGCCGACGATGGTCAGACCCCGGCCGCCGCGCGAGCTGAGCGAGGGGCGGGCCGGCACCGGCCTGGTCACCGCGCCGCCGTCGGTCACCTCCAGGGTCAGCTGCCCGTGCCCGGACAGCTGCCAACGGACCGTCACCCCACCGGGTTCGCCGTCCTCGCCGGACCGTACGCCGACCAGGACGGGGGCCGGCAGCGGGGCCGGTGCGTCGTCCTTGAGGTCGGCCAGCCGGCCCAGCGGCCGGGCGTACCGGCAGGAGTTGCTGAGCAGTTCGGACAGGATCAGGACCGCGTCGTCGATCACCGTCTCGGCGACCTCGTGATCGCCCAGATCACGGCGCAGTCGGCGTCGTGCCGCTCCGACACCGGCGGGCCCGTGCGGCACCGCCATGGTCGATGAAGTCGGCACCTCGTGTGCCATCATCAACGCCACCCCCGGACCTCCTTCAGCATTCGCCGAAGGATGGATGCCCCTTGGTAATGGGTCGGAAACGGGCATCCGGCGATCGCAGCGGGACATTAACGGGCAGCGCAACTCACGGTACGCAAATGGTGATTACCTGCTCACGGACCGTTGTCCAAACGGCCGGAATTGGCCACTCCCGGTACTTCACGCCGGAGTTCACGCCAGTTCACGCCCCTCGCGCGGGGCGTTTATCGGCCGAGTTGTGTCAGCACGGCGCGCGGCCGATTGGTGATGATCGCCTCCACGCCGAGTTCCAGGCAGAGTTCGACATCGGCGGCCTCGTCCACGGTCCAGACGTGCACCGAGTGTCCGGCCCGCCGCAGCGCGCGCACCAGACCGGGATCGGACCGGACCAGGTCAATGCCGGGGCCGGCGATCCGGGCGCCGCCGGGCAGCGCCTTGGTCCGGCCGAGCAGCGGCAGCCTGCGGTCGAAGAGATAGACCGTCGGGACGGCGGGTGCGGCCCGGCGGATCCGGTGCAGGGAGAGCTCGGAGAAGCTCATGATGCGCACCGCGGACTTCTCCCGACTGTCCGGAAGCAGTCCGTACCGGGTGAGCAGCCGGAGCAGTTCGGCCTCGGTGCGCCCCGCGTACCGGGTCGGGTGCTTGGTCTCGATCGCCAGCTCCACCCGCCGCCCGGCGTCCGCGACCAGCTCGAGCAGCTGGGCCAGCGTCAGCACCGGGCTGGGCTCGGGCGCCGCCGGGTCCTTCCAGGAGCCGAAGTCGAGCTCGTTCAGCTGAGCCAGCGTCAGGGCGGAGACCGCGCCCTTGCCGTCCGAGGTCCGGCGGACCGTCCGGTCGTGCACACAGACCAGCTGCCCGTCGGCGGTCAGCCGGATGTCGGCCTCCAGACCGTCGGCGCCCTCCGCCACGGCGAGCGCGTACGCCGCGAGGGTGTGCTCGGCACGGGCCTCCGAGGAACCGCGGTGCGCGATCACCTTGACGGCGCTGCGGTCCGGGGCGTCCTGGCTGGTCAACGGCTGGTTCCGGGTATCCACACCGGTAACCCTACGAGGCACCGGACGGCCGGTGGCC
This sequence comes from Kitasatospora sp. Root107, assembly GCF_001424875.1. GTDB lineage: Bacteria > Actinomycetota > Actinomycetes > Streptomycetales > Streptomycetaceae > Kitasatospora. Next base: position 167,316 of record NZ_LMCT01000023.1, on the reverse strand, counting down.
GCCGCCACGGGAAACTCCGGGTGAAGTTCCTGGCAGCGGCCACCGGCCGGGCGTCACTTGCGGCGCGTCACTTGCGGGGCTGGACCGCCAGGGTGGCGAGCGCCGCGACCAGGAAGCTGAGCAGCGAGGCGGAGGTCCACGGCTGCGCCTCGAAGCCGACCGCGGACTGCAGGTCGTGCCAGAAACCGCTCCAGTGGTCGATCGCGGTCGGGGTGATGAACTGGTAGGTCGCGAAGCCGAGCGCCCACGGCAGCAGCATCAGCCAGCGGGCCGGGGCGTCCTCGGCCAGGTTCCAGCCGCGTCGGCCGGAGCCGAGGAAGTAGTCGGCCGCCAGCACCGCGAACATCGGCACGAAGACCGAGCCGATCAGGTAGAGGAAGGCGGAGTATGAGGCGGTGAACTCGTCGATGCACAGCGCCAGGACGGTCACCAGCGCACCGATCCCGCCGGTCAGCAGCCGGCGGTCGACCTTCGGCAGCAGGTTCTGGATCGACATCGCGGTCGAGTACACGTTGGCGAAGGACTGGTCGGTCTCCCGGACCACCAGCACCAGCAGGAAGGCCCAGCCCGCGGCCACCCCGGTGAAGGAGGAGAAGATCAGGTTCGGGTCGCCGTCGGACTGCAGCAGCGCCACCGCACCCAGCAGGTAGCACCAGACCTGGGCCAGCGTGTAGCCGGAGAGGGTGGCCCAGAACGCCGTCCCGGCGGTGCGGGCGTGCCGGGTGTAGTCGGCGGCGAGCGGGACGAAGGAGATCGACATCGCGATCATCGCGTCGGTGGCGGAGAGGAAGCCGTCCCAGTTGCCCGCACCGGGGTTCGGCACGCCCTGCCGGACCAGCTGGACGGTGAAGTAGACCATCGCGATGCCGACGGCGATCGTGACGTACTTGCGCAGCACCCCGATCGAGCCGAGCGGCCAGATGGTCAGCGCGGTGGTCAGCCCACCGGCCAGCAGCACGAACAGCCAGTGCCAGCCCTGGGTGCCGGTGACCGCCTGGGCGCCCATCGAGATCACCAGCAGCTCGTACACACCCCAGCCGACGCACTGCACGATGTTCAGCACGGTGGGGACGTAGGACAGCCTGGTGCCGAACAGACCGCGCAGCACGGTCATGGCGGGTGCGCCGGTCCGGGCGCCGATCAGGGCGGCCACCCCGAGCATCGCGGTGCCGATCACGGTGCCCACCACGGTGGCGGTGATCGCGGCGGCCAGCGAGAGCTCCGAGCCCTTGGCGCCGATCACCATGGCGGCGCTGGTGAAGCCGATCAGGCTGACCCCGAGGTTGGCCCAGAGCGAGAACAGCGCCCGGAAGTCGAGGGTGCGAGGAGGTGCGGTGTCCAGAACGAGCGGCGCCTCGGCGCGCGCGATCGGTTCCTGGACAGGGGCAGGCGAAACAGCCGTCATGGCCGAAGCTCCCTACGCCGGCATTACCCGGACAGGTTCGAGCGGTCTGCGCTCCCTCGCCGTGGGGCCAGCATCTGCATGGCGTACGGTCGTTCCGCGCACTCTCAGCCTGGACGGTCCAAGCTCCCGCGTGTCAGTTTGGAGCGCCAGGCTAGCGGCCGGGCGCCCGAACACCAAGGCGAGTGGGCGGCCGTCCGGATCGCGGGACGAAGCGGACCCCTCGGGGGCCGTGTCGGGAACGGGTAAGGATTCTTAAGAGTTCTTCACCGGGCCTCATACGACAACCGAATCACGCATACGAAAAACTGTGGACCAAGGTCCTGTCAGCTATGGAGGTCGTCCGTGAGCACCGAGCACGCGAGTGGGTCTACCGGGCCCGAGGAGGAGCGCACCTCCACGGGCCAGGGGGTGGTGGGTCCGGCTGACACTGTGTCGGCTGCTGCTCCGGACGCCCCGCCGGCCGCCGAGCCGACGCTGTCCTTCGGCAAGGTGACCCCGCCGGCCGCGCCGTCCTACGTGGACGCGCCGCCGCCGGTGCTGCCGCCCGCACCCGCCCCCACCTACCTGGACGCGCCGCCGCCGGCCCAGGCCGGTAACCCGTACGCGGCTCCGGCTCCGGCCGCCACCGAGCTGCCGCCGGTCGCCGCGGCCGAGCTGCCGCCGGTTCAGCCGACCCAGCCGGCCCAGCCGGGCGCCGAGCCGCCGCACCACCCGTTCGGCGCGGGCACCCCGCTCGGCAGCTGGGCCACCCCGCCCGGCGGCATCGACGGTCCCGGCGGCCCCGGCCTGCCGGGCTACCCCCAGTACCCGGGTGCCGCCCCGGCGCCCGGCCGCAAGCGCGGCGGGCTGATCGCGCTGGTCGCGGCCGTCGCCCTGGTGGCCGGTCTGGCCGGTGGCGCGATCGGCGTCTCGGTGACCGACCGGGACGGCGGATCCGACTCCTCGTCAGGCCGCGGCACCAGCACCACGGTCCAGGCCAGCGAGAACAAGCAGGCGATCACCCGCCCGCCGGAGTCGGTCGCGGGCATCGCCGGCAAGGCGCTGCCTAGCGTGGTCACCATCAAGGCGCAGGGCTCGCAGGAGTCCGGCACCGGCACCGGGTTCGTCTTCGACACCGAGGGCCACATCCTCACCAACAACCACGTGGTCGCCCCGGCTGCCAGCGGCGGCAAGCTGACCGTCAAGTTCTCCGACGGTTCGTCCTACCCGGCCTCGGTGGTCGGCCGGGCGCAGGGCTACGACGTGGCCGTGATCAAGCTCGACAACCCGCCGAAGGACAAGCTCGTCCCGCTCCCGCTCGGCGACTCCGACAAGGTGGCCGTCGGCGACGCCACCATCGCGATCGGCGCCCCGTACGGCCTGGAGGGCACCGTCACCACCGGCATCATCAGTGCCAAGGACCGCCCGGTGGCCTCCGGCGACGAGACCGGCGCCCAGTCCTCCTACATGAACGCGCTGCAGACCGACGCGTCGATCAACCCGGGCAACTCCGGCGGTCCGCTGCTGGACGCCTCGGGCGCCGTGATCGGCATCAACTCGGCGATCCAGTCCAACAGCAGCAGCAACGGCCGGGCCGGCTCGATCGGCCTCGGCTTCGCCATCCCGATCAACCAGGCCAAGCGGGTCGCGGGCGACCTGATCAAGAGCGGCACGCCGGTGTACGCGATCCTCGGGGTGCTGCGCAACGACGAGTACAAGGGCGACGGCGCGCAGATCCGCAGCTCCGCGGTCGGCGAGACCCCCGCCGTCACCGCAGGCGGCCCCGCCGACCAGGCCGGCCTCAAGGCCGGTGACGTGATCACCAAGCTCGGCGGCCACGTCATCGACAGCGGCCCGACCCTGGTCAGCGAGATCTGGACGTACAAGCCCGGCGACAAGGTCGAGGTCGAGTACACCCGCGACGGCAAGGCCGCCAAGACCACCGTCACCCTCGGCGAACGCAAGGGCGACAACTGACCCACACCGGTGACCCCACCGGCAAAAGGGTGTGCACGGATCCCCACCGGACCCGTTAGGCTGACCTCCGCCTGGAGAGTTGCCCGAGCGGCCTAAGGGACCAGTCTTGAAAACTGTCGTGGCGTAACCCGTCACCGTGGGTTCAAATCCCACACTCTCCGCCGGAGCACGGCCCCCGACCAGCACTGCTGGCCGGGGGCCGTCGGCGTTTCCCGGGGCAGCTGACGGAGTCGGGGTGGGCTGATTGACCGTCAGGGGTGCTGCACGGAGAGTCGGTTGGTACGTCGATGCCCGCCGCCCGGAGAGGACCGCCCACGTGTTGGAGATCCGGGGAGAGAGCCGAGGCGGGTACGTGCTGGTCGAGGCGGGTGGCGGGGTGCCGGAGGTGATCCTGCTGGCGGCCGGGCACGAGGTGCCGGTGGCGCTGCGGGCCCGGGAGATCCTGGAGGCCGACGCGATCGCCACCCGGGTGGTGGCGATGACCAGCGTCGAGCGCTTCGAGCGGCAGTCGGCCGAGTACCGGGATGCCGTGCTGCCCAGGGGAGTTGCGGCCCGGGTGTCGGTCGGGGCGGGCTCCACGCTCGGCTGGTACGCGTTGGCCGGCGAGGCCGGGGTGGTGGTCGGCCTGGACCGGTCCGGGCTGACCGCGCCGTACCGGACGCTGTACGAGCAGCTCGGTTTCACGCCCGAGCGGGTCGCCGCCCAGGCCCGTCGGAGTCTGGCGAAGGCCCGCGAGCGAGCCGCCTGACCCTCGGTCACCCCCGTTCCGCGCAGCGCCGTCCGGCAGGTCCGGGCGGCGCTTCGTCGTGCTCGTGCTCGGTGCCGGGTGACACTCGGTGCCACCTCCGACGGCAATCTGACGATGAATTTGCCGGACTGTGTCGGAATCGGTCGGTCGGGGAATTTGATCAAGGCTGCCACCATTTCGAAAACAACCAAACCGGATGGTATTCAATGACACAGTGTCCGGCACCTGACGGAGTTCGAAACACGCCGTTGACCTCGTAGTTTGTCCTGTTCAGACTCATGAAAGGTTGCCCTCCGCGCCGGTTCGAGAACACAGCGGCGGTATTCGCAGCCGCACTTTCCGGGCAGCTGAGGAATGAACGACCACGGAGGTTCTGAGTGAGTAGCGACGTCATCGCGGCACGATCGGCCGAGGCCGGTCCGCCGTTGTCGGAGAGCGAACTCGACTACTGGAAGGCGCTCCCGGCCCAGCAGCAACCGTCCTGGCCGGACCACCGGCTGTTGGCCGAGGTCACCGGCGAGCTGGCCGACCGGCCCGGGCTGGTCCGCTTCGCGGAGCTCATCGAGCTGCGTGCCCTGCTCGCCGAGGTGGCCGCCGGCCGGCTCCAGGTGGTCCAGGCGGGGGACTGCGCCGAGGATCCGGCCGAGTGCGAGCCGGGCTATGTGGCCCGCAAGGTCGGCCTGTTGGACGCGCTGGCCGGGGTGGTCTCGATGAACACCCTGCGTCCGGTGGTCCGGATCGGCCGGCTGGCCGGGCAGTTCGGCAAGCCGCGGTCCCGCCCGACCGAGACCGTCAACGGGGTCGAACTCCCGGTCTACCGGGGGCACATGGTGAACAGTCCGGAGCCCGATCCGGAGCTCCGCCGCCCGGATCCGAACCGGCTGCTGAGCGGCTACGACGCGGCGGCCACCGCGTTCGCCGCGCTGCGGGCCCGCTCGACCGCCGGTCTCCCGGTGGCCGGCGCCCCGGTGTGGACCAGCCACGAGGCGCTGCTGCTCGACTACGAGGTGCCGCTGCTGCGCCGCACCGACGGGGGCCGGGCCTACCTGGCCTCCACCCACCTGCCCTGGATCGGCGACCGGACCCGCCAGTTGGACGGTGCCCACGTGGCGCTGCTCGCCTCGGTGGCCAACCCGGTGGCGTCCAAGGTCGGCCCGGACCTGAGCGTCCAGGACCTGCTGACGCTCTGCGCGAAGCTCGACCCGTGCCGTGAGGCGGGCCGCCTCACCCTGATCGCCCGGATGGGCGCCGACCAGGTCGCGGACCGGCTGCCCGCACTGGCCGCGGCGGTCAAGGCGGCCGGTCACCCGGTGGTCTGGCTGACCGACCCGATGCACGGCAACACGGTGAACGGGCCCGGCGGCCTGAAGACCCGGCTGGTCGAGACGGTGGTGCACGAGGTGCGCCAGTTCCAGCTCGCCCTGCTGAGCGTCGGCGCGGTGCCGGGCGGTCTGCACCTGGAGGCCACCCCGGACCACGTCACCGAATGCGCCCCGAACGAACACGGGTTGGCGCAGGTCGGCGACAAGTACACCAGCTTCTGCGACCCCCGGTTGAACCCGGAGCAGGCTCTTGAGGTCGCGGCGGCCTGGCGGGGCTGAACGGCCCCAGCGGATCAGTCATTACCGGCCGGCAGCGGTCGATCATCCTCGGTCTTTGGGGTCGCTATGAGTGTCCATGGAATGGAAAACAGGGTCGCGCTGGTCACCGGGGCGGCCGGCGGAATCGGCGGGGCCGTGGTGCGCGCGCTCTCCGAACGTGGTGTCACGGTGGCCCTGGTCGACCGTGACGGTGACCGCCTGGCGGAGCTCGCCAAGGAACTGCGCAACGCAGGCGGTCGGGCGGAGGCGTTCCCGGCCGACGTGACGGACAGCGCCGAGGTGGAGGCCGTGGTCGGGGCCGTTGAGCAGCAGCTCGGCGGTATCGACTACCTGGTCAACGGTGCCGGGGTGCTCCGGCTCGGCGCGGCCAAGGATCTGACCGACCAGGACTGGTCCGCCACCTTCGCGGTGAACACCACCGGGGTCTTCTTCATCTCCCGGGCGGTGGTCAACCGGATGGTGGCCGGCGGACGGCGGGGTGCGATCGTCACGGTGGCGTCCAACGCGGCCGGCACCGCCCGGGTCGACATGTCGGCATACGCGGCGTCGAAGGCGGCGGCCACCATGTTCACCAAGTGCCTCGGCCTGGAGGTGTCGAAGTTCGGCATCCGCTGCAACGTGGTGGCGCCGGGCTCGACCGACACCCCGATGCTGTCCGCCCTCTGGGAGGACGAGAGCGCCGCCCAGGCGTCGATCGACGGAGTGGCTTCGGCCTACCGGGTCGGCATCCCGCTCGGCCGGATCGCCCAGCCCTCGCACATCGCCGACGCGGTGCTGTTCCTGCTCTCGGACCAGGCCGCCCACATCACCATGCACGACCTCACCGTCGACGGCGGCGCGGCCCTCGGCCACTGACCTCTCGGCCACTGACTCCCAGCCGGGCGCCCCACCGCTCGGCCACCCCCGCGACGGTCTGCCCCACCAGTCCGTCGTCAACCGCACACCGTGACACGAGAGTTGAGAGGAACTCCGGCATGGCCATCCCGACCATCAGCCCGTACCCGATGCCCCAGCAGGGCGACCTGCCGGAGAACACCGCCTGCTGGACGGTCGATCCGCAGCGGGCCGTGCTGCTGATCCACGACATGCAGCGGTACTTCCTCAAGCCCTTCCCGGCCGGCGAGTCCCCGGTCACCGAGCTGGTGGCCAACGTGACGCTGCTCCGGCAGCGCGCCGCCGAGCTGGCGATCCCGGTCGCCTACACCGCGCAGCCGGGCGGTATGACACCCGAACAGCGCGGCCTGCTGGCCGACTTCTGGGGTCCGGGGATGACCCCCTCGCCCGAGGACCGGCAGGTGGTCGAGCCGATCGGGCCGGTCGAGGGCGACCTGGTGCTGACCAAGTGGCGCTACAGCGCCTTCCACCGCACCCGGTTGCTGGAGTCGCTGCGCGAGCAGGGCCGGGACCAGCTGATCGTCTGCGGGGTGTACGCGCACGTCGGGGTGCTGGCCACCACCTTGGACGCCTACGCCTACGACATCCAGTCCTTCCTGGTCGGTGACGCGATCGCCGACTTCACCCTGGAGTACCACCGGTCGGCGCTGACGTACGTGGCCGAACGCTGCGGGATGGCGGTGACCACCAAGGCCGTGCTCACCGATCTCGACTGAGCCCGGCCCATCACGAACGAAGCCCGGCAACTACCACTGGAGGAACGGAATATGACGGAGTGCCCGGTCGGTGCGGCGCTGCTGGGCCGGATCCTGGCCGGGCAGCAGCCCGAGTTCGCGCTGCTGTACCGCCCGGTGACCGGTTCGCCGGACCGGGTGGACGTGCTCGCCGGCACGGTGACCGAGCTGTCCCGGCTGGCCGACATCCCGCTGGCGGCCGACCGCCCGGCGACCGGCCGGGACGAGCACGAGGTGCTCGCGGTGGTCCCGTACCGGCAGATCGCCGAGCGCGGCTTCGCGGTCGCCGACGACGGGGCTCCGCTGCTCGCGCTCGGCGTGCGCGAGCAGGGCTCCGTGCCGCTGGCCGAACTGCTCCGCCAACTGCCGGATCTGGACATCGAGTTGGTCGACGGCCGGTACGACATCGACGACCCGGCGTACGCCGACGTGGTGCGCCGCATCCTGGCCAACGAGATCGGCAACGGCGAGGGTGCCAACTTCGTGATCCGCCGCGCCTTCGTCGCGGACATCTCCGACTACACCCCGGCCGCCGCGCTGACCTTCTTCCGCCGGCTGCTGGAACGGGAACGCGGCGCGTACTGGACCTTCGTCATCCGCACCGGTATCCGGACCTTCGTCGGTGCCACCCCCGAACGGCACCTCAGTCTCTCCGGCGGGGTCGCGGTGATGAACCCGATCAGCGGCACCTACCGCTACCCCGAGTCCGGCCCCACGCTGCCCGGCGTGCTCTCCTTCCTGGCCGATGCCAAGGAGGCGGACGAGCTCTACATGGTGGTGGACGAAGAGCTCAAGATGCTGGCCAGGATCACCGATGCGGGCGGCCGGGTGACCGGCCCGCACCTGCTGGAGATGGCCAGGCTCGCGCACACCCAGTACTTCATCGAGGGCGAGACCTCCCGCGACCCGCGCGAGATCCTGCGCGAGACGCTGTTCGCGCCGACCGTCACCGGCAGCCCGCTGGAGAGCGCGGCCAAGGTGATCAGCCGGTACGAGCCGGGGGGCCGCGGTTACTACAGCGGCCTGGCCGCCCTGATCGGCCGGGACGCCGAGGGCGGCCGCACCATGGACTCCTCGATCCTGATCCGCACCGCCGACATCTCGGCGAACGGCCGGCTGACCATCGGGGTGGGCGCCACCCTGGTCCGGGACTCCAGGCCGGAGTCCGAGGTGGCCGAGACGGCGGCCAAGGTGGCCGGCCTGCTGGCCGCCCTGGGCGCGAGGGAGCCGGCCCCGAAGCAGGCCGCCGCGCCGCCGGAGTTCGCCGAACACCCCTATGTACTCGACGCTCTGCGGCAGCGCAACGTCCGGCTGGCGCCGTTCTGGCTGGCGGACACCGAGCAGCGAGCCCGCCCGGTGCCGGAGCTGATCGGCCGCCGGGTGCTGGTGCTGGACGCCGAGGACACCTTCACCGCGATGTGGGACCACCAACTGCGGGCGCTCGGACTCGCCGTCACGGTACGGCGGTTCGACCAGGCGTACTCCTTCGACGGGTACGACCTGGTGGTGCTCGGCCCGGGCCCGGGGGACCCGCAGGACCTGACGCACCCCAAGATCGCCCACCTGCACCGGGCGACCCGTCAACTGCTCGAAACCGGAAGGCCGTTCCTCTCGGTCTGCCTGAGTCATCAGGTGCTCAGCACGGTGCTCGGCTTCGACCTGGTCCGCCGGGCCCGGCCGAACCAGGGGGTGGCCAGGACCATCGACCTGTTCGGCCGGGCCGAGCGGGTCGGCTTCTACAACACCTTCGCCGGGCGGGCGGACCAGGACGTGGTCGAACTCCCGTACGGCACCGTCGAGGTGAGCCGCGACCCGGCGACCGGAGAGATCCACGCGCTGCGCGGCCCGGGGTTCCGCTCGATGCAGTTCCACCCGGAGTCGGTGCTCAGCCAGGACGGGCTTGACATCATCATCGGGACCCTGGTCTCGCTGCTGGACGCGCCCGCCCGGCCGGTCACCGAACCAGGACTTCCGTACACCCTGCTGTCGGCCTTCGAGTTCACAGGGACCTGAGATGAGCAGTCCGGTCGTCGTGCTGATCGGCCCACCCGGTGCGGGCAAGACCCACATCGGCCGGGCGCTCGCCGCGTACCTCGGGGTCGGGTTCCGGGACACCGACCGCGACATCGAGCGCTCGGCGGGGTGCGGTATCGGGCAGATCCTGGAGCAGGAGGGCGAGGCGCACTTCCGGGTCCGGGAGCGCACGGCGGTGCACCGGGCCCTGGCCGGGCACTCCGGAGTGCTCGCGCTCGGCGGCGGAGCGGTGCTGGAGGAGTCCACCCAGCGCCTGCTCGGACGCCATCGGGTGGTCCATCTTGCGGTGTCCCCACAGCAGTTGGCGGCCCGGATCGGCTCGGCCGCCACCCGACCGCTGCTCGCCGACGACCCGGAGGGCCGGCTGCGTACGCTGCTCGCGGTCCGCAACCCGATCTACCGCCGGCTGGCCACCTGGACCGTCCCGGCCGGTGGCCGGAGCCACCTGGTGGTGGCCCGGATCGTCACCCTGCTGGCCGACCAGCCCTCTCCCCGGGGGTTGGCGCCGGCCGCGGTCCGACCGAACGGGCCACCGGCCCGGTCAGGCGCGGCGGCGCACCGAGGCACGGGCGATCCGCTCGGGCGTGAGGTGGGCAGTGGTCTTGGCCGAGCCGCCGAGCTCGAGCCCGCGGATCAGCTCCGGCTTCACCAACCCGGGCACCATCAGTGCCCACCAGCCGGCCACCCGCTCCAGCAGGTCGGCCCGGCCGCTCAGCACCTGTGAGGTGAGCTGGATACCGGTGAACGACGAAGTGATGGTCGGCGCGGCCACGTTGATGTCCACGCCCGGCAGCAGGTCGTCCTGGGCGGCCAGCAGCAGATCCCGGACCAGGTTGATGTTCACCTCCCAAGCCTCGATCTGCGGCTTCTCGAAGGCCCCGTGTTCGATCACCAGGCGTACGGTGGCTCTGATGATCGGGTCGTTCTGCAGCGCGCGCGCGTAGGCGATGGTCAGGTCGATGACGCTCTGGAAGCCTGGGCCCGAGAGGTCGAGCTCCTCCAGCCAGGGCGACTGAGCTTCGGTGACCGCGAGGGCCAGTTCCTCCTTCGACGCGAAGTGGAAGTAGACCGCCCCCTTGGTGAGACCCGCGACGGTCAGGATCTCGGCCATCGTGGCCGCCGCGTACCCCCGCTTGGCGAAGACCTGGGCAGCAGCGTTCAGGATCTGCTGCCTGGTGTGCACTGCACGTGCCTGCTGAGCCATCGTTCTCCTGTTTCTGGTGCGCACCCTCACACTACAAACCGACCGGATGGTACTCTATCGTTGCCTGGAGCGACGCCGCACCAGGGCTTGGCGCGGTGAGTGGCCGAGGAGGGCGGGACTACTTGTCTGGTCTAACTATCTGCTTCGCATGCGCTTTGCCCGGGCGGTCCGTTCCAGGGCCGCTGCCGACCGACTGCGTCTGAACCTACGACTGAGTCGATCGACGACTGCTGCCAAAGCCTATCCTGGCGCGGCAGCGCGCACGATGAATGGCTACGGAGCAGGTCTCCATTGGGCCTCGCACCCTCCGTAGGATCCGCGACGTTCTCACGCACCGAGGTTACCCGGCGGTTCGGACAGCATCCGACTGCCGTCGCGCGTCCGCCTGCCATCGGGCGGCAGACTCAATTACCCATCCCTGGGGGAGATTGCACATGGGGTCAGTGCTGTCGGAAAACGGATGCCTGCCGCAGTCGGCCGGCATGGAACAAATGGATCCGGAACTCCACGAGCAGACCGTTCCACGCCGTTTTGTGCACCGGGCCTCGATATCCGAGGTCATGCTCACCGGATGGCGGCAGACCGGTGCGGACCGGTTTCTGCTGGGAGCCCAGTGGCCGAGGGCGCACAGTTTCTATCGGCCCATCGCAGGATGCTATGACCCGCTGTTGCTGGCCGAGACGATCAGGCAGTCCGCCATGCTGATCTCGCACGCCGGGTACGGAGTTCCGACGGACTACCCGTTCCTGCTCTGGAGCCTCTCGTACCGGGCCGAGCCGACCGCCATGGCGGTCGGCCAGACGCCGGCCAATCTGACGATCAGTGCGACCTGCCAGGATGTCCGCTTCCGCCGGGGAATCATGGCCGGAATGCAGTACCAGACGGTGATCCACCGTGGTGCCACCCGGCTGGGGGTGGGGACCTTGCGGATGGACTGCATGGCTCCCGACACCTACGCCCGGCTCCGGGCGCCCCAGCTGTCCCAGCGGCTGCCGGACATGGTGCCGCCGCAGGGCGAGTACCAGGACGACAAGGCCAACTCGGTGCTGGTGCCCACCGGCGAGTGGTACACCTGGCGGCTCCAGGCCGACCGGCGGCACCCGGTGCTGTTCGACCACCCGGTCGACCATGTGCCGGGCATGGTGATCGTCGAGGCGATGCGGCAGGCGGCGAACAGTGTCGCCGGAGTGACCGCGGTCGCCCCGTTCGAAATGGACACCAATTTCATCCGCTACGCGGAGCTGCATCTCCCGGTATTCGTCAAGGCATTCCCGGGGCCGATCGGTCCGAACGGTGAACTGAGTGTCCGGGTCACCGTGGAGCAGGACGGGGTATCGGTGGCCACCGGCCGGCTGATGACCCGGCAGATAGTTCGGGAGGAATCCCGGGAGGAATCTCTTTCGGTCCAGAAAGTCGGCTGACGGTGGAACAACCGAAAGGTGTACTGCTCACCGGTGGTACCGGATTCATCGGAAGTCGGGTGCTCGCCCTGCTCGCCGCCGGAACGACACCTGAAGAGCCGGTCAGGGTGCTTACGCATCGCCGGTCCCTTTCTGCCGCCGAATTCGGCACCGTACGCCCGTTCCACGGGAATCTCGCCGACGCCGCCTCCCTGTACGGCGCCTGCGATGGTGTGGACACGGTCGTCCATCTCGCGTCACAGATCGGTGGTGACCCGGCCTCCCTCCGCCGGGTGAACGAACGCGGTACCGAGGCACTGCTCGCCGAAGCCGCCAGGGCGGGGGTCCGGCGAGTGCTCTACCTCAGCACCACGGCGGTCTACCGGGACGGCGTACACCGGAACTTGACGGAGTGTCAGCCCGATCTGGTGCCTGGTTCGGAGACCAGCAGGACCAGGCTGGCGGCCGAACGGGCGGTGCTCGCGGCGGGGGGTGTGGTGATCAGGCCACACCTGGTCTACGGGACGGGTGACACCTGGGTCGTCCCGGCGCTGGTGGACCTGCTGGGCCGGGTACCGCACTGGATCGACGGTGGCCGGGCCCGGATGTCGGCCATCGCGGTGGAGGACCTGGCCCGGCCGATCGCGGCGCTGGCCAGGCAGTCCTGGGGGCCGGTGCCGGGTGGCCTGGTCTACCACGCGAGCCACCCGGAGCCCATCACCATCAGGGAGTTGGCGACCCTGGTGTGCGGGGCGCTGGGCCGTCCGCTGCCCGCGGGCGAGATCACCATGGAGCGGGCCCGACGGCTGCTGGAGGGCGTCGGGTCCGTCTCCTGGGGGCGACGGCTGTCACTGATGGCGGTGGAGCACCGGTACGAGAGCAGCCGGCTCTGGCGGCGTACCGGCTGCGACCCGGGGCCGGGCCTGGCGGCCCGGTTCCCCGGTCATGTCCCGTGGTACCGCGAACTGCTGCTTCCTTCTGGTGTGTCGGTGGAAGCGGCCGGATGACCCGGCGCGCCGGAGCGGTCGGCCTCGATCCGAGGCCGACCGTCCGGCGCGTCCGGCGCGTCCGGCGCGCCCGGCGTGTCCGGGGTGCCCGGGCGGTCGGCCCGCCCGGGCCGGACGTCGTCGGCCGGGTGGGCCCGGCCCGGCGCCGGCACGGTGGCCCGCTCGTGCTCGACCGGGGTGGTGCGCAGCCTGGCCAGCCGCTCGGGGGTGGTCAGGGCGGGCAGCAGGGCCTGCCAGAGCAGCGAGATCATCCGGGGGCCGAGCCAGTCCGGATCCCGCCTGGCCAGCGACTCCACACCGGCGCCGGTGGCCGCCAGCAGGGCCGCGCACTCGCCCGTACTGACCTCGGGCCGCAGGCCCTCGCGGGCCGCCGCCCGGCTCAGCAGCCGGTCGATCATCAGGGTCCAACCGGGGTACGGGTTGGGCCGCAGGCCGTCGGCGAGCGCCCCGTCGTCGGTGAGCCGGAGCCCGGCCCGGAACACCACGTCCTCGGCCAGTCGGCCGGCCAGGCCGTGGCTCAGGTCGATCAGGTACTGCAGCGGGCAGTCGCTGGAGTGCCGGGCGGAGCGGATCGCCTCGCGCAGTCCGGCTCTGGACTCGGCCATCACGGCCTCGGCCAGCTGCTCCTTGGAGCCGAAGTGGAAGTACAGCGCGCCTTTGGAGATACCGGTGGGTCTGATGACGTCGTTGAGCCCCGTCATGGCGAAGCCCGCCTGGTCGAAGGAGGCCGAGGCGGCCTCGATGAGCAGTTGGCGGGTGCGCTGCGCCCGTTCCTGACGGGGCATCGATGGTCTCCCTCGGGGAGTCGGTCGGCGACGGGCCGGTAGAGGCCGGCCCGGGGCGACTGTTCAAGTGGGTTGTACCGCATCGTAACAAACCAACTGTGCGGTATCTAGTATGGTGTATCAGGTCGGATCCCGCCCGGACGTTGTGGTCGGGTCCCTCTCGTGCCAAGATGACGTAGTAGATGAAACCAACCAGTCGGTTCTGTATCGTATCCATCACCAGCACCTCGCATCTGGCTCATCGTCGCCATCCGGCGCTCGGAGCCCGCCAGGTTCGCGACCGCAGAAGAGGGGACGGGGGCTGTGGAAGGTGTAAGCGACAAGAACGTTCCTGAGCACATCTGGGGGGACGTGGCGGATGACTTCGTCACGGACTTCTCCCGCCGGATGCTGGCCTCGCTGAAGCGCCGTGACCAGCGCGCCCGGGGCGAGTGGTACATCTCCGGGCTGCTCTCGGTGCAGGGCCGCAAGTCGATGCGGGCCCTGGCGGCGGTGGCCGGCTACGGCGCCGCCGAGCAGAGCCTGCACCACTTCATCAGCGACTCGTCCTGGCGCTGGGGTCCGGTCCGGCAGGCGCTGGGCAAGCACTTGGACCGAGTGCTGCTGCCGCAGGCCTGGGTGCTCAACTCGATGGCGATCCCGAAGGCCGGCGAGCACTCGGTCGGCGTTGAGGAGTCCTTCCGGACCGAGCTCGGCCGGGTGGTCAACAGCCAGCAGGCGTACGGAGTCTGGCTCGCCAGCGAGGACATGAGCGCGCCGGTGAACTGGGGGCTGGTGCTCCCGGCGGACTGGCTGGCCAACGAGGAGCGCCGCAAGCGCGCCAAGATCCCGGACGAAGTCTCGGCTACCACACCGGAGTTGTGTGCGGTCAACAGTGTGGTCGAGCTGGCCGCGCCGGACTGGGGGCTGCGCCGTCGGCCGGCCGTGCTGGACGCCCGCGAGCTCGACGCGGCCGTCCTGGTCGAGGAGTTCTGCCGACGCGGCGTCCCGTTCGTGATGCGGGTGAGCGGCTCGACCAGGCTGGTCGGCTTCGACGGCAGTCTGCCGGGGAGGGGTGAACGGGTCTTCCAGGCACAGCAGTTGATCGAATGGGCGAAACGGTTCTCCCGTCCGGTCGGCTGGGTGGACCCGGAGTACTCGATCACCAGGTCGATACTCGTGAGCGGTACCAGGGTCACCATGCCGACGATCCGGCGGCCCGGCACGGTGGTCCAGCCGGAGCGGGCGCTGGCCCTGGTCGGCGGCTGGTCGGGCGCCAAGGGAAAGCCCGCCGAACTCTGGCTGTCCAACCTGGTGGACGTACCGCCGGTGGCCCTGCTCCGGCTGGGGCGGCTCACCCGGCGGGTGGCCAAGGACTTCGCCGAGGTCAGCGGGCGGGTCGGGATGCGGGACTTCGAGGGCCGCTCCTACGCCGGCTGGCACCGGCACGCCACACTCTGCTCGGTGGCCCACGCGATCTCGGTGCTCTCGTCCGCGCGACGGCAGGGTTTCGACAAGTCCCAGGAGCTCTCGGCCTGATGGCGACCGGGGGTGGCAGGTGTGCGGGGCGGCGGCCCGGACGGGGAGAACCGGTCCGGCTGCCGCGGCGTACGCCGGTCGGTGCGGCAGCCCCGTCAGTCCGCCCGGTGGAGCAGCTCGGTCTGTGCGGCGCGCCGCATCGTCTGGATCGGGATGTCGCTCCGGCCGGTCATCAACTCGAGCTGCCTGGCGGCCTGGTGGACCGCGAAGGACAGGCCGTCGACCACCGTGGAGCCCGCGAAACCGGCCGCCTTCACCAGCCGGGTCGGCCAGGCCGAGCTGACCACGTCGAAGACCGCCGCGCGGGAGTGCATCACGGCCGCGGCGAAGGTGTCGGCGGCCCCGGCCGGCAGGGTGGAGATCACCAGTCCGGCACCGGGCAGCAGCTCGTCGAGCTGTCCGAAGGTGTGCACGTCCACCGCGATGCCGAGCCGCCCGGCCGCCGCCGTGGCCTCGGCCGCGCGGCTGCGCTCCCGGACCACCACCGCGGGCTCCAGCACGCCGAGTTCGCGCAGCGCGGCCAGCGCCGAGCAGGCGGTCGAGCCGCCGCCGAGCACGACCGCGGTGCCGGGTGAGCTGACCCCGGCCTCGTGCAGCGCGGTGAGCATCCCGTACACGTCGGTGTTGTCGCCGTGGCTGCGGCCGCGCCGGTAGACCACGGTGTTCGCGCCGCCGACGTCCAGGGCCAGGTCACTGACCTCGTCGATCAGCGGCAGCACCGCGCGCTTCAGCGGCATGCAGAGCGAGAGCCCGGCCAGGCCGGCGGTCGACTGCGCCAGTAGCCCGGGAAGCCCGGTCTCGTCGCACTCGATGGCCTGGTAGTTCCAGTCCAGACCCATCGCGGCGAGTGCCGCGCGGTGCAGGACGGGTGTGAGCGACTGGCCGACCGGGGAGCCGAGTACCGCCGCGCGACGGGCCGTCTGGCGAGGCGGCACGCCGGTCTCCAGCACGGGTGGCTGTTCGGTGCGCATCGGTGGTGCTCCTTCCGCCAGGGGAACGCCCGCCCGGATCGTTGAGTTCCGATTGTCGTCCCCGTTGCCCCCCACCATAGGTACTCGGTACCCGGAGTGGTTGGCCGGGTTGACACAGAGTCACCTTCGCGGACGACCTGACACAGTCCTCCGGCTACTCCGTCGAAAACGCCGGATCCGGCCGGTCGAGCCGAGGTGATCTTCACCGGTCACCGGGGGGGCTTTTCACATCTTCGGCACACGGTCGATCGCGGTGTGACCGCCGGGACGGGCCCGATGTGGAGGGTTCGTGTCAGCGCCCTGAACCTTCGTCAATTCGTCGACAGTGCAAGGTGATGAAGTCGACGGGCCCCGATTGCCGCTGGTTCGGGGCCTGCGGGAGAGTCGAGGGGACGGGGTGACCGCAGGGATCCCGAATCTGACGAATTCCGAATGGGAGCAGCGACCGTGACCAACGTCGCCATCATCTACTACTCGTCCACCGGCCACGTGCACAAGCTGGCGGAGGAGGCCGCGGTGGCCGCCGAGAAGGCGGGCGCCGAGGTCAGGCTGCGCAAGGTCGCCGAGCTGGCTCCCGCCGCCGTGGTCGCCACCAAGCAGGAGTGGGCCGACCACGTCGAGGCCACCAAGGACGTCGCCGAGGTCTCCCTCGACGACCTGGAGTGGGCCGACGTCATCCTGTTCGGCACCCCGACCCGGTTCGGCCTGCCGGCCGCCCAGCTCAAGCAGTTCATCGACACCACCGGTGGCCTGTGGTTCCAGGGCAAGCTGGTGAACAAGGTGGTCTCCTCGTTCACCTCCACCTCCACCCTGCACGGTGGCCAGGAGAGCACCCTGCTCGCGCTGAACAACACCTTCTACCACTGGGGCGCCATCATCGTGGCCCCCGGCTACTCGGACGGCATCCAGTTCGCGCCGAGCAACGGCAACCCGTACGGCACCAGCCACGTCTCCAACAACCTGGTCGGCGCCCCGAACGACGAGAACCTCGAGGCGATCGCGTACCAGACCCGCCGCGCGGTGCAGATCGCCACGGCGCTGAAGGTCGGCCTGGCCGCCGCCGCCTGACGGTCGGTCATGGCGAACTGTGCTGACGCTCCGTCATAAACGGCGCAGGGGATTCCGAGTTCCTTCCGGAATCCCCTGCGCCGTTTCCCGTCCCGGCAGCTGACGAAGTAGCCGAACCATTGTTGCCGCAACTGTCGTATTCATTCAGAGTTCTGCACAGAGAGCACGGCTCGGTAATTCCGGTGGGAGGATCGACAGATGTCAGCGGTGACCATCGCCTGGACCGTACCGGTCAATTCCGGGGCGACTCCGGAGTACGAACAGCTCGATGCCCGAGGGCTCTGGCGGCAGTTGCTGGCGAAGGCGGAGAATCCCGTTCCGTATCTCCCCGCGATCACCGAGTGCACGGTGCTCGACCGGTTCTCCGGCGGGTTCACCCGCAGCATCGTGCGGGACGGCCGGACGGTGTTCCAGCGGGTCGAGGTCGAGCCGGGCGAGTCGGTGCTCTACCGGCAGCCGGGGGACCCGGAGATCAAGGCGATCGGCAACCGGATCGACCGGACCGAGGACGGCGCCCTGGCGCTCACCATCTCGGTCGAGCTGGCCCCGGCCGGTATCGAGCGGGCGGTCCGGGAGAGCAGGTTCCTGGAGGCCGCGGACGCCTACTTCACCGACGCGCTGCGGGCCGTGATCGACGAGATCCGGGCGGCCCGCCCGGTCCTTGACGGTCCGTCCGCCGGGCTGACCAACGCGGCCTGAACCGCCCTGCCCATCCCCCACAGGAGGAACCTGATGACCGCACGATTCGACGGCAAGGTCGCCCTGGTCACCGGCGGCGGCTCCGGTATCGGCCGGGCCACCGCGCTGGCCTTCGCCCGTGAGGGGGCCACCGTCATGGTGGCCGGCCGGGAGCCGCACGAGCTGCGGGAGACCGTGGCGCTGATCGAGAAGGAGGGCGGCACCGCCGACTGCGCCCGGGCCGACGTCACGCACGGCATGGACGTCATCAAGCTGATCCGCTCCACGGTCGAGCGGCACGGCGGTCTGCACGTCGCCTTCAACAACGCCGGTGTGATGGGACAGGCCAGCCCGCTGGCCGAGGTCTGCGAGGCGGTCTGGGGCGACATCCTGGCCACCAACCTGACCGGGGCCTGGCTGCTGATGAAGCACGAGATCGCGCACATGAAGGCGAACGGCGGCGGCGTCATCATCAACACTGCGGCCAACATCAGCATCCACGGCCGGGTGCCCGGCTTCGGTGCCTTCGCGGCCTCCAAGGCCGCACTCTCCACGCTGACCCGCACCGCCGCCCGGGAGTACATCACGCACGGCATCCGGATCAACGCGATCAGCCCCGGCACCGTCGACACCGACCAGGACCGGCGCTCCGACGAGAGCGAGCAGCAGCGCGCCGAGCGGGTCAGGGCCGGCGTGCCGCTCGGCCGGGTCGCCAGGACCGAGGAGATCGCCGACACGGTGCTCTGGCTGGCCAGCCAGGAGGCCCGCTTCGTGGTCGGCCACGACCTGGTGCTGGACGGCGGTGCCACCGCCTGATGGTCGGGATTCTGCGCGAGCTCTCCGGGGAGGGCGTCTCCCTGTGGCTGGACGGCCTCGGCCGCGACCGGCTGGCGGACGGCGGGCTGACCCGGCTGGTCCGTGACCGGTGCGTGGTGGGGGTCACCGGTGCGCTGGGGGACGACGACACGTACCGCGAGCAGCTGGTCGAGCTGGCCGCCCGGGGGGCCACAGCCGCCATCGCGCTGCGCGAGCTGACGGTCAGTGACCTGCGCTGGGCCTGCGAGGTGCTGGAGCCGGTGTACCTGCGGACGGCCGGTCTGGACGGACTGGTCTCGGCCCGGATCGACCCCTCGTTCGTCGAGGGCACCTGCCTCACGCTGGCCGAGGCCCGCTCGCTGCACCTGGCGGTGGACCGGCCGAACCTGCTGATGGAGATCCCGGCCACGCCCGAGGCGCTGCCCGCGATCACCCGCTGCCTGGGCGAGGGGATCGGTGTGCACGTCTCGCTGGTACTCACCGAGGAGCGCTACCGCCAGGTGCTGGAGGCCTTCCTGTCCGGTCTCGAACTGGCCGTCGCGAACGGCCTGGACGTCTCCCGGATCAACTCGGTGGCCGGGTTGCCGGTCGGCCTGCTGGACACCGTGCTGGACCGCGAACTGGACCTGATCGGCAGCCCGGAGGCCCGGGCGTTCCGCGGCCAGGGCGGGATCGCGCTGGCCCGGCTGGTCTACCGGCGGTACGAGCGCGAGCTCGGCTCGGCCCGCTGGAACGGGCTGGCCGCTCGCGGGGCCCGGCCGCAGCGACTGCTCTGGGACGCCACCGAGGTGATGGACCGTCGGTACCGGGACACCCGGTACGCCGAGGAGCTGGTGGCACCGAACTCGGTCACCCTGCTCTCCGAACAGACCCTGACCGCCCTCGCCGAGCACGGCAGACCCGCCTCGGCGGACCGGTTCGCCGGCGGGTACGCGGACGCCGAGCAGGTGCTCGGCTACCTGGACCGGTTCGGCGTCGACCTGCCGAAGCTGCTGGCCGCCGCCGAACACGAGGCGCTGGCCGACCTGCGGCTGGCCAGGGCGGAGCTGCTGGAGCGGGTACTGGCCCGGCTGGCCGAGTTCGGCACCGCGGCCTGAGATTTCGTCCGATCCGCCCGACCCCTGTCTGCTCCGCCCGATCCGCTCAGACCCGACGAAAGGCAGGACAGCTCCGATGGCGAAGATCCTGATGGCCGGCGGCGGTATCGGCGGCCTGGCGACGGCGCTCGGCGTGGCCCGGCAGGGCCACCGGGTGGTGGTGCTGGAGAGCCGTGACACCTTCACCGAGCTCGGCGCCGGTATCCAGCTCGGCCCGAACGCGTTCCACGCCCTCGACCGGCTCGGCGTCGGCGCCGAGGTCCGGGACCGCGCCGTGTACATCGACGAGCTGCGCTTCATGGACGGCACCACCGGGGAGCTGGTGGTGCGGATGCCGCTGACCGCCGGGTACCGGGAGCGGTTCGGCAACCCGTACGCGGTGGTGCACCGGATCGACGTGTACGCCCCGCTGCTGGCGGCGGCCCGGGCGGCGGCGGGCATCGAGCTCCGTACCGGCGCGGCCGTGCGGAGCTACCGGCAGACCCGGGACGGCGTCACCGTCCTGCTGGCCGACGGTGAGCAGGTGCGCGGCGACGCGCTGATCGGCGCCGACGGCATCAACTCCGCGGTGCGCAGGCAGCTGGTCGGCGACGGCGCCCCGCAGGTCTCGGGACACACCATCTACCGCTCCGTCATCCCGATGGAGAAGGTGCCGGCCGAGCTGCGCTGGAACACCGTCACGCTGTGGGCGGGGCCGAAGTGGCACTTCGTGCACTACCCCATCGGCCGCGGTGAGTACCTCAACCTGGCGGCGACCCGGGACGACGGCGCCCGGCACGCGATGGCCGCCGTCCCGACCGGGCGGGACTTCGTGCTGAACGCGTTCCCCGGGCTGGGCGAGATCCCGCGGCGGCTGCTGGAGCTGGGGGAGGAGTGGCGGTCCTGGGTGCTCTGCGACCGCGACCCGGTGGACCGGTGGACCGACGGCAGGGTGGTGCTGGTCGGCGACGCCGCGCACCCGATGCTGCAGTACGCGGCCCAGGGCGCCTGTCAGGCGCTGGAGGACGCGGTGGTGCTGGGCGAGTTGATCGGCACCGAGGCCGGGGAGTTCGAGCAGCGCTTCGAGAAGTTCGCCGGCGAGCGGCGCGAGCGCACCGCCGCCACCCAGCTGGTCGCCCGGGAGCTGGGCCGCCGCCTCTACCACCCGGCCGGCGAGCGGGCCCGGGCACGCAACACGATGCTGGCCGCACTCTCCCCCGAGGAGCTGTACCGGAAGGTCGAGTGGCTGCACGGCGCCCGGGTCGGCGAAGGCCGGGTCACCGACCCGCCGCTGACCGGCCGTCGGACGATCACCGTCCGCTGAGCCGGCGGGCCGGACCCCACGCCCCCTGGGGTCTGGCCCGCTATTCTTTCCGAACTGACAGGATTTCTGTCATTCAAATCACTGTCCTATGCATTCGTCCCATGGCCGAACACGCCGACCGGAATGGCCGGTTCGTGTGCCATGAGGGGCGTGCGACCAGTGAGTGCGCCGGGGTGGCGCGAGGACGGTCGACAATCCTGCCCGCGCGCCGGGTCGATGACCGCACCGCGCTGCCGCCATTCGATGGGAGCCACAGGTGAGCGCCGGTGTGTCTGCCCACGAACCGGCTGTTCCCGGACTATGCGGATCGCAGGTCACGTCACGCTAACGGGCGAAAAGGGGAGCCGGTACTGGCGCTTTGTCGATTTGTTGCGGAAACCTGTTCCTCGGCGTCGCAGCCCGCAGTTGTTCGTCTGGCCACGAGCTCCTGCAAGCAGTAAGCGCAGTACCGGAAGTGAAGTACCGCAGCAGCTATCTGGAGGCTTTACATGGCTCGCACTCGCACCACCCGACTGGTCGGCCTGCTGGCCGCCGCCCCGCTCGCAGCCGCTCTGCTGCTCGTGGGCGCCGGCGCCGCCTCGGCCGACAACGGAGCCCTGGCGGGTGACGGTTCCAACAGCAGCGTGGTGTCCAACGTCGGCAGCGGGAACATCTTCGGCACCGTCACCGGCAACTACAACCAGACCCAGCAGGTGGCCACCGGCTCCGGCGCGTCGAACCAGAACAACAACCTGCAGGTCAAGGACAACACCGGGTTCATCTTCAGCGACCAGGGCAACCGGGACTTCAACTTCGTCTTCGCGCCGGTCTTCCACTGAGTGGTCCCGCACCGTCCGGCGGGGGCGCCGGACAGCGGGAGCGGGCCAGGGTGAGCTGAGCACCCGGCCGCACGACCGACCGAGCCGTATGGGGTGGAGAGGGTCACTCACTCCCGGTTCAGCGCGTACATCTCTGTGGGCGGTGCCGTTCGTCGGCACCGCCCACGGGCATGTCCTCCGGTAGCGGGTCGCGTCGTCGGCCTGGGCCCGGCTCAGCGCCGGCCGGTGAGGGTGGCTCCCAGGCTGGCCAGTACCACGCAGGCGATACCGGCCAGTTGGGCCGGCCCGAGCAGCTGGTGCAGCACCAGCAGACCGATCAGCGCGCTCACCGCGGGCTCCAGGCTGACCAGCACACTGAACACCCGCTGCGGCAGCCGCCGCAGCGCGGTCATCTCCAGCACGTACGGGATCACCGGCAGCAGCAGTGCCACCCCGGCCACCCCGAGCAGCAGCGTGACCGGTGACCGGGTGGCGGCCAGCCCGTGCCAGGCCTCGACCGCCCCGAACGGCGCGACCAGCACCGCGCTGACGGACAGTGAGACCGCGAGTCCCTGAAAGCCCTGGAAGGTGGCGCCGACCCTGTCGGTCAGCAGGATGTACCCGGCGAAGCAGGCGGCCGCCCCGAAAGCGCAGGCCAGTCCGACCGGGTCCAGGCCGCCGCCGCTCCCGTGGCCGCCCTCGCCCAGCAGCGTGAGCAGCGCGACCCCGCCGCCCGCGAGCAGCGCCCAGAGCAGATGGGTCAGCCGACGGGACAGTGCCAGAGCCACGCCGAGCGGGCCGAGGAACTCGATGGTCGCGGCGGTGCCCATCGGCAGCCGGTCCACCGCCCCGGCGAACAGCAGGGTCATCCCGGAGGAGGCCAGCCCGAGCAGCGCCGTCGAGCCGAGCTCCCGCGCGCCGCGCCCGCGCAGCTGGGGCCTGGTCAGCGCCAGCAGGACGGCCGCCGCGAAGGTCAGCCGGAGGAAGGTCGCGCCGCCGACCCCGAGCTGTCCGAACAGCGGCTTGGACAGCGCGATGCCGAGCTGCACGGCGAACATCGCCACCACGCAGAGCACCGGCGCCGGGACCCGGGCGAACCATCGGGGACCGGCGGGGTGGTCGGTGAGGTGGCCGGCTGGCAGTGCGGTGGCGGCATGGTCGGCCGAGCCGGAGGACAGGTCGAGGCTGGACATGCGGATCAGTCTCGCGTAAGGACCGTAATCCCGGCAAGCACATGACTTTGCGGGTGCGGACGGGTGAATTCACCGGCCGGACCTCGCATTTGTCTGACGATTGGTCAGTATCGAGAGGTGACGCGCTTTCTGGGCCCCGCTGCCCTCACTGCGGCCTCCCTCGTCCTGCTGCTCGCCACCGACGGGCTGCCGGACGGCAGCACCGCGTCGGCGGCGGAGCCGGTGGCGGTCGCCGCCCCGGCTCCGGTCGTGCTCCGGGCCACCGTGCTCGCCGACCGTCCCGGGACCAGGGCGCAGTCGGCCCGGCGGCTGTTCGCCGGACCCGGCTTCGACGTCTGCACCGCCCCGTCGCTGGAGACCATGACGGCCTGGAAGCAGAGCTCCCCCTACGGCGCGGTCGGCATCTACGTCAGCGGTGGCCAGCGCGGCTGCTCACAGCCCCGGCTGACCGCCGACTGGGTCCGAAAGGTCCGGGCGATGGGCTGGCAGCTGATGCCCACTCACGTCGGCCTGCAGGCGCCGTGCAGCAGGCTCGGCAACAAGCCCAAGCGGATCGACCCGGCCACCGCCGTCCAGCAGGGCCAGGCCGAGGCGGCCGAGGCCGCCGCCGCCCTGCGCACCCTGGGCCTGGGCCAGGGCAGCCCGGTCTACCTGGACATCGAGTCCTACCCGCGCGGCGACCAGTCCTGCGCCCAGAGCGTGATCGACTTCACCGTCGGCTGGACCCGGAAGCTGCACCTGGAGGGCTTCCGCTCGGGCTTCTACTCCAGCGCGGACTCCGGCGTCTCCGACCTGGCCGCCGCCGCCCGCGCGGGCAGCGCCCCGCTCCCCGACGCGGTCTGGTACGCCCGCTGGGACGGCCGGGCGGACACCGCGGGAGCCGGCGGTCTCGACCCGGACCAGTGGTCCGACCGCCAGCGCATCCACCAGTACCAGGGCAACGTCCAGGAGACCTGGGGCGGCGCCACCCTCAGCATCGACCGGAACCAGCTGGACGGACCGGTCGCGACCTGAGGCCGGGCCGACTGTGCCCGAGCTGCGGGGGAGGCGTGACTTTCGCCGCTGACAGTCCGGTGCCTTGACGACAGAATCGGGGCCGAGCAGCATCGCACTACTCGCCAGTAGAAGTAGTGGCGCGCTGCCCCGCCCGCCCGGTCAAGGAGGACCCGCGTGTTCAGCACGATGCAGGACGTACCGCTCACCGTCGCCCGGATTCTGACGCATGGCTCGACCCTGCACGGCAACTCCACCGTCACCACCTGGGACGGCACCGGTCCGGTGGTCCGCACGTACGCCGAGATCGGGGCGCGGGCCGGGCAGTTGGCGCACGCGCTGCGGGACGAGCTCGGGGTGACCGAGGGGACCACGACGGCGACGTTGATGTGGAACAACGCCGAGCACCTGGAGGCGTACCTCGCCGTCCCGTCCATGGGCGCGGTGCTGCACACCCTCAACCTGCGGCTGCCCGGGCACCAGTTGGCGTTCATCATCAACCACGCCGCCGACCACGTGATCCTGGTCGACGGCAGTGTGCTGCCGCTGCTCGCCGCGGTGCTGCCGCAGCTCAACCCGACGCTCAAGCACATCGTGGTGAACGGTCCCGGCGACCGCTCGCTGCTGGACGGCTTCACCGGCCGGGTGCACGACTACGAGGCACTGATCGCGGACCGGCCCACCGACTACCCGTGGCTGACCGAGATCGACGAGCGCAGGGCCGCCTCGCTCTGCTACACCTCCGGCACGACCGGCGACCCCAAGGGCGTTGCGTACAGCCACCGTTCGGTCTACCTGCACTGCATGCAGATCAACTCGGCCGACACCTTCGCCCTGACGGTCCGTGACATCGCGCTGCCGGTGGTCCCGATGTTCCACGTGAACGCCTGGGGCATGCCGTACGCCGCCTTCATGTCGGGCGCCGACCTGCTGATGCCGGACCGCTTCCTCCAGCCCAAGCCGCTGGCCGAGATGATCGACCGGGTGAAGCCCACCGTGGGCGCCGCCGTGCCGACCATCTGGAACGGCCTGCTGGACGAGCTGGACACGGGCTCCTACGACACCTCCTCGCTCCGGATGGTGGTGATCGGGGGTTCGGCCTGTCCGCCCGCCCTGATGCGCGGCTTCGAGGAGCGGCACGGCATCCGGGTGGTGCACGCCTGGGGTATGACCGAGACCTCGCCGCTCGGCACCTTCGCCCAGCCGCCGGCCGGTCTGACGCCGGAACAGGAGTGGCCCTACCGGGTCAGCCAGGGCCTGTTCCCCGCCTCGGTGGAGGCCCGGCTGATCGGGCCCGGCGGCGAGCGGATGCCGCACGACGGCGTTGCGGCAGGCGAGTTGGAGGTGCGCGGGCCGTGGATCGCCGGTGCCTACTTCGCCGGTGCGGGCCAGGAGCCCGAGCGGCCCGAGGACAAGTTCAGCCCGGACGGCTGGCTGCGCACCGGTGACGTCGGCACCATCACCCCCGACGGCTACCTGACGCTGACCGACCGGGCCAAGGACGTGATCAAGTCCGGCGGCGAGTGGATCTCCTCGGTCGAGCTGGAGAACCAGCTGATGGCCCATCCCGAGGTGGCCGAGGCCGCGGTGGTGGCGGTGCCCGACGAGCGGTGGGGTGAACGTCCGCTGGCCACCGTGGTCCTGCGGCCCGGCGCGACCGTCGGCCTCCCCGAGCTGCGGGCCTTCCTCGCCGAGCGGGTCGCCTCCTGGCAGCTGCCCGAGCGCTGGTCGATCGTCGAGTCCGTCCCGAAGACCTCGGTCGGCAAGTTCGACAAGAAGGTCATCCGGGCCCAGTACGCGGCCGACGACCTGGACGTGACGCTCCTCGGCAAGTGACCGGCCGGTCGGTGCTCACCACCGACCGGCGGCCAGCGCGCCGGCCAGGTCGAGATCGTCCGTGCGCACCTGCGGGGCGGTCCCGGCCGTCGACCTGAGCGCGACCGCCGCGCCGTACCCGGCCGGCACCGGCACCCCGGCCAGGCCCCAGCCCGCCGGCCCCGCGGGCGTGGGGCCGGCCCAGGAGCCGGACTCCTGGCCGAAGCCCACGTGGTGTTCGGCCAGGCCGTCGGCCAGGCCGATGCCGGTGCCCTTGAGGTGGGCCTCCTTGCGGACCCAGCAGGCCAGCAGCGCGTCCGCCCACTGCGGTTCCGGCAGCCGGGCCAGTGCGGCCCGCTCGGCCGGGTGCAGCTGCGCCGCGATGTCCGGGCCGTCGGAGCCGGTGAAGACGGCGCGCCGCTCGACGTCCACCCCGACCGGCCGGTCGGCCAGCGCGATCAGCGCCAGCCCGTCGGTGTGGCTGAGCGAGAACTCCGGCGCCCGCTCGGCGACGGCCACCGGACGGCCGTGCGGCCCGCCGCAGCCCGGGCAGTCGGCCCGGCCGTACTCCACCCGGTGGGCGGGCCGGCCCAGGGCCTGCGCCAGCACCACCCGGAGCGCCACGTGGGCGACCAGGTAGAGCTCCCGGTCGGCGGCCCGGACGAAGGTCGCGGCCCGCCGGGTCTCCTCCCGGTCCAGCACCCACCGGGCCTCGGTGGCCGCCGCAGCGCTGAGTGCGGTGACCTCGACCCGCCAGACCCTGGCCTGGCCCGCGCCCCCGCTCATCGGGCCAACACGGGCCGTACCGAGCGCAGTCGGTGCACCAGTCGGGTCAGTTCGGCCGGATCGGGGCAGTCCAGCAGGGCCCAGCCGAGCCGGTCGGCGGAGGACCGGGGCGGTCCGACCGGTGTACCCGGCCGGGCGTCCACACCGCTGCGGACGACGCCGGGCCAGGCCGCCCACTCGGTCTCGCCGGCCGACTCCAGCACGCCGGGCCGGTCGGCGACCAGGAAGCAGCTGCCCGAGTACCTCGGCTCCAGCTCCGGGGCCGGCCGGAAGGCGCTGCCCACCGCGAGGTTGAGCACCTCACCGAACAGGTCCACGCCGTAGGCGATCGACATCGCGTCCATGCAGTGGTCGCCCGGCGCCCGGACCGCCACCTCCATGATCACCAGATCGTCGCCCCGGGTGCGGAACTCCACGAACATGATCCCGGTGCGCATCCGGATCGCGTCCGCGACGGCCTGGCCCAGCGCGTCGGCGGCCCGGCCGAGGCCGGGGTCGACCCGCTCGTGCCCGGAGAAGTGCGCGAGCTCCACGAAGTCCGGTGCGCCGGTGGTGAGTTTGCGGGTCAGGCTGCCGAAGCAGACCCGGCCGTCGGCCACCAGGCCCTCCCAGGAGTACTCCTGACCCTCGATGTACTCCTCCACCAGCAGCTGCCCCTCCGCCTCCCGGCGGCGCACCGCGTCGGACCACTCAGCGGGGCTGCCGATCCGCTCCACGCCGTCGCTGCCGGCCCGGTTCAGCGGCTTGACCACCACGGGCAGCCGAGCTGACGCCCAGTCGGTCGCGGCGGACAACCGGGGCACCTTGAGGTGCTCCGGCTGCGCCAGCCCGGCGGCGGCGAACCGGAAGCGCTGCTGGGCCTTGTCCCGGGAGACCGCCGCCGCGTCGAGCCCCGGGCCCGGCAGACGGTGCTGCTCCTGGGCCATCGCCCCGGCGAGCACGTGGATCTCCGAGGAGGCGAGCGCACCGTCCGGCCGCAGCCGCCGGACCAGCGCGTCGGTGGGCCGGATCCAGCCGTCGTCGCGCCCGGCGAAGGCCGGGTCGACCTCGGCCGTGTCCACCACGCAGTCGTACCGCCCGCGCAGCGCGGCGGCCCGGTCGGCGGTCTCCACCAGACCGACCCGCAGCCCGAGCCGCTCGGCGGCCCTGAGGTACCCCTCGGCCATCGGCGCCGCTCCGATCAGCACCACGGTCGCGCTCATCGCTGCCCCCGCTCGGCGAGTTCGAGGGCGAGGGCCCGGCGGTCGGTCTTGCCGTTGGGGTTGAGCGGGAAGGCGTCCAGGCGGGTGAAGCCGCGCGGCACCATGTAGCCGGGCAGCCGCCCGCCGAGCGCGCCGCGCAGGGCCACCGGGTCCTGGCCGGGCCCGGTGTAGCACGCCTCCAGCGCCACCTCGCCGGAGGCGTCGGGCAGGGCGAGCACCACGGCCTCCCCGATGCCGGGCAGCGCGCGCAGCGCGGCCTCGACCTCGCCCAGCTCGATCCGGTGGCCCCGGACCTTGACCTGCTGGTCGAGCCGGCCGAGGTGGACCAGGGCGTCGCCGACCCGGGACACCCGGTCCCCGGTGCGGTAGTAGAGCTCGGGACCTGGCGGACCGTCAGCATCGTGCACCACGGCCCGGCCGTCGGCGAAGGACAGGAACCGTCCGCTGTTGTCGGCCGGCCGGAGGTAGCCGGGAAAGCGCTGCGAACCGCGCACGCACAGCTCGCCCTCGTCGGCCGGTCTGCCGTCCTCGTCGAGCACCAGGAAGTCCAGGTGCGGGTAGGGCGTCCCGATCGGGACCGTCCCGTTCGCCGAGCTCGGCCAGTCCTCGGGCCGGGTGGGCAGCCGGTACTGGGTGCAGGCGACCGTCACCTCGGTCGGGCCGTACAGGTTCTCCAGCACGCTCTGCGGCGCGGCCGCCCGCCAGATCCGGATCTGTTCCAGCGTCAGCTGCTCGCCGCCGAACAGGCTCCAGCGCAGGCTGGGCATGCCGGCCGGGGTCAGGTCCCGCAGCCGTTCGGCGTAGGTGATGACCGAGGGCACCGAGAACCAGTGGGTGATCTGGCGGCGCTCGATGAAGCGGGCCGGGCGGACCAGCTCGTTCCGGGTGGGGACCACCAGGGTCGCGCCGGAGCCCCAGGCCGAGAACATGTCCCAGACCGTCGGGTCGAAGGTCAGGTCGAAGGTCTGCGACAGCCGGCACCCCGGGCCGAGCTCGTAGCGCGCGATCGCGTAGTCGAGCAGCGCCGCGACGTTGCCGTGCTGGATCGGCACGCCCTTGGGCGTGCCGGTGGAGCCCGAGGTGAAGACGATGTACGCGATGTCGTCCGGCTCGGGCAGGTGGACGGGCACGCTCGCGGCCGCGTCGGCGGCCAGCGGCGCGTCGGCGCGCACCACCGGCACCGGCAGGTCGGCGGTGGGGGCGTCGGCGAGCACCACGTCCAGCTCGGCCAGGGCCACCGTGGTGGCCAGCCGCTCGGGGGAGAAGCCCGGGTTGAGCGGGACGGCGGCGCTGCCGAGCCGGTTGGCCGCCAGGTAGCCGGCGTACGCGGCGACGCTGCGGTTGGCCAGCACCCCGACCCGCCGGGGGCGTCGGCCGTCCAGCGCGGCCAGCAGCCGGGCCGCAGTCCGGGCGGCCTCCTCGGCGAGTTCGGTGTAGCTGAGGCGTTCCTCGCCGAGCTCGAGGGCGGCCAGCCCGGGGTGGCGGGCGGCGGTGTCGGCGAAGCGTTCGTAGAGGGTGGGCCGGTCGGCCATCTCAGAACTCCTCGACGTAGGCGTTGTAGTAGACCGGCGTGCCGAGGAAGGAGGAGGTGAAGACCCCGCCCACCTTGGACCCGCTGAGGGCCACGTGCAGGTACGAGAAGAGGGCCACCATCGGCACGTGGTCGCGCAGCAGGTGCTCGTCCAGCGCGGCCCACTCGGCCGCCGCCTCGGCGGCGGGCAGTCGGCCGATCCGCTCGATCTCGGCGTTGACCCCGGGGTCGTCCAGGTAGACGAAGTTGTCGTTGCCGGTGGGGCCGATGGTGCGGCCGTCGAACATGCCGAGCAGGGTGGACGCGCCGGGCCAGTCGGCGGCCATGCACATCAGGTAGAGGTCGTACGGGTGGCCCTGGGTCTTGAGCGTGGCGTTGTGCGAGGGGCGGTCGATCTCGACCAGCTCGGTGCGGAAACCGGCCCGGTCCAGGCTCTCGGCCAGCGCCCGGCCACCGGCCATGAAGTAGTCGCCGCTGCGGCAGAGGATGCGCAGCTCGGGGCTCCGCCCGGCGAGCAGCTCGGCGGCGGCCCGGGGGTCGCCGTGCTCGCCGGCGGGGTACGGGTCCGGGTAGTCGCGGTGGCCGATGGTGGCGGCGGGCAGCAGGGTGTGGACCAGCCGGCCCTGGGCCTCGCCCAGCATGTTCTGCCGGATGCCGCTGCGGTCCACCGCGTGGGCGATGGCCCGGCGGACGTCGAGGTCGGTGACCCGGGCGGTGTTGACCGCCAGGTACCAGACCAGCGGGGTGGCGTCGCGGCGCAGCCGGCCGGCCAGCGTGGGGTCGGCGATCAGCTCGGCGGCCACCGACTCGGGCGCGTTGTTCTCCGCCACGGCATACGCGTCGATGCCCCGGTCGGCCCGGGTGCGCCGGTTCTGCTCGCCGTGCTCGACGCCCATCTCGATCTCCACCCGGTCCGGGTGGTCGTGCCGGACGGGGTCGGTGGCGGCGTCCCAGTACGGGTTGCGGACCAGGGTGAGCCGCTTGCCGGGGACGTGCTCCGCGATCCGGTACGGGCCGCTGGCGACCGGTGCGTGGCCGTAGTCGGCCCCGGTGTCGGCGTCGGCGGGGACCGGAGCGGTGGTCGGCTGGGAGACGGCGAACGGCAGGTCGGGGTGCGGGTCGCGGAAGCGCAGCACCAGACCGTGACTGCCCGTCACCTCCAGACCGGGGACGTCCGGGCCGTCCTGGTACGGGCCGCGGTACTCGCCGTTCTCGCCGAGCCAGTTCCGCAGGTGGGTGGGGCCGTCGGAGATCTCCGGGGCGAAGGAGCGGGCGATGCCGTGGGCGACGTCCGCGGCGGTGACCTCGCGGCCGTCCTCGAACCTGACGCCCCGTCGGAGGGTGAACTCCCAGCGGCGGCCGTCACCGTCGAGGTCCCGGCCGGGCGTCTCGGCGAGGTCGCCGACCAGCACCCGGCCACCGGCGCCGTCCTCGCGGAACATCGTCAGGGTGCGGAACAGCAGGTGGCCGATGGCCAGCGACTGGAGCGTGTAGCTGCGCTGCGGGTCGAGGTGGTCGTACTCGCCGTCGCGCAGGATGTGCAGGGTGCCGCCCCGGCGGGCGCCGGGCTGGGCCGGGGCCGGGCCGCGCGAGGCGGCCGGGTCCAGGGCGATCACGTCGCCCGTGGCGGGGGGAGTCACGCGGGTACCTCCAGGGTGGGACGGGGGGCGGGCAGGAACCCGCCGCCGGCGAAGATCAGTGGCTGCTCGGCCGGGAGCAGACTGAGGGCGCGTACCTCGCCCACCACGATCGAGTGGTCACCGGCCGGGTGGATGTCCCGGACGGCGCAGTCGAACCAGCCGGCGCCGTCCAGCAGCACCGGGTTCCCGGTGACCGGTCCCGGCGCCCAGGCGTCGTCGGCGAAGGCGGCGGTGCCGCTCGGCCGGGAGGGGTCGGCGAACCGGCGGGCGGTGGCCTGCTGACCGGAGCTGAGCACGGTCACCGCGAAGCTGCCGGTGTCGAGCAGGTGCTCGCGGATCCGGGCCCGCTCGCCGATGCAGACCAGCACCAGCCGGGGGTCGAGGGAGACCGTGGCGAAGGAGTTGGCCGTCATGCCGAACGGGCCGTCGGCCGCCCGGGTGGTCACCACGGTGACCCCGGTGGCGAAGCGGCCGGCCACCTGCCGGAAGAGCTGGGTGTCGGTGCCGGTCACTGGACGGACCGCCGCAGTTCGTCCAGCGTCTCCAGGCCGGCGAGCACCGTCCGGTCCGGGATGCCGAAGTCGATCAGGCAGGCGAGCTCGTCCACCCCGGCCGCCTTGGCCCGCTCCACCACCGCGGCCGCCTGCGCCGGCGTGCCGAACAGTCCGCTGGAGGTGTAGTAGGTGTCGAAGGAACGGCGGACCAGGAAGTCGATGTCCGACTCGCGGAGCTTGTCCACGTCGAAGCCCTGCAGGATGCTGGTCGCCGACCGGGCGATCAGCCGGAACGAGCTCTTCAGGTACGCGGTGAAGGGCTCGCGGACGGTCTCCCTGACCTGGTCGGCGTCCTCGCCGAGGTAGGTGTGCAGCATCAGCGCGACGTGGCCGGGCCACCCGTCGTGGTCCGGACGGTCGGCCAGCGCCTTGCGGTAGAGCGCGATCTTCTCGGCCAGCTGGTCGAAGTCCTGGCCCAGCAGGTGGGTCAGGACACCCGCGCCGGCCTGGCCGGCCGCCTGGAAGGTCTGCGGACCGCCGGCGCTGGTCACCCAGATCGGCAGCTCGGCCTGGACCGGCGGCGGAAAGACCTTGACCTCGGTGGGCTTGCCCGCGCCGTCGGTGACGGCGAGCGGTTCGCCGCGCCACAGCGAGCGGACGGTCCGGACCGTCTCCAGCACGGCGTCCTTGCGGTCGGCGTAGCCCTCGGGACGGAGCGCGAAGTCCACCGCGTTCCAGCCGGAGGCCAGCGAGACCCCGGCCCGGCCGTTCGAGAGGTTGTCCACCACGGACCACTCCTCGGCGATCCGCACCGGGTGGTGCAGCGGGGCGACCACGCTGCCGGCCCGGACGCCGATCCGCTCGGTCACGGCGGCGACGGCCGCCGCGGTGACCGCGGGGTTGGGGTAGAGCCCGCCGAACTCGTGGAAGTGCCGCTCGGGCGTCCACACCGCGGCGAAGCCGTGGGTGTCCGCGAACCTGGCACCGTCCAACAGCAGGTCGTACCGGCCGCGCGGGCCGCCGATCGCCCCGTCGGCGAAGTAGAACAGACTGAAATCCATGGGAAGCCTCGGTGGGGTTGCGCGGGCCGTCAGCGGACGCTGAGCGGACGCAGGTCGGTCCAGACGGTCTCGATGTGGGCCAGGCACTCGGTGCGGGTGCCCCGGTGGCCGGTCTCGCGCCAGCCGGCGGGTACGGGGGTGACGACCGGCCAGACCGAGTACTGCTCCTCGGCGTTGACGACGACGGTGTGCACGGGCTGGTACTCCTGCTCGGACATGGGGTGGTGCTGCCTTTCGACGGAGGAAGGGGTGGTCATGCGGAGATCGGGTCCGGGAGCTGGTGCTTGATCCGCACCATCGAGGAGGTGACCAGGGGGATCAGCGCGAGGCCGAACCCGAGGGTGGTGATCAGGACGGCGCCGCGCAGGCCCACGGCGGAGCCGAGCACGCCGCCGAGCAGGGCGCCCAGCGGGGCGACACCCATCGCCACGAAGCGGTTGGTGGCGGCGACCCGGCCCTGCAGGCTGTCGGGGGTGATGGACTGACGGATCGTCAGCATCGTCACGTTGTTGGCTACCCCGAAGGAGGCGAACAGGAAGTTGACCACCATCAGGGTGCCGACGGCGAGCGCCCCGCCACCGTGCACCAGGGCGATCACCGGCATCACCAGGTTGGCCACGCTCGCCGTGATCAGCATGGTGCAGCCGTAGCCGAGCTTCTTCGGCAACCGGCCCGCGAACATCGCGCCGACCAGGAAGCCGGGGCCGAGCGCGGCCATCACCAGGCCGATCTGACCCGCCGACAGGCCGAGGGTGTGCGGCATGAACTGGACGAAGACGACCTCGAAGCCGGTGAACGAGATGTTGAAGATCGAGGCCATGATCGTGGTGGTCCGCAGCGGCTCGTTGCGGAACACCACCGAGAGCCCCTCCCGGACCTGACGCAGCGTCCCGGCCGCACCGGTGGCGGCGGCCGGTTCGGCGGCCGGCTCCCGCTGCTTGATCAGCCAGATGTTCAGCACCGAGACCAGGTAGGAGACCGAGGCGGCGAGCACCGCGACCGGTGCGGTCAGCCACTGCACCAGCACACCGGCCAGCGCCGGGCCGCCGATGGTCGCGGCCGACTGGCTGGTCCCGAGCGCCGAGTTGCCGGCGGCGAGGTCCTCCCGGTCGACCAGCCGGGGCAGGTAGGCCTGCGCGGCGACGTCGAACAGCACCGTGCAGCAGCCGGCCAGGAAGCCCAGCAGGTACAGCCAGCTGATCCCCAGCTCGTGCATCCAGTACAGCAGCGGGACGGCGCCGAGCACGAGGGCCCGGCCGAGGTCCGCGGCGGCCATCAGGTTGCGTCGGCACATCCGGTCCACCAGGACACCCGCGAACAGCGAGACCAGCAGGTACGGCAGCCGGATCACCGAGGAGAGCAGGCCGACCTCGGCCGAGCTGGCGGACAGCGCCAGCACCGCCGCCAGCGGCAGGGCGAAGTCGCTGATCTGGGCCGCGAACTGAGAGGCCGTCTGGCCGATCCACAGCTTGGTGAAGTCGGCGTTGCGCCAGACGCTCGGGCGGGCGTCCCGCGCCTGTTCCGGTGGGGTCTCGGTGGTGGTGGGCATCGGGTGCTCCTGGGGGTTCGGAGGAAGAGGGAGGAGGGCCGGCCGGCCGCACTGCTCGCGGCCGGCCGGAGGGTGCGGTGCTACTCGGCGACGACGCCGCTCGGCTGTCCCGCCGCGGCGGCCTCGATCCGGGCCGCAACCTTCGGGACGTTGGGCTGCTCCAGCATCGAGAAGTGGTTGCCGGGCGACTCGTCGATGAGCAGGCGGCCGTCCACCCGCTCCTTCCAGCCGAAGTCCCAGCCGGTGAACAGCTCGGTCTCGGCGCGGATCAGCAGCGCGTCGCCGCGGAACGGCTCGCGCGGGGTGTCGCGGTAGGTGATCAGGGCCCGGGCGTGCCGCTGGTAGAGCCGGACCAGCCGGCGCAGGTCGTCCACGGTGGCGGCGTCGGCGCGCTCGTCGTCGGTGCCGTGGGTGAGCTGGATGACGTACCGGAGCCGGGCGTCCTCGTCCATCGCCTCCAGCACCGCCTCGGTGGTCGGCAGCTTGTGGCCGAACGCACCGAGGATCGCGGCCGACTCCGAGGTCACGTACCGCGGCGGCACCGGGTCGTCGATGCTCGCGCTGACGATGGTGAGCATCGCCACCTCCTCGCCGCCGGCCTGGAGCTGACGGGCCATCTCGTACGAGATCATCCCGCCCATGCACCAGCCGCCCAGGTGGTACGGGCCCTCGGGCTGGATCGCCCTCAGCTCGGAGAGGTAGAGCGCCGCGATGCCCTCCATGGTGTCCGGCCTGGGCACGTCCGGACCCGCGTACTCGGGGGCCTGCACGGCGTAGAACGGCTGCTCCGGGTCGAGCGCCTCGACCAGCTCGGCGTAGCTGAACACGCTGCCGCCCAGCGGGTGGACGAAGAAGATCGGCGGCTTGGAGCCGGTCGAGCGCAGCGCGACCACCACGCTGTTGACGACCTCCTGCTCGCCGTCGATGATCCGGGCGATCCGCTCGATGGTGCCGCCCTCGAACAGGGCCGCCACCGGCAGCTCGACCTCGGTGATGTCCGGCAGCCGCATGATGACCCGCAGCGCGGAGATCGAGTTGCCGCCGAGCTCCAGGAAGGCGTCGGTGACCCCGATCCGCTCCACGCCGAGCACGTCGGACCAGATCTCGGCGAGCGCCCGCTCGGTCGCGGTGCGCGGCTCGACGAAGGCCCCGGCGGCGGATTCCTCGCGGCCCGGTGCGGGCAGCTGGTTGCGGTCGATCTTGCCGTTCGGGGTGAGCGGGAAGGCGTCCAGCACCACGAAGGCGCTCGGCACCATGTAGTCCGGCAGCTCGGCGGCGACGGCGGCCCGCAGCTCGGCGGTGGTCGGCGCGTCGCCCACCGGGGTCAGGTACGCGGCCAGCCGCTTGTCACCGGGCTGGTCCTCCCGGGCGACCACCACCACCCGGCCGACGCCGGGGTGCCGGGCCAGCACCGACTCGATCTCGCCCAGCTCGATCCGGAAGCCGCGGACCTTGACCTGGTGGTCCGAGCGGCCGAGGAACTCCAGCTCACCGGACGGCAGTCGGCGCACCACGTCGCCGGTGCGGTACATCCGGGCGCCGGGCGTGCCGGCGAACGGGTCGGGCAGGAAGCGGTCGGCGGTCAGGTCGGCCCGGCCGAGGTAGCCGCGGGCCAGCCCGTCACCGGAGATCCAGAGGTCACCCGGGACGCCCTCGGGCACCAGGCCGAAGGTCTGGTCCAGCACGTGCACCCGGGTGTTGGCGATCGGGCCGCCCAGGGTGACCGGCGCACCGGGCAGCACCCGCTGGAGGCAGGACCAGATGGTGGTCTCGGTCGGGCCGTAGGCGTTGTGGACCACCGGGAACCGCGCGGTCAGCTCGGCCGCAAGGTCGGCCGGCAGCGCCTCGCCGCCGGAGATCACCCGCAGCGCCGGGTCGGCCCGCAGCCCGGCCTCCACCAGCAGTCGCCAACTGGACGGCGTGGCCTGCATGACGGTGGCGCCGCTGGTCTCCAGGAAGCTGCGCAGCCGGGGGCCGTCCACCGCGATGTCGGGGGCCAGGATCAGTTCGGCACCGACCATCAGCGGCAGGTACACCTCCAGGCCCGCGATGTCGAAGGAGAGTGAGGTGACCGCCAGCAGCCGGTCCCGGTCGGTGATCTCCAGGTCCCGCTCGAAGGACTGCAGCAGGTTGAGCAGGGCGCCGTGCGGGATCTGCACGCCCTTGGGGCGGCCGGTGGAGCCCGAGGTGTAGATGACGTACGCCAGGTGGTCCGGCGTCACCGCCAGCGGCGGCTCGTGCTCCGGGTACCCGGCCGTGGCGGCCGCGTCCACCGCGAGCACCCGGGCCCCGGCCGGGTCGAGCTCGCCGATCAGCTCCGGGTCGGCGAGCAGCACCGAGACCTCGGCGTCGGCGAGCATGAACTCCAGCCGCTCGGACGGGTACCCGGGGTCGAGCGGTACGTACGCACCGCCCGCCTTGAGCACCGCCAGCAGGCTGACGATCAGGTCGGCCGAGCGGGCCAGGTGCACGCCGACCAGGACGTCGGGGCCGACCCCGAGTTCGCGCAGCCGCCAGGCCAGCCGGTTCGACCGGGCGTGCAGCTCGGCGAAGGTCAGCACGGTGTCGCCGGCGCGCAGCGCCACCGCGTCCGGGTGCTCGGCGGCGCGCCGGGCGAGCAGCTCGGGCAGGGTCTGGCCCGGGGTGCGCGGCGCCGCGGTGTCGTTCCAGCCGCTCACCAGCCGGGTCAGCTGCTCGTCCGCGAGCAGCCCGGCGGCCTGGGCCGGGGCGGTGGGCTCGGCCACCAGGGCGGCCAGCGCGGCGGCGTAGTAGCCGCCGATCTCGGTGATCCGCCCGGCGGAGAACTCGGCCCGGTCGTAGTTGAACCGCAGCCGGACCTCGCCGGTGGCCGGGTCGGTGCCGAAGTTGGCGGTGAACGGGAAGTTGGTCTGCTCGAAGAACTCGCCGCCGGTGATGGCGATCTGCTCCAGCGTCATGTCGTAGCTGCGGAAGCTGCGGTGGTCCACCACGACCTCGAACAGCTCGGGGCGCCGCAGGTCCTGCAGCAGCTGCGCCATCGGGTAGCGGCGGTGCGCGAGCGCCTCGCTCTCCTGACGGTGGATCTGCTGCGCCAGCTCGATCCAGCTGACCCCGGCCACCTCGGCCACCAGCGGCAGGGTGTTGAGGAAGAGGCCGACCACCTGGTCACCGTCGGCGGTCTCCGGGCGGCCGTTGCTGACCCGCCCGGTCACCACCCGGGTGGAGCCGGAGAGCAGTGCCAGCACCCGGGCGTGCGCGGCGAACATCACCGACTTCACCGGCACCTTGGCCCGGGCGGCCACCGCGCGCAGCCCGGCGGTCAGGTCGGCCGGCAGCGGTACCTCGTACACCTGGGCGGTGCGCTCGGCGGCCAGGTCCTGGTCGGGGTACCGGGGCAGGCCGGTGAACTCGGTGTCGGAGAGCGTGCGGGCCCAGAAGTCCCTGGCCTCCTGGCCGGCCAGCGCCTGCTGCTCCAGGGCGAGGTAGTCGCGGAACCGGGTGGCCGGGGCGGTGGCGCCCCCTGCTTCGAGTTCAGTCGCCCGCCCGGCCAGCCGGGCGTCGTAGCCGGTGAGCAGCTGAGAGGTCACCAGGGACAGGCTCCAGCCGTCCAGGATCGCGTGGTGGAAGCTCAGGTTGAGCTGGAAGTCGTCGTCGGCGAAGACCAGGACGTGCAGCTTGAGCAGCGGGGCGACGGCCAGGTCGAAGGCGGTGGCCTTCTCGGTGGCGGTCCACTCGGCGGCCCGGCGCCGCTGGTCCTCGGCGGGCAGGCCGCGCAGGTCCTCGACGGTCAGCGGGGTCGGCACGGCCGAGTGCACCAGCTGCATCGGCTCGCTGAAGTTGGTCAGGTCGATGGAGCTGCGCAGCATGTCGGAGCGCGCGATCACCCCGGCGAACACCTCGTCCAGCGCGGCCCGGTCGAAGCGGCCGGCCAGCCGGATGGCGGAGATGTCGTGGTACGTGGGCGTGTCCCGGTCCAACAGGCTGTGGTAGAGCATGCCGGACTGGAGCCTGGTCAGCGGGTAGGCGTCGACGATGTCGCCGAGGGTCATGGCGGTCCTTTCCAGGGACGGTCGGGGAGGGGGTGCTACTTGGCGCGGAGCTTGGCCAGGTCCGCCGGGGAGAGCAGGCCGAAGGCGGCGACCGGGCGCTGCTCCTGGGCCACCTCGGTGCGGGAGGCCAGCCAGCCGGCCACCGCCTCGACCGTCTGATGGGCGAACAGTTCGGTCAGCGGGATGTCGAGGCCCTGCTCGCGGGCGAGGCCGACGACCCGGACGGCGTGCATGGAGTCGCCGCCGATCTCGAAGAAGTTGTCGGTGGCGCCGACCCGGTCCAGCCGCAGCACCTGCTGCCAGAGCTCGGCGAGCTGCTGTTCGGTGCCCTCGCGCGGCGCGGTGTACCCGGCCGTCGAGGACCGGTCCCGGTCGGGCACCGGCAGCGCCTGGCGGTCCACCTTGCCGTTGGGGCTCAGCGGCAGCGCGGGCAGCGCGACGAACGCACCGGGCACCATGTAGTCGGGCAGCAGCCGCCCGATCCCGGCCCGCAGCGCGGCCCGGTCGGGCACCGGGCCGCCGTCGGCCGTCGGCGTCAGGTAGGCGACGATCCGCCGGTCGCCCGGCTCGTCCTCCCGGACGATCACCACGGCCTGGCCGACGCCCGGCTGTTCGGCCAGCGCCGCCTCGATCTCGCCGAGTTCGATCCGGAAACCGCGCACCTTGACCTGGTGGTCGATCCGGCCGAGGTACTCCACCGTGCCGTCGGGCCGCCAGCGGGCCAGGTCGCCGGTCCGGTAGAGGCGGGCGCCGGGCTCGGCGAACGGGTCCGGCACGAAGCGGTCGGCGGTCAGCTCCGGCCGGCCGCCGTAGGCCCGCGCCAACTGCACACCGCCCAGGAAGAGTTCGCCGGGCACTCCGATCGGGGTCGGGGCCATCGAGCGGTCCAGCACGTACACCCGGGTGTTGGCGATCGGCGCGCCGATCGGCACCGTGGGCCTGGTCCAGCCGGGGCGGCTGGACCACCGGGTGACGTCCACGGACGCCTCGGTGGGCCCGTAGAGGTTCTCCAGGGCGGCGGTCGGCAGGGCGCGGTGGAAGCGCCGGGCCAGCTCGGCCGGCAGCGCCTCGCCGCTGCACGCCACCAGCCGCAGCGAGTGGCAGTCCGGGGCCGCGGCGGCGGTCAGGAAGGTCTCCAGCATCGGCGGGACGAAGTGACACACCGTCACCCGCTCGCGCTGGATCAGCCCTGCCAGGTAGTCCGGGTCGCGGTGTCCGCCGGGCTCGGCCAGTACCATCCCGGCCCCGGCCAGCAGCGGCCAGAACAGCTCCCAGACCGAGACGTCGAAGCTGATCGGCGTCTTCTGCAGCACCGTGTCGTCCGCGCCGAGCCGATAGGCGTCCTGCATCCACAGCAGGCGGTTGACGATCCCCCGGTGCGGCACCTGGACACCCTTGGGGCGGCCGGTGGAGCCGGAGGTGTAGATCACGTACGCGATGTGGTCCGGACCGGCGGTCGGCTCCGGGGCGTGCCCGGGGTACCCGGCCCCGGCCTCGGGGCCGACCCGGACCACCGTGACGCCGTCGGCGGCCGGTGCGTCCGCCGCGCCGTCGGGGCCGGTGAGCAGCACCGGTACGCCGGAGTCGGTGAGCATGAACTCCAGCCGCTCCTGCGGGTAGCCGGGGTCGAGCGGCAGATAGGCGCCGCCCGCCTTGAGCACCGCCAGCAGGGCGACCATCAGCTCGACCGAGCGCTCCAGGTGCACGCCGACCACCACGTCGGGGCCGACCCCGAGCTCGCGCAGCCGCCAGGCCAGTCGATTGGCCCGCCGGTGCAGCTCGGCGTAGCTCGCCTGCCGCCCGCCGATGCGCACCGCGGTCCGCTCGGGGGAGCGCTCGGCCTGCTCCTCCAGCAGCGAGGTGAGGGTGCGCTCCAGGTCCCAGCCGACGGCGGTGCTGTTCCACTCCCGCACCACCCGGTGGCGCTCGGCCCGGCCCAGCAGCTCAACGGTGGCCACCGGCACGGCGGGGTCGGCCGCCACGGCGGCCAGCACGTTGGTGAGGTGCTCGATCAGCCGCTCGATCGTCGCGGGGTCGAACAGGTCGGTGTCGTAGTCCAGCCAGCCGAGGATCTCCTCGCCGGTGTCCAGCATCCGCAGGTTCAGGTCGAACTGGCTGTTCGCCTCCGACACCTCGACCAGCTCGCTGGTCACCCCGGGCGCCTCGAAGGCGCCGAGCCGGACGTTCTGCAGCGCGAACAGCACCTGGACCAGCGGACTCCGAGAGAGGTCACGCTCCGGCGCGAGCTCGGCCACCAGCTTGCCGAACGGCACCTCCTGGTGGGCGAAGGAGGCCAGCGCGCTGTCGGTGACCCGGCGGACCAACTCGTCGAACCCGGGCTCGCCGTGCAGGTCGAGCCGGACCGGCACGGTGTTCAGGAAGCAGCCGACCAGGTCCTCGAACTCGGCCCGCTCCCGGTTGGCCACCGGGGTGCCGACCAGCAGGTGGTCCTGGCCGGTGTAACGCGAGAGCACCACGCCGAACGCGGAGAGCAGGGTCATGAACAGCGTGCCGCCGTTCCGCAGCGACAGCTCGCGCAGTCGCTCGGACACGACCGGCTCCAGCACCAGCCGGCGGCGCGCGCCACGGTGCGCCTGGACGGCGGGTCGGGGCCGGTCGGTGGGGAGTTCCAGCACGGTCGGCACGCCGGCCAGCTGCTCCGTCCACCCGGCGAGCAGCGCGGCCGCCGCGTCGCCGTCCGGCTCGGCCCGCTGCCAGCGGGCCACGTCGGCGAACTGCAGTCCGGAGCCGAGCTCCGCCGCACCGTCGGCCAGGGCCGCCCGGTAGGCCCGGGAGAGGTCGTCGAGCAGCACGCCGAACGACCAGCCGTCGAAAACGATGTGATGCACCGTCAGGACGAGCAGCTGCTCCTCCGCGCTGCTGCGCAGCACCAGCGCCCGCAGCAGCGGGCCGACGGCCAGGTCGAAGGGCCGCTTGGTCTCCCGCATCGCCTCGGCCAGCGCCGCCCCGGCCGGGTCCGGCGCGGTGCGCAGATCCACCTCACGCACCGTCACCCTCGCACCCAGGGTGGGCTGCTGGACCGGAGCTCCCCCGGCCAGCGTGAAGCCGGTCCGCAGCACCGCGTGACGACGCAGTACGGCGTCCACCGCGATCTGCAGGGCCCCGAGGTCAAGCGGCCCGCGCACCTTCAGCACCAACGGCATGTTGTACGCGGCATCGCCGGGGCGCAGCTGCTCCTCCAGCCAGAGCCGCTCCTGGGTCCAGGAGAGTGGGGCTGGTGCGTGCTCGTCGGACCGGGGGACCGGCCGCTCGGCGCCCGTGCCCCGGCCCGTCCGCTCGACCAGGGCGGCCAGCCCGGCGACGGTCGGGTGCTGGAACAGCTCGCGCAGCGACAGGGCGACGCCCAGCGTGCGGCGGACGCGCACCAGCACCTGGCTGAGCAGCAGCGAGTGGCCGCCGATCGCGAAGAAGTTGTCCCGGCTGCCGATCCGCTCGCGGCCCAGCACCTCCCGCCAGATCCCGGCGAGCTGCTCCTCCAGCTCCCCGGCCGGGGCCACGTACCGGCCGACCGCGGCCTCCTCGCGGCCCAGCCGGCGCAGCGCGGCCCGGTCGGTCTTCCGGTTCGCGGTGAGCGGCAGCTCGTCCAGCACGACGAAGGCGGACGGCACCTTGTGCTCGGGCAGTGCGGCGGCCAGCTCGGCCCGCAGCTCGGCCAGGTCGGGCCGGACGCCGCCGGTGGCCAGGTAGCCGACCAGCCGGTGGCCGCCGGACCGTTCCGGCACGGCCAGCACCACGGCCTGCCGGACGGTCGGCTGAGCGGTCAACGCGGCCTCGATCTCGGCCGGTTCGACCCGGTGGCCGCGGATCTTGACCTGGTGGTCGGCCCGGCCGAGGGGGTCGATCAGACCGTCGGGGCGCAGCCGGGCCAGGTCGCCGGTGCGGTAGACCGGGTCGGGACCGGCGGCCGCGAACGGACTCCGGCCGAACCCGCCGGTGCCCTCGGCGTAGCGCGCCAAGTGCGGGGTGCGGACCACGAGTTCACCGATCTCGCCGATCGCGGCGGGCCGGTCACCGGCCAGTACCAGCAGCTGCACCTGGTCGATCCCGGGGCCGAGCGGCACCGGGCCGGCGCCGCCCGGCGCGGGCTGCCCGGCCCGCCGGGCCAGGTGCACCGAGACGGCCTGCGGAGTCTCGGTGGCGCCGTACAGGTTGAGCAGGTCGGCGGCCGGGGCGAGCGCCGCCCAGTCCCGCAGGGTGCGGTGGCCGAGCACGTCGCCGCCGAAGCCGGCCAGCCGCAGGAGGGGCCAGCCCGCGCCGTCCGCAGCGGCCAGCGCGGCCCCCAGTGCGGGGGTCAGGTGGGTGACGGTGATCCGGTCCCGGCGCAGCGACTCGGCCAGCGCGGCGGTGTCCCGCAGATCGGCGCTGGGGAAGACGGCGCCGGCGCCGGCCCAGAGCGGCGCGAGCACATCGCGCAGGAAGGGGTCGTGGCCGAGGCCGGAGAGCACCGAGAACCGGTCCTCGGGGCCGAGTGCGAAGGCCCGGGTGTACCAGTCGAGGAAGTGTGCGAGCGGGCCGTGGTCGCCGAGCACTCGCTGGGGGCGCCCGGTGGTGCCGGAGGTGAAGCTGACGTAGGCCAGGTCCCCGGCGGTCGGCCCGACCGGAGCGGGCAGCGGGTCACCCGTGGCGTCGAAGGGGATCACCGGGCCGGTCATGAAGCTCTCGACGGCCCGGCCGGGGGCGGCCGAGATCCACGCGACCGGCTTCAATTCTGCGGCCCGCAGGGCGAGTTCGGCTGCCGGGTAGTCGGCGTCCAGGATCGCGAAAGCCGCCCCGGCGCGCAGGGTCGCGAGCAGTGCCACCACGACGGCCGGGCCACGGGTCGCCTGAACCGCCACCACGTCGCCGGGGCGGACGCCGCGGGCGAGCAGCCGCGCGGCCGTCCGGTCGGTCTGCTCGGCGAGCTCGCGGTACGTCCAGCTGCGGTCCGGGCCGATCAGGGCGGGCCGGTCGGGCTGTCGGCGGGCGTGCGCGGCCAGCCGCTCCAGTACCGATCCCGGGTAGCCGGCGGGCAGTTCGAGGGTCGGGTCGGGGGTGAGCGCGGTGGCGCGGGCGGTGGCGAGGGCGAAGGAACCGAGCGGGCGGGCCGGGTCGGCGACGGCCTGAGCCAGCACCAGGCCGACCTGCTCCAGCAGGTCGGTCACCCGCTCGGCCTCGTACAGCTCCGCGTCGTACACCGCGTCCAGGGCCAACTGCCCGTCCACCGTG
This sequence comes from Kitasatospora sp. Root107, assembly GCF_001424875.1. Lineage (GTDB taxonomy): Bacteria > Actinomycetota > Actinomycetes > Streptomycetales > Streptomycetaceae > Kitasatospora. Next base: position 123,782 of record NZ_LMCT01000023.1, on the reverse strand, counting down.
GAGACATAGAGGGTCAGGTCGAATTTGCTGTCGATCTCGGGGAACGGCAGCTGCTCGACCGTGCAGTCCGGCAGCTCCAGCGGGGCGGCCGGCGGCAGCACGTTGAAGAAGACCTGGACCAGGCCGTTCCGCCCGGGGTCGCGGTCCGTGGCGCGGTCGGCGGCCAGCTGCTGGAACGGCACCCGCTGGTGGGCGAACGCCTCCAGCGCGCTGTGCCTGACCCGGCCGAGCAGCTCGGCGAAGGACGGGTCGGCCCCCAGGTCCAGCCGGACGGGGAGGGTGTTGAGGAAGCAGCCCAGGACGCGGTGGTCCCCGGCCCGGCGGGTGGAGACGGGGGTGCCCACCAGCAGCTCGGGCAGGCCGGTCTGCCGGGAGAGCACCACGCCGAAGGCCGACAGCGCCGTCATGAACAGGGTGCATTCGTGGGTCCGGCCGAGCTCGCGCACCCCGGCGCTGACCGTGGCGTCCAGCAACAGCCGCTGCTGGGCCCCGGGGTGGCTCCGGACGGCCGGACGGGGCCGGTCGGTGGGCAGTTCGAGCACCCGGGGCGTCTCGTCGAGGTACTCCCGCCACCAGCCGAGCAGGCCGTCCAACGCCTCGGGGGTGAGCTGCTCGCGGTCGGCGCGGACCACCTCGACGAACTGGCGGCGGACTGGCGGGAGGTCCGGCTGCCCGCCGGTCAGCGCGGCCCGGTAGGCCGCCGACAGCTCGGCGAAGAACAGGCCGAACGAGGTCCCGTCGAACACCAGGTGATGGACCGTCACCACCAGCAGCTGCTGTTGCTCGGCGGTGCGGATCACCAGCACCCGCAGCAGCGGCCCCTCGGTCAGGTCGAACGGCCGCCGGGACTCCCGCAGCGCGGCCTCCCGGCCGGCCTCGGCGGCGTCCGGCAGCTCCCGGAGGTCCAGCACGGCCACCGGCGCCTCGACCGTCGGCAGCACCTGCTGGACGGGGGTGCCGTCCAGGTCGGCGAAGACCGTGCGCAGCGCGGAGTGCCGGGCCACCACGGTGTCCACCGCGTGCTGCAGGGCGGCCGGGTCGAGCGGACCGTCGACCCGGGAGATCACCGGCATCAGGTAGGCGGAGCCGCCGGGCCGCAGCTGCTCCTCGAACCACATCCGCTCCTGGGTGGAGGAGAGCGGGAGGCCGGGGGCCGCACCGGCGACGGCGGTGCGGTCGGGGGCGGGCTCGGTGAAGGTGTCGGTCATGTCAGGTCCTTGGTGAGCAGCAGGTTCAGCTCGGATGCGAAGAGGCCGGTGAGCAGGGCGAGGGTGTCCGGCGGCAGCAGGCCGAGCGGCGCGTGCAGCGCACCCGTCAGCTCGTCGCCGTCCTCCCACAGCTCGCAGCAGAGTTCGGTCTGCGGGCCCAGCGGCGGGGCCGGCCGGGGGCGCAGGGCGGCGGCGCCGAGCCGCACCGGGGCGCTGACCCGCTGGAGCACGAGCATGGTCTGGTAGAGCGGGGACCGTCCGGCCGGTGGTCGCGGTGCCGTGAGCGAACGCCGCCAGCAGCCGGTCGCCGACCAGGGCGAGCAGCTCCGGGCCGGACGCGCCGGGGTGTCCGGGCACCCGGATCGGCAGGCCGTTGGCCAGGTACCCGATGGTTCGGTCGTCCGCCGGGGCCCGGTCGGCGACCACGGTGCCGATGGCCAGGTCGAGTTGGCCGGTCCAGCCGGAGAGCGCCCGCCACCAGGCGGCGAGCAGCAGGGTGAGCGCGGGGGTGCGGTGGCGGACGGCCGCCGCCCGGAGCAGCCCGGCCGTCCCGGCGGGCAGCGCGATCGGCTGCCCGGTCACCGGGGCGGTCCAGAGCTGCCGCAGGTCCGGTGTGGCCACCGGCAGCGCCAGGGGCTCCAGGCCCGCCAACTCCGCCTGCCAGAAGGCCCGGTCGGCGTCGGCGGCGTCGGCGGCTGGTCCGGCGGCCGGGGGCCCGGATGCCGGCGGCAGTGCCGCGCCGTCCCAGGCGGCGGCGAGGTCGCCGAGCAGCACCTGCTCCGAGTGCGCGTCGTACACCGCGTGGTGCACGGCGATCAGCAGGGTGTGCCGGTCGGCACGCTCCGTCAGCAGACCGGCGGCGAGCAGGGGGCCGTTCGCCAGGTCGTGCACGGATGCGGCCAACTCATCGGTGAGCGAAGTGAGTTCACTCTTGCCCGGGCCGGAGCGACGGAGCAGGGGAGGCAGTGCGGGGTGCGCGGCCACGGCACGGTGCGGTCGGCTCCGGTCGAGCGGGAAGGTGGTCCGCAGCGCGGGGTGTGCGGCGGCGACCGCGGCCAACGCCTGCTCCAGGCGTTCGGCGTCGATCGGCCCGGAGACCTCGATCCGGCTCATCGCCACGTGGCCGGGTGCGCCGGGCGCCAACTGCTCGGCGATCCAGAACCTGCGTTCGCCGGAGGAGAGTTGGCCGTCATCGCGGCCCGGGCGCGAAGCCGTGCGCCCGGGCCGGCGGGCGGCCAGTCGCTCCAGGGCGACGACGGTGCTGTGCCGGTAGACGTCCCGCGCGGAGAACTCGGTGTCCAGCAGGACGGACAGCCGGGCGGCGATCCGCAGCATCTGGAGCGAGTTGGCGCCGAAGGACAGCAGGTCCTGGTCCGGGCCGAGCCAGGGCACGCCGAGGATCTCGCGGACCGCGCGCAGCGCCGGTGACCCGTCCGGCCCCTGTACGGGTGCGGCCGTCCCGGTGGGCTCCACCGGCCGGACCAGCTGTTCGACGGCCCGCAGGTCGGCCTTCCCGGTCGGCCCGAGCGGGAGGGCGTCGAGCCGGACGAACCGATCGGGCCGCAGGTACGAGGGCAGCGCGGCCGCGCTCAGTCGGCTCAACTCCTCGGCCGTCAGGGCCGGTCCCGGTTCGGCGGTGTAGGCGCAGACGGTGCCGGTGACGGTGCCATCGGCCGTGCGGACCGGCAGCAGGAAGCACTCCCGGACGCCGTCCAGGGCGCCCAGCACCCGCTCCACCTCACCCGGTTCGATCCGGTAGCCGCGTACCTTGAACTGCCGGTCGGCGCGGGCGAGGTAGCTGAGCCGGCCGTCGGCCGTCATCCGGACCAGGTCGCCCGTCCGGTAGACCCGCAGCGGCTCCCGGCCCGGCAGCTCCAGGACACCGAAGCGCTTGGCGTTCTCCTCCGGCCGGTTGACGTAGCCGAGTGCCAACCCGTCGCCGCCGATCAGCAGTTCGCCGACCTGGCCGACCGGGGCGAGGCCACCCTCGGCGTTCAGCACGGCCAGCACGGTGTTGCGGATCGCGGTGCCGATCGGGATGCCGTCGGCCGCGTCGAGGTCGGCGGCGGACACGTCGTGGGTGGTGGCGAACACCATCGACTCGACCGGGCCGTAGCAGTTGCTCAGCCGGACGCCGGGGTGCTCGGCCAGGAAGGTCGCGAGGTGGGACGGGGAGACCCGCTCGCCGCCGACCATCAGGTGGCGGACGCCGGTGAAGGCGCCGGGGTCCTCGTCCAGGATCAGGTTCGCCAGCGAGCTGGTCAGGAACAGGGTGTTGACCCCGTCCTCCCGGACCAGTCGGCGGAGCCCGGCCGGGGTCAGCAGACCGTCCGGGACCTCCACCGCGCAGCCGCCGTTGAGCAGCGAGCCGAAGGTCTCCAGCGTCCCGGCGTCCCAGTACGGTGCCGCCACCAGCGGCATGACGGTGTCCGGGCCGAGATCCGCGTAGCCGCCGTCGAGGAAGCTGCGGAGCACCGCCCGGTGCGGCACGGCCACGCCCTTGGGCCGGCCGGTCGAGCCGGAGGTGAAGAAGACGCAGGCCGGCGCGTCGGCGCCGGTGAGGGAGCGCGGCACCGGGCAGCGCGACGACGGGTACCGCGGCCGACGCCAGGCCCGCACCGGTGGTGTCCAGCACGAACGCGGCGGCCAGGTCGTCGACGACCCCGTTGACGCGCTCGGCGGGCCACTGCGGGTCGAGCGCGGCGTAGGCGCCGCCCGCCAGCAGGACGCCCAGCGCCGCCACCGTGAACGCCTCCCCGGGACGGGCGAGGACGGGAACGAACGAGCCGGGCCGGACGCCCAGTTGACCCAGCGTCACCTGTACGGCGCGCGCCCGTTCCACCAGTTCGTGGTAGCTGACGACGCGTCCGCCCGCCCGCAGCGCGGGAGCGTCCGGCGTCCGCGCGGCCACCGCCAGCACCGCGTGGTGCGCGGTGGCGGCGGTGGGGATGGCGGTGCTCGGACCGAATGACAGTGATCCGTTCATGATCTCGGCGGCGGGCCGCCACTCCTTCGTTCTACTGCTGGGCGGGACCGCTCAGCGCGGTGTTCACCGTCTCGGTCAGCCCGTCCGGGGTGGAGTTGAGGACGTCGAGGAACTCGACCTCGACGCCCCACTGCTCCTCGATCCGGGAGACGATCACCACCGCGTGGAACGAGTCGCCGCCGTGCCCGATGAACGAGCCCTCACCCGGCACCTCGACGCCGAGAATGTCCGTCACCAGAGCCCTGATCTCGGTGGCGGCGACGCGCCCGGCGAACGTGTTCTGGACTGACACCGGAATCAACTCCGAACTCTTGGGAACCATTAGCCGTGGACATGACAAGTCGGGTCCGGTAAATCTGGACACATTGCTGTCGTGCTGAATTCATGCTGATTAATATTTCGCGGTGGCCGACCGGCTGTCCGCTGCCGCGGTTCTGCCTTCCGGCACTGCTGCCGCGATATCGTCGCGGCAGCAGCGGGCGACTAGCTCCAGCCGGTGTCGGGGACGCCGAGCCCGGTGGCCGAGACGACCGTGGACGGGCTTCCGGGCTGCTCGGCGGTGGTCACGGTCGCGCCCAGGGCCAGGGCCAGCGCGCCTGCCAGGGCGGCGGAGAGCATGATGATTCGCTTGCGGGTGGCGCTCATTTTTTATTCCCCCATGATTCGGTGCAAAGGCCCTCGGGGGATCGCCCCGTTCGGCCATGTCTCAAGCATCATGAATTGGCAGGTCGCGGTCCAGCTCGGAAGGCCGCATGATGGTGAGCTGCACCAAGATGAAGGGCGACCAAAGAGTGAATAACACTCCTAAATCAGACATCATGGCCCGGCTGCAAGACCTGCAGGCCGAGGACATGCAGGTTTACGGATGGGCCGTCACCCACGGCTGTCTGGTGGCCGAGGACGCTGCTGTCGGTCTGGGCATCTCCCCCGAGCGGGTCGCTCGCTCGCTGGAGCTGCTGGCGGCCGTGCCACTGATCAGCCGGGACGGCGACGACCAGCACAACGGCGGGCCACCCGGCTGGAGACCCGTCGACCCCCAGCTGGCCAGCGCCGAGGTGGCCGCCACCGAGTCCAGGCTCCGCCGGGGCCTGGCCGGCATCTTCTCGATCTGGGACACCGTCGACTCGCTCAACGCGCTGTACGCGACGGGTGTCCAGGAGGCCGCCAGAGAAGTGCCCTTGGAGCTCGTCGAGTCACTGGACCGGGTGATCGAGATGCTGGAGGAGGCGAGTGACGCCTGCCGGTCGGAGGTGATGACCTCGCAGCCGGGCGGGGGGCGTCCGGCCGCGGAGCTGGAGCAGTCGATCGCCAGGGACCTGGCGATGATCGAGCGCGGCGTCCGGATGCGCACGCTCTACCAGCACACCTCGCGTCACCACGCCCCGACCCAGGTCTACGTCGAGCGGGCCACCGCGATCGGCGCCCAGGTGCGCACCCAGGTCGAGCTGTTCGGCCGGATGATCGCCTTCGACCGCGAGGTGGTCTTCCTCCCGCACTCGCAGGTCAAGGGAGGGGCCGCCGTGATCCGGGATCCGTCCACGGTCGCCTTCCTCTGCACCGCCTTCGACCGCAACTGGCAGATGGGCGCCCCGTACAGCCCGGCTCTCGCGGACGGTGAGGTGCGCGAGGGCGTCAAGCTGGCCATTCTCACCATGCTCAGCGAGGGTCTGCGGGACGAGACCATCGCCCGCCGGCTGGGCGTCTCCCTGCGGACCTGCCGCAAGTACATCGCCGACCTGTTCGAGCAGCTCGGTGCGGAGAGCCGCTTCCAGGCGGGCTACCTCACCCGGGCCCGGGACCTGCTGGACGGCGCGGCCGAGGAGCCCTCCGTCGGCTGACGCGCCCGGGGCACAGGGGCTCGGGGTCGCGCGCTGGGCAGCGCGCTCGGTTGCGCTGCCCAGGCCCCGGGCCCCTGCTGCCCGCTCAGCTGCGGGCCGCGCTCACTTCCCCGAGGCTCCCGATCCGGCCGAGCAGGTCGACGATGCGGGACTGGACGTCCTCGGAGGTGGAGCGTTCGGCGAGGAAGAGTACGGTCTCGCCGGTCCGCAGCCGGGGCAGTTCCTGCGGGTCGAGGTCGACCGAGGTGTAGACGACCAGTGGGGTGCGGTGCAGCCGGTCGTTGGCGCGCAGCCAGTCCAGCAGGCCGACCCGGCGGCGCCGGATCTGCAGCAGGTCCATCACCACCAGATTCGGCTGCACGCTGCTGGCCCGGGAGACCGCGTCGTTCTCGTCGGTGGCGTGCTCGACGTGCATGCCGCGCCGCTCCAGGCTGGCGATCAGCGCGGCCGCGATGTCCGGGTCGGACTCGACCAGCAGCACCCGGGAGGAGTGGTTCTCACTGTCCTTGGGCGCCAACGCCCGGAGCAGGACGGCCGGATCGGCCCCGTACGCGGCGTCCCGGGTGGCCTGCCCCAGACCGGCGGTGACCAGGACCGGCACCCGGCTGTTGAGTGCGGCGGTCCGCAGCGACTGCAGGGCGGTGCGGGTGATCGGCCCGGTCAGCGGGTCGACGAAGAGCGCGGCGGGGTACGCGGACACCTGGGCGTCCACCTCCTCGCGGGAGCGGACGATCACCGGCCGGTAGCCGCGGTCCTGGAGCGCCTGCTTGGTGGACGGGTCGGGCTCGGGCCAGACCAGCAGCCGGCGTGGGCCGCCGTCGACGGTCGGCACCACCATGGTCGGCGGGTCCTCGGCCATGACCGGTGCCGACTCCCGCCCGGCCAGGGCGAGTTCGGCGGTCGGCCGCGGGGGCGTACGAGGCTCGACGGGCGCCGGGGGCTCGCTGCTCTGCGCCGGCGCACTCGCCAGGGCGGGCAGCGCAGGACGCTCGACCGGCGCGGACTGCTGCGGGAAGGCGTTCGGGAACGCCCCCGCGAAGCCACCCGAGGGGCGCGGCGGGGTCAGCTCGCCGAGCCCGCTGCCGACCGGCCGGGGCGGCTCGGGCGCGGCCTCCGGCTCGGTCCGCGGCTGCTCGGCCGGCGGTTCGGACCGGCTTGCGCCGGAAGGGAGTTCGAGTGCCCTGCGGGGCTCGGGCACCGGGCTGGGCTCCGACTGGGCGGGCAGCGCCAGCCGACGACGGCGGCCGGTCGGCTGGACGGCCGGCGGCTCGGTCGGAGCGGGCGGCACCTCGGGCAGTGCCAGTTCGAGGCCGGGGTAGACCGGCGTGCCGGGGTCGGGCACCCCGGGGATCGACAGCGACTCCGGCAGCCCCCGACGACGGCGCCCACTGCGGCCGTTCTCCTCCTCGGCCGCGACCGGCTCGGCGGCCACCGGCTCCGACGTCGGCGCGGGCACCGGCACGGCCGCCGGTGCGGGCATCGGTTCGGGCATCGGCTCGGACACCGGCGAGGTGGTCGGGCCGGGGCCGAGGGCGATCGGGCCCCTGGCGGGCTCGGCCTGACGATCCGTCGGGCCGCTCCGCTCCGCCTCGGGCCGCTGCCCGTCGGTGCTGTCCGCCGGGCTCTCGGCTACCTGTTCCTTGGCCTCCGGGACGTCCGCCGGGGGGACCTCGGGGAGGTCCGGCAGCATCGCGGTGTCGGTCTCCTTGGGCACATGGTGGTGCACCGTCGCGCCGGCCCCGGTCACCGTGGCCGGGTCGAGCGGGAGTTCCACCACGTACGTGGTGCCGGCCCGGGACGGGAGTTCGTGCCGCTGGAGCACTCCGCCGTGCCGCTCGACCGTGCTCCGGGCGATCGGCAGGTGGACCGGGTTGACCGTACGGGAAGGACCGCGCACCTCGATCCGGGCGACCTCGCCGCGCTGGGCGGCGGCCAGCACCACCATCGGTGCCTCGGCCACGCCGTCGGGGTTGGTGGTCGCGCCGGGTGTGTCCAGTGAGAGCGCCACGCCGCTGACGTCCGCCACCAGGTGGGCCAGGGCCCGGGCGAGCCGCTCGTGGTCGGCGACCACCACGACGCCCGCCGCGTGCACCGAGTACCTGACCCGGCCCGCGCCGACCAGCTCGCCCGCCTGCTCGACGGCGCGCTGGACCACCTTGTCCAGCCCGACCGGGCGACGGTCCAGTTCCTGCTGGCCGGTCTCGGCCTCGCTCTCGAACCGTTGGTGGGTGAGCACCCCGTCGATCAGCGTGCCGAACCGGCGGCACTCGTCGGCCAGCCGCCGCAGGGTCCAGTTGGCCTCCGGCCAGAGCTGCCCGGCCGGGTCGGCGGCCAGCGCGTCGATCCGCCGGTGCAGTGCCTCCAGCGCCCCGCCCAGCTCGCTCTCCAGAACGGCCGTCAGATGTTCGTTCCGCGCGACCAGTGCCAGCTCCCTGGTCCGGTCGGTGAAAGTCATCACGGCGCCGACCAGCTGGTCACCGTCCCGGACCGGGGCGGTGGTCAGGTCGACCGTCACCGCCCGTCCGTCCTTGCGCCAGAGCACCGCGCCCCTGACCCGGTGCTTGCGGCCCGAGGTCAGGGTGTCCAGCAGCGCCGAGCCCTCCAGGGCCAGCGGGCTGCCGTCCGCCTGCGAGTGCTGGATCAGCGGGTGCAGCTCGCGGCCGCCCAGCTCGCTGGCCCGGTAGTCGAGGATGTGCGCGGCGGCCGGGTTGACCAGCACCACGCGGCCTTCGAGGTCCACTCCGAGCACGCCTTCGGCGGCAGCTCGCAGGATCATCTCGGTCTGCTTGTGCTGCCTGCGCAGTTCGGCCTCGACGCCGAGCCGGCTGCTCAGGTCGCGGACCAGCAGGAGCAGCAGCTCACCGGCGGAGCCGCCGTCCTGGGGGTAGAGCGAGGTGTAGCCGGAGCTGCCGCGGGCCTCGCCGTCGTCCGTGAAGTCGTTGCCGGAGACCTCGACCGGGAAGGTCGAACCGTCCGTCCGGCAGGCGGTCATCCGGACCGGCCGGTCCAGCCCCTCGGGCTCGCGCGGGGCGGGCCGCATCGAGCCGGGGATCCGGCTCGGGTCGAACTCGGGCAGCAGAGCCAGCACGCCCATCCCGACCAGCGAGGTGCCCGGGGTCTGCATGGCCTGGACGGCGGCGGAGTTGGCGTCCACCACTGTTCCGTTGCTGTTCACCAGCAACAGGGCGTCGGGCAGCGCATCGAGTATGGCGGCGAGGCGAGCAGCGCCTCGGATCGGCCTGCTGCTCACGTCGACAGGTCTCCTCACGGCTTGCATCACGGCGTGCGACCGGCGGCTCGCGCTCTCCTCGGGAGACTGGAGTATCTCATTCTTCTTTGCGCCGTGGACGACCCGGCCGGTAACGTTGTCGGTGGTTGGTGTCAGGCCTTGGGGTTGTGGCATCATCTCAGTCGCACGGAGTGCACCGCTGGTCGGTGTGGTCCGTCGTGGAGGAGGCTTCGCCTAGTCCGGTCTATGGCGCCGCACTGCTAATGCGGTTTGGGCCTTCAAGCCCATCGAGGGTTCAAATCCCTCAGCCTCCGCCACTGGAGCCCCGTCGGTCAGAGACCGGCGGGGCTCCTGTCGTAGCCCGGGGCAATCGATTTCGCCCCAGGTCGAGGGTCATGTAATGTTGCTTCCGCACCGCCCCGCAAGGCCCAGGCCGCACGGGGCGAGCGCTCATAGCTCAACGGATAGAGCACTTGACTACGGATCAAGAGGTTGCAGGTTCGAATCCTGCTGAGCGCACCACGCACCACCGCTCTGCGGCCTGTCAGTTGGGCCGCCCGAGCGCTCATAGCTCAACGGATAGAGCACTTGACTACGGATCAAGAGGTTGCAGGTTCGAATCCTGCTGAGCGCACAGATCGAAGGCCCCGGGTTCATCGCCCGGGGCCTTCGCCGTTCCCGGCCACCCAACTCGCACGGCCACCCGACTCGCCCGGTCACCGGACCCACGGTGCGGACCGGGGGGTGAGGAACCACTCGGACGAGGAGAGCGGCCGGCCGCTGCGCGCGGTCAACGGCGCGGGGTCGTACCGGATCAGTTCGGGTTCGGCGTGCAGCTCGACCAGCAGTTCGGCGAGTTCGGGCGCGAGGTCCGGTGGGCCGCTGAGGTAGATGTCGTGGCCGGACCAGTCGGAGACGTGCCGCAGGCCGGTCCGCAGCAGGTCCACCGCCGCCTCCCGCTCGGCGCCGTCCTCGGGAGCCGCCAGCACCACCTCCAGCCAGGCGTGTTCGGCGACCAGGGCCCGGACGGCCGACAGGTCGTACTGGTCGGCGTCCTGCCGGGCGGCCAGGAAGACGGTGGCCGAACGCTCCCGGCCGCGGGCCAGCTGCTCGATCAGCGCCTTGACGGTGGCCCAACCGGTGCCGCCGGCCACGGCCAGCAGCGGCCGGTCGGAGCGCTGGTCGACCACGGTGTCCCCGATCGGCGGGCCGAGCAGCAGCGTCTCGCCGGGCAGTACGTCGTTCACCAGCAGGCTGCTCAGCTGCCCGCCGAACACCCGGCGGACGTGCAGCTCCAGGGTGCCGTCGGTGCGCGGCGCGCCCGCGATCGTGTACGAGCGCCAGAGCCGGGGGAGCCGGGGCGAGCTGAGCGAGAGGTACTGGCCGGCCGTGTAGGGGTACGGGCGATCGGGCCGGAGGGTGAGCACCACCAGGTCGGCGGCCGCCCGCCGACGGTCCGTCACCTCGGCCTCCCACCAGGCCGGGGCCTGGGCGTCGGCCTGGGCACTCTCGAGCATGGTCTGCGAGATCACCGTGTACGCCTCGGACCAGGCCTTCTCGATCTCCTGGGTCCAGGAGTGGCCGGAGAAGTGCCGCAGCGCGGCGAGCAGGCTGGCTCCGACGGCGGGGTAGTGCTCGGCGGCAGCCTGGAACTTCCGGTGGTCCCGGCCGAGCGCGCGCAGGTACTCGGTGAACTGGTCCGGCTGTTCGAGCTGGAGCACCACCTGGGTGAGCGCGTTGAACAGGCGGTCGCGCTGCTCGGTCAGCTCCGCGGGGAACAGTCGGCGGAGCTCCGGGCTGTGTGCGAACAGGTGCACGTAGAAGTACTTGACCAGCTGGTCGGCCCGGCGCTCGACGACGGCGAAGCTGGCGCGGATGAGCGCGGGGTCGAAGGACACTGCGCAGATTCTACGCAAGCTGCGAATTATTCGAACAGGTATCAGTAATGAACGGTCAAGCGCCGGACAGTAACGGCCGGTTGGCCACCAACCCCGAGTGGCTGAAAACGGATAACCCGTCAGTTTCCTAGGCTGCCGGACGAGTGACCGCCAATCGGGTAGCACTGGGGCATTCCTCGCGGTGTCACGGTATGACGGACTCCAGATCGTGATTCCGTTTTGTCAGAACTTATGCCTGCCGCACCGGTTGGCGGCCGACACCGAAGGAGAGCCGGATGAGCCGACAGTCCTCCCATGCCGCCGAGTCGTCAGCCACCAGCTCGGGCCGGTGGGCCACGAGACCGCCGAGACGGAACGGAATCACCCGGAGAATGGCCGCGATCACGGCCACCGGGCTTCTGGTCGGCGGGAATCTGACCCTGCTCGGTCCGGCTGCCGAAGCCCAGCAGACCCCGGAATCCTGGACCGCCGAGCGCCGGGCGGTCCTGCCGTCCGGTCTCGGCATCCAGTTCGACTTCGCCCCCCTCCCCGGAATCGCGGTCCGGACCGCCCCCGGAAAACTCGCCACCGGCGGCCCCGGATACGCGGACGGACTGCGCGGCGGAGACCCGGCCACCCGCTTCGAACTCGGCGTGGAACGCCCGACGGCCGACGGCTCCTGGCGCACCCTCGGCACCCTTCAGCTCTCCTTCGGTCGCGCCGTCCGCAATCCCCGGCTGCACCTCAGCGGACTGGCCGCACTGGCCACCGGCAAGGGTGGCTCCACCGGGACCGCGAGCCGACTGACCGTCACGGGCGGCTCCCCGAGCGCCCCCAGCCTGGTCGCCCGCACCGACTGGGCCGGCTGGACGGTCGGCGACAACGCCCTGACCCCGACCGGCGAGGGCGCCACGGACGGGACCACCCCCGGCAGCGGCACGCTCGAACTCTCCGGCACCGTCAGCACGGTGACCTTCCGGGTCGAACAGCGCAGCACGCCACGGGACGGTTCCAGCACCGCTCCCGAGCCGCTGGCGCAGGCGTACACCGTCACGCTCGACGAAGGCGTCGGCACCGCCCCGCAGGGGTACGGGAACGTCTCGCACCTGGTCTCCGACGTCTTCCTCGGGCGGACCGCCACCGGTACCGCCGGGGTGCGGCCGACCGTCGCCGGTGCCTCCGCGCACCGGCTGGTGCCCGCCGGCGGCTCGGCCCCGCAGGAGCCGGCCGAACTGCGCGAGCGGGACCAGCCGATGGTCGAGCTGGACGGCGGCGCGAGCCGCCGAAGCCCGTGGGCCAACCCGGCCCCGCCGGAACTCCAGCCCGGCCGCGGGGAGTACCAGGGTGCCGACCCGACCGTCCAGTTCCCCGCCGAGGCGGCGATCGGGCGGTACTACGGCCTCACCGTGCCGGTCAGCCCCGGCCCGGGCCCGGCCACCCTGGCCGGCTGGATCGACTTCGACCACAACGGGAGATTCGACGCCACCGAACGAGTGCAGAGCGAGGTGGTGGTCGGCGCGAAGAGTGCGCGGCTGGAGTGGACCGTCCCCGGCAACGCCGCCGTCGGTGAGACCTGGGCCCGGCTGCGGATCGCCCGCAACTCCGCCCAACTCGTCACTCCCGGCGGCTTCGCCGACTCCGGCGAGGTGACCGATCAGCAGATCAAGCTCACGGTCGGAGCCGCCCGGCCGGAGATCACCGGTCCGGTCAGCGGAGCCGTGGTGGCCGATCCCCGCCCGGAGATCCGGGGCGAAGCCGGGGTGCAGGGCGCCACCGTCGCGATCATGGCCGGTGACAGCACGCTCTGCCGGGCCGCCGTGGGCAAGGACGGCCGGTGGAGCTGCCGACCCGACACGCCACTCCCGGCGGGCAGCCACGCCCTCACCCCGGTGGAGACCACCAAGGGCGGCGTGGTGCTGCGCGGCGAGGAGATCCGGATCACCGTCAAGACCGAACCGCCGGCCGCGCCGGTGCTCACCCTGCCCGAGTACACCAACGACCCGGGCCTGCTGCTCACCGGCACCGGCGACCCCGGCAGCACCGTTTCGGTGGTGGACGCCGCCAACGCGCCCGGCGCCGGGCGGATCGCCGGCGAGCTGTGCAGCACCGCCGTGGCGGCCGACCACAGCTGGTCCTGCCTGCCGGTCGAGAACCTCGCCGACGGCAAGCACCAGCTGACCGCAGCGGCCACCGACGGCGCGGGCAACCGGACGGCCGGCCAGCCGGTGCCGCTCACGGTCGACACCGTGGCGCCGCCCCGGCCGATCCTCGGCTCGCCCACCGCAGGCACCGAACTCACCTCCGCCCGCCCCCGGCTGACCGGCCGGGCCGAACCCGGCTCCACCGTCACCGTCACCACCCGGGGCGGTACGGCCGGGGAGCGGGTGGTCCTGTGCACCGCCGTGACTGGGGTGGACGGGGCCTGGAGCTGCACGCCCGCCCGGGACCTGACGGCGGGTGAGCAGACCCTGGTGGTCACCGCCACCGACCGGGCCGGCAACGCCACCTCGGCGGATGCGGTCACGGTGACGGCGCGGCCGGTGGCGGTGCCGTCGGCTTCGGCTTCGCCGTCGGTGCCCGGTTCGCCTTCGCCCTCGCCCTCGTCCTCGTCCTCGTCCTCGGCTTCCGCTTCCGCTTCGGCGGCTGCCTCTGCCTCGGCCTCTGCGGTGCCCTCAGCCGTACCGTCGCCGTCGCCGGTGCTGCCGTCGCCTGCGGTCACACCCGTACCCGTTCCGTCGGTGCCGTCGCCTTCGGAGTCGGTCGTCGGTGTCGAACCTCCTTTCGGTGAGCCGGTGTTGACTCCGGACCAGGCCGCGACGATTCTGCCGATCGTGGTTCCGCCGGTGCTGGCCCAGCTGCCTGTGGTGCTTCCGTCACCGGCCCCCTCGGTCGCGCCTGTGCCATCCCCGTCCTCGTCTGTGCCCCCGCCCCCGTCCCCGTCCCCGTCCGTGGCTGCGGTCGCACCGTCGGCCTCGGCGGCAGCTCCGGTCGACGGGTCGGCCTCTCCGGCGGTCGGCGTGGTGGCGGCGGCGAGTGGCGTGGCCACACCGAGTGCCACGTCCTCGCCTGCAGCGAGCACTTCGCCGACGGTGAGCGCGAGCCCCACCCCCGCCGCCACGAAGGCCGCCGCGCCTGCTGCTCCCGCCGCTCCAGGGGAGTCCGAGGCGTCCGACTCCGGCAGTCCGTCTGCCTCGGCTTCGGCTGACCCGACGGGCCCGGAGGCGCGCAACCTCGCCGCGCCGCCGGCCGGCGCCGAGCGTCCGAGCTCGGAGACGTGGCGTACGGCGGCCTGCGGTGTGCTGCTGATGCTGGCGGCCTTCGGACTGCTCACCCGTCGGGTGTTCGGTCGTGGTCCGGGTGGGCGGCGACGCCGCTGAGCTGGGGATCTGACGGCGCGTCGTCCGACGCGCCGTCAGATAAGCTGCGACACGCCGCGCACTAAATGTCGCATTTGATGACTTATCAACTTAGCCTGAATCTGGCACCGCCCGTCAGATCCGGGCCGCCCGTTGCGCGACACACCGACCCCCAAGGAACCGTGCATGGACGTCACCCGCGAATCTTCGCCGCGACCCAACTCCTGGCCTCCCGCCCCGCCCGAGCTGCCCCAGCGTGGCGGCGGTGCCACCCAGCTCAGCAAGGCGGTCGCGGACGCGGTCGCCAAGCCGTTGATCAAGGCCCGGCCGGTGATCGTCCAGGACGAGCTCGACGGCGGTCCGGTCACCACGCCGATCAGCACGCCGGTCACCGAGCCGGTCGGCGCGTCGAGCAGCGAGTCCCGGGCGAGCCGCCGTCCGCCCCGGACCGATGCCACCCTCCGTGAGCAGCAGGCCCGTTCGCTGCCCGGCTGGCTCGCACTGCTGGTCCTGCTGTCCGCGCTGGCCGGCGTGGTCCTGGTACTCGCCCGGGCCGGGGTGATCCCGCACCTGGACGCACTGCCCGACCTCCGCAGCGGTGCAGCCGAGGCCAGTGGCGGGGCTGAGATCACCGCCGCCTCGATCGCCGCCGTCTCGGCGGCCGGACTGCTGGCGCTGGTGACGCTGGCCGGACTGCTGGTCAACGCCGGTGGCGAGACCCGGGTGCTCACCCGCTGGGGCCGCTACCGGGGAACCGTCCGCCGTACCGGCCTGCTCTGGGTCAACCCCCTGCTGCGCCGCCGTCGGGTGGACATCCGGCTGCGCCACTGGCGCAGCGAGCCGGTCCAGGTCGCCGACCGCACCGGTACCCCGATCGTGGTCCGACTGCTGATCGTCTGGCGGGTCCGGGACACGGCCAGGGCGACGCTCGCCATCGCCGAACACGAGGACTACCTGCGCGAGCAGGTGCACGCGGTGCTCACCCGTACCGCGAGTGCCCTGCCCTGCGACAGCAACTCCGTTCCCGGCCCCGCCCTGCGGGACGGCCAGTGGTTCGCCGACGAGCTGACCAGGTCGCTGGCCGCCGAGGCGGCTCCGGCCGGGATCGAGGTCTACTCGGTCCAGCCGCTCGCCCTCGACTACGCGCCGGAGGTGGCCGAGAGCATGCGCCGCCGCCGCCTCGCCGACCTGGACGCCGGTCTGCGGACCGTCCTGGTGGACGACGCGGTCGAGGCCGCCGCCCTCGCGGTCCGCCGCCTGGAGCGGGCCACTGCCCACGAGTTGGACGAGGCGGCCCGCAGCGCGCTGATGGAGCACCTGCTGGTCGCGTTCGTCGCCCCCGCCGGGGTGGCCGCCTCAGTACCCTCGCCGGCCGCCCGGGCCGCGAGGAAGGAAGGAAAGCCCGCGTGAAGATAGCCACCGACCCCTCCCTGATCGGTTTCTCCGACATCTCCCCGACCGCCGGACCGTGCACCTGCGCCCACTGCCTGGCCGCCGCCCGCCGACTGCTCGGGGACCGGAGTGCCGCCGGACCCGGCGGCACTGACGGCGGCCGAATACATCGGGCGGTCCGTGCCACCTGTGTCGCCACCACCGTGCTGGCCGGTGCGGGAGTGGTCGGGCTCGGGCTGGGGGTGACCACCGCGAACGCCATGCCGGCGCCCAGCAAGCAGGGTTGGGACGGTTCGAAGTACTGGTTCAAGAACGCCAACGGCGAGTGGCGCTACACCAGTTACCTCTCGGTCTACCAGTCCCGCACCGGGTCGGGCTCGGGCTCCTCCTCTGCCGGATCGTCCACCAACTCCGGTGGTATCCAGCAGGGTTGGGATGGCTCGAAGTACTGGTTCAAGAACAGCAGCGGCGAGTGGCGCTACACCAGCCATCTCTCGGTGTACCAGGCCCGCACCGGCCAGTCCGGCGGCGGCAGCACCACTCCGGCCCCCACGCCCGCCCCTCCGACGACGCCCTCGACGCCTGCCGACGGCAGCATCGAATCGGCGATCGCCTTCGCCTCGGCCCAACTCGGCAAGCCGTACATCTGGGGCGGCAACGGCCCGTCCGGCTTCGACTGCTCCGGCCTGGTGCAGCAGGCGTACCGCCGGGCCGGGATCAACCTGCCGCGGGTCGCGGACGACCAGTACGCGGCCGTCAGCCACATCGGGTCGGGCGAACTCCGCCGGGGTGACCTGATCTTCTGGTCCAACAGCAGCCGGGCCTCGGGCATCCACCATGTCGCCATCTACCTCGGCGACAACAAGTACCTGGAAGCCGCCCGCCCCGGCACCACCATCCGCGTCTCGACCCTGAGCAAGGGGTACTTCCCCACCCACTTCGGCCGCCCGTAGCGCGGTGCCCGTGCGCTCATCGGGGTGCGACGGGAGTCCGCGCGAGCTGCCAATCCGTCAGCTCGCGCGGCCCCCGCACCCCGATGCGCCGTCAGCCGACCCACCGTCAGCCTGCCACCCCGTCAGGCCGAGGCCGCGTCCAGCAGCGCCAGCTCCGTCGCCTCGAGCTCCAGCCGGCCCGCCGCCAGCAGGGGCGGCAGCTGCTCCACCGTCCGCGCGCTGGCGATCGGCGCGGCGACGGTCGGCTGCGCGGCCAGCCAGGCCAGTGCGACGGTGGCCGGCGCCACGCCGTGTGCGGCGGCGACCTGGTCGAGGGCGTCCAGCACCTTCGGCCCGCGCGGGTCCTCCAGGTAGCGCGCGGCGCCGAGCGCCCGGGCGCTCTGCACCGTGCCGCCGCCCGGCCGGTACTTGCCGGTCAGGAAGCCGGAGGCGAGTGCGTAGTACGGCACGGCGGACAGCCCGTGCGCCGCGACCACGTCGGCGAGCGGCCCCTCGTACGTGCTGCGGGAGACCAGGTTGTAGTGCGGCTGCACCGCGACGTACGCCGCCAGGCCCTCCCGGGCCGAGAACTCCAGCGCCTCGGTGAGCCGCTCCGCGCTGATGTTGGAGGCGGCCACCGCCCGGACCTTGCCCTCCCGCACCAGCTGGTCGAGGGCGGGGACGAACTCATCGACCGGCGTCCCGGTGTCGTCCCGGTGGGTGTAGAGCAGGTCGATGTGGTCGACCCCGAGCCGGCGCAGCGAGTCCTCGACCGCGGCCTTGACGGTCACGGCGGACAGCCCGCTGGCCTCCGGGTGGGCGCCGACCTTGGTCGCCAGCACGATGTCGGCGCGGTTGGCCCGGCTGCGCAGCCAGTCGCCGATGATGGTCTCGGACTCGCCGCCGGTGTTGCCCGGCACCCAGGACGAGTACACGTCGGCGGTGTCGACGAAGTTGCCGCCGCCGGCCGCGTACGCGTCGAGTACGGCGAAGGACTCCGCCCGGTCGGCGGTCCAGCCGAACACGTTGCCGCCGAGCGAGAGGGTGGACACGGCGAGATCCGAACCGCCGAGGGTCACCTTGTGGGGAGCGTCGCTGAGGTTGTCGGTCATGACCGGAGTCAACCGGATCACGCGGATCGCCATTCCGGTCCGGGGCCACTCTTCACGAGGCTGTCGCATGCCCGTTGCAGTCACCGGTCGCCGGCCGGCGGCCGGTCACTCCTACGAGGGGTCCGGGGTGTTCCCCGACCGGCAGGGTTGGCTAGAGTCCTGCCATGGCTGACAACGACTACGACCCCGCCGGCAACACCCAGATGTTCCGGGCGTTCGTCGAAGAGACCCCGGCCGCCCAGGCGCCCGGTTCGGTCACCACCTACGGCAGCGCCAGTGGCAACAGCAACCGCACCGGCCTGTTCGCCGGCATTGCGGTCGTCGCTCTGCTGGTGCTCGGCGCCGTGATCTGGCTGGCCGTCAAGTAACCACTCCGCCACGTAGGCACTCGGCGGCGCCCGGGCACCTGGCTCCGGCCGGGTGCCCGGCGCTGCGCGCGGACGCGACGGGCCCGACCGGACAGAACCTAGACTGGCCGGGCCCGAGCGACCCGTACACCAGTGCCACCGGAGGCCCCCGTGACCCAGCAGTCCACCGAGATCGCCCGCAGCCTCGGGCTGTCGGGAGCGGCCAACGCCCGCGACCTCGGCGGCTACCGGACCACGGACGGCGCGGTGCTGCGGCACGGTGTCGCCCTGCGGGCGGACGCGCTGAACCGGCTCACCGCCGAGGACGGCGCCCTACTGGTCGCGGCCGGCGTCCGCCGGGTGGTCGACCTGCGCAGCACGGACGAGGTCCGGGAGGCGGGCCCCGACCTGATCCCCGGTCTGCCCACGGCCGACCTGGTCGAGCTCACGCGTTCCACCGAGCCGTTCACCGTCGAGCCGGTCGGCATGGAGGGTCCGACCCTGCACCACCTGCCGGTGTTCGCCGCCGACTTCGACATCTACGTGGCGCTGCGCGACGCGCTGGCCGACCGGGACGCGGACAAGCAGTTCGCGCTGCTCGGCAACGGCAAGGCGGCCGGGATGATGACCGGCCTCTACCGCTGGTTCGTCACCGACCCGGTGGCCCGGGACCGGTTCGCCACCGTGCTGCGGCTGCTGGCCGCGCCGGACGGCCCGCCGGTGCTGTTCCACTGCTCGGCGGGCAAGGACCGGACCGGCTGGGTGGCCGCGCTCACGCTGACCGCGCTCGGCGTCGACCGGGACACCGTGTTCGAGGACTACCTGCTCACCAACACCCGCTCGGCCGCGCTGATCGCGCACATCATGGAGAGCTTCGGCACCCAGGGCCTGATGAAGGACCCGACCCTGCTGCTGCCGGTCTTCCGGGCCGAGCGGGAGTACCTGGAGGCGGCCTTCGAGGAGGTCGCGACCGGCTGGACCTCGTTCGGGCACTTCTGGCAGGACGGTCTCGGTCTCGACGACACCGTCCTGGCCGGCCTGCGCGCCAACCTCCTGCTCTGAGGCCTACTCGCTGATCAGCCCGGCCCGCAGCTGGGTCAGCGTCTTGGTCAGCAGCCGGGAGACGTGCATCTGCGAGATGCCGATCTCCTCGCCGATCTGGGACTGCGTCAGATTCCCGAAGAAGCGCAGCATGATGATCCTCCGCTCCCGCGGCGGCAGCTTGGCCAGCAGCGGCTTGAGCGACTCGCGGTACTCGACGCCCTCCAGCGCCAGGTCCTCGTAGCCGAGCCGGTCGGCCAGCGGGCCGTCGCCGTCCTCCTCGCCGGGAGTGGAGTCCAGCGAGCTGGCGGTGTACGCGTTGCCGACCGCGAGCCCCTCCACCACGTCCTCGTCGCTGACGCCGAGGAAGACCGCCAGCTCGGCGACGGTGGGGGAGCGGTCGAGCTTCTGGGACAGCTCGTCGCCGGCCTTGGTCAGCGCCAGCCGCAGCTCCTGCAGCCGCCGGGGGACCCGGACCGACCAGCTGGTGTCCCGGAAGAAGCGCTTGATCTCGCCGACCACGGTGGGCATCGCGAAGGTCGGGAACTCCACGCCGCGCTCCGGGTCGAACCGGTCGATCGCCTTGATCAGGCCGATCGTGCCGACCTGGACGATGTCCTCCATCGGCTCGTTCCGGCTGCGGAAGCGGGCGGAGGCGTACCGGACCAGTGGCAGGTTGAGCTCGATCAGGGTGTCGCGGACGTACGTGTGCTCGACGGTGCCCGGCTCCAGCACGGCCAGTCGCTGGAACAGCGAACGCGACAGCGTCCGGGTGTCCAGCGTGCGGTCCACGGTGAGGACGGGCGAAGCCGTCTGCTGTGCCGGGATCTGCTGGGCCGGACGCTGCTGCTCCGTCACCTGCTCGACCACCGACACGAGAGCCGCCGTCATACCGTGGCCCTCCGCACTGCCCAGCTCTCCGGACATGCTCCCCACCCCCTTGTGACTGACTGTTCAACGGGTATCACCCAGTGACAGTTCCCGGAGCCGAACGACCCCTCCAGCTCAATACCGGACCACGCGCCCCGGCAAACCCGAACGTCGCAAGATGTCACTCAGCGGTAACGCGCAGCGAGGACCCTACTCCTCCCAGGAGTTCCCGGTCCGCAGTCTGGTCAGGATTCTGGAGAGTAGCCGGGACACGTGCATCTGCGACATGCCCAGCTCGGTGCTGATCTGGGACTGTGTCAGGTTCGCGAAGAACCTCAGCATGATGATCCGCCGCTCCCGCTCCGGCAGTTGCACCAGCAGGTGCCTGACCATGTCCCGGTGCTCCACGTCGGCGAGCGCCGAGTCCTCGTAGCCGAGCCGGTCCAGCAGGGCGAGTCCGCCCTCGTGCTCCTGGGCGGCCTCCAGCGAGGCCGCGTTGTACGCCCGGCCGGCCGCCAGGCAGGCCCGGACATCCTCCTCCGGGATGCGCAGGTTGGCCGCGATCTCCGGCACCTTGGGCGAGCGGCCGTGAGTGATCGTCAGCTCCTCCATGGCACCGCTGACCTGGACCCAGAGCTCCTGGAGCCGGCGTGGGACGTGCATGGTGCGGACGTTGTCCCGGAAGTACCGCTTGATCTCGCCGAGGATGGTCGGCAGCGCGTAGGTGGGGAACTGCACGCCCCGGGTCGGGTCGAACCGGTCGATCGCGTTGATCAGGCCGATCGTGCCGACCTGGACGATGTCCTCCATCGGCTCGTTCCGGCTGCGGAACCGGGTCGCGGCGTAGCGCACCAGCGGGATGTTCGCCTCGATCAGCGCCGCCCGTACCCGCTCGCGCTCCGGTGCGCCCGGCGGCAGCTCGGACAGCCGCTCGAACAGCACCCTGGTCAGCGTCCGGACGTCCACCGAACTCCGGGCGCCCGGCGGACGCTCCCTCAACTCCACCAGCGGGTCGACCTGCTGAGCCTCGTCGGGCTCCTTCGGTACGGCCTCCTCGCCGGTCTCCGGCGCGCTGCTGCCCTGTGTCTGCACGGACACGTCACCCCTCCCAAGTCCCTGCGAATCCGACCCACCGGCTGTGGTCCGCGCTCGCTCATCACCTCGCCAGGTTCCGGCAAAACCGGTCATAGCATCACAAGTCGTGCACATCGCGGGCAAGCACCGGCGGTAGGCGTGTTGGCCGATTGTCGGGAGAGCTGCCGGGCACGGAAAGGCCCCCCGGCGTCCTGCATGCCAGGGGGCCCAACGGTGCTCCGGGTACGATCGTTCAGTTTTGGACGATCAGACCTCGATGTCGGCGATCACCCAGGTGGCGAATTCACGCCACTTTCCGGCGGCAGCCTGATGGGCCGGGTGGCCGATGTAGGCGGCCAGCGCCTCGCGGTCCTCCACCTTGCTGTTGATCGCGTAGTCGTACGCGATGTCCCGCTCGGTGGTGTTCCAGCCGCACTCCCACTCGCGCAGCTCGGGGATCAGACCGCCGAGCTCGTCGAACGCCTTGGCGCCCGCGAGCGCCCTCGGGTCGTCCTTCGCTACGCCGTCGTTGAGCTTGAACAGGACCAGGTGCCGGATCACGCTGCCGCTCCTAGCGGGGGTGAGGGTGTACTGCTCGAACCCGCCCACGGTAGCCCGGGACGACCCCGGTCAGCTCACCAGTCCGGTCATGAACGTCCCGACCGCCTTGGCCGCGTCCGAGATCCCGACGAACCCCGACTGGACCAACTCGGCCGCCCTGGTCGGAGAACTGATGATCGTGTAGATCACGAAGATCAGCAGCATCCACATGCCGATCCTCTTCGCCTGTGCCACCCGAACCGCCCGCCTCCCGATCGCCGCACCACGTGCCCCCGCAGCTTATCCACCAGACGGCCCATCAGGTGAGGGCCCCGTTCACTCCCCGGGACGAAGGTCCCCGCAAGAGGGGCCCTTCTCCGGATGCCCGCCCGCACCCCGTCCAGCAGGATGGAACACGTACCGAGGGATCTGGCAGGAATCACCGGTACGTGGACCGGAGCTCCCCGCTGTGGGACCGGGCGTCGTGGCTTCCCCCCGACACGACCCCGGTTGTGGGACTCCGCCGGGGCAACCGTCCGTCCCCCCGGGACGGTTGCCCCCTCCAACCAGAAGCAGGCTCCGCACTCCCCGGGCATTGGTGGTCAACGCCCCGAGCGCGGGGCCTTCTTCGTCTCCCCCGCCAAGGGGTGTCTCCGGGAAACGCGAAGGGCCCCGATCCAGTGGATCGGGGCCCTTCGTCGAGCTGGCGGTAGCGGTGGGATTCGAACCCACGGTGAAGTTGCCCCCACACACGCTTTCGAGGCGTGCTCCTTTGGCCGCTCGGACACGCTACCGAGACGAGACTCTACCGGACGGGGTGGGCGGGGACGAAATCAGTTCAGCGGTGGGAGTCGAAGAAGGCGCGGAGCTGGTCGGCGCAGGGCTCGGCGAGGACGCCGTGGACGACCTCGGGGCGGTGGTTGAGGCGCGGGTCGCGGAGGACGTCGAGCAGGGAGCCCGCCGCGCCGGCCTTGTCGTCGTAGGCGCCGTAGACGACGCGGTCGACCCGGGCGAGCACGATGGCGCCCGCGCACATGGTGCAGGGTTCGAGGGTGACGATCAGGGTGCAGCCGGCCAGCCGCCACTCGCCGAGGGCGGTGGCGGCCTGCCGGATGGCGACCACCTCGGCGTGTGCGGTGGGGTCGCCGACGGCCTCGCGCTCGTTGTGGCCGCGGCCGATGACCGTCCCGTCCGGGCCCAGGACGAGCGCCCCGACCGGTACGTCACCGGTGGCGGTGGCGAGTGCGGCCTCGTCGATGGCGAGGCGCATCGCGTCCGTCCAGCGGTCGCGTACCGGGTCGGGGCGTACGGGGGCCGGGAGCGGGGCGATCTGCATGGGACCAGTGTCGGGCACCGCAGGACCGGCTACCGCACCGCCTCCAGCACCTCGCCGCAGCCGATCGCGTCGGCGATCTCGGACAGGGCGTCGCCGGGCATCGCCCCTTCGCCGCTGAGGTCGACCAGTCCCTCGGCGGTCAGGCCGAACTCGATCAGCAGCTCCGGGTCGCCGAGCGGCCCGACCGGCACGCCGCCCGGACCGGTGGCCCCGGCGGACTCGTCCTCGTCGTCGTCCTCGGAGCTCTGGCCCGCTTCCTCGTCGTCGAGGTCGGTGACCAGGCTGTCCAGGTCGTCGAAGTCGGCGTCGCCGACCCGGTCGATCAGTTCGTCGGTGAGGATGGAGCCGTAGGAGCTGCGCGCGGCGGCGGCTCCGTCGGAGACGAAGATCCGCGGATCCTCCTCGCCGTCCACCCGGAGGACGGCGAACCAGGCGTCCTCCTGCTCGATGAAGACCAGGACGCTCTCGTCGTCCTGGGCCGCCGCCCGGGCCAGGTCGGCCAGGTCGGCAATGGTCTCGACGTTGTCCAGCTCTGTCTCGCTCACATCCCACGCGCCGTCGGTGCGAGCAAGCACTGCAGCGAAGTACGCCACCAGGGACTCTCCCAAGATTGGTCTCGGCTGTAGGCGATCTCGGGCGAACGCGGTCTGGCCGCCCCCGCGCCAGAGGCGGCCCGCTGTTCGGACCGTCCCTCCGGCATCGTGACAGAAACCCGGGCCCTGCGGGGAGTGTTCGGCAGCGCGTCTTCGCAGGTCGTGTCGGAAGAGGATGCTGGACGGCCGACGCGCCGTCAGATTCGGAAGGTTCGCATCCGGAGCGCCTCACGCATCCGGCGCTCCTTGGTGCGCCGGGGCTGCACCCTGGCCCGCAACTCCCGGGCCTCGGCCAGCTCACGGAGGAAGCGGGCGCGCCGTCGGCGGCGTTCCGCTTCGGTCTCGGGTGGGGCCTCGGGCTGCTCTGTCGAGCCGGGCCCGGCGTGCGGGGTGCTCTTCATACCGTCCGACTTTCCCAGAACTGTCCGGTAAATACCACAGGAGATGCGGAGGTATCGGGATTGCCGCCGCGCGCCGGGGAGGAGGGGTGGTGAAGGCGTGCAGGGCGTCACAGAGCGCCGGGGGAGGGCCTGGCGGGTCGTACATGTGTGCCGCTGCCCGTTATGGTCGGAGCATGCGTCTCCATGTCGTCGACCACCCGCTGGTGGCCCACAAGCTCTCCACCCTGCGCGACGAGCGCACCGACTCACCGACCTTCCGTCGGCTGACCGACGAGCTGGTCACCCTCCTCGCGTACGAGGCCACCCGGGACGTCCGGACCGACCGGGTGGAGATCACCACCCCGGTCGCGGTCACCACCGGCACCCGACTGAGCTACCCGCGTCCGCTGGTGGTGCCGATCCTGCGCGCCGGGCTCGGCATGCTGGACGGCATGACCCGGCTGCTGCCGACCGCCGAGGTCGGCTTCCTGGGCATGGTGCGCAACGAGGAGACCCTGGAGGCGTCCACCTACGCCACCCGGATGCCGGAGGACCTCTCGGGCCGTCAGGTGTACGTGCTGGACCCGATGCTGGCCACCGGCGGCACGCTGGTCGCGGCGATCCGGATGCTGATCGAGCGGGGCGCCACCGACGTCATGGCTGTGGTGCTGCTGGCCGCGCCGGAGGGCGTCGCGGTGATGGAGCGTGAACTGGCCGGGCTGCCGGTCACCGTGGTCACCGCCGCCGTGGACGAGCGGCTGAACGAGAACGGCTACATCGTGCCGGGCCTCGGCGACGCGGGCGACCGGCTGTACGGCACGGCCGGCTGAGCGAGCGGATGGCAAGAAGGGCCCCACCTCCGCGGAGGTGGGGCCCTTCTGCGTACGGCGGGCGGGTCAGCAGCTGCCCGGCAGCGGGGAGGCCACCGGCGACGGCTTGGTGGCGACGGCCAGTGCCTCGGCGGCCTGGGCCGGTTCGAGCAGTGTGGTGAAGGCGTCGCCGACCACCACGTCGACCGAGGGGTCGACCCGGGTGTCGGCGGTCTTGGTGGCGCCGGTGACCTGGGCGGCGAGCAGGGTGGCGCCGCCGAGGCCGGCCGGGCCGCTGATCACCTGGACGGTGGTGGTGGGCAGCTTCTCGACGTTGGCGGGCGCGTTGCCGACCTTGCCGATGGTGAAGCCGCGTTTCTTGAACTCCTCGGCGGTCCGCGCGGCCAGGCCGGACTTGGCCGTGGCGTTGTAGATGTTCACCGTGACGGCGGCCGGCTGCGGTACGGCGGTGCTGCTCGGCGGTGCCGACGGCGCACCGGGTGCGGCGTCCGGCGCGGCCAGCGGTTTGCCGGAGACGGTCGGGGCGGGGGAGGCGCAGGCCTGGGCGGTACCCCGGTGCTTGCCGGAGAAGATGTCCACCAGCTGCACTCCGCCGAGGCCGATCAGGGCGAGGGCGAGCAGCGAGCCGATCAGGGCGAGGACCTTGCGGCTCCTGCGGGGCGGGCGTCCAAGGCGGGGGTAGGAGTTACCGGTGATCCGGTACTGCTTCCCCTTCAGTCCCTGGGGAGTCAACATGCTCACGGGTCGGTCTCCCCCTCGTGCCAGGGCAAGGCTCGGTGACGGGTGCGGCCGGGAGGGCGGAACGCCGGATACTTTTCGGCCGTACTCAGCAGATTAGTGCCACTCCGGGTGCGAAGGTACTAAATGATCATCATCTGGAGTACCTGCGCACTCGAAAGGATGTACCGGCACCCGAACGGCTGCGCGGAAGGGTGATGACAGGTCAGGAGGTGGGTGGGGCCGGTGGGTAGTCCATCTCCAGCACCCGGGCGTGCAGCACCTGGCGCTGTTGGAGCGCGGCACGCACCGCGCGGTGCAGGCCGTCCTCCAGGTAGAGATCGCCGTGCCACTTCACCACGTGGGCGAAAAGGTCCCCGTAGAAGGTGGAGTCCTCGGCCAGCAGGGTCTCCAGATCCAACTGCCCCTTGGTGGTCACCAGCTGGTCCAGCCGCACCGGGCGCGGCGCTACGTCCGCCCACTGGCGGGTGCTGGTCCGGCCGTGATCCGGGTACGGCCGTCCGTTGCCGATGCGCTTGAAGATCACACGGAAAGCCTACCGTCACGCCGCCCCGAGGCACAGCAAGCGCGGCGCGGCCTGCGTTCGGAGATTCATAGGGATTACATAGGAAGTGTCCCCATTTGAGGGGTACCAGTTCTGACGATCCCTCCGACCCGAGCGGGAGTCCGCCCAGATGACCACCCAGGAAATGCCCACCGCCGTCCGGGACATCGCGGCCGGGTACGCCTTCACCGGACCCGCGCTGGAGCTCGGCGCGGTACTGCTGGACGGCGCCGCGTACCCCGGGGCGCAGGTCCGGATTCCGCTCGGTGTGCTCAACCGGCACGGGCTGGTGGCCGGGGCGACCGGCACCGGGAAGACCAAGACCCTGCAGCTGATGGCCGAACAGCTCTCGGCCCAGGGTGTGCCGGTCTTCCTGGCCGACATCAAGGGCGACGTCTCCGGCATCTCCGCCCCGGGCACCGCCAACGACAGGGTGCGGGCCCGGGCCGGGGAGGTCGGGCAGCAGTGGCAGGGCCAGGGCTTCCCGACCGAGTTCTACGCGCTCGGCGGTCTCGGCAACGGCATCCCGCTGCGGGCCACCGTGACCAGTTTCGGCCCGCTGCTGCTGGCCAAGGTGCTGGAGCTGAACGAGACTCAGGAGGCCTCGCTCGGCCTGATCTTCCACTTCGCCGACAAGAACGGCCTGGAGCTGTACGACCTCAAGGACCTCTCGGCGGTGATCTCCTTCCTCACCTCGCCGGAGGGAAAGGAGCAGCTCAAGGGCGTCGGCGGGCTGTCGTCGGCGACCGCGGGGGTGATCCTGCGTTCGTTGACGGTGCTGGAGAACGAGGGGGCCGGTGCGTTCTTCGGCGAACCGGAGTTCGACACGGCGGAACTGCTGCGGACCGCGCCGGACGGCCGTGGGGTGGTGTCGGTGCTGGAGCTCCCTGCGGTGCAGGACCGGCCCCGGCTGTTCTCCACCTTCCTGATGTGGCTGCTGGCCGACCTCTACCAGGAGCTGCCCGAGGTCGGGGACCTGGACCGGCCGAAGCTGGTGTTCTTCTTCGACGAGGCGCACCTGCTCTTCAAGGGCGCCTCGGAGGGCTTCCTGGAGGCGATCACCCAGACCGTCCGGCTGATCCGCAGCAAGGCGGTCGGGATCTTCTTCGTCACCCAGACCCCGAAGGACGTCCCGGCGGACGTGCTGGCGCAGCTCGGCAACCGGGTGCAGCACGCGCTGCGGGCCTTCACCCCGGACGACGCCAAGGCGCTGAAGGCGACCGTCTCCACCTTCCCGAAGTCCACGTACGACCTGACCGAGGTGCTCACCCAGCTGGGGACGGGGGAGGCGGTGGTGACGGTGCTGTCGGAGAAGGGGGCGCCGACGCCGGTCGCCGCGACCCGGCTGCGGGCGCCGCAGTCGCTGATGGGGCCGGTGGAGGAGGCGGTGCTGCGGGCGGCGGTGGACGGGTCGGTGCTGACGGCGCGTTACCGGGACGCGGTCGACCGGGAGTCGGCGTACGAGAAGCTGACCGCCCGGCCTGAGCCTGCGGTCGCGGAGCCGGAGCCGGTCCCTGCGCCGAAACCCGCTGAGGAGGGCGGTGGGCTGCTTGGTTCGCTGCTGAGCAACCCGATGCTGAAGTCCTTCGCCCGCTCGGCCGGGACTCAGTTGGGGCGGGAGATCTCGCGGAATCTGTTCGGGACGTCGAGGCGGCGGCGCTGAACGGCGAAAGTGCCTGACCGGATACGTGGCTGCAACGCTTCCGAGGTCGGCGTCGCAGTTCCCCGAGCCCCTGAACCGTAGGCGGCTGGGGCGTCAGCTGAGGGCTCGGCCGATGCGGTCCATGGAGGAGAGGCGCATCAGGCCGTAGTTGTAGAACTCGACCTCGGGGACGCCCAGGTCGCGCAGGACGGCGATCTTGGCGGCGAGGTTCTCCGGGCTGTCGCAGTCGGAGGCCATGGGGCGCAGGATGACCGCCATCTCCTCGGGGCGTACGCCGTGCAGAGCAAACGCGGCGACCTTCTCCCGGACGGCCTCGGGGGTGGTGGCGTAGCCGAGGGTCTCGATCTGGTGGGCGGCCTTGGTGAGGGCGGGCAGGTCGATGCCGGAGAGCCAGCCGGTGCCGGGGCCGCCGCCGTCCATGAAGGTGAGCCGCATGCCGCCGGCGCTCGCGGCCTCGGCGACCTCCGCCGCCAGTGAGGTGACGGTGCGGGCTGAGGCGTCGATGTAGGCGGCCACCGCGCCGTCGGCCAGTTCGTCCAGGGCGAGGGGCTCGGCCGCCCGGCGTTCGTCGGCCAGCCGGGCGCGCAGCTCGGCTCGGACCACGGTGCGGACCCGCTCGGCGTCGGGGCCCGCGTTGGCCAGGCAGTGGGGACAGAAGCAGACCCCGAGCAGGGCCTCGGCGACCGGGCCGAGCTCCTCGAAGTAGCGCTCGTGGTGGTAGCCGTGCCGGAGGCCGTGGAAGTGCAGCGACTCGGCCCGGATCGCGTCCACCCCGTACCGGGCGAACTCGCCGACCAGGGTGGTCGCGTACTCGCGGACCTCGGGGTTGGCCGGGCAGAGCTCGGTCAGGTGGCGGTCGCCGAAGGCGTTCTCGGGGGAGACGTCGGGGTGCCGGAAGCCGAGCCGGTCGTTGTGGCAGAAGACCGTCCAGGCGTGCAGCTTGAGCCCGCGCCGCTGGGCCTCCTCGGCCGCCTCGGCGAACGGGTCGCCGTCGCCGATCGCGGTGGACGGCAGCGGGGTCAGCCGTCGGCCGGCCCAGCGGGCCGGGTCGGGGCGGAAGTAGGCGGCGCCGGGCTCCAGGTAGCGGATCACCCGGCGGGGGTTGTGCGGGAAGACGTCACGCGCCTCGTGGTAGACGGACGCGAGGGTGACGCCGCCGACGCCGGCCCGGTCGGTCAGGTTGCCGAAGAAGGTGTCGGAGCCCTCGTCGATCAGGTCGGTGGCGAAGGCGAGGACGGACGACTCCACGGGGCGGCTCCGGGGCAGGTGGTGCGGGGGAGCCCACGCTAACCGGGGATGCCCGTATTGGTCTATACCTGACTGCGTGAGCGGCTCGGACTGCTCGGACTGCCCGGACGGCTCACAGGCCGAGGTCGTCCAGCTCCTTGAGCAGCTGCGCTCGCTCGCTCGGCGGAGCCTCGGCCTGACCGGGCACGGAGGTGGGGGCGGGGGCGGGTGCCGGGTCGGAGCCCTTCCGGGCGCGGAAGATCCAGGCGCCCGCCAGCCCGCCGACCAGCCCGCCGAGGTGGCCCTGCCAGCTCACGCCGGGTGTGCCGGGCACCGCCGTGGTGAGGATGTAGGCGAAGGACGCGCCCATCACCACGCCGATCAGACTGTCGATCAGATTCCGGTCGATCAAGCCGCGCAGCACCACGTAGCCGAAGTACCCGTAGATCACGCCGCTGGCCCCGACCGTCACCGACCGGTCGTCCGAGAACAGCCAGACCGCCGCCCCGCTGGTCAGCACCAGCAGTGCGGTCAGGCCGAGGAAGCGCTTGATGCCCCGGTACGCCGCCAGGAAGCCGAACACGAACAGTGGCCCCGAATTGCCTTCCAGGTGCTGCCAGTTGACATGAAGGAACGGCGCGGTCAACAGGTCGGCGAGCTGGTCGGGACGGCGGGCCAGGATGCCGCCCTCGACGGTGAGCCGGTAGTCGGTCAGCCAGTTGGCCAGCTGTACCGCCCAGACCAGACAGAGCAGGCCGAACATCACGAAGAAGGCGCGCCGGGCGTCGGCCACCATCCGGGCGGGGTCGGGGATGCTGCTGGGCGTGTTGTCGGCTGGCATGACCGTGACTCTACGGGGCGCTCCTAGACTGCGGGAGACTCTGCCAACCATGAGTGAGGATGCCTCCGCGATGAGCCAGCGCGCGCCGCTCCCGTACGAATTCCTGCCGCCCGTACCCTCGTTCGAGCTCACCAGCGCCGACCTGACCGACGGCGGGCGGACACCGGACGCCCACGTGCACAGCGGCGGCAACGAGTCCCCGCAGCTGTCCTGGTCCGGATTCCCGGCCGGGACCAGGGGCTTCGCGGTCACCTGCTTCGACCCCGACGCGCCCACCGCCAGCGGCTGGTGGCACTGGCTCGCGGTCAACCTCCCCGCCGACACCACCGAACTGCCGCGCGGCGCGGGCGCGTCCGACGCGAGTCTGCCGGGCGCGGCCTTCCACGTCCGCAACGACACCTCCGGCCACCGCTACGACGGCGCCGCCCCGCCGCCCGGGCCGGCCCACCGGTACGTCTTCGCGGTGCACGCGCTCGACGTCCCGGCGCTGGACCTCGGCCCGGACACCCCGGCCGCCGTGGTCGGGTTCAACCTGACCTTCCACACGCTCGGCCGGGCGCTGCTCACGGTGGAGCACGCCAGGCCCTGACCCGCGTTCTGCGGCGGACCTGATGGATCCGGGGCGATCCTCGGTGCCCCTCCCCGGCCGTCCGTACGGGGACGAAAGTCCTGGTGGCGGCCGGTCCGCAGGTGCCACGGGGGCGGGCGGGGGAGGCCGGACGGGTGCCGCCGGGCCAGTAAACTGGCGGCATCCACCGCGCAGCCACAGGGAGAACCGAGCCGCCATGTCACTGACCGGGAAGCACATTCTCTCCAGCGATCTCTTCGACCGGGACGAGTTGGAGCGGCTCTTCGAACTGGCCGACCTGCTGGTGCCGGTGGCCCGGGGGCAGCAGGTCACCCGGGTGCTCGAAGGCGCCGTGATGGCCAGCCTGTTCTTCGAGGCCAGCACGCGGACCAGGCTCAGCTGCGAGACCGCCTTCCTCCGCCTCGGCGGCGGCGTCACCTCCACCACCGGCACGGAGGTCACCTCGATCGCCAAGGGCGAGTCGCTGGCCGACACCAGCCGGGTGGTCAGCGGCTACTGCGACCTGGTGGTGATGCGGCACCCCGAGGTCAGCTCGATCCACGAGTTCGCCGCCGCCACCAACGTGCCGGTGGTCAACGCGGGCAACGGCGCGGGTGAGCACCCCACCCAGGCGCTGCTCGACATGTTCGCCATCCACCGCGAGTTCGGCCGCCTCGGCAAGACCGTGGACGGCAGCCGGATCGCCCTGGTCGGCGACCTGCGGCACGGCCGTACCGTGCACTCGCTGGTCAAGCTGCTCTCTCGGTACGACAACCTGACCATCGTCTGCGTCGCTCCGGACGAGCTGAACATGCCCGCCCACCTGCTGGAGCTGGCGGCCGAGCGGGGCCACACGGTGGAGGAGAGCGACCAGCCGAGCCTGGGGCTCAAGGACGCGGACGTCGTCTACACCACCCGCCTGCAGACCGAGCGCTTCAAGGACCGGCCGCTGCCCTACAGCGACGACTTCCGGGTGGACGCCGCGCTGGCCGACCGGGTGTTCCGGGCGGACGCGGTGATCATGCATCCGCTGCCCCGCGACGGCCGCCCCGGCTCCAACGACCTCAGCCCCGACCTCAACCGCGACCCCCGGCTGGCCATCTTCCGGCAGACCGACGCGGGCATCCCGACCCGGATGGCGCTGTTCGCCTCGGTGCTCGGGGTGGCCGACGAGATCCGCGACTCGCTCCGCCCGGCCCGCTGGTACCGCCCCGAGTACGTCGGGCCGGACGACGCGCCGTTCTACAAGTAGCCGTCAGCCGGGGTTTCGAGCGCCGGCCGGTCCTCGGGATCGGTCGGCTCCGTCGCCTCCATCAGCCGCTCGGCGAGGTCGTCGACCCAGCCCTGCGCCCAGCCGCGCAGGGCTGACACCTGCTCAGGGGCCAGGCCCAGCGCGGTGAAACTCGCGTCGTCGATCCAGTCCGCGCCACTCAGCCGGGACTGCAACTCCGTCAGGTCCAGCCCGTCCGGGCCGGTGTGGTGCCGGCCGAGGGTCTCCAGCTCCGGGTAGGACCAGCGGTCCGAGAGGGCGTGCAGATCCACCAGGTCCCGGGGCAGCCCCCGGTCCGCCAGCGCCCGGACCTCCGTCCCGGCCAAGTCCTCCAGCGCCAGCACCGGACCGTCCGGACCCTGCACCGGCCGCTGCCAGAAGGTCTCCTTCCGGAGCTCCACCCCGTACACCTCGGCCGTCCCCGGGTCGGTCGCCGCCAGTGCCGACACCAGCGGATCACCCACCAGCACCTGGACCGACCAGCCGCGCCGCGCCAGCCCGTCGGCCACCGTCCGGGTCAGCTCCGCCAGCGGCACCGGGCTCTCGGTGGCCAGCTCCACCGTGCGTACCGGCCGCTCCACCAGGCCGTGCGCCCGGGCGGCACAGTCTCCGCCGAGCACCAGCGGGTACGGCCGGCCCACCACGAGCAGATCGGCGAGCAGACGGTGTCCGGTGTCGGTGATAGGTGACATATCGTCAGTATTACGTACGTACCATGAAGGTACGGAGACGCCATGAACCGTCAACAGGTGGAATCCAGCTGCCTACGCTCCGTCGGCCATCAGGGCACGACGCTCGAGCTCGAGTTCCACAGCGGCTCGGTCTACCGCTATCCGGGCGTGCCGCCGGAGGTCCACCGCTCCCTGCTGGCAGCTCCGAGTCTCGGCCGCTACTTCCACGAGCACATCCGTGACCACTACCCGTACGAGCGGCTCACTTGAGCTTTGCGGCCTTCTCGGCCTTCTCCACCTTGGCCGCCTGCTTCATCTCCTGCTTGTGTGCCCGCACCTTCACCAGTGACTCGGGCCCGGTGATGTCCGCCACC
This sequence comes from Kitasatospora sp. Root107, assembly GCF_001424875.1. GTDB lineage: Bacteria > Actinomycetota > Actinomycetes > Streptomycetales > Streptomycetaceae > Kitasatospora. The sequence continues at coordinate 90,945 of NZ_LMCT01000023.1, read as the reverse complement.
GACCGGAAGGCGCCCTGCTCCCCGTACGCCCCGGCGGCCTCCCGCCAGCCCTTCGGCTGCACCCCGTACTGCTTGCCCAGCAGCGCCAGGAAGATCTGCGACTTCTGCTTCCCGAACCCCGGCAGCGCCTCCAGCCGCTTCAACAGCTCCGCCCCGGTCGCCGCACCCTCCCAGACCTTCGCGGCGTCCCCGTCGTACCCCGCCACCAGGAACTGGCACAGCTGCTGCACCCGCTTCGCCATCGACCCGGGGTAGCGGTGCACGGCTGGCTTCTCGGACACCAGCGCGGCGAACTCCTCGGGGTCGTACGCGGCGATCCGGTGGGCGTCGAGGTCGTCGCCGCCGATCCGCTGAAGGATCGTGAACGGCCCGGTGAACGCCCACTCCATCGGGATTTGTTGATCAAGAAGCATTCCTACCAACGCCGCCAGCGGGCTGCGCCCGAGCAGCTCGTCCGCCTCGTCCTGCTGTGCCAGGTGGATCTCGGTAGCCATGCGGTGCAGCCTAGGCGTGCCGCCGGGCCTGAGCCGGGCGGCACGCGGCGGGCGGTGGTGCCGGTCGGCCCTACTCGGTGGTGGCCCACTCGACGAGCTGGACGATCACGCCGTTCGGGTCGGTGACCTGGAACAGGCGCTCGCCCCACGGCTCCTCGCGCAGCTCCATGGTGATCGGCACCCCCGCAGCCTGGAGGCGGGCGTACTCGGCCGCCAGGTCGGTCACCACGAAGGCCAGGATCACCCCGGCGGCGTGCTGGTCCCGGAAGTCCTCCGGCAGCACCTTGAGGCCGCGCCGCAGGAAGATCACATTGGGTGCGCCCTCCCGGGCGAGCGAGGCGAAGCCGTCGGCGGCCATCGCCTCATGGAAGCCGAAATGGCTGGTCAGGAAGGTGGCGGAGGGCTCGACCTGGTCGACGGTGAGCGAGATGGCGGTAGCGGTGATCTGCAAGGTACTCCTCGGTCGGTTAACTCTGTACGGCGTACGTTATACGGCGTACAACGATAGCGCCCGCGGTTTATTCCCGGCTGCCCGAGCAGGAGAGGATGGGCTCATGGCCAAGGACCGAAGCAGCGCAGGCGACCCCTCCCGCACCCTCGCGCTGCTCTGGCGCGAGCCGGGCGGGCCGCCGGTCGGCGGGCGCGGTCCCCGCCAGGGGCTCAGCGTGGACGCGGTGGTGCAGGCCGCCCTCGAACTCGCCGACACCGACGGCCTGGAGGCGGTCTCGATGCGGCGGGTGGCGCAGCAGCTCGGCGTCACCCCCATGACGCTCTACACGTACGTGCCCGGCAAGGCCGAGCTGCTCGACCTGATGCTGGACACGTTGTTCCAGCGGATGCCCCGGCCGGTGCACACCGACGCACCGTGGCGCGAGCGGGTGACCGCCGTTGCCGAGGCCAACCGGGCGCTCTACCTCGCCCACCCCTGGGTGGCCGCCCTGCCCGCGACCCGGCCGCCGCTCGGCCCCGGCCTGATCACCAAGTACGAACACGAGCTGAGCGCGTTCGACGGCCTCGGCCTCCCCGACCTGGACATCGACGCCGCCCTCACCCACCTGCTCGGCTTCGTCCGCTCCACCGCCCGCACCGCCCTGGAGACGCAGGCCGCCGCCGCCGACAGCGCGATCTCCGACGCCGACTGGTGGGAGGCCAACGCCCCGATCCTGGCCAAGGTCTTCGACCCCGAGCGCTTTCCGCTGGCCACCCGGATCGGCACTGCTGCGGGCGAGGCTCACCAGAGTGCCTACAGTGCCGACCACGCCTACGAGTTCGGCCTCCGCCGCGTCCTCGACGGCTTCGCCGCCCTGATCGCGGAGCGGGCCGCCGGGAAGTGACCCCGGGTCAGTCCTGGCCGTCGCAGGGGGTGGTGGCGTCGTCCGGGGTGGTGTGGAGGCGGGCGAGGACGGACTTGAGGGTGGCGATCTCGGCGGGGGTGAGGTCGCGGAAGAGATCGGCCTGGACGGCGGCGAGGGTGGTGTGGACCTCGGCGACCAGGGCGGTGCCGCGGGGGGAGATCTCCACGATGTGGCGGCGGCGGTCGGCCGGGTCGCGGCGGCGTTCGGCCAGGCCGTCGCGTTCGAGGTCGTTGAGCAGGGCGACGGTCACGCTCTTGTCGACGCCGAGGGTCTCGGTCAGGCAGTGCTGGCCGACCGAGCCCTGGTCCTGAAGCACCATCAGGACGTGCCCGTGGCCGGGCTTCAGCCCGTGTTCCGCCATCGCCTTCCTGACCCGGGCGCCGGCGAAGTGGCCCTGGAAGGCCAGGCTCAGTACGGGAAGCTCGTCCATCACGCCGACAACCCTACCTGGGGGTAGATTGTCGGCGTCTGCAGATAGTTGATGACCATCAACTATCTGCTAGCCTCCACGGTATTCGCCCGCGATCCGCCCGGAGGTCCGTCGTGTTCATCGCCTTTGCAGTCACCGCAGTCCTGTTCGCCCTGGTCCTGCTGGCCTCCGCCTCGGCCAAGCTGAAGCGCGACGAGAAGGTGGTGGCGAGCTTCACCGGGATCGGAGTGCCGCTCGGCTGGCTGCCGCCGCTGGCCGCCTGCGAGGCTGCGGGTGCGCTCGGTCTGCTGGCCGGGATATGGATCGGGCCGCTCGGAGTGGCGGCCGCGATCGGTCTCGTCCTCTACTTCGTCGGGGCGGTCGGCGCACACCTGCGCACCGCGGACTACAAGGGCACGCCCCCGGCCGCGGTGCTGCTGGTGGTCTCGGCGGCCGTACTGACGCTGGCGGTCGCGGCGTCCTGAGGTCAGCCGGCCGAGCCGGTCCAGGTGACGGTCTTGGTGCCGTAGTGGAACTCGACGTAGAACGGGTCGGCCCCGCCGTTCGGAAGGGCGTACGCGGACAGGGCGGTGGAATCCTGGCCGGGAGCGACGGCGTTGGCGAGGAACTGCATTCGTCCGCTCCCGTCGATCACGTGGTACATCAGGTTGCCCTTGGTGTTCTTGACGAACGGTGACCCCGATCCGTAGAGCGAGAGCTCCTCGGACCCGGTGTTGACGACGGTGATCCGGACCTCGATGATCTTGGAGTTCTTGGGGATGTCGCCAAAGAAGCCGTCCGGGACGTACGGCTCCGGCTTGGCCATCGTGACCTTCAGCCCGTCCGCGTACGTGTAGGACTCACCGAACGAAAGGTGCCGGGCCTTCTCGTCCGCCGCCTTCTTCGCCTTCTCGGCCTCGAGCCGCGCGAGCTCCGCCTCGACCCGATCCCGCTCCTTCGCCGCCCGCTCCTCGGCGGCTTTGGCGGCGATCTCGGCGCGAGCGCGCGCCTCGTTCTCGTATGTCCGCCGGTCCTCGTTGACCTGGTGCACCCGGACCGCGAAGAACGCCCCGGTGCCGGCCGATATCAGCAGACCGGTGACGCCCAGGATCACGCCCGCGAGTGCCATCGCCCGGTTGGTCGCCAGGTCCTTGCGCGCGAGGCTCAGCCCGATACCACCGAAGATCACGGCGAGCAGGGACGGCAGCCAGGACAGCCAGAACAGGATGAGGGCCAGACCGAAGAGTGCGCCGATGATCCCGAGCACCATCGCGGCGATGCCCAGACCGTTGCGGGGCTGCTGCACCGGTGCCGGGTACGGCTGCCAGTACGGCACGCCCGGGCCCTCGCCCGGCGCAGGGGTGAAGGCGGGGGCGGCGGCCTGGTCCTGCACCGGAGCCTCGCCCTGACCCGGGTTCGGTGAGGCCCACGGGTTGGCGTCGGCCGGGTCCTCGGCGGACTGCGGGCTCTCGGGCGGGGCAGGAGTGGTCATCCGAAATCCTTCGAACGTTGAGACGATGAGCGGCTGTTCGGCCTCGACGCCGAAGTCTGTCCTGCTCCCCCGGCGACAGCGACCCGATTTCCGCGGCCCGGTCACCGGCCCGGGCCGGCGGCTGATCAACATACAGGTGCCCGGCGAAGGCCCGACTTCACGGTCCGGGCATCCGGACTGACGCTCCGTCAGCGGGTGCGCAGCGCGGTGGCCAGCTGGGCCCGGGACCGTACGTCGAGCTTCTGGTAGATCCGGGTGAGCCGGGCCTCCACGGTCTTGACGCTGAGAAAGAGCTTGGCGGCGGCCTCCTGGTTGCTCGCGCCCTCGCCGACCAGGACGGCCAGCCGGAGTTCGGCCTCGGTGAGGGTGGTGGGGCGGAGCAGGCCGGTGTCCGGTACGGACGGGGCCTCGGTGGTGATGTCCAGCCAGGGTCTGGCTCCGGCGAGGGTGAACACCTCGGTCGCTGCCTGCAGGGCCGCCCGGGCCGGCGCCCGTCTGCGGCGGCGGCGTTCGACCCGGGCCAGCGCGAGCAGGGTCCGGCCGCGCTCCAGTGGAAGGTCCGCCTCGGCGAACCGCGCGGCGGTCTGCTCCAGCAGGTCGACGGCGGCGGCCGGATCGCCGGCCGCTGCCAGGCAGAGCGCCTGCGCCCGGTCGAGTGCCGCCAGCACGGTGGTCCGGCCGAGCCGCTCGGCGACCGGGCGTACGCCGTCGAGCAGGTCCGCCGCCTCCTCGGGGGCGTCCGTGGCCACCAGGGCCTCGGCGAGTTCGCCGTGCCAGCGCAGCACCGAGGGGTCGACGACCTGCTGCCCCGCCTCCGAGCCGCCCACTCTGCGGAGTGTGGTGACCGCCTTCACCGGATCGCCGGTGACCAGTTCGACCAGGCCGAGCGCGTGCAGGTTGCGGGACAGGAACACCCGGTCCTGCTCCTCCTCGGAGGCCTGCACCCCGCGTCGGGCGTACCCGGCGGCGCGGCGGAAGCTGCCGCCGGCCGTCTCGGCGATCGCGGCGATGTACCAGGCGGGGCCGGGCGACAGACCGGCCTCGTTGGTCAGGTCGAGGGCGCGCCGGGCGTAGCCGAGCGCGCTCTGGCAGCGACCGCGTCGGGTCTCGACCTCGGCGAGGGCGCGGAGCACGGAGAACAGGTCCTCGGCGGAGCCGGAGCGTTCCGCCGCGGGCAACAGGGCCAGGAGTTGGGTCCGGGCGTCGGCCAGCCGGTCGTCGAACAGGGCATGACGGACCGCCAGGTACCGGGGTGAGTTCAGTATCCCGAGCGGGTCGGTGGGTGCCGGTACGGCGAGCGCTTCGGCCAGGATCCGTTCGGCGCCGGGGTCGCCGAGGATCCGGCCCATCCTGGCCTGGGCGGTGAGTGCCATGGCCTCGGCCACCCGGTCGCCGCTGACGGCCGCGAGCACGCCCGCCTCGGCCGCGGCCGCCCGGGAGCGTACCGGGTCCCCGTCGTAGAGGTTGAGCTTGTTGGCGATCCGCAGCTGCACCGCCGCGCACAGGGCGGGATCACCGGCGGCGTCCTCGATGACGTGCGCGAAGGTCTCGTCGAGATCGCCGAGCGCCTGCCCGGCCGAGTCGATGACGGCCAGTCTGGCGCGGACCCGGTCGGCGGGCGAGGCCTCGCGGGCGAGCACCGCCGCGCCGGCCCGGCGGGCCAGGTCGGCCCGGCCGGCGCAGCCCGCGTCCTCGGCCGCGCCGACCAGCCTGGCCAGCTCCGCCGCCGGCCGGTCGGCGGGGGTGCGTTCGGCGGCCAGCAGGCCGAGTTCGGCCGCCAGCGCACGGTTGCCCCGGCGTCGGCAGGTCGCGGCGGCCGTGGTGAGCTCGGCGGCCAGTTCCTCGTCGGCGGTGTCCACGGCGAGCGCCCGGTGGCGGGCCGCCTCGACCACGTCGTCGACGGCGGCGGCCAGCGCGGCATGGGCGGCCGCGCACCCGGCCCAGCCGGCGTCGGCCGCCAGGGTGGCCGGCAGCAGCTCGGCGGTGAAGACCACCGCGTTGTCGTCCCGTACGGTCAGCAGCCCGGCCCGGGCGGCGGCGGCCAGCGCGGCCTCGGCCTCGGCCGGGTTCCGGCCGGCCCGGCGCAGCAGCGCCGTGGTGGGCCGGGCGGCGAGCGCGGCGTGGAGCAGGGTCAGGTACGCATCGGCGGGGGCCTCGGCGAGCAGCCGCCGGGCCAGCTCTCCGGCCTCACCGGAGAGCGGCAGGGTGTCCGCGTGGTGGGCCGGTCCTGGCGCCTCGGCGAGCGAGCGGCCGACGGCCAGCGCCAGTCGCGGGTTGCCGCCGCTGGCCCGGTGCACCCGGCCGGCCAGCCGGGACGGAAGTCCTCGGCGGACGAGCAGTTCTGACACCTCGTCGGCGTCCAGCGGCCGGAGCGGTACGCGGGGTGTGCCGAGACCGCAGAGCGCGTCGGCGACCTCGCCGCCGTGGTGCAGGGACTCGGCCAGCAGGACCCGCAGGCTCGGCGGTGCCAGGCGGAGGGCGAAGCGCAGCAGGTCAGCGCTCTCCTGGTCGAGCCAGTGGGCGTTGTCCACCACCAGCAGGACGGGGCCGGTGGCGGCGAGCGCGCGCAGCACCTCGACCATCGCGAGCCGGAGGGCGACCCGGTCCCAGCCGGTGTCCGGGGCCTCGGTCTCCCGCCGGAACATCGCGATCGCGAGCCGCTGCGGCTTGGACAGCCGCTCCAGTGCCGCGCAGGGCACCGAGGCCAGCAGGGCGGCGGCCGAGGTGCCGGCCACCTCGAGGTCGGCGGCCTCCGGGGCCAGCCACAGCACGGTCTCCCCGCGCGCCTCGGCGGCCGCCGCGACCGCCTCCGCCACCGTGGTCCGGCCCATGCCGGTGGCGCTCCTGAGGACGGCCCGGCCGCCGGTCCGCAGCATCTCGTCGAGGGTCGTCACGAGTTCGCCGCGCCCGGTCGGGGCGTCCGGTCGTGCGGGTGGTTCCATGTGCGGCCACCAGCCTCTCGGTCTGTCCTGTCCGGCTCAGGTGCCGCCGGTGCCGAGAGAATACGAGGTCGTACGGGGTGCTGGACAGGAGTGTGACGTACGGATCAGCGGCAACGGTCAGGGACCTGCCGGCGCGGGTGCGTCGGCAGGTCCCCGGTTCAGCAGGGGTTCAGCGGTCTCAGAAGGTGAGGCTCCAGGAGTCGATGTAGCCGGTGTCGGCCGAGGCGACGTCCTGGGCCTTCAGGCGCCAGGTACCGTTCGCGACCTCGGTGGACGCGTTCACCGTGTAGGTGGTGATGATGTTGTCCGCGCTGTCGCTGGAGGAGTTCTGCAGGCGGTAGGTGCTGCCGTCGGGGGCGACCAGGTCGACGACCAGGTCACCACGCCAGGTGTGCTTGATGTCGACCGCGACCTTGAGCGTCGCCGGGGCGTTGCCGGTCAGGCCGGTGACCGCGATCGACGAGGTGACGCCGGCGCCGTTGTCGGGGATGGCGACGTCGGTGGTGTTCTGGAAGGTACCGCCGCCCGAGGGCGTACCGGTCACGGCCAGCACGGTCGCGGCCGCGTCGGCCAGCCCGGCGCCGCAGCCACCGGTGCAAGTGCCGGCCAGCGGACGGGCGTTGGTCTTGATGACCGACTCGATCTGAGCGGGCGTCAGGGTCGGCTTGGCGGCCGCCAGCAGCGCGGCCAGACCGGTGATGTGCGGGGCGGCCATGCTGGTGCCCTGGTACGGCGAGTACGTCTCGCCCGACGGAGTGGTGGTCCCGGTGTTCAGGGTGGAGAGGATGGCGTTCTCCGGGGTGGTGACGGTCCCCGGGGTGTCGGTCGCGTTCCGGGTCTCACCGCCCGGGGCGGCGATGTCCACGCTGGCACCGTAGTTGGAGTAGTACGACCGGCTGCCGGCCCGGTTGCTCGCCGCGACGTTGATCACGTTGTTGCAGCTGGCGGGCGTGAAGCCGCTCGAGTCCGCGTTGCTGTTGCCGGCCGACACCACCACGGTGGTGCCGCGCGCGACGGCGGCGTTGATCGCGTTCTGGTACGTGCTGCCGCAGGCGCCGGAGCCGCCGAGGCTCATGTTGATCACCTTGGCGGGCGTCGCGTTCGCCGGGACACCCGCGACGGAACCGCCGGAGGCCCAGGTGATGGCGTCGGCGATGTCGGAGGTCGCGCCGCCGCACTTGCCGAGCACACGCACCGGCTGCACCTTGGCGCCGTACGCGATGCCCGCGATGCCCTTGCTGTTGCCGGTCACCGCCGCGATCGTGCCTGCGACGTGGGTGCCGTGCCAGGAGGAGTTGGAGGCCTTCGTCTGGCCGCACTCGCCCGCCGCGTACCAGTCACCCTGGTCGGCCGGGTTGTTGTCGCGCCCGTTCCCGTCCCGGGCGGCTGTGGAGTCCGCGATGAAGTCGTAGCCCGCCACGATGTTGGTGGCGAGGTCGGTGTGCGCCACGTAGCCGGTGTCGATCACGGCCACGGTCACCCCGGCGCCCGTGGTGGTGTCCCAGGCGCCCGGCACGTTCATCCCGGCGGTCGGCTCGAACAGGTCCCACTGCTTCGCGTACTCGGTGTCGTTCGGCGTGGCCAGCGGGTACGCCCGGCCGTCCGGCTCGACGTACGCCACCTCCGGGTCGGCCCGGAACTGCGTCATGACGGCCGCCGCGTCGGCCGCGGTCAGCCCGCCACCGAGGTTGACCAGCGCGGCGCCGGTGCCCAGCCGGCGCTCGAACTTGAGCGCCTTCTTGCCGGCCTTGCCGCCCTTGGCCTTGGCGTCGTCGGCGGCCGCGGTGTCCGAACCCGCCTCCGCAGCGGTCGACTTGTAGCCGACGATCAGACGCTCGACCGGTGCCGCCGACGCGGCAGGTGCTGCCTCGGCCGGAGCAGGCGAAGCGGCCACGGCCACAGTGGCGGTACCGCCGAGCAGGACGGCGGAGACCGCCATGGCGGATATCAGTCTTCGGCTGGAACCGTTCAAGGTGTTTCCTCTCGACAGCCCACGCCAGGGCAGGCCGGAGCGACCTTCGGCGCACTCCCTGGGGGGGCGGAGCTGTGCAGGTGCAGGTGCAGGTGCAGGTGCAGGTACGGGTGCTGCGGTGCGGGCCCGACGCGGGCCGGCGGTGCCGGTGGCTACCGGACGCCTGGCTGATGGCCGGTGCGCAGACAGTAGGTGGCGGCGGGACGCGTCCGATACGGGGAAACCCCTTGTCCTGCCGCCGAGGGGTACGGCGACTCCGGTGAGTTCCGCCACATCAGCGGTCGGTCACCGTCAACTCGCGCCCGACAGCTGCCGGTTGAGCGACCCCTTGAGGGGCTTGAGCCGACGGAGGGTCAGACCGTCGGAGGCCTGCTTGAAGAGGTACTCGGCCCGTTCGTAGGAGAGCCGGGCGCGACCGGTCTCCGGGCAGAGGTCCGCGGTGGCGAGGCGAGCCGGGCCTGGGCGGCGGTCGGTGAGGAAGAGCGGGCCCCGGGTGCGGCCGTCCAGCAGGCGGGGGAGCAGCCGGGCGGTGCCGGAGCGCCAGCCGATGCCGGGCCCGGCGGTGCGGTCGTCCAGGTCGAGATCCTCGACGTTCAGGGCCAGCACCGCCTTCACCCCGGCGCCCGACTCGCGCAGCAGGCGCCACAGGGTCTGCTCGCGCAGCGCCAGGCCGGGTCGGTCGCAGAGCTCGTCCAGCCCGCCCGGGGAGAGCGGCGGAACGGAGCCCCGAGGTTCGGCTCGGCGCTCCAACAGGTCGGCGGTACCGGCCAGTTCGGCCCATGTCGCGAACGAACGGACGGCCGCCCGGTGCCGGTTCCAGGTCCGGGCCGCCGCCCCGCCCCAGGCCGTCGCGAACACCTCGGCCACCTGACTGGCCGTCAGCTCGGGCAGTGGCAGCCCTTCCCCGAGCGCCAGGCCGAGCCGCCGCAGGGTCTGCCCGTACGAACGGACCGTCGCGGCGTCCAGCCCGGCGTCGGCCAGGAACGAGCGGGTGGCCGAACCGAGGGTGGGCCCGGCCTGGACGTGTGCGGCGAGGGCCTCGGCGCGGCCGAGCAGGAAGGTGCGTTCGGCGGCGTTCCTGGTGAGCGCGGCGGCCCGCTGGAACTCCAGCCGGGCCTCGGCAGGCCGGCCCAGCCGGGCCAGCAGGTCGCCCCGGACGCTCGGCAGCAGGTGGTAGTCCCGCAGCGCGGGGTCACCGGTCAGCGGGTCGGTCAGGTCGAACCCGGCCTGCGGACCGTGGGCCATGCCGACCGCCACGGCGCGGTTCAGCTGCACCACCGGCGTCGGCAGCAGCCGGGCCAGCGCCCCGTACAGGGCGGCGATCTGCGCCCAGTCGGTGTCCTCGGCGGTGCGGGCCTGGGCGTGACAGACCGCGATCGCGGCCTGCAGCACGTACGGGCCCGGCGGCCCGCCCAGTTCGCGGGCCCGGAGCATCGCGGTGAAGCCGCGCCGGATCAGCAACTGGTCCCAGCGGCCCCGGTTCTGCTCGTGCAGCAGGACGGGTTCGCCGGACGGGCCGGTGCGGGCGGCGGAGCGGGAGGCCTGCACCTCCATCAGCGCGACCAGGCCGTGCACCTCGGCCTCGCGCGGGGCCAGCACGGCCAGCAGGCGGCCGAGCCGGAGTGCCTCCTGGCACAGGCCGGGCCGCATCAGGTCGTCGCCCGAGGTCGCCGAGTAGCCCTCGTTGAAGATCAGGTAGATCACTTCCAGGACGGAGGACAGGCGGGCGCCGAGCTCCTCCTCCCCGGGCAGCTCGAACGAGACCTGCTGCTCGGCCAGCGTCCGCTTGGCGGTGGCGATCCGCTGGGTGACGGTCGGTCCGGTGGCCAGGAAGGCGCGGGCGATCTCCTCCGCCGTCAGGCCGCCGAGCAGCCGGAGGGTCAGGGCGGCTCTGGCCTCGGTAGGCAGCACGGGGTGACAGGAGATCAGCATCAGCCGCAGCATGTCGTCGGGCTCGGGGTCCGACTGCTGGTCCAGCTCGTGGGCGAGCAGCTCCTGTTTGCGGGTCAGCAGCTGGGAGCGCCGGATGTGGTCGACGGCGCGGCGTCTGGCGATCGTGGTCAGCCAGGCGCCGGGATTGTCCGGGACACCGGTGGTCGGCCACTGTTCGAGCGCGGCGACCAGGGCGTCCTGAGCCAGCTCCTCGGCCAGGCCGACGTCGCGGACCATCCGGGCGAGGCCGGCGATGATCTTCGCCGACTCGAGTTTCCAGACCGCATCGATCGTGCGGCGGGTATCCAGCACGGGCACCATGACAGCACACCTGCCCCGGCTCGAGAGCAAGCCGGGGCAGGTGTGCTGACGGGACCTCAGTCAGGAGGTGAAGACCTCCTGGATCCGGCTCTCGCCGTCGCCGACGATCCGGCGGAACCGGCGGGCCAGCTCGACCGCCTCCTCCTGCGAGCGGACCTCGACCAGCGCGAAGCCGGCCACCGCCTCTTTGGCCTCGGCGAACGGCCCGTCGGTCACCGTGATCTCGTCGCCCGAGGAGCTCACCCGGATGGTGGCCGGGCCGAGACCGCCGGTGGCCAGCAGGACGCCGGAGGCGGTCAGCTCCTCGATGAACCTGCCCATCTCGGCGAACAGCTTCTCGTCGGGGGTGGAGCTGCCGGCGTTGGTGGTCATCAGGTAGCGCATGGGGTGCCTCCGGTGGGTGTTCGTGTCGGTGCTTCTGCCGGTACGTCGAACGGAGTGATGTGACAGGGAACGCAGGGCATTCCCTGTCACACCACCCGGACGACGTGTCAGCGAGAAACCGAACCCCGGAAGGAAACACCGATCATGACCACCGTTCAGTTCCCCGTCGCCGCCCGCGCCGTCAGCACCCGCTCGCTGCTCACCTGCGCCGTGGTGGCGTCCCCGCTCTGGGCAGCCGTCTCGCTGGCCCAGGCCGCCGCCCGGGAGGGCTTCGACCTCACCCGGCACCCGCTCAGCGCGCTGAGCAACGGCTCGCTCGGCTGGCTCCAGATCACCAACTTCCTGGTCTCGGGCGTCCTCACCGTCCTCGGGGCGAGCGGGCTGCACCGGGTGATGCGGGGCATGGCCGGCGGCACCTGGGTGCCCCGGCTGGTCCGCCTCAGCGGCATCGGGATCATCGCCGCCGGGGTGTTGGTGATGGACCCCGCCGACGGATTCCCGGTCGGCACGCCGTACGGGATGCCGACCGCGCTGACCTGGCACAGCTACGGCCACATGATGGCCGGTCTGGTGGCCTTCGGTGCCCTCGGTGCCGCCTGCTACGTGCTGGGCCGGCACTTCCGTCGCGCCGGGAGCCGTGGTCTCGCCATCGCCTCCCGGGTGGCCGGGACGGCGCTGGTGCTCGGCAACGCCTGGGCGATGAGCGGCGGCCGGGCCGGGACGCTGACCCTGGCCGTCGGAGTGATCGCCGCAATGCTGTGGATCTCGGTGATCGCCGCCCGGTACCGTCAGGCCCGCTGAAGCACCGTCAGCGGGACTCGGGAGTGGTCATGTTCGAAGGCAAGCTGGTCAGGCTGCGCGCTCTGCGCGCCGAGGACGCGGAACACCACCTGCGCTGGCGCAACGACCCCGAGGTGCTACGGCTGGCCGCCGCCGGGGACCCGTGCTTCGGGCCGGTCACGGCGGAGGCGATCGGGCTCGGCTTCGAGACCATGCTGCGGCTGTCGCCGCGCGAGTCGGCGGTGTTCACCGTCGAGGACCTGACGGACGGTCGGGTGATCGGCATGGCCGACTACCGCGACCTGGACCCGTACGGCGGGGTCGCCACCCTGGGCGTGACCATCGGCGAGCCGGAGTACTGGGGCCGGGGCCACGGGTCCGAGGCGCTGGCCCTGCTGGTCGGCCACCTGTTCGGCGCGTACGGGCTGCACCGCCTGGAGCTGGACACCTGGAGCGGCAACGAGCGCGCCGTCCGCGCCTTCACCCGGCTCGGCTTCCAGGAGGAGGGGCGCCGCCGCGCCGCCGTGCTGGTGGCGGGGGAGCGGTACGACCGGGTGCTGTTCGGGCTGCTCCGCGAGGAGTGGGCGGGGCGCGCCTGAGCTGTTCCGAGCCGGCGTCGGGGCCCGGACACCCCCCGACGCCGGCTGCTGTCCAAGGAACGGGGCTGGAGCTGAGACCTCGCCGGAGGGCCTGACGGGCGGTCAGCCCCGGTACGGCGGCGTGATGCCCCAGTCCCAGCGCGGCATCGGGGTCTCGGGAAGCGGCGGCGGATTGGGGCCCGAGTAGATCAGCGCCATCCGGGTGCCCCACTCCAGGTAGTACGCGAGGACGCCCCGGAACTCCGGATCGGCGGGCAGGCCGACCTGGTCGGCGGTGTCCAGCAGCAGGGCGACCCAGCGGCTGCGCTGCTGCTCGGTGACGCCCCGGCCGAGGTGCCGGGAGGCCATGTGCCGGTGGCCGCCGAGCTCGGTGCTGTAGCGGGCCGGGCCGCCGAAGACCTCGCCGAGCCAGGCCGCCACGTGCTGGGCGTGCTGCGGGTCCATCCCGGCGAACACCGGGGCGAGGATCTCGTCCTCGGGGACGCGCTCGTAGAAGCGGGTGAACAGCCGGTCGAAGGCGTCGGCGCCACCGGCCCACTCGTACAGGGTCGGTGTCGATCCGCCCTTGCCCTCGACGGAGGTCACCTCGTAGTGGCGCATCTCCTCGATCGACTCGACGTACGGCTTGATCTCGGCGAAGAAGGCGGCGAAGTGCTCGCCCTTGCGGAAGCCGCCGAGGTGGTCCTCGGCGGAGGTCCAGCGGATCCGCAGGACGTAGGCGGCCGGCTCCTCCGTACAGCGGGCCAGCTCGTAGTCGACACACTGCTCGGCCGCGCCGAGCGGGTCGGCGGCTCGGAGGTACGCCTGCTCGAAGGCGGCGCGCTGCGGTTCGGCGATCCGGTACCGGATGTACTCGACAATCATGTCCTGACTCAACATCACCATCGTTGCGCAGACAAGGACTTGAGGGAGAGAAGCGGTGACGGTGCAGGAGTTCAGGCCAGGTTCCCGGTCATCCGTTCCAGCACGCTGACGGCGGTCCGGTACTCCTCGGGGGAGATGCCGGTCATCGACAACTCACGGAAGGCGGCGACCCGTTCGGCCACCGTGGCGAGCCGGGCGCGGCCGCCGGTGGTGAGTGCGAGGTGGTCCGGGGCCGGCCGGGTCAGCCAGCCGTCGGCGAGGGCCGTGCGGACGGCGTCGGTCAGGGTCGGCGTGTCGGCGTTGGCGGCCAGCAGGGCCAGCACTTCGGGGTCGGTGACCAGCGGCCCGTCCGCGACGACGTTCAGGACCTGCCAGCCGATCCGGGTGATCCCGTACTCGGCCAGCATCGTGTCCATCCGCCGGGTGAGGGCCTGGTCGGTGCGGTTGAGCCAGTAGCCGATGGCCAGTACCCGATGGGGCTTCATGATGCGCTCCGGTCCAGGTCAGTGCTGCGGGGTGAAGGCGTGGGCGTTCTCGGCGGCCCACTGGCGGAAGGTGCGGGCGGGGCGGCCGAGCAGGGTCTCGGTGGTGTCGGCGACGACTGCGGGGTGCTGTTCGGCGGCCTGCCAGAGGTCGAGTAGCGCGCCGACCATCACTGCGGGCATGAAGCCGCCGAGCTGCTGCTCGGCCTCGGTGCGGGTGATCCGCTCGACCGGGATCTCCCGGCCGACGGCGTCCGCCAGGACGGCGAGCTGCGCGCGGAAGGTGAGGGTCTCGGCGCCCGTCAGCGTGACCTGGCGGCCGGTGAGTGCGTCACCGGTGAGCGCGGCGACTGCCACGTCGGCGATGTCCTCGGGGTGGATCGGGGCGATGTCGGCGTCCGGGTAGGCGAGTTGGACCGGCATCGCCCGGCCGACGAAGTAGGCCCAGCCCAGCGCGTTGCTGGCGAAGGCGTCCGGGCGCAGGAAGGTGCTGGTGAGGGTGGAGGCGGTCAGGGCGCGTTCGACCTGGAGGCTGTGGCTCGCCAGGGCGTCCTGCTCCGCGTCGGGGCCGAGCACCGAGGAGGAGGAGAGCAGCACGACGTGCTCGACACCGGCGGCCTCGGCGGTGGCGATCAGCTCGTGGATGCCGGCGGGCTGGGGGTAGAGGAAGACCTGCCGGACGCCCCGGAGCGCGGCGGCGAAGGTCTCGGGCCGGCCGAGGTCGAGCTCGGCGACCTCGACACCCGCCGGGACGGTCAGTTCGGCGGGCTTGGCGCTGGCGGCCCGGACGGAGTGACCGGCGGCGTGCAGGGTGCCGAGAACGGACTGGCCGACCTTGCCGCGGGCGCCGGTGATGAGGATGGTCATGGAGTGTTCCGTTCACTGGGTTCGTTGGTGAAGACATATGCATGCTCGCATGCACACGTTTTCATGTCAACACATGTATTCATAGAGTCATCCAGATACGATGGGGCCATGACGAAGCACGAGCCGAGCGCCTCCGAGCGACTGCTGGACACTGTGGGCCCGGCCTTCGGGAAACTCCGACGGTCCGCCCTGCTGGAGGTCGAGAATCCGGTCTCCCAGAAGGACCTGAGCCGGACCTTGGTCCTCAATATCGTCCTGGAGGCCGAGCAGGCCGCGGAGCAGGACGGCGAGGCCCGCGAGGTCACCGTCGGGGCGGTCGGCGCCCACCTGGGGGTGGATCCGTCGGTGGCCAGCCGGATGGTGTCCGACAGCATCGCCGCCGGTTACCTGATCCGCGCCGCCTCTCAGCAGGACGGCCGCCGTACGGTCCTTCAGCTCAGCGCCGAGGGCCGGGAGTTGATGGCCCGCTTCCGTCGCCACCAGCGCGCCGCCTTCGAGTCGATCACCGCCGACTGGCCGGAGGGGGAGCGGCTGGAGTTCGCCCGCCTGATGCTGAAGTACGTCGCCAGCCAGGACGCCCTGCGGAACCGCTGAGGGCAGTTGATCCGCCGTCAGGTGTTGACGCGAGTGAGTGTGAGTGGTTGAGTACTCACATGCCAACGCAACCACGCCAACTGTCCACCGCCGAAGAGCGCCGCGAGACGGTGCTGCGCACCGCGATCGGGGCCTTCGCCACGCGGGGGTACTTCGGTACCAGCACGATGGAGGTGGCCAAGGCGGCCGGGATCTCGCAGGCGTACGTCTACCGGCTCTTCCCCAGCAAGGAGGACTTGTTCGTCGCCGTCGTCGGGCACTGCTTCGTCCGGATCCGGGGGAGCCTCGAGGTCGGCGCGGCCAATGCCACGAGCGCCTCGCCCGAGGCGGTGCTCGACGCGATGGGGGAGGCGTACGCCCGTCTGATCAGCGACAACGACCTGCTGATGGTCCAGCTGCACGCCCAGGCGGCGGCGGTCTCCGAGCCGGCCATCCGCGATGCGGTCCGGGCCGGGTACGCCCGCATGGTGGAGTACGTCCGCGGGGCCTCGGGCGGCGACGACCGGCAGGTGCAGGAGTTCTTCGCGGTCGGTGCGCTGTGCCACCTGCTGGTGTCGATGGACGTCGACGCGGTGGACGCCCCGTGGGCGCGCACGCTCGGCGCCGGTATCCGGCACTTCTAGGGCAGCCGGGTCTCGGCCCGGCTGTTTCTTTTGACCGCCAAGTGAGTGATCAACCACATACGCCTACCCATGGACCGTCTGGAGATTCTTCATGTACGCCGTCACCACCGCCCCGGTCGGAATCGACCTGCACGCCCCGGGCCGTCCGGGCAGCCCGACGTCATCTCGGTGGTCAAGCGGGCTCCGGGCCGACGGCGCATCGCCTGGCCACCGGCTGCGCAACCTCAAGGAGCGCGCCGAGCGGGGCGCGTGACCCGGGGTCCTTGTTTTTGACCCAATGAGTGAGTGAGTGACCACACAAGGAGTTGCTGTCGTGTCCGAGCCGATGGGTGGACGAACCACCCGACCCGCCACTGTCCTCGCCGTCCTGGCCGCCGCGCAGTTCGTCGTGGTGCTCAGTACCTCCGTCGTCAACGTCGCCCTGCCGGCCATCCGCGACGGGGTCGGGCTCTCGTCCGGCGGGATGACCTGGGTGATCAACGCGTACGGTCTGGCCTTCGGCGCGCTGCTGCTGCTCGGCGGGCGGACCGCCGACCTGCTGGGACGTCGGCGCGTCCTGCTCGCCGGGCTGGCGGTCTTCGCCGCCGCCTCGCTGGCCGCAGCCTTGGCCGGCAGTTCGGGGCACCTGGTGGCGGCCCGTGCGGTCCAGGGCGTGGGCGCCGCGGCCATCGCTCCCGCTGCGCTGTCCCTGGTGATGCAGGTGTTCCCGCCGGGGCCGGGGCGTGGCAAGGCACTCGGTGTGTGGGGTGCGGTCTCCGGCGGCGGTGGCGCCGCCGGGGTGCTGCTGAGCGGGATCCTGACCGCGAGCCTGGGCTGGCAGTCGGTGTTCTACGCCAGTGCGCTGAGCGCTGCGCTGGTGCTGGTGGCAGGTGTGCGCCTGGTGCCCGCCCTGGCCCCGTCCGGGGGCGGCCTGCGGAGGATCGACCTGGTCGGCGCGGTCACGATCACGGCGGCCCTGGTCGCGCTGGTCTACGGGCTGACCCTGGCCGGCCGCTCCGGCTGGACCGATCCGTGGGTGGCGGTCAGCGGTGCGGTGGCGGCAGCCCTGCTGGTGGTCTTCGCCCGCACCGAGCGTCGGCACCCCGCGCCGCTGCTCCCGCCACGCCTGCTGCGCACCGGCTCGGTCGGGTCCGCCAACCTGCTGATGGCCCTGCTGGGCGCGGTCTGGATCGGACTCTTCTTCTTCCTGCCGCTCTATCAGCAACAGGTCCTCGGCGACGGCCCGTTGCAGGCCGGACTGTCCCAACTCCCGCTCGCGGCAGCGAACATCATCGGGTCCTCGCTGGCTCCGAGGATCGCTCGCAGGCTCGGTCCCACTCCGACGCTGGCCGGGGGCCTGGCGTTGCTGGCCGGCGGGTTCGCCTGGCTGTCCGGTATCTCCGCGCACGGCAGCTTCGCCGCCGACGTGCTCGGCCCCACCCTCGTGATCGGCCTGGGCCTCGGCATCGCCTTCGTGCAGCTCACCGCAGCCGCGGTGGCCGGCGTACCGGGAGCGGACGCGGGGCTCGTCGGCGGCCTGGTCAACACCACTCGGCAGATCGGCGGCGCGGTCGGACTGGCCGTGCTCGCCACCCTCGCCGCCTCCCGCACGGCGGCGTACGGGATCGGCCATCCGTACGCCGTGGCCCTCACCGAGGGCTACCGGACCGTCTTCCTGCTCTCGGCCGGGGTGGCCGCCGTCGCCGCCGTGCTGAGCCCGTTGCTGACCCGTGGTGCGCTCGATCACTCGCTGCTCCGCATCGAGGCCCGCGCCGAAGCAGGCCGGTAGACCCTCGCTGTATCACCCAACTCCCTTCTCACAGAACTGGATTCACCGATGAACAAGCCCTACCTGACCGGCCACTACACCCCCGTCGCCGACGAGATCTCCGCCACCGGCCTCACCGTCGAGGGCAGCCTGCCGCCCGAGCTGACCGGCCGGCTGATCCGCAACAGCCACAACCCCAAGCCCGGCATCACCCCGACCCACTGGTTCAAGGGCAGCGGCATGGTGCACGGCATCCGGCTCCGCGACGGCCGCGCCGAGTGGTACCGCAACCGCTGGGTGCACACCCCGGCGCTGGACGGTGCGCCGTACCTGACCGAGCAGGGCCCGGACCTGACCGCCAGCACCGCCGGTACGCACGTCATCGAGCACGGCGGGCGCCTGCTGGCGCTCTGCGAGGCGAACCTCCCGTTCGAGCTGACGGCCGATCTGGAGACGGTCGGTGCGTACGACTTCGGTGGGAAGCTCACCTCGGCGATGACCGCACACCCCAAGGAGGACCCGGTCACCGGCGAACTGCACTTCTTCGCCTCCTCGCCGTTCCCGCCCTACCTGATCCACCACGTGGCCGCACCGACCGGCGAACTGCTGCACAGTCAGGAAGTCCCGGGCGCCACCGCCGCGTTGAAGCACGACTTCGCCATCACCGAGCACCACGTGGTGTTCCTGGAGGGATCGGTCACCTTCGACCACACCGAGCACTCGGGTATCCCGTACGGCTGGAGCGACACCCAGCCGACCCGGATCGGCATCATGCCGCAGGGCAACGGCGGTGCGGGCAAGGTCCGTTGGTTCGAGATCGGCCAGGGCTACGCGATGCACCTCGCCAACGCCTACGAGGACCGGCAGGGCCGGATCGTGGTCGAAGGCCCGTCCGTGGGGCGGACCGGCTGGCAGCGCTCCTGGAACTGGTGGGTGGGTGCGCCGGACCGCGGGGCCGAGCCCAACTCCGGCTCCCGCAGCGTGCGGTGGACCGTCGACCTGGTGGCCGGCACGGTCCGGGAGGAGTACACCGACGACCTGACGGTGGAGTTCCCGACCATCAACGAGGAGTACCTCGGCCGGGAGCACCGCTACCAGTACGCGCTCTCCTTCCCGGACGACCAGGGCATCGGCAACCACGCGCTGGTCAAGTACGACCGCTCGACCGGGGCCCGACAGCTGCGTCCGGTCGGAGTGGGCCAACTGCCCAGCGAGGCGCTGTTCGTCCCGGCCGCCGGAGCCACCGGGGAGGACGCCGGCTACCTGCTCACCGTGGTCAGCGACCTGAACGCCGACGCCTCCCGGCTGCTGGTCCTGGACGCCTCCGACCTGTCCCTCCCGCCGGTCGCCACCGTCCACCTGCCGCGCCGGGTGCCCGCCATGATCCACGGGTCCTGGATCCCGGACTCCGCCCTGAACGGCTGAACCCGTCCGGCCCTGGTCGCCCGCTCGGTCGGCCGCAGTATGCGGCGCAAGCGGGTGAACGGCTCGCCAGGACGTTCGGTCGCCCGCCTCGCCACGGTATGCCTGCCAGGACTGAGTAACCGTCAGGGCCCGGGCGCGCGGCCCGGAACAGGTGGGTTCATGATCCCTCGAAGCTGGCGCACGATGGCCACCGCCCTCACCACGGCGGTGGCCACGGCCATGACCGTCGGAGCCGCGGGCCCGGCGCCCGACCAGTACGACGAATTCGGCCCGGAGATCGCGGCGATCATGAGCAAACCGGCCTACCAACACGCCCAGTGGGGCCTGTTGGAGATCGACGAGGCCACCGGGCGGGTGATCCACTCGCGGTACGCCGACCAGTTCTTCATCCCCGGCTCGACGACCAAGCTGGTCAGTGTCTCGGGGGCCTGGCACACCCTCGGCGGCGAGCACCGGTTCACCACGCCGGTGCAGGCCATCGGCGACCGCGACGGTACGGCGCTGAACGGTTCGCTGGTCCTGGTCGCCCAGGGCGACCTCACGATGGGCGGCCGGACCAAGCCGGACGGCGGCGTCGACTTCACCACGATCGACCACACCTACGCGAACGACGTCCCGGGCGCCACCCTCACCCCCGAGAACCCGCTCGCCGGACTGGACGAGATCGCCGGTCAGGTCCGCGCGTCCGGGCTCACCGAGATCCGGGGCGACCTCGCCGTCGACCCGCGGCTCTTCACCACCTCCGAGGGGCTCGACCCGGGTCCGGACCCGCTCATCGTCAACGACAACGTTATCGATCTGCTGACCACCCCGGCCGCCCCCGGCGCGCCCGCTCAGCTCAGCTGGCGGCCCCAGGTCGCGCCGTACCAGGTGGAGTCGACCGTCCAGACGGTCGCCGCAGGGGGAGCCACGGACATCCAGGTCGCGGCCTCCCCGGACGGCACCCACATCACCCTGTCGGGCACGATCGCCGCCGACGCCCCGCCGACCCTGCGGATCTCCCACGTCAAGGATCCGAACGCGTTCGGACGGACGGCCCTGATCGAGGCCCTGGCCAGGGCGGGTGTCACCGTCACCGCACCGCCGACCGGACCGAACCCGGTCGGTGTGCTGCCCGCCACGTACGACGGCACGCAGCGCGTCGGCGCGTATGTCTCCCCGGTCTTCGCCGAGTACGGCAAGCTGATTCTGAAGGTCAGTCACAACCTCGGGGCGAACCTCACGATCTGCCTGATGGCCGTCACGGCGGGCAGCCATGAGTGCTCCGGGGGCTTCCCGGTGCTGAACGGCTTCCTGCGCCAGGCGGGCATCGACCCGACCCAGGTCCAGCTGCTCGACGGCCGCGGCGGCAACCCCGTCGACCGGGTCACCCCGCGGGTGGAGAACGAGATCCTGCACTACTGGCAGGGCACCCCGGAGGCGGACCGATTCCGCGAGGCGCTGCCGATCCTCGGCGTGGACGGCTCGCTGGCCACCGCGTGCGAGGGCTGCCCGACCTGCCCCGGCAAGGGCAAGGTGTGGGCCAAGCCCGGCTCCGTCATCGGGTACGACGCGGTCAACGAGCGGCTCGCCGTCGGCGGCGAGACCCTCGGGGGCTACCTCGACGCGGGGCACGGGCGGCTGCACACCTTCTACCTGGCCGTGAACGGTGCCTCCACGCCGGACATCAACAGCTTCTTCGACATCATCAACGACCAGTCACGGATCGCCGGTCTGCTCCAGGAGCAGGCGGAGAGGGCTTCCTGACGGAGGCTCCGAAGGCCCCGACTGTTGGACGGTCGGGGCCTTCGCGCTGCTTGAGCCCAGGCGCTTCGGCTCAGGCGGGGATGTCGTCCACGGTGGCGACGACGACGCCGAACAGGTCGGCGACGGTGGTCAGGGCAGCGGACTGGAGCGCAGCGGCCGGCAGGACGGTGCCGTCGGGGCCGGGGAGGGCCCGGGTGGCGGTGGTCTCGGCGACGACGGTCGACCGGTAGCCGAGGTTGAAGGCACCCTGGGCGGTGTAGCTGATGCACATGTGGGTCATGAACCCGGCCAGCACCAGATCCTTCCCACTGCCCGGGGCTGCACCCAGGTCGGTCAGGGCCTTCTCCAGCTCGGTGGCGTGGAAGGCGTTGGGGACCTGCTTGACCACAACCGCTTCGCCCTCGACCGGGGCGACCTCGTCGCTGATCTCGCCGATCTGGGCGCGGATGTCGTACGGGGTGCCCTCGCCGCCGTCGTTCAGGACGTGGACGACCGGCGTGCCGGCGGCCCGGGCCCGGGCCAGCAGGCGGGCCCCCGCCGCGAGGGCCTCCTCGGCGCCGTCGAGGGCCATGACGCCGGTGCGGTAGGTGTTCTGAAAGTCGATCATGATCAGGACGGAGTCGCTCAGGCGGGCCGGCCGGTTGTCCAGGCCGCTCAGGTCGCGCAGGGTGGTGGACGGGCTGACGGTGCTCATTCTCTGGGCCTCTCAGTAGTCATTCGGGCATGGCGAAGCCGCACGGCTCGCGTGTGAGGGGGGTCTGGGTCTGGGGGGAGGGGAGGGGTCAGGCGGACTGGGTGCGGAAGCGGCGGCGGTAGGCGGCCGGAGTTGTGGCGAGCTGCCGCCGGAACGCGCGGTGCAGCGTCTCGGCCGAGCCGAAACCCGCGACGGTGGCCACCTGCTCCAGCGGTGAGTCGGTGCTCTCCAGCAGCCGACGGGCCGCCTCCACCCGGGCGGCCTGGACGTAGTCGGCCGTACCGGTGCCCGTCTCCTGCTTGAACACCCGGGCGAAGTGACGCTCACTCAGACACATCCGGGCTGCCAGGGCAGCCGCGGACAGGTCCTCGTCGAGGTGGTCGGCGATCCACAGGCGCAGCTCGTCGATGTCGCGGCGGGCGGAGGCCGGGCGGCTCAGCGGTACCGAGAACTGGCTCTGGCCACCCTGCCGCTTGAGGTACATCACCAACTGCCGGGCCACCGCCAGGGCGACCTCCTCACCCTGGTCCTCCGCCACCAGAGCG
Organism: Kitasatospora sp. Root107; assembly: GCF_001424875.1. Classification (GTDB taxonomy): domain Bacteria; phylum Actinomycetota; class Actinomycetes; order Streptomycetales; family Streptomycetaceae; genus Kitasatospora. Next base: position 68,678 of record NZ_LMCT01000023.1, on the reverse strand, counting down.
AGCGCCAGGTCGAGGCAGGCGCTGATCCCCGCACCGGTCCAGAGCCGGCCGCGGTCGGTCCGGACGAAGATCGGATCCGGGTCGACCGTGACAGCCGGATGATCGGCGGCCAACTGAGCCGCCGTCGACCAGTGCGTGGTCGCCGTCCGCCCGTCGAGCAACCCGGCAGCCGCCAGTACGTGCGCACCCACACAGACCGACGCCACCCGCCTCGCGTGCGGTGCGGTCTCCTGCACCCACGCCACGATCTCCGGGTCGACCTTCGCCACCGGCCCGTCGTCGGTCATCTCGACCGCCCCGGGCACCAGCAGCGTGTCCAGCTGCCCCCCGACCTGATCAAAGGTCAGATCGGTCAGCAGCCGCACCCCCGCCGACGTCCGCACCTCACCTGCTACCGGCCCCGCCAGCCGCACCTGGTAGCCGGCCCGGCCGGCCGTCTCCCGGTTGGCCAGCGCGAACACCTCGGCCGGGCCGGTGACATCGAGCAGGTCGACGTCGGGGAAGACCGCGATGACGACGCGGTGGGGAGTGGGCATGCGTCCATCGTGGCCGTCGCCGGGCATGGCCGCAATGACGATTCCCTGTCACATCCGGACATCCGCCCGGCTGTTACTCCGGCGAGCCGGACCGCCGGGCGCCGCGGCGGTCGACGGCCTTGGTCAGCCGGGTGCCGAGCCGCTGGGCCGGCCGTTCGATCAGGTGGAAGGTGAGGTGGCTGACCGCGAGCACGGCGGCGCAGAATCCGATGCCGAGCACGAACCGGGTCCCCATCGAGAGCGAGGTGACCGGGGTGGGGGTGATCAGCCAGAGCAGCACGCTCAGCAGCACGGCGTGCACCAGGTAGACCGAGTAGCTGATCGAGCCCAGCCAGGTCAGCGCCGTGGGCATCCGGAAGCGCCGCAGCGCCATGCCGATCGCGAAGGTCGCCCAGGTGGCCAGCATGGTGGTCACCCAGTGCCACTGGAACGCGGGTGTCACCTCACCGGTCTCGCCGTAGCGCCCGCCGACGTACAGCAGTGCCGGGACGGCGATCGCGGCCGCCACCGCGCACTTGACCCAGCCGATCTGGCGCTGTTCCACGCGGTAGACGGCGGTACCCGCGAACATGGTGGCGAGGATGGTCATGCTGAACCAGCCGGGCATCCGGCTGTTGGCGACCAGCAGACCGAGCGCCAGCGCACCGAGCAGCACCGCGCCGAGGACCGCCACACTCCGGCGACGGCTCATCACCGCGAACAGTCCCACCGCCATGACGACGGTCGCCACCACGACCGCGCGGCGCACGCTCGGCAGGTCGTGGGTGATCGTGTACAGCGGGAAGGCCCCCACCGCGAGCAGGGCGACCAGGGCGAACGCGGTGGACAGCTCCGCGCTGCGCCGATGCGCGCCCAGGACGAACAGCGACGCCACCAGTAGATAGAAGATCATCTCGTAGGAGAGCGTCCACATGACGAAGACCGTGCCGCCCACCCCGAGGAAGTCGTGCAGCATGGTCACGTTGCCCAGCGCGGCGATCGCCGGGTGGTCCATGGTGAACCAGCCCAGCGGCGGCAGCGCGTCGGTGTAGTCGCCCAACTTCCAGACGACGACCCCGAGCGCCACCACGGCCACGCAGAGCGGGTAGATCCGGAACAGCCGGCTGATCCAGAAGCCCCGCACGCTGCCCCGGCGCTCCAGTGAAGCGGGCACGATGTAGCCGCTGACCAGGAAGAACAGGAAGACCGCGTAGGTCCCGATATCGAACTTGCCGGCTGTGCGGGCGAACTCCTCGGGCATCACGTTCTGGACGAAGTGCCCGACCATGATGGCCAGTGCGGCGAATCCGCGCAGTGCGTCTAGCCAGCCCAGCCTCGGCTTGGTAGCGCCGGAGGCCGGTCCGGCCGGGCCCCCAGGTATTTCGGGAGCGGGCGCCTGGGTTGTGAGGGACATTCGAGGAGGTTAGCGCACCCCCCTGGCCGTCGAGTGCCCCGGCTGAACGGCCGGCCGCCGCGCGGCGGTGAGGGTGCACACACCGTCCACGCACTCGCGCTGCAGACGGCCGCGGGAGATCGTCTGCACCAGGCCGATGGTCCAGCAGGCGGGGCAGCCGCGCAGCGCGATCAGGCCGAACGGCGCCGCCAGCAAGGCGAGCGGGCCGACGACGGGGGTCAGGGCGATCGAGCCGATGATCAGCCCGAATCCGATCAGGCCGCGCGCCAGGTGACGCGGAACGGACTTGCTGGCGAAACCCGTCTCGGGCGCGGGCGGAACCTTCGTGGGCGTCACGGTCATCGTTCTCCTGCGACTGGTGGATCGACGATTTCCTCGGTCGTGGCCAAGGAGTGGCGCAGTGCCGCGCGGGCTCTGTGCAGCCGCGACTTCATCGCGGGCGTGCTCAGACCGAGCGAACGGGCCACGGCCTTGCCGGGCAGGCCCTGTACGTCCCGCATGATCAGGACCTGCCGCTGGTCATGCGGCAGGGCACCGACCGCAGCCGCGATCCGCTCCGCTTCCAGCCTGCGCAGCACCGCCTCCTCGGCGGACGGCTCCGCGCCGGCCTCCGGTTCGGCGGACGCCTCGTCGGCGCGGGAGACGAGCAGCCGCACCTGCCGAAGACATTCGTTGCGGACGATCCGGAACACCCATGAGGCGAGCGCACCGGTCGCCCGCAGGGTGCCGATCTTCCGGTAGAGGATGATCAACGCCTCCTGCGCCGCGTCCTCGGCGTCCTGCGGTGTGGCGCACAGGGACAGGGCGAACTTGCGTACATGGGGCTGCGACTCCATGACGACGGCGGTGAGCGACGTGACGTCGCCGGCCCTGGCGGCTTCGATCAGCCGCTCGTCCGGCCAGGGGTGACGGTGGTTCATGTGCCCTCCTCACATCCGGAATGCGCTCGTCAGGTCCGGCTCTTCCGACGCCTCGTCAAGTGCCAGGTGCACGCACCCACGAGCAACGTGCCGATCACTGCGATGCCGACGACGACCATGGTGCTTCTCCTCCGGGTATCCACCGGCCCGTGCGGCCGGTCACGTGGATGAGAGGCAAGGAGGCCCGGAAAGGATTCACCTCCACCTCGGGCTGTCGTACCGATCGCCGACGGCTGTGTGCGGTTCGGTGGCTGATGCCGGAGTGGGCTTCGGACCGCAGGAGGCCGACCACTCCACAATGTGTGCCATGAGCGAGAACGATGCCGCCGCCCCAGGGGCGGATCGCGAGCTGATCGAACTGCTGCACCGTCGCTTCGACCGGATCGAGGGACTGCTCGACCCCGGGTTCGAATCCGCCGACGAGCGGCCGGCCTGGCGTCGGCCCACCGACGGCGAGGAACGCTGGGCCGTCACCCTGGCCATCCTGACCGCCGTCGCGCTGCAGCTCGTGCTCCCAGATCGGCTGACCATCGAACCGCACTGGCTGCTGCCGGGCCTGGAGATCGCCCTTCTGCTCGCGCTGGCCGCCATCCACCCGCACCGCCGCCTCAACCGCAGCTCGTACGCGCTCCGCGGCCTCGGCCTGAGTCTGGTGGCCGCGATCAGCCTGGCCAACGGATGGTCAGCGGTGAAGCTGGTCCGCGAACTGCTGCACGGTACCGGACCGTCGGGGGCGCTCGCGCTGCTCGGGACGGCGGGTGCGGTGTGGGTGACCAACGTGATCGCCTTCGCACTCTGGTACTGGGAGTGGGACCGGGGTGGCCCGGCGGCCCGAGCTGAGGGCACCAAGGACTACCCCGACTTCCTGTTTCCGCAGATGCAGCAGCAGGGGATCGCCGCACCCGACTGGCAGCCCTACTTCGGGGACTACCTCTATGTCGCCTTCACCAACGCCACCGCGTTCAGTCCGACCGACACCATGCCGCTGAACCTGTGGGTGAAGCTGTTGATGATGACCCAGGCCGCCGTCTCAATGATCATCGTGCTGCTGGTGGTGGCCCGGGCGGTGGGCATCCTGCAGTGACCACCGGCCCGCAGCCGGCACTGACCCCGGTCCTCCGGGACAGAACGCCGAAGCCCCCGACCGCTGGGCGGTCGGGGGCTTTCCGTCCGGTGCCCGAAGACCCGTGGCGGCAGGTTGTCACATGGCCTTGAGAGCGGGTTCGAGGTCGGGCTCGACCGCCGACGGCCGGGGGGCGTCGTGCTGCCTGAACAGCTTGCTGGGCCACCACATCCATCGACCCACGTCCAGGGTCAGCGAGGTGACCAGCACCGAGCGGACGATCATGGTGTCCAGCAGCACGCCGAACGCCACCGCGAACCCGAGCTCGGCCGCGAACACCAGCGGAAGCGAGGCCATCGCCGCGAAGGTGCCGGCCAGCACCAGGCCCGCCGAGGTGATCACACCCCCGGTGGTGGACAGACCCGTCAGCGCGCCGCGCCGGGTGCCGTGCAGCACCGCCACTTCGCGCACCCGGGTGACCAGGAAGATGTTGTAGTCGATGCCCAGGGCGACCAGGAACACGAACGTCAGGAGCGGGAAGGAGGCTTCCGCGCCGGCGAAGTGGAACACGTGATTGAACATCAGACTGCTCACGCCGAGGGCCGCTCCGAACGACAGCACCACCGTCGCCATGAGCAGCAGCGGCGCGACGATCGCCCTCAGCAGCAGCGCGAGGATGAGGAGCACCACCACCAGCACGATGGGGATGATCACCTTGGAGTCGCGGGCGGCCGCATCCTGCGTGTCGAGCATGATCGCCGTGCTGCCGCCGACCTGGGCATTCGCGCCCTCGATCTTGTGGACCGCGGTTCTGGCCTGCTCGACGGTGCGCATCGCGGCCTTGCTGCTGGGGTCGTCCTTGAGCTCCCCGAGCATGAGGGCCTCGCCGTCCTTGACCATCGGCGTCGACACACCGACGACTCCCGGTACGCCGGACAGTGCGGTTCGTACCTGCTCCGCCGAGGCGGCCTTGGCCACGACGAAGACCGGGTCGCCCGACCCGGCCGGGAAGTGCTCGGACTGGATCTTCTCGCCGACAGCCATCTGCGGTGTGCTGGTGAACTGGTCCTTGTTGGAGAGACCGTCGGCCTTGAGCCCGAACACCCCGATCGCCATGATGCCGAGGATGAGCGTGGTGCCGATCCACACGGTCCGCGGTCGGCGGGAGACGGCGGTGCCGACCCGGGTCCAGATGCCTTCCTTGGCCGCCTCGGCCGATCCGTACGACGGCTTCACCGGCCAGAAGATCCAGCGGCCGCAGACGACCAGCAGGGCCGGCATCAGGGTGACCATGGCGAGCAGCCCGACGAGGACGCCGACGGCACAGGCCGGCCCGAGCCCCTGGGTGGAGCTGAGCGTGGCCAGCATCAGCAGCATCAGGCTGACCGCGACGGTCGCGGCGCTGGCGATGATCGCGGGACCGGAGCGGTACAGGGCCTCTGCCATCGCCTCGTGCCGGTCCTCGTGCCGCAGCAACTCCTCTCGGTACCGCGAGATGAGCAGGAGCGCGTAGTCGGTGGCGGCGCCGAACACCAACACCGTCAGGATGAAACTGGTCTGCTTGTTGACGACGAGTCCGGCGTTCTTCGCCAACAGGTAGATCACCGCCTCCGACGTGACCAGGGCGACGCCCACGGTCAGCAGCGGCAGCAGTGGCAGCAACGGGCTGCGGTAGGTGAGCAGCAGCATCACGACGACCACCAGTGCGGTGATCGTGGTCAAGGCGCCCCCTCCGCTGAACGCCTTGATCGAGTCGGACGCGTGACCGGCCGGTCCGGTGACGTGGAAGCCGAGACCGTTGGCGTTCTCCTCGCCGACCTCGTGCATCGCGTCGACGGTCTTGCCGATCCCTTCCCAGCCCGTCTTGTCCTTGCGGAGCTGGACCACGGTCTGGATGGCCTTGCCGTCCTGGGCCTTCAACGGTCCCTGCGGCTGTCCCACGACGTTCTCTATGCCCTTGAAGGCTTCGGTGTCGGCTTGGGCCTCGGCCATGTCGGCAGGGGTGATGCCCTCGGGCCGGTCGTAGATCACGATCGCGGGCAGGGTGTCGGCACGCTGGAAGTTCTCGGCCTGGGCGACGACCTCGGTCGACTCCGCGTTACTGGGCAGCCAAGCCGAATTGTCGTTCTCCTCGACGTCGCCGAGCTGGCCGGCCAGCATCAGGACCGGGATCATCAGGACCGCCCAGAGCGCGAGGACGACCCACTTCCCCACTCGTCCACCGGGCAACGAAGCCATTCTTCGCATCATGTTGATTCCTCAGCGTTCAGTCGACGTACGAGAGGTTGTCGGGATCGGCAACGGTGTAGATCCCGCATCCCGTCGCGGATGCGTTCCGGACTACGAGCGATTCAGGACCCCGGATTGTGAGGTCCGCCCCCGAAAATGTGACCCACGCCTCATCGGTGGCCCCTGATGTCCGACAGGGCTCGCCGTCGCAACCGCGGACCAGGCTGCAAGGAAACGCGGGCCGGTTCTGCGCTTCAACCAGAACTGCAACTGCGGAACGACGAAGACCCCAGCTGCGATGCAGCTGGGGTCTTCGGCCGGGTCGTGACGGTTGTCCGTACCGGGTGAACTCCGGGGGATCACTCTGTGGCGGTCGGCGGCGGGGCGGTGTTCATCTCCGCGTTCGGGTGGACGACATCGCGGAGCGTCCGCAGGTTGGTGACCAGGTCGCACAGCTGTTCAGGGGTGAAGAGGCCTGTGAACCAGCGCTCGATCTCGTCGAGGTGATCGGCCAGCGCCCCGCGTAGTCGGTCTGCGCCTTCGGCAGTGAGGACGGCGTAGGTGCTGCGTCGGTCGTCGGCCCGCGACTCCCGGTTCACCAGGCCGCCGCGCTGCAGGCGGTCCACAACCCGCGTGGCGCCGCTGGTCGACAGGAAGGACTGGGCGGCCAGGTCGGTCATCCGCAACCGCCCCCCGGGGGAACGGCTCAACCGCATCAAGGCCTCGAAGTCCAGGGACGACAGTCCTGCCTTCTCCAGGGTCGGCGCCAGCTTCGCGATCAGCCCGTCGTGGGCTTCGAAGAGCAGGCCGGCCGCAGTCAGGCGGGGGTCGTCGAAGACATCGGATCGGTCCATGCCCCTCATCCTAGCCGTAAGTGCTTGCTGTGCGGATAGTTGACACGCGGAAGATCCGCACGGTAGAACATCTGCTTGCTGCGAGGATATTCCTCACGGCAACTAAATGGCTCCATCGGACGCCGATCGACCGCGCAACCCCGCACCACGACGAGGAGTTCACCATCATGACCACCACCTGGGTAGCAGGCTTCCGCTCCGCAGTCCTCAGCCCCCACGAGGCCATCCAGATCAAGCCCTCCCGTGGATTCCACGACCAGACGCTGCGTCAGATCCTCCGTCTCGACGGCGGCGGCGAGGCGCTGCGCGTCCTCCTCAGCAACGAGTACGGCAAGGAACCCCTGGTCATCGAGGCGGCACGGCTCGCAGTCCGCACCACAGGCAGCGCCGTCGACCCCGCCACCGAGACCACGCTGCGCTTCGGCGGCGCAACCGAGGTGGTCATCCCCGTCGGCGAGCAGCTCCAAAGCGACCCGGTCGCCCTCGCAGTGTCCGCCGGGACCGACCTGGCGCTGACTCTCCATCTGCCCGAGGACACCGGCCTCGCGACGTACGCCCACACCCCGTCGCAGAACGCCTACGTGCTGCCCGGCAACGCGGTCGCGGCGGACCTCAGCGGTGCCGAGGAGATCGACGGCCGCTACTACGTCACCGGCATCGACGTCCTCGCCCCCGAAGGCACCGCGATCGCCGTCGCGTTCGGCGACTCCTGGTTCGAAGGCGTCGGCACCTCCACCGGCACCAACGAGCGCTTCCCCAACCAGCTGAACCGGCGGCTCGACCGCGGCTGGGTGGTCAACCAGGGCATCGGCGGCAACCGCCTGCTGACCGACGAGGTCGGCCTGCGCGGGCTGGCCCGCTTCGAGCGCGACGTCCTCCAGGTGCCCGGCGTCACCCATGTGCTCTTCCACTTCGGCCTCAACGACGTGGGCCTGCCGGGCATGTTCGGTGAGCTGCCGGCCACCGCCGAGGACCTGATCGCGGGCTTCACCGCACTTGCCGGCCGCGCGCGTTCGCACGGGCTGACCACCATCGGCATGACGATGGGCCCGTACGCCGGCACCATCTACCCCGGTATCGACACCCCCGAGGGCCGCTCGGTGCGGCGCGAGGTCAACGCGTGGATCCGCACCTCCACCGCCTTCGACACCGTCGTCGACGTCGCCGCGGCTGTCCAGGACCCGGACGCTCCGGAATTCATCCGGGCCGACCTCGACAGCGGCGACCACCTCCACCTCAACGACGCGGGCGCGCACGCGATGGCCGCCGCCGTCGACCTCGCCTACCTGCGCCTGTGACAGCACGTCACCAGGAAGAGTCATCGAGACTGCAGATGAGGCTGGGGATGACGAAGGCCCCGACCGCTGGGCGGTCGGGGCCTTACGTTTGCCCTGGCGGGCGGGTGCGGAGGATACGAGATTCGAACTCGTGAGGGGTTGCCCCCAACACGCTTTCCAAGCGTGCGCCCTAGGCCACTAGGCGAATCCTCCGTGGGAGAGCTTAGTACATGTTCGGGGGTGCTCGCGACCACCCATCCGCAGGTGGGTGGGGGTGGTGGCCTGCGGATCGGGGAGGTGGGGTGGTGGTACGGCTTCGGTCGCGGATCCGCTACTCTTGGGGCAGCCCCTCGTGTGGCGTTATCTCTCTGAACTCCCCCAGGGCCGGAAGGCAGCAAGGGTAAGAGGGCTCTGGCGGGTACACGAGGGGTCCTTGCGTTTCCGGGGGGACCGCGTTTGTCCGCCTGTCCCGATATCGTCGGGGGTGTGTCCCTAGCCCTGTACCGCCGCTATCGCCCCGAGACTTTCGCCGAGGTCATCGGGCAGGAGCACGTGACCGCTCCGCTCCAGCAGGCCCTGCGTAACAACAGGGTCAACCATGCCTACCTCTTCAGCGGCCCGCGCGGGTGCGGGAAGACGACCAGTGCGCGCATCCTGGCCCGCTGTCTGAACTGTGCGCAGGGCCCGACGCCGACCCCGTGCGGTGAGTGCCAGTCCTGTACGGACCTGGCGACCGGGGGGCCCGGTTCGATCGACGTGATCGAGATCGACGCCGCCTCGCACGGTGGTGTGGACGATGCGCGTGATCTGCGGGAGCGGGCCTTCTTCGCGCCGGTGCACAGCCGGTACAAGATCTTCATTCTGGACGAGGCGCACATGGTGACCTCGGCCGGCTTCAACGCGCTGCTGAAGGTGGTGGAGGAGCCGCCGGAGCACCTCAAGTTCATCTTCGCGACGACCGAGCCGGAGAAGGTGATCGGGACGATCCGGTCCCGTACGCACCACTACCCCTTCCGGCTGGTGCCGCCCGGCACGCTGCGGGACTACCTGGCACAGGTCTGCGAGCGGGAGCAGATCGCGGTCGAGGACTCGGTGTTCCCGCTGGTGGTCCGGTCCGGGGCCGGTTCGGTCCGGGACTCGATGTCGGTGATGGACCAGCTGCTCGCGGGGGCGGGGGAGGGTGGCGTCACGTACCCGATGGCCACCGCGCTGCTCGGGTACACCGACTCGGTGCTGCTGGACGAGGTGGTGGACGCGTTCGCCGTGCAGGACGGGGCGACCGTGTTCCAGGTGGTCGACCGGGTGGTCGAGGGTGGCCACGACCCGCGCCGGTTCGTCACGGATCTGCTGGAGCGGCTGCGTGACCTGGTGATCCTGGCGACCGTGCCGGACGCGGGGGAGAAGGGGCTGATCGACGCTCCGGCCGACCGGGTCGCGATCATGCAGGCCCAGGCGGACCGGTTCGGTCCGGCCGATCTGAGCCGGGCGGCCGACCTGGTCAACACCGGGCTGACCGAGATGCGGGGGAACTCCGCGCCGAGGCTTCAGCTGGAGCTGATCTGTGCCCGGGTGATGCTGCCGGGCGCGTACGGGGACGAGCTGTCGCTGCAGGCGCGGCTGGACAAGTTGGAGCGGCGGGCGGCAGCGGGTGGTTTCGCGGCGCCGCAAGCCCAGCAAGCCCAGCAAGCCCAGCACGTCCAGCAGGCTCCGTCGCTGCAGGCCGTCCCGGGCCCGGCTCCGGCCCCGGTGGCTCAGGCGATGCCCGCGCCGGTCCAGCAACAGCCCGCCCCGCCGGTGGAGGTGACGCCGAGTCAGCCCGCCGCTGCGCCCGGCGCGTGGCCGATCGCGCGCAGCTTCCCGTCCGCCGGTGCGCCGGCGCAGGAGGCCCCGGCGCCCGCCCCAGCCCCCGTACCCGCTGCGGTCCAGCCGCAGGCCCCGGCACCGCAGCAGCAGCCGACGGCCGGTCAGCCTTCGGTCTCCGCCCAGCAGGGCGCAGGCCAGGTCCGCCAGCTCTGGCCGCAGATCCTGGAGGCGGTGAAGAACCGCCGCCGATTCACCTGGATCCTGCTCAGCCAGAACGGCCAGGTCGCGGGTTTCGACGGCAGCACCCTGCAGGTCTCGTTCATCAACGCGGGCGCTCGCGACAGCTTCGTCGGCAGCAACAGCGACGACGTGCTGAAGCAGGCGCTGGCCGACGCCCTCGGGGTGGACTGGCGGGTCGAGTGCATCGTCGACCCGTCCGGCGGCACCAGCGGCGGCGTGGCCGGCGGGACGGGGACCACCCCGCCGCCGTCGACCGCAAGCTGGGGCGCCCCGCAGCAACAACAGAGTCAGCAGCAGCCCGCGCGCCCCGCACCGGTGCAGGCTGCGCCGCCGCAGGTCCAGCCGACCCCGCCCCCGCAGCAGGCGGCCGCGCCTTCGGCTCCGCGTCAGGCGCCTGCGCCCGTCCGCGCGCCCGCGCCCACGCCGGTCGACGGCCCGCCGGCGGACGAGTACCCGCCGGACGACTACGACCTGGAGGGCGACGCCAGCTTCACCGGCCCTTCGCCCACCCAGGTCGACCAGGGGGCGAACAGCCAGGAGCTGATCGTCCGTGAGCTGGGGGCCACGGTCTTGGAGGAGATTCACCACAACCGCTGAGTCCGGCCGACGTAGGCTCGGGTCGGAAGCTTTCCGCAGTCGTACAGGTAAGTACAGGTAAGTCGTACAGGTACAGGAGTGAGCCGTGTTCCCTGGTGGTGGCCAGCCCAATATGCAGCAGCTGCTGAAGCAGGCGCAGAAGATGCAGGAGGAGCTCGCCAAGGCGCAGCGCGAGCTGGCGGAGGCGCACGTCGCCGGTTCGGCGGGTGGCGGTCTGGTCGAGGTGACGGTGACCGGTGCGGGTGAGCTGGTGGCGCTGACCATCGCGCCGGCCGCGGTCGACCCGGAGGACACCGAGACGCTGGCGGACCTGATCCTGGCCGCCGTCCGGGACGCCAACGCGACGGCGCAGAAGATGCAGGCCGAGCGGATGGGCCCGCTGGCCCAGGGCCTGGGCGGCGGAATCCCCGGTCTGCCGTTCTGACGCTCCTTCGGCGGAGCGCTTGCGGAGCGCTTACGGAGCGTTCACGGAGCGAGATTTATGGTGAGTCGGGCGTCGGACGGTGTGTCCGGCGCCCGATTCGTTGGATGATGGCACCGGAGCCGACGGCACCGCCGGCGGCCAGGGCCCGAGGGAAGGCGCGAAGTTGTACGAGGGCGTGGTTCAGGACCTGATCGACGAACTGGGCAGGCTGCCCGGCGTCGGGCCCAAGAGCGCGCAGCGGATCGCCTTCCACGTGCTGCAGGCCGACCCGGTGGACGTACGCCGGCTGGCGCACGCGCTGCTGGAGGTCAAGGAGAAGGTCCGGTTCTGCGTGGTCTGCGGCAACGTCGCGGAGGCCGAGCGGTGCCGGGTCTGCCTGGACCAGCGGCGCGACCTCGCGGTGATCTGCGTGGTCGAGGAGCCCAAGGACGTGGTGGCGGTGGAGCGGACGCGTGAGTTCCGCGGTCGGTACCACGTGCTGGGTGGCGCGATCAGCCCGATCGAAGGCATCGGCCCGGACGACCTGCGGATCCGCGAGCTGATGACCAGGCTCGCGGACGGCACGGTGACCGAACTGATCCTGGCCACCGACCCCAACCTGGAGGGGGAGGCGACCGCCACCTATCTGGCCCGGCTGTGCAAGCCGATGGGCCTGAAGGTGACCCGGCTGGCCAGTGGCCTGCCGGTCGGTGGGGACTTGGAGTACGCCGACGAGGTCACCCTCGGACGGGCCTTCGAAGGGAGACGACTTCTCGATGTCTGAGCAGCCCAGCAGCACCCAACCCAGCACGCACCCCAGCAGCAGCACCCAACCCGGCAACACGGGGCACAAGCACGAGCCGGACGACTTCGCGGTGCAGATCGCGGACTCGGTGGAGAGCTTCGTGCTCGCGGTGACCGAGGTCGCCAAGGGCGACGAGCCGGGCAGCGTGGTCTCGCTGCTCCTGCTGGAGGTCTCGCAGCTCCTGCTGGCCGGTGGCCGGATGGGCGCGATCGAGGACGTCGTGCCGGAGGACCGGTTCGAGCCGGACGCGGGCCCGGAGCCGGACGGGGTCGAGCTGCGGGAGCGGCTGGCCGCGCTGCTCGCTCCGATCGACGTCTACCACGAGGTCTTCGACCCGTACGGGCCGCCGGAGAAGCCGAGCGCGTTCCGGATCTCGGACGATCTGGCGGGCGTGGTGGCCGAGCTGCGGCACGGTCTGACGCACTACCAGGAGGGCCGGGTCAGCGAGGCGCTCTGGTGGTGGCAGTTCTCGTACCTGTCCAGCTGGGGTTCGACCTGTACGGCGGTGCTTCGGGCGCTGCAGTCGCTGATCGCGCACGTCCGGCTGGACAGCCCGATCGGTGCGGCGGCGGACGGTGCGGACATCGACGACGACGGGCTGACGGACGAACAGCTGGGGCAGCAGGCGGGCGACTTGATGGCCGCCGAGCTCGGACTGTAAAGAGCGCCGCACAGACAGCGCCACACCGGTGTGACGAAGCAGTCACCGTGCGGGCGACGGAGTGAAATCCGAGGTGTCGCGCCCCCCTCCCCGGCAATTCTCCGGGGAGGCCGGGTGCGGCCCGCAGACCTGCCGGTCCGGCCGGGCAGACCCCTGCCCACCTCGTGATATCCGCGTCTCATCATATGGAAACCGCCGGTCGGGCCCAGGCCGCTCGCTAGACTGGCGCCGACCGCAGCGCCCCCGTTCCACCGGGGGTGCGGGGGCCACCAGTCCCCCGAAAACGACACTAGTCGAGGAGCGCACGTGGGCCTTGTCGTGCAGAAGTACGGCGGCTCATCCGTTGCGGATGCCGAGGGCATCAAGCGCGTAGCCCGCAGGATCGTCGACACCAAGAAGGCCGGCCATGAGGTCGTCGTCGTGGTGTCCGCCATGGGCGACACGACGGACGAGCTCATCGAACTCGCGGAGCAGGTCTCCCCGATCCCCTCCGGGCGCGAGTTCGACATGCTGCTGACCGCTGGAGAGCGGATCTCGATGGCCCTGCTGGCCATGGCGATCCGGGCGCTGGGCCACGAGGCCCAGTCCTTCACGGGCAGTCAGGCAGGCGTCATCACCGACGCCGTCCACAACAAGGCGCGCATCATCGACGTGACGCCGGGCCGGATCCGGAACGCCCTGGACGAGGGCAACATCGCGATCGTGGCCGGTTTCCAGGGTGTCTCCCAGGTCAGCAAGGACATCACCACGCTGGGCCGGGGCGGCTCGGACACCACCGCGGTGGCGCTGGCCGCCGCGCTGAAGGCCGAGGTCTGCGAGATCTACACCGACGTGGACGGCGTGTTCACCGCCGACCCACGCGTGGTGAAGAAGGCCCGCAAGATCGACTGGATCGGCTTCGAGGACATGCTGGAGCTGGCCTCGTCCGGCTCCAAGGTGCTCCTTGACCGCTGTGTGGAGTACGCGCGGCGCTACAACATCCCGATTCACGTACGCTCGTCCTTCTCCGGCCTGCCGGGGACCATTGTCAGTAGCATCAATCCGAACAAGCCCGAAGGTGGCGAGATGGAGCAGGCGATCATCTCCGGAGTCGCCCACGACACGTCCGAGGCCAAGGTCACGGTCGTCGGCGTGCCGGACAAGCCGGGCGAGGCCGCCCGGATCTTCCGCGCCATCGCGGATGCCGAGGTCAACATCGACATGGTGGTGCAGAACGTCTCGGCGGCGTCCACCGGTCTCACCGACATCTCCTTCACCTGCCCGAAGACCGAGGGCCAGAAGGCCATCGACGCGCTCGGCCGGGTCAAGGACGGGATCGGTTTCGAGTCGCTCCGCTACGACGACGCGATCGGCAAGATCTCGCTGGTCGGCGCGGGCATGCGCTCCAACCCGGGCGTGACCGCGACCTTCTTCGAGGCGCTCTCCGAGGCCGGCGTGAACATCGAGCTGATCTCCACTTCGGAGATCCGGATCTCGGTGGTCACCCGGGCGGACGACGTCAACGAGGCGGTCCGCGCCGTGCACAGCGCCTTCGGTCTGGACAGCGACACGGACGAGGCGGTCGTCTACGGCGGTACCGGCCGATGACCTCGGAGAGGAGGCCGAGCCTCGCGGTGGTCGGTGCCACGGGCGCCGTCGGAGCCGTGCTGCTCGGCCTCCTCTCCGTCCGTCGCGACGTCTGGGGGGAGATCCGGCTGGTCGCCTCGTCCCGTTCGGCGGGCCGTCGGCTGACGGTCCGTGGGGTGGAGACCGAGGTGGTCGAGCTCTCCGAGGAGGCGTTCGCCGGGATCGACGTGGCGATCTTCGACGTACCGGACGACATCGCCGCCCGCTGGGCCCCGATCGCTGCCGCCAAGGGTGTGGTCGTGGTCGACAACTCCGGCGCGTTCCGGATGGACCAGGACGTCCCGCTGGTGGTGCCCGAGGTGAACGCCCCGGCGGCGCTGATCCGGCCCCGCGGCATCATCGCCAACCCCAACTGCACCGTCCTCACGATGATCGGCGGGCTGGCCGCGCTGCACTCCGAGTACGGGCTGAGCGAGCTGGTGGTCGCCGCCTACCAGGCCGCCTCCGGTGCCGGGCAGAGCGGGGTCGACACCCTGCGCGCCCAGGTCGCCGAGGTGGCGGGCACCCCGGTCGGCGAGCAGACCGGTGACCTGCGGGCCGTGGTCAGCGACAACGGTCCGTTCGCCGCGCCGCTCGCGCTGAACGCGGTGCCGTGGTCCGGCACGCTGGAGGACGGCGGCTGGTCCTCCGAGGAGCTCAAGGTCCGCAACGAGTCGCGGAAGATCCTCGGCCTGCCTGGCCTGAAGGTCTCCGCCACCTGCGTCCGGATCCCGGTGGTCACCACCCACTCGCTGGCCGTGCACGCGGTCTTCGAGCGCGCGGTGAGCCAGGCCGCCGCGCAGGAGATCCTGCAGAACGCCCCGGGCGTGGTGCTCTACGACGACCCGGCTGCGGGGGAGTTCCCCACCCCGAACGACGCCGTCGGGACGGATCCGGTCTGGGTCGGCCGGGTTCGGGTGGCGCTGGACGACCCCACCGCGCTCGACCTCTTCGTCTGCGGCGACAACCTGCGCAAGGGCGCCGCCCTGAACGCGGTGCAGATCGCCGAGCTGGTGGCGGCGGAGTTCGCCCGGCTGGATTGAGTCCGGTGTGGTCATCCGGTGGAGGTTGAGTCCGGGTGAACGGGAGACGATCCGTCAGATTCCCTCGTAAGGGCACTGGAGGCACTCCGGCCGGTGCGGGAGAATAATCCCGCAGTCGGGGGCAACCATGACAGGGGATCAAGTGTCCAACATGCGTGGCGAACGTGGTGGGGGCAGTGCGGGTGGGCACGGTGCGCGTGGCGGCGCGACCGGCCGATAGCCGGATGGGCACCGCCGCGGCGGACGCGGCGGGAGCCAGCGTCGACCATCTGACCGCGACCTACCAGGCGCACTACCGCTCCCTGCTCCGGCTGGCCGCCCTGCTGCTGGACGACACCGCCTCCTGCGAGGACGTGGTGCAGGAGGCGTTCATCAGGGTGCACGCGGCCCGGCGCCGGGTCCGTGAGCCCGAGAAGACCCTCGCCTACCTGCGGCAGACCGTGGTCAACCTGTCCCGCTCCACGCTGCGCCGCCGGATCCTGGGGCTGCGCCTGCTGCCCAAGCCGATGCCTGACATGGCCAGTGCAGAAGAAGGCGCCTACGATGCGCTGGAGCGCGACCAGTTGAAGACCGCGCTCCGACGCTTGCAACGCCGTCAGCGGGAGGTGCTGGTGCTGCGCTACTTCGCCGATCTGACGGAGGCCCAGGTGGCCGACGCGCTCGGGATCTCGGTCGGCTCGGTGAAGGCGTACGGCTCGCGTGGGCTGGCCGCGCTGCGGGTGCTGATGGAGAGCAGCGATGACTGACGATCAACGGCCCTCGGGGGAGGACCCGTTGGTGCGGGAGCTGCGCGAGCGGCTGCACCGGGCGGTGGCCGAGGTCCAGCCGGACCCGGCGGCGCTGCGCCGGCTGCACGACCAGGTGCCCCGGCGGCGGGCCAGGCACCGTACCCGGTGGACGGGCGTGGCGGCTGTCGCGCTGCTCACCGCGGCTGCGCTGCCGACCATCCACGGGGTGCAGCAACTCGACCTCTCCGGCGGCCCGGTGGACGGTCCGCTCGCGCCCGGCCCGTCCCGCTCGGCGGTGACGCCGGGGCCGTCGGTGAGCAGCGGCGCCGGGCGGCCGAGCTCGCTGCCGCTGCCGGTGATCACCGCCACGGCCTCCGGTTCCCCGTCCGGTCCGGTGCCCGAGCTGACCACCAGCGGGTCGCTGGCCGGCGTCCCCGGCTCGCCGCCGGCGGGTACGGCGCCGACGCCGGGCTGCGGGCCCGCGGACCTCGGCCAGGGCAGCTCCCACCTGGGGGCGGTCGAGGCGGACGGCCGGGTGTACGGCTGGTTCCGGGTGGTGAACACCTCCGGGCGGGCCTGCGAGCTGGCCGGCGGCGGGCTGCTGGCGGCCGACTCGGCCACCGTCAAGGTGGCCGCGCACACGGCCGGCGGGCCGGCCACCGGGCTGGCCGAACCGGTTGCGGGTGGGCCGGTGCTGTTGCCGCCGCTGGCGGGGTACCAGGTCCGGTTCGGCTGGGTGCCGGACGCGCCCTGCCCGGGTGGTGACGGCGGCGGCGGCGGTGTTCGGGCGGCCGCGTTCGCGGTCGGCGCGGGGCCGTCGGGGTCGGCAGGACCGAGTCAGGCCCCGGGCCCCGAGACCTCGCCGTCGCCGGTCGAGTCGCCGAACCCGACGACCAGCCCGACCGCCGGCCGGGCCACCGTCACGCTCACCCACACCCCGGAACCGGGGGGGCCGAAGGTGGTTGCCACCCTGGCCAACGCCTGTGCGGGCACCGTCTACCAGAACGGTCCGGAGCGCATCCCGGACGTCTCGCCTCTGGCGACGGGCTGAGCCTTCTTGCAGGTGCTCAGCTTTTGGCAGGCGCTTGAGCATCTACGGTCTAGGGGCTCGGGGCTCTGCTGACTTGCGGCTCCGCCGCGTGGGCGAGGAGATCTGGCGTTCGGGTCACTGCGAAAGTGCCTGACCACCTATGTACGGATCACCTTGCATGAGGTGGGCGTCGCAGTTCCCCGAGCCCCTGGCGTGTGCCACCTGGGTGCAGTGTCCGAGCCCCCGCCGGAGGCCCTGGTGTCGGGGGGGTGGTGTAGGGGTGGTTACCGTGGTGCGTGTGTACCGGTTTCTCCTGACTTCGCGCTGGCTCGGCGGCACCGTGGTCGCCGTCCTGGCGGTCGTGGTCTGCCTGTTCCTCGGTTCCTGGCAGCTCAGCCGGTTCGAGGACCAGGTGAACCGGCATCGGGACGCGGTCCGTTCGGCCGACGCGGCGACCGGCGGCGAGGCCGTCCCGTTCGCCGAGCTGCTGCCGGATTCGGGGGCCAGGGTCACCACCGAGACGGTCGGCCGCGCGGTCACCCTGACCGGTCGTTACGACCCGGCTCACCAACTGCTCGTTCCCAACCGCACGGTGGACGGGAAGCAGGGCTACTACGTGCTCACCCCGCTCTGCCCGGGCGACGGCCGCTGCGTGGCGGTGGTCCGGGGCTGGGCGCCGGGCCCGGCCGCAGGGCGGACCGCGCCGGAGGTCGGTGCCGAGCAGGTGACCGTCACCGGGCGGCTGCAGGCTCCGGAGAACAGCGGCAGCAACGGCGCGGTGGCCGGCGGCCTGCCCGAGGGACAGCTGGGCACGATCAGCCCGGCGGCGCTGGTGAACGTACTGCCCGACGTCGGGTACGACGGCTGGGTGGCCGCCGACACGGTGCCGGCCGGGCTGGCCGTCGTACCGACGGTGCAGCCGCAGGGGGGCAACGGCCTGAGCCTGCGGGCGTTCCAGAACCTGGGGTACACGCTGGAGTGGTTCGTCTTCGGCGGCTTCGTGGTCTTCATGTGGTTCCGGCTGGCCCGCCGTGAGGCGGAGAACGCCAGGGACCGGGCCCTCGGACTGGACCCGGTCCCGCACTGAACGGCGACGACGTCAGTCGTCGTCGCAGTCGTCGTTGTCCGCACCCTTGTGCGTGGAGCCCTTGTGGCTCTTCGCCTTCTTCGAACTCTTCGACCCCTTGCCGGACTTGGCCAGCAGCTGGGCCTGGACGGGCGAGACCGTCCCGGCCACGGTGCCCGCCGACCGGTTGTCGTCGCAGTCGTCGGACGAGCTCGACGAACAGCCGGCCGCGGTCAGCAGCAGGGCCAGTACGGCGGTGGAGGCCACCACCCCACGTCTGATGGTCAACGTGCTCTCCCCAGGTGTCGCAGTGTGAAGTCGATCTCCAGTCGGAGCTGCTTGATCCGCTCCTCGACCACCAGTGAGCCGTGCCCGGCATCGTAGCGGTAGACCTCGTGCTCCTTGCCGAGCTGTTCCAGCCGGGTCACGTAGTTGTCGATCTGCCGGATCGGGCAGCGCGGGTCGTTCACCCCGGCACTGAGGTAGACCGGCGCCTTGACGTGCTCCACGTAGCTCAACGGCGAGGAGGCGTGCCAGAGTTCGGGCACCTCCTCGGGCGAGCCGCCGAACAGGGTGCGGTCCAGCGACTTGAGCGCCTCCATCTCGTCCTGGTACGAGGCGTGGTAGTCGGCGACCGGTACGGCGGCCAGGCCGAGAGTCCAGCTGTCCGGCTGGGTGCCGAGGCCGAGCAGGGTGAGGTAGCCGCCCCAGGAGCCGCCGGAGAGCACCAGTTGGGACGGGTCGGCCAGGCCGGAGTCGACGGCCCAGTCCCGGACGGCGCCGATGTCCTCGAGCTCGATCAGGCCGACCCGGCCGTGCAGGGCGTCGGTCCAGGCCTGGCCGTAGCCGGTGGAGCCGCGGTAGTTGACCCGGACCACCGCGAAGCCGTGGTCCAGCCAGGCGGCGGGGCCGGCCGCGAAGGAGTCGCTGTCGTGGTGGGTCGGCCCGCCGTGCACCTCGAACAGGGTGGGGAACGGGCCGGTCCCGGACGGGCGTTGGACGAGTGCGTGCACCCGGCCGCCCGGTCCCTCCACCCAGACGTCCTCGACCGGCACCGAACCCGGCGGCACCGGGCCCGGGGCCCGCAGCACCACGGTGCCCGCCGTCGAGCGGACCGCCGAGGGCTCGGCCGCCGAGGACCAGAGGAACTCCACCGTCCCGTCCGGCCGGGCGGTCGCGCCGGACACCGTGCCGCGCGGGGTGTCCAGCCGGGTCAGCTCACCGGTGGCCAGCTCGTACGAGAACAGCTCGCTGCGCGCCTCGTACTCGTGCTCGACCAGCAGGGCGCGGGCGTCGGGGCGCCACTGCGCGGACAGGTCGCCGGGGAACTCCCGGCCCTGGTCGTCGCGGAGGACCAGCGCGGTCTCGGTGCCGGTGGCCACGTCCCAGATGGCGGGCTCCCAGCGGCCGGTGCGCTGGTGGGCGATCAGCAGCCGGGTGTCGCCGTCGGCCGGGGCGAAGCCCAGGCAGGCCACCCCGCTGGGCTTTTGACGGCCCGTCACCTCGTCCAGCTCGGCCACGGTGGCGCCGTCGGCGAGCCGGAGCACCCGGATCGCGGAGTGCATCGCGTCGCCGTGCTCGGTGTGGTCGACGGCCAGCAGGGTGGAGTCGTGGCTGAGGTCGCCGACCCCGCCGTACTCCTCGTGCTGGTAGACCTTCTCGAGCTCGGTGGCGCCCGGGCGGCGCAGGTAGAGGGTGGTGCCGTTCTCGTCGTCCGAGGTGCCGACCACCACGGTGCCGTCCAGGCCGAGTGCAAGACCCGCGTCGTACGCGGCGGGCACGCCCGGCACGGCCTGCTCGTCGGGGCCGCCGGTGAACGGCTGGCGGCGCCAGACGCCCAGCTCGTCGCCGTCGGTGTCGTCGAACCACCAGATCCACCCGCCGTCCGGGCTGAGCTCGGCATCGGTGGTCCCGTTCGGGCGGGAGGTCACCTGGCGGTGGGTGTCGGCCGACCGGTCCCAGGCGTAGATCTCGTA
Source organism: Kitasatospora sp. Root107 (assembly GCF_001424875.1). Classification (GTDB taxonomy): domain Bacteria; phylum Actinomycetota; class Actinomycetes; order Streptomycetales; family Streptomycetaceae; genus Kitasatospora. The sequence goes on along the minus strand of NZ_LMCT01000023.1, from coordinate 48,449 downwards.
CGTGCCGGTGGAGTTGGAGACGTACAGGGCGCGTTCGGGGGCCTGCTCGGCCCAGTCGGGCAGGGAGACCCGTGCCGCCCGGAACCGCTGTTCCCACTCCGGTACGGGGCTCTTCTCGTTGCTCATCCCCCCATCAAACCCGATCCCTGCGGCCCGGCGGAACGGCGGGGACGGGCGGTCGGCCGGCCGGTCAGGCGAAGGCGCACTGCACCACCCTGATCCGGTCCCGCCAGACCGTCACCGCCGTGGCGCCGCCGGCCGGTCCGCCGAACGACTCGGCCAGCGCCCGGTCGAAGGAGCCGGACTCCAGTGCCTCGGACAGCCGCCTGGCCCGGTCGAACCGGTCCTGGTCGGGCCCCTGGTACGGCAGCCGGCGCCAGCGCATCGGGGTGGCGCCTGGACCGTAGCGGTGGCCGCCGAGGCTGGGGTGCGGGAGGTCGAGCGAGAGCGCGTACAGGTCCTGTTCGGCCCGGTCGGCCGCGGTGCGGAACCAGGGCGGCCCGACCCGGAGCCGGGCGCCGCCGGGCTCGGCCGGGGCCGGGCCGGTCTGGGACCAGCCGAAAGCCGTGATCACCGGGTCCCGGAGCACCGATTCGAACAGCGGGCGGAGCGCGGAGAGCGGCCGTTGCTGCACCCGGCAGGCGACCGGCTGGCGACTCCGCTGGATCGGGACTCCGAAGAACTCGGTCGGCATGGACACGGGTGGCCTCCTGCTGCTGCTCTGATCTGCTGCGCTGAACCGCTGGTCGTTGCTCGCGGACAGGACCTTACCTAGATGCGTTCGCGAACGCGAACACGTATTCGATTATTTTTCGATTTGCGGGGCACCTCACCGAACGGGCTGGTCATGGGCCCGGGGAAGTGGCAGCATCGGCAGGTCCGGCGCTGTTAGCCTCGTTCGCGAACGCGGCTGTCGCCCGCCGACCGCCCGCGCCCTCGCCCAGGCCGGAGCGAGGGGCCGACTGCCGTGAGGGGAGACGACGAGATGCCTGTGACCACGCCCGGCGACACCGGCGACGCGCTCTCCCGGCTGGTGCGCGAGGCGCTCGACCGTCCCGGGGTGACCTTCCGGCGGCTGACCGAGGCCACCGTCGACCCGGCCACCGGATACCGCCCCGGCACCACCTGGCTGCACAAGCTGGTCCGCAACGAGGTGGTCCGCGCGCCCGAGCCGCAGGTGCTCCGCGCGCTCGCGGCCGGGCTCGGGCTGCCGCTGCTCCAGGTCCAGCGCGCCGCCGCGGCCCAGTACCTGGACTACGTCACCACCGAGCTCACCGGCCTGCCCGCCGACGCCCGGGCCATCGTGGCGCACCTGGCCGAGCTGGACCCGGCCGACCTGCCCCGGGTCCGAGCCGTGATCGAGGCTCTGGTGGCCGCCCGGACCGGCTCCGAAGGCGCCGGCGAACGCTGACTGTCGGACCCATGCGGTATTGCGGTTCCGCGACGTCCCCGTCTGCCCCCATAATCGGGTGTACGTTCGATTCCGTCTCGCCGGGAGGGGGCCCATGAACAGAGTCACCTGGTACCACGCCGAACTCGACGACGGCGCTCCCCTCGTCCTGCTCACCTTCCCCGACGAGTCGGTCCTGATCGGCGACCCCCGCACCCTCCCGCCGGACCTGCTGCCCGCCCTCGCCGCCGCCCTGAGCACCGGCCCGCTCACCGCCGACCGGATCGCCGAGCTGATGGCCGCGCTCTGGCAGCACCCGGACCAGGCATCGAGCATCAGCCACCAGGGGCTCGGGGAACTGCGACGCCGACCTCGTACCACGTGAACCGTGCGTAGGCCTGGACGTCCTGCAAAAGGTGCGGCCCCGCCGGGTCTCCCCGGCAGGGCCGCCGTACGTCAGTACTTCTCCCGTCGGGTCACTGCGTCCGCCGGGTCAGCGCCACCCGGGAGCGGGTGAAGACCGCGGCGAGCAGCCAGGCCAGCAGCGGCAGCCCGATCACCAGCACGGCCAGCTCGGGCCACGGGATCACCAGCGGGTTGCTGCCGATCCGGAGCGAGCCCGAGGAGCCGAACCGGGCCTCGAAGCCGAGGCTCTGCACCCGCTGGAGGGCGGCGGCGGGCACCAGCCCGGCCACTGCCCCGATCGTGGCGCCCATCGCGGCCACCACGGCGCACTGGAAGGCGGACAGCCGGCGGCGGATGCCCGGGGTGGCGCCGACGGCCGCCAGGGTCGCCAGGTCACCCCGGCTGTCGGTGGCCGCCAGGCCGGTGGCGATCGCGGCGGCGGCGATGGCCACCGCCGAGGCGGCGATGGCGAGCCCCAGCGCGATGGCGTCGCTGGAGTCGGCCCGGTAGCCGCGTTCCACCGCGAGCTTGCCGGGACCGGCCTGGAGCACGGCGCCGGTGGTGCGCTGCTCCTCGGCCGAGGTCAGGGCGCGGGCGGGCCGCCAGACCGACTCCTGTCCGTTCGGGACCAGCCCGGCGGCCTTGGCGGCGGCCGGTGACAGCACCGCGCGGGCGGCCTGGGCGGTGGCCGGGGCGGCCACGCCGGGCAGGCTGACCGTGCTGACCTGGTTGCCCTCGGGGCCACTCGCTCCGAACCGGGTGAGCTCCAGGGTCACCTTGCCGTCCCGGAGGTAGCCGGGGTTCGTTACGACCACCTGACCGTTCGTCAGGGCCTGTGTGGCGGTGGGCGAGTCCATCCCGAGCAGGTTGTGCAGGACCGGCCCGTCGCCGCTGATCACGTCCCGGATGTTGTCGGGCTCCGGAGCCGTGTCGGCGCAGCTCCGATCGGTGGCGGAAGGCAGCCGGCCCAGCCCGGCCGAGGCCAGGCAGTCGTTCCCCGGCGCCGGGAGCACCCGTACCCGGCCGCAGAACGAGCCGGGCGTGCCGTCGCACACCCCGTACGTGAGCACGTTCAGGTCAGCGCGCTGCCCGAGCTCGGGCACCGAGCCCTCCACGGCGGCCCGCAGCGCGGCGGCGTTCTTCGCGGTGGCCGCCGCCGGGTCGGTCCCCCTGACGGGGTAGGCGTTCAGCACCACGGCGCCGGAGGGGGCCGAGGCCACGTACGCGGACCGGGCGGCCGAGTCGCCGCCGGCCTGGAAGGTCAGCACCGCGACCGCACCGGCGACGGCGGCCATCACGGCGGCGACCGCCGGGGCGGTACGTCCCCGGTGGCGGGCCGAGTCGCGCAGCGCGAGCCGGGGGGAGAGCGGGAGGAATCGGCCGAGCCGGCCGAACAGGCTGATCAGCATCGGGGTGCAGGCGATCAGCCCGATCTCGGCGAGCACCGAGCCCGCCAGAACGGAGTGCGAGCCCGAGGAGGAGAGCTCTCCGGACAGCGCGAGGGCTGCCCCGGCCAGTGCGGTCAGCAGGCCCGCCACGGCGAGCCACTTGGCGGGCGGCCGGGCGGTGACCCGGCCGGTGAGCGCGGCCACCACCGGCTGCCGCGCGGCCTGCACCGCCGGGACGACCGCGGCCAGCAGGCCGGTCACCACACCGATCGCCACGATGCCCAGCAGGTCGGCGGGGTTCAGCGCGAAGTGCCCGAAGCGCGCTCCGGACCGGCCCTCCAGCCAGGACCGGCCGGCCAGGGCGGTGGCTCCGCCGAGCACCACACCGGCCAGCGCACCCGCGCCGCCGAGCACGATGCCACCGCCGAGCACCACCCGGCGGATGTGCGCCCGGTTGCCGCCGCAGGCCGCGAGCAGCCCGAGCTGCCGCCGGGACCGGCGGGCACCGACCGCGAACGCCGGACCGGCCAGCAACACGATCTCCAGCAGGGCGAGACCGATCGCGGTGGCCGCGATGGTCCTGGTCCTGAGCGCGGCCTGCGCGTCCTCGGGGTTGGCGCTGGAGCTGACGGCGGCGGCGGGCGGCGGGTCGGCGAGCACCGCCCGCGACGCCACCGTGAAGCCGTAGGTGTTGGCCTGCTGCACCGCCTCCCAGCTGAAGGCGGCATGGCCGGGCAGCGAGACCAGGTAGTCCCGCGCGCCGGGTGCGGTGGCCTGCCCGGCCTCTTCCGGGATGGCGCCGAGCAGCCCGCTCAGCTCGCCCGGGCGGCCGATCAGCCGGTTCGCCCTCAGCTCGCCCGGGTACTCGACGGCGGCAGTGATCCGGAGCGGCTGGGTGGTGCCCTTGAGCGTGGTGCTCTGGCCGACCTGCAGGCCGGAGTCGGCCAGGAAGCCGGTGGTCGCCGCGACCTCGAACGGCGCGGCGGGCCGGCTGCCCTGACGGAGCGTCGTGATCCCGGCCGTCAGCGGGTCCGTCAGATCCATCCCCCAGGTCTGCACCTGGCCCTGGCCGTACGTGGTGCTGGTCAGGTGGTAGCCGTTGGGCGCCTCGACCCGCAGCAGCTTGGCCTCGGCGGGCAGCGCCTGTTCCAGCAGCCGTTCCAACGGCTGGGCGCTGCGGGCCTGTTCCTCGGGAGTGGGGGTGGGCTTCGGCCCGTTCTGCGACAGGATCGAGGTGTTCCGCAGGGTGGGCTCCGTGCCCTGCACCAGCCGCCAGCCGGGCTGCGAGCTGGTGCTGACGTACGCGTCGGCGGTGCCCATCAGGCGGGTGCTGCGCTCCTGCGGGGAGAGCTGGGTACTGCGGGCCACGATGTCCGCGCCGGTGACACCCACCACCGGCAGCGCGATCATGGCGATGATCAGGGCGCTGCGGCCCTTGGCCCGCAGTGCGTCACGGCGGGCGATCCGGAGCGCGGCCCGCCAGGCGGAGAGGCTCATCGGGTCTCGTCCGTCCCGGCGTCGGTGCGACCCTGACGCTCCTCCACCACCTGACCGTCGGTCAGCACCACCACTCGGTCCGCCCACTGTGCGTGGGCGGGTTCGTGCGTCACCATGACGGCCGCCGCCCCGGCGTCGCAGCGGGCCCGGAGCACGCTCAGTACGGTCTCCCCGGCGGCCGAGTCGAGCGCGCCGGTGGGTTCGTCGGCGAGCACCAGCCGGCGTTCGCCGACCAGGGCCCGGGCGATCGCGACCCGCTGCTGCTGCCCGCCGGAGAGCTGGTCGGGGAAGCGGTCGGCGTACTCGGCCACGCCGGTCTCGGCGAGTGCGGTCAGCGCCTCGGCCCGGGCCCGGCGGCTGGTCACCCCGTCCAGTTCGCGCGGCAGCGAGACGTTCTCGGCGGCGGTCAGCGCGGGGATCAGGTTGAAGTCCTGGAACACGTAGCCGATCGCCCGGCGGCGGACCGCGGACAGCGCGGTCCTGGACAGCTTGCCCAGGTCCTGTCCCTCCACCCGGACCTGGCCCGAGCTGGCGGTGTCCAGCCCCCCTGCCAGCGTGAGCAGGGTGGACTTGCCCGACCCGCTGGGGCCCATCACCGCGACGAACTCCCCCGGACGGACCGTCAGGTCCACCCCGCGCAGGGCGTGCACCCGGGTCGCCCCGTGGCCGTGCACCCGGGACACGCCCCGCAGGTGCAGGACGGCTCCTTCGGTGTCCCTGATCTCTGTGGCTGTCACTCGTCGGCTCCTTCTCGTCGGCCGTCACCCGAGGTACCGGGCGCAGCACAGCTGCCGTCCCGTCGGCCGGGCCCGATAGGCCCCGCCGGGGGATGGCACCCCAGTCACTGTCCTGTCAGACCCGGCCGGTCGAACACCCCGACGCGCCTGCATACCGAGTATGTATACCCGGTATGCAGGCGCGCTACAAGCGGTGGCGGCCCGCGCGGCCGCTGCTCAGGCCCGGCGCCCAGGGAGCAGTGCGGCGGGCAGCAGCCCCAGCGCCAGCAGGCCCGCCGCGACCACGTACGTGAGCCTGAACCCCGCCGGGTCCGTGCCCGCCGAGCCCAGCAGTACCGAGATGAGCGCGGTCCCGGCCGAGGCCCAGACCTGCGAGTTGATGCTCAGTACGGTGCTCGCCGCCGCCAGCTGGTCCTTCGGCAGGTCGCGGGTCGCGGTCGTCATGGTCGGCAGCAGCACCATCCCGGCGCCGACGCCCATCACCATCGCCGAGCCCACCACCCGCCAGGCGGCCACCTCCGGTACGCCGACCTGAAATCCCGTCAGGGCCATCCCCAGCGCGCCCAGGGCGACGCCGGTGGTGATCAGACGCCGGGGTGACACCCGGTCGATCCGCCGCGCGGCGACCTGCAGGGTCAGGCCGACGGTCAGCCCGATCGGCGCGCCCAGCAGCCCGACCTCGGTGGCGCTCACACCCCGGACCTGCTGCCAGTACACCGGGCCGAGCAGCATCGAGCCGAAGTAGCCGCCGGTGAACAGCGCGAGCGTGCCGATCCCGGCGGCCAACCTGCGGTCGCGCAGCAGCCGCAGGTTCAGCAGCGGCTGACGCGCGGTCAGGGCCCGCCACCCGAAAGCGGCCACCAGCAGCGTCCCGGCCAGCGTGGGGAGCAGCGCTCCGGCGGCGGTGAAGTCGCCCTGTTCACCGCCCCTGGCCAGGCCGAACAGCAGCAGTGCCAGACCGGGCGAGAGCGTCAGCAGACCGGGGAGGTCCAGCTTGGGCGCGGCCGAGGAGTCGTTCGGCCGATCGGAGTGCAGCAGCTTCGCGGCGAGCACCAGGGCGGCGGCCCCCACCGGCAGGTTGACCAGGAAGATCCAGTGCCAGGAGGCGGCATCGAGCAGCCAGCCGCCGAGCACCGGACCGAGCACCGGACCGATCAGGATGGGCAGCCCGCCGAGCGCCATCGCCCGTCCGAGCTGCGCACCGTCCGCGGCGCGCATCACCATCGTCATGCCGACCGGCATCAGCAGCCCGCCGCCGAGCCCCTGCACGGCGCGGGCCGCGATCAGGCTGCCCGCGTCCCAGGCGAAGGCGGCCAGCACCGAGCCGAGCGTGAACAGGGCGAGGGCGGTCAGATAGCTGCGCTTGGCACCGATCCGCCCCATCGCCGAGGCCGCGGTCGGGATCACGGCGGCGAGTGCCAGCGTGTAGGCGGTGGTGGCCCACTGGATGGTCGCCAGCGGGGCCTGGAAGGTCTCGGCCAGGCTGCGCAGGGCGACGTTGACGATCGTGGTGTCCAGCACCGCCATCATCGAGCCGATGATCGTGACGGTGAGGGTGCGGCGGAGGGCCGTGGGCAGGGCCCGAGCCGGCTGCTGCGGCGCCTCGACGAGCTGAGCGGCGGTCATCCCCCGACCCGCTGTGGTGGTCATCCCCCGACTCCCTCAGCCCTGGTACGGGCGGGTGGTCCTGGCGCCCCGCAGGGCCCGTCCCCACCAGGTGAGTTGGCCGAGCATCCCCTTGACCGCACCCTCGGTCACGGCGGCGTCGCGCGGCGCCCCGTCCGGCCCGAGCCCCGACCACGGCCCGTGCAGGCTGACCGAGTCGCGCACCGTCACGGCGTGCAACTCAGCGAAGATCAGCCGGAGTTGCTCGACGGCGCGGAGGCCGCCACCGAGTCCGCCGTACGAGACGAAGCCGACCGGCTTGGCGTGCCACTGCTGGTGGTGCCAGTCGAGCAGGTTCTTCAGCGCGGCCGGGAAGCTGTGGTTGTACTCGGGGGTGACGACCACGAACGCGTCGGCGGCGGCCAGCCGGGGCGTCACGCCCGCCAGCGCGGCGGCGGTCTCCGGGCTCGGTGTACCACCCCAACCGGGCATCACCAGCGGCAGGTTGACCTCGGCCAGGTCGATGACGTCCAGCTCCAGGCCGGCCTGAGCGGCGGCGGCCCCGACGAACCAGTCGGTGACGGCCGGGCCCTGACGCCCCTCGCGGACGCTGCCGATGATGACCGCCACGCGCAGCGGTGCGTCCTCGTGGGTGGTGCTGACGGCAGCGGGTACGGCTTCGCTGGCAGGCATGGTGGTGTCCCCTCCTCGTGGGGTGACCGCCCGTCGCGGCCTCCCCTCCGGTAAAGTACAACGTGCGTTGTCGAAAGTGCAACGGTCGTTGTAATTCTCCTGGGAGGCATGTGTGAGCAGCGGCAACGAGGCTTGGATGGAGAAGGCCCGGCGCGAGGTCTCGCCCCGGAAGCTGGAGAAGCAGATCGCCCTCGCGAGTGCGGCCTGCTCGGTCTTCGGCCGCGAGGGCTACGCCCGTGCCTCGGTCGACGCGCTCGCGGCCGCAGCCGGCGTCTCCACCCGCACGCTCTACAACCACTTCCCCGGCGGCAAGGCCGACCTCTTCCGCACCGTCGTCACCTGGACTTCGGGGGAGGTGCGGGAGGCTCAATTGGCCCGTCTGCAGGCCCTGTTGGACCCGGAGCGGCCACCGCACCCGGATGATCTGGCGCGCGATCTGACCGCGCTGGCCCGCGCGTTCGTCGGCCTGATGGCCGACTACCCGAACCACTTCGCCCTGGTCCGCCACATCCACGCCGAGGCCGACCATGTGCCGCCCGAGGTGCTGGAGGCATGGAAGGACGCGGGCCCCGGCCCGGTCGGCCGCGCGCTCGCCGAGGCGATGACCGGCCTGGCCGACGCGGGCCTGATCGACCTGCACGGGGACGCGGCGATGGCCGGTGCGCACTTCACGGCGCTGTCCTCGCACTCGATCGTGCAGCTCTCGCACTACGGCGTCCTGCCGCTGCCCAAGGAGGAGACCGACCGCCTGATCGAGGGTGGCGTGCTCGCCTTCCTGCGGGCGTACCGGGCCGGCCGCGCCTAGGCCCCCGGCCGAGGTCAGCGAAACAGGTCGGCGTGGTCGGCAGTCCAGTCGCGCAGGCTCCGGGCCGGAGTGCCGGTGACGTCCCGGACCGTGCTGGTGACCGACTCCGGCGCGTCGACCCGGGCCGCGAGGAAGTCGAGCGCGCCGTCCACGATCCCGAGCGGCCACCCGGTGTCGACCAGCCGCCGACGGGCGGCCTCCCGGCACACCGTCCGTGGGCGGGCGGCCGGACGGCGCCAACCCTGCCACCGTCACCCTGTGCGGCGCCTACCCGCTTGATCCTGCCCGGGCCCACCCACTGCTCCGGGACCTCCCGGACGCCCTGCACCTGCCCGCCCGGTCCGGTCACCGCCCCGAGATCCGCGCCGCGGTCGAACTCCTCGCCGCCAAGGGTGGACTCTCCCGCGCCGCCTTCGCCAGGCGCTTCGCCGCGATGGTCGGCCGACCGCCGCTCGGCTGCCTGACCTGGTGGCGGATGACGACGGCTGCCCGCCTGCTCCGGGAGTCGGACAGCCCGCTCAGTGCGCCGGCCGAACAGGTCGGCTACAGCTCGGAGTTCGCCTTCGGCAACGCCTTCAAGCGGGAGTACGGCCTCGCCCCCGGCCGGTACCGCCGACAGCAGAGACCCGTCACGCCGGGAGGAAGAACCCGGTGACGTCGGCGAGCCGGCCGTCGCGGTGCAGCGCGGTGCTGACGCCCGCCATCGCGGGTTCGCCCTGCTCGCTGAGCTGGGTCCACCGGGCGAGGGAGCGGTCGTGGTGGTCGAGCACCTCGTCGATGCGGAACCGGTGACCGGGGAACGCAGCGGCGAACCCGGCCATGTAGGCGGCCAGTTCGGTCAGGCCGCTGACCTCGGTGCCCGGGTCCCGGTACCCGATCTCGTCCACCGCGACCTCCCCGAGCGCGGCGACCCGCTCGCCCTCCTCGGCCGACCAGCAGGCGGCGTAGTCCGTCCAGAGCTGCTGTGAGTCACTCATCGCTGTCCCTCTTTCGTGGGCCGATCGACGCGAGCGCGCCATCGGTGACGGTGTGCAGTTTGGTGATCGGTGTGCCGGCCCGGACCAGCACCAGGAGCCCCTGATAGAGCGTCAGAAGCTGAACTGACGTCATCTCGACATCCAGGTCGGCCGGAACGGTCCCCAGTGCACGGGCCCGCGTCAGAGCGTCGGCGAACCCGGCCTCGATGGTCTCCAGGCCCTGCCGCACCCCCGCGGCAGCCTGGGGGACGGTGAAGGACTCCACCGCGGTATTGGTGAGCAGACAGCCGGGGTCGGGTTCGAGACCGGTCCCGAACGCCGAGGTGAAGAACGACCGGATGCCCGCCAGCGGATCGGTCGGTTCCAGCAGGTGCACCCGGACCCGCCCCTGCACCACCTGCTCGTTGTAGGCCTCCAGAGCGGCCTGGAACAGCCCGTCCTTGCTCTGGAACGTCCGATACAGGCTGCCCGGGTGCAGCCCCGTCGCCTCCTCGATGTCCCGCAGCGAGGCGCCCTGGTAACCCCGACGGCGAAACAACCCCATGGCGGAGGCCAACACCTCGGCCCGGTCCCAGAGTTGCCTGCGCCCCACGGTTACCCTCCCTGGTAGTTGAACGACTGCTCACAAAATAGCACGCGCGCCGCCCCTGCCGTCGCCGGCCCGGTTAGGATCGCGATCACGGGGTGGGGCGGGGTGTCCGAGGCGGGTCTCGGCTGCCCCGACTCGGCCAATCGACGTGCGGGGGGAGACGCCTGATGGACGTGGTGCGCAGGGCTGTCACGCGTGATCAGCTGGCCGGAGTCGCCCATGCGGCAGGGGGAGCCGGACGTCACCTCGTCAGCGTGTCGCGGCTGCGGGGCGGCAGCAAGAAGGGCGTCTACCGTCTCACCTACGACGACGACTCCACCGCGATCCTCTACATCTGGGACGACGCCGAGAACTACTGGCCCACCTCGCAGGTCGCTGCCGCCGACAACCATGCGGATCCCTTCTCGCACGCCTCCGGCATCGACCTGTTCGAGGCCGCGAACAGACACCTGGACGCCCTCGGGATCCGCACGCCCCGGATCCGGCTGGCCGACCGGAGCAGAACCCACTACCCGGCCGACGTCGCGGTGGTGGAGGACGTGCCGGGCGAGAGCCTGGAGGCACTGCTCCACCGCGACCCGCGTCGGGCGGAACCGACCCTGGCCCGGCTCGCCGAGGCGCTCGACGTGCTGCGACGGCACTCGGGGCCGCGCTTCGGCAAGGTCGCGCTGATCGACAACGGCGGTGTCTCCGACGGGAGTTCGTGCGAACAGGTCGTCCTCGACCGCGCACTCGAGGACCTCGCCGAAGCCGCCGCCCGCGATCTGCGGATCGCCGACGTCCGCTCCCAACTGGAGGGCACCGTCCGCCGACTGGCCGCTGCGGTGCACCCGCGCTCGGAGTACGGGCTCATCCACGGGGAGCTCGGGCCGGACCACGTCCTGGTGGACGGGGACGGGCACCCTGTCCTCATCGACATCGAGGGCCTGATGTTCTTCGACGTCGAGTGGGAGCACGTCTTCCTGCGGATCCGCTTCGACGAGCACTACCGGTGGCTGGACAGCGGCGGCCTGGACGAACAGCGCCTCGCCTTCTACACGTTGGCGATGCGCCTGTCCCTCGTCGCGGGCCCGCTCCGACTCCTCGACGGCGACTTCCCGGACCGCGCGGTCATGGCGGGAATCGCCGAGTACAACCTCGGGCAGGTGCTCGCCTCAATCTACTGACAGGCAGTCAGATCCGACCGGAAAGCAGTACCCTAACCCGCGGGTTACGGCACCTGCGACTCTCGGCCTGCACCTCGGTTTCGCTGCCGCCGCGACCCCCGCTGAGCTGACCGAAGCCGCCCGCCGCCTCGCCCTCCCCGCCCGCTCGGGCACGCCGGCGCCTGACCGGACGCCGGAGCACGACGGCAGAGGGGCAGTCAGATTCTGACCGGCCCTCTGAACCGGGCAGTGGTGGCGGGATTCGCACCCGGTCCTGCTGAGGACAACCGTCCGCCGCGACCGGAGGGGAGTCCGGTCGCGGCGGACGTACGGGTCAGGCGCCGGCGGCCACGGCCGTCAGCCAGGTGTTCCAGTCGCTCTCGTAGTTCAGCGAGGTGAGGAGGGAGCGCGCGGCGGTCCAGTTTCCGGTGCGGTAGTAGCCGAGCACGGCGGTGACGTCGGCCGGGTGCTTCTCGATCATGTAGCGGGCGGCGAGGTAGCCCCAGTTGTAGGTGCGGTTCGTGTCGGTGTTGTTGTAGGTGGTGTCGAACAGCGTGCGCAGCGAGTAGGTGTGCTTGCCGGCCTCGGCCACCGCGTTGGCGTAGGTGACGCCGCGGTAGGAGTAGGAGATGTACTCCGCGAAGCCCTCGCCCCACCACACGGTCGGGGTGGTCTGGCTGGCGCTGAAGTCGCCGTACAGGTCGAAGCGGCCGTCGAGGTAGTGGGTGTACTCGTGGTTGAGGTTCCAGATCTGCCAGCCGGGGCTCACGTCGGTGCGCTCGTAGCAGATGAACCGGGGCTGGTTGCCCGTCCTGGCGGGGTCACCCTCCAGGTACATGCCGCCGTTGTTGGTGTCGATGCCGTAGATCTTCCCCGCATTGGCCTTGTAGTCGGCGCTCGAGTTGAAGACGTCGACCTCCAGGGTGGTGTTGTAGTCGTTCGCGACCGGACCCGAGTCCTTGACCACGTTGTGGAAGTAGGCGTCCTGGTTGGCCAGGCTCGTGCAGGTCGCCGCCAGCTGGGCGGCGGTCATCTCCTGTGCCCGGATCCGCAGCGACGGGCTGCAGGTGTGGACGATCGGCAGGATGCGCGACTCCAGCCTGCCGCCGGTGGTCCCGGTCGCGCCGGGGGCGCCCTGGGTGCTGCCGTGGGCGGGGCGCTGGCCCGCGTCCGTCGAGACCTGGTCCGGCTTGGGCGCAGCCTGGGCGGCTTGGGCGGTCTGGAGGGGGGTAGCCGCGATGGCCGCGATCAGCAGAGCGGTGGCTATGGCACGCAAGATTCACTCCTGGGGGTTGGAGCGGACGTCCCGTCCGTGACGGGCTGCGGAGTAAAATGGCACACGTCACATTGCTTTTCAATACTTTTCACCGGGACTGCCGCGCACACTTCCCCGGGACCGGGGAGCAGCGAGGAGAGCGGGACACGCCAGTGAGCTCACTGGTCACTCCGGCCACGCCCGCGCCGGAGCTGTACTGCGCTGCCGGCAGGAACGCCAGAGGGCCCGTCAGATTTAGCTGATGGGCCCTCTGAACCGGGTCGGGGTGGCGGGATTCGAACCCACGGCCGGTTCGCCCCGATGGCACGCAGCGTGGCGGCTCAGGGCTGCGGTAATTTCAACCCGCTGGCTGAACAGCAGCCGTAGCCCTGGCCGGCTTGGACTTGTTCGTGACCCGTCCGTGTCGCCGCTCGCGCCGAGCGCGGCTCAGGAGGTCACCGTACTCAGTTCCAGCCGGGGGCCGGTGGTAGCGGCCAGTTGGGCGGGTCCGGCAGCGGACGGTCGGAGGCGAGTGGAGCGTCGTTCGCGCGGCCGCTGAGCCAGGCGAGGAGGGCATGGCCGGTGCTGGTGAGGGTGGGGCCGGTCGTGGCGAGAGTCCAGGAGCGGCCGAGGTCGGGGGCTTCGACGCGGCTGAGCGGGAAGTCGTGGGCGGCGAGCGTGTTGAGGGTGTCGTCGAGGGCCCATGTCACGTACGTCCTGGGCCAGTCGGCCGGGCGGTAGCCGATGTCCAGGTCGACGTGGTGGTGCTCCAGTTCCCGCCAGCAGCGATGAAGCGTGTACCAGGCCGGGTGTCGCCAGCCGGCCAGTGCCGTGACCAGGGTGTCCCAGGCTTCGGTGGGCATCGACGCGGCGGCTTCGGCCAGGCGGGCGAGGCGGGCGCGCAGGTCGGTGGCGAGGTCGGCGGCTGGGCGGTCGGTGCCGTCGAGAGCCTTGGCACCTGTCCTTGGGCCGGGTTCGGCGCCGGTACGGGCCACGGCCAGCAGCCAGAGGTACGCGTCCACGCTGCCGGTCAGGTGGGTGATGACGTGGCCACGCGTCCAGCCGGGGATCGTCGAGGGCGCATGGACGTCCGTGTCGGTCAGTGCGTCAAGGGCGCTGGTGAGCCGTGCTCCGGAGCGGGTGACTTCCTCGATGATGTTGATCACGGCCGTACTGTAGCGGCGGGTTGGCGTCTCGACCGGACGGTCTTCAATGGGCTGAACCGGCCGGACGCTGTGGCGGAGACAACCTGGATGCGGGTCGCGCAGGCGATTGGCGATCTCGGGTACGTCCGCAAATGCAGCGTCGGGGGAGCGTGCGGTGCACTGGCGGCAGTCCGGTTTCGCCAGGTGGCTGGTCCGGCCGGCCGCGACGGGCTGGTGCCCGAAGAGCTGATCGAGGGTCTGACCCGGTTCTGGGAGGAAGCGCTCGAAGTCCGTCGGCGGATGTCGCTCGGGTCACCGGTCGCGGGGCCCGGCGCTCTACTGAGGAACGGTCAGTAGGGCGGGCGGCCGGGAGTCAACAACACCATCTGCCTGGACACCGGCTGCGTCTTCGGCGGCAGCATGACCGCGCTGCGGTACCCGGAGCGTGAGCTGGTCTTACTGGGTCGGGGTGGCGGGATTTGAACCCACGGCCTCTTCGTCCCGAACCAACTCGGGCGCTCCCCTGACGTGGGGGAGTAGCGCCGATGACCTGCACAGACAGTCCCCGAACGTCCGTGGTTGTCCGCCGAAGTACAGGCTCGTTGTAGCGCAGTTAGACACTCAGCTTCGCAGTGTGCGTTGTCAGCCCTGGTTGTCAGATCCGCCGCCGACCCACGCCAAGATCACAGGTTCTCCAGAGCCTCGATCAGCTTGCTGATCGAGATCTTCTTGCCGTTGCCCTCGTGAGTACGGCCTTTCATCCACTCGGCGGTGGCCCTACCGATGCGCAGGTCGCCAACGTGCTTACCGTCGTTGTCTGAAATCTTCAGCAGGATCCCGTTGTTGCCAAGCCTGATGTCCACGTCGTCCATCTTGACCTGTACCTTCATGGCTTCCTCCTGTGCGGCCACGCCCCGGACTCTTTGATCACCAGAATGCGGGCGCCGCAAGAAGTCCGCCACGGGACTCCCGCCCGATGGCGTAGTGAGCATGCCAGTGGCCGGCGCCTATCGGAGCACCCCCGTTCTGTCACGTCGCAGGCTCGGACTCCCTCTCACCTACCACTCGGCTACGTCAAAATTTTTGGGAGCTACGTCGTTTGCCTAGCCTAGATCTCGCGTAGTAGGCTCTACGCAAGAGGCGAGGCCACGGTCCCGCGTAGTCGGTTTAGTTTGGATTGACGTAGGGAGTTGTCATGGAGCTACAGATGCCTGGCATCGGATACCGGCAGGGGAGTCGCCTCATGGTGACCACTGCCATGGATCCCGTGGCACTGGTCAAGACGGTGGCGCAGCCCGACCCGTGGAATCCCGTGGGCTCGTCACCGCACGGGAACCGCCCCCAGGACAAGGCTCACCGCAAGGGCATCGCCGAGTACCTGGAGAGCGAGGAGCACTTCGTCCTTGGTGCCGTCGTCCTCTATGCAAAGCGGTCCGAAGCTCGGTTTGAGCCGGAACCCGGTAAGGAAAACCGGGCAATCGTGCCGGGCACTCTTTACCTCAACTACGGAGCACAGTTCGACGTCGGTGACGGCCAGCACCGGATCGGCGCCTACTCGGACGTCATCCAGGCACATAGCGAAGACGAAGATCCGGTCATGCAGCGGATCCGGGCATCCGGACAACCACTGGTCGTGGTGATTGACGACAACCCGCTCAACCGCGCACAGGACTTCACCGACCTGCAGCGGAACGCTAAGCCGCCGTCCGCAAGCATCGGCTTGAGCATGGACCGCCGCCAGTCCGTCAACCGGCTGATGATCAAGATGGTTCAGCGACCAGAGCTCGCCATCTTCGGTAATGGTGCTGACCGGGTGGAGTTCTTCAAGGACTCGCCTGGCAAGCTGAGCGCGAAGCTCTTCTCCTTCAAGACGATCCGATACCTCAGCGGAACGGTCTTGATCGGAGTCTCTCAGCGCACCACCAAGGGCTGGGACAAGGCTGTCAACGACTTCGTGGAAGCCCACGAGGCCGAAGCCGCCCACACGCTGACCGAACTCTGGCGTGGCCTTGCGGAGTGGCCGGACATTGCGGCCGTGGTGGCAGGTGATCGGACCACAGCGAGCCTGCGAGAGGAGACCTACCTAACGAGCGCAGGTGTGCTCTATGCCATCGCCTACGCCGTGCACCGTGCGCACGTCGACTACAAGATCCCGATCAAGACTGCGATGGCAGCTCTCGCCAAGGTTGACTACCGTCGCGTCCCTGCTCCAAAGCCCGGCGAGAAGATCACGGTCAGGGAGACTCCCTTCGCTGGCAACCTGATTGACCCTGAGACAGGCAAGATCGGCTCCGGCCGGCCGGCTTGGGAAGCTGCTGCTGAAGGGCTGCTCAAGCAGATCAACAAGACCTTCTAGACGTGGATACGTCCGCGAGCCGGCTCCTCACAAGGCGGCTCGCGGACGTTTGCATGCGGGTGGTGGAACGGTTTTGGCCGGTGTCCTGTCTGGTCTGGGTCCGAGCATGATCGGGGGGCCGTAAGCTGTTGCGACTCGGTCAGGGCTTCTGGGCCTGACCGCAATTTGGCCGAGTGGCCCCCCGGTCTTGCTCGGTGCGGGTCCCGGTCCTGGCAGGTGGGTAAAACCGTGGAGCCGCCCGCCATCAGCCATGGCGGGTTGGCCACCCCCTCCTACGTCCGCCCTCCAGGCGCGGCCGGCCGCCGCCGAAGCGGGGCGAAGACAGGAGCGACGGCGAGCGGTGCGGCCAGCGCCGCGAGCGCAGCGAGCCTTGAACCCGTAGAGAAGGTTTTTACTCAACGCCCCGACATGGTCAACGTTCGCCCATCGTGGGAACGGACATGGGGAGCGTCGTCCTGGAGTGCGTCCGTGATCCGTACGGCGAAGACCTCGCCCATGTGGGCGCTGGCCTCCTCGGGCGTCAGCCACTCGACGGCCGTCGACTCCTCCGAGAGCTGCTCGCTCCCGCCCTCGGGGTGGCACCGGAAGACCAGCGCGACGATGCCACGGGTCATGTTCTTGTAGACCCCGGTCAGCCGGTCCACGGTGACCTTGATGCCGGTCTCCTCGTAGATCTCCCGACGAACGCCGTCCTCGACCGTCTCGCCGAGTTCGAGCACACCACCCGGGGGCTCCCAGGTTCCGTTGTCGGCGCGCCGGATCGCCAGGACCCGGCCATCCTCACGGACCACGACGCCGGCCACCGACACGGAGTGGAGCGGCGTTGACGGGGCTTCTCGGCGGCTGCTACTCATGTACAGGAGGATAGGAGAACAGAAGGACTATGGCGAGCGGTGAAGCGGCCTCTACGGCCAAGGCGAAGTATCTGCAGATCGCGGACGACATTGCGGCGCAGATCCGCTCCGGAGCGTTGGCACCCGGTGCAGCGGTGCCCAGTGAAACTGAGCTGATGGCAAGGTACGGCGTCGCGTCCGGCACAGTACGGAAGGCGATTGCCGAATTGCGGACGATGCAGTTGATCGAGACTCACCACGGCCGGGGCTCCTACGTCCGCTCTCGGCCCCCGGTGCAGCGCAAGTCCTCTGATCGGTTCCGCCGTGCCCACCGGCTTGCGGGCAAGGCTGCCTATCTGGCTGAGACTGAGCAGGCTGGTGGCAAGCCCTCAATCACGGTCCTCTTCGTTGGCCCAACTGAAGCACCCTCCGAGATCGCGGAGCGGCTGAGCATCCCCGCGGGCACACAGGTGCTCGCCCGGAAGCGGCGGTACTTCCGCGACTTGGTCCCGACCGAAGAGGCGACGTCGTACATGCCCTGGGATGTGGTCAAGGACATCCCCGAGATGTTCGCCGAGAACCCCGGCCCCGGGGGGATCTACGCCCGCCTGGAGGAACGCGGTTACGTGCTCGCCGAGTTCACGGAGACCGTGCGCGCCCGGCTGGCGACCAAGGCGGAGAGCTCCGCTCTCGCGCTGAGCCCCGGCTCACCTGTCATCCATCTGGTTCGGGACGCGATCACAAGCGAAGGCCGCGTGGTCGAGGTCTGCGACACCACCATGGCCGCTGACCAGTTCGTTCTCGACTACCGCTTCGCAGCTCGCGACTGACGGACCATCACCCTGACAGCCCGCCACAAGATTCTTTCTCGTGGCGGGTTGACTCATGTACAGGAGTCGGGCACTCTTCTATCTACCGGCTCATGTACATGAGTGTATGAGGGAATCTCTTCTAGAGGAGCTGCATGATGGCCGTCTTCAAGATCGACACTTCGACCGCGTTCGTGTTCGTTGTCATCCCGCCGGCGCCGAAGCTGGTGAACAAGCAGACGGGCGAGATCGCCCTCGACCGGGAGACCGGCGCGAAGCTGATGACCGTGGGTCTGACCCTCGCCGATGACGGTGAGGCGAACCTCTACACCGTGACCGTTCCGGAGACGGGGATCTCCGAGGGGCTGATGGTCGGTCACCCGGTGGCGGTGACTGGGCTCAAGGCCCGTGACTGGGAGAACGAGTTCAACGGCCAGAAGCGGCACGGGATTTCGTTCCGAGCGATGGCCATCACGTCCCTGGTCCCGGCTCCGGCGAAGGACTGAGTGCCGTGTCCGAGCTGCTGACGCTGGTCGAGGTGGGCGGTCCTGTGGCCGCTGTCGCCGGTGGTGCGGCGTACGCACGGGTCAAGGCTCCGGCGGTGTACTGGTCGGCGGTCGGTCTGCCGGTCACGGCGGTGAGGTTCTCCGCCACCTACGGCAGCACGATGGATGCCTGCGGCCTCACCGTCGCCCCGTCCCGGCTCCGGGTCCTGCTCACCCGGGCGACCACCCGACGGGAGATCCGCCCGGTCCCTCCGAAGATCCGCCGCGTCCGTCCGACCTCGACGGGTCTGCGGGTCCGCCTGCGGCTGGCACCGGGCCAGGAACCGGCGGACGTGGCCGCCTCGGCGGAACGCCTTCGCCACGCCTGGGGCGTGCACGCCGTGCACGTGGCGTCGGTCAAGCCTGGTGTGGTGGAACTGCGGATGACCGGCTTCGACGTGCTCCGCAACGTGCGGATGCCGCGTCGGCTGCCGGCCGGTGAGCTGCTGGTCCCGGTCGCGCTGCGGGACGACGGTACGGCCTTCGTCCGCAACTACCGGGCCATCCCGCACTGTCTGACCCTGGGCGCGACGCTCACCGGCAAGTCGGTGTACATGCGCAACCTGATCACCGGTCTCGCCAAGCTGGACGTGGCGTTGGTGGGGATCGACTGCAAGCTCGGTGTCGAACAGGCGCCGTTCGCTCCCCGCCTGTCCGGGCTGGCGACCGACCCGGACAAGGCAAGTGCGCTGCTGGACAAGCTGGTTGCCGAGATGGAAGCCCGCTACGACCTGATCCGCGACCAGCAGGGGATCACCGGTTCGGTGCCCGATGACGAGATCACCTCGGACATCTGGGGCCTGCCGGCCAAGCTGCGGCCGGTGCCTCTGGTGCTGATCGTGGATGAGGTCGCCGAACTGTTCCTGGTCGCCACCCGCAAGGACGAGGAGCGCCGGGATCACATGGTCACCCAGCTCATCCGCCTCGCTCAACTCGGTCGCGCCGCTGGGGTGTTCCTGGAGGTCTGCGGTCAGCGGTTTGGCTCCGAGCTTGGCAAGGGCGCAACGATGCTCCGCGCTCAGCTCACCGGCCGCGTAGTTCACCGCGTCAACGACAAGACGACTGCGGAGATGGGTCTCGGTGACATCTCGCCCGAGGCGGTGCTCGCCGCAACGCAGATCGCCCCGGAGATGCCCGGTGTGGCGGTGGCCGGTGACTCCTCCGGCGGCTGGTCCCGGATGCGGACCCCGAACCTGTCCCTCGCGGACGCCGCCCGGATCTGCCGGGAGACCGCCCACCTCGCCCCGGTCCTGCCTGCGCTGGCGGCCTTCCGCCCCTACGTCCCGCCTGTGACCACCCCGGTCGGCGGCCCGTCACTGGTCAAGCCCCGCCCCGTCACTGGCTGACCCACCCCTCCCGTCCGGTCGGCGTGACCGCCTTCGCGCCAAGTCCCTACCCGAGCCATGCCCAAAGCCGGAAGGACCCGCCTCATGGCCGCCAGGAAAACCACCCGCACCAAGCCCGCACCGCCCAAGTGCTCCGCCTGTGCCGGAGAGGGCTGGGTCACTGAGACCCACACCGTCGGCCGGGGCAAGCAGACCCACCCCGCTGGAGAGGTCGAGGTCCTGTGCCCGACCTGCCTCGGCTCCGGTACTCAGCGGTGAGCCGCTATCTCTCCTCCGACCACTGGGGGGACCAGGAAGCCGCCGACGCCGAAGCCAACTCCGGAAACAGCAGCATCTTCGAACATCCCATCGCCAGTGATCCCGTACACGGCGGCTGCATCGAGCCGCACCGGGACTCCACCGGCGACTACGTCGACTGCGCGGGCCGCAGCATCTGACCCCAAATCCGCCGGTGCCGGGCGGCAGGCATACCCGCCCGGCCCCGGCCCCAACTCCCGGAAGGAGAAGGCCCGATGCGACTGCCCCGCACGGACGCCGTACTCGTCCAGGCCGCTATTGCCGGCGCCCTGTCCTTCGCCCACCTCCACGACCTCGCCAACGCCGCCGGGCAGCACGGTTGGAAGGCATGGGCCTACCCCGTCTCCGTCGATCTGCTCCTGGTCGCCGCCTGGCACCGGATGCGCGTCCTTCGGGCCACCGGCTCCCCCGCGCGGGCCGCCTGGACCTGGTTCGCCATCGCCCTGGCCGCATCCCTCGGTGCCAACGTCGCCACCGCCGGACTCCTCGACCTCGACCATGTCCCGGCCTGGCTGCGAATCCTCGTCGCCGGCTGGCCAGCCCTCGCCTTCTTCGGCGGCACACTCCTGGCGCACACCGCCACCACCACGCACCCGGCCGAGCCAGAGCCCGAACTACCGCTCTACGAGCCCGAGATCGCACCACCGCCCGCCCCGGTGGCCGAGCCTGCGCCCGAGGCTGTCGAGGCTCCCGAACCAGTGCCCGCGCTCCCGGCCGCACCGACACCGGCCATCCCGACCGTGGCTGTTCCGGCCGCTCTGGTCGAGCACGCCCGCAAGATCGCCGACGAACACCGGACCCGTACCGGCTCCCCGATTGACTCGGCCACCCTGCGCGTCCGCCTCGGTGTCCCGCCGCAGTTCGCCGACGCCATCGCCGCCCAACTCGCCTGACAGGAGGCCCATCCCATGCCCCGCCCGATCCGACCGCGCAACACGATCCGCATCGGTCCCGTCCAGGTCGCCACCTACTTCGACGGCCACGGCCGCGAGAAGCACACCGCCGTCTGCACCGCCCCGCGCTGCGGCTTCTCCGCCGACTACGACTCACGCCCCGCCGCTGAGATCGCCGCCCGCGCCCACCGCTGCACCGTCCGCTGACAGGAGCCCCGCCGTGAACATCACCCTTCCCCTAGTCCTCGTCCTGGGCGGCGCCGCCTACGCCGCGATCAAGCTCCTCGGCATCCGCCTGTGGGTCGCCGCCCTGATTGCCCTCTTCGGCTTCTACCTCGCCGGCACCTTCCTCGCCCCCGTCATCGACGAGACCACCCGTTCCGGCGTCAACGCCGTCACCGAGAAGTGAGGGGACAACCCGCCATGACCAGCACACTCCTGGCACCGCCGATCACGCTCACCCCGGACGCCTCCGGCCTGATCGCGGAAATCGAGGCGTATCTCGCCTCCCTCCCGGTGGCTGCCACGGCGGTCGGCCCGTTGATCTGCAACTACGGCAGCACCGCGCAGCTCTGGTACGCCGGTTTCCCGCAGACCGGTCCGACGTTCCTCGACCGGATCGCTCACCGCCCGGCTCGCCCGACCCCGGTGAGCATCGCCGATCACCTCCGCCTCGCCTCGCGCTACATCAACGCCTTCGGCTGGGTGCAGGGCGCGCTGTGGGACTCCGCCGGCCGGGTCTGCCTCCTCGGCGCACAGGCCGCCGTCCTCGCCCACGGCTACGGCACCCCGGACACCGTCCGCCGGGCCCGCATCCAGGTGATGGAAGTCCTGCACGCCACCGGACGGCCCGTCAGCTCCCCGGACGAATACAACGACCGTGCCACCACCCGGCAAGCCGACGTGCACCACCTGCTCGACCGGGCCTCGGCCCGCGCGCTCTCCCTCGGTCTCTGACCGGTCCCCGAGCGGCCCGACACCGCCAAGCATCCCGCCGCCCGGGGCCCGCAACCCACACCGGAAGGACCCGCACCATGGACCTCGCCCCGATCCTCGCCGCTGGCGTTCCCCTCGTCGGCTGGACCAGCCACACCACCTGGCTCTACCGGCAACTGTCCACCGCTCGCCGTGACCCGCTCACCGGCCTACACACGCGGGATGGCTTCACCATCCGGGCCAAGCACCTGGCCCGCGCGTGCCCCGAGCGCACCACGGTCCTGCTCATCGACCTGGACGACTTCAAGACGATCAACGACACCTACGGTCACGCGGCCGGTGACTCTGTCCTGGCTGCGACAGCCGAACGCCTGCACATCTGGTGCGGCCGAACCGGTACCGCCGCCCGCTTCGGCGGCGACGAGTTCGCGGTGGTCGCCCTGGACACCGCCGATCGCTTGGAGGCTCTGAGCACGGCTCTCCTAAGGCCGGTGCCGTACCTCGACAACCTGCTCGCGGTAAGCGCCTCCGTCGGCATCAGCCATCTCGCTGACCTCCCGGCCCCTTCGCTCACCGACGCGCTCGCTGCGGCCGACCGCGACATGTACGCCCACAAGCCCGACGGCCGGACCTCCCGCCGTCGTTAGATCGCGAACGGCAGGACGGTAACTCCCGTCGCCGACAAGCAAGACCGGTCCCCGGGGCGGCTCGACACCGCCAAGCATCCCGCCACCCCGGAGACCGCAACCCTCCCTGAACCGAAGCCCACGAAGGAGACCTTCATCATGCCCCAGCACAACCACGCCCCGGCCCGTCACTGCTCTGACTGCTCCGGCTTCGCCAGCGTCGCCATCGCCACCGGCCTCCGGCTGACCGACGGCTCCCGCGACACCGTCCCGGTGAACTGCCCGACCTGCCACGGCACCGGCACCGTCCCCGCCCCCACCCGGCGCACCCTCACCCGGGCCTGATCGCCATGGGCGCCCACTTCAACTGGTCCGACAAGAAGCACTGGTCCCCGCGCGCCGAGCCCTGCGGCATCTGCGACAAGCCCACCAACCTCCGCTCCGACCGGGGCAAGCCCGCCCACAAGGTCTGCGCCGAGACCTGGACCGACCAGCACACCAAGCCCGCCGACAAATCCTGACCGCACGGCCCCGGAGCCGACCCGCCCTCGGCTCCGGGCCCTGTCACACCGGAGGTGACCCACATGACCGCCACGGCCCCGCCGCCGCTCGCCGACCTTGCAGCCCTCGCCTCACTCGGCACCATGCCCGCCCTCATGCGGCAACTCGCCGGACTCGGCGGCTGCGGCCGACCCGTCCGACTCGACGGCCACCGCACCGAACACAGCGTCAACACCGCCACCGGCGAGATCGGTCCCGTCCTCCACCACCTCAACTCCACCGACCTCGCCGCCGGCCACCTGCTCGTGCGCTGCAACAACCGCCGCACCACCCGCTGCCCCGCCTGCGCCGAGACCTACCGTCGCGACACCTACCACCTGATCACCGCCGGACTCACCGGCGGCAAAGGCACCCCCACCACGGTCACCGCACACCCCCGCGTCTTCGCCACCTTCACCGCCCCCGGCTTCGGCGTCGTCCACAACCGCCCCACCACCGGACGCTGCCGCTGCGGCACCCAACACGCCGAAGGCGCGCCCGAGTTGGGAACGCCGCTCAACCCGGACACCTACGACTACCGCGCCGCCGTGCTCTGGAACGCCCACGCAGGCAAGATCTGGGCCCGCTTCTCGATCTACCTGCGCCGAGAGATCGCCAAGCGCGCCGGCCTCACCCAACGCGAGTTCCGCGACCACGGCCGCGTGTCCTTCGCCAAGGTCGCCGAGTACCAAAAGCGCGGCGCCGTCCACTTCCACGCCGTCATCCGCCTCGACGGTCCCGAAGGCGGCGACAACCCGCCCCCGTCCTGGGCGACACCCGATCTCCTCGCCGACGCCATCCGCGCAGCCGTCACCGCCACCGAGATCCCCGGCCCCGTCCTCGACGGCACCGCCCACACCTTCGCCTTCGGCAAGCAGCTTGACATCCGCACCATCCGCACCGCCGACTTCGCCGCCGGCACCGCCCTCACCGAACGCGCCGTCGCCGCCTACATCGCCAAGTACGCCACCAAGGGCGCCGAGACCGCCACCGGCACCCTCGACCGCCCCGTCAAACTCCTCGCCGAACTCGCCCACCTCAACCTCACCGAGCACGCCCGCCGCCTCGTCCGCACCTGCTGGACCCTCGGCGCACGCCCCGAACTCGAAGAACTCCGCCTCCGAGCCTGGGCCCACATGCTCGGCTTCCGGGGCCACTTCTCCACCAAGACCCGCCGCTACTCCACCACCCTCGGCGCCCTCCGCGAAGCCCGCGCCGCCTGGCGCAAAGCCCAAGCCACCGCCCACACCGACGCACCGACCCTGCCCACCCCGGAGGACGACACCGAACCGACCACGCTCGTCCTCGCCCACTGGACGTTCGCCGGCGTCGGCCTAACCCCGGGCGAACGCTGGCTCACCGAAGCACTCACCCCCGCACCCGGAACCGAAGGAGAACCGACACGTGGCTGACGCAGCAGTGACCATTACTCGCCGTCCGCACAGGCGCTCTGAGGCCGGGCCGTTCTCGGTGCCCGTGCTCTATCGAGTGCCGGACGCCATGCTGATCCTGCGCATGAGCCGGACCGTCATCTATGACCTGATTCGGGTCGGCCGTCTTCGGACGGTCAAGGAGGGGCGGGCGCGGTTCATCCCGGCCTCTGCCATCGCCGAGTACGTGGCGCTCCTGGAGCAGGAAGCGGTGACCCGTTGACCGCGCGCAGGAGTAGAGGAGATGGCGGGCTTCACTGGGACGAACGGCGACAGCGCTGGATCGCGAGCGCCAGCCTGGGCTACGACCCGAGCGGCAAGCGGATCGTGAAGCGGGGGAGTGGCAAGACCAAGACCGAGGCCAAGAACAAGCTGAAGGAGATCCTCCGGGATCACGAGGACGGACTCGCCATCGCGCCCACCGGCTACACGGTGGCCAACGCGGTGGACGACTGGCTGACCTACGGTCTGACCGGCCGCGACCCGCGCACCGTGGAGACCTGCGCCGGCCTCTGCCGCATCCACGTGACGCCGTCTCTCGGTGCTCGCAAGCTCCGTGACCTGAGCGCGGAGGAAGTCGACCGGTGGCTCGCCGGGAAGTCCAAGACGCTCAGCACGCGTACCCTGGAGGCCATCCACTCGTGCCTGAACCGGGCGGTCAAGCGGGCCATGGCCAGGGACAAGGTGAAGCGCAACGTCGTGGAGCTGTGCTCCGTCCCGACCGGACAGCCTGGCCGGCCGTCGAAGGCACTGACGTTCGCTCAGGCTGAGGCAGTGCTCAAGGCGGCCGAGAAGACCTCTATATACGCGTACATCGTGGTCTCCCTGCTCACCGGGGCCCGGACCGAGGAGCTTCGCCCGCTGACGTGGGATCACGTCTTCCTCAAGGGCCAGCCGAACGCCACCCCGCCCGTCCCGCCGCACATGGCGGTCTGGCGCTCGGTCCGCGCCGGCGGGGACACCAAGACCCGGAAGTCCCGGCGGACGCTCGCCCTCCCGGCCCGGTGTGTCGAAGCACTGTGGGACCACTGGGTGGACCAGGGCTGGGACCGCTACGCGGCGGACGACAAGTGGCAGGAGAACAACCTCGTCTTCCACTCCGCCGTCGGCACGGAGCTCGACCCCTCCCACGTCCGCCGAGCCTTCCGTACGGCCATCGCCAAGGCGGAGGGCGTGAACGCCGCCGAGTGGACACCGCGCGAGCTGCGGCACAGCTTCGTGTCGCTGCTGTCGGACAACGGCGTGCCGCTGGAGGAGATCTCACGCCTGGTCGGCCACTCCAGCACCGCCGTCACCGAGGAGGTCTACCGGAAGCAGATCCGGCCGGTGATCCAGACCGGCGCCGTGGTGATGGACGACCTGTTCTGAGGCTCAGTCACTCAGTTAGTAGCGCACAACGAAGCAGGGCCCTACCGGATCTCTCCGATAGGGCCCTGACCTCGTACTACTGGGTCGGGGTGGCGGGATTTGAACCCACGGCCTCTTCGTCCCGAACGAAGCGCGCTACCAAGCTGCGCCACACCCCGGTCCTGCTTCGTTGCTCTCCGTCTCCGGTGCAACGAGTAGAACTCTACCGGACGGTCGCCGAGAGACGAAATCCGGTTTCCCGGCGCGCTGAGCAGGGGTCAGCGGCGGGGGGTGAGGGTGAGCAGGGTGGCCTCGGGGGGGCAGGCGAAGCGGACGGGGGTGTAGCGGTTGGTGCCGCAGCCGGCCGAGACGTGCAGGTAGGACTGGTGGCCGCCGGCCCGGTGGGCGGAGAGGCCCTTGACCCGGCGGGTGTCGATGTCGCAGTTGGTGACCAGGGCGCCGTAGAAGGGGATGCAGAGCTGGCCGCCGTGGGTGTGGCCGGCCAGGATCAGGGGGTAGCGGTCGGCGGTGAAGGCGTCCAGGACCCGGAGGTAGGGGGCGTGGACGACGGCGACCGAGAGGTCGGCGTCCGCGGACGGGCCGCCGCTGACCTCGCTGTAGCGGTCGCGGCGGATGTGCGGGTCGTCCAGGCCGGTGAACTCGACGTCCAGGCCGGCGAGCTTCAGCCGGCCGCGGGTGTTGGTGAGGTCGAGCCAGCCGGCCGCGTCGAAGCCGTCGCGGAGGTCTTCCCACGGGTTGTGGACGGCGCCGGTGATGCCGCGTCGGCCGGAGCCGTCGGGGTTGTTCAGGCCGTGCACGCCGCTCTTGAGTGCTGCGAGGTAGCGGGTGGGGCTCTTCGGGCTCGGGCCGTAGTAGTCGTTCGAGCCGAAGACGTACACGCCGGGGAAGTCGAGCAGCGGGCCGAGCGCGTCCAGCGTGGCGGGTACGCCGAGCGGGTCGGACAGGTTGTCGCCGGTGTTCACCACCAGGTCGGGGCGGAGCCCGGCCAGGCTCTGCAGCCAGCGCTGCTTCTTGGCCTGGCCGTTGACCATGTGGATGTCGGAGACCTGCAGTACTCGTACCGGCCTGGCACCCTTCGGCAGGATCGGTACCTCGACCCGGCGCAGCCGGAACGAGCGGACCTCGAACCCGGCGGAGTAGGCGAGGCAGGCGGCGCCGGTGGCGGCGATTCCGAGCGGGACGGAGTACAGAGGTCGCATCGGTCCATGATCTCAGCTGGACGGCGTTCGGACGCCAGGGAGGTGCCTGCACTGCGGGCGCTGCACACGGCTGTGGTGGCTCGGCCTGCGGCCGGACCGATCGGGTAACGGCTTCGAGCTGCGGCGGACGACGTATTCTGACAGGTCCCGTCAAGAATTCGCGGAAGACGGTGCTTCGATTGTGGGCCAGCCCCGGTCCTTGGCCACCTTCCGCATTTCCGGATCGTGGCCCAGTACGCGTGGATTGCCGACCGCGCAGAGCATTCCCGCGCTTGCCGGGTGGTCGCCGTAGCCGAAGCAGCGGGACGCCGACAGTTCCATTGTTGCCATGAGCCCGACAACAATGGCGAGCCGACTATTGGGGGCGCCGGGCCCGGGAGAGTAATAGAGGACGACATCGGCTGCTGCCCCTCTGTAGCCGTCCTGCGACTCTGCGTCGAGAATCGGGAGCAGGAGTACCACCAGATCGCCCTCGGCCCGGTGTCTGTACATCGCTGCTCTGGCGGGATCGACCGAATCGCCGGTGCCGCCCCTGAGATCGAAGAATGCAGCCCGCCGACTTTGCGGCGCTGTCAATGCTCCTTTGCCGATCCCGCCTGTCACGCCGTGGCCCCCGCCGCTCGTTCCATTGGCCCGCAGCCAATGGTGTCTATCGAAAATAGCGCATTGGGTGATCAGTCGGCCACGGTGGATGACGATTATTTGCCCGGCGGAAAGGAGGGAGAAACACGGCCGATTGCCCGGAAATGCTCCCAGCGAGTCGTGATCACGACGATTGGGGAAATTCGCCGGAGGCTGGCTCAAATGGGGGCGTGACGGTCCAAATGGGCCCTGATCCGGACACCGGGAGGGCCGCTCGGCAGTTGTCGCCGGCCTGCCGAGGGGCTCGATTAACTGAGGGATTGACAAGATTTGACAGCACATGTTGAATCTCGTGGGACAAGGTTGCCGATGCGAGGCGAAGGAACGCGATGGCCGGGGGAGACAGTGACACGGTCGGGATCATCCTGGCCGGAGGCAGAGGTGAACGGGCCAAACCGATCACCTTGGAAACCACTGACTACATCCGTAGTAAGGCGCTGATCCCGTTCGCCGGGCGCCGACTCATCGAGTGGGTGATCGACGCCTGCCGTGAGCAGGGCATCCGTCGGTTCTACGTGGTCGCGCAGGGGCTGGAGAACCGCAGCCAGGTCAAGCTCCTGCTCGGTCACGGCGAGCGGTACGGAGTCGAGGTCAGGTACTCGCGCTCCAGCTTCGACCGGTACAACGTCGGCTCCGGCGCGGCCACCCTGCACAACCTGGAGCAGTGGGACCTCACGGGTGAGGCGCTGGTCCTGCCGGTCGACTCGATCTTCGACTTCTCGCTGGCGGAGCTGCGGGCCACCCACCAGTCCAATGACGCGCTGGTGACGGTGGCGGCCGTCGCCCGCAGCCCGATCGAGGTGGCCGGCAAGTACGGCGCCGTCCAGACCGACCCCGACGGCCGGGTCACCGGTTTCGTGGAGAAGCCCAACCTGGCCCAGGTGCACGAGTTCTTCCCCGGTATCAGCGGGGACAGCTGCGGGCTCATCCCGACCAACGCGGGGATGTACCTGATCGACTGCGGGCGGCTGCGGGCCGCCGCCCGGGAGCCGAAGTTGATGCGCCAGGCCCAGCAACGGCTGGACTGGGGCGGGGAGTTGCTGCCCTGGCTGGTGCGCAACGGCCACCCGGTGGCGGCGCACCACATCGCCCGGCTCGGCGACCTCGGCAACGTCGAGGACTACCTGGTCACGCTGCGGAACGTGCTGGCCGGCGACTACCCGCAGATGAACCAGCTGATGACGAGGCCGCACAGCGAGCGCCCGCGCTTCTGGGTCCACGAGAGTTCGCTCGGCACCCGCGACGACGTCACCGGGACCACGCTGGCCTACAAGATCGCCAACGGCACGGTGCAGATCGGTGCGGGGGTCAGGATCGGCCGCCACGTCACCATCGGCGCCGACGTCCGGCTGGAGTACGCGGACATAGGGGACGGTGCGGAGGTCCGCGAGGGGGCCAGCCTGGTCGGCGCGTCCTGCGGCGACTCGGCGGTGATCGGCCCGTACGCGGAGATCAAGGACAGCTATGTCGGACCGATGGTGGAGATCCGGTCGGAGCGCGCGCAGCCGGTGCGCCTGGACGGCTTCTCGGCCGTGGGTGACGGGGCGTTCCTGTGGCCGGGGACGCGGTTGTCGGGGGTGAGCGTCTACCCCCGGTTGAAGGTCCCGGCGATGGTCAACCTGCCGTCCGGGACGGCACTGACCAGCTCCGACGACATCCTGCGCTGGGTCTGACCGGCCCGCAGGCGGGACAGCTCCGGCGGCGTGACCGGCCGGTGGAGTGACAGGCCCGGCCGCGGGCGTCTCCTGCGGCCGGTGAGCGACGGGGCAAGGCTTCGAGCGCAACGAGGAGGAACCGATGGACAGCCCGGTAGTGGTGGTCGGCGGTGCCGGCCGACTCGGCCGACTGATCGTGCAGCGCCTGCTGGACCGAGGTGAGAGCGTGCGGGCCATGGGCCGCACGGTGCAACTGGCGAGACGTCACCTGCCGCCAGGCGCGGTGTTCGTCCAGGGCGACGTCCGCCTGCCGGAGACCCTGGCCGGGCCGCTGGCCTGGTCGTCGGCGGTGGTGATCACGGTCGAGCCGGGCACCGACGACGAAGGCCCGAACCGGCCCGAGGCGACGATGTACCTGGGCGTACGGAACGTCCTGGAGGCGGCCACGGCCGCCGGGGCCCGCCCGCACGTGGTGCTGGTGAGCCAGCTGCACGCCACCCACCAGGGGCACCCGCTGAACGCCTACGGGCGGCTGCTCGAGTGGCGCAGGGCCGGCGAGGAACTGCTGCGCGAGTCGGGGCTGCCCTACACGGTGATCAGGCCGGGGTGGCTGATCGACGACCACGCGATGGGCGAGCGGGTCCGACTGGAGCAGGGCGACCGGGGCTTCGGTCAGGTCGACCGGCAGGACGTCGCGGACGCGGTCGTACAGGCCCTGTACTCCATCCCGGCGCGCGGCCTCACCTTCGAGCTGTTCAACGAGCCCGGCGCGCGGCTTGCGGACTGGGAGCGGGCCTTCGCCTCGCTCGAGCTGGACCGCGCCCCGGTGGCCTGACAACAGGCCTGAAACGGGTCGGCCGAACATCGGCCGAGCCCGCTCCGCCGCTCGATATTCCCCCGTCGCAGCGACAGAAATGACAGAGAAAATGACAATGAGTCATGCGCCCATGGAAGCGCCCCCGGGGCCGACCGAGCTGGAGGTCGGCCCGGGGCGCCCCCAGCCGCTCGGTGCCACCCTGGATGCCACCGGAGTCAACTTCGCGGTGTACTCCGAGCACGCCACCCAGGTCGAGCTGCTGCTCTTCGACCGGTACGACGCGCTCGCGCCGAGCCAGGTCATCCGGTTGGACCCGGACCACCACCGCAGCTACCACTTCTGGCACTGCCGGGTCGAGGGCCTGACGGTCGGTCAGACCTACGCGTACCGGATGGACGGACCGCACCACACCAAGGACTCGGGCAGCCGCTTCAACCCCCGCAAGGTGCTGCTCGACCCCTACGCGCGGGCCAACGTCAACTCCCTCTGGGAGCGGGTCAGGGCGATCGGCCCCGAGGACAACTGCGCGTACTCGATGCGCAGCATGGTCGTGGACCTGGACGGCTACGACTGGGAGGGCGACGAGCCGCTGCGCACGCCGCTGGCCGACTCGGTCATCTACGAGGTGCACGTCGGCGGCCTGACCGCGTCGCCGACCTCGCGGGTCACCCATCCCGGCACCTTCACCGGCGTGGTGGAGAAGATCCCGTACCTGAAGGAACTCGGCGTCACCGCCGTGGAGTTGCTGCCGGTCTTCGACTTCGACGAGCGGCAGGTGCTGCGGACCGGCCCGAACGGGGCCCCGCTGCACAACTACTGGGGCTACGACCCGTTCGGCTTCTTCGCCCCGCACACCGGGTACTGCTCGGACGCCTGCGAGTGCACCCACATCACCGAGTTCCGCGACATGGTCAAGGCCCTGCACAAGGCGGGGATCGAGGTCATCCTCGACGTGGTCTTCAACCACACCTCCGAGGGCAACGAGCACGGCCCGACCATCAGCTTCCGCGGCCAGGCGAACGAGACCTACTACCACCTGTGGCCGCAGGACCGCCGGCACTACATGGACTTCACCGGCTGCGGCAACGCGATCAACGCCAACCACCCCGCGGTCGCCAAGTTCATCATCGAGTGCCTCGAGTACTGGGTGACCGAGCACCACGTGGACGGCTTCCGCTTCGACCTCGCCTCCGAGCTCTCGCGCGGCGCCGAGGGGTACGAGATGGACGTGCCGCCGGTGCTCTGGGGCATCGAGCTGTCCGGCATCCTCTCCGAGACGAAGATCATCGCGGAGCCGTGGGACGGCGGCGGCCTCTACCAGGTGGGCCGGTTCCCCGGGAAGCGCTGGTCGCAGTGGAACGGGCCCTACCGGGACGACATACGCCGGTTCGTGCGTGGCGACGGCGGGCTGGTCGGCGCGGTCGCCACCCGGATCGGCGGCTCCCGCGACCTGTTCAGCAAGAGTGGTGAACTGCCCACCAACAGCGTCAACTTCATCACCTGCCACGACGGCTTCACGCTGAACGACCTGGTCAGCTACAACGAGAAGCACAACCACGCCAACGGCGAGTCCAACGCGGACGGCTCGCACGAGAACTTCAGCTGGAACGGCGGCGTCGAGGGGCCCACCGACGCGTTCGACATCGAACGGCTGAGGATCCGTCAGATCAAGAACCACGTCGCGCTGCTGATGCTGAGCCGGGGCGTGCCGATGATCCTGGCGGGCGACGAGTTCCGCAACTCCCAGGACGGCAACAACAACGCCTACTGCCAGGGCAATCCGATCGCCTGGCTGGACTGGGAGCAGTCCGAGAAGAACACCGAGACCCGGCACTTCTTCCAGGAGATGATCAGCTTCCGGAAGCGGACCAGGGCCGTCCGCGAGCCGCACTTCTTCTCCGGCCGCCGCAACGACCGGGACCTGCCGGACGTCACCTGGCACGGCACCAGGTTGGAGCAGCCGGGCTGGGAGGACTCCGACGCCCGGGTGCTCGCGTTCACCCTGGCCGGGTTCGGCGGGGAGCCGGACACGCACGTGATCCTCAACATGTTCCACTTCGGCCTCGACTTCGAGCTGCCGCGGATCACCGGTCACCAGTGGGCCCGCACCGTCGACACGGCGTTCGAGGGCCCTGCCGACATCCTGCCGCCCGGCACGGAGGAGCCGGTGACCGGCCACATCTACCACGCCCACGGTCGCAGCGTGGTCGTCCTGACCTCGCTGCCCCACGACGGAGGCATCCACCGATGAGCGCACCCGAGACCCGACGTACGTACTCCGACAGCATCGCCGGTTACGTGACGTCCTACGAGCCGACCCGCGAGCGTTTCGGCCTGCGGACCTCCGACGGCCGCGAGTTCACCATCCACCTGGACGGCTTCCTCGGCTCGCAGATCGTCCGCAACCTCGGCGACGAGGTGCGCGACACCTCCGGCGCCACCCGCGACATGCTCGCCGAGGGCCGCTACGTCTTCGTGCACGGCCTGTTCCACCAGTGGGACGGCGGCGAGCGGATCGAGGCCCGGCAGATCACCTTCCCGGAGGAGAGCCGTGGCACGTACGTCTTCGAGAAGCCCGGCTGGTGGGTGCAGCAGGCCGCCGAGATAGCGGACTTCTACCTGCGCGGGCACTTCCCCGACGGGGTGTACGACTGGCGCAACTTCCGTACCAAGCTGACGCTCAGTGGCACCCACCTGCCGGACTCGGCCGGCCAGGACGTGCGGCAGGAGACCGACACCATCTCCCGGCTGGTCTACGGCCTGTCCACCGCCTACCTGCTCACCGGTGAGCAGCGCTTCCTGGACGCGGCCGAGTCCGGCACCGACTACCTGCGCGAGCACATGCGGGTGAGCGACGACCGGGAGGGCATCGCCTACTGGTACCACGGCATCGACATCACCCCGGCCGGCCAGCGCAAGGTGTTCGCCTCCGAGTTCGGCGACGACTTCGACGCCATCCCGATGTACGAGCAGATCTACGCGCTGGCCGGGCCGACCCAGACCTACCGGATCACCGGCGACCCGCGGATCCTGAACGACATCGACCACACCGTGGCGCTGTTCCACCGGTACTTCGAGGACCACGACCGGGGTGGCTTCTTCTCCCACCTGGACCCGATCACCATGGACCCGCGCTCCGACGCGCTCGGTCGCAACCGGGCCCGGAAGAACTGGAACTCGGTCGGCGACCACGCCCCGGCGTACCTGATCAACGCCTACCTGGCCACCGGCCGGGAGGACTTCGCCGAGCTGCTGGAGCAGACCGCCGACGACATCGCCCGGCACTTCCCGGACGAGCCGGCCAGCCCGTTCGTCCAGGAGCGGTTCCACGAGGACTGGACGCCGGACCGGACCTGGGGCTGGCAGCAGGACCGGGCCGTGGTCGGCCACAACCTGAAGATCGCCTGGAACCTGACCCGGATCCGGGCCCTGCGCGACAAGCCCGAGTACGCGACGCTGGCCGAGCGGATCGCCGAGATGATGCCGTCGGTCGGCAGCGACCAGCAGCGCGGTGGCTGGTACGACGTGGTCGAGCGCCGGGCGGACCCGGACAGCGGTGCGCACCGGCTGGTCTGGCACGACCGCAAGGCCTGGTGGCAGCAGGAGCAGTCGATCCTGGCCTACCTGATCCTGGCCGGGGTGTCCGGCGACCCGGAGCACAAGCGGCTCGCCCGCGAGGCGGCGGCGTTCTACAACGCCTTCTTCCTCGACTACGACGACGGCGGCGTCTACTTCAACGTGCTGGCCAACGGCATCCCCTACCTGCTCGGCACCGAGCGGCTCAAGGGCAGCCACTCGATGGCGGGTTACCACGCGCTGGAGCTCTGCTACCTGGCCGCCGCGTACACCGGTCTGCTGATCACCTCCTCGCCGCTGACCCTGCACTTCCGGCCGCTACCGGAGTCTTTCCCGGACCGGGTGCTGCGGGTCTCGCCCGACCTGCTGCCGCCGGGTTCGGTGCAGATCGACCGGGTGTGGATCGACGACCAGCCGTACGAGGACTTCGACCCGAAGGAGCTGACGGTCAATCTGCCGGTCTCCGACCAGCCGTTGCGGGTGCGGGTCGCGGTCGAGCCGGCCGACATGCGGCTGCGGATCCGCAGCGACTTCGACGGCCGGACGACGCACATCTTCCTGGAGGGCATCGTCGACCTGGAGGAACTGGAGAAGTTCCGCCGCGGCATGAGCGAGGCCCTGTCGGTCGGTCCCGAGCGGGTGGAGTTCCACCTGTGCAAGGTCACCGAGATCGCCCGTCCGGCCATCAACGAGCTGCTCTTCCAGCGCACCAAGGTCGGCCTGGACGTGGACTTCGTGATCGTCGGTTCGGCGCTGCCGGAGGTGACCCAGGCGCTGATCGCCACCGACGCCTTCGTGCTGGACCCGGACCACACCTGCCCCGAACACGCCTGACCCCATAGCGCCTGTCCTCCCCTGCTGACTACGGCGCGGGGGAGGACAGGCCCCTTTTCCGAGACTCCGAAGGACTGTTGTGGCCACGATCGCACACCTCCGCGAAGCACCTGACCGGGAGCAGCAGGACGGGCTCTCCGACTACTGCCGGGAGCTCTTCGCCTGCTTTGCCCGCAGCGACCAGCGCCGGTGGGGCGAGGTCTACCTGCGTGGTCTGCTCCACGGCTCCGGGCGCAGGACTCCGGCGAACATCACCGAAGCGGTGCTGGGGCGACGCGTGGTGCAGCCGATCCAACAGTTCGTCAGCCAGTCCACCTGGGAGTGCAACGACGTCCGGCGCCACCTCGCCGAGCGGGTCAGCGCCCTGACGGAGCCGCTGGCCTGGGCCTTCGACGAGGTGGCCTTCCAGAAGAACGGGTCCCGGTCGGTCGGGGTGGCCCGGCAGTTCGCGCCGTCGGCCGGCCGGATGATGAACTGCCAGCTGGCGCTGGCCACTTCACTGGTGCACGCGGAGGGGAGCCTGCCGGTCAACTGGCACCTGCTGCTGCCCCGTCAGTGGGACGCCGACGAGCAGCTGCGGTCGCAGGCCCATCTCCCGGACGAGCAGCGGCACCGGCCGCGCTGGGAGTACGTCCTGCAGTCGCTCGACCAGATCCTGGAGTGGAACGTCCCCCGGGCTCCCGTGCTCGCCGACTGGTCCAACCAGCCGGACCTCGAGCCGCTGCAGCTCGGCCTGGAGGGCCGGGGTCTGTCCTACCTGCTCGAAGTGGGCCCGAGCACGATGCTGTCCGTCCCCACCCCGCCGGGCCGTCCCGGTGCGGTCCGTCGGTCGGTCGCCGACCTGGCCGGTCTCCTCGGCAGCCGGAACGCGGGCACCGTGCTGGCTTGGCGGGACGGCTCGGCGGCCCGGCGCAGGCACTCGCAGTTCATGGTGCTGGGGCTCCCGGGCGGCCCGGCCGTGCTGCCCTCCCGGATGTCCGGCATCCGCCGTCGGCCGGCCCGCAACCTGGTGGTGGAGTGGCCGTTCGGCCGCCCGCAGCCGCGCTCGCAGTGGGTCACCAACCTGCCGGCCGACCAGCTCGCCGAGGTGGTCGCGCTCGCCGGGCTGCGGCACAGCTCGGGTACGGGCTGCGAACGCCTGCAACAGCGGTACGGCCTGGCGGACTTCGAGGGCCGGTCGTTCCGGGGCTGGCACCACCACGTCACCCTGGCCTCCGCTGCGCTCGGCTTCCACACCCTGCAGGAGCTGGAGGGCGCGGCGGCCGAGCCCGTGCTCCAGGCCGAGGTGGGCTGAGCGCGCAGCACTGAGCACGAGAGAGCCTCGGGTGGTTCCGGCCCCCCGAGGCTCTCTCGTGCTCAGTGCTGCGCGCTCAGCCGAAGCTCACCGGGCCCGCTGCACCAGGAAGTTGAAGTCCGCGTGGCCCAGCGTGCCCCAGATCCGGAGCCACAGCGGGAGGATCTGCTCCAGGCCGCGGGCGGCGGTCAGGTCGCCGAGATCGATCACCCAGTCCGAAGGCCAGCCGAGGTCGGCCAGCAGCCCGGCCGCCTCCTTCCTGGCCGTCTCGTCGTCGCCGCAGACGAAGACGTTGTGCGGGCCGGGCACCCGCCGGGGGTCGACCATGACGGCGGTGTTCATGGTGTTGAGGGTCTTCACCACCCGGGCGGCCGGGAACGCGCGCTGGATCTGCTCCCCGAGGCTGTCGGTGTTGACCGGGTTCAGGGTGGGCGGCATGCCTCGTGAGAAGTCCAGCGGGTTGGCCACGTCGATCAGCAGCTTGCCCGCGAGGTTGTCGGCGCCGGCGGCGGTCAGCGCGGCCAGACTGGCCGCTCCCGCCGAGGCGTTGACCACCACCTCGGCGCCGTGTGCCGCCTCCGCGAAGGTGCGGAGCCGGATGCCGGGGTGGTCGGTGCTCCACTGCGAGTACGGCGGAGTGCCGTAGCCGTCGGGCTCAGTGCGCTCCAGGGTCTGCCGTACGTCCCGGGTCCCGACGGTGACCTCGTGTCCGAGGGCGGCGAGGCCGGCCGCGAGGGTCCGGCCGACGACTCCGGTACCGATGACCGCGTACTGCATGGTGGTCCTCCTTCGAAGAACTACGGGCGTGAACGCCGCTGCCCTGCCGGGTCGGTCAGGACTCGGCAGGGCAGCGGGCGGAACGGACGTGCCGTCAGTCGGCGCGGCCGCAGTTGGTGCAGCGTTCCCCGCTGCCGACCGCCACCGGGACGCTCGGCCGGGGCACGACGGTGGAAACCGCACGCAGCTCCGGTGCCGCGCTCGCCTGGGTGGGGGTCGGCTTGCGCAGCGGGGTGGGGGCGGTGTCGGAGTCGTCCTGCTCGTGCTCGTGCTCCTGCGCATGCTCCTGGTCCGCCGGGGCCGGGGCGGATGCCGTGACGGCGTCCGACGGTTCGGGCGTCGGCAGTTCGGGCGTCGGCGGCGCGGGCGTCGGCGGTTCGGCCACCGCCCCCACCGTCTTGATCGGCGGCCTGGCCTGTGCGTCGGACTGGGAGTGCCCGACCGAGCTGAGCACCTCGATCATGTAGAAGAGCAGCAGCACCCCGAAGATGGTGAGGCTGGCCACCGCGCTGATCAGCCCGACCAGGGTGGCGCCCAGGTAGAGCACCGGCCCCATCAGGAAGTGACGGCGCATCACGGCGGCCTGTTCGGGCGTGATCATGTTGCCCAGGTGCCGGTGCCCGCGTGAGGCGTACACCCAGATCGCGTTGAACGGGATACCGCCCAGGGTGAGCGTCAGGCCGTAGAACACCGCTGCCGTTCGTCCGCCCTCGCCGGAGCTCATCGCCTCGGCGAGCACGTGGGTCGGGAAGGGGATGAACGCGACGTTCATCAACAGCAGCAGATTGAACAGCAGCAGGCCCCGGTCGACCTTGCGGATGTAGAACAGCATGGTGTGGTGGTTCATCCACACCATGCCGATGATCAGGAAACTGACGACGTAGGCACAGTAGGCGGGCCACTCGTGGATCAGGCCCTGGAGCAGCGGCCCTTCCTTCGGTACCCGGATGTCCAGGATCAGCAGGGTGATCGCGATCGCGAACACCCCGTCGCTGAACGCCTCCAGACGGGCGGAGTTCATCTCCACCGGCTCGGGAGCCGTCTCGTGCTGATGCTGATGCTGGCTCTGATGTTGCTGACTGCTCTTCACAGTCGACTACCTCCAGGGGAGTCGCCGGCCCGGGGGCACCGGTATGGGGGATCGGTGCCCCCGGGCCGACTGGCTACCAGGGGATGGGCTTGCGCCCGCGGAAGAAACCGCCGGTGGGGCCGGACTCGGGAAGTTGTGCCAACCAGACCACGGTGTCGGCGCCCTGAGCGACGCTCAGTGGGGCGCCGGCGCCGCCCATGTCGGTACGGACCCAGCCCGGGCAGACCGCGTTGACCTTCACCGATGCGGGCACGGTGGAGGCGAGCGTCACCGTCAGGGCGTTGAGCGCCGCCTTGGTGATCCCGTACAACGGTGGCCCGGGGAGGCCCGCGTCGAGCGAGCCGCCGCCGGACGAGACGTTGACCACCCGTCCCCAGCCGCGTTCGGCCATGCCCGGCACGAACGCCTGACAGGTCCGGAAGGCACCCACCAGGTTCACCTGCCAGGTGTGCTCCAACAGGTCCTCGTCGGCGGCGAAGAACCCCGTGGTCGGGTAGACCGCGGCGTTGTTCACCAGGACGTCGACCCGCACGCCGTCGGCGGCGAGCCGTCCGGCACAGGCCAGCACGCTCTCCGCCGACTCGACGTCCAGCTGCTCGACCCGTACCCGGCCGCGGAGCCCCGCCAGGCCGGCCGCGGCGGCCAGGCCGCGGTCGGGTTCACGGGAGCAGAGGACCACGTCCAGTCCGGCGGTGGCGAGTTGACGACAGGTCTCCAGTCCGATGCCACGGTTGGCACCGGTGACGAGAGCGGTACGGTTCACGGCGGCCTCCCGGCCCGATCGGCTATTCGGCCCCGATGATCCAGTGCTCACGGACCGCCAGCTGGTGGATGTAGCGCGGCTCGGTGAACTCTTCCAGGTCCGCCAGCAGTCGGCCGAACTCCGCGGAGTCCACCGCCAGGCGCAGTGCCTCCTCGTTCTCGAAGCTCAGCTGGTAGGCGACGTCCAGCAGGGACTCGCCGATCGCGTACGCGCCGTCACGGACGAAGCCCTGCACGTACCGGACCACACCCGGCACGTCCAGCGCCGTCTTGGCGTGGCCCTCCAGGCTGCGGCGGCGGAAGTCCTCCACCGTGGTCCCGTTGGCGCGCTTGGCCAGGATCACCAGCTTGGTGCCCTCCGGCCGCTCGGTGCCCGGGCCGGGGAGCAGAACCTGCGCGTCGGTGTCCAGCACGACGGTCCGCCAGAAGGCGGCCCAGCGCGGCTCGTCCAGCCGGGCGCCCTCGAGGAACTCGGGGGTCTGCAGCGAGGCGAGCTGGTCCTCGTCGTTGTCCAGCCAGATCTCGGCTATGCCGCTCCAGAGCGGGTCGGCGGGCTCGGGGCCGAGCGGAATGCGGGTGTCCACGCAGTACTTGCGGATCTGCGGGATCTTGGCCGCGTAGTTCGGGGCGTGCACGTCCAGCCAGTAGCGCTGGAACTCCTGCTCGCTCATCCCGGGCTTGGGGTGGGCGAAGATCAACTGATGGATCATCGGGGCTCCGTGGTGTGTGGGTGAGGCGGGCCGGGTCAGACCTGGTAGCGCTTCTTGACGTCCTCGGCGAAGCCGAGGTAGTCACGGAGCGGCCAGACCGTCTCGAACTCCAGGTACTCGCGCATCGGCAGTCGGCCGAGCGCGGTGCGGTCGAGCTCCTCGGCGTCCGGGGACTCGATGATGGCGATGACCCGCTTCTGCGCGGCCACCTTCCAGATCCCGACGCAGAACCCGGAGTTGATGGTCTCCTGGGCGTGCTCGGCCTCTTCCTGCTCCAGCTCCCAGAGCTCGTCGAGGGTGATCCGGCCTTCGTGCTTCCACTTCATCTGGACGTAGAACAGCATGGCGATCTCCTGTCGTGGTGCGGGGAAGGGTGGTGCCGGGTGGTCAGGACTTCAGCTCGATGGCGAGCGGGTGCCCGTCGCCGAACACCTCGACCGCGAGGTCGTACGGGAGCTTGCCGTCGTGCCCGACCAGGTCGGTGCGGGCACCGGCGTCCAGCAGGATCCGCACGCAGTCCTCGTAGCCGTGCCAGAGCGCGTCGTGCAGGGGGGTGTAGCCGTTGGTGGCGCCCTGGAAGTCCAGCTGGATGCCCGGCCGGGCGACCAGCAGCCCGGTGATCGCGGCGTGGCCGTTGTAGACCGCCTTGTGCAGCGGGACGGCACCGAAGCACGGCTCCACCGCGTTGACGTCGGCCCCGGCGGCGAGCAGGGCGACGACGATGTCGGTGTGTCCGTCCCGCGCGGCCACGTGCAGCGGGGTGTGCCCGTCGTTGAAGCCGTTCAGCCGCGGGAAGATCTCGTCGACCGGAGCGCCGGCCGCCAGCAGGCCGGGCACCCGAGCGGTGTCCCCGGCCGCCACGGCGGCCATCAGAAGCTGCGCCTGGACGGCCGAACTGTCCTGGGAGCGCCGGTTGTTGAGGTGCTCCTCGGCTTGCAGCAGCAGGTCCTTGCCACGGGTGTTGACGTTCAGCTCGTACTCGAAGTGCTGCTTGAGCGAGAAGCCGTAGTGGGTGTAGACCTCCAGGCCGGCCCCCTGGCCGAGCAGGTACCGCACCAGGTCGGGGAACTTGTACCAGAGCGCGTCCATCAGGGGGGTGTGGCCGGTGGTGGGGGCGACCGCGTCGACGAAGGCGCCCGCCTCGACCAGCGCCTGGGCGACCTCGACGCTGCCGCCCTGGCACGCCTTGTGCAGGGCGGTGGCACCGGCCCGGGTGTCCGCGGTCAGCGGGTCCGCCCCGGCGGCGAGCAGGACCCGGACGGTGGCGGCGTCGGCCTGGCCGGCCGCGGTCATCAGCGCGGTCAGCCCGGTCGCCTGGTCCCGGCTGCCGGGGTCGGCACCCTGGGCGATCAGCCGGTTCACGGCCGCGGTGTCCCGGGCGCGGACGGCCTCCAGCAGCGCCAGGCTGGTGTGCGTGCTGCGCGCGCCGTGGTCGCCGCGGAGCGCGCGGACGATCTCGGACGGGTCGGTGTACGACTTCCAGCGGATGATCCGGCCGTCCCGGACGGTCAGCCACTGGATGAACTCGATCTCGAACGGCAGGCCGTTCTCCTTGACCACGGACCGCTCGTGGATCACGCCGGCCGCGTTCTCGCCGTCGACGCTCAGCCGCACCAGCACCTCCTCGCCGACCTCGACGAGGGAGGTGAAGACGCCGAGGCTCGCCAGGACGGCGTCCTTGCCGTGCAGGGTCCCGATCCAGGGCATGTCGTCGTTGTAGCCGGGCACGGGGGCGTAGTTCACCCACTCCACGTCGTCGGCCAGGCAGTCGAGGGCGGTGGGGAAGTCCCCGGTGGTCAGTGCGGTGAACCAGCGCTCGGCCACCGCGCGGGTGGCGGCGCTCAGCTGCTCTTCGCTCATGTGCAAGGCTCCTTGTGGGCGGCTGTTGCCGACGGGTCGTCAGAGCCAGTCGGCTTGGATGAACTCGATGTAGTGGCCTTCGAGATCGCGCACGAACAGGGCCCGGACACCGAGCACGGGCACATCGGCGATGTCGGTCACCGGCTCGACGCCTCGCTCGCGCAGCTCGCGTACGGTCTGGTCCAGATCGCTGACGTAGAACGCGAGTTGGGTGAGACCGTGCAGTGCGCCGTGGTTCGGCGGGGCCGGCCGCTGCAGCGATATGCCGTCGGTGACCTGGAGGAGCTCCAGGGCCAGCGTGCCGTTGCTGAGGTAGGCGACCTCGGCGCCGAACTCGGTGAAGGTGTGCCGCCGGACGGTGTGGAATCCGAGGGCCTCGGCGTACCAGGTGGCGGTGGCGTCCAGGTCGGCGACCGAGAGGCAGCCGGAGAGGGTCAGCGCGGGTATCGGCCGGGCGGGGGCGGTGCTCATTCGGCCACCGCCGGGGCGGTGTGGTCGAGGGCGGCGAACAGGGCCGGCCAGTCGGTGGCCGCACTGCCGGACTCGTTGTAGATCTCGAACGTGATCCCCGCGCCTGCCGGGGTGTACAGCGACTGGACGACGGCCTCGGCGACGTCGTCCCGGCAGATCTTGCCGTCGCCCGTGTCGCCCTGCTCGAGCCGGACCTGATTGCCGGCGCTGTGCCGGTCGGTCAGCCAGCTGGGTCGCACCACGCTGTACGGCAGGCCGGACTCGCGGACGGCGTCCTCGCCGGCCAGCCGCCAGTCGAGCAGACGGCCGTAGCTGTTCATCGAGTGGCTGCGCCGGGTCACGTAGATCTGGCTGACCAGCGCGAAGTGCGGGCGGTTGCCGTCGGCGGTGGCGGCGGCGAGGGCGTTGCGGACGCCGTCGAACATGGTGGCGCGCGGGCTGTCGGGGCCGGAGTCGGACGTGCCGGGCTCGACCACGTAGACCACGGCCGAGACCCCGGCCAGCGGCTTGACCAGTGAGCCGGCATCCCGCACGTCGCCCTGGACGAACTCGGCGCCCTGGCCGTGCCGGGCACCCCGGCTGAGCACGCGGACCGATTCCCCGCGCTGGAGCAGCTTCTGCACGACGAGGCGGCCGGTGCGGCCACGGCCGCCGATCACCGCGATGGGGCTGTCCATGAAACCTCCAGGTGTGCGGCAGGTCAGGGGTGACCGGACTTAACGTCAGCAGACTTAACCAGTGCAGTCATTTCTAGTCAACCATAAAAGTGACAAGGTACAAGCCTTGTGACCTCTGGGCTCTGTGAGCAGGGATGATGCGGATCCGGGTCCTGGCCTGACGATGAATTGACTGATGGTTTGACAGCTCTTCGCGCTCATAGTTAACTGCTTGCGCACTGTCATGCCCCGGCGGGGGCGGTCCTCCGCGGGGCTCCGCCTCGACGTTCCTTCCGATCCGGAAGAGCGAGGAGCCTGACACACCATGACCACAATCGAACGCACAGCCTCGGCGCTGACGGAACGAAGGAAGAACCTCTCGCTCCTCGTGCTCTGCGCGGCGGTCTTCCTCGACTCGCTCGACAACTCGGTGCTCGGCGTCTCGCTGCCGA
This sequence comes from Kitasatospora sp. Root107, assembly GCF_001424875.1. GTDB lineage: Bacteria > Actinomycetota > Actinomycetes > Streptomycetales > Streptomycetaceae > Kitasatospora. The sequence continues at coordinate 6,044 of NZ_LMCT01000023.1, read as the reverse complement.
GCATCAAGCAGGCGCTCAGCCTGTCCGACGGCTCACTGCAGTGGCTCGTCTCCGGTTACGTGGTCGGCTACGGCGGCTTCCTGCTGCTGGGCGGCCGAGTGGCCGACGTGTGGGGTCGCAAGCGGACCTTCGTCGCGGCGACCGTCGTCTTCATCATCGCGAGCATGCTCGGCGGCTTCTTCACCGACGGCTCGCTGCTGGTGGCCACCCGGGTGCTCAAGGGCGTCGCTGCCGGGTTCACCGCGCCCGCGGCGATGTCGCTGATCACCACGACCTTCCGCGAAGGCACCGAGCGCAACCGGGCGTTGGGCATCTTCGCGATGACCGGGGCCGGTGGCTACAGCTTCGGCCTGGTGCTCTCCGGCGTGCTGACCGAGATCAACTGGCGGCTGGTCTTCTTCGTGCCCGCCATCATCGCGCTCGGTGTCCTGATCGCCAGCCCGCTGATCATCGGCGACGACCGTGCCACCGGCTCCGGCCGGCGGGGCGGATTCGACGTCGGCGGCGCGGTCACCGCGACCGCCGGTGCGATGCTGCTGGTCTACGGTCTGGTGCAGGCCCCGGCCTGGGGCTGGGCTTCGGTCGCCACCCTGGGCACGATCGGCGGCGCCGTGGTGCTGCTCATCGGCTTCGTCCTGATCGAGGCCCGGCACCGCGCCCCGCTCGTCCCGCTCTCGATCTTCCGCTCGTCGACGCTCAGCAGCGCCAACCTGGTGAGCATCGTCTGGGCCTGCTCCACCATCGGCTGGCAGTTCGTGGCGAGCCTGTACCTCCAGGAGACCCTGGGCTACACCGCTCTCCAGACCGCCTTCTGCTTCCTGCCGCTCGGCCTGGTCATCGTGGCCACCGCCAAGTACGCGTCCGGCCCGCTGGTCGGCCGGTTCGGTGTCCGCACCGTCACCGCCGTCGGCATGATCCTCCAGGGCGCGGGCGTGCTGCTCTTCCTGCGGATCGGCCACGACGCGAACTTCGTCACCGTGCTGCTGCCGGCCATCATCATCCACGGCATCGGCAACGGCCTGGTCTACCCGACCGTCAACATCGCCGGGGTGAGCGGGGTTTCGGACGACCGCCAGGGTGTGGCCTCCGGCCTGATCACCGCCTCGTACCAGATCGGTGCAGGTGTCGGTGTCGCCGTGCTGACCGCCGTGATGACGGCGACCGTGGTCACCGAGGGCTCCGGCGTGGGGGTCACCAGCTACCGCTGGGCCTTCCTCGCGGCGGGCCTGTTCTCCCTGGCCGGCGTGCTGATCGCGCTGTTCGGGATCCGTCCGCAGTCGCAGCAGCAGCCCGTCGCCGACGCCCCGGCCGAGGCCGAGGCCGGCGTCGAGGGGCGCGAGACGGCCGGAAGTCGCTGAACCACTGTCCGGAATCCTCGTGGTCCGACCCGCCGGGGCAGTGTCCCCGGCGGGTCGGGCTCCCGATCTCCTGGAGCGTGAACCATGTCCCGACGCACCGTCACCTTCGTCGCCGGCGGGCTGGCCGTGGCCGCAGTGACCGGCGCGCTGGTCATCGGCTACTCCTCCGACCCGGTGCGGGCCACCGTGGTCCAGTCGATCCGCAACGATCCCACCACCAGTGCGCCGCAGACCCTGCAGGCGCTGCCGCCGGCCGCCCGCAGCTACGTCGACGCGGTCGAGGCCAAGAACCTGGACGCCCTGGTGGCCTCCTTCCATCCCGACGGCCTGATCGTGGACGTCGGCCGTGAGATCCGCGGTCACGAGGCGATCCGGCACTGGGCCGCCTCCGAAGTGATCGGCGGGCGGCTCACCGTCCTGCGCGAAACCCCGCGGGAGAACGGCACCACCATGCTGGTGGTCTTCGCCCCCGGCGGCTCCGGCGGTTTCCGGGCGAACTACGCCTTCGACATCGCGGACGGCCTGATCACCAAGGCCGCCCTGACCTACGCCGACTGACCTCGCACAGTACTTCCTCCGACTTACCGCATGCCCAACTCGGCTGTCTGGAAAGGCAGTTGGAGTCCTCGTGAGCCGGTAGACAGGAGTGGGGCCACCGGGGCACCAGCCCGCTCGTGGCCGGCACGCAATCCCTTTGAAGGAGACCAACGCCGATGGCGAAGAAGCGCATTCTCATCGTCCTCTCCGAGTACGGCTACTGGGGAGAGGAGTTGATCGGCCCGCTCGAGACCTTCGACAAGGCCGGTTACGAGATCACCTTCGCGACCCCGACCGGCAAGCGCGCGGTGGCCCTGCCGCCGAGCTACGACCCGGAGTACATCGACCCGCCGCTCGGCCGTTCGGTGACCAGCACCGAGATGGCCGAGAAGGTCCGCGCGTTCGACGGCTCGAACCGCCTGGACAACCCGCTCGACCTGTCGTCCTGGCTGCCGGACCGGCCGTACCGCAGCCGCAACGACTTCCTGCGCGCCTGGGAGGGCTACAACCACCGCCGCGAGCACGTCCAGGAGCAGATCGCCGACCGGTACGACGCGCTGCTGATCGTCGGCGGCAGTGGTCCGATCGTCGACCTCGCCAACAACTGGCGGGTGCACGACCTGGTGCTGGCCTTCTACAACCTGGGCCTGCCGATCGCCGCCGAGTGCTACGGCGTGGCCTGCCTGGCCTTCGCCCGCGAGCAGGACGACCGGGCCAGCATCATCCGCAACAAGCACGTCACCGGGCACTGCATCGAGTACGACTACAAGGACGGCACCGGCTTCATGGGTACCGACTTCGTGATCGGCCCGCCGCCGTACCCGCTGGAGTACATCCTGCGCGACGCCACCGCTCCCGACGGTGCCTACCACGGCAACTTCGGCAAGGAGACCTCGGTGATCGTCGACTACCCGTTCATCACCGGGCGTTCGACCCCCGACTCCTACCTCACCGGCCAGAAGGTCGTCGAGGTGCTGGAGCAGGGCCTGCGCCAGTGGGGCTTCAAGGCCTGACCCGTGGAGACGGGCGGCCGCGCCCCGGCGCATACCGGCCGGCCGCCCGTTCCCGGCCCCTCCGTACAGTCCACCGATCGAGAGGTACGCAAGCCATGGCCAGCAGGCCCGCCCGGGTGGCGATGCTCGAGCAGTTCAAAGCCGACGGCGTGAAGTACATGTTCGGCAATCCCGGCACCGTGGAGCAGGGCTTCCTGGACGAGCTGCGGGGTTTCCCCGAGATCGAGTACGTGCTCGCGCTCCAGGAGGCCGTGGTGGTCGGCATCGCCGACGGCTACGCCCGGGCCACCCGCACGCCCACCCTGCTGCAACTGCACTCCGGGGTGGGCCTGGGCAACGGCATCGGCATGCTCTACCAGGCGATGCGGGGTCACGCGCCGCTGGTGGTGGTGGTCGGCGAGTCCGGCCTCGCGTACGACAGCATGGACGCCCAGATGGCCGCCGACCTGGTCGGGATGGCCAAGCCGGTCACCAAGTGGGCCACCAGGGTGGTCGATCCGGAGTCCACCCTGCGGGTGCTGCGCCGGGCCTTCAAGGTCGCCGCCACCCCGCCGTACGGACCGGTGCTGGTGGTGCTGCCGGCCGACGTGCTGGACCGGCCGACCAGCGAGCCGGCCGTCCCCACCTCCTACCTGCACACCGCCGTGGTCCCGGACGCCGGGACGATCGGGCTGGCCGCCTCGTTGCTGGCGGCCGCCGAGCGGCCGCTGATCATCGCCGGGGACGGGGTGCACTTCGCCGACGCGCAGGCGGAGCTGGCCCGGTTCGCCGAGGTGTGGGGCGCCGAGGTCTGGGGGGCGGACTGGGCGGAGGTCAACCTGCCGGCCGACCACCCGCTCTACCAGGGCCAGTTGGGCCACATGTTCGGCGAGAACAGCAGCCGGGTGACCGCTGCGGCGGATGCCGTGCTGATCGTCGGCACCTATGCCCTGCCGGAGGTCTACCCGCTGCTCGACGGCGTCTTCGCCGAGGGCGCGCCGGTGGTCCACATCGACCTCGACAGCGGGGCGATAGCCAAGAACTTCCCGGTCGACCTCGGTCTGGTCGCCGACCCCAAGCTCTCGCTGGCCAGGCTGACCGAGGCCCTGACGGAGCGTCAGTCCGCCGAGCGGCAGCAGGCGGTGGCCGAGCGCATCCAGGGGCTGGCCGACAAGAAGGCCGCCGCCTACGCGGACGCGGTCGCCCGCGACCTGGCCGCCGACGAGGGCGGTCCGCTGACCGCCGCGTACTTCGGCCGCGAGCTGTCCCGCCAACTCCCGCCCGACGCCGTGCTGTTCGACGAGGCGCTGACCTCCTCGCCCGGCATCTTCCGGTACAACCCGCCGAACGAGCCCGGCCACTGGCACCAGACCCGGGGCGGCTCGCTCGGGGTCGGCATCCCCGGCGCGATCGGCGCCAAGCTCGCCCACCCCGAGCGGACGGTGGTCGGCTTCACCGGGGACGGCGGCAGCATGTACACCGTGCAGGGCCTGTGGACGGCCGCCCGGTACGACATCGCCGCCAAGTTCGTGATCTGCAACAACGGCCGCTACAAGCTGCTCGACGACAACATCGAGCAGTACTGGCGGAGCCAGGACATCGAGCACCACGACTTCCCCGGCATCTTCGACCTCTCCCGGCCCGAGATCGACTTCGCGGCGCTCTCCGAGTCGCTGGGCGTCCCGGCCGTACGGGTGGAGAAGCCGGCGGAGGTCGCCCCGGCCATCGCACGGGCGCTGGCGCACCCGGGACCGTTCCTGATCGACCTGGTCATCGGTCGTGACTGACCTGGAAGGAGGGGCCGCCATGCGGCTGACCGGACAGAAGATCGCGGTCCTGATGGAGAGCGACTTCTACGAGCCCGAAATCCTCTACTACCAGCGCCGGTTCGCCGAGGAGGGCGCCGAGGTGCGCTTCCTGACCCGGCTCTGGGGCAACGAGAGACTGGTCTTCCGGGGGCACGAGCACCGGATGCCGTTCGAGGTCACCGAGTCCTTCGAGGACCTGGACGAGTACGGGCTCCGGGAGTTCGCCGCCGTCATCGTGCCCTCCGGCATCGTCGCCGACCGGCTCAGGTACACCGAGGACGTGCAGGCGCTTCCCCCGGCGGTGACCTTCCTGCGCCGGGCCTTCGCGGACCCGGCGATCGTCAAGGGCATCATCTGCCACGGCATGTGGCTGGCCGCGCCGATCCCCTCGGTGATCCAGGGGCGCAAGGCCGTCGTGCACAACAACCTGCTCGGCGACCTGCGCAACATGGGCGGCGTCTACGTGGACCAGGACGTCGTCGTCGACGAGGACCTGGTCACCGCCCGGACCGGCAACCACTGCCACGTCTTCGCCCGCACCATCATCGACCAGCTCGCCGCCCGGACCAGGCGCCGGCTCGGAGAAGTGGTCTGACCAGGCGGGTAGCCGCCCAACCGTGAGAGGACATCGGCAAGATGAGCACCATCAAGGCAGGGGCGCCCCGCAGACAGCCCACCCCGATCGGCCGGATACCCGTGCTGGACGTCAAGCCGGCGGTCGACGGGGGCAGCCGCCCGGCCCGGGCCGTGGTCGGTGAACGGTTCCTGGTCAGCGCCACGGTGTTCCGGGAGGGCCACGACGCGCTCGGCGCCAACGTGGTGCTGCGCGGTCCGCGCGGGCGGCGCGGTCCGTGGACCCCGATGCGGGAGCTGGCGCCGGGCACCGACCGCTGGGGTGCGTACGTGACGCCGACCGTGCCCGGCCGCTGGACCTACACCGTGGAAGCCTGGAGCGATCCGGTCGAAAGCTGGCTGCACCGCGCCGACATCAAGATCCCGGCCGGCCAGGACGTCGAGGTCACCCTGGAGGAGGGCGCGGAGCTGCTGCGCCGGGCGGCCCTGGCCGGCCCCAGGGGAGCGGGGCGGACCGCCGTGCTGACGGCCGCCGCCACCCTGCTCGACCTGGACGTCCCGGCCGCGCAGCGGCTGGCGGCGGCCCACGCCCCGGCGGTCACCGCACGGTTGGCTGACCATCCGCTCCGGGAGCTGCTCTCGACCGTGCAGCCGGTGGAGCTGACGGTCCATCGGGAGCGGGCGTTGTTCGGGTCGTGGTACGAGTTCTTCCCGCGGTCCGAGGGTGCGGTGATCGACCCGGACGGCAACCAGCCGCCGGTCTCCGGCACCTTCCG
>NZ_LMCT01000022.1 GCF_001424875.1 Kitasatospora sp. Root107 | reverse complement strand
ACATATCTGGCGTTGACTTTTGGCACGCTGTTGAGTTCTCAAGGAACGGACACTTCCTTCGAGCCGCTTATCAGGCGGACCCTCCGGGCGCTTCGTTCGTTTCCACCATCCTAGCAGATCCGTTTGCTTCGTTTTAACCGAAGTTTTGCGAATCCGTCATCTGGTGTTCATCGCCGTCTTGCGGCGACTCGACAAACCATAGCCCTTCCGCAGCGGAGTGCCTAATCGAGCCGCCGCGCGCCGCGTCGACCCCTCACCCGGTCGGCCCAGCACTGTCTGCTCACACCCCTCTATGCCGCCCGATCGGCACGATCGTCGCGGCTCATCCGCATGGCGTAGAGTGCGGCGCGTCGACCAAGAGGACTAGACCACTCGTGCCCTCGTAAGCCCCTGCCAGCAGGGACGATGACGGCACGCAGCAGCAACCGTGCACTACGGGCGTCGGATCGCCAGTCGGGACCCGCCCCAGTGGATGCTTGCGAAATGTCCTTAGTTGGCATGATTTAGGCTTCAGAACGATCACACCGCCGCTGTCCGCGGCGGCACGCTGTGCTCCGTACCTGGGAGGCTCCACCATGACCACTGTGACCTCGCCGCTGGCTGGTCGCGCCGTCGGGCTCGCCAACGTGCCCGACCCTGTCTTCGCCGGCGCGATGGTGGGCCCCGGCACCGCCATCGACCCGGTGCGCGAGCCCACCGAGGCGGTCGCTCCGGTGGACGGTGTCGTCGTCTCCATGCACCCGCACGCCTTTGTGGTGGTGGACGTCGACGGCCACGGGGTGCTGACTCACCTGGGCATCGACACCGTCCAGCTCAATGGCGAGGGCTTCGAGCTGCTGGTGTCGAAGGGCGACACCGTCACCCGCGGCCAGGCGGTCATCCGCTGGAACCCGGCCGAGGTCGAGAAGGCCGGCAAGTCGCCGATCTCCCCGATCGTCGCGCTGGAGGCCTCGGCCGACGCGCTGTCCGGGGTGGTCGAGAACGGCGACATCGCCGTCGACGGCGACCTGTTCACCTGGAACTGACGGACCGAGACGACATAACGCGCCGTCCCGCCCCGCAGTCCGGGGTGGGGCGGCTCGGCCAGTACCCGGGTGAAAGGAACCCACAATGGAACAGGCGCTGCGAGGCGTAGGTGTCAGCCACGGTGTCGCGATCGGCCAGGTCCGGCACATGGGCACGGCGGTGCTGGAGCCCCCGGCCACCCAGATCCCCACCGAGGACGCGCCTCGCGAGCAGGCTCGCGCCCAGGCGGCCGTGGACGCCGTCGCGGCGGACCTGATCGCCCGTGGCAACCTGGCGGGTGGCGAGGCCCAGGCCGTGCTGGAGGCCCAGGCGCTGATGGCGCAGGACCCGGAGCTGATCGCCGACGTGAACCGTCGGATCGCGGTCGGCAGCAGCGCGGAGCGGGGCGTCTACGACGCCTTCGCCGCGTACCGGGCGCTGCTCGCCGCTGCCGGGGACTACCTGGCCGGCCGGGTCGCCGACCTGGACGACGTGCGGAACCGGATCGTGGCCCGGCTGCTCGGCATGCCGATGCCGGGTGTGCCGGACAGCGACGAGCCGTACGTACTGTTCGCCCGGGACCTGGCGCCGGCCGACACCGCGCTGCTCGACCCGACCCTGGTGCTCGGCTTCGTGACCGAGGAGGGCGGGCCGACCAGCCACAGCGCCATCCTGGCCCGGGCGATGGGCGTGCCGGCCGTGGTTGCCATGCCCGGTGCCACCGATCTGCCCGAGGGTGTCGTGGTCGCGGTCGACGGCTCCACCGGCGAGGTGCTGATCAAGCCGTCCGAGGAGAAGCAGGCCGAGCTGCGCCGAGTCGCGGCCGAACGCAAGGCCGCGCTCTCCTCGTCCTCCGGTCCGGGGCAGACCTCGGACGGGCACAAGGTGCCGCTGCTCGCCAACATCGGCGGCCCGGCGGACCTGCCGGCCGCGCTGGAGAACGGTGCCGAGGGCGTCGGCCTGTTCCGTACCGAGTTCCTGTTCCTGGACGACTCGGCCAAGGCGCCGAGCGAGCAGAAGCAGATCGAGGCGTACCGCAAGGTGCTGGAGGCCTTCCCCGAGGGCCGGGTGGTGGTGCGGGCGCTGGATGCCGGCGCCGACAAGCCGCTGGACTTCCTCACCCCGGCGGACGAGCCAAACCCGGCGCTCGGTGTGCGCGGTCTGCGCACCCTGCTGGAGAACCCCGAGGTGATGCAGACTCAGCTGCGCGCGCTGGCCAAGGCCGTCGAGGGTCTGCCGGTCTACCTCGAGGTGATGGCGCCGATGGTGGCCGACCGGGTCGACGCCAAGGCGTTCGCGGACGCCTGCCGCGAGGCCGGGTTGAAGGCGAAGTTCGGCGCGATGGTGGAGATTCCGTCCGCCGCGCTGCGGGCCCGTTCGATCCTGAACGAGGTCGAGTTCCTCTCGCTGGGCACCAACGATCTGGCTCAGTACACCTTCGCGGCGGACCGCCAGGTCGGCGCGCTGGCCCGGCTCCAGGACCCGTGGCAGCCCGCGCTGCTCGACCTGGTGGCGCTCTCGGCCGAGGCGGCGAAGTCGGTCGGCAAGAGCTGTGGGGTCTGCGGCGAGGCGGCCTCCGACCCGCTGCTCGCCTGTGTGCTGACCGGTCTCGGCGTGACCAGCCTGTCGATGGGCGCGGCGGCGATCCCGTACGTGCGCTCCACGCTGGCGAAGTACACCCTGGCGCAGTGTCAGCGGGCGGCCGAGGCGGCCCGTGCCACGGACACCGCCGACGAGGCCCGGGCGGCAGCGCAGCAGGTGCTGTCCGGCGAGTAGTCCGGAAAAGGGGCGCCCACCAACTGGTGGGCGCCCCTCTGTCGTACGGTCAGGACCGGCGGTCGCGGCCGAGCTGTTCGAAGAACCGCAGGTGGTCGAGGTTGTCGACCGAGCCGGGGTTGACGGCCTGCTCCAGCGGGGTGCCGGCCAGCAGGCGCTTGACCGGGACCTCGATCCGCTTGCCGGTGAGGGTGTGCGGCAGGCCGGTCACCGCGATCACCTCGTCGGGGACGTGACGGGGTGACAGCTCGGTGCGGAGCGAGCTGCGGATACGGCCGATCAGGTCCTCGTCCAGGGTCGCGCCGGGGGCGAGGACCACGAACAGCGGCATCCAGTAGCCGCCTTCGGCCTCCTCCAGGCCGATCACCAGGGACTCGGTGATCTCGGGGAGGCGTTCGACCACCTCGTAGATGTCGGCGGAGCCCATCCGGACGCCCTGCCGGTTGAGGGTGGAGTCGGAACGACCGTGGATGACCACGGTGCCGCGCGAGGTGACGGTGATCCAGTCGCCGTGCCGCCAGATGCCGGGGTAGGTGTCGAAGTAGCTGTCGTGGTAGCGGGTGCCGTCCTTGTCGCCCCAGAAGCCGATCGGCATCGAGGGCAGCGGCTGGGTGACGACCAGTTCGCCGACCTGGTCGGTGAGCGGGTCGCCGTTGACGTCCCAGGCCTCGACGGCGGAGCCGAGGCAGGGGGCCTGGATCTCGCCGAGGTACACGGGGAGGGTGGGGACGCCGCCGACGAAGCAGGAGCAGACGTCGGTGCCGCCGCTGACCGAGGCGAGCCAGACGTCCTGCTTGACCTCGTCGTAGATCCACTGGAAGCCGTCGGGGGGCAGCGGCGAGCCGGTGGTCCCGATGCAGCGGACGGCCGAGAGGTCGAGGTCGCGGCCGGGGTGCAGCTCGGCCTTGCGGCTGGCGATCACGTACGCGGCGGAGGTGCCGAGCACGTTGGCGCGGGTGCGGGCGGCGACCGACCAGAGGGCGCCGGTGTCGGGGTGGCCTGGGCTGCCGTCGTACGTGACGATCGTGGACCCGACCAGCAGGCCGGCGATGAGGAAGTTCCACATCATCCAGCCGGTGGAGGTGTACCAGAAGAACCGGTCGTCGGGGCCGAGGTCGAGGTGCAGGCCGGCCTGCTTGAGGTGCTCGACCAGGATGCCGCCCTGGCTCTGCACGATGGCCTTGGGCAGGCCGGTGGTGCCGGAGGAGTAGAGCACCCAGAGCGGGTGGTCGAACGGGACGGGCTCGAAGACCGGCTCGACGTCGGCGGCGGTCAGCGCGCTCCACGGCAGGGTGCCCTCGGGGGCCTCGGTGCCGAGCAGCGGGACGTGCACCACGGTCTGCAGGGACGGCAGTTCACGGCGCAGCTCGGCGACCACCTCGCGGCGGTCGTGGTTCTTGCCGCCGTACCGGTAGCCGTCCACGGTGATCAGGGCGACGGGTTCGAGCTGCTGGAAGCGGTCGAGCACGCTGCGGGCGCCGAAGTCGGGGGCGCAGCTGGTCCAGACCGCGCCGACGGCGGCGGTGGCCAGCAGGGCGACCACGGCCTCCGGGATGTTCGGCAGGTAGCCGGCCACCCGGTCGCCGGGGCGGATGCCCTGCTCGCGCAGGGCGGCGCTCAACGAGCCGACCTGGCGGCGGAGTTCGGCCCAGCTGAGCTCGGTGGGCGGCTCGCCGCTCTCGTCCAGGTGGAGGATCGCGGGCTTGTCCCGGTAGCTGTCCTGCTCGCCGCGGCGGAGGGCAGCGGCGGCGTAGTTGAGGCGGGCGCCGGGGAACCAGCGGGCGCCGGGCATGGACCGGTCGGTGAGCACGGCCTCGGGCTCGGTGCTGAACCGGACGTCGAACCACTCGGTGACGGCCCCCCAGAACCGGGGCAGGTCCTCGGTGGACCAGGCGTGCAGGGCCGCGTACCGGGCGGCGGCCTCGTCGTCACCGGCGGTGGGCGCGAGCGGCGCGGCGGGGGCGCCGTGGTGTTCGGCGGCCCAGGCCTGGAAGGCGACGATCTGGGTGGCGGCGGCGCGAGCGGGGTCGGGCCGCCAGAGCGGCTGATCCTGGGGTGGGGTGCTCACGGTGGTGGTCTCCCGGCCGGTCGGTGGGGACGGGACCGGCTTGTGGCGGCCCGCCCGGAGTGGCGCTGACGGTGCTGGACTCTGCCACGTGATCGTCCTGTGCGCCAGGGTGGCAGGTGGGCGCCCACCTGCGGCGACGGGCCGGAAGTCGGCCCGCCGTCAGTCGAAGCTGCCCTTGAACCAGGCGTCGGCGACCTGGTTGTGCAGCGGGAAGGCCAGTGGGGTGGGCGTGTTGATCAGGTACCAGCCGTCGGTCTCGTCGGTCGGGACGGAGGGCGGCAGGTCGGCCAGGGCGCGGGACGGGAAGAGGGCGAAGAGCATCAGGAACGCGCCGCGCGGGTCACTGCCGGTGTCCACCAGGCGGGCGCTCGCGGGGTCGGCGTCGATGCCGGCCTCCTCGCGGAGTTCGCGGGCGGCGCCCTGCTGCCAGCTCTCGCCGAAGTCGACGTAGCCGCCGGGGAGGGCGAGTTCGCCGTAGCCGGGCTCGATGGTGCGGCGGATGACCAGCAGGCTGCGGGTGCCGTCCGGCCGTTCGACGGGGAGCAGCGCGACGGCGACGGGCAGCGGGTTGCGGTAGCTGATCTCGCCGCAGCCGGGGCAGGTACGCGGCCAGACGGTGCCGGCAGCCGCGTACGGCGTGCCGCAGAAGTGGCAGTGTGAGTGGGGGCCGGTCATGACTGGATGGTAGTGCGAAGGGGTGACGACGCGTCACTGTCTCGCGCAGCTGCCTCGAGGAGGAGATGTGATGGCTGCTTCGTTCGCCGAGGCGCTCGCGGCGGGGCCGCTGGTGCTGGACGGCGGGTTGTCCAATCAGCTTGCGGACGCGGGGCACGATCTCTCGGACGGGCTCTGGTCCGCCCGGCTGCTGGCGGACGACCCGTCGGCGATCACCGAGGCGCACCGGGCGTACTTCGCGGCGGGTGCCCAGGTGGCCATCACCGCGAGCTACCAGGCGAGCTTCGAGGGGTTCGCCCGCCGGGGTGTCGACCGGGAGCAGGCCGCCGCGCTGCTGGGCCGCAGCGTCGGGCTGGCGAGGGCGGCGGGACCGGGCTGGGTGGCGGCCTCGGTGGGACCGTACGGGGCCGTGCTGGCGGACGGTTCGGAGTACCGGGGCCGGTACGGGCTGACCGAGGGTCAGCTGGTGGACTTCCACCGGCCCCGGATCGAGGCGCTGCTGGCGGCGGGTCCGGACGTGCTGGCGGTGGAGACGATCCCGGACACCGACGAGGCGGCGGCCGTGCTGCGCGCGCTGGCGGGGGTCGAGGTCCCGGTCTGGCTGTCGTTCAGCATCGCGGGTGACCGGACCAGGGCGGGCCAGCCGATCGCGGAGGCGTTCGCGCTGGCGGGGGCCGCGCCCGAGGTGCTGGCAGTCGGGGTGAACTGCTGCTCTCCGGCGGACGCGGACGCCGCCGTGCGGGTCGCGGCGCGGGCGAGCGGGAAGCCGGTGGTGGTGTACCCGAACAGTGGGGAGAGCTGGCAGGGCCGGTCCTGGCAGGGTGAGCCGACCTTCCGGCCCGACCGGGTGACGTCCTGGCTGGCGGACGGGGCCCGGCTGGTGGGTGGCTGCTGCCGGGTCGGTCCGGCACAGATCCGAGCCCTGGCCGCGGCCGTGCGGAACTGACCGCTACTACCGGGAAAGGTGCACGTCCGGCCGTCGGCCTGGCAGACTCAGTGCGATACCACTGCGGTCGACAATGTCGACCGCCTGTCAGCGGAGGTACGCAATGCCCGGCCCGATCCAGTCGTTGTCCCGGGCTGCCGCGATCCTGCGGCTGCTGGCCGGTGGCGAGCGGCGACTCGGTCTGTCGGAGGTGTCCACCGCGCTGGGGCTGGCCAAGGGGACGGCGCACGGCATCCTCCGCACCCTCCAGCAGGAGGGTTTCGTCGAGCAGGATCCGGAGAGCGGCAAGTACCAGCTGGGCGCCGAGCTGCTCCGGCTGGGCCAGAGCTACCTGGACGTGCACGAGCTCCGGGCCAGGGCTCTGGTCTGGGCGGACGACCTGGCGCGGGCCAGCGGTGAGACGGTCTACCTCGGGGTGCTGCACCAGCGCGGCGTGCTGATCGTCCATCACGTGTTCCGCCCGGACGACACCCGCCAGGTGCTGGAGGTCGGCTCGATGCAGCCGCTGCACTCCACCGCGCTGGGCAAGGTGCTGCTGGCGTACGACCCGGTGGCCCGCGGCGAGCTGGGCGAGGAGCCGTTGGAGGCGTACACCTCGCGGACCCTGACGGATCTGGCCTCGGTGGACGAGGAGTGCGGGCTGATCCGGGAGCGCGGCTGGGCCGACGCGGTGGAGGAGACCTGGGAGGGCGTGGCCTCGATCGGCGCGCTGATCCAGGACCGGCGGCGCAACCCGGTGGGTGCGGTCTGCATCAGCGGTGCGGTGGAGCGGGTCTGCGAGGACGGCTTCGTCCGGCCCTCGTTGGTGGCCTCGGTGCGCAGCGCGGCCCGGGCGATCTCCCGGGACCTGGGTGCCGGCCGGTTCTGACGCCTGGCCTCTGCCGCCCGGCTTGTGCCGCTCGGCTTCTGACGCTTGGTGAGATTCCCGTAGGTGCGGGTGGGCTTCGGCCTGCCCGCTCTTTGGCGTTTTGTCCATATTTTCCGCCATGCGGTTGCTAGTTTCGACGCCACGGCGTGATCACGTCGAGTGATGGATCACAGGTGTGTCACCCCGTCTTGACGTGAGGGTGATAGCGGGGGGAAGCTTCCGCATGACGGTCGACATTGTCGAACGGTGTCCGGAGCAAACGGAACGCCACCGTCATGGCGCGACCCCGGGACGGGAAGCGCCGCCCTCCCCCACCTGCTCCGGTCACGGACGAAGGAGTCCTTAGTGTCCGCGTTCTCCAACGGCGACATCTTTGTCGGCGAAACCCTCGGCACCGCCGCGCTGATACTCCTCGGCGGCGGCGTCTGCGCCGCCGTCACGCTGAAGAAGTCCAAGGCCCTCAACGCCGGCTGGCTGGCCATCACCTTCGGCTGGGGCTTCGCGGTGATGATCGCCGCGTACATGTCCGCGCCGAAGTCGGGTGCCCACCTCAACCCGGCCGTCACCCTCGCCATCGCCGCGAACAGCGGCGAGTGGGGCAAGGTCCCGCTCTACCTCGGCTCCCAGCTGCTCGGCGCGCTGATCGGCGCCGGTCTGGTCTGGGTCACCTACCTGGGCCAGTTCCAGGCGAACGAGGAGCCCACCCTCGGCATCTTCGCCACCGGCCCCGAGGTGCGGAACCCGGTGCAGAACCTGCTCACCGAGATCATCGCCACCTTCGTGCTCTGCCTGGCCATCCTCACCCAGGGCCTCACCACGGGTCTCGGCCTCTCCGGCACCGGCATCCTGATCGTCGCCTTCACCGTGGTCGGCATCGGCCTCTCGCTCGGCGGCCCGACCGGCTACGCGATCAACCCGGCCCGTGACCTCGGCCCGCGGATCATGCACGCGCTGCTGCCGATCCCGAACAAGGGCGGATCCGACTGGTCGTACGCCTGGATCCCGGTGGCCGGCCCGGTCGTCGGCGGTCTGCTGGCCGGTGGCTTCTACCACCTGGCGTTCTGACGCCGCGTTGGTTTGCCCCACGTCCGCGTACGGGGACTGACCCAGGGTCAGGCCCAACCCTCCCTGAACCCCTCATTCGAGCCGAGGACCTCATGACCACCACTGGCAACTACATCGCCGCGATCGACCAGGGCACCACGTCGAGCCGCTGCATCATCTTCGGCGCCGACGGCCGGATCGTCGCCGTCGACCAGCAGGAGCACAGCCAGATCTTCCCGCAGCCCGGCTACGTCGAGCACGACGCCGCCGAGATCTGGACCCGGGTGCAGTCCGTGGTCGCGGGCGCGCTGGAGAAGGCCGGTCTGACCAAGGACGACATCCGCGCGATCGGTATCACCAACCAGCGCGAGACCACCGTCCTGTGGGACAAGTACACCGGCCAGCCCGTGCACAACGCGCTGGTCTGGCAGGACACCCGGACCGAGGCGCTCTGCCGCGAGCTGGGCCGCAACGTCGGCCAGGACCGGTTCCGCCGCGAGACCGGCCTGCCGCTGGCCAGCTACTTCGCAGGCCCGAAGATCCGCTGGCTGCTGGACAACGTCGAGGGCCTGCGGGAGCGTGCCGAGGCGGGCGACATCCTGTTCGGCACCATGGACACCTGGGTGATCTGGAACCTCACCGGTGGCGTCAACGGCGGGAAGCACGTCACCGACGTGACCAACGCCAGCCGCACCATGCTGATGAACCTCTCCACCCTGGCCTGGGACGAGAAGATCGCCGAGTCGATGGGCGTGCCGCTCACCGTGCTGCCGGAGATCCGCTCCTCCGCCGAGGTCTACGGCCACGCGGTCGGCGTCCTGGACGGCGTGCCGGTCGCCGCCGCGCTCGGTGACCAGCAGGCCGCGCTGTTCGGCCAGACCTGCTTCTCCCCCGGCGAGGCCAAGTCGACCTACGGCACCGGCACCTTCCTGCTGCTGAACACCGGCGAACAGATCGTCAACTCCTACCACGGCCTGCTGACCACGGTCGGCTACCGGATCGGCGACCAGAAGCCGGTCTACGCCCTGGAGGGCTCGATCGCGGTCACCGGCTCGCTCGTGCAGTGGCTGCGCGACCAGCTCGGCATCATCTCCACCGCCGCCGAGATCGAGACCCTGGCCTCGACGGTGGAGGACAACGGCGGCGCCTACTTCGTGCCGGCCTTCTCCGGCCTGTTCGCCCCGTACTGGCGCTCCGACGCCCGCGGTGTGATCGCCGGTCTGACCCGGTACGTGACCAAGGGCCACCTGGCCCGCGCCGTGCTGGAGGCCACCGCCTGGCAGACCCGCGAGGTCGTCGACGCCATGCAGAAGGACTCCGGCGTCGAGCTGACCGCGCTCAAGGTCGACGGCGGCATGACCTCCAACAACCTGCTCATGCAGAACATCGCGGACGTGCTGAACGCCCCGGTCGAGCGCCCGTACGTGGCCGAGACCACCGCGCTCGGCGCAGCGTACGCAGCAGGCCTCGCGGTGGGCTTCTGGCCCGACCTGGACACCCTGCGGGCCAACTGGCACCGCGCCGCCGAGTGGACTCCCCGGATGGACGAGGCCACCCGCGAGCGCGAGTACAAGAAGTGGCTCAAGGCGGTCGAGCGCACCATGGGGTGGGTGGAGGAGGACGACGAGAGCTGACCGTCACGCCGGTCGGGGCCTGCAGCGGCCCCGACCGGCCAACGCCGTCTGACGGCCTCTCAGAGGCCGCACCGGTCTCCGAGAGACCGCACCCGCACCATCGCACCATCGAGAGGAGATGCGGCGCCGCCCGCACCGAGCGCCGCAACACACACCATGGCTACCATCCCGACCCTGGGCGCCGGCTACACCAACGGCCACACCGCCTCGCGTGCAGAGACCCGCGAGCTGCTCGGCAAGGCCACCTACGACCTGTTGGTGATCGGCGGCGGCATCCTCGGTACCGCCACCGCCTGGACTGCCGCCCAGTCGGGCCTCAAGGTCGCCATGGTGGACGCGGGCGACTTCGCCGGTGCCACCTCCAGCGCCTCCTCCAAGCTGGTCCACGGCGGGCTGCGCTACCTGCAGACCGGCGCGGTCAAGCTGGTCGCGGAGAACCACAAGGAGCGCCGGGTGCTCTCCAGTGACGTGGCCCCGCACCTGGTCAACCCGCTGACCTTCTTCGTCCCGGTCTACAAGGGCGGCCCGCACGGCGCGGCCAAGCTCGGCGCCGGTGTCTTCCTCTACTCCGCGCTCTCCGCCTTCCGGGACGGCATGGGCCGGGTCTCCACCGCCGCGCACGCCGCCCAGCAGGTGCCCGCGCTCCGTACCGAGGGCCTGCGCTCGGTCGCGGTCTACGGCGACCACCAGATGAACGACTCCCGGGTCGCCGTGATGACCGTCCGCGCGGCCGTCGAGGCGGGCGCGGTGGTGCTCAACCACGCCGCGGTGACGGGTCTTCGGTTCACCGGCACCCGGGTGACCGGCGCCGAGCTGACGGACCGCCTGGACGGCACCGAGTTCGGCATCAGCGCCCGCCTGGTGCTGAACGCCACCGGCCCCTGGGTCGACCACCTGCGCAAGATGGAGGACGCGGGCGCCGCCCCGTCCATCCGGCTCTCCAAGGGTGCGCACGTCGTCGTCAAGCGCCGTACGCCGTGGCGCGCTGCGCTCACCATCCCGATCGACAAGTACCGCGTGTCGTTCGCGATCCCGTGGGAGGACCACGTCCTGCTCGGCACCACGGACGAGGAGTACACCGGCGACCCGCAGGACGTCCGCGCCACCGAGGCCGACATCGACCAGATCATGGGCGAGGCCGGCCACGCGATCCGCGACGAGCACCTCGACCGGGACCTGATCACGTACGCCTTCGCCGGCCTGCGGGTGCTGCCCGGCGGCCCCGGCGAGACCTCCGCAGCCAAGCGCGAGACCGTGGTCACCGAGGGCCGGGGTGGCATGCTCTCGGTCGCCGGCGGCAAGTGGACGACGTACCGTCACATCGGCCGCACGGTGCTCGAGAAGCTCGCGCACGTGCCCGGCACCGGCCTGCGCGAGGACATGTCGCCGATCCCGGCCACCGTCCCGCTCCCCGGCGTCGGCGCCCCGAACGCCGTCGCGCACCGCCTGCTGGTGGACCGCGAGCCCGGCTCCCGGATGGAGCCGCTGGTGGCCAGGCACCTGGCTTCGCACTACGGCACGCTGTCCTTCGAGATCGCCCGCCTGATCGCCGAGCACCCCGAGCTGGGCGAGCCGATCCACGCCGACGGCCCGGACGTCTGGGCCCAGGTCGCGTACGCCGCCGACAACGAGTGGGCGTACACCGCCGACGACGTGCTGCGCCGCCGCACCACCATGACGGTCCGTGGGCTGGACACGCCGGAGATCCGGCAGCAGGTGGAGACCTTCCTGGCGAAGCGTGGGACCAAGTAGCAGCTGCCGTGAACGGCCCGGCCGCGGAAGAGCGGCCGGGCCGTTCGGCTGTTCAGCCGCGCCGCCGCCACCAGGGCTTCGGGGCCTCCCCCGCTGGGGTGATCGGCTCGAAGGTGCTCTCCACGGGCTCGTCCCACTCGACCAGCGCCGCCGGGAACCAGGTCACCGGATCGGTGTCGGCCCGGGCGTTGGCCCAGTCCGCGACCTTCTCGGCGTCGGCGCGGTCGGCCAGCAGGCCGAACGGGCCGGTGCGGACGCCGAGTTCGGCGACCGCGTCCCGGTGGAGGTCGCTGCAGAGCCAGGTGTGCAGGTGGCCGAGCTCGTAGCCGAGAACCTCCCAGCCGATCCGGGTGCCGCCTTCGGCCAGCGCGGGCGGGCGCCACAGGTTCCCGAGCAGGACGGGGTCGTCGAACTCGCTCGCCCGGATCTCGGCTGCCAGCCCGGCCACGCAGTCGGCCGGGACCAGCACCGCGAGCAGCCGGGCGGCCGGAGTGACCCGCAGCGATGCGCAGGCCGCCAGAGCGGCCTGCGGGGAGGCGAACCAGCAGGCATCGGCCGGAAGTTGGTCGACCAGGCAGACCGCCGCCGACACCAGTCGCTCGACCTCGGGCAGCTGGCTGCCCCGCACCTGCTCCGGCTCGACCACCAGGTAGCCGGCCACCTGTAGCTGCTCCACCCTGGGTGTACTCCGACGGCCGGTCGGTCGCCCGCCCAGGACGGGCAGCGCCTCGCAGCGCTCCGGTACGCGGTGTTCGGCCAGCCAGAACACGTACCCGCGTAGGTACGCCTCCAGTCCGCCGTCGATGTGGTCGGCGTAGGCACGCAGCCGTCGGGCCACTGCGAGGTAACTTTCGTCGCCCTCGGTCCGACTGACGCTCTCCCAGTTCTTGGCGGTCTCCAGGGCCCACTCGCGAGCCCGGCCGCGCTCGCTCCACCAGCCCCGGACACCGTCCGGCGTCCAGTGCTCGTCGCCGTCCATCGCCAAGCCCTCGCAGCCGAGCAGGACATCGGCGACCAGGGCTCGGGTCTCCGGGACGTTGACGGGCTGCCAGCTGACAAAGACGCCGACCTTGGGGTCGTCGTAGGCGATGTGCTCCGCCGCGTCGCGCGGCGCGATCTGCCCGGCCTCGATCTCGGCCGCGTAGAACGGGCCCGGCACGTTGCGCCAGTCCCGCTCGGCCCAGCGGCCGTCGAACGGGTCGGTTCCCTTGGCGATCATCGACCGGGCCGTCGGCAGTGGGTCCCAGTACATTCCGAACATCTCAGCTCCCCAGGCTCGGCCGTCCGGCAATGATCGTACCGACGGCCGGGAGCAGGAACCGCTCACCTCGTCCGCCCGTCATCTCCACGGGAGTTGACACAGAGTCAACACCTTTCGCTCGTCACCACCGAGGTCCGAGGAGATCCATGGTCGACACCGTCAACTCACTGGCCACCCGTCTTCACGAAGTGCTGGTGGCGCTCCTGACCAGCGGGCCCGCCGCGGTGGGCACCGCGGGCCTCCACGACGTCATCGCCCGCGCCACGGCGCTCGGCCCCGACGGCGGGTGGCTGGTCGCCGCGGGCCACGGGAGTCTCGGCGAACTGGCCTGCCTGAACGGACAGGCGGACCAGGCCATCCTCCATCTCGACGCTGCGGTGGCGGCCGGCTTCAACGACTGCGTGGCGCTCCACACGGCCCCCATGCGCCCGCTGCACCACGATCCCCGGTTCCGCTCCCTGTACGAGCGGATGCGCATCACCCCGGCCGATCTCGACGAGTTCTTCTGGCTGCACCAGGAAATGCAGATCATGGTGAGGGACGCCCAGCAAGCGACCGTCGACAACATCGGCCGCCTCGACACCGGGGTGTCGCTGCTCCCGCAGGCCCCCCTGCCGACCCGCGAACCGAACACCCTCGGCGTCCTGATCACCCGCATCGATCTCGCCGCGACCCAGAGCGCACTCCAACAGGCCGCCGTGAAGGCGGAGTTCCAGCGCAGCTCCGGCAACACCAGCCTCAGCCTCATCGACGACTCGTGGGACTACGACCGCGCCAGGCGCGATGCCTGGTACGCCGACGACGTGGATACCCGGCGCCAGCAGGCCGCCGAGGCCCGGGCTTTCGTCGAACGCCCCGGCGCCGACACCACGCTCATGCCCTGCCCGCCGCTGGGCTCGATCACCTACCCGGGCTGAGAACGGCCGCGCGCCCCCGCCGATCTCGATCGGCGGGGGCGCGGTGGCAGCTGCTCAGGCTTCGGTCAGCCAGTCTCCGTCAAGGCCGTCGAGAACGAACCCGTTCTCGAAGCGCACCCGATATCTGACCTGAGCGCCGACTCCGGTGCCGGATCCTCCCTGCCGGATGACCCGCTGGCGGAGATCCTCGATCAGGTGGGTCGTGAAGCCGTCGAACTGGCTGCCCCGGATGGCCTGTTCAAAGCTCGCGAGATGGTCCTGAGCCCCGCCGGCTTCCTTGGCCGAGCCCGTGACGATGCCCGCCAGGCCCTCGGCCAGGAACAGCGGACCGGGGTGGCCCGTCCTGACCGCTGCGCCGTCTGTGGTGACCTGCACATCCCTGGTCAGCTTCACCCTTGCGCCGATCTCGTACGGCATCGCTGTACCCCCTCGTTCGGTCTTGGCCGTGACCACGGAAAGCGTAGTACTAGATGATCAGGCTGAGGGGGAGGATCAGGGCGATCGCGGTGACCGAGATGACCGTCTCCATCACCGACCAGGACTTGAGGGTCTGACCGACCGTCATCCCGAAGTACTCCTTGACCAGCCAGAAGCCCGCGTCGTTGACGTGTGAGAAGAACAGCGAACCGGCGCCGATGGCCAGCACCAGCAGGGCGGCGTGGGTGGTGGAGAGGTCGGCGGCCAGCGGGGCGACGATGCCCGCCGCGGTGATGGTGGCGACCGTGGCGGAGCCGGTGGCCAGGCGGATCAGGACGGCGATCAGCCAGCCGAGCAGCAGGGCGGAGATGTGCCACTTGGCGGACCACTCGCTGACCGCGTTGCCGACGCCGACGTCGATCAGGGTCTGCTTGAAGCCGCCGCCCGCGCCGACGATGAAGACGATGCCCGCGATCGGGGCGAGCGACTTCTCCACGGTGGTGGAGATCCGGGCCTTGCTGAAGCCGGCGGCCCGGCCGAGGGTGAACATCGCCAGCAGGGTGGCGGCGAGCAGGGCGATCAGCGGGGAGCCGATGAAGTCCATCACCCGCTGTGGTCCGGCCTTGGGGTCGTCGACGACCACGTCGGCGAGGGCCTTGCCGAGCATCAGGACCACCGGCAGCAGGATGGTGGCCAGCACGGCCGCGAAGCTCGGGGTGTGCTCGCCGCGCTCGGGGCGCTCGGTCTCGGCGGGGAGGGTGAGCGGGCCGACCCAGCGCTCGGCGAAGCGGGCGAACAGCGGGCCCGCGACGATCAGGGTGGGGACGGCGATCAGCAGGCCGAGCGCCAGGGTGACGCCGAGGTCGGCCTTCAGCGCGTCGACGGCGACCAGCGGGCCGGGGTGCGGGGGCACCAGGCCGTGCAGCACGGAGAGTCCGGCGAGCGCGGGGATGCCCAGGCGCAGCACCGGGATGTTCCCGCGCCGGGCGACCAGCAGCACGATCGGGATCAGCAGCACGACGCCGACCTCGAAGAACAGCGGCAGCCCGAGCACGGCCGCGATCAGCGCCATCGACCAGGGCAGCATCCGCTTGGTGGAGCGGCGCAGCACCGTGTCGGCGACGATGTCGGCGCCGCCGGAGTCGGCGAGCAGTTTGCCGAGCATCGCGCCGAGGCCGATCAGCAGGCCGACGCTGCTGACGGTCGATCCGAAGCCGGTGGCGAAGCTGCTGAGCAGCTTGTCGAACGGCGCGCCCGCGACGGCCGCCAGCACTCCGGAGCCGAGCGTCAGCGCGAGGAAGGGGTGCAGCTTGAGGCGGGTGATCAGCAACACGATCACGCCGATGCTGAGCAGCACCGCGAGCAGCAGGACACCGTCACTGTCGGTGTGGGGCAGGGCAGCGGTCAGGGTGGTCACGCGAGGTCTCCGTTGACGGGGCGCGGGTGGGAGGGGGCGAACAGGAGAGCGGCGCGGGCCGCGAGCTCGGACGGGGTGTGGGCCACGTCCATCTCGGCGCCTGGCTCGTCCGGCTGGAGCGGTTCGAGGGCGGCGTACTGGGAGTCGAGCAGCGAGGCGGGCATGAAGTGTCCGCTGCGGTCGGCCAGTCGGGCCCGGATCAGGGTCTGATCACCGGTCAGGTGCAGGAAGCGGGTGGCCGGGGCCTGGCTGCGCAGGATGTCCCGGTAGCGGCGTTTGAGCGCCGAGCAGGCCACCACTCCCCCGGTCCCGGTGGCGACCTGGCTGCCGAGCCAGTCGGCCAGGGCGTGCAGCCACGGCTGCCGGTCCTGGTCGTCGAGCGGGATGCCGGCCGCCATCTTGGCGATGTTGGCGGGCGGGTGGAAGTCGTCGGCCTCCGCGTACGGGAGGCCGAGCCGCTCGGCCAGCAGCCGGGCGACGGTGGTCTTGCCGACGCCCGAGACGCCCATCACCACGAGGGTGGGCGGCTGGTTCTCGACGCTGAGACCCATGGCTGGTGCTCCTGTTCTGGCTGGCTCACGACCGACAGTGCCGCAAAGGTATGACTTATTCAAGTGGTTGAAACCTAATCGTCATACATGTGTGGCCGGATATCCTGATCCGATGGAGATCCAGGGCCTGCCAGGACGACTGCTCGCGGACCTCGGTCCGGCCATCGCCTCCGGTGAGATCCCGGAGGGCGCGGTGCTCCGCGGCGAGGAGCTGGAGGCGAAGTACGGGGTGTCCCGCACCGTGGTGCGGGAGGCGATCCGGATCCTGGAGTCGATGCGGATGGTCGCCTCCCGCCGCCGGGTCGGCATCACCGTCCAGCCCAAGACCGACTGGGACGTCTTCGACCCGCTGGTGATCCGCTGGCGGCTGGCGGGCGCCGACCGCTCCGCCCAGCTGCGCTCGCTCGGCTCGCTCCGGGTCGCGGTCGAACCGGCCGCCGCCGCCCTGGCCGCCACTCACGCCACCGACGACCAGCGCCGCGAACTCGGCGCCCTGGCGGTCGAACTGACGGTCGCCGCCCGCGCCGCCGACCTCGACACCTTCCTGCGACACGACATCGCCTTCCACGCGACCGTCCTCCGTGCCTCCGGCAACGAGATGTTCGCCCACCTCGGCGACACGGTCGGCGCGGTGCTCACCGGCCGCACCGAGCACCAGCTGATGCCACATCAACCGGAGCCGTACGCGGTGAAGTTGCACCGCGAGGTGGCCGACGCCATCTGCACCGGGCAGGCCGAGGCCGCCGAGCAGGCCATGCGCACCATCGTCCAGGGGGCGCTCGCGGAGCTGGACGCGACCCTGGACGGCTGACCCGAGCCCCGGAAGGCGCCGAGGCCCGGGCCAGGAGGTTTCCTGNNNNAGGAGGTTTCCTGGCCCGGGCCTCACCTGGAGCTGCTCCGTCGGCAGAGTCGGCCTCGGCGATTACCCGACTGGGCCGGCCCAGAACGGGCAAGCTGGGTACGGACGTTCCGCTCACGTACGCCCCGGGGGAAGCCGATGCCCACTGCACGCCGTCGCCGTCGTCTGCCGGACGAGGTGCGGTCCGCCGCCGTGCGCGCGTGGATGTTCTTCTCCTGCACGCTGATCAGCCTGATCGTGGCCACCCTGGCCTCGTACGCGCGCAGTTGGCTGCTCACCCCGGCGCTGATGGCCACCGCGCTCGGGGTGTTCGGTACCGCGTGGTGCCTGCTGGAGATCCTGATCTCGCGTCAGATCGCCGCCCAGCGACAGCGTGGGCCCAATGCGGCCGACCCGATGACGGGCAGTCGTGAGCGGCGCCGGGCACCCGGGCCGGTGGATCAGCCGCGCCTGCGCAGGGTGTAGCCGTACTGGACCGGCCAGCGCGGCTCGGCGCCGAGCTCGGCCGCCGCACGCTGCGGCCAGTACGCGTCGCGCAGCAACTCGCGGCCGAGCGAGACCACGTCGGCCTGGCCGCTCGCCACGATCTGCTCCGCCTGGGCCGGCTCGGTGATCAGCCCGACCGCCCCGGTGGGCAGCCCGGCCTCGGAGCGGATCCGGGCCGCGAACGGCACCTGGAAGCCGGGGCCGATCGCGATCTTCGCGTCCGGGTCGATCCCGGCCGAGGAGGCGTCCAGCAGGTCCACCCCGGCCGCGTGCAGCTCCTTGGCGAGCCGGACGGTGTCCTCCACCGTCCAGCTCGGCACGCCCTCCAGCCAGTCGGTGGCGGAGGTGCGGTAGAGCAGCGGCAGCTCGGCGGGCCACACCTCGCGGACGGCCGCGACCACCTCCAGCGCGAACCGGGTGCGGCCGGCGAAGTCGCCGCCGTAGGCGTCGGTGCGGTGGTTGGAGTGCGGTGACAGGAAGGAGTGGATCAGGTAGCCGTGTGCCCCGTGGATCTCCACCGCCTCGAACCCGGCCGCCAGCGCCCGCCCGGCCGCCTCGGCGAACGCCCGGACCACGTCCTGGATCTCCTCGACCGTCAGCTCGTCCGGCACCTGGCTCTCCGCGCTGAACGGCACCGGGGAGGCGCCGACCGGCTGCCAGCCGCCCGCCTCGATCGACAGCGGCTTCCCGCCCAGCCACGGCCGGTCGGTGGCGGCCTTGCGGCCGGCGTGGGCGAGCTGGATCGCCGGGACGGCGCCGTGCGACTTCACCAACGCGGCGACCCGGGCCAGCTCGTGCTGCTGGTGCTCGTTCCACAGCCCCAGGTCCCACGGTGAGATCCGGCCCTCGGGGCTGACGGCGGTGGCCTCGACCATCACCAGGCCGGCCCCGCCGGCCGCTCTGGCCCCCAGGTGGGCGAGGTGGAAGTCGGTCGCGACTCCGGCCTCGGGCCCCTCGGGCGCGGCCGAGTACATGCACATCGGCGCCAGCCAGATCCGGTTGGGCACGGTCAGCGAGCGAAGGGTGATCGGCTCGAACAGGGTACTCACGGTCGGCTCCTCGGCTGGGACATCGGGATTTGTACGATAGCTCTCGTAGTACGGCAGCTGTCAAACTACGATACTTTTCGTACTATGGGCGGGTGGCAGACACCCAACTCCCCGAACCCGCCCTGGCCGAGATCAGGCTCGCGGCGGTGCTGCACGCCCTCGCCGACCCGGTCCGACTCCGGATCGCCGCCGAACTCGCACGCGACCAGCGCGAGTTGGCCTGCCAGGCGTTCGACCTGCCGGTGACCAAGTCGACCACCACGCACCACTTCAAGGTGCTCCGCGAGGCCGGCGTGATCCGCCAGTGCCGCCGAGGGACGTCCCGGATGAGCCACCTGCGCAGCGCGGACCTGGAGACGCTCTTCCCCGGCCTGCTCGACGGCATCCTGACCGCCCACCTCGCGGAGGACGGGCGACGGGACTGACCGGTCGTGCGGTCAGTCGCCGTCCTCCTCCGGGGTGTGTGGCAGGTCGATGCCGTGATGCCCGGCGATCCTGATCAGGGACGTGATCCGGCCCTCGTAGGCCTCGGCGCCGTCCTCGTCACCCGCCTCGCGGGCCGCGGCCAGCGCGAGGCGGGCCTGGGCCAGCTGCTCACGGAGCTCTTGCTCGAACACATGTCAAGCATCGCACCAAACGCCGGAGCGGCCAGGCTCAGTCGACGGGGCGCTTGAACATCCGGGTGGCGGTGATCTCGCCGTGGATCGCCGGGCCCTCCGGGTCCTGCGGGGCGGGCAGGCCCGGGCGCAGGTGCTCCTCGACCGAGATGTACTTCAGGCCGGCCCGTAGGTCGGCGTCGTTGCGCAGCCGGATCACCAGCGGGAACTCGGCCAGCGCCGTGGTGTCGAAGAGCCCGGTGGTGTAGATCAACTGGACGCCGAGCGCGTCGGCCACCGCCCGCTGGAGCTCCAGCAGGTACGTCGCGTTGGCTCGCCCGATCGGGTTGTCCAGGAACAGCGTCCCCGCGTGCCGCAGCTGGGACTGGCCCCGGTCGTTCGCCCGCAGGGCCGCCATCGTGCAGTACAGCGCGATCGCGGCGGTGAGCAGCTGGCCGCCGGAGAAGACGTCCGACATCTGACCGACACTCACCCGCTCGGCCCGCAGCACCGCGTCGGGCTTGAGGATCTCCACCGAGACGCCCTTCGGGCCGATCGCGGCGGCCACCCCGCGCAGCAGCAGTGACATACCGTCACGTCGCAGGTCGGAGTTCTTCTTCACGGCGGAGCTGGTGGCCTCGTCGATCACCTCGCCGAGCCGCTCGACCAGCAGCGCGTGGTCCGGGTCCTCGAAGCGGATCCGGAGGAACTCCTGGCCGGACCACTCCCCCAGGCCCTCGGGCAGCCGGGACAGCCGCTGGGCCGCGCGCAGGGTGGCGAGCGAGCTCTCCACCAGACCGCGCAGCCGGTCCACGATCGAGCCCCGGTTGCGCTCCAGCTGCGCCAACTCGTCGGTGAGGACCCGCAGTCGGGGCGCGAAGGCGGTGGCCCAGGCGGCCGCGTGGTCGGGCAGTGCGGCGGCGGGCAGCTCGCGGATCTGCTGCCGGGCCGGGGTGCGGACGGCCTCGTACCGGGCCGCGTTGGCGTGCCGGACCAGCGCGTCCGAGGCGTCCCGGACGGCGAGTTCGGCGGCGGTCAGCTCGGTGGAGGCGGTCCGCAGGGTGCGGCGGGAGTCGGCGGCGGTGTTGCGGGCCTCGGCGAGCGAGCCGAGGTAGGGCTCGGCGGGCTGCTCGTTCTCCTCGGGGTGGTGGTCGCGCAGGCCGTCGCGGAGCTGGGCCGCGCTCTCCTCGAAGTCGGCGGCGGCGCTCTGCGCGGCGTCCAGCGTGCGTTGCAGGTCGGCGTGCGCGGTCCGGGCGTTGTCCACCAGCTCGCGCCGCTCGGCGAGCCGGGAGGTGGCGGTGCGCAGCAGCAGCTGGGCGTGCTCGGGGTCGGCCGGGACCAGGTCCTCGGGCAGCGCGGTGTGCTCCTCGCCGCTGGCGGGGGCGGACCGCTCGGCCTCGCCGCGCAGCCGGCCGAGCTGCTCGGAGGCGGTCGCGGAGCGGGCCTCGATGGTGGCGACCAGCTCCTCGGCGCGGGCCGCGGCGGCCTGCCTGGCCGGGCCGTCGGCGCCGTCCGGGCTGGCCAGCAGCTCCTCGGCGCGCAGCCGGACCTTGTTGCTGAGCCGGTCCAGCTCGGTCGCGGAGGCGGCCTCGTCGCCCTCGGCCCTGGCCTGCTCGGCGCGCAGGTCGGCGCCGACGCCGACCTTCTCGTACAGCTGGGCGGCGGCCCGGTACGCCTCGCGCAGCGCGGGCAGCGAGGCCGGGGCCTCGGTCGGCTCCTCGGCCTCGGCGACGGCCGACAGCTCGGAGCGCTCGGAGCGCAGCGTACGGACGGTGCGGCGGGCGTCGTCGGCGGCGCGCTGGGCGGCCCGGCGATCCTCGTCGCAGGTGCGGGCCCGCTCGGCGCAGACGGCCTGGCGGCGGTCGCACTCGGTGGCGTCCTCGGTCAGCTCGCGCTGCCGGCGGGTCCAGTTGCCGCGCTCGCGGAGCCGGAAGGCCAGCCCGGCCAGTGCGTCGGCCCGGCGGCGGGTGCGCTGGGCGGTCTCCCGGCGCTCCTCGTGCGCGGCGGCGGCGGCGAGCTGGTCGGCCTCGGCCTCGCTGTGCTCGGCGCGCAGGGTGGCCAGCTCGGCAGCGGCGGTCTCGGCCTGGGCGGCGGCGGCCAGGGTGGCCTCGGTCAGCTCGGCCAGCGTGCCGGGCGGGCACTGCTGGTGCCAGGAGGCGAGCCGGCCGTTCAGCGCCCGGTCGCCGCCGAGCCGGGCGGCCAGCTCGCGGATGTGCTCCTCCCGGGCGGTGGCCCGGGTCCGCAGCTGGCGACGCTCGTCGTCGGCCGCGCCCTCGTTGTGCATCGCCGGGTTCGGCGGCACCAGGAAGAACGGCGGCTCGGCGCCGATCGGCGCGATCAGCGCGGCGGCGGTGCCGACCGCCACGGTGGAGCGCGGCAGCAGGGCGGCGGCCTGCAGGGCCTCCCTGGCCCGGTCGAGCGACTGCGGGTCGGTGACCACCACGCCGTCGACCAGCTCGGGCCGGGCGGCCAGGATCGCCTCGTGGTCGGCCGGGTCGACCGACTGGGCCAGGTAGCGCCAGCCGGGCAGCGCGGGGATGCCGTGCTCACCCAGGAACTCGACCGTGGCCAGCACGTCGGGGCCGGGCGGCAGCAGGCCGCCGTCACCGAGCGCGGCCAGGATCCGGGAGTCGTCGGCGGCGGCGGTGCGCAGGTCGAAGAGTGTGCGCTCGGCGCTGGTGACGGCCGCTTCGAGCTGCTCGCGCAGCGTCTCGGCGTTGGCGTCCAGCAGGGCGGGGGTGAGTTGCCCCTCTTCTTCCTGGTCCCCCGTTGTCCAGTCAAGAGGTGCGGGCGTCAGGGCGAGCAGCTCGGCCAGCCGGGGCTCGGCGGCCAGCGCGGCGGCGGTGCGCTGCTCGGCCGAGAGCGCGCGGTGGGCGTTCTGGTAGGCGTCGCTGGCGCGGGCGGCGGCCAGCTCGGCTCGGGCCTCGGCAGCGCCGGTCTCCCGGGCCCGGGCGGCGGCCTGCTCGGCGGCGGCGCGGGACTGCTCCAGTGCGGCGGTCGCGGCCTGCTCCGCGTCGGCGGCATGCAGGGCTGCGCGGGCCGGGTCCGGCTCGTCGGTGTCGGCGTCGATCCAGCCCGCCTCAACGGCTGCCCGGGTCTCCTGCTCGACCTCGGCCAGCCGCTGGCCGAGGTGGCCCGCCTCGGAGCGGGCCTTCTGGGCGGCGGTCGCGGCGGCGGTGGCCTCGGCCTGTGCGGCGGCGCCGTCGGACTGCAACTCCCCGGCCCGCAACTCCTCCTGGTCGGCGCGGGTCTCGGCCGCACCGGCGGCGGTCTCCAGCGCACGGGCCAGCGCCCCGGCCGCGCGGGCCCGGGCGGCCAGCGCGGGGGCGGCGTCCAGCTCGGCCTCCCGGATCGCGACCGCCACCCGGGCCACCCGGTCGGCGGCGGCGCGGTGGCGCAGCACCGCCTCGGCGGCCTGCCAGGCGGCGTGCAGCGTACGGGCCTCGGTGAGCTCGCGGCGCAGGGCGGCCGCGTCGGTGGTGGCGGCGGCCAGGCCGAGGGTGGCGTGACGGTAGGTCAGCTCGGCGGTGATCAGCGAGTGCCGGGTGCGGTCGGCCTCGGCGGCGGTGACGGCGCTCGCGGCGGCCGCCACCTCGATCGCCAGGTCGTGCGCCCGCTCACGCTCGGCGCCGCCCCGGGCGGCCAGCGCGTGCGCGAGCCTGCGGGTGCGGCGCTCGGTGGTGCGGTGCAGCTCGCGGACCGACTCGCGCGCCGTGGTGGCGTCGACGATCCGCTGCAGCAGGTCGACCGAGCCGGCCGTGAAGTCCCGCTCGGCGGTGAGCTCGGACCGGCGGCCGAGCTTGGCGGCGAAGCCGTGCACCAGGTCGGCCAGGCCGTCGGTGTCCCGGGTGTCGGTGACGGCGCGCAGCAGCAGGTCGGTGAAGTCCGCGTCGTGCTTGACCGCGAAGAGACCGGCCGCCTCGCCCTCGTCGGCGTTCATCTCGCGCTGGTAGCGGAAGAGTTCGGGGTCGAGACCGAGGTCGGCGAGGTGCTCGTTCCACCGGTCGTGGCCGTCCTCGAAGACCAGCTCCAGGGCGGGGTACGCCTTGCCCGCCTCGGTCAGCGCGTCCCGGAAGCCCTTCATGGTGCGGCGGCGGCCGCGGACCCGCTGCTCGCCGGTCAGGCTGATCCGCTCGGCCACCGGCAGCGCGTCCAGGGTCAGACCGTCGCCGGGACGGAACGAGTACCAGGTCTCGGCGAACTTGCGCGGGTCGGACGAGACCTGACGCCCCCTCCACTCACTGACCTTGCCGACCACGACCAGCTCACCGGTGACGGTGTGCTGCCACTCCAGCGCGACGTGACCGCAGTCGTCGGCGAGCAGGAACTTGCGCAGCACGCCGGAGCTGGCACCGCCCAGGGTGTTGCGGTGGCCGGGCAGCATCACCGAGAAGATCAGCTTGAGCAGGACGGACTTGCCGCCGCCGTTCTCCAGGAACAGCACACCGGCCGGTGCCGGGCGCCGCTGCGGGCCTTCCGGCTCCTCGCCGAACAGGCCGATCTGCTGCGGCCGGGGCTCGGCCACCGGCTCACCGACTCCGCGCAGGTCGAGCACCGTGTCGGCATAGCGTGCACCGGCCGGTCCGATCGAGTACAGGCGGACCCGGTTGAGCTCGTACATGTGCGGCGGTTCTCCAGCTTGACGGTGGATCAGGATTTCAGAGGAGTCTTCAGAGGGAGTGGAACGGCAGACCCGCGTCGGCGACCAGCTCCTCGCTGTGGTCGGCGGGCAGCAGGGTGGCGGTGCCGTCGCTGACCGGGACCACGCCCAGGTCGAGCAGCTCGGCCATCGCGGCGCTGCTCGCCAGGTCGCGGACCTGGAGCTGGAAGCGGGCGGTGGTGCGGTAGGTGCCGCCGGCGTCGTCCGAGGTCTTCTGCAGGAAGCCGGAGTCGACCAGGAAGAGCACCGCCTTGGAGACGATGCCGATGGTCGAGCCTGACAGGCGGCGCGCGTCCTTGGTGGCACCGGTGGCGGAGCGGCGGGCCCAGACCCGCCAGGCCGCCTCCAGGCCTGGGGCGTCGGTGGTCGGGTCGGTGTTGGTGCCCTCCGCCTCGGCCCGCTCCTCCAGCCGGCGGCAGGCCTGCCGGACGAAGGCGTCGATGCCGTTGACGGTGATCCGGCCCAGGTAGCCGTCGTCGGCCAGGTCCTCCGGGCGGGGGAACGCCATCGCGGCCACCGCGAGGTGGGCCAGACCGTGCAGGAATCGGTCGGTGGTCTCACCGGCCGCCCGGCGCGAGTAGTCGCCCATCCGGACGGCGAAGACCGAGTCCTCGTCGGCGGCCACCGCCATGCCCGCCCGGGGGGAGACCTCCAGCACCACCAGGCCCATGCCGGTCGCCACCGCGTCGGCCAGCCGCGCGAACGCCGGATCCTCGCGGTGACGGCGGATCAGGTCGGCGTACTCCGCGTCCCGGGCCGGGAGCAGCTTGGCCTGCAGGCCGAACGAGACCAGCCGCGCGGCGTCGGCCACGTCGGCGGGGGTGAGGGCGGCTGCCGCCGGGGCGGCTTGCGGTTCGGCCTCGGGCTCCCAGGTGTCGGTGCTCACGGGCGGTACTCCTCATGGATTGGTGCACCCAGGGGCGCGGGGAACTGCGCGAATCGGAAGGTCTCCGGGTGGCCACTCCGCGACGGTGGAACAGTGCAGCTTGCTCTCCGGGGGAACGTGCGGGACGAGTTGCCTGCCGAAGCGCGCAGTTCCCCGCGCCCCTGGGATACCCACTCAAGCCAAACCATTCAGCTCGCGTCCTTGCGGTCCGCTGCCATGCCGACGGCGTCGAGCAGGGCGCTGCCCACGATCAGGTCGGCCCCGCCGAACTCCCAGTCATCCAGTCGAGTCCCGTCGTCGACGGCGAAGAGCAGCCGCTCCTCGCCCTGACGGTACGCCGTCCCGACCGGGGGGCTGGCCGCGTGCACGGCGAGCAGCGCGACCAGGTAAGGCAGCTCGGCGTCGCGCTCGCGGGCTTCGGCGAGCAGGCCGGAGAGGCGTCGGGGGGCGTCCGGCGGGAGGTCGAGCAGTTCCAGGGCGGATTCCAGCTGGGCTTCGGTGAAGCGGCTGTCGTCGGGTGTGGCGACCAGGTCCGGGTCGGGGAGCTCGGCGCCGAGGTGCTCGCGCTCGACCGGCGGGGTGAGCAGCAGCTCGACCAGGTCGGCGACCCGGACCGAGACGGGGGTGCGCAGCCCGATGCCCCGGGCGAAGAACGCGTCGGTGGGCCGGGTGGCCTGATCGATCGGCAGCTCCAGCAGCGGTGCGAGCAGTTGCCCGTACAGGTCGATGCCGCTGCGCGCGGTCGGGGCGGCGAAGGCCTGCCGGTCCTGCTCGGCGCGGAACAGCGGGCCGGCCTCCAGCAGCCGGGTCTGCAGCTGGGTGTGGCGGCGGATGCAGTCCTTGACGATGTCGACCAGCTCGGCGGCCCGGCGCTTCTGCTCGGCATCCTCGGACTCGTCGCGGGCCTTGCGGATGTTGGTGAGGATCGCGTTCTCGTGCCGGTAGCGGTCGGCGATGTGGTCCAGCGCCTCGTCGATCAGGTCGGGGACGGCCTGCATCCAGTCCACCGCGCGGACGTTGCGCCGGGTGGCGTCCAGCGCGCGGCGCAGCGTCTCGGCGTACTGGACGGTGCGGTAGCGGGCCTGCTCGGCGGCGAGCTGGGCATCGGCCAGCCGGCCCCGGCTGATCAGCACCTCGAGTTTGACCTCGGCGGCGATCTGAGCGGACGTCACGTCCGTGTCGAGGGCGCCGACCAGGACGTTGACCGCCTCGTCGGTGGTGCGCAGGTAGACACCGCCGTCGGGGCCCGGCACCTCCTCGATCAGCTTGAAGTCGTAGTCGCGGCGGACGTACGAACCGTCGGAGCCGAAGGTGCCGTAGACGGCGCGGAAGCCGCGGTCCACGCTGCCGACGTTGATCAGCGACTCCAGCACCCAGCGGGCCACCCGCTCGTGCTCGGCGACGGGGCGGCCCGGGTTCTGCGCGGCGACCCGGGGGTGCAGCCGGCCGAGCACTATGTCGCGGTCGGCCCCGGTGTCGAAGTCCATGTTGAGCGTGACCAGGTCGATCACGGCGAGCCCGATCTCGGCCATCGCGTACGAGCTGTACTCGCCGGCCAGGTTGACCTTCCGGCTCTCCAGGTCGTGCAGCGGAGCGGTGCAGGCCAGCGCCTTGAGCCGACGGGCCAGCCCCTCGTCGGCGGCCGGGCCCGGGGCGGGCCGGGCGACGCCGGGGGCGGGCGGGCGGGGCGGTTGCCCGGTGGGTCGGTCTGCGATGGCGGTCACGGTGGTCAAGGTTAGAGGTTCACCCCGACAGAGTCCGAAACGACCCCGGTTGTCCCCGTTTCCGAAGGGAGTTGAACATGTTCAGTTATCCGCTTAGAGTCAGCTCTGCGCAGGTCGGGGCAGTGAACCCGACCCGCACTACCCGTATGGGGGTTTTGCGACATGACCGAGGATCAGAGGATCACCGAGGCCGCCATCCTGCGCCGGGTCCGGCGATGGATCTTGATCTTCATCGTCTGCCTGGTGCTCAGTGGCCTGACGGCTTTTCCGCTGGAGACCGAGACCCGCTGGCTGGCCGATCTGGTGGCCGGTTCACCGCTGGCCGAGCACTTCCCGGCGGCCGCCGCCTGGATCGAGCGGGTCCGGGAGGGGGTGGCCGAGACCAACGTCCGCTACCCGTTCCTCGCCTACGGCACCGACTGGCTGGCCTTCGCGCACCTGGTGATTGCGATCGGGTTCTGGGGGTCCTACCGGGATCCGGTGCGCAACGTCTGGGTGATCCAGTGGGCGCTGATCGCCTGCGCCGCGATCATCCCGCTCGCGCTGATCTGCGGGCCACTGCGTGGGATACCGCTGCCGTGGCGCTTCGTCGACATGTCGTTCGGAGTCATCGGGGTGATCCCGCTGCTGATCGTGCTCCGTGGCATCCGGCGACTGGAGTGGGCGGCGGCCGTGCGGCAGGCTCCGCCGGTGCTGGCGGCCTGACCGGTCCTCAGAGCGGCCGACCAGCCTGGACGGTGAACGGGGAGGAAACGTTCCGCCATGTGAGGGAGCGCGCACCGTCCGGTGCGCGCTCCGGGCTCGGGTCACGTGCACACGCGCCCGCGCGCAGGCCCTACGATCACCCCGAGCGAACGGCGACGGACAGGTGCGGGAGGCGGGCGTTGGCGTGACCGAATCGGTGATCGACCTCAATGCGGACCTCGGCGAGGGGTTCGGACGCTGGACCCTGACCGACGACGAGGCCCTGCTCTCCGTGGTCACCAGCGCCAACGTGGCCTGCGGCTTCCACGCAGGCGACCCCTCCACCATGCGCCGGGTCTGCGCGCTGGCCGCCGAACGCGGCGTCCGGATCGGCGCCCAGGTCTCCTACCGCGACCTGGCCGGCTTCGGCCGCCGCCCGATGGACGTCCCGCCCGAGGAACTGGCCGACGAGATCGCGTACCAGATCGGCGCCCTCCAGGTCTTCGCCCGCGCCGCCGGCTCCCGAGTCTCCTACGTCAAACCGCACGGTGCCCTCTACAACAAGGTGGTCACCGACTCCGAACAGGCCGAGGCCGTGGTCGCGGGCGTGCTCCGGGCCGGTGCGATCTGCGACGGCCCGCTGCCGGTGCTCGGCCTGCCGGGCTCCCGGCTGCTCGCGGTGGCCGAGGGTGTCGGACTCCCGGTGGTCACCGAGGCGTTCGCCGACCGGGCCTACACCTGGGCGGGCACCCTGGTGCCGCGCCGCGACCCGGAGGCCGTGGTCCACGATCCCGAGTCGGTGATCGCCCGCGCGGTCGGCATCGCCCGGGATGGCCTGGTCACCGCCATCGGCGGCGAACCGGTCGCGGTCGAGGCACGCTCCCTGTGCGTGCACGGCGACACCCCCGGCGCGGCCCAGCTCGCCTGGCGGGTCCGGGGCGCGCTCGCCTCCGCCGGCGTGCGGGTCGAGGCGTTCGTCTGATGCACCTGACGTTCCGCCAGGTCGGCGCCGACGCACTGCTGGTGCGGGCCCCCGACGGCGAGAGCGTCGCCGCGCTCTACGCCGCCCTGCTGGCCCGGCGGGACGAACTTCCGGCGATCACCGAGATCGTGCCCGCCGCCCGCACCGTCCTGCTCGACGGCCTCGCCGACTCGGCCCTGACCCGGCAGCGGCTGGCCGGCTGGCAGCTACCGCCGCACCCGCCCGCCGACGGCCCGCTGATCGAGCTGCCCACCGTCTACGACGGCGCGGACCTGGCGGAGGTGGCTGCCCTCTGGGGGTGCTCCGCGGCGGAGGCCGTCCGGCTGCACAGCTCCTTCGAGTATCGGGTCGCGTTCTGCGGCTTCTCCCCCGGCTTCGGCTACCTGACCGGGCTGCCCGCCCCGTACGAGGTGCCGCGCCGGGACACCCCGCGCAGCGCCGTACCGGCCGGGTCGGTCGCGCTGGCCGGACCGTACACCGGGGTCTACCCGAGCTCCTCGCCCGGCGGCTGGCAGCTGCTCGGCCGGACCTCGGTGGTGCTCTGGGACACCGGCCGGGAGCCCGCCGCGCTGCTCGCGCCGGGGGTGCGGGTACGGTTCGTGCCGGTGGCGGACGCGTGACCGGGCTGGTGGTGGTGCGGCCCGGGCCGCTGACGACCGTTCAGGACCTGGGGCGGCGCGGGGTGGCCCACCTCGGCGTGCCCCGGGCCGGGGCACTGGACGAACCCGCGCTGCGGGCGGCCAACCGGCTGGTCGGCAACCCGGCCGGGACGGCCGGTCTGGAGACCACGCTCGGCGGCGTGGCGCTGCGCGCGGTCGGCCCGCAGCTGATCGCTGTCACGGGCGCACCGGCGGCGGTCCGGCTGGACGGGCGGTCGGTCGCCTGGGGGGCGGCGGTCACCGTACCGGACGGCTCGGTGCTCGATCTCGGCCCGGCCACCCACGGGGTCCGGGGCTACCTCGCGGTGGCGGGCGGTCTGGCCGTCCCGCCCGTCCTGGGCAGCCGCTCCGCCGACCTGCTCTCCGGTCTCGGCCCGGCCCCGCTGACGGCGGGTCAGCTGCTGCCGGTCGGGCCGCGCTTTCCGGGTGACCGGGCAGACCTGATCCCGTTGCCCGCGCCCCCTGCGGAGTTGGTGCTCCGGCTGCACCCGGGGCCGCACCTGGACTGGTTCGCGGCGGCGGCCCGCCCGCTGCTGGCCCGCTCGCGCTATCTGGTCGCGACCGCCAGCAACCGGATCGCCCTACGCACCGAGGGCCCGGCACTCCCCCGCTCCCGATCGGGCGAACTCCCCAGCGAGGGCATGGTGCTGGGCGCCGTCCAAGTCCCGCCGGACGGCCGCCCGGTGATCTTCCTCGCCGACCACCCCACCACCGGCGGCTACCCGGTGATCGGCGTCGTGCCGACCGCCGACCTGCCCGCAGCCGCCCAGGCCCGCCCGGGCACCCCGGTCCGGTTCGTGCCGCTCACCCGGTGACACCGGATCAGCGCGACGGGCCGGCCAGGCCCATCTCGTAGGCGGTGATGACGAGTTGGACCCGATCCCGGGCGCCCAGCTTGCTGAACAGCCGGGCCACGTGGGACTTGGCGGTGGCCACCGAGATGAAGAGCTGCTCGGCGATCTCGGTGTTCGAGAGGCCCCGGCCGACCAGGGTGAGCACCTCGCGTTCGCGTTCGGTGATGCCCTCGATCGGCTGCCGGGTGCGGCCGGGGCCGGGGTGGTCCAGGAAGTCGGCGATCAGGCGGCGGGTGACGCCCGGGGCGATCAGGGCGTCCCCGGCGGCGACCACTCGGATGGCGCCGAGGATGTCGTCCACCGCCATGTCCTTGACCACGAATCCGCTCGCGCCGGCCCGCAGTGCGCCGTAGACGTGGTCGTCCTCGTCGAAGGTGGTCAGCATCAGCACCCGGGTGGCGCCACCTGCGGCGATGATCCGGCGGGTGGCCTCGATTCCGTCCATCCCGGGCATCCGAATGTCCATCAGCACCACGTCGGGGCCCAGCTCCTGGGCCAGCCGGACCGCCTCGGTGCCCGTTCCGGCCTCGCCGACCACCTCCAGGTCGGGGTGGTCGGCCATGATCACCCGTAGGCCGGACCGGACCAGCGGCTGGTCGTCGGCGAGCACCACCCGGATGCTCATCGCGCCTCCGCCCCGGACCCGGTCACCCCGGCCACGGCCGGCTCGGGCAGCGGCAGGCGCTGAACCGGCCGTGCAGCAGGCCGGCCCGCTCCCGCATACCGGTGATCCCGAAGCCCGGTCCCAACGTGGCGGAGCCCGCCGTGCCCGGCACCCCGCGCCCCTCGTCGAGCACCTCCACGGACAGCTCCTCCGCCCCGTAGTCGACGGTCACCCGGCAGTGCCCGGTGCCCGCGTGGCGGACCACGTTGGTCACCGCCTCCTGCACGATACGGTAGGCCGAAAGGTCGATGTCGGCCGGTAGTTGACGCCGCTCACCGGCCCAGCGGAGCTCGACCCGGACCCCCGCGTCGGCGGTCGCCGCCGCCAGCCGTTCGAGGTCGGCGAGGCCCGGGGCGGGAGCGAGCGAAGCCTCGGTCTGCGGGTCGGCCTGACGCAGCGCCACCAGCGTGCGCCGCAGCCCCGACAGGGTCTCCCGGCTGGTGGCCTCGATCGCCTGCAGCGCCGCCCTCGCCTCGGCGGGCTGGGTCTCGATGACCCGGCTGCCGACCCCGGCCTGGATCGCGATGATCCCGATGCTGTGCGCGACCATGTCGTGCAACTCCCGGGCGATCCGCAGCCGTTCGGCGGTCACCGCCTCGGCCACCTCCTGCGAGCGCAGGGCCACCGCATGCTCACGACGCTCCCGGAACAGCAGCCCGCCCAGGCAGCAGGTACCGAGCAGCAGCACGGAGATGATCGCGACGGCGACCTGGTGGTCGGGCCCGGACATGAAGCCGAAGGCGGTGACGACCTGCAACAGGGCCGACAGCACGGCGGCGGTGATCCAGACCCGCCGGGGCCGGGTGGCGACGATGAAGCCCAGCGCCAGATCGGCCGCCAGGAACGGCAGGAACCGGCCCGGGCTCTGGTCCGGGCCGCCCACCGCCACCATCACGACCGCGCCGAGCAGGGTCAACACCAGGGCCCACAGCGGAGCTCGGCGCAGCACACCGATCAGCAGACCACCCGCGAGCAGGGCCCCCAGCCCGTACAGGTTCGGGGAACGGAACGCGCCGCCCACCAACAGGAGCAGTACGAGGGGGTACAGCCCTCCCCAGGCCATCGCCCGTGTGTTCGTCATCCCGCGACACTATCCGCCCACCGCCCGCCGGACATTGGCCCCCGGATGTACGCCCCCGGGCTGAGCTGCCCGGATGATTGCCGCCCCCGGCCCGATGCCCGCTCCGGGGGCGCGGCGGCAGTGTTGCCCCCGTGATCGAAGTCAACGAACTCACCAAGACCTACGGCCGCAAGACGGCCGTGCAGCAGCTCTCCTTCACCGTCAGGCCCGGCCGGGTGACCGGCTTCCTCGGGCCCAACGGGGCCGGCAAGACCACCACCCTGCGGATGATCCTGGGCCTGGACGCTCCGACCGGCGGCACCGCCACCGTCAGCGGCGTCCCGTTCCGGCAGCACCGGCGCGGGCTGCACCACGTCGGCGCGCTGCTCGACGCGGGCCATGTGCACGGCGGCCGCAGCGCCGCCGCCCACCTGTCCGCCCTGGCCCGCAGCAACGGCATCCCGCTGCGCCGGGTGGACGAGGTGCTGGCGGAGGTCGGCCTGGCCGAGGTGGCCCGGCGGCGGATCGGTGGCTTCTCGCTCGGTATGAAGCAGCGGCTCGGCATCGCGACCGCGCTGCTCGGTGACCCGCCGGTGCTGATGTTCGACGAACCGGTCAACGGCATGGACCCCGAGGGTGTGCTCTGGGTCCGCCACCTGTTCCGCCGGATGGCCGCCGAGGGCCGGACGGTCTTCCTCTCCAGCCACCTGATGACGGAGATGGAGCAGACCGCCGACGACCTGGTGGTGATCGGTCAGGGCCGGCTGATCGCCGCCGAGTCGGTACGGACCTTTGCTGCCCGCAGCACCCGGTTCAGCGTCGTGGTGGGCACACCGCAGGCCGCCGAACTGGCCGCCCTGCTGACCGCAGCGGGAGCCGCCGTCGAACCGGAGGGCTCGGCCGGGGTCGAACGGCTCGCCGTGACCGGCCTGCCGGCCGCCCGGATCGGGGCGCTCGCCCTCGAACACCGGATCGCCCTGCACGAACTGACCACCCGGACCGCCTCGTTGGAAGAGGCGTTCATGGAACTGACCGCCGACAGCGTCGACTACCTGGCAGGACGTCCCCGATGACCACACTCGCCCCCGCCCTCCCCCCGGTCCGCTTCGGAGATCTGGTCGCCGCCGAGTGGATCAAGATGCGCTCGCTGCGCTCCACCCCGTGGACGCTCGCCCTGATCACCCTGTTCGTCATCGGATCCGCTGTGGCGGCCGCTCTGGGGGACTATCAGAACCTGACGAACAGTCTCCCGGAGTCCCGGAGTTTCGAGGGGTTCCGGTGCTTCGACGCCTTCCCGCCGGCCGGCTATGTCTCCCTGATGCTGGTCTCCGGCAGCATCGGGGCGATCACCATGGCCGGGGAGTACGGCAGTGGACTGATCCGCACCACCAGCGTGGCCGTCCCCGCCCGCCGATCGGTGGTGCTGGCCAAGGCGGTGCTGCTCGCCACGGTCTGGGCCGTGGTCGGGGTGGTCGTCTCGCTCACCTCGTTCCTGCTCGCCCAGGCGATCCTGAGCGGACGGGACGCCGGGGTCCCGATCACCCACCCCGGGGTGGGCCGGGCCCTGCTGGCCTCCGTACTGGCGGCGCCGGTCTGCGCGCTGATCGGGCTGGGCCTCGGGGTGCTGATCCGGCACAGCGCGGCGGCCGTGCTCGCCACCTGCTTCAGCCTGCTGATCCTGCCGATGCTCTTCGCGCCGACCAACCAATGGTCCGCCGATGTCAACCAGACGATGGTGGTCAGCGCCTGGCGACGGCTGGTGCAGACCTGGGGCCAGCTCGGCGATCCGATCCGGATCGCCGGCGTCCCGGACTCCTGGGCCGTGTTCGCACTCTGGCCGCTCGTCGGGCTCGCCCTCGCCCTGCTGGTGATCCGGCGCCGCGACGTGTGAACCGGGCATGGCCGGGGCTGGGTACGGGGTCTATGGACATGATCAGCAGCGGACCCCAGGATGGGGCCCATGCTGAGCACTCTCCTCGCCTTCCTCGGCGCCTGCACCCTGATCGCGGCCTCACCCGGCCCGAGCACGATGCTGATCATCCGTCAGTCCCTGCGCAGCCGCCGGGCCGGATTCCTCACCGTTCTGGGCAATGAGACCGGCGTCTTCGTCTGGGGTGTCACCGCCGCGCTCGGGCTCACAGCGCTGCTGGCGGCGTCCCAGCTGGCGTACGACAGCATGCGGATCGCCGGTGCCGTGACGCTGGTCGTCTTCGGTGTGAAGACGCTGCTGGACGCCCGCGGCGAGCAGCGACCGGAGGAGCAGCAGGATCCCCTGACAGCGCGCTCCGGCTGGAGTTCCTACCGCTCGGGCCTGCTGCTGAACCTCGCCAACCCCAAGGCCGCAGTGTTCGCGATGTCCTTCCTCCCGCAGTTCGTGCCCGCGGGCGCCCCGCATCTGCCCACCATGATCGGCCTGGCGGCCGTCTGGGCCGTCTTCGAGATCGGTTACTACGGCCTGTACGTCTGGTTCGTCGGCCGGATGAAGAAGGTCATCTCCCGAGCCACGGTCCGCAAGCGCCTCGAACTGGTCTCCGGCTCTGTGCTGGTCCTTCTCGGTGTTCGGATGGCCATCGACGGCTGACTAGTCCTGGCCCAGCTCGGTGGCGTGCGCCCGGGCGAGCAGCAGGTAGCCCTGGCCGTTGACCTTGATGCCGGAGCGCTCGTCCTCGGTGAGTTCGCGCTTGACCTTGGCGGGCACTCCGGCCACCAGCGAGCCGGGCGGCACCTGCATGCCCTGCGGAACCACCGCGCCCGCCGCCACCAGCGAACCGGCGCCGATCCGGGCGCCGTTCAGCACGGTGGCGCTCATCCCGACCAGGACGTCGTCCTCCACGGTGCAGCCGTGCAGCACCGCGTTGTGGCCGACCGAGATCCGCTCGCCGAGGACCGCCGGGAAGTCCGGGTCGGCGTGCACGGTGCAGTTGTCCTGGATGTTGGTGTCCGCGCCGACCGTGATCGACTCGGCGTCGCCGCGCAGCACCGCGCCGTACCAGATGCTCACGCCGGGGCCGAGGGTGACCGATCCGACCACCACCGCGTTGGCGGCGACGAACGCGGTCGGGTCGACCTTCGGCGTCCGGCC
Source organism: Kitasatospora sp. Root107 (assembly GCF_001424875.1). GTDB lineage: Bacteria > Actinomycetota > Actinomycetes > Streptomycetales > Streptomycetaceae > Kitasatospora. The sequence goes on along the minus strand of NZ_LMCT01000022.1, from coordinate 19,492 downwards.
GGCGACTGCGGCGATCAGGGGCTCTGCCATGGGTGCTCCGTTGAACGGTCCGGTGGGGTTACCCGGTCACCGTACAAGGCAGTTGATCAGCACTCAGCCGGTGGGTGCGGCGAACTCGGGCTGGTCCAGCAGCCGGAGCCAGCTGCCGTCGGGCTGACGGCGGACCACCTGCGCGCGGGCGCCGGAGCCGTCGGCGGGCGGGGTCGAGGTCAGCGCGATGCCGTCGCTGACCAGCGTCGGCAGCGGCTGCTCCGGCTGGAACCGGGGCCGGTTGGCCAGCACCTTGGCCCACAGCTCGCGGATCGCCTCCCGACCCACCGTCAGACTGCCGGGCGGGTAGGCCAGCACCGCGTCCTCCTCGTAGAGCGCCGCCACCCCGGCCGCGTCACCGGCGTTCGAGCGCTCGACGAAGAACCGGGTGAGGTCCTCGGGTCGCATCGCCTTCTCGTACGCCTGGTACTCCGTCATGGCTTCCTCCGGGTGTTCGGTGCTGGTTGACCTCCAGCTTCGTTCGGGCCGGTCGACAAGTCCAACAGCTGGTTCGGATCAGAACTAGAATCCGGAGTCATGGAACTGAGACAGCTGGAGTACTTCGTCGCGGTCGCCGAGGAGCGGAACTTCACCCGGGCCGCCGAGCGGGTGCACATCAGCCAGTCCGGGGTCAGCGCCCAGATCCGGCAGCTCGAACGCGAGCTGGGCGCCGAGCTGTTCGACCGGTCCACCCGTACTGCCACCCTGACCGTGGCCGGGAAGGCCGCCCTCGAACATGCCAGGGCCGCGCTGGCCGCCGCCGGTGCGGTCGGCCAGGCGGTCGGCGAGGTGACCGAGCTGATCCGGGGCCGGCTGACGGTGGGCATGGTGGTCGGATGCACCGTCACCCCGCTGTTCGACGCACTGGCCGGTTTCCACCGCGCGCACCCCGGGGTGCAGCTCTCGCTGCTGGAGGACGGCTCGGACCGGCTGGTCGAGGAGGTGCACTCCGGCGCCGTCGATCTGGCCCTGATCGGCGCCGCGGCCACCACCCCCGCCGGCCTGGAGGCACTCACCGTGATCAGCGAACAGCTGGTCGCCGCCGTACCCCCGGGGCATCCACTGGCCGACCGGAGCAGCGTGACACTCCGTCAGCTGCTCGCCCACCCGGTCATCTGCATGCCACCGGGCACCGGCCTGCGGGCGGTACTCGACCGGGCCTGCGCCGGGCAGGGCGTCGAGCCCCGGATCGCCCTGCAGGCGAGCGCGGCGGACGCGATCGCCGACCTGGCCGCCCGGGGGCTCGGTGTCGCGGTGCTCAGCGCCTCGATGGCCGCCCACTACCGCGACCGGCTCACCCCGGTCGGCATCGAGGACGTCGACACGCCCGCGCTGCTCGCCCTGGTCTGGCGGGACACCCGCAACCCCGCGCTCCGCGAGCTGCTGGCGCACAGCCGACGGGCGTTCGGCAGCTGACTCAGCTTCCGGCTGCGGGGGAGAGCAGCCGGAAGCGCTTGACCACCACCAAGGTGTCGTCGTCGACCGTGAAGTCCGCACCGAGCTCCGCGCGGATCTCCGGGCTGTGCCAGAACTCCTCGTGTCCGGCCCGCCACTGGGCCACCGACTCGTCGCCCTCGCCCTCGTCCACGGCGTGCCGGAGGTCGATGTCGGCGAGCCGGACCACCCGGACCTCGGTGAGTTCGATCGCCGCGACCCGGCGGCCGGCCGAGTCGATCACCGCCGACCGCGTACCGGCTTCCGGCAGCGGCTCGCCGTCGTACTCGTAACTGGCCACCAGGGCTGAGGTGGTGGTCTTGGCGCCGGACAGGATCGCTGCGACGAGTTGGTCGCGCAGCGGGCCGGGGAAGGCGAACTCCACCACGGGCAGGGTTTCGAGGTCCATGCCGCGCAGGCTACCGACCGGCCGGGGCGAAAGCCCGTCAATAATCAGCCTGCCGTACCGAACCGGGCCAGGTAGTGCCAGACCTTCTTGAGGTCCTGCGGATCGTGCTCCCCGGTGGCCACCGCCGCGCCGAGCACGCGGGGGTCGAGCCACCCGTCCTCGGCGATCGTGGCGCCCAGCTCGACGTACTCGGCGCCCCGGTAGTCCGGGTGGCGGCGCAGCTCGGTGACCGCGAGCCGGTACCCCGGGTGCCACTCGACCGGGCAGGGCAGCCCGGCCGCGTCGGCCTCGACGGCGGTGCCCCGGAAGCTCGGGTCCAGCACCAGGGCCTCGACGTCGCGGTCCAGCCGGACGCCGCCGTGCACATGGGCCTCGACGTAGTCGTCCAGGGCGTCCTGCTCGTCGGCCTCGGCCAGTTCGACCAGGGACATCCGCGCGGCGGTGCCGAAGTCGGCCGGCTCCAGGAAGCTGTCGGGGTAGCAGAAGCTGGTCCGGGCGAGTGCCTCGGCGGTCAGCCGGAGGTGCGCGGAGCCGAACCTCGGGGCGGCCCCGGCCGGCTGGTGACGGAAGTTCAGCGCGCCGTACACCGGGCGCTGTTCGGCGGGTGCGGAGTCGTACGCACCGCCGAAGATCCGGCTCTCCCAGTTCCAGCGGTCGCCGCCGGGGTGGGCGGTCAGGCCGCCGTTGCTGGTGCCGGTGACGAACTGGGAGCGGTAGGCGCCGTCCTCGGCCAGCGCGCGCAGGATCGGGCGGCCGCCCGTGAAGGCCCGGTCCGGGTGGAAGTTGAGGGTGACCCTCAGGCCGACGGTCAGCGGCCCGCCGGTGGACCGGGCCGCGACATGACGGAGCGCCAGCTCCGCTGCGGTGACGGTCATCGGGCGGCCAGGGTGGCGAGCTCCTCGGCGGACAGTCGCAGGGCGCCGGCCGCGATGTTCTCCACCAGGTGGTCGGGGTTGCCGGTGCCGGGGATGGCGAGCACGTGCGGGCCCTGGGCCAGCGTCCAGGCGAGCCGGATCTGGGCCGGGGAGGCGCCGTGCGCGGCCGCCACCGCGAGCAGTTCGGGGCTGTCGGTGCCACCCACGCCGCTCTCCTTGCCCTCCCCCGCGATCGCGAAGAACGGGACGAAGGCCACACCCTGCTCGCCGCAGCTGCGCAGCAGCTCCTGCTCTGCGGCGGCGGCGCCGAGCCCGAACCGGTTCTGCACGCAGACCACCGGCGCGATGGCCTGGGCCTCGGCCAGCTGGGCGGCGTCCGCGTTGGAGACGCCGAGGTGGCGGATCAGGCCGGCCGCCCGCAGCTCGGCCAGGGCGCCGTAGTGCTCGGCGAGCGGGCCCCGGCCCTGCATCCGCAGGTTGACCACGTCCAGGTGGTCGCGGCCGAGCTGGCGCAGGTTCTCCTCGACCTGACCACGCAGCTGGTCGGGCCGGGGCCAGTCCAGCCAGTCGCCGGAGGGGCCGCGCCCGGGGCCGACCTTGGTGGTGATCACCAGGTCGTCGGCGTACGGGGCGAGCGCCCGGTTGATCAGCTCGTTGGCGGAGCGCAGCGAGGAGAAGTAGAAGGCGGCGGTGTCGATGTGGTTGACGCCGAGCTCGACGGCCTTCCGGAGCACGGCTATCGAGCGCTCCCGGTTGCTGGGGGTGCCCAGGTCGAAGGCGGCGCTGCCGGTCAGCCGCATCGCGCCGAAGCCGATCCGGTTGACGGTCAGGTCGCCGAGGGTCCAGGTGCCGGAGTCCGCTGCAGTGATCATCCCGGGATGATGCCACATGCCATGAGCACGGCGACAGGCAGCGCGGGGTGCACTGGCAGCGGCCGTACACCTTGAAGCCGTATCATCTGGCTGCGCCGGACGGTGCCCTGTGAGCCCGGCGGCGCCGGTGCGACGACGGGGCGGCGCGCCCCGGTTTCCGTGAACAGAACAGGACCAGAGCTGATGCGCACCCTCCCCCAGATAACCGCGGCGGGTGCCCGGTGATCGAGTGGTTCCACGCCGCCGTACTCGGCCTCGTCCAGGGCCTCACCGAATTCCTCCCGGTGTCCTCCTCCGCCCACCTGCGGGTGTTCTCGGCCCTCGTGGGCTGGCAGGACCCGGGGGCGGCCTTCACCGCGGTGACCCAGCTGGGTACCGAGACGGCCGTGTTGATCTACTTCCGGAAGGACATCGCGGCGATCGTCTCGGCCTGGGTGGTCGCGCTCTTCAAGCGCGAGCGGCGCAGCGACCCGAACGCCCGGCTCGGCTGGTTCGTCATCCTGGGCACGCTGCCGATCGGTATCTTCGGGGCGCTGTTCCAGGACAGCATCGAGACCACCCTGCGCGACCTGCGGGTGATCGGCACCACGCTGATCGTGTTCGGCGTGATCCTGGCGATCGCCGACCGCACCCGGGCAGTCCGGCACGCCAAGCCGATCAGCGAGCTGACGCTGCCTCACGCCATCGCGTACGGGCTGGCGCAGTCACTGGCGCTGATCCCCGGGGTGTCCCGCTCGGGCGGCACGATCAGCGCGGGCCTGCTGCTCGGCTACAGCCGGGAGGCGGCGGCCCGGTACTCGTTCCTGCTCGCCATCCCGGCCGTGCTGGCATCCGGGGTGCTGGAGCTGTTCAAGATCGGCGAAGGCCCGGCCCCGGCCTGGGGGCCGACCATCCTGGCGACCCTGATCGCCTTCGCGGTCGGCTACGCGGCCATCGCCTGGTTCCTGAAGTACATCTCCAGCCACAGCTTCATGCCGTTCGTGATCTACCGGGTGCTGCTCGGCATCCTGATCATCGGCCTGGTGACGGCGGGCGTGCTGGCGCCGGACGCGGGCGTCCCGGCCAAGTAGCGACCCCGGTGGCGCCGTCGCTCAGCTCCTGGCCGACCGGCGGCGCCACCAGATCACGCCGCCGACCGCGACCAGCAGGACGGCGACCGTGCCGATGACGATCCCGCCGTTGCCCAAGCTCTTCTCCGTCGACGTCTCCAGGACGAGCGTCACATTGGCTCTCGCACTGGGGACGGCCTGCGACGGCGACGGACTCGGCGTCGGGCTGGGGCTCGGCGAAGGGCTCGGGCTGGCGGCGGCCAGCGGGGTGGCACCGGGAGCGGCCTTGGCCAGCTTGAGCACCGGGGCCGGGTTCTTCGGCTCGCTGCCGCCCTGCGGGACCTCGATCCAGCGGTCCACCTGGGTGTCGGTGTACAGCACCAGGGTCTTGAACACCACCTGCTGGGCGTCCGGCAGCTGACGCACCTTCACCTGGTACTCGGCGTTCTTGCCCGGTGCCAGACCGGGCCCGGCCAGCGAGAAGCCCTCGGCCCCCGGCTTGAACGTCCAGCCCTCCGGGGCCTTCACCAGACTCACGTCGGCCGGCGCGATCCCGGCCGGCAGCACCACCTGCACCTCGTCGATCCCGGCCGTGTCCGACTCCCCCGCCGCCTTGAACGAGAGCACGGCGTCCACCGCCAGCGCCTGGGCCTGCTGGGAGGTGACCCCGGTGTGCGCGAACGCGGGGCCGCCGAGCAGCACCACCCCGGCCAGAGCGGCTATCGGCGTGGCGACGCGGGCGAGCGAGCGGTAACGGATCATCAGCGGCGAGGCTCCCGGGTTCGGGCGGGCGGAGGGCCCGTCCATCATGCCAGTCGCCCCGCGCTCGTCGGCCCGAAAGCGCGACCTTGCTTCAGTGCCCGGTCAGGCGCCCGCGGATGACCGCGTGCAGCTCGGCCTCCTCGGCCGGATCGGCGGCCAGTCGGCGCAGCCGCTCCAGCACCCGGACGTCGCCGGTGGTGGTGACGTGGCGGGCGGCCAGCTCGCGGGTGGCCTCCTCGCAGTCCCAGAGGCACTCGACCGCTATCCCCCGACCGAAGTGCGGGTCCGTGACGGCCAGCGCGCGGGCGGCCCGGCCGCCCCCCCTCGCCGTAGACGTGACGCAGGGCGGGGACGGCTCCGGCGGCGGCCAGCCGCCCCACACCGTCGACCAGGGTGCCGAGGCCGGCTCCGGTCACGCCACGGACCGAGATCCACTGGCGCAGCCCGTCGACCACCAACGGCCCGTCGGCCGGGTCGCCGGCGTCGGCGAGCAGCTGGACGGCGACCTCGCCGAGCGCGCTGTCGGCGCCACCGGTGGCGGGGTCGGCCCAGCGGCGGGCATGAGCCAGCGCGGCCGGGCCGCGCATCCGGCCGAGCACCGACAGGGCCGCGTCGACGACCCGTTCGTCGATGTCGGCGGCGGCGGCCTCGATCAGTTCGGCGGCGTCCGGATCCTGCTGGTCCACCAGGTAACGGAGGGCGGCCGTCCTGGCGCCGGGCGAGCCCGTCCGGGCGGCCTCCAGCACCGTCTGCCGGTCCTCGGGACGCACCACGGCGGCCAGGCAGCGGGCGGCGGCGGCCGCGCGGCGCTCGGCGGAGCCGCCGGGCTCGGCCTGGTCCGCCCAGGCCAGCACATCGGTGGTGCTCCAGCCGGGGGTGATCCCGCCGCGGTTCATCTGCCGCTGCCACAGGTCGAACGGGGACTGCTCGCTCGCGGCGGCGATCCGGGGGTGGTGCGCGGCCCACAGCCGCCATGGCCGGGGCTCGTATGCAGCTCTGATCGCGGCCCGCAGCCCGGCGTCACCCTGCGGGTCGGCCGGGAAGCGGCCGAGCACCGAGGGGGCCAGCGAGAGCAGGCTGCGGTCGTCGTCGCGCAGCGCCAGCTCGTCCAGCGCCCAGGCCCAGTTGGTGCCGACCGCGACATAGCCGCGCAGCAGGTCCAGGGCGTCCCGGCGGCCGTACGCGGCCAGGTGGCCGAGCACCGCCAGGGCCAGGCCGGTCCGCGACTCGTCCGGCTCGAAGACGTCCTCCGTGGCGTGCAGGTGCTGCTCGAGCCCGCTGAGCGGCGCCTCCAGCTCCATGAAGAGGCGGGCGTAGTAAAGGGAGCGGTTCTCGACCTGCCAGTCGGCCCTGGGGTCGTTGGTGACGCACTCCTCCAGGGCGGTGATCGCCTCGTGACGGTCGGCCGCGAGCGCATGCAGCTGTCCGTCACCACGGCCTCGCTGGAGGAGGCCGAGGAGGCTGGCACTGGGCGCTATCACTGGCTCGAACATGACGTCAGCATCCGTTGCGGCGGTCGTGGTGGCAACGGGATTTCCGTCGCCGGGGGGTCTGATGGCTCCTGCAAGGGCGCCCGGGCGCCGGAATCACCGAAGGTTACCGCCTGGGCGCCCCTTACGCACACAGGACCGATCAGGTCCGTGCCCGGACCCCGTCGCCGCATATGCCAATGGAAATTCCGTGAAGGATTTGCCGTAACCCCTCACACCCGTCCCGCCCTCGTGGCAGAGTCTTTCCACCGCCGCACGCCCTGGGCGTCCTCCTTGCCCATACCTACGTGAGGGGTAGCGATGAGCACTGCCGTCTGGGACCTGCGCACCGACCAGGTCAGCTGGCAGCCCGAGGTCTACCGGCTGCTCGGCCGTGATCCAAGGCTCGGCCCGCTCAGCCTCGACCAGCTGCTCCGGGCGGACCGGCCCACGCTCCGCCGGGTGGTCACCTCCGCGCTGCTGCGCGGGCAGGCCGAATCCGGCCTGGTGCCGATCGAACAGCCCGGCGACGAGCCGCGCCACCTCCAGGTGACCGGCGTGCCCATGCTCGACCAGGACGGCCAGGTGACCGCCCTGCGGATGTCACTCCGTCAGCTCGCCTGAGCCTCGGCAGCTCTACGAGGCTCTGCTCTACGAGACTCAGATCTCCCGGCGGGCCTCGGGCAGCACCGCGTGGATCTCCGCCCGCAGCTCGGCCACCGCCGGCACGCCCTGGTAGCGGCTGGACAGCCGGTACATCTCGCGCAGCCGGTCCCAGGTCCGGGTCGAGGAGGTCTGGCCGATCGAGTTGAGCGCCAGCTTGGCGTGCGTCAGCGCCCCCTCCGGCTCGCCGGAGAGCCAGTAGACCGAGGCCAGGGTGATCTCGTCGAGCAGGCTGGAGCGCTCCCGGCCGGTGGTCGCCCGCAGGTCCATCGCGCGCTGCGCGTGCCGCTCGGCCAACCGGGCCGCGCCCGGGTCGTGTTCGGCCAGCGTCCGGTAGACCAGCGCCTGCATACCGTGCAGCTCGGCCTCGTTGAAGGTGGCCATCCAGGTGGGCACCGCCAGGTCGCTGTGCTGGACGAACAGCTCCTCCGCCTCGCCGAGCACCCGGCGGGTGGCATCGGCCCGGCCGAGCGCGGCCTGCGCCCACGCCTCCACGGTGTGCAGCATCGCCCTGGTCTGCGGCAGCATCTGATCCCCGCTGCTGGCCCGGGCCAGCTGCATCAGCTCCAACGCGTCGTCGGCCCGGCCGAGATGGAGCATCTGCCGGGCGGCCCGGGAGATCGCCTCACCCGCCCGCGGCCGGTCGTCCGCCTCCTTGGCCGCCTGCGCCGCGATCACGAAGTACCGCTGCGCGGTGGGCTCCAGACCCACGTCGTGCGACATCCAGCCGGCCAGCACCGCCAGGTTGGCGGCCACGATCCAGAGCCGCTGCTTCACGTCGGGCCGCAGGTCGTGGGTGAGCAGCCCGCCCACCTCGTTCAGCTGGCCGACCACCGCCTTGCGCTGCAGGCCGCCGCCCCGGGAGGCGTCCCAGGCCCGGAAGACCTCCACCGACCGCTCCAGCGCGGTCACTTCCTCCGCGCCCACCGGGCCCGGCTCGTACACGTCGATGACCGGCCGGGGCCCGCCCTGGGTGATCACTCTTCGGAGGCCCGGCCGTTGGACTGCGGCCGCCACGTCGGCGCCCCGCATCCAGTCGTAGAGGTTGTCGCCGATGACGGCGCCCGCGGCGAGCGCGGTGCCCGCGCCCACCAGTCCGCGTCGGTTGAGCATGAGGTCCATTCCCGTGAACTCGGTGAGGACTTCAGCCGTCCGATCCGACTCCCAGGGTTCTGCTGACGGCGTGCTGCCGGACCTGGTGGGCCGGTGTCGTTCCAGACCGAGGTCCTCAGTGGTGACGACACGGCCGAGCCGCTCGGTGAACAGGGCAGCCAGTAGTCTCGGCACCGGATCGCGGGGGATCTCCCCCTGCTCCATCCAGCGCCGCACCCGCGAGGTGTCGGTGGACAGCTGCTGCTGACCCATCGCCGCACCGCGCCGGTTCACCAGCCTCGCCAACTCGCCCTTGGACCAACCGGTCAGGGCGAACAGGTCGGCGAATCTGGCGTTCGGCCCCTTGCTCACGTGAAGCCCCCAGGAATCCTCGGCTGCTCTCGACCCTAGTGCGCTGGCATGTGCCGCGCGACCATTCGCCACGCTTCGCCAGGGTCCGCCACATGGTGCACCAGTGCTGACCGGGTGTCAGGTAGAGATGCGCCACCCCGACTCCGGGTCGGAAGGCCCGAAAACGGCTCAGGGACTGCCCTGAGCAGCCGTCAACGGACTTTCCGGGGCCTCATCCGAGGGGGTGGCGCGGCAGGGTGGCGCACAGGCGCCGGGCATGGCCAGGGCAGGCGCCACGGCACGCACTCCCCAGGGTGCGGGTCGTGACGGCTAGTCAAGTTCCGTGCCCGGCGCCTGCGCTCCACCCCTCCGCCCCGGCGGTGCACCGCGACGGTGCACACCTCCGCCACCCGGGGCAGTCCGTAGCAGACACCGGCAGAGGCCAGCCGCCGGCCAGGAAGGGACCCTCACCACCCCATGTACTCCTCAGCGACCACCGGCACCCCCACCCAGACCCGTACCGCGCTGCGCCCCCCCACCGCAGCCGGCGGTCGCCCCGGTCAGGGCCCTGCCCCGTACCGCGACCCGAGGGCGCTGGCCACCGCACGCGGCCTGCTCCCCCGTCAGGCCGACCAGCTGGCGGCCCGCAACGGCACCGACCGGCTGAACCGCGGCCGCGCCCTGGAGGCCGCCACCGCCGACCGGCTCGACCCGGCCGCCCTGCAGACCCCCGCGGTACGGGCCGCCCTCGCCAACATCTCGCGGATATGCCCTGGCTTCCTTCCCCGCCAGGTCCTGCGGGAAGGCAGCCGACACATCCTGATCGCCGGCACCATCGGCCGGGCACCCGTGGTCGCCAAGTGCCTCGCTCCGCAGGCGCTTCGCAGCGAGCACGCCGAGCAGTTGATCGAACGTTTCCACCACGAGGTCTCGGTCTACCGGGCCTTCGTCCGGCACCGTCCGCCGGTCCGGCTGCCCCGGCTGGTGGCCGCCGACCACGAGCGCTGCGTGCTCGTGATGGAGCGGGTACCGGGCCGTCAGGCCGCCCGCGAGCGGCACCCGGTGAGCGCGCCGACTCCCGGCGAGCTGCGCGCCGTGCTCGGCTCGATCCGCTCGCTGAACCTCTGGCGGCCGCCGACCGACGTGTTCGGCAAGCCGCTCGACTACCAGCTGGAGATCTCCCGCTTCCACTCGGTCGGCCAGCTCACCGACCGGGACGCGAGCGACCTGCGGGCCCTGCTGCACGGCCTGGCCGGCAGCCCGCTCCAGCTCTGCCACGGCGACGCGCTGCTCGGCAACATCCTGCTCGCTCCGTCGGGCCCGGTCCTGGTCGACTGGGAGCAGGCCGGCTGGTACCTGCCCGGGTACGACCTGGCGGTGCTCTGGAGCGTCCTCTCCGGGGACTCCGCCGCCCGCCGCCAGATCAGCCAACTCGCCCAGTCCGGCGGGACGGTGGCGCGGGACGCGTTCCTGGTCAACCTGGTCCTGGTGCTGATGCGGGAGATCCGCCTGCACGACGTCCCGGGCGCGGGCGAGGAGCAGCGCATCATGATCCGCCGCCTCTACGACGACGCCGCACTCGCCCGCCGGGCGGTCCGCACCGCGGTCGGGACCCGCTGAGGCACGCCTTTTGCAGGGCGCTCGGTTGCACTGTCCAGGGGCTCGGGGAACTGCGAGGAGATCTGGCGCCGGGGTCACGTACGAAAGTGCCTGACCATTTACGTACGGATCACCTTGCAAGGGTCGGCGTCGCCGTTCCCCGAGCCCCTGGCGGGTGCCGACTTGGCGCAGTTGCCTCAGCCCAGGTGGGTGTGGGCGAGGCTGTCGAGGACGATGTCCTCGGGCGCGAGGTGGGTGCGCCCGCTGAGGACGTCGCGGAGGTAGCGCTCCAGGGGGTGGCGGCGGCTGAGGCCGGGGTTGCCGGTGAGGGTGACGGCCTGTTGGACGGCTGCGGTGGCGGTGCGGTTGACCAGCAGCTGGGCCGCCCCGGAGCGCGCAGCGGCCGCCTGGTCGCCCTGGTCCACCCGGGCGGCCAGGCCGTACAGCAGTTCCTCGGCGCCGATCAGCGAGGCCTCGATCTCGGCCACCGCCGTGCGGTACCGGGGCACGGTCGCCAGCGGCTCGGTCAGATTGGCCGGAGTCCGCTGGCCGAGGAACCGAATCAGCCACTCCTGCGCGGCCCGGGCGACGCCCAGGTGCACGGCCGAGAGGGCGAGTTCACGCCAGGCCCGGTCCAGCCGGTCGGCGGGCGGCTCCTCGGCCGGGGTCCCGGCCAGCCCGACCACCGCGTCGGCGGCCACCGCGACATCGGTCAGCAGCACGTCGTGCCCGGCACTCGCCCGCAGACCCAACTGGTCCCAGACCGGATCGAGTTCGATGCCCGGACTGTCACCGCGGACCAGGAAGAGGCCGGTCCGCGGAACCGTCTCCTCGGTCCGGGCCCGGACCGCCAGCCAGGCCAGCGCCTCGGCGCCCGCGCAGAAGGTCTTCCGGCCGGTCAGCCGCCAGCCGCTGCCGTCCCAGCGGGCCACCGTGGCCAGCCGGCCGCCGGGCTCCGCGCGCAGCGTGTTGACCAGGGCGGGGCCCCGGCGGGATTCGGTCAGCAGCCGGCGGTAGACCCCGGCCGGCCAGCTGCCGTTCCTGGCCTGCTCGGCGTGCTGGAGCAGGGTGAAGGCGGTGAGCACCGCCACCGAGGCGTCCCCGCGCCCGAGTTGGGCGAGCAGCCGGACGGTGTCGGCGAGCGTGCCGCCCGGGCCGCCGTAACGCTGACCGATGGTCAGGGTGAGCAGCCCCGCCTCGTGCACGGCCTCGATGCCCTGGTACGGGAAGGTGGCGTCCCGGTCGTGCTCCTCGGCCCGGGCCGCCAGCAGGTCGACCACCCGGGGCAGCCGGGCGAGGGCGTCCACGACGGGTGAGGTGCCATCAGTGACGGTCATGAGCTGGTGCCTCCGGGCGGCAGCGTGGTGCGCGGCGAACTGCGGGCGAGCGCACCGGCGGCGGCGCGCGGAACCGTAGACGGCGACCTCGCATAGAACGGCTGGATTCAGCCGGAGGCGGGCCGCCGGAGGAGTCGACTCCCCCTCAGCGGCCCGGACACGCCGCGCTCGCGGTACGCCGCAGATCGAGATAGCTGCGCCGGGTCAGCAGCAGGCGAGGACACGACATGCTGGTGACTGTACGAAGCGTTGATCAATACCGTCAAGCAGAGTCTGGCCGGAAATCAGCCCTGCTGGAACATGTCCGCCGGGAGCGGCTTGAGCAACTGGTAGAGATCGTCCGCAATCGGCCGGTCCCAGGAGGCGATGGTGACCTGGACGCCGTCGCTGCGGCCGAACTGGGCGCAGAACACCCGCTCCTCGCTGACCTTGACCTTCCGGACGATCAGCAGGTCGTCGCCGAGCATGACCGGAAAGTCCTCGGCCGAGACGAACTCGACCGGCTCCTCGTGCTCCAGCGCGGTGAGCAGCTGGCGGATCTCGAACGGGACGCCGTCCTCGGCGTCCCGGGCCGGCGATCCCTCGGGCAGATTCCCGATGAACATCGCGGGGCCACGACCGCCGAACAGGTCGTACCGCAGGAAGATGCCCTGACAGGAGCCGTCCGGGCCGCTCATCATCATGGCGCCGAAGTCGCCCGGCCAGTCGCCCGGGTCCATCGCGAGCACGTCGAAGTCCGGTCCCGCGGGAGAGCCGGAGCGGCGGCGGAGAAATGACATGACACCATCGTACGGTGCGGTCACGCCCTGCTCACGGGGCGGGTGGGTGCCCCGAGCGAGATCCACGCTCAGAGACCAATGTTGACTCTGAGCAACCGTCCGGGCTACGTTCGGTTCAGCACGACAGCCGCTGTGGGCTCGATCCACCGGGGGGCGGTGTTGTCGCAGCGCGCCCGCGTGTGCGTTCCCTCATGCACATCGTCGTGCGACACCCGAGTCACCTGCACAGGCACTTTCCGCTGTCCACCGACCGTCGAGTAGCGTCAGGCGCAGAGCAGCACACACAACACCCATAGACCAGGTTCGCGGGGCCCCGGCCCGTCGCAGCTCGTGAACCTGCCCGGGACACCGCCGCGTGGGGGCGTGCGGATCCCGGGAACCCGGCACCGGTCTCCGAGTCGCTCTCGGAGCCGAAGCCACGCCTCCCGGCGACGGCGCACCCTGGTGCGTCCGGGGTTCTACCTCGGGAGGGGGTCCGGCACTTGTGCCCGGACCGCACAGCAGGCGCCGTGCCTGGACGCGTGGGGGCGTTGGGCACGGCGTCTGTCTGCTTCTTACTGTGGGCCGTTACTTGTCGAACAGTCAACGACTATCGGACCATCAGATTTCTTTCCGGTGCCGACTGCCGTCCCGCCGAGCTGACGAAGTAGGAGTCAGCGTGGGTCGAACTCGCCGTCCCGCGCCCCAAGAACGAACGCCCGCCACTCGGCCGGCGTGAAGACCAGCACCGGCCCGTCCGGCTCCCGCCCGTCCCGCATCGCGATGTACTCGCCGACGAAGGCGATCTGTACTGCGCCGTCGCCCTGGTCGCTGGAGAGCCACTCCGCCCCGGTGAGGTCCAGCTCCGGCTTCGGGCCCCATCCCTGGGCCGCCGCCCCGGTCTCGCTCGCCACACTGGTGCCACTGTCGGCCGCCACTGGATGCTCCTCCCTGTCGAACGTGGCCCCAGCCTAGTCAGCCGGGCCCGGCCTGCACCGGCTTGCCGCTTTCGCCCCTCCACACGGGGCCGGATAAGTCGTTCCGCCCCGCCTGCGACACGTGCTGTGCTAGGGCCGGGCGGATCCGGTCGCGACCGGGGTACGGCTGCGAGAGTGTTGTTCCACGCCCCGTCAGAAGACGTCCCGTCAGACCGTGTACCGCAGAGGCCCCGAGGAGCAGTCATGGAACGCCGGGAGGACTCCCGGGCCGATGTGATTCCCATCTCACAGGCCCCGTCCGCGCCGCACCCCGGCGAGCCGGATCCCGAGGTTCCGCGGCACCCCCGGGCGGCCGGGCTCGGGCGGGTCGGCGTGGTGCTGGTCTCGCACAGCCAGCGGCTGGCCGAGGCGGTCGCCGCACTGGCGGTCGGGCTGACCAGGACCGACGACCCGGCGGCGGTGGCCGCCACCGGGGGCAGCCTGGCGGACGGGCTCGGTACCAGCGCGGTCCTGGTGGCCGCGGCGGCCCGCCGGGTGGACCAGGGGCACGGGGTCGTGGTCCTGGCCGACCTGGGCAGCGCGGTCGGCACCGTCCGGGCGCTGCTGACCGACGCGGACGAGCACGGACTGCCGTTCCCGGTCCGGCTGGCCGACGCCCCGTTCGTGGAGGGGGCGGTGGCGGCGGTGGCCACCGCCAGCGCGGGCGGGGACCTGGCGGCGGTGCTGGACGCGGCCGAGGAGATGTACCGCCAGCGCAAGCTCTGAGCCCCCGATTCCTCCTTTCCCGCACCGGAGTTCACGAGATCCGCACGTCGGCGGTGGTCACGCCGATAGCATGCGGCGCAGTGCGCCCGAGGCGGGGAGGCCGCGGGCCGACGGTGGGGGGAGCTTGAACATGCGGGTGGTCGTGACCGGCGGAGCCGGTTTCATCGGAGCCAACCTCGCCCGGGCCCTGCTGGCCCGTCCCGAGGTGGACCACGTGGTCGTGGTCGACAACCTCAGCACCGGCAGCAAGGCCAACCTGGCCGGTCTGGACGTGACCCTGCACGAGGGCACCATCCTGGACCCGGCCCTGCTGGACGACGCCTTCGCGGGCGCCGACGCGGTGGTGCACCTGGCCGCGCTGCCCTCGGTGCCGCGCTCGGTGGCCGATCCGCTGGCCAGCCACCACGCCAACGCCACCGGCACCCTGGAGGTGCTGGAGGCGGCCCGCCGGGCGGGCGTCGGCTACCTGGTGGCGGCGTCCTCGTCCTCGGTCTACGGGGCCAACCGGGAGCTGCCCAAGCGGGAGACCATGCGGACGGCGCCGATGAGCCCGTACGCGGTCAGCAAGCTGGCCACCGAGGCGTATCTGACGGCCTACCACCACTGCTACGGGCTGGGCGTGCTGCCGCTGCGGTTCTTCAACGTGTTCGGCCCGCTGCAGCCCGCCGGGCACGCGTACGCGGCCGTGCTGCCCGCCTTCCTGGACGCGGCGCTGGCCGGGCGGCCGCTGACCGTGCACGGGGACGGCGGCCAGAGCCGGGACTTCACCTACGTCGGTACGGTCACCCAGGTGATCAGCGAGGCGGTGGTCCGCCGGGTGGTGCACGCCGACCCGGTGAACCTGGCCTTCGGCACCCGGACCACCCTGCTGGAACTGATCGACGAGATCGGCTCGGTGCTCGGCCTGCCGCTGGCCGCCGAGCACGTCGAGTCCCGGCCCGGTGACGTCCGCGACTCGCAGGCCGACAACAGCCGGCTCCGGGAGCTGTTCCCCGAGGTGGTACCCGTGCCGCTGCGCGAGGGCATCGAGCGCACCGCCGAGTGGTTCCGGACGCTCTGATCCCCGGTCGGGCCGGGTCGCTGACTCCGGATCAGGCCGGGTCGCCCGTCGGCGGGGTGAAGGAGAACACCGTCTCGGCCTTCCCCGCCAGGGCCAGTTCCAGCCGGTAGCGGGCGTAGTCGTCCAGCTCGGGCAGCTCGGTCGGGGCGAACCAGGCCACCTCCAGCGACTCGTCGTCGTTCACCCGGGCGTCGCCGGAGACCTGGCGGCAGCGGAAGGTCAGGTCGAGGTACTGGGCCTGGTCCCCGTTCGGGTAGCTGAGCAGCGGCGAGACGGTCACCGAGGCCAGTGCCTCCGGCTCGACCACCAGACCGGTCTCCTCGAACACCTCCCTGACCAGCCCGTCGGCGGGCTGCTCCCCCGGGTCGAGGATGCCGCCGACGATCGACCAACGACCGGAGTCGGAGCGGCGGTTGAGCAGCACCCGGCCCTGCTCGTCCCGGACCACCGCCCCCACGCCGGAGAGCCAGAGCGGACGGGTGCCGACGACGGAGCGCAGCTCCGCCAGGAAGGAAGGAATGGCCATGGCCCGACCCTATGCGTTCGCGAGGTGCCGATGACCTCCCAGGACTCGATCCGGAACCTGATCACGGGTCTGTCCAAGGCCAGGAACGTGATCCAGGCCGGCCGGATCGACCGGCTCACCATCTCCGCCGTACCGACCGGCCGCCCCGTGAAGTCCGGGCTGCCCGCCCACAGTCCGAATTTCGCCGGACGACAGGACGAGCTGAGCACGCTGCTGGACCTGCTCACGCCGGACCGGATCGAGCCACCGGGCACCGGGCCGGAGCCGGAGCCGGAGCCCGAACAGACCCTGGAGGAGCTGGCGGCGGCCCGTGGGTTGGAGCCGTGGTCACCGAACCGACCGAACGACGACGGCTCCGAACTGACCTGGCGGCTGAGCACCCCGGACGGCCGGTTCGTCCCGGTCCCGGACAACTTCCGGATGTTCGCCCGCCGGAGCCCGTCGGGTCAGCTGCTGCCGCTGCCGCACGTCCTGGTCGAGGCGCCGGGCGCGGCCACCCCGGCGGCGGACGGGCCCGAGCCGGTACCGGACCCCGCTTCGGTGGTGCTGGTGACCGGGCCCGGCGGGGTCGGCAAGACCGAGCTGGCCCTGCAGGCCGCACGCCGGGCCCGGGACCGGCAGCTGTTCCCGGGCGGCGAGCTGTTCGTCGACCTGCAGGGCTACCGGCCGGACCGGAGTCTGCAGCCGGCCCAGGCGCTCGGTGTGCTGCTGGTGGCACTCGGCGTGCGCGAGAGCGACCTCCCCACCGGGCAGCCGGAGCGGGAGCAGCTCTACCGGTCGATGCTGGCCGAGCGGGCGGCCGGGGGGAAGGCCGTGCTGGTGCTGCTCGACAATGCCGCCTCGGTCGGACAGGTCGGCCCGCTGCTGCCGGGCGACGGCCGGACCCGGGTGCTGGTCACCTCGCGGAACTCCTTCGCCCTGCCCGGTGCGCAGGTGCTGGAGCTGACCGCACTCGACCGGCAGACAGCGCTGGAGATGCTGAAACTGACCGTCCGGACCCTGCTGGGCCGGTGCGACAGCCGCTTCGAGCGGGATCCGGTGGCGGCCGAGCAGCTCTCCTCCTTCTGCCAGCACCTGCCGCGGGCGCTGGTGATGGTCGGTGCCCTGATCGCCCAGGACGAGGAACTGTCACTCGGT
Organism: Kitasatospora sp. Root107; assembly: GCF_001424875.1. Classification (GTDB taxonomy): domain Bacteria; phylum Actinomycetota; class Actinomycetes; order Streptomycetales; family Streptomycetaceae; genus Kitasatospora. The sequence continues at coordinate 2,366 of NZ_LMCT01000022.1, read as the reverse complement.
CAGCTGGTGGCCGAGCTGGCCGACTTCCGGACCCGGCTCGACGACATCGCGGACGACCAGGAGACCCTGCGGACCGTCATCGAGCTGTCGTACCGTCACCTGCCGGAGGACCAGGCCAGGCTGCTCCGCCTGCTCGCCCTGCCCGGCTTCCCGGTCAGCACCGCCGACGCCGCCGCGTTGAACGGCTCCTCGGAGAACGCCACCCGGCGGCTGCTGCGGGCGCTGGTCAAGGCCCATCTGGTGGAGGGCAGCGGACACCAGGAGGGGCGCTGGCAGCTGCCCCGGCTGACCCACCTGTTCCTGCACGGGCTCGCTGCGGAGGGAACGGACCATCAGGAGGCGCTGACCCGGTTGGTGCTGCGTCAGGTGCGGCACCTGCACGGCGCCGTCCTGGATCTGACCGCCACCGCGCCCCGGGCCGGGCGGCCGGTCCCGGTGCTCCGGGCCACGGCCCTGCAATGGCTGGACGACCACTGGCCGGCCGCCGCCCTGCTGGCCATCGGTGCCGGGCCGCCGGATCTGCGGATGCAGCTCTGCCGTGACCTGGCGACCTACTTCGAGCGGCGGCACCTGCCCGAGGATGCGCTGCTGATCGCCCACGTCGCCGTGCTGACCGCCCGGCAGCTGCCCACCGCCGGGCCGGCCCCGGAGGTGGCGGAGCAGGTGCAGTCCGGCCGACTGCTCCGGGACGCGCTGAACGGGCTCGGGCATGCGCTGATCAGCTGCCACCGGCCGGCCGAGGCCGTCGGCTGCTTCGAGGAGGCCGCTGCACTGTCCCGGGCCGACCTGGACGCGTTCGGCGAGGCCCGGGCGCTCTCCCACCTCGGGCAGGCGCTGAGCGACCTGGAGCGGGACGACGACGCCCTGACCGCACAGCGGCAGGCCGTCTCGCTGCTCACCGGGCCGGAGCACGCCGACGCACTGGCCACCGCCCGGCTGCGGCTGGGCCACAGTCTGCGCGCGGCTGGACAGCCGGAGCAGGCCCTGGAGGAGTTCCGGGCGCTGCTGCCGCAGTCGCACCAGGACGTCCAGGCCGAGGCCGAACGGGGCGTCGCCGACGCCCTGTTGGAGCTCGACCGGCCGGGCGAGGCGGTGACCGCGCTGCGTGCGGCGCTCCACCGCTACGAGGCGCTGGAGAACGTACTGGCCATGACGACCACCCGGCTCCGGCTCGGCAAGGCACTGATCGCGGCGGGTGAGTCGGCCGAGGCGGTCGCGGTCCTGAAGATCGTCGAGCTGTCCGCCGCCATGAACGCCGACCACTGGCTGACCGCCCGCGCCTGGCTCCAGCTCGGCCGCGCCTTCCACCGGCTGGAACAGCCGGACCGGGCCAAGGAGTTGCTGGACCACTCGGCCGCCCTGGCGGTCCAGGAGGGCGACGCCGCGCTGCTGGTCGACCTGGGCCATGCCTACCAGTACGGCGGGCAGGGGCTCGCGGAGGCCGTGGACGTCTGGATGAACGCCGCCGTCTGCCTGGCCGCCGTCGGCGACCTGCCGAAGGCCCGGTCGGTGCTGACCCAGCTGGCCGACGGTCTGGCGGAGGGCGAGGTGGACCCAGAACTCCAGGCGCTGATCCCCGAGTTGCGGGAGGCCGAGCGCCTGCTCGGCGAGCCCTGAGTCAGTCTCCCCGAGGGGCCATCGGCCGGGCCGGGGAGCCGACCACCGTGCCGGCCGCCGGCACGTCCCGGGTGACCACGGCGGCAGCGCCGACGAAGGCGTACCGGCCCAGGCGGCGGCCTTGCAGCACCACGGCGTTGCTGCCGACCGTGGCGCCCTGCTCCGCGTGCACCGAACCGGACACGTTGCCGCCCGGATAGACCGTCACCAGGTCGGCCAGCACCGTGTCGTGGCCGACCGTCGCATTGTAGTGCACCTGGCTGTGCGCGCCGATCCGGACGCTGCTGGAGACGTACGCGCCGCCCATCACCAGGCAGCCGGGGCCGAGTTCGGTCTCCGGCGCGATGATCGCCCTCGGGTGCACCAGCGTCACCGCCCGCCCACCGAGGCCGTCCAGCAACGCGGCCAGCCGGGCCCGCACCGCCGGATCGGCGATCCCGATCAGGTACTCCGCCCCGGCGGCGAGCTCCTTCGGTGCCCGCACCGGCAACCCGCGCACGGTGCCGCCCTGCGCCCGGTCGTCCAGAAACCCGGTCACCGGGACACCGGCCGCGAGCGCGGTGTCCAACGCCTCCCGGCCGACACCGCCGGCCCCGACGATCCACAGGCTCATCTCACTCCTCGTCAAGTTGCACTATCCAGGGGCTCGGGGCTCTGCTGACTTGCGGCTCCGCCGCGTGGGCGAGGAGATCTGGCGTTCGGGTCACTGCGAAAGTGCCTGACCATTTACGCACGGATCACCTTTTTCG
>NZ_LMCT01000021.1 GCF_001424875.1 Kitasatospora sp. Root107 | reverse complement strand
GGGTGGGTGGGGGCAAGGTGGGAGTAGTGGCGGTGGTGGGCGTGGTGGGAGGGTTTTGGGGGCGGTTCAGGTCTTCTCTCTGTGACAGGAAGGGTGTGCCATGAGTGATCCGCAGTTGGCGTCGGGTGGTGGGGTGGGTGCCGGGGTCGGGCACCGGTTCGTGCAGACCAACGGCATCCGGATGCACATTGCCGAGCAGGGTGAGGGGCCGCTGGTGGTGCTGCTGCACGGCTTCCCGGAGACGTGGTACTCGTGGCGTCACCAGTTCGCTGCTCTTGCGGGGGCGGGTTACCGCGTTGTCGCTCCTGATCAGCGTGGTTACGGCCGCACCGACCGTCCTGGGGCGGTGGAGCAGTATTCGCAGTTGCATCTGGCCGGTGACATCACGGGTCTGCTGGATGCGTTGGGTGAGGAGCAGGCGGTGCTGGTCGGTCACGACTGGGGGTCGCCGGTGGCGTGGAACACGGCGTTGCTGCGGCCCGACCGGGTCCGTGGGGTGGTGGCGCTGGGGCTGCCGTATCTGCCTCGTGGTCCGGTGAGTGCCCTGGCGGGGCTGACGCAGGCGCTGGGCCCGGGTTTCTACATGAACTACCTGCAGCAGCCGGGTGTGGCCGATGCGGAGCTTGCGCGGGATGCGCGGGAGGGTGTCCTGCGGTTCTTCCGGTGGGGTTTCGGTGACTCGCCGCAGGACCGGGCGCCGGTTGTGCCGGTGGTGCCCGAGGGCGGCACGCTGTTCGATCTGCTGCCGCAGGCGGGTGCGCTGCCCGGCTGGCTGACGGAGGCCGACCTGGGGGTGTATGCGGAGGACTTCGCGCGGACCGGGTTCTCCGGCGGCCTGAACTGGTGGCGGACGATGGAGCTGAGCTGGGAGCTGACGGCGCCGTGGCAGGGCGCGCCGATGACGGCCCCGGCGCTGCACCTGTACGGGGAGCGGGACGGCAGTGTCCAGCTGCCGGGGATGGACCAGCTGATCTCCAACCTGCAGATGTTCGTGCCCAATCTGACGCGGTCGGTGGCACTGCCCGGGGTCGGGCACTGGACGCAGCAGGAGCGGCCGCAGGAGGTCAACGCGGAACTGCTGAAGTTCCTGGCCGGTCTCTAGGGCTGCTCTGTGTGCGGTTCCGGGCCCGGCCCGCCCGGCCGGGAGGGGTGCGCATGTCTGGTGCGGCCGCCGGGGCAGGCAGCGGCTTGCCTGTGCGGTCCGCCCCGGGGCGGGGTTTCGCCGCCGGGGCGGGGCCGGTCCGGGAGCTGTCCCGGGGGTGTGGCCGGGGACGGGGTCCCGTTGCGTGGCTGACCTGCGGGCGCGGCCGGGGCTGCGGGCCGGGGTTTTTCGCGTCGTCCGCTGCTACCGGGCACCGGTGCCGGGTCTGCGGTGGGTACGGCAGTGTGGTCGCCTGCGGGCACTTCGGGCATCGCCTGTACGGCGTGGCTGCGGGGCCCGGCCCGGCCGCAGGCGTGGTCGCGGCAGGGGAGGTGCGGCGCTCACCCTGGCCGGGCAGGTCCGGCCGGATGCGGCGCCGCAGCCCCCGGGAAGCAGGGTGGTTTCCCGTGGGGCCGGATTTGTGGTGGTGGTCATTTCGGCGGCGCCGGGGAGACCGGTTTTTCGTATCGGTGGGGACCGCGGTGTCCGTATTTCACCTGCTTCTCGGTGGGTGTGGGATTTGTCAGTGCAGTGGAAGCGCCGCCGGGATGTGTATCCGGTGGCGCTTTCGGTGTGTTGAGGGCCCGTTGTGTCGTTTTCTGGTTGCCCGGGGGAGGGCTGTGCCGGTGCGGGTGGATATCCGGGGCGGAAACGGCCCGAGGGTATTTGTGGATGGTGGGTGTGGGTTTTTTGGGGGAGGTCGGCAACGTGGGAGAAGTGCCCGGGTGCGGCCGGCTGTCAGAGTCGTTCGCAACCGAGGGTGAATCGCTGCCCGGCCGGGCGGCAGGCGGGGCCTGCCGGTCACGGTCCCGCGTGGCCGGCGCCGTGTCGGGCGGAGGTTTCAGTGCACTCCATTCTCCTGTTCCTGTCATCGCTATTGAGGAGCACAGATGACGTTCAATGAGGCGACATCGCAGGCCGGCCTGGTCGGCCGGGCCACCGACCTGGTCGAGGTGATCCGCAAGCACGTCCCGTGGCAGGAGGAGAACCGGGTCCTGCACGAGGAGGTGCTGCAGGCGGTCACCGATGCCGGGATCATGAAGATGCGGGTTCCGGTGCGTTACGGCGGCACGGAGGACGATGTGCGGACGGTGTCGGCGGTGATCGCCGAGCTGGCGCGCGGTGACGGTGCGGTCGGGTGGACCATCAGCACGTTCACGATGGGTTCCTGGCTGGCGGGGCTGTTCCCGGACGAGGTGCAGGACGAGATCTTCGCCGACCCGAGCGTGCGGATCTGCGGCGGCGTGAACCCTTCGGGTGTCGCGACGCCGACGGACGGCGGTGTGATTCTCAACGGCCGGTGGCACTTCGTCTCCGGTGCCCCGCACAGCCAGTGGGACATGCATTCGGTGCTGTTGGCGGACGGGGACGGCGGGTACGAGCCGGCCACGATCGCGGTGCCGATGTCGGATCTGACGATCGTCGACGACTGGCACACGGCGGGCCTGCGGGCCACCGGCAGTGTCACGACCATCGCGAAGGACCTCTTCGTACCGCAGGCGCGGGTCCTGCCGATGATCCCGGTGATGATGCAGGGCCGGCACGCCTCGAAGCTGAACGCGGACTCCCTCACCTGGAAGCTCCCGTTCGTGCCGCACGCCACCGCGGTGACCAGTTCGTCGGCGGTGGGGATGGCGAAGGCGGCGCGTGAGGCGTTCTTCGAGCGGCTGCCCGGCCGCAAGATCAGTTACACCCATTACGAGCGGCAGGCCGAGGCGCCGATCACCCACCTGCAGGTCGCCGAGGCGGCGATGAAGATCGACGAGGCGGAGTTCCATGTGCGCCGCGCGGCGGAGCGCCTGGACACCAAGGTGCGTGCCGGCGAGCAGTGGTCACTGCAGGAGCGTGCCCTGTCCAAGATGGACGCGGCGACGGCCTGCCTGCGGGCCAAGGAGGCGGTGGACGTGCTCAACACCGCCAGTGGTGGCTCCTCCATCTACTCCGACCAGCCGATGCAGCGCATCGAGCGGGACATCCAGGCGCTCAACCTCAACGGTGTCCTGCACCCGAACACGGTCGCGGAGACGTACGGCCGGGTGCTGTGCGGCCTGGAGCCGAACACCGACCTCCTGTAGGCCGCGGCCCGCGATGTCCGCTCAGGCGGCCGGGGCCCGCAACCCCCCCGGCCGCAGGGGCGTCCCCGGGTGGCCCGGCGAAATGCGGCTGCGGACTTCGCGGGGCGCCGGTTGCGGGAAGGCGCCGGTCCCGCCGGGCCGGGTGGGGGCCGCTCCGCAACCGGCCTCCCGGGCAGGTGGCGGCCGGCTCACCTCGCGGGTTGGGCGGGAGGCGTCCGCCTCTCGTCCGCCCAGGCCCCGGACCGCTGTTCTTGGCTGGGCTGTTCCCGGTGGGGGCCTGCGCCCGCGAGGAGGCCGGCGGCCGGCGGCGGGCCGGCTTCGCCGGTGCGGGGGAGGGTGCGCGGGCGCGTCAGGGTTGCGGCCGCTGTTCTTGATGGCCGCGCCCCGGCCGGGGCGCGGCCTCGGGGGCGGAGGGCGTCGGGGGTTGCGGCCCGCTCGTCGTGGTCGTGGTGGCGGCGGGGTTTTTTGCTATGTGTCGGGGCCGGTCGGGGGGATGTCGTGGGTGTCCGGGTGTTCTTCGGGGGATTCCTCGGGCTCTGCCGTGCCGGTTCGGTTTCGTCGGCCGGGTTGGGTGGCCGGGATTCGCTGGGTGAAGAACAGGGCGCCGGTTGCGGCGAGAGCGAGGACGGCGAGGGCGGCGCGCAGGCCGTCGAGGCGGGCGGCGGAGTTCGCGTCGAGTGCGGCCTGGGACACGTCCGCGCTGGTGCCCGCTTCGTCGAGGGCGGTTTGGAGCTGGGCGTCGGAGAGGAAGGGCACGCCGCTGGCGAGTTCGACGCCGGCCTGGCTCTTGGTCTGGGCGGGGACCGCCGGGTTCTGTTCGACAGCGGTCAAGAACGAGGCCGTCATGGTGGCGATCAGGATCGACCCGGCCAGTGCCGTGCCGATCGAGGCGCCGAGGTTGGTGACGGCGTTCTGGACGCCGCCGACCTCCGCGCTCTGTTCGTCCGGCACCGCGGATACGGTGACCGATCCGAGCTGGGAGGCCAGCGCGCCCATGCCCAGGCCGATCAGCAGCAGAGGGATCGTGACGATCTCCGCTCCCGCGTCCGCGTCGAGCGCGGCCATCAGGACCGCCGCCCCCGCGAGCAGCGCGAGGATCCCGGCCCGTACCACCCGTCGCGGTGAGATGTCCGGGAGCAGGCGCGGGATCAGGACTGCCGCGGCCAGCAGTGTCAGCGACAGCGGCAGGATGCAGACGCCGGTTTTGAGCGCGGACAGGCCAAGGGCGACCGACAGGTAGAGCGGTACGACGAAGAAGACGCCCATCTGCACGAGGTACTGGAAGAAGAACATCGTCAGGCCGCCGGTGAGCTGCCGGTTCTGCAGCAGTGCCGGGTCCACCAGCGGTTCCCTGCGCTGCTTCACGAGGTGGCTTTCCCAGCGCAGGAAGATCCAGGTCAGGAGCAGGCCTGCCAGCATCAGCCACACGACCAGGGAGACTCCGAGCCAGGAGGGGGCGTCGGGTTTGGGCTGGAACCAGCCCCACTCGTCCGAGCGCAGGACGCCGTAGACGAAGACCCCGAGCCCGAGAGCGGAGAGCACGCAGCCGACGAGATCGATCCGGGGACGGGCGTCGGCCGGGGCGTCGGCGATGCGCCGGGCGAGGACCAGGATGGCGAGCACGATCACGACCTCGCCGGCGAAGACCCACCGCCAGGAGAAGAACGTGGTCGCGACGCCGCCGATGAGCGGCCCGACCGCGATCGCCACGGCTCCGGCGGCCGTGACCAGCCCGTAGGCGGCGGGCCGGCGTTGTGGGCCGAAGTTGCCGGCCACCAGGGCGACGATCGCGGGCAGGATGAGTGCCGCCCCGATCCCCTCCAGGAACGACCAGCCGAACAGGAGCACCGGCAGGTTCGGGGCGAGTGCCGTCGTGAGGGATCCGCAGCCGTAGACGACACAGCCGATCATGAACGCGCGCTTGCGGCCGATGAGCACGCCGACCTTGCCGCCGGGGATCATGAACATCGCCATCACGAGGGTGTAGGCGGTGATCGCGCCCTGGACCCCGGTCACCGTCGTGCCCACGTCCTGGGCCACCGTCGCGATCGAGACGTTCATGACCGAGCTGTCGAGCGCCATCAGGAACTGTCCCGCCGCGAGTGCGAGCAGGACCACCCGCCCGGTGGCCGAACTCTTCGAAGTGCCTGCCGCAGGTCCCATGGGCGGTATCGTCCCAGCGGCCACGCGGGGCGGCTCCCCGACCCGCCGCAGGGTCAGCCGGTTGACGGCAGGGACGCATCCGGCCAGGAGGACCTGCCGGCGAGGAACGTGCAAGGGCCGGGAGAGGCCCGGCCGGGTGCGCGGCTGGTGCGCCGCCCGGCTTCACGGCTTTCGGCACCTGCGTATCCGCCGGGAACAATGCGACGGCATCGGCGGGACATTCCCCGTCCGTCACCTGCCGGCATACCCGGCGCCATTGTTCGCCGTAATTCTCCGATAAACAGCGGATATCTGGCCGGCGTGCGCACGAATGTCACGCAATTGCCGCCCCGCGGGCAATCCGCGGGTAGGCCGCCATGGAAGAGGAGCGTTCGGAGCACCCCGCCGGTGCCCGGCTTCCGGAGGGCGGATCCGGCGGGCGGCGGGCGACGGTGAACTCCCGGGCCGGGGCCCGCTGTCAGTGCTCCCTCATATTATGGGAGCAACGTTGGAGGGGGCGCCGAAAACGGCGCCGGAAGAATGCCGGAAAAGGGGCGGAACCATGTCTGCTGACAGGATCAAGCACAAGGTCAACCACGTCTCGCTCGTGGTCGACAATTCCGGCTCGATGCGCAAGCACGAGGCGCAGCTTGTCCGCGTGGTGGACGAGTTCGTCAAGGGCCTTCAGGAGGAATCCGACCGGCTCGGCCACGAGACCCGCGTCAGCCTCTACGCTTTCGATCACGAGGTGAAGAACCTGGTCTGGGACATGGACGTCAAGCACCTGCCGTCCCTGCGGGGCCTCTACCGGGTCGACAACGGCGCAACCGCGCTGATCGAGGCGGCCGTGAAGTCCGTCGAGGACCTGAAGAACATCTGGGAAGGGTACGGGGAGCACGCCTTCCTCCAGGTCGTGGTCACCGACGGCGAGGAGAACGCCTCGGGCTTCTCGGAGACCGGGCAGATGCACATCCGGATGGGCGCGGGCAAGGGCACCGCCGTCCTGGGCACGTGGCTGGGCCGCATCCAGGGGGCCATGGACCAGCTTCCCGGCCACTGGACCTCGGCGATCCTGGTCCCCAACTCGCTGGCCAAGCGCACCGCCCAGGAGTACGGCTTCCCCGCGGGCAACATCGCGATCTGGGACGCGGACTCCAGCAAGGGCGTCGAGGAGGCCATCGGCACCGTCAAGTCGGCCGCCACCAGCTTCCTGCGCGGCCGCGAACAGGGCGTACGCGGCACCAGGAACCTGTTCGCGATGGGCCAGGACCTGAGCTCCGCCGACGTGCTGGCCAGCCTCGACGCCCTGGACACCGGCAAGTACATCCTGGTCCCGGTCGACCAGGCGGCGCAGATCCGCGACTTCGTCACCCGCTCCGGGCACGCGTACACGAGCGGCTGCGCCTTCTACGAGCTGTCCAAGCGCGAGAAGATCCAGGGCGGTAAGCAGCTCGCGGTGGCGGAGAAGGACCCGGGCACCGGCCGGATGACGGGCAGGGTGTTCTCGGGTCCGGCAGCCCGTCGGCTGCTCGGCCTGCCGGACTCGGAGGCCACGGTGAAGCCGGGCGACAACCCGGCGTACACCGTGTTCGTCCAGTCGACCTCCGTCAACCGCAAGCTGGTCGCGGGCACCAAGCTGCTCGTCATCCTGTAGCGGGGAATCCCGGGGCCGCTCGTGCGCCGGCGGGGAACCGCCGGCCGCGCGGCGCTCCTGCGCCCGCCCGGACAGGGCGGCTCGCCCGGCTCGCCCGGCTCGCCCGGTCTGCGGGCACCGGGCGGGCCGGGCGGTTGCCGGGGGCGGGTCAGCAGTTCACCACGGTCGGGACGCTCGCGGCGGAGGCGGGCCAGCCGCTCCGGTTCACGGAGAAGCCGGCGGTGACCGTCGAGCCGCACGGTGCGGTGTGAGGATGCTGCCGACCTGGGTGCCGCCCGCCTGCACGAGCACGGTCGGGCTGATGGGCGGGAGCCGGCGCCCAGCCGCAGGACGTACACCAGCCGGCCGGCGTCACCGGAGACCGGGCCGAGGTAGGCCCGGCCGGTAGGGGGACTGACCCGCGGTCTCGCCGCAGGCGGTCTCTGCCTCACTCGTCGCTGGCCTGTCGGCCGGTGGGGGCGGGGGTGTGCGGCGGTTGGTGAGGCAGGAGCACGGCGGCGGTGAGGCCGATGAGCCCGACGACTGCCAGGGTGATCATGGCGGCGGCGTAGGCGTGGCTGGTGAGGCCGGCGACGAGGATGGTGCCGGCGATTGCGGTGCCGAGGGAGGAGCCGAGGTTGGAGACGCTGCGGGACAGGCCGGAGATCTCGCCCTGCTGGTCCTCGGCGAAGCTCGACTGGACGATGTTGACCGAGGGGGTGAGCATCACGCCGAGTCCGAGGCCGATCAGCAGCAGTCCGGGCGCGAAGGCCCAGGGGCTGGGGGAACCACCGACCACGACGACCAGAACAATGATGCCGGCGATGGTGGTGGCGAATCCCGTGAGGATGAGGGTGCGCTGGGCGCGGCGCTTGGCGAGGCGTTCGGCTGCGAGGGAGGACACGAGGATTCCGAGGGTGGCCGCGGTGAAGATCACTCCGGTCTGGATCGCGTCGTAGCCGCGGACGACCTGCAGGTAGGAGGCCACCGTGAAGGACACCCCCATCAGGAGCAGCCACTGGGTGTTCTGGGTGACGAGCCCGAGGTTGGAGATGCGGATGCGGAACAGGCTGGTGGAGAGCAGCGGTTCCTTGCCTGCGCGTTCCCTGGCACGGACCCAGCGGAAGAAGGCGAACAGGAAGAGCGCGCCGAGGACGAGGAGCGCGAGCATCAGCCAGCCGTTGTCGTCGGCGGCCAGGATGCCGGTGACGATCAGGACGAGGCCGACGGCGGACAGGACGGTGCCGACGGTGTCGAACGGGCGGGTCGGGTCCGGCGGGAGGGGGTCCTCGATGCGGCGGCTGAGGACGATGATCACGACGATCACGAGGGCCTGGAACACGAAGGCGGCCCGCCAGCTGAGTGCCGAGGTGATGAGTCCGCCGATCAGCGGGCCGGCCGCGGCGCCGATGCCTCCGAGCGCCATGATCGTTCCGAATGCGCGGGCGCGTGAGGTCATGTCCGTGAAGAGCAGCGTGGTGAGGATGTAGACGGGCGGGATGAGCAGGGCCGTGCCGACGCCTTCGAGGATCGAGTTGCCCAGGATGAGCATGCCCAGGCCCGGTGCGGCGGCGCTGAGGAGTGCGCCGACGCCGTAGATGACGAGGCCGGTGAGCAGGCACCGTTTGCGGCCGTAGCGGTCGGTCAGTTTGCCGCCGGGGATCATCAGGGCGGCCATCACGAGCAGGAAGATCGTGATGGCGACCTGGACGCCCTGCACGGTGGTGTCGAGGTCCTCGCTGATGTCGTTGATCATCACGTTCATGTTGGAGCCGGCGAAGCTGCAGATGAACTGGGCGAGGGCGAGCGGGGCGATGACCCGCCGCAGGGCGGCAGGTGTGGCCGGGGCCGGGGCGGGGTCAGCCATCGGTGCCGCCGCGTTCCGCCCGGTCGAGCTGCTCGTCCCGGCCCGCCGACACCGCCCGCTGGGCGCAGGCGCGCGACGCGGGGTGGAGCACGAAGGGGCCGGTGACCTGCAGGTGCAGGTCGGTGCCGGGGCCGTGGAAGACCGCGGCCGCCTCGCCGGTCCGCTCCAGGGCGTGCGAGGCGCGGCCGTAGTCGAACCGCGGCCGGCAGGTCAGGCGGAAGTCCATGCTGCCCCGCACCACCCTCACCAGGCGGTGCCGGTCGGTCGGGGTCCCGGTGGTCAGGGGAGTCATGAAGTCGGCGACCTCTCCGACGCCGCCCGGCGCCATGAAGCGGGTGACCAGGACAGCGGTATCGGAAAGGTAGAGCTGGCGGACCACCGGCTCCTGCCCGCCGGGGAGGTGCGCGGCCAGTCGGCAGTAACCCCCGCGTTCGCTGTCGAGCAGCGATGCGAACACGCTGGGCGAATCGAACCGGGGCGTGCACCACCAGTCGATCGTCCCGTCGGAGGACACCAGCGCGGCCGTCTGGAGGTCACCGACCATCCCGTGATCGGCGATCGCCGGGTAGGCGCTCATAGAATCTCCCGTCGTCGTTGGAACCGTCACGGCGTCCGACGCCCGGACGGGAACGTCAGGGTGCGCCCTCGTGGAACGTCCAGCCCGAGAGACTTGGACTCGCGACCCGACACGGGCCTGCCTGTTCGGCCGGCCGATCACACAGCCAAACGAGATGCGACTCCGACAGCGCCTACACCTGGCCCCTCAGGCGCATTCTGCCGTCAGATCTCCGGCACAGCCGGATGACGCGCGGCGACCGCACGGGGTGACTCTGCTGGCGCCCAGGTCAGTGGCTGCGGGGCGTACTGATCACGGCCATCCCCACGAGGCACACGTGGCGCCGAGCCCTGCCGCCGACGGATCAGCGCCGGGCGTCCCCCGGGGGCGAGCAGGCTGGTCAGCTCGGCGATGGCCTCCGGGGAGGGCTTGAAGTACCGGCGGACGTTTTGCCTACGGCGGCAACACCCGAAACGCTCACCGCGTACAGCCCGCCCGGGCCCGTCCGGTGGCACTACGCCCGCCCCGGGCGGCACTCGCCGGCCCCCGCAACGGCCGGCCCGGCGTCAGCCTGCCGCGCCCGCCCGGGCAGGTGGCGGCATATCGATCATTTCGGGCGCTCTTCTCACTGGTGCGAAGCTCTCCCGCCGCCGCAGGATCAGACCACCACCCCCGGCCGGCCCGGGGCACCCCCGGACACCCCGAAAGGCAGCGCACACATGATCACCGTGCACCTGAAGTACGAGATCGACCCCGACAAGCTGGCGGACTTCGAGGAGTACGGGCGGCGCTGGGTCAAGCTCGTCGACCGCTTCGGAGGCGACCACCACGGCTACTTCCTGCCGAGCGAGGGAGACAGCGACATCGCCTACGCCCTCTTCTCCTTCGGCAGCTTCGCCGAGTACGAGCAGTACCGCATCGCCAGCTCCACCGATCCCGAGTGCGCGGCGGCCTTCGAACTGGCCCGCACCACCGGGTGCATCAGGCGGTACGAACGCCGGTTCCTCAAGCCCCTCGACACCGGCAAGTGACCACTGCGACGCACCACTGAGGCGGGCGGGCGGCCGCCCGGTGACGGTCAGTACGGCGACTTCCACCAGGTGGCGGTGCCGCCCGAGCGGTTCGAGCCGGTCCGGTCCTGGACCAACGGCCCCGCGCACGGGGTGAACTGCCTGGTCGTCACCGGCGCCGACGGCACCCCGCACCATGTCCTCACCTACGCCACGGCACCGCAGCCCTGACCCGCAGGGCTCCGCGCCCCACCCAGGGCTTCCCTTGCTGAGGCACCGGGGGTGTCCTGGCGGCCCGTTGGACTGGCGGTGCTGGTGGAGCGCCGTGTCAACCTGCGATGTTGCAGGTTCCAGCGGTGATCGGGGCAGGTGATGATCAGCGCTCACGGTGCCACAACGGCACTGCGTATCAGCGTTCTCGAAAGCCTCGACGCGCGTCTTCGTACAACTGGCCGCTCCGCCCTGAGCACGGTGCGGCGGCCGGTGGGTGACGGTACGTCCGGGAAGGCCCGGCAGGCATCCTGCTGACGCGCCGAGGTAGTGTCTGCCCGGCCGCGGCCGGCGCTGACGTGCCATCAACGGGGGGTAACAGTGGACATCCGGATCGACTACGTGGTGACGCAGGAGGACCTCGCCGAGGCGGTCCGGAGCAACGTGGTGAGGAGCCCGGTGCAGCGTCGGCTGCTCATCGGCTTCTGGACGGCGGTCGCCGTCTTCGGTGCGCTCGGCCCGTGGGGGTTCACGGTGGTGGCGCTGGCCGGGCTGGCGATGATCGGGTCGGCGCCGGTTGCGTACCGCAAGCTGGCGCTGATGGCCGCCCGGCGGTTCAGCGGCGAGACCGCTGTGCGGATCACCGGCGACGGGCTCGCGTACGCGGCGGGCACCGCCCGGTACGAGATCCCCTGGACTTCGGTGACGCGGGTGACGGACAACCCGCTGGCCTGGGCGGTGGCCAGCAACCTCAAGACCGACGGCCGGGTGCCGATGGGCGCAACCATCCTCAAGGCCGCCTTCACCCCGGAGCAGCAGGCGGGGTTCGAGTCCTTCCTGGCCACCGATTCCCGACTGGCCTCGAAGGTCCGCGGCCCGGTGAAGGCCCGCCTCGCCTGAGTACCCACCGCACCCCGCCACTCCGCCGACGCGGGCGCGGGGACGGCGGCCACGAGTCCGGCACAGCGCCGGCCGAGGGCCGCGCGCCCGCCCCGCGACGACACCCGCCGCCGGCCGCCAGCGCCGGCGAAAGACGCGCGAGCCCCGCCTCCCGGACGCCCGGGGGCGGGGCTCGCAGCAGCGCGCGCGTGACGCCCGCGCGGGAGGCGTCTAGCCGAAGCCGCGGGCGTCCTGCTTCAGCGCGGTGTCCACCGTCAGCGCGGTCGCCACCACCAGGCTCAGCAGCGGGTCGGCGAGCGGGCGGTGGATCTGCAGCACGTAGTTGTCGGCCGTGGTGAACATCGTCTTCGCCAGGCCCTCCCAGGTCTTGGTGACCCGGGCGATCTCGGTGTCCGTCTCGTCGACGATGGAGAAGTTCCAGGCCCGCCAGTTCTCCGCCTTGACGGCGCCGACCTTCTGCCCGCCGACCTCCAACGCGAAGTTGATCTTCCCGATGGCGTTCTGCTGGACGATCTGGCCGACCTCCTGACCGTCCGAACGCTGCACGATCACCCGCGACTTGATGAACTTCGCCGGGCGCGTCAGCCGCAGCACCGCGACCCCCTGCGCGTCGCGGATCTCCAGCTTGTGGGTCAGGTACTGGTCGATGGACAGGAACAGCCGCACCAGCTTGCGCAGACCACTCTGGCCCACCTGCACCACCGAACCCAGCGCGGCACCCTGCTGGTCGAAGACCGCGTACTCGTTGGTCAGCTCGATCAGCTTGGCCTTCTGGTTCACCACCAGGACCGGCTCGGAGAAGAGCGTGCCGCCACCACCGGAGACCGGCCCGACGCCCGCCTGCTGCTGGACCTGGCGCTGCACCTTGGCGGGGTCGCCGGCCGGGGCGGCCGACTGCCCGGGGATACCCGGGGTGTTCGTGTTCTGGGACATGGCGGGCAGGCTAGGCCCAACCCTCCGCACACCGCCAGAACGTTTCCAACCTCCCAAGGACCCTTCGGGACGTCAGCTGCCGCTGCGCCCCGCACGTTTGGGAACTACTGGTAGGAGTTGCCCCATATCCGGCGGCCGGGATGTGGCTGATCTCACAGCGTCCTTCCGGTGCCGGAACCCGACGGCGGACACAGCCCGGTCCCGGACCCGCCCGCGACGCAACCCCGGGCAGCCGCACCGCAGTTCCCGGCCACGCCGTCACCAAGGCACGCCCCCCACCCACAGCGCGGTGCCCGCCTGCGCAACGGGCGCCCCGAGGGGCATCGGCGAGATGCTAGAAATCCCTCGTGAACGATCACCCCCAGCCCTCGGCCCTGCGCGTCTTCGTGGCACTGGCCCCGCCCGACGACGCCAAGGACGAACTGGCCCAGGCCCTGCAGAGCGCCTACGCCACGTACCCGCGGCTGCGGTGGAACCGGATCGAGGACTGGCACATCACCCTGGCGTTCCTCGGCGAACTGCCCGCCACCGCAGCCCTGACACTGCAACCGGCGCTCGCCGCCCTGGCAGCCTCGCACCCCGCCCCGCACCTGGGCCTGCGCGGCGGCGGCCACTTCGACGAGCGACTGCTGTGGAGCGGCATCGACGGAGACCTGGACGCACTGCACCAGCTCGCCACCGACGTCCGGAACGCGGTCAGGTCCTGCGGGATCGAGTTCAACGAGCGCCCGCTGCGCCCCCATCTGACCCTGGCACGGTCCCGGCGCGACGACCCCGCCAGCGTGCCGCAGGCCGCCGCCGCCCTCACCGCGTTCGTGGGCCGGCCCTGGCGCGCCGAACGCCTCCACCTGGTCGGCGGCGCCCTCGCCCCGGGCCCCGGGCCGGTCCGCTACCGCGACATCGAGGCGTGGCGACTCGGCGCCGCCACCGGTCCCGCCGGGCCGTAGCCGCCCAGCGGTTCACCGGCCGAACCGGCCGCCCGCCGGCCCGCCGGCAGGTCCGGGCGGAAGGGGAGTTGAGAGTGCGTCAGCGCAGGGGAAGACTCCGCAGGGCGTTCTCGGGCACGCTAGTCGCAGGCCGGTTCGAACCGTGCCAGGGCGGTCCAGTCCAACGGCCGCACGATGTCGGCCAGCCGGCCGAAGGGATCCTCGCCGGGCTGCTGGAACCACAGCACCGACAGCTCACTACCGCCGGGCCCGGCCGCCTCGTCGGGGCACCAGGACGCAGTCAGCCGGGCATACACCTGGGCCCGTGGCAGCCAGGTGCCGGCCCGCGCGGCCGCGTCGGCCCGCATGCCGTCCAGGTCGTGGACGTACAGAGCGGCGGCACCCGCGAGCTGCTTCTCCAACTGCCCGATCCTGAACCGGCGGTGCAGGTGGGGCGTCCCCTCGAGCATCCCTTCGAGGTCGTCCCACATGCGCAGCTCGCGCAACTCGGCGCGGATCGCTCCCACCCCGAACGTACGCAGCCCAAGCTCCCAGGTCACAGCGCGAAGCCTAACGACGGCGGGTCCGGCCGGCGAACGCAATTCGCCCGCCCGCCCGGCCTGGTCGGACCGGATGCCCCGGCCGTCGGGGGACGGGCGGCGCGGAACCGCTCCCCGACGGTGCACCGTCGTACCCGTACGACCCTGGGGGAAACACCGTGCTCGAGCTCTTCGCGTTCATCTTCGTCCTGCTGGCCGGCCTTGTCGCCGCGCCGGTCCTCACGATCCTCGGGATCAGGACGCTCGTCCGGAGCGGGCGCGGCGACGGCCGGCCCGACCGGCGGCGCGCGGCGGCGCTGCTGTCCGCCGCGGGCGCTGTCGCCGTGTACGTGTGGGGGGCGCTGCTCCTGTCCGTCGCCGTCCTGACGGCCGACGACAGCGGAACCGATGCCTTCCCGATCCGCCCGTGCCGCGAGGGCGGCATCGAGCGGGCGGAAAAGGTCGTGGACTACCGCGTGAGCTACCTGCCGCTGCGCTTCACCTGCGTCCGCAGCACCGGGGGCGGCTACACCGTCGCCGTGCCCGGGTACGTCAACCCGACGGCGGGCGTCCTCGCGCTCACCGCCGCCACCTGCGCCGTCTCCGCCGCCGCAGCGGTGCGACGCACCGCCCGCGCGCAGTCGCCCGCCCGGACCCCCTGAACGGCTCGACCACATCCGGGCGCGGCACTAGCATGGCGCCGGCCCGGCCTCCGGGACCTGCTGCCTGAGCTGAGACGGGATCAGATCTTCCGCCGTAACCCGACACATCACATCGCGCGCGGTCAGACCTACCGGGAGGCACGGCTGCGGGACGGTGTCCGGCCGGCGGTGATCCAGGTCCAGGACTTCCTGCCCGCCGGCCAGGTGGCCGTGATCGACGCCCGCACCGGACGCCGGCGCCGCCCCGTCCCGGTGGAAGCCCTCCACCCCTACCCCCACACCATCGTCGGCCGACGGCGGCGCACCGGCTGGATCTTCATCAGCCACGGCGACCATCTCGCCGAGTACCTCCACGAGGTTCTACCCGGCCCAAAGAGCGCCGCCCACGGCTGGACGGGAGTGCGCGAGCACTGCTTCTTCGAAGGCAGCGGCACCGTCACGCTCTGGAACCTTGATGACATCGCGCCGGCGATCACCGCTCTGGCCGTCATCGGCCGGCACGCAGACGACGTCACCGGCCCGTCCGGCAACCCCGAGCTGAGAGTCCGTCACCAGCCTGCGGCGCGAGAGCGGCCCTGCCGGTCCCGGCCGCCGAGGTGATGCCACGGGCACACCTTGACGGCCTGTCAGCCCGGCGGTGCCGTCACTCGAAGGGCGCGGGGTCACCGGCCCCGCGCCGGACGATCTCCGCTGCGCCGCCGGAGAAGTCGACGACCGTCGTCGGGACCGTACCGCAGTCACCGGAGTCCATCACGGCGTCCAGCACGTGGTCGAGCCGCTCCTTGATCTCCCACCCCTGGGTCATCGGCTCGTCCTCCCCGGGCAGGAGCAGGGTGCTGGAGACGAGGGGCTCGCCCAGTTCGGCGAGCAGGGCCCGCGTGACGACGTGGTCGGGGATCCTGACCCCCACGGTCTTCTTCTTCGGGTGCATCAGACGGCGCGGGACCTCCTTGGTGGCGGGGAGGATGAAGGTGTAACTACCCGGTGTCGCCGCCTTGATGGCCCGGAAGACGGAGTTGTCGATGTGGACGAACTGCCCCAGCTGGGCGAAGTTCTCACACATCAGGGTGAAGTGGTGGTGGTCGTCCAGACGCCGGATCGACCGGATCCGTTCGAGGCCCTCCGGATTGCCCATCCGGCAGCCCAGAGCAAAGCAGGAGTCGGTCGGGTACGCGATGAGGGCCCCGGAACGGAGGCTGTCGGCCACCGTGCCGATGGTGCGGGCCTGGGGACTCTGCGGGTGCACGTCGAAGTACTTCGCCATTGGCCGACTCTACGGGATCCACCCACCACTCCCGCGCCGTACGACACGGGCCGCTCAACGCAGCGGCCAGGATCAGTCGTGGACGACCACGTCGTCAGCGATGCTTTCGAGCGCATCCAAGAACTGGTTCTGGAAATCCAGCTCTGCCGCCCGACAGGGCGCCGTGAAGAACGCGATCTGCGCATCGCGCATGCTGCACTCCAGAAGGTTCCTGGTCGTCAGGACCGCGTCGATGCCGTGGCAGCCGTGATCCTTGAGGAACTGCTGGAGGACGTGCGGGTCATGGCTTGCGTCCCACACCGGACGGGCGTCCTCCGTCATCGCAGCGATCCGTTCCGTCCTGGCGGCGTCCACAACTTCCCCTCCGGCCTGCTGGAACGAGCGGTTCGCCAGCAACGATAGTGCGCCCCGGTTTCCACGGTCACCAGAGCCTTCAGCGCCCAGCGGACGGCCGCCGCACCGACAGCACCACACAGACCGCGGCACGACACGAACGGGGACCCACCGGTGCTGCCCCACACCACTGCGTACCCGGCCGCCCCACTCCGGTCGGCCACCGCGCCCGTGCCCTGGGCCGGCTGCCGCGGACACTCGCAGAAAATCGGGTGCGGGCCGGCGCCCGGGCGGGAAGAATCGACGGCGATGCTTCAACTCACCGCCGACCGGCTGCTGGCCGACGTCGAGCCCTTGCCCCATGCCCTGCGTCTGCGCGAGATCGCCCGCACCGCCCACCGCCTCGCCGAACAGGGCCAACTCACCGCCCTTCTGGACGAGCTGGCCACCGGCGGCCCGTACGAGCAGCGGATCGCCGCGCTCGCAGCCCTGACCGGAAAACAACTCCCTTATCTCATCGGCAGGTTGACCGACCCCGATCCGGTGGTACGCCGCTACGCCCACCGGGCCGTGCGTGAACTCCCGCTGCCGGACCAGGCGGTGGAGCAGGCCGTCCGCACTGCCCCGACCGCGATCCGGGACGAGCTGATCCGCGCCGTCCTGAAGGCCGGCCGGACAGCGGCGGCCGAGCGGCTGGTGCCCGTCGTCCGGGAACGGTGGGGAGCCGCCGAGGCGGGGCGGCTGCTGCCGGTCTGCTCACCCGCGTTCGTGACGCGCGAACTGCCCGGCCTGGCCCATGCCGTCACCTTCACCCGGTCGCTCGGGGAGCGTCACCCGGCGGCGGTGCTGGACGAGGCACAACGCCGGCTCACCGAGCTGCCCCGCGGGGAGCGGGCGGGATTCTGGCGGCAGAACGCCGTCGGGCTGGGCGCCGCCGCCGCCCGGCTGCCCGGGAGGGCACTGGATCTGCTGGAGCAGCACCCCGCCGCGCAGTACCGGCCGACCTTCCCCGCGCCGTTGCTCGACAGGTTCACGGTCCTGGCTGCCCACGACCCGGAGCGGACCGCCCGGGTACTGGTGGCCGCCGGGCACCACCGGCACGATCCGGTGCTGCGCCCCGCGCTCGCCCGCCGGCTGGCGGCCGCTCCGCTGCCGCTCCTCACCGAACTGGCCCACCGCAGCCCCGCCGACCATGCGGCGCTGCTGCGCCAACTACCGCCGGCCGCCCGGCTGGTGCTGCACGACGCGGTGGTGGCCGTACCGAAGTCCTACCTTCGTGGGTACTCCGCAGCGGAGCTGGCCACCATGCCGGCGCCGGAACGGACCGCCCGGGCCCGGGCCCGGCTGGCCGAGGACCCCGAGGCGCTGGGCCTGCTCGTCCACCTCCCGACCGCCGAGGCGCTGCCCCTGCTGTTGGCGCAGACCAGGACGGCAGAGTCCTGGGACCGGGGCCATGCCTGGGGCCAAGTGGTGCGGCAGGCCGGACAGTCCGGCGGGCCGAGCGCGGTCCGGGAGGCCCTGGTCCTGCTCCAGCGCCTGCGCAACGAACAAGACCCGGTACGGGCCGAGGCCCTGGCGGCGGTCGCGGACCTACCGCCGAAGCTCTTCGAAGCCGACACGGCCGAACTCCTGGCGCGCCTCACCGAGGACGCACTGACCGCCCGCGACTGCTCGCCGTACACCCGCACCCAACTCGCCCTGCTGGCCTGCTCTGTGCTGGCCGAACACGCCGGCGGCACCGCCCGGGACCTGGCCGGCTGGGCCGTCCGCACGATCGAACGGACCGCCCCGGCCGCACCTGCCTTCCCCCGGGAACGGCAGGCGGCAGTGGCGGCCGAGCTGCGGCCGGCGCTCGAACGGTCGACCCGCCTGCTGCTCGCGTTCGTCGACGCACTGCACCCCTCTTCACGTCAACTCCCGTCACTGACCGCCCTGCTGGAGCGGGTGACGGCCGACGACCAGGAGTACGGACGGGCGGTGACCCACCTGCTCGCCGACACCGCCACCCGTGGGCAACGAGTGGCCCGCCTGGTCGAGACCGAGCCCTCCGCCACCGCACTCCCGGCCGTGCAGGCAGTACTGACCCGGGTCCGTACCGACCTGCTCGCCCCGCTGCTCGCCACCGGGACCAGCAGGCCGGGCCGGCTCGCCCCGGTGCCGCTCGACCTCACCGCCGCCGATCGCTGGACGGACCGTCAGGTCCGGGCCGCCGCCGCGGCGGCGGCCCGCACGGTGGACGACACCACCGCGACACCCGAGCAGCGCACCACCGCCCTACGGGCCGCCGCGCACCTGCCCGGCCACGGCCGGGAACTGCTGCTGCGCTGTGCCGGCTCCACCGACGTGGTGCTCTCCGAGGCCGCCCTCGCCGCGCTGCCGTGGACCACCCGTCCCGCCGAGGCGCTGCCGGTGCTGCTCGGGTACGCCGGCGGCGAGCGCGCCCGGGTCGCGGTGTACGCGGCCGGCCGCGCCGCCCGGTTCACCCCGGCGGACGAGCTCGGCCCGGCCCTGGCCCGGATCGTGACCGACCCGACGGCCAAGGTCACCTGCCGCAAGCAGGCCGTCCGGCTGGCCGCCGCCCACCTGCCGCTGCCCGAGGCGGCCGCACTGCTGGAGGCGGCCTACCGGGCCCCGGAGCAGCACCAGGACGTGCGGCGGGTGGTGGTCGAGCAGGTCGTGGCCCGGCCCGCCGAACTCCCGCTCTGGGACGTGCTGACGGAGATCGCCCAGGGCACCTCCGAGCTGCGGACGGTGCTCGCCGGGGAGCTCCGCCCGCACGCACTGCCGGCGGACGACCGCCGCCGCTACGCGGAACTGGTCGGCCGGCTGGCCCTTTCCGAGGACAGCCTGGTCTCGGCCATGGGCGCGGGGAGGCTCGCGGTGTGGGGCCGTTACGCCCCGGAGACGGTGGCCGCGATGGTTCCCGTGGTCACGGACCTGGCCGAGCGGGAGCGGTGGCGGCCGGCCGCACGGGTGGTGAGTGCGATCGCCTGGTCGGATGCGCCGCACCCGTTCGGCGGCGTCGCCCCGGGAAGCCTGCTGGAACAGACCCTGAGCCGCCTGATCGAGGCCGTCCGGACCGGCGGGCAAGCGGGGGACGAGGACCGGGACGAAGCGGCCCGGCAGCGGATCGAGCAGTTCAGCAGCGGGTACTTCTACAGCCTGGACGTGACGGCCGACGGCCGGGCGAGGGCCCGTGCGGTGGCCGCCCTGCTGATGGCCGAGCCGTCCCTGGTCCCGCAGGCCGTCCCTCGGTTGTGCTACGCCATCGACCTGAACTCAGCGACCCTCGGTGACGAACTCATCGACCTGGCAGCCGTGTTGACGGACCGCCCGCTCCTCGCCGGCAAGGTGGCCGAGGCACTGCGCCCGGACGACGACCGGACGCCGCCGGGGGAGCACCTGCCGGCGGTCGTCCGCCGGTTGACGCAGGACGGCGGCCTGGCCACCGGACTGTTCGCGGCCAGGCTGGTGGCTCTGTACGGCCCCGGCCGGCAGTGGCCGGCCCAGTGGCGGACGGCCCTGCACGCCCTGCGCCGACACCCGCAGGCCGACGTCCGCGACCGCGCCCTGAACACCTGGACCGCCCAGGAGTGACGCTCCGCCGGCTCCGCCGGCGCACGGGATTGGGTTACCGGGCGCCGGCACGGCCCTCAGGGCGAACCGTTGGTCAGCAGCAGGTAGAACACCCGACCGCGGTGGAAGAGCGTGGCAGTGTCGCTGGCGGACCCGTCGAAGTACACAGGGTGCAGCGGCACCTCCTGCGTGTAGTACTCCGTGCAGCGCAGGAAGTCGGGCTCCACGGACGCGAACTCCCATTCCTGGACGGCGGAACGCGAGCCGCCCCCCCGCGGTGCCAGCATCTCGCGGACGAAGTCCGCGACCAGCACGTCGGCCTCCCGCGCCGGCTTGTGGCAGCCGTAGGGGGAGTACGCCTCACGCAGCATCCAGCGCAGCCGCCCGGCGAACTCCTCATAGCCCAGCGGTGCGAGCACCGCCCCGAACCCGTCGCGCAGCAGCCTGACCGGTACGTGATCCTCCTCCTGCGGCGCGTACGGATTACTCAGCAAGTACCACTGCCGTCGGCAGTCGACTTCGAACATCATCTGCTCGAACAGATCGCTGCGCAGGTACGCGCGCAGCACCTCCTGCCTGTCGTCCACGGTCAGAAACTGCGCGGCACCGACCTTGAGCAGAACGGTGTTGCTGTTCATCACCACGTCGACAGCCGACAGGAAACGCTCCACCGCGGCCCGGTCCACCTCGGCGAGCAACGACTGCACGGCCCCTCCTCGCACCAGATACCCGTTTCGCCGGGTGCAGCCGG
Source organism: Kitasatospora sp. Root107 (assembly GCF_001424875.1). Classification (GTDB taxonomy): domain Bacteria; phylum Actinomycetota; class Actinomycetes; order Streptomycetales; family Streptomycetaceae; genus Kitasatospora. Next base: position 41,469 of record NZ_LMCT01000021.1, on the reverse strand, counting down.
CACCCGGACCATTCTCACCGACGATCATCTCCCGGGTGCGGCCCGCCGTACCGGGTACGGCCACGACCGGCGGCCGAGCCGCTCCCCTCGGTGATGCCCGGCTCCGGTGCCGGCGGCGGGCACGGATTTCGTATCGGTGGCGGTAAAGGGAAAGACTGCAGGTGAGTCCGGTGCCGATCAGGCCGCAACGCCGACGTGGCCCGCACCTCACCGACCCGCCGGCCGCGAAACCGGCCTGTCCGACCCACCGGCCGTATCCGCGCCCAGCCACCCGCACCACCGCCCGCTGTCCACCAAGCGCCACCCGCGCCGGCCCGGCCCCAAGGCCCGGACGGCACCCCCGAAGGAGACCCCACAGTGCCCTGGAAGTCCCAGCTCACCTGGACCGGCCACACCGCCGGCACCGCCACGACCGTCCACCAGGGCCGCACCTGGCACCTGTCCAAGCACCTCAGCCCACCGGACGACCAGGGCCGCTACAGCCCCTACGAACGCTGGTACCTCCACGCCGACGACGGCCACGGCCGGCCCCACCCCGACCCCGCCGGCCCCACCCTGGGCCGCAACCGCGCCAACGCCCTACGCCTGGCCGAACTCACCATCACCGGCTGGGAGAACAGCCACCAGCTGCGCCCCGGCGACGGCGTCCAACTGTGGCGGCGTACCGCCGACGGCGCCGACGCCGCCCTGGTCCCGCTGGACGAGCTCCTCGCCGGCCGGCATCGCTGACCGCGACTTCCCGGCACTGCACCGAGGCCTGACGGGAAGCGCCCGGCCCTCGGCCGAGACTCTGAGCTGCTGTTGCCGGTCGGGCCTGCGCGTTCATGGGGATGCCGGTTTCGTCGGTGCACGGGACTGGCGTCGCCGCACGTGGTGACCCGACCGGCGCCGGCCTGCAACTGCCGTGACCGAGCAGGCCGTTGCCGAGTTCCCCGACTACTCTGCCGCTGAACCCGGCAGGTCCGCCGCCTTCCCAGCGGTCGAAGTCACCCGGCAGTCGGCCGAGGCCGGCTGTCACAGGACACGGGCCGTCAGCCCACCCGCCTCCGCCTCCGGGCGCGCCGCCCGCGCCGGTGCCGTAGGCCCGGCTCCGCACCCGCTGCCGGCCGGACCGCCACCTTGCCACCCACCTGGTCCGGCCGGTGCCCTGGCCTGCTGCCGTCGGTGGCCCGCGCCGTCGGATACCCGGGTGCGGCTGCCGGGACGGCGGGGCTAGCATGGCGGTTTTGCGGAGCGGGGGAGGGACGCGGTGCTGGTGATGCCGGGGCGGCGGACGTCGACGATGGAGCTGCTGGCCGTCGAGGCGGCGGGCCGTGGGATGGCAGTGCGGGCGGCGGACGAGCCCGACCTGGCGGGTCCTGCGTGCTGGTACGGCGGGCCCCTGGCGGGTGCGAGGCTGGCGGACCGGCTCGGGTTCGCGCTGCTCGAGCCGGTGGACAGCTGGCTGGCCGAGCTGCCGCAGGAGTTCACCGGCCGTCAGATCCGGGCGGCGACTGTCGCGGACGCGTGGGCGCTCCAGGGGCCGACGTTCGTCAAGCCGCCCCGCGACAAGTCCTTCCCGCCGGATGTCCACGCCGACGGTTCCCGGCTGCCCTCCGGACTGGATCCGGCGACACCGGTTCTGTTGTCCGAGGTGGTGACCTTCGCGGCCGAGTACCGGCTGTTCCTGCTGGACGGCCGGATCGCCACGGCGAGCCGGTACGCGGTGTTCGGCCGCCTCGACCCGCGCCCGCTCGGAACCGATCCCGCCGACCGGGCAACGGCAGCGGAGATCACGGAGTTCGCCGACCGGTTGGTAGCCGCGGCCGGCCACACCATGCCGAGCGCCGTTGTCGTCGACGTCGGACAGCTGCTCGACCCCTACCGCCCGGGCCACCGCTGGGCCGTGGTGGAAGCCAACATGGCATGGTTCTCGCACGCGTACGCCGCCGACCCGGCGCGGGTGCTGGACGTGGTCCTGCGGGCGGCGGGGCCGCGCGAGCACGTGCGGCCGGGGGATCTGGCGTTCGTGCGGCACTGATCGGATCGGCATCGCGCGAACCGTCCCGCCCGGCGCCCGGGGCGCAGTGCTGCCCTCCGGCTCCAGGTCCCCCGGCGGGCGAGCGGCGGGCGCTTCGGTTTCAGGGCCGGGGCCGCCGGACCGTCAGGCCGCTGCCCCACCACGGCTCCCTGTCCGCCTGCTGCCGCGAGCAGTGTGCCGCGTCTCGGTGGTCAGGGAGCCGTGGTGGGGCTCGGCGTGCTGTCGGGGCCGAAGGTGACGATGTCGGGCTTGGCAGCGCCGTAGCAGCCCGCGTCGAAGCCGGCGCGGTCCAGGCTCGCCTGCTTCGACGGCGACAGTTCGTTCCACTGGGTGGCGCACGTCTCAGCCGACGGCTCGCCGCCCCGGTGCACGATATTCAGGACAGCGCCGGCGCCGGCGCCGGCCGACTGAGCCCAGTCGGCTACCACCGGCTTGTCCGCCACGGACGGTGACGACGATGCCGATGCGGGCATCGACGGCGCAGGCCCGGCAGTCCCGGACCCGGCGGAAGAGCACCCCGCCACCAGGGCCGATGAACCGACGACAGCAATCGCCACCGCAACCTGCATGATCTTGTGCATGACAGCAGACAGTAGCCGACACGAGTCACCCACCGCGGAGCGGGGCCGGGCCGAGCACGCGGCAGGGCCCCGGACACGCCCACCCCGACCACCGACCACGACACACCGGGCGGCGGCCGCCCCGACACCCCCAGTCGGGCCCCGGCCCGACCCAGCACCCCGCCCGCTGCGCAGCGTCCCGCTTCTGAGCAGCCGTCAGCTGTTCACTGGAGCTGGTCGACGGACGGCAGGGAGGTCGGCATCTCGGCGGTGACCCAGGCGTACTCCAGGGCCGACAGGGTCGTGCCGCCCTCGGCCCAGAGCAGTAGTTCGCCGATGTACTCGCCGCAGCGGTCGTAGACGCCTGCGCCGGCCGGCAGGACGCTCACCGACCCGGTTCCCCAGGTGGCCACCACCTCGGTGCGGTCCAGTTGGCCGCGCAGCGCCGGGGCGCCGGCGAAGTCCGCTTCCAGGAGGTGTTCCAGCACGGCTCGCTCGGAGTCGTTCAGGGGACGAGGTTCGATGGGCACGGCAGACACGGGTCCATTCTCGCGGTCCGCTGCCGTTCGCACTCGGCCGCGGCCGGCCGATGCATGGCGGTCAAGGTCGACATCGGCGCCGACGCCGGGCGTGGGGATGCCGAGGACATCGAGGAGGCCGATCCCGGGGCGAGGCAGGTGATCAACCTGGTCGACGCCCACCGGCTGCAGCGGACCAGCTTCGGCAAGAAGGGCTACCTGGTCTACCTGAAGGGGTACTTGAAGCAGGTGGAGAGCCCCCCCTGCGCCGAGACCGCACCGGCCAAGACCCTCATGGCCGATTTCGACAGCTACAGCTTCTACCAGGGCGAGATCTCGGACGCCGAGGGCATGGTGGCCCTCGCCCGCCCCACCGGATGACACCTGGACCTTCACCTTCTGGAAGCACGGGGTGCAGACCGAAAAGTACTGACGCTCCGGCCGCCGGTTCGATTGCCGCCGGAATCACTGCGGGATGCCCTGCCGGTCCGCCTGCCGCCTGGCCGCCGTGCTGCGCCCCGACGCCGGCCTGGCCGCTCTGGTCTCAGGCGTCCGGGTGGGTGGTGTGGCCGGGGTAGGGGCCGAGGGTGGTGCACCAGTGGCAGTCGCAGGTGGTGAGGGTATTGGCTTGGCAGTGGGCGGTGGGCCAGTACCGGGAGGTGCAGGGGCCGGGGTCCACCAAGGTGCCGTCGTCGGGGAGAGTGCGTCGGCACCAGCCGCACTGGACGGCGGCGGGTACGCCGGCCTGGCGGAGCTGTCGGGCCGCGGCGATGGCGGTGTCGAAGGGGATGTCCTCGCGTGCGGTTGCGGGTGCGCTGTCCAGGAGCTGCCTGCTGTGCCACAGGCTGAGGTTGGTGACCGCACGGACTGCTCGAAGGGCCGCCGGCCCGCGTGGCGTGGCGTCGGTCAGCAGGACGGTGAACTGCGGGTCCTCCACTGGTCTCCTCCGGGGGTGGGCTGGTGTGATGCCGCGCCCCAGTCAATCGTTCGGAAGAGGGCGGGTCCAAGGAGATACCGGTCGGCTCGGCGCAAGCCTTCAGAATCACCGGGCGGATCTGTCGCCAGAAGCCCAACCCCGGCCCAGCAGTGGCATCCGCGCAGCTCAGAGCAGCCACCAAGGCAGCCGATGCGATCACGCACGGCACCAAGGGCCCGCAGGCGGAGGCGCGGTCCGTCCGCTCGCCCGAGGCCGCCGCCTGCCCCGCCTCGTCCCTCGCCCCCGGTCCGCTGCGCCCGGTCGCCGCCGGTGGCCGGTGCGGCGCAGTCAGGTTCCGGGGGGTGGCTGTCGTGCTGTCCTGCCGGCAGGGGGCTGCCGGTCGGATCATCACTTGTGGTTACCCGTTCGAATGAACGTGCCCGGCGGAACTGTTGGTTGACCAACCATCGCTGCTACCAATGGCCTTGCGCCCGCTCACGTACCGGGAACGCACCTCAAGGCCGTGCGCGCATCGCACGCCTGCAGCAAGGACGGATCCACCCATGGCACTCGCATTCCGCAAGACGCCGGCCGTCGCCGCACTGGCCCTCAGTGCCGCTTTCCTGCCCACTACGGGGGCCGGGGCCGCGGAGGCCGCCACCCCGTCCCTGCGTACTCCCGGCCTGTACTGTCTCGCCAACACCTGGGACAGCCCGAAGGACTCCACGAAGCCCTGTGACACCAAGGACCAGGGCCAGCACTGGACTCTGTCCGGCCAGCAGATCTCCCTCACCAACGCGAGGGCCTACTGCCTCGCCAACACGTGGAACGCCCAGGACGTCTCCACCAAGCCGTGCAACCCGAAGGACCAGGGCCAGTACTGGACCGTCTCGGGTCAGCAGATCTCCCTCACCTTCGCGCCGGCGTACTGCCTCGCCAACGCGTGGGGCACCCCGGACATCTCGACCAAGCCGTGCGACCCCAAGGACCCGGGCCAGCACTGGGTGGTCTTCAACGACCAGATCAGCCTCGCCAACGCCTGACCCGAGCCCGGCCGAGCCCCGCCCTGGCCGCCTCCCGGGCCCGCCCTCACCCGCCGGGCAGCAGGCCGCTCTGGGCTGCCAGGACGGCGAGGCGGACGCGGTTGGGGGAGCCGGTCCGGTCCATCAGGGCCGAGATGTGGGCCTTGACGGTGGTGGCGCCGAGACGCAGGCGGGTGGCGATCTCGGCGTTGGACAGCCCCTGGGCGAGCAGGCCGAGAATCTCGCGTTCGCGTCCGGACACGCCCGCGCCGAGGTCCGCGCCGGGAACGGGCCCGGACCCGGAGGCGGAGCGCGACGCCCGGACGACGACCCGCCGCAGGACGTCCGGGCTGAACGGGTGGCCGCCCGCAGCGGCGCGGCGGATCCCGTCGAGCAGTTCGTCGGGCGTGACGTCCTTGGCGAGAAAGCCGCAGGCACCCGCGGACAGGGCGGGGTAGAGGTGATCGTCGTCGTCGAAAGTGGTGAGCACCACGACGCGGGTGTCCGGCCGCTCCTGAAGGATGCGGCGGGTCGCGGTGGCGCCGTCCACACCGGGCATCCGCAGGTCCATCAGGACGACGTCCGGGCGCAGTTCGGCAGCGAAACGTACGGCGTCCTCACCGTGACCGGCCTCGGCCACCACCTCCAGGTCCGCGGCGGATCCGCACAGCATCCGCAGCCCGGCCCGGACCAGGCGCTGGTCGTCGACCAGCAGCACCCGGATCACCGGTGCCGCTCCGACCGCCCGCTGCCGGCCGCCGCCGCGACGGCGCGTACGCCCGCCGGCCGGGGCGGCGGCAGCGGCAGGGTGGCCGTCAGGCACCAACCGCCGCCGGGCGCGGGCCCGGCGCTCAGGACACCGCCGGCCAGGACCATCCGTTCGCGCAGGCCCACCAGACCGTGACCGGGGCCCGCCTGCAGCCCGCCCGTACGTGCGGCGGTCCGGGGTCCGCCGCCGTCGACCAGCTCCACGACCGTCTGCCCCGACGCCGGCCGCCGCACCCCGATCCGGACCCAGGCGCCCGGCCCGGCGTGTTTGGCGACATTGGTCAGGCCCTCCTGCACGACGCGCAGGACGGCGAGCGCCTGCAGCGGGTCCAGCCCGCCCAGCTCCGGATCGAGCTCGGCCTCGACCAGGAGCCCCGCCGCCACGCTGTCGCGCACGAGCGCCCGCAGCGCCGGGAGGAGTTCCTCCGGGCCCAGCGGCCAGACCTCCGCCGCGGCGCCGGCCTGCGGGTCCCGGAGCATCCCCACCAGCCGCTTGAGGTCGTCCATGGCACGCAGCGCGCTCTCGTGCACGTCCTCCAGTACCTCGGCGACCGGGCCGGCCCCGGCGGGAGCCACATGCCGCGCCACCCCCACCCGCAGCACGATCGCGGCGATGTGATGCGCCACCAGGTCGTGCACCTCCCGCGAGATCGCGGTGCGCTCGGCGGCGCGGACCGCCTGCCCGGCGAGCCGGCGGCGCAGCTCCGCCTCGGCGGCACGCTCGCGGGACTCGTGCACGAGCCGCCGCACGGCATGCAGGTAGGCGCCCAGCAGCAGCGGCACCAGCACCACCACGGCGGTCCGGTAGGCCATGCCCGCCGCATCCGCGGCCGGCCGCTGCGCCGCGATCACGGTGTAGACGGCCAGCACCGTCAGGACCCCGGCGGCGACCGCCCGGCCGCGACGGCGGGCGGCCAACTCCAGCAGCGCGACCGCGACCAGGACCTTCGCGCAGACCGGGGTGGTCGCGCCGAAGCGTTCCGCCGCCAGCAGGAGAACCGACTGGCCGGCCAGCACGGCGAACGGGCGGGCGGTGGCGGCGAAGCCCAGGGCCAGGCCGGCCAGGGCGCAGGCCCAGTCGGCAGCGGACGGTGCCGGCCCCGGCCGCCCGAGCCACAACCAGCCCACCGCGCAGACCACCAGAGCACTACGGGCGAGCAGCGTGCGGCGGCGCTCGGGCCCGGTGATCTCGAAGTCCACGTCCCGACAGTAGCCGAGGCCGACGACGCGGCCTCCTACCCGAGGAGGAGAGCGCCGCGACCGATCGGTCGAAACCCCCGCCCGGCAGAGTGATCCGGCGGGCAGCGGCCGTCCGCCAGGCTTCGAGGCATGACCAACCACCAGCACACACAGCCCAACGGCAGCCCCAGCCGGCCTTCTGACGCCTCGTCGGCACAGTCCCCGGGCGGCCCCGGGCGCCGCGCCGTGCTCGCCGGCGCGGCCGGCCTGCTCGGCATGGCAGGCCTGGCCGCCGCACCGGCCGCCGCCGCCTCCCCGGCGCGTCCCGCGCCGCGAGGCCGTTTCGCCGGGAAGGTGGTGGCCGTCACCGGGGCCACCTCGGGAATCGGCCGCGCCACCGCACTGGCCTTCGCCGCCCAGGGCGCCGCGGTCGGCTTCTGCGGGCGGCGGGCCGAGCTCGGGGCCCAGGTGGAGCGCGAGATCCGCCTGGCCGGCGGCAGCGCCCGCTACATCCGGGCCGACGTCCGGGTCGAGAAGGACGTGGAGAACTTCGTCGAACAGACCGTCAACTCCTTCGGCGGCCTGGACATCGCCTTCAACAACGCGGGCATCAGCCGCACCGCCCGGCTGCACGAACTGGGCACCGACACCTTCGACGACGTGATGGCCACCAACGCGCGGGGCGTGTTCCTGTCGATGAAGTACCAGATCCCCCACCTGATCGCCCGCGGTGGCGGGGTGGTGATCGTGACCTCGTCCTCCGCCGTCGAGGTGGCCCGGCCGCAGGGCGCCGCCTACTCGGCCGCCAAGCGCGCGGTCCAGGGCCTGGTGCAGGCCGCCGCGCTCGACTACGGCCGGGACGGCATCCGGGTCAACGCCATCATGCCGGGCACCACGGACACCGCGCTGGTACGGCCGCCGGGTATGGACGACGCGACCTGGGCCACCGCGAGGGCCTGGCTGGGCGAGCAGAACATCGACGGGCTGCACCGCATCGCCTCGCCCGAGGACATCGCCCAAGCGGTCCTGGGCCTGGCGGCGGACGACTTCGCCTACATGACCGGGGCCAGCGTCTTCGTCGACGGCGGCGCAAGCGCCGGCCGCCGCCTGCTCGTCCCGCCCCGGCCCTGACCGGAGAACACCCCGGGCAGGCCGCCGTCCCGGGTGGGGCCGCGTGGAAGGTGGCGACAACCGGCGACGGCTGATGCGTGCGGTGACCCAGGTCGGTAACGGACCTTGACGACCCGTCACCAACGTTCCTGGCGCGAGTCAGTTCTCGGGTTCAAGGAACGCGGACCGGACGCTCAGGACACCGCGGCGAACAGGCGCGGCCGGTGCGGAGCGGTCACGAGAGACAGCAGCCCTGCTCCGCGTCAGTGCCGGACAGAGGGCCGACATCAGCGATCACCACTGTGCCGAGGGATCGGTCGAGCGCACGGGGCGGCGAAGGCGCCGGTCACCAGGGCGTACCCCCGGTGTCCAGGCGGACCATCACCCTGTCCGGGACGGCGACCGGTTCGTCTCGAGAGCCGGTCCAGGTGCAGGCCGATGACACCACCCGCTCCGTCGTCCTGCGGGCCCGGCCGGACGAGGCGTTCGACCGGGCTGACGCGCTCTCACGCGGCGGGATCGGCCGGCTTCGTGTCAGCCGATGCCTGCTCGCGTCTCCGCGAGCACCGCTGCCGTGCCCTCGGCGGCCCGGGGATCGGCGATGGCGGCGAACAGTGCGGCCAGCGAGTCCAGGACGCCCAGGTGGTGGGCGGGCACCCAAGGCTCGGGTAGCGGGCCGTCGACGGAGGAGTCCTCGTCGGGCCGCGGGGGCGGCTGGGGCCACCAGCGCCACCAGTGTCGTGGGAGGTGGATGACGGCTGTCCGACCCGTCCGGGCCTGCTGCCTGCTCGTCGCCGGGCGGCTCCCTCGTGGCCCGGTGGTGTGCTCTCCGCTCCGGCCGGGCCGCGGGTTTTTCTGATGGCCCGTCACCGTGCTTTCGCTGGGGCGCTACGGACTTCACCGCCCGTGTCGCTTGCCGGGGCTGTGCTGTGCCCGGCTGTAGTTCACCTTCGATCATTGCTGGTGTCACCGTGTGGACTGGGAGGCCTAGGCTTCCAAAACCACCCGGACCGTCAGCAGGCCGGACCGCAGACCCCACTTGAGGAGCGCGCACAGTGTTCGACCTCGCACCGGAGCACCCGTACCCCGACGCCCACCGACCGGACGAGGCGCCCGCGCCGCACGCACTGCTGAAACCGGTGCTCGGGCTCCTGGGAACCTGGCGCGGCCGGGGACGCGGCGGGTACCCGACGCTCGCCGGCGAGTTCACCTACGCGCAGGAGATCACCTTCAGCCACGACGGCCGGCCTTTCCTCCACTACGAGACCCGGGCCTGGCTGCTCGACGCCGACAATGTGCCGCTGCGCCCGTCGGCCCGGGAGAGCGGCTGGTGGCGGCTCCAGCCTGACGGCAGGGTGGAGGCCCTGATCACCCAACCCACCGGCATCGCGGAGATCCTGGTCGGCCGGGCGGACGGCACCGCAGTCGACCTCGCCACCCACCAGGTGGCGCTCGCGCCCACGGCCAAAGAGGTCAGCGCCACACGTCGGTGCTACACCCTGGCCGGCGACGGCACGCTCACTTTCGTCCACGACCTCGCGGCAGTCGGCCAACCGCTCCAGCACCACCTCTCGGCGCAACTGTGGCACCAGGGCTAGTCCTGCAACAGTGCACCTGCCACGCCCTGCCCGGCACCGCCTGAGGGCCCGTCACGCCGGCCCACCCCGTGGCCGGGCAGCCGGCTGCGCCCGGGCCGGCGAGACGCCGGCCAGGTGTGCGACGACGTGGCGGAGCAGCGCCACCCTCGTCCTGTCCGAGCACGTTCGACCTCCTTGTTCCACCGGATGCCTCGTGAGCGAGCCGGGACGATCTGCGTGATCGACACTGCGTCTGGGGGCACCGACATCGTCATGGAGGATCTGCAGTGAGAGTTCGAAACGGTCTCGTCAGCGTCGTCGCCGCCGTCAGCCTCGCGGTGCTGGGTACAGGAGGGGTGAGCGTTGCCCACGCCGCCGGGCCGTCCGGGACGGCACCCTCGTCCGGCCGGGCGGCTGTTGCGGCCTGCCAGCTGACGCTGGCACAGCTCACGAGCAAGGTCATGGCAGAGGTGCAGGCACAGTACCCCTCGGTGACCACGCTCATGCTGGCCAGCGGTGAGTCGCCGACCGGCCCCACCACCGTGATGACGGATGTGACCCACTGGGAGTTCGTGATCAACAACTCCGCCGAGGGCGCAGTCGGCAGCGTGGATGTGCTGGCTGATCTCGACGGCACGATCTCCGGCATGACGACGAACGCGCAGCGGTGGGGCGGAGTCCTGCCGATCATCCCGCCGGTCACCATGGAGCCGACCGAGGCTTACAGCATTCTGCAGGCGGCCGGGCACACGGACGCCTACCAGTTCGTCTCGCTGGTGAAGCCGCTGGTCGCCGACCCGCACCTGCAGTATCACTTCTCCAACACGCTCGGGGGCCAGGGCTACGCGGTGAACACCGACGTGCCCCACACCGTCGCCCCGATCCTCCCCGGCGCCCTCGGTGCCCTGGAGCCCGACGACTGCTGACCCACGCTCAACGAGTCGGCACCGGCTGGCTCTTCACCACCACTGCGGCTGCGGTGTGCGGCCCCGCCCCCGTACGTCGCCAGCCTCGAGGAGGCCCTGGCCGAGCCCTTGCGCCGGGGCTCACGTACTCCGCCTGCCGCGCCGCTCCGCCTGCCCGCCGCTGCTCGTACCTCGCCGGACGGGGCGGCACGCATCGGCGACGCGGCCGAAGGCGCGAGGAGGCGGCGGGCACGCCGGGTGAGGTGGCGGTCCGTCAGGCCGCGGCCTTGTCCTGGCCGTTGCCCGCCGGGCTGCTGCTCCGGGGCGACCCGTCTCAGCGAGGTTTGACGGTCGGGCTTCGTCTCATCGGACTTTGACCAGGGCGGGTTCGGGGTCGTGTCGGGGGCGGGGATGCGTAGGCGGGCAGGCAGCCGGGCCGGAAGGCCTTCGGCTGCCCGTCCGTCCCAATGTGTGTCAGAGCACGGCGAGCCGGTTCACCAGGAGTTCCAGCCTCCATTCGGTGTGCTGTGGCGGGAGCCGTCCTGCCCGGGTCAGGGTGGCCAGTCCGTGCAGGGCCGCCCAGAACGTCTCGGTGAACAGTCCCGGGTGCACGCCGTCCCCGGCGACCTCGCCGAGGGACTCCAGGAGGGCGGCGAAGGCGTCCTTCAGTGGCGCAGGGGTGTCCTCCTGCGCGTACGGGAGGCCGCCGTCGAGCTGGAAGATGGCGTCGTAGACCGCCGGGTGGCGCTCGGCGTAGTCGAGGTAGGCGCGGGCGAGGGCGTACACCCGCTCGCGCGGGCCGTCTGCGGCGGCGGTCGCGGCCCGCAGCGCCGCGGCCAGCTCCGTGGCGCCGTCGAGGGCGACGGCGCCGATGATCTCGCGTTTGCCGCGGAAGTGGCTGTAGAGGACGGGCTGGCTGTACTCGATGCGCTCGGCGAGCCGGCGGGTGGTGACCGCGTCCCAGCCCTGCTGCTCGGCGAGTTCGCGGGCTGTTGCCACGATGAGGCGTTCGCGGGCCGCCCGTTCGCGTTCCTTGCGTTCCTGTACCGACATGACCCGATCCTAGCAGTGCTAGACAAGAGAGCGTCAGTAGAGCTAGCGTTACCACGTCATCTAGCAGCGCTAGATCCCAGGAGGGGTCATCATGCTCAACGCACTCGAGGTGTTCACCGTCGTGGTCGTCGGCCTGATGGTGGGGGTGGAGTTCTCGGTCGCCTTCGTCGTCAACCGGATCCTCGGCGCACTGCCTGAAGACAGCTACCAGCTCGGCCGCGCCCACGGGGGCCGGATGCTCGGCGCCCTGATGCCGGTCTGGTACTTCACCTCCCTCGCCCTGAGCACCGTGTGGGCCATAGCCGGATGGCACCGCCCCGGCGCCGGCCTGGTCGTCACCGCCGCCGGGCTGCTGGTCCTCAGCGTGGCCATGTCGATCCTGCTGCTCGTCCCGATCAACAACCGGAGCAAGACGTGGACCCCCGAGAACCGGCCCGCGGACTGGAGGGAGCAGAGCGACCGCTGGGACCGCTACCACTACGGCCGCGTCGCCGTCATCGTCGCCGCCTTCGCCCTGCTGGCCACCGCCCTCGCCTGAGCCCGCAGACGGTGGCTGGAACTTGAACACCGTCTGGCACTGAGCCCCTGCCGCCGGCTCTGCCGCCAGGGCGTCGCCGGGCCGCTGCCCCGGCCGTGGCCCGGTGGTGCGCTCTTCGCTCCGCACCGGGGCCCGGAATTTCCCTCTGACGGCCCGTCACCGTGCCTTCCCTCCGCAGGACACGGCGACGGGTTGAGCGGCTACTGCGGGTCGGTGCCGGCGGCTCCGAGCCCGGCGGTGGTGGCCGCGTTCGCCGTGGCGGCGAGGGCGGGCAGCTCGCGCTCCAGCTCGTTCAGCACCAAGACGGGCATCGAGGCGGCCACCGCGCAGACCGCGATCCGCTCACCCATCGCCAACCTCGGCAGCTCGGTGGCATACGGGTTGCGGAGTCATCGCTGAGGTCGAAGCCGGCCTGTCGATCTGCTCCGCTCACGTCACCACCATGTCCCAGTGCGGTACGGGAACTGAGCTCGGGTCACCCGCCCACCCCTCCAACCAGTAGCGTGCGGCCGTCGAGTCCAGCAGTCCAGCCGATCGCCACACCACCGGGAGACTCCGCCCATGCCCATCCTCGGCCCCCGCACCTTCCTGACCACGGTCGTCCTCGCCGCCACGCTGACGCTGACCGCCTGCGACCCTGTGGCCGAAGCCGACCCCAGCGCGTCCGCCGCATCCCCCCTTGCCTCAGTGCCCGCAGAGTCCTTCTCCTCGCCCGCCGGTTCGGGCAAGCACACGCTTGGCGAGGCCGCCACTGCCGGCGGGCTCACCAGGGACACCGGTGCCGACGCGGTGTCCGACGTCCCGGTCGACCCGGGTGAGATGCGTGACGACATGCACCTGGTGGTCGCCGACTACCACCGCGCCGGGCAGACCTCCGGCAGCCGCATCCTTTTCGTCGGCGTCGACAACGTTCCCGAGGACCCGAGCAAGCGCCGAGAGCACCTCTGGCGCGGCCTGATCGACTACGCCCTGCAGAACGGCTCCACCGGCACTCCCACCACCGCCGAGCCGTACCAGCCCGGCCCGCTCGGCGGATCCCTCGAGTGCCTCAGCCTGCCCGAGTCCGCCAACGCCACCGACGTCATCTGCGGCTGGGCCGACACCACCACCGCCGCCGTCGCACTCTTCCCCCGCACCACACCGGCCGATGCTGCCCGCCTCTTCACCGCCATGCGCGCCGACCTCGAACACTGACCGCCCCGGCTACCGCCCCCCGCCCCGTGGGTGCGGGCTTTGTTTCCCGGCTGTTCCTGCCTGGAGGTGTCCGCGGCGGACGGTGTGGCGGTGGCCGGCCGCAGCCGAAGCAGGACGCCAGCACCGTTCGGGCTCCTGGTGGCCGGGCCCCGACCACGACGAGGTTCACCGTCACAGCGCAGGTCCGTCAGCTCCTGGCCCTGTGGGGCGGCAACGTCGCTGCCGTCCAGCGCGAACTCGCCGCCCGCGCCACCAAGCCGACTGCCCCAGCTGACGACACCTCACCAACCCCGGAGCCTCTCACCGAGTCCAGCACCGAACCAGCCAGTACCTCCGCCCGGCCCCAGCTCTGACGACGGGTGCGCCGTCCCTGACGACGCTGCGCCGGGTGATCCGGCGGGACCTGACCGTGGGGGAGCGGGCGGGACTCGGTTGGAGGGCTGCGGGCGGCGGGCGGTGGGCGGTGGGCGGCGATGCTCGGCCGCGTGGAGGTTCCGTGTTTGCCCAGAGCCGGGCCGTGTTGCAGGCGATGCTGTCGGCGATTCCCGTGATCGTCGCCTTGGCGGGGTTCACGGTGCGCGACAGCCGGAGGTGCTTGCCGGACCCGGCAACAGCCCGTCATGGGCCGTGGCTGGCCGGCGAGCGCTGGTGAGTAGTTGGCGGGCGGACCTGGAGCCTGGCAGGGCGAGCCGCGCACCGCCACTGTCCTGCAGGACTGATTCGGCGCCGTGACCGCGGGCCGCATCAACGCGGCGGCAGCCTGCGGGCTTTGCTCCCTTCACCGGAGGCGCTCGCCACCAGCTGCGGTGAGTAGCCCGCACGAGGCAGTGCAGGTGGTGCCGCCGGCAGGCAGCCGGCGGCTGCTGCGAGGCGCCAGCCCCGCCACGCTTATACGAGTTACTGGAAAGGCATGGATAGTGTCAGTGGGGCGGCGTAGAGCCGTAACGCATTTCCAGTAACCGATACACAGGTCTTGAGCATTTGCTCCCCACAGCCCCACCAACGCCCAGAACGCCCCCAGAGCCGGGCTGCGCCTGTCCAGGCCGGACCAGGGCCCGGCAGGCTGCTACCCGCAGTTGTCCGGCTGAAGCGAGTGGAGCTTCGCCCGAGTGAGCGTGTCGTACCGACTGACCTGGGCCCGGATGAGCCGGACACTGGGCGGGATCGCCACGGACACGGGAGCGCGACTCCACCGCAGCCACAGCGCCAGGTGGCCGAGTTCGGCAGCCTGGGCAAGCTTCTCCAGGGACCACAACTTGGTCCCCCGGTCCACCTCGACGCTGATCAGCCGCCCCTTTCCCGAGCGGTGCTGGAGCTGGAGATCGAGGCGGCCGGTCCGGCCCAGACGGCTAGCGGTGGGCAAGTCGACCTCCCGCCGGACCTGGTAGCCGAGTCCGGTAGCCCAGTCGGCCACCGAGTCCGTGAAGAAGGTCGTCACCTCGGCTGTGGACAGGTCGGTGAACCGCTGGCGGTTGAGCCAGGCGCGCAGGGAATGGGCGGCGGCATCGAGCCCTTGTTCCGGCATAGACCGAGTATGAGACCCACCACTGACGGCCTGTCAGGAGGGGCTGCAAGACCTAGTCCGGCCTCTTCGCCTTGGTACGGGGTGTGCCGTCCGGCGCCAGTTCGCGCCCTCACCCCGGACACCTGACCTCATAGCCCGGGCCACCACGCCCTTGCCGTGGGTCAGTACATCAACGACGCAGGCTGTGGGTGCGAACCGCACTGAGGGGGCGTCAGAACGCAGGTTCTCCGTATCGGCCCGTTTTGCCCGTGCGGTCTTGGCAGTGGCCTGGGCACGACCCCGAGCCGGGCCCACCGCCTGCTCCGCGACCTGGCGCTGCTCCTGGGCGGCGGCCAGCGCAGTCTCCGCCTGGGCCATTGCCGCCCTCGCCGTCCCCGTCGCGTGCTCGGCTTCGTGCTCACGCCGCGGTCATCTACCAGCAGTGGCAGCACATCTGCGGTGAGGCCGCCACGACTGTACGGGGGATGCCATACGTCGGCATCCGTGACGGCCGTGCAGGTCAATGGTTGTACGCGTGGCCGTCCGCCGGGCAGATCCCGGTTCGGACGCGGCGGGATGAGGCGGGCGTCTCGCCGCAGTGCCGGATCTGCTGGGCGGCCGTCACTGACTCGGAACGGTGATGCCGGCCGCGCGCAGGTTCGCCTCGACCAGCGTGTTCAACCGGGCGATGGACGGTGACTGGTCTTCCCGGTGGTGGTTGACCATTGCGTACCGGGCGGCGGCGTCGGACTGGTCTTGAAACCCGGTCGGCATCGCCAGCAGCGCCCGTTGGGTCAGCAGTTTGCCGGCCAGTGTCGACGCCAACTCCTCGATCCGCGGGTCGTCCGGATCCCAGGCCCTCGCATCCCAACCGCGCTTGGTCAGCTCGACGGACTCGGGGTCGTCCAGGGAGTGTTCGAGCCGGGCCAGGAAGCTGTCGAAGATCTCCGGGACCAGTGCCCGGGCCAGCACCAGAGCCTCCCGCTGACCGGCCACGTAGTCGGGACCGAAGCCGAGTTCGGCGAGCCGCTCCAAGACCGCGCAGGCCCGGTCGGGCAGCAGGGCGCGGTCACCGTGGTCGAGACGGTGCAGCCTGTCGCGGCGCGCGATCAGGTCTTCGATCCGTTCGGTGAGTTGGTGGTGGACGACGTCCAGGGTGGCGGCGAACGTCGTGGGATCGGCGTCGAGCAGGTCACCGATCTCGGCCAGCGGCACGCCTGCCGCGGCCAGGGTCCGGACCTGGACCAGCCGGTACAGCTCGTCCGATCGGTAACGGCGGTAGCCGGAGCCGTCGCGTTCCGGCTCGGCGACCAGGCCGAGCCGGTGATAGTGCCGCACGGTTTTGATCGTGACACCGACGAACGCCGCCGCCTGACCGATCGTGAGCCCGTCTGTCATCGGCTCGGCGCACCTCCGGATCGTGGGCGGCTGCGGTCTCGCGCACCGCGTCGGTGACGGCCGGGAAGTCCGGATGATCACCGGGGTGAGGATAGCGCGCACCAGTTCCCAGCCCACCCCCTGCTGCCGGGAGGGACCGCAACGCCTGCGATCGGTGCCGGTCACCCCTTGATCGGTACAGGGGGTTGACCTTGACCTTGGGTCAAGGCTGCAGGCTCTGCACATGGCCGTTCGAAGGGCCAGGCAGCCACCAGGGCCGCCGTGAGAACCACACCGGGAACAGGAGATTCATCATGGGAACAAGCAGCAGCGGCTTCTCCGACGCAGGGCTGCGCCGACTGCGGGAGGTGCTGGCACAGCACGTCGAGTCCAAGAAGATTCCCGGCCTTGTCGTCCTCGTCAGCCGCGGCGGCCGGACGCACGTCGAAGCGATCGGGACGATGCGTCATGACGGTGGCGCGCCGATGCGCCGGGACACGATCTTCCGGATGGCGTCCACGTCCAAGCCGGTCACGATGGCGGCGGCGATGGTCCTGCTCGACGAGTGTCGGCTGCGGCTGGACGACCCCGTGGACCAGTGGCTGCCCGAACTCGCCAACCGGCAGGTGCTGAAGCGGCCCGACGGACCCCTGGACGACACCGTGCCGGCACACCGGCCGATCACCGTACGGGACCTGCTGACCTCCACGTTCGGACTCGGGGTGGACTTCGAGTCGATGGCTTCCCCGATCAGGGCCGCGACCTTCGAGCGTCTCGACTACAGCGTGGCATCCGGGCCGGCGCCCGAGCCGGACGAGTGGATGCGCCGCCTCGGCGAACTGCCGCTGCAGTACCAGCCCGGAGTGCGGTGGCAGTACGACCTCAGCAACGAGGTGGTCGGTGTGCTCGTCTCCAGGGTCACGGGACAGTCGTTGGAGACGTTCCTGCGAACACGCATCCTCGATCCGCTGGGGATGAAGGACACCGCCTTCCACGTGCCCACCAGCAAGATCGACCGACTGCCGCCGCTGTACGGGCCCGACCCGCAGACCGGCGAGTTCCTCGTGTGGGACGAGGCGGCAGGGGGAAGGTCCAGCGTGCCTCCCGCGTTCCAGGGCGCCGGCGGCGGGCTGGTCTCCACCGCCGACGACTACCACGCCTACTTCCAGATGCTGCTGAACCACGGGATGCACGGGAGTGAACGGATCTTGTCCCGGGCCGCCGTCGAGTTGATGACCACCAACCGTCTCTCGCCTGAGCAACTAGCCGCCCGGGAGGCCATGTTCAGCAACGTCGCCCACCTGTCGTCCGGCCAGGGGTCGAACGGCGGCTGGGGCTTCGGGATGGCGGTGCGCACCTATCGCGGCGACTACGCGCCCATCGGCCAGTTCGGCTGGTTCGGCGGAACTGGCACCACCGCCTACGCAGACAGGACCAACCAGCTCACCGGAGTCCTGCTCACCCAGGTCGGACTGTCCACCCCGGATTCGCCGCGTGCCATGAACGACTTCTGGACCACGCTCTACCAGGCCATCGACTGACAACGAGCTCGACCGATGCTTTGCGGCCGGGGCAGGTGGCGTCCTTCACCTCCAGGACAACGGTGCCGTCACGGTGGTCCAGGGACCCGAACCCGAGGCGATGAACACGTACGACCGGCACACCAGCCCTTCCCAAAACCTGGTCCAGGGCGGCGGAGGAAGGCGCGGGCGCCAGCTCGAGATGACTCATCCGCGGCTGAGGAACGTGACGGGCGTCCTCCACACGCCAGGGCCCATCGGGGCAGTCGTCCAGCAACCCGGTAAGCCGCCCTTGGCGGAGCAACGAGCGGCGGCGCGTGTCGACCCCGAGCACCGTGTACCGATGCGAGCCGAAGCCCGCTTCATGACGCGGATTGTCTTCGAGGTTCAGCTGATGGTGCGCTACCTGCCGCGCCTGGTGCTGGACCAGCAGCGATGGACGCTGACGCGAACTCTCCAGCAGATGACCGCACACCTCGTGCAGGAACGCGCCCGCGCTGCCGTCGGCCAGCAATCCGTACGGCCGCCTGCACGGCGTGGGCGCCGCTGCCATGCACGGCAGCATGCGCCACCGCGCTCTCACCTGACTGCGCGCCCTCGTCGAGCAGCAGAGCAAGCGGTGGTCTCCTCGGCATGACTGCGGCTCGGTTGGATGCGGAGCGCACCGCCAGAACGGGTGCCCACTACTGCGACACGCTGATAGCTCCGCGAGGTGACGCAGCCGCGACCCTCTACAACAGGGACCCCGACCCCGGCCCCGACCGGACCGGAGGCAGGGCGTGAGGCGGTCGTCGCCCTCACGTCGCGGCCCCGGCACTCTCCCGCTCCGGCACCGGCACGCTGACCCGACGGTGGCGCAGAGCCGGCACGAACGCGGAAGCGGCAACCACGCTGGCGGCGCCACCCACGGCCCAGGCGGCCGTAGACGTACCGAAGGCGGCCACAGCTGCCCCCACAACCGTCCCACCCACCGAAAAGCCTCCCGTGATCCCCGACTCGACCAGCCCGTACACCGGCCCCGAGTCGGACTCGTCGATCTGGTTGGCGTACGAGGTCCAGTACATCGGCTCCGGCAGGTTCGCGGCCACACCCACCAGGGCTGCGCAGCCCAGCGCGAGCGGAAGGCTCGGGCTGGAGCCGAGCAGGCCAAGGATCACGCCCATCACCACGATGCTCCCCACACAGACCAGGATCCGACCCTGGCGGGCGATCGCGCCGCCGACCAGCACACCGAGCACGGAACCGACACCGATCGCGGTGGTCAGCCACCCGATCCCGCCGTTGCCCGCCTGAAGCTCACTGCTGAGCGGAGGCAGGAGCACCATCGAACCGCCGGCGACCGTGCACGCCGTCACCTGGGTGAGGAAGCAGGCGGTGACCAACGGCTGCTCCTTCAGCACCCGCCGCACCGTCGCCAGAGCTCCCTTTCGGCGGCCGGCCCCCGGCAGCTTCTGCTGCTGAGGGGGCTCGCCGGCCGTCACCGACACGGCCGAGCGGATGCCGGCGACGACGAACGCCGAGGCGATGAAGCTGGCGGCATCGACGACCAGCACTCCGACATTGCCGAACGTGATCGCCATCAAGGCACCGAAGGCCGGTGCCACCACCATGACGGTGGTGGCCGTAACGCCGATGACGGCGTTGAAGTCGGCACGCTGATCCGCGGCGATCACGTCGCGCTGAAAGCGCCGTTCGGCCGGCCCGTGAAAGGCGGTCAGGACAGCGCAACCCACCACGAGGGCCTCCAACAGCCACACCGACTGATGAGTGTGCGCGGCGACCGCGGCAAGTACGAGCAGCACGGCCCGGGCGACATCGACATAGATCATCAGGGTGCGTGGTGCCAGCGCCATCCCCCAGCTGCCGGCCCAGGGGCCCAGGAGCGCGGGGATCAGAACCCGGGCAAGGCTGAAAAGGGCCAGGGCACTGGCCCCTCCCGCCTCGAACACAAGGGCGCTCATCGCGACGAAGAGAACCCAGTCACCGGCCTTGGAGATGGCATCCGCGGCAAGCAGCCTCCGCGCACCAGAAAGGCCGACGACGTTCTTGTACTTCACCAGGGCGGTCTTCAAAGGTGTCCTCGCTCTGTCGAAAGGGATCGGCTGCCCGCCGGGCGGCACCATCCGTTAGGCGCCTGAGCAATGTGCCCGACGGACGGCGCCGCGCACCGGGTACACGCGACAAGGTCAGCCCAAGTCAGGACGGCATCCCCGCAGCACCTGCCGTTGCCGAGCAGTCACAGGCGGGGTGGCCCGGGAACGGCTCCACCACAGTGGTCGGATGCTGGTAGCGCATGACACCTCCGGCCGACGACGGCTGCGCGATGCCCGTCAACTGCAGCACGATCTCCGTCGTCATCAAGTGAGCAACCGTCAGCGGCCCAGAAACGAACGCAGGGTAGCGCCAGGAGCGCTTGGCGGCCAACGCGTCCACGACCATGTCGTGACGCCCACCCAGTTCATCGCGCAACTGCTGCTCGAAACAGCTGAAGCACCCCGGCGACTTCGGCCGGTACATAGGGCCCACCGATCCCGCGAACGCCCCCAGGTAAGGCACGGCGCTCTTCTTGCAGACCGCGTCGATCCACCGATTCAGGGTGAACCGCGGCGCATCCGCGCACACGGCCACGAAGTCGGCCCCCTCAACGCAATCCCGTACGTCCTCGGGGCTGCTGACGTACTGACGGCGGATCATGTACTGGGTGTACGGCGAGAACCGCTCGAGCCGCTCGGCCAGGCAGTCCGCCTTGCTGAGCCCAGACTGGTCAGGGCTGTAGAGGACTTGACGCGTCAGATTGGAGACCTCCACCGTGTCGCCGTCCACCAGCGTCAGCCGGCCGACACCCGCAGCCGCCAGGGCAAGCGCCAGCAGGCTCCCCGCTCCTCCAAGACCAATCACAGCCACTGAGGCACCCCGAAGCCGGGCCAGATAGTCCCAATGCCCGTGCGGCGTCGCGGAGAGAGTGCCCAGCCACTCGATCTGGGTGGAGAACCGCTCGACCAAGGCATCGTCCGCCCAGCCGGGACGCTGCTCATCGCGCAGCGGCACCACGATTCCCGCCTTGGTCAGCGGCGACAGGAGCCGTTCGATGCGGGCGACCGTGGCAGGCGTCCTATCACCGACGACCTGCTCGGCCACGGCCTCGAGCGTCGGCCTGCTGTCCTCGATGATCCGCAGGATGAAGCGCAGGGCCTCCGGCGGTGCGGAGATCACCCGATGGTCGGCGTAAGTACTGTCGAAAAACAGCGACCCGTCGGCCAGTTCGAGCATTTCCCACTGGGTGCTGAACTGCCATCGCTGCCCGGGCCGGCTCTCGACGACCGCACGCTCCGCAGTGCTGCGCCCGACGACGCCGAAGCGGGCGCCGACTGCTGTAGCAGTGGTGGTCACGGCTGCATCTCCTCGTGCTCTGCGCATGCTTTCAAGGCCGTCCTCAGGACAGCTCCGTCTTCGGTCCACCGAGCCGCTTCGTCCAGAAGCGCCAGCGCCGAGCGCAGCGACTGAAGCGCGAAGGCCCGCCGCTCATCAAGGGGGCATCCGTCCAGCGGACCGCCGTGCGGGTGGCCGTGCTGGTAGCGGCGGATACCTTCGGCGATGCGGCACATGACGAAGGCGGCATGCAGGACCCCGCGCAGCGGCCGGGGATCGGGGCGCAGTGCATGAGTACCGACCGCGTCGGGGTTGTCGATGAAGCGCGTGAACTGCTCTCGCAGGGCGAGGGCATGATGCGCCGACTCGTGCAGGAGCAGTTCGAACATGCGAAGCGGGTCGCCGGCCTCCTGCAGCTCGGCGTAGATGACACCGAAGGTGCTCTGGAGGGTCGCTGAACGCATAGGGCCCTGAACGAAGACGAGGTACTCCACGAGTGTGTTGTGCTCGCTCCACGCTTCGGGCCAGGAAGCGCGAAGGGCCTGGCGGGCCAGCACCAGCGACCTCTGCACCTCAGGGGGCAGGACCGTGGCCACAGTCGCCGCGTTCTCCTCGTCCCAGTGAAGGGAGCGCAGCACTTCCTGGAGCCCCTCGCGCAGCCAAGACTGTTCGTGCATACCGGTGTAGACCGCTGCCGGCGCTGGCGCGCAGGCCTTCAGGAGCTGGTGCTTGATGTCGTTGAGGTCAGCGCTGCCGGCGTCCTTGTAAACCGAGTGCACAGCGGCCGGTGTGAGACGCCGGGTCTGACGGACGAGATCTTCCAACTCCGGCCGCTGGGCCTCACCTAGCTGGTTCACCGCGCGGCGGGCGAGGCTGCGGTGGTAGATAGCTGCGATCCTGCTGGTCGCGGTCACGTCGATACCGACCGAGCAGACCTGCTCGGCAAGGTCAGCGGGTATGGCCTTCACTGCTCCTCCTGCATGATTCGGCTACTGAGCGATGCGTTGCAGCACGTGCAGAGCTGGGGCGGGACCCTGAGGTCCCGCCCCGGTGCGGCTGGCTGTTATCCAGGCAGCCCGTGCTGTACGCGGCAGACAGCCGGGGCTGCCCCAGCCGGTCTCGACGGCCGAAGGTCGCTTGTGTCGGCTGCTTCAGCAGCCGACGACCAGGGCCGTTCGGGAGCCGGCTTCTTAGAAGCGCGGCTCGCCGTAGGTGAACGAGGTCTCGGCGACCTCCAGCTCGACCTCGGCGTCGAGCGCGAGGGCGCGCGGCTCGCCGTAGGTGAACGAGGTGTCCGCGGCCTCCAGCTCGACCTCGGCGTCGAGCGCGACGTTCGCGGCAGCGATGTTCTCAGTCATTCTGATCTCCCTCAGTCTGGGCCCGCCTTTCGGGCCTGAGAAGATCCTCCACCACAGCCCAAACGCCAACTAGTCGTAGAAATCTACGACTTGACACATAGGCGAGGCTGTGGAAATGACCCAGGAGCCGTCTTCGCCGACGCTCGAACTCAACGCCGGTACCTCAAGACGCATCTGCCGATCGGCGCCCTGGTCCGGTGCTCCTGGACGACGCCACTGTGCGGCTGCTGATCCGCTGTCACAAGCTCGGCCTCACCTCGGCTCCGCACATCACCGAGGCCTGGACCTCCGGTGCGAGTGAGAGCCTGCTGGAGAAGTTCCGCCGGGTCCTGACCCTCGCCCGCGAAGCCGCCATCCAGGACGGGGACACCGTCACCGAACGGTACGTGAAGGCGATCTAGCGCAGGTGCTCGTCGGTGAGACGGCGGCGACCTGGGGACGACAGGCGAGGCCGACCCGGGGTGCGCCAGCGCCCGGCCACCTGGAGCTCTTCGATCTCGGCGAAGTCCACCGAGTACAGCACGCACTTGGCGGAGTGCAGCCCGCCCAGCTCATCGAGCCGATCATCCTATGGTTCGCAGGGCGCCGCTCTCGCACGGCGGAGCCCCCACCACTCAAGTGGTGGGGGCTGTGGCCAGGTTGAGCGGGGTGGTCAGAGGTTCAGGGTGGTGATGTTCCACCAGCGTTCTTCGGCCAGGTCGAGGGTGATCGGGAGGGGCGGGGCGCCCGGGGTGCGGTGGAGGAGGGCGGGGTAGCTGGGGTCGGGGAGGGGGCGGGTGGTCCAGGGCCGGCCGTTGTGGCCGGCGTCGGGGACGGTGGGGATGGTCAGTTCGACGGCGTTCGCCAGGTCTTGCTGGGTGACGCCGTCGGGGAGGTGGCGCAGCGTCAGGATCTGCTCGTAGTGCGGCCGGCCGACCAGGCGGTGGGCGATGTGGGCCTCCTCGCCCCGACCGTAGAGCAGGTAGGTGACGTGGGCGGGGAAGTCCTCCGCGCTGAAGCGGCGGAAGGTGAGCACCCGTGAGATCCGTGCGGTGAAGCCGCCGGAGATCGGCTCCCAGATCCGGTCCTCGCCGTTGCCGGTCTGGGTGACCCGGTCCAGCCGGGCCGGGTACTCGGTGACTGTGCCGTCCCCGATCGGTGGCAGCACCATGTCCTGGGTGTTGCGGACCGCGTGCCAGCTCTCCGGGTGGTCGGCCTGGTCCTTGAGGTAGGTGTCGACGATGTCGGCGGGCAGGCTGTACTCGAGCACCACCTGGTAGCGGTGCTCGGCCATGCCGAACATCGCCAGGTGGTAGCCGAAGACGGCTTCCCGGCCGGACAGGATGAAGGAGTGGACCGACGGGTCCTCGTGCTCTTCGTGACGGGTGGTCATCCGGGGTTCCTTTCGGTGGACGGGATGTGCCGGCGCTGCCAGAAGGGCCGGTCGGCCCAGCGGCGTTCCAGCGCGTACACCGCGTGGTGGTTGCGCCGGTACGCCGCGAGCAGCGCGCGGACGTTGGTGCGGTAGGAGTCGAGGGCGGCGGGGTCGCCGTCCAGGTGGGCGTGGAGGGCGAGGCCGCCGGTCATACCGGTGTGCAGGGCGGTGAGGACGCCCTGGGAGGAGACAGGGTCGAAGGCGGTGGCGGCGTCGCCGACCGCGAGCCAGCCCGCGCCGACCGGGGTGTCCAGGTGGGCGGAGTGGGCGGGTGCCCGCCGGGGTGCCGCACCCTCGGGCAGCGGGTGGGCCGCGGCCCGGGGTGCCACGTGCCGGGTGCGGCCGAGCAGGCGGCGGAACTCGGCGGGGCCGAGCGGGCCGGTGAGGTCGGCGTCGGTGAAGTAGGCCAGCAGGCGCCGGCCGCCGGGCAGCGGGGCGGTGTACCACCAGCCGTCCGCGACGGCCTCCACCAGAGAGCTGCCCGAGGTGGCCAGGCCCGCCGGGGCGGGGGCCAACTCCAGGCAGCTGGCGACCAGTTGGTCGGTCCGCCGGTGCGCGGCCGGAAGGCGGGCGGTGACCGCCCGGCGGCGGCCGGTGGCGTCGACCAGCCACCGGCACCGCACCTGCCGGGCCGCCGCGCCCCGCTCCCGCAGGGTGACCGACCAGCCGCCGGCCTGCCGGGCGGCGCCCCGGACGGTGGTGTGCGCGGCGGGTTCGGCCCCGGCCCGGTGGGCGGCCTCCCGCAGGCCCTGGTCGAACCGGGCCCGGTCCAGGTGCCAGCCGGGCCCGTTCGGGTCGCGGATGAAGTCGGTGGAGCCGAGCGCCGCCGACCCCCAGCCGGACTGGTTCGCGTAGCAGGTCAAGTGCCCCTCCAAGAGCGGCTGTTCACCTGCCCCGAGATCACGCAGCAGCACCTTGGCCACTGCGGGCAGCGCCTCGCCGAGCTTGGCCGGGCCCGCCCCGGTGTCCGCGAGCAGCACGGAGCGGCCGGCCCGCGCCAGGGCCAGCGCGGCGGCGGCCCCGGCCGGGCCGCCGCCCGCGACCACCACGTCGTAGTGGTCGCGGTGCGGGCCCGGCATCAGGCTTCGTCGCGGTAGGGCGAGACCTTGTCGATGAAGCCCGCCGTCACCTCGTCCTCGGTGTACCCACTGGCGGCGACGGCCTGGGCGATCGCGTCGGCGGCGAGGGTGAGGTCGGCGGCCTGCGGGACGTGCAGGGTGACCAGGTTGTTGGTGTGGCCGATGCCGGTCAGGTCGATGCCGGGGGTGGACTCGACCTGGAGCCGGGCCGGGAAGTCCTGGGCGCCGTCCCGGACTTCGACGATGCCGAGCCGGTACCAGTCGTCGACCATCTGGTTCATCTGCTCGGAGTTGTTCCCCTTGAGGCCGCGCAGCCACACCGCCCGCCGCTCGAACGCCTCGGTCCGCTCGGCGAGCGGTCGGCCGGTGTCCACCACCACCTGGTAGTCCTCCTCGGCGAGCACGTGGTTGGGCACCCGGGCGGGCCAGAAGGTGGGCAGGTACGGGTCGTTGCGCGGGCTGAGCGAGAGCTCGTACCCGGAGCGGCAGCTCGCGGTGTCGGTCTGCCAGGGCACCGCCATCCACCGGGTCAGGTCGCCGGGGCCCTGGGCGTGCAGCGGGCCGTCCGGGCCGAGTGCGCGTTCCGGGGTGAGCACCGGGCCGTAGTCGGGCTCGGGCTGCCCGGACGGGCGGTGCTTGATCCGGAACGGCGCCTGGTACATCGTCAGGTGCCGGATCGGCCAGGTGACCTCGGTGCCGGGGTGGAAGGCGTCGGCGAGGCAGAAGTCCAGCGCCGCCCGGTCCAGCGCGGCGGGCCGTTCGGCGAGCGGGAGGCCGGCCAGCTCGTGCACCGGGGGGATGGTGCCCCAGTCGTCCACGAAGGTGCCGTCGGCCCAGAGCTGGAACATCTTGTACTGGGTGGGGGAGAAGGCCAGGTGCTGGAGCGGGGTGCGCGGCGGGATCGCCATGCCGTCCCCGTACAGCCAGGGCCAGGGCACCGGGGAGGCGCCGTCCCGGGTGAAGTCGCGCAGCGCGTTGAAGACCTGACGGCGCAGTGCCTTGCGGCCGGGGGAGGTGCTGCTGAGCCGCTTCATCCCCTCAGGGGTGGTGAAGTCGGCCAGCCCTTGGTGGCCGTAGAAGCCCGCGAAGCCGTGGTTGACCCACTGGTGGTCGGCGAAGCGTTGCAGCACCGGCGCGATGTGACGGGTGAAGGAGACCCGGTCGGGGAAGGGCAGTTGACCGTCGGTCACGAACACGTCGTACAGCAGGTCGTGGAGGGTGCGGATGCCCTTGACCGCCGGTGCGTAGTTCGGCGGCGCGACCATCACCCAGGCCGGGTCCACCGGTACCGTACGGCCGTCGATCCTGACCACGGCGGTGACCGGGCCGTCCGCCGTGTCGTCGTGCCAACCGTCGTTGTTGGCAAAGGTGTTGACCGGCCGGCCGTCATAGGAGGCGGAGTCGCCGAAGCCGCCGAAGACCAGCAGGTGCCCGTCCCGGTCGGTGCGCAGCTCGCCGAGGTAGACCTCCTTGCCCACGAAGGTGCCGCCGCTGAAGTGGTAGGCCGGGCCGGAGACCTCCCGGCCGCCGATACTGACCGGTTCGGGGGCGATCACCAGGTCCTTGCGGCGGTCCCCGGTGATGTCCCCGTTGCGCAGCGCGGACTCCTTGGCGTCGGCGGCGTCCGGGATGTCCAGGGCCAGCTGGAACTGGTACCAGGCGGCCTTCTGGTTGGCCAGCTGCGCGGACCAGGTGATGTCGGCGTTGTCCGGGGTGAGTTCGACGACGGCCTCGCCCTGCGCGTTGTACCCGTAGAGCCGGAACCGGGCCACCTCGCGTTTGATCGCCCCGGCCGGGTCCTTGTAGAAGCCCGGCTCGGCCGGGAGCGGGTCGGGTACCTCGGGCCCGAGGTAGTACTCCTCGGGCGAGTTGCCCACCCGGGCGACTCCGATCGCGGGATGGATTGCGGCACGGACGACCTCGTCGAGCATGAAGCGATGCCTCCAACGGGGAGAGGATGCGAACCGGGATGGCGGTTCGCCTACGCACGGAGGCTATGTCCCGATCCCACCGCCCGGCGCGGACCGACACCCGCCACACCCGGAACGAGTGAGGCGCACGGCGGCACAACCGCAGTGGGGCGTACGCGGTGTCAACTCGCGTACGCCCCGCGCGGGATGGGGCGCCCGCCCGCGCCGGCCCCGGCTCACACCTTCGGGGTGCGGGTCCGCTCCGCCAGCGCGGCCCAGAAGCGGTCGAGTTCGGTGCGGGTCATGCCCTGCCAGGGGGCGGCCCGGCGGCGGAAGGTACGGCTCTTGAGCAGGGCCTGCTGCTGGCGGCAGAAAGACTCCCGCAGTTCGGCGCCCGGCTGTTCTCCCTTCGCGGGGTAGGGGCACAGCTCGAAGCGGCAGTTGCGCAGGCAGGTGATGCCGGGCTCGGCGGCGCCGGGCATGCCGACGGTGCGTTCGGGGTGGAGCGAGGTGCGGTCCGTGGTCAGACACGGGGGCAGGGTGGTGCGGTTGGTGCGGTGCAGGCGGTCGTCGACCAGCAGTCCGTCACGTTCCGTCAGGTTGAGCAGCAACAGGACGTCGGCGAGGAGTTGCTGGGCCCGCGGGTGCAGCGTGCTCCAGCCCACCGAGGGCGGGATCCAGAGGTTGTGCTTGCGGTAGAGGGTGGGATCGGCGGGGCTGGAGCCGATGTTGACGGTGGCTCCCTTCTCGTCGATCCAGATGAACCGCTCGGGGTGCCGGGTCTCCAGCGCGAGCGCCGCGAGATCCCCGGCCTCCGCGACGAAGGGGTGCAGCCTGCGCAGGCCCTCCACCGTCAGTTCGTCGGCGGGCCGGTCGGCAGGAGCCTGCTCGCTGCCGGCCATGGTGAGCCAGCGCTCCACCGCCTGCAGCGGGTCACCGCCGTCGCCGCCGTCCGGCCCCTCGTTGGTGCTGTCCGGCAGCTCCCAGAGACAGAGGGCGTGGATGAGCGTGAGCTGGGAGTACCAGTAGCGGGCATGGGCGAGCATGTGCTCGGCGCGCTCGATCAGGTACTCGCGGGCCTCGCTGGAGGTTGCGGGGTGCCGCCTTCGGCGGTTGGCGGCGCTCTTGAAGCCCTGGGCGAGGGCGATCTCCAGCGAGATGGGCAGGTCCGCCCGCCCGGTCGCGGGGTTGGGCATCAGGTGCCGGAGCCAGAGGTCCAGCCGCTCCCGGGCCTGGCTGCGCCGGTCGCTGCCGACCGAGCCCACGATCATCGGGACCAGCCAGGCTCTCGTGACGAACTGCCGCCAGATCTCACTCCTGGCCGTCTCCGCCCGCCGGGCCGAGGCCGCCTCGTCAGGCCGGAGGATCCGCTTCTCGCGCTCCGTGTTCTCCGCGTACTGCTGGTCCGCGATGGCCTTCTCGTACTGCTCCCAGGGGTCGTACTGGCCGGCCTCCGGGTCGTCCCGCTCGGTCGGCCACGGGAAGAGCTTGCGCAGTTCGTCGAAGGCGGTGTCACCACCCGCGCCGATCTCCTGCGCAATGGCCAGCCGGATCGGATAGCTGGGTTCGATCCAGCTGATCCGCATCAGCTCGCCGTATGCCGGTGCCTCCCAGGCGTCGGGGTCGTGCTTTCTCGACCGGTCGAGAAGGCGCAGCGCCTCGCCGAAGCGGTGCACCAGCCGCAGCTTCGCCTCGTCCCTTGTCCGCCGGTCCCCGGCGGTGATCTCCGGCCATCGCTGCAGGATGCGGTCGGCGGCCTCCGCGTGGAGCGAGTCACCGGCCCGGCCGGTGTCGATCTCCAGCGCGGCGGCGAACAGATCGAGCGCCTTGTCGTCCTGGCGTTCCTCGGCCTTGTCCAGCAGCAGTCGCACGGTGGCGCGCTGAGGGGTCGTGGCGCGCCTGGACCGGGAGCGCATGATCAAGGCGATGAGGAGTTCCCGGCCGGGCTCGGCGAGCGCCTTCTCGAGGTCGCCGGTGCAGCTCCCCTGGACCGCGTCGAGGAAGTGCGACCCCAGGAAGGCCTGGAGAATGCTGTGCGGGAATCTGACCTTGCTGCTGTGGGCCTCGACCAGGCCCAGCTGCTCGCCCTGCGCGGCGTAGCGCGACAGTCTGGTGGACCAGCAGCCCTGCTCGTCGTCGTTCGGCAGGTCGGGGATGCGCTCCCGCAGCTCCGCGAGGATACGTGGGCAGGCCACCGATGACGCCCGGTCGATCAGTTCGTCGAACCTGACCTCCAGCCGGTCATTGAGCAGGCCGATGCAGGCCAGGGCCGAGATCACCGAGACCGTTCTGCGCCGCTCCTGCTCGGTGAGGTCGAACTGGGCCCGCAGATGCCCCTCGACGATGGCCTTCAGCCAGGACGCCAGCAGGCTCCGCCGGATGCCCGACCGGTCGCTGTCCCGGGTCTCGATCTGGTCCCACTCCTTGGTGTTCTCGAAGTGCTCCAGGAGTTGATGCTTCCTCAGCTGGCGAGCGATCTGCAGGTACAGCGGGGACTCCGTGACGGCGGCCGTCTCGACGATCCAGTCGAGCCGCCGACCGTCCACCCCGGGGTCGTTCTGCTCCAGGTAGACCAGCGCGGCCTCCTCGCTCAGGGGCTCCAGGTCGATGACTGCCGCCTGGGTGCCTTCGAGCGCGGCGTGCGGGCGCGAGGCGATCACCAGCGGGAGCTTCTGCTTCTCCGCACGCTTGATGGCGCGGCGGATCACGCTGTCGCGGTTCCGCTGCTGGTCCCCTTCGATGAACGCCTCTTCGAGGCCGTCCGCGATGACCACGGCCTTGTCGTCCATGCAGATCTGCCGCCACACCCGTTCCGCCTGTGCCCGGGAGATCACTCCGGGGTCCACCTCGTCGCAGAACCGCCGCTTGGCCAGCTCACCGAAGTTGAAGTCGTCCCGGTCGAGGTCGGCAGCCCGGAGGTGGATCGGGACGGGGACCGCCCCCTTCTCAGCCAGCAGTTGGGTCAGCTGTACCAGCACGGCCGTCTTCCCGCTCCCGACGCTGCCGACCAGGATGTACGGCCGCCGGCTGCGGCGGTCCCGCAGCGCCTGTGCGATCACCGTGCACAGCTCCTGGCGGCCGACCACCTCCTCGATGATCGACCCGGCGGTGGGGACCAGCTCCCGTGGGGCCCGTTTCGCGGTCCGCCGGACCGGACGGACGATCTTCCAGCGCCGCACCACGAGAAAGACCAGCGTGCTCAGCGCGAGGGCGAGGAACGGGGTGGAGAAGCTGATGACGGTGCTGCAGGAGGTGCCCGTGGTCCGGCAGGTCCGCTCGACGATGCCGGGCCTCCCGTCGACGATGACGTACACGGCGAGGCCGATCCAGGACAGGAACAGCACCGTGCCGACGATCGATAACAGCCAGACGTAGGTGCCGGGGGTCCACCTGCGGCGCCACTTCTGGGTGGGGGCGACTCGCCGGCGCGCCTCCCGCCGCACCCGCCGCATCCGTGACATCCGGCGGACCGCGGCCGTCGCCCGGGACCAGAGGCGCCTGCCGCGCACCTGGCGCGGCGCGCTCGGTGGTCGGGATTTTCCCTCAGGATGGCGGATGACCTGGCTCATCACGGTCTTCCCTCGTCGCTGGCCCGAAACCGGATATATCGCCCGATCTCAGGCTACGCGCGACGGCGGGCTTCATCGACAAGATCTCGCCCCACCGCGACGAAGCCTGAAAGACCGACAGCCAGGCCGCCCGCCTGCACAGAGGCTCACGCGGCGGACGGCCACCCGGCTTCGACGAAGACCGCTACAAGAAGCGCAACACCGTCGAACGGGCCGTCAACCGCCTCTAACAGTCCCGGGCGGTCGGTGAGCTCCGACGAGGTGCCGGTTGCGTGCGTCCAGAAATTTCGTCCGGACAGGCCTAGGGCCTGTCTCACAAGTCCCGTCGGGTCCGGCCCGCCCGGCACGCACGCTCGCCGCACGGCCGAAACACCCAAGTAGCTCCGCTACGAGGGCGTCCCGGCCGCACGCCGATCGCACGCACCGAACGACCCGGCCTGATCCGACGCGACTTGTGAGACAGGCCCTAGCCGGGCGGCTGTACGTCATCGAGATCGTCCGGCTCGGCTGACCCGCTTCTGACCCCACGGCCCGAAACCCTCTCGGCCGGTACATGTCTGATGCGCGATACATATTCACCACCCGGTAGATGCCGGAGGACTTCGCAGCGCGGTTCGCGCGCCCTGCCCAAGGCAGCCGGTCCCACCTCACCACCTGGTTCCGTCCGACGGCCTCCAGTCGACCGCGCTGCCCGCCGCCGGCACCGGCTTGGTCGGGCAGTGCGACCAAAAGGTCTGCCCACACGACCAACTCGACGTGCTGGACACCCCTGAACCGACACAACCCACCCTGGGCCGGCCTGGCGGCCGACCCCGACGGCCAAGGCCAGGAAGACGAGGAGGAAGAGGAGTGGCAGCCGGTCGCGGGCGACCTGGCCCGCGCCGTCCTGCTTCTGGTCGTCCGCGCGCCCCGGGCCTTCCGCGGCAGGCCCGCCTACATCCGCGGCATCCCCGCCGACTCCATGGCACCCGTCCTCGACGACGCCCAGCGCTACCTCGCCTGGCTCGGCGCACAAGGCCCCCTCGCCACCGTCCACCCCTGGACCGCCGTCACCGCCGCCGACCTCGCCCAGCGCATCCGCCGGCGCACTCTCGCCCCCACACGAGGCGCCGGCCGGCTGCTGTGGATGTGCGAGCAGATGGCCACCCCCGCCCACACCCACCAGCTGGTCCCCGGCATGTGGCAGGCAGCCCGGGCCCGCGGCATCGACTCCCCGGACTGGCCCGGCACCACACCACCCAGCGTCTGCCGCCTCCACCCGGCCGACTACCGCGCCCTCCTCAACACCCGCACCACCGGCACGGCCATCACCCTGCACCCCGACCGGGCGCACATCCGCGCACCGCGCTCGGCCACCTTGATCACCTGGAACGGCGCCGCCACCGCCCGGCACACCACCGCCGACGGGTTTGTCGAAGCCCCCTACCCGTCCCCGCGGCCCGACGACCCGTCAGCAGGACGCACCGGAGCCGCCGTCTTCACCCGAGGCGACCGCACCACAGCCGGCTGGGCCACCGCCTGCACCAGTGCGAACTGAACCGCTCAGGAAGCCGGGAGTCCGGGATCGGGTGGTCCGTGTTGACCGGCCCCACCGGGTGAGTCCTTGCGGCAGCCGGTTGCCCGTGCGGGCTCTCCGCGTCACCGCGCCGATCTCCGGACAGTGCGGCCATCCCGCTCTCGGCCTGTCCGGCACCGTGACCTGAGCACTCGACCAGCAAGCGGCCTGACCAGGCACGGCAGGCACCGACACCGCACTGCCGCGCGTCCCTTCCTTCTGCGCCACCCACAGTAGACAGGTGTAGTATTTGGGTAGGGTCTACTGTTTAGGGGTTCTGTGGTGAGGATCAGCTTCGGCGGTGAACGGGTCGACGTGCCCGACGACTTGGGCCGGGCGCTACTGGCGGCCCTGCAGGAGCAGCCGGTGGAGCCGCCGAAGGCCTCGACGTTCGAGGAACTCACCGGCCTGGTCGAGCGGATCGGTGGCGTGACCCGGCACCTGAACACGGTGAAGGAGTTGGCGCTGTCCCGTGCGGACGCCACCGGCGGCTACTCCAACCGCCGCGCCCTGGGCGACGCGGCCGGCATGTCCCCCTCGCAGCTGGGCCGGGTCCTGGAGGGCCACGGCCTCCCGCGCGACCGGCGCAGCGGCGGCGTCGACCTGGTCGTCGCCTTCCGCACCACCGACGACGGCACGCTCCACCTGGCCGACGAGACGGACGTGGCCGACCTGAACTCGTTCACGCTGCCGGTCGACCCCGCGCCGACGGAGACCGCACCGCGCGAGTTCGCCGGTCGGGAGCTGATCTTCTACTACCGCCCGCAGGTTCCGATCGCGCGGGCCGACCTCGGCCGCAGCGCCGGCCACACCCTGCGCCCCGACGGGCTGGGCCTGATCGCCTGCGTCACCGAGCCGGTCTTCGACGCGCTGTTCGGCGACCGACGCCTTGACCCGACCCGTTCCAACGGACGCTGAGGAGCGACGCCCGATGTCCGACGAACTGCTGAACTCGGTCGACGCCCTGCTCTCGACCGTGCGCACGGGCCTGCCGGACCCGGCGGAGCGGCAGCGGCTGCGCCTGGCGGCCGGGCTGACGATCACTCAGATCGCGGTCGCGCTGCGGGTGGACTCGACCCTGGTGCGGGGCTGGGAGGACGGCAGCGCCGTTCCGGGGCCGGACATCACCCCGGCCTACGCCCGGCTCCTCGACGGCCTGGCCGCACGTTTCCCCGCCCTCGAGCAGCCCACCGCTCCGGTGCAGGCCCCGGCGGCTTCCGCGCCGCAGGCCTCCGCCGACCCGGCGCCGCAGCAGCAGGTGACGCCGGATCAGAACCCGGACGGCTCCCCGGTGCTGTTCGAGGCGGCGCCGTGCGCGCAGTGCGGACGTCCCTCGGTCTACCGCGCCCAGGGCCGCCCGATGCACCTCGGCGGCCTGTGCCGCCCCGCCCCCCAGGTGCCGGTGGCCATCGCGCCGCAGCCCGAGCAGCTCACCCCCGCCCCGGTCGTCCAGCCCGCGTCGAGCACACCGCCCGCACCGCCCGCACCCCCCGCGCCCGCTGCGGCCGCTGCGGCTGCCCCGGCTCCGGTCACCGCACCGCCGTCTTGGCCCGCGCCCGCCGCGCCGTCGGCCCCGGCACGCTCGGGCCAGCGCCCCACTGTGGCCCGTACCCCGAGCCGTCCCGCCGTGGCGCGGCCCGCGGCTCCCGCTGTCTCGGCTGCTGCCGCCAGGTGGTGGCCGGTGGTCGCGCTGGACGCCGCTGAGGACGGTACCTGGGCGCTGGATGTGCCGCAGTTCCCGGCTCCGGCCGGGCCGAAGCCGGGCGACTGGTTCGCGTGGCTGGGCACCGGCCTGCCGCTGCGCGTCGAGCGGGCCCACCCTTCGGGGCGCGGCGGGGACGGGACGGTGTGCCTGACCGCCGCCGCGCTCAAGCAGCTGGGCCTGCCCGCCGCCCTCCCCGCGACGGAGAAGGCTCTGACCGCGCTCCAGGCGAAGCTGGCGAAGGCTGCCGCGAGCGTCGGGATGGAGGTCTCCGAGCAGGTCGGGCCGACGTTCCACGCTTTCCGCCGCAAGGGTTCGGTCGGCGGCCAGAAGACCTCGGTGCGTATCACGGTGGCGCCGTGGCTCGGGCAGGGCGACGCCCGGCAGCAGGCCACCAGCGCGCTGGCCGTCCCGTTGGCCACCGCCCCCGACGGCACGAAGGACGGGGCGACGTTCGCGCGGCGCTTCCGGGCCTTCACCACCGACCTCGGCGTCGCGCCCGGCGCGACGACCGCCACCACCGGAATGGGCCTGCTGGAGGCGGTGCGTCCGCGCGAGGAGTGGGTGAAGGACGTGGCGACGGGGGAGCGGTCCTCCCACCCGCGCGAGGGCGCCCTCCCCAAGGGCGACCTTTGCGTGCCGCCGGCGGCCGGGGCCCGCCACCTGCTCACGCGCGAGCTGCTTTCCGAGGGTGGGACGGTGTGCGAGGAGGAGGACTACAAGTGGTGGGCCCGCGAGCTCACCACCGAGGAGACCGGCCGTGCCTTCGCGGTCGCGGTCGACGTCTGCGCGTCCTACCTGTCCGTCACCGACTCCCTGCGCCTGCCGTCGGGCCCGCTGGAGCCGGTGAAGAACCCGGCCTGGGACGGCGGCAAGACCGCTGGCCTGTGGTGGTGCGACTTCACCACCACGGCGGTCGACGAGCTGCTGCCGCACCCGGCCACCTTCCACGGCCGGCCGCCCACCGGGCCGGGCTGGTATGCCACCCCCACCGTCGCCTACATGGCCACCACTTACGGCTTCGACCCGGCCACCATCACCGACGCCCTGCTGTCCAGCCACACCGTCCCGCTGCTCAAGGAGTGGACCGGCCGCATCCGCGCCGGGTACAAGCGCGCCTATGCCGACCTCGGCCTGACCGATGGCCAGAGCCCGACCGAGTTCCTCAACGCGTACGCCGTGCACAAGGACGTCGGCATCGACCCGGTCCGCGCGGACGCCTTGGTCCTCGCCGGGCTCTACAAGTCGATCTACAAGGGTGGCATCGGCAAGTGGGCCGACTCCGCCCGCCACCTGGACGACCAGACGTGGCAGGCGAAGGTCGCCGCCTCCTGGTCCTACCGACCGGAGATCCGCTTCCACATCATCGCCGCCGCCCGCATCGCCGCCCACCGCCGTCTGCGCAAGACCCTCCAGCTCACCGGCCGCGCCCCGTTCGCGGTCAACGTCGACTCCTACCTCTACGCCGCCGACCAGCCGTCACCCATCGAGTTCCTGCCGGTCAAGGACGACGGCACCCCCGTCCCCGGAGCGCTGCGCCTGGGCATCGCCCCGGGCAGCCACAAGCACGAGTCCTCGGTCCCGCTGCAGGCCGCCATCGAGGCGATGGGCCGCCGTGAGCACCCCTCCAAGCTGACCCACCAGTACGCCACCGACGGCACCCCGGTCGACCATGCCGAGCCCGGCACCGAGGCGGCTCCGGCCGGTACCGGCGATGACGATGAGGAAGGCACCAGCTGATGGCCAGCTCCGGGATCCGGGGAATGTTCGGGCGGGTGCGCGAGGCGCTGTTCCCCTCTCGCCAGGCCCCCGTGCAGGCCACCACGCAGGCCGGGCATGTGCGC
The DNA here is from genome assembly GCF_001424875.1 of Kitasatospora sp. Root107. GTDB lineage: Bacteria > Actinomycetota > Actinomycetes > Streptomycetales > Streptomycetaceae > Kitasatospora. The sequence continues at coordinate 5,908 of NZ_LMCT01000021.1, read as the reverse complement.
GAGCGCAAGTACGGCGGCAGCACCAAGGCGATGGCCGCCGCCTACGGCGTCGCGCCGCGCACCGTGCAGCGCTGGATCGACGGCACCCGCCATCCCACCAAGCACGTCGACCGGCTGCAGCGCGAGGCTCTCGAGGTGCAGACCACCGAGCGCGGCCGGGAACGCAAGGCCCGCCAACTGGCGCAGCGCGGCACGATCTCCGGCATCAACGCCCGGGTCGGACGCACGATGACGTTCGAGATCCAGGGCTCCGACGCAGTCCGGGCCCGCGACATCCACCTCAACCTCACGGGCGAGCAGGCCGCCGCCCTGGCCCGCGCCGAGAACGAGGAGGACGTGCGCCAGGTGATCGGCGAAGCCCTCGCCGACTACTTCAACGGCGGCGCCTACGGCGGCTTCACCACGGACGACTTCACCTTCGACCCCGACGACTTCGACCTGAACTGACCCACGTCGTGATCAGCGTGATCCTGGCGTTCACCCCCGACGGCGACCCCGAGCGGGTCCTGCCGATCCTCGCCCGGCTGCGCACGGCCGCTCTGGCGTACAACCGCTGATCCGGGGCCGGGAGCAGCCGCCCCGGCCTCCCGGCCCAGGCCCGCGCTCACACCATCGAGTGGACTTCCCGGCCCTGCGAACGGGCAGGATCCTGCGGTGACTGACACCGACCTGTTTCTGCCCGGCACCACGGCGGTGCGCCGCGACGTCCACGCGGGGCGGGTGTGGACCGCGATGCCGCAGCGGGTGGTCGCCGACACCGGCCACGTGCTCACCCTGGCCTACTGGCCGGGGATCGAGAGCCTCGCCCCCACGACCTGGATCACCTCCACCCGCACCGGCGACCAAGCCCAGCGCGAGCGAATGCTGGCTGACCTGGCGGCCGGCACCTGGGCCCTGGACCGCTACCGCTGGACCGGCACCACCCTGCTGAGCCACTTCCTGAACGGCGAGTGGTTCTCCGTCCACTGCTTCCAGGACGCCTCGGGCGAGCCGCTGCGTTGGTACGTCAACTTCGAGAAGCCGTACCTCCGTCGGCCAGGGGTCGGCATCGACACCATGGACCTGTGCCTGGACCTGGTCGTCACCCCCGACCTGTCCGGCCACCACTGGAAGGACCGCGCGGAGTACGCCCAGCTGCGCCGCCTCGGTGTGATCGACGACTACCTGCACCGCCAGGTCGAGCAGGCCCAGGGCCGGGCGATCACCATGCTCGACAACCGCACCGGCCCGTTCGCCGGCGGCTGGCCCACCTGGACCCCGCACCCGGCCTGGCCACTGCCCGAACTCCCCGCCGACGCCGAACACGTCCCCGCCGAGGCCCTGCGGTGACAGCCGCGGCGCCGGTGCCAGTGCGGATGTGCGCCGTCCTGGTCCACGACGGCCACCTGCGCCTGATCCGCCGAGACCGGCCAGGCCTGGTCCAGCCCGGAGAGGACGAGACGGCCGCGCTGCGCCGCGAGCTCCTTGAGGAACTCGGCGTCGACCTGGACGACCTGCCCGCCTGGCCGGTGCTCCCCTTCGTCCAGGACATCGCCGCCACCGGCACCTACCGACCGGTACGTCGCCCCGCCCGGCGCCCGTCTCGTGGCGACCCGCGCGCTGCTCACCGTGCGGGAGAACCCCGCCGACACCGTCGCCGCCCGCACCAGGAAAGGATTTAGCGCACCCGGACGTACTGGTCGCCCTTGAAGAAGTACAGGTCGCCGGTGCCGCCGGGAACGCAGCAGGCGTCGTCGACGCCCTTGGCGAAGACGCCGTCGACTCCCCAGACCGACGCCAGGCTCTTGGGCCCGGATGCGATCTTCTCGTCGCCGACCTTGTAGCGCAGGTACTGGTCACCCTTGAACAGGTACAGGTCGGTGGCGTTGTCCGGCACACCGCACACGGCGTCGATGCCGGAGGCGAAGGCGGTGCCCTTCAGGCCCGGCCAGCCGACGGTGTTCGGGTCCAGGTGGTAGCTCCAGCCCGGGTTGTAGGGGACAGCTCGCTTGATGATCCGGCCCATCACGTGGGCCTTGTTCTGCTCGTCGCCGCTGAGGATCTTGCGGGCCTCCTCGATCTTGGCGTCGTCGGTCAGCTTGAAGATGAACTCGTCGGGTGTCCGCACCGGTTACGCCGTACATGGGTCCACGACCCGAGGCGCGGGCCTCGGGCCTGTCCGCCCAGGCCGGGTGGCGGTGTCACCGGCTGTTGGTGACACCCACCTGCCGGACGTCCTCCACCGGGCCGTCGCCCGCACCGGGAACGGCCGCTCTTTCCCTTCACCGCTCGGTCGCCCGCACCGGGCAGGACGGCCCCGGCCAGGCCCGGTGGTGTGGCTGCCGCTCGCCGCCGCGCACCGCCGTCTCGGCGGGACACCATGACCGGACCTCAGGGACAACCTCCCGTGCAGCGGGACAACGCGCTGTACGACGGGGACGGCATGCGCTGCACGGCAGGACATCCTGGACAGCTACCGCAAGCGGTCACGAGCGTAGTCAGCCGCAGTGCGAGTTGTACTGGTAGTTGACCTCGCCGTTGATGGTGCCCCGCCAGTCGATGCACGAGTGCGGCGCGTGGAGGCGCACCGGGCCGGCGTAGGTCGTGTAGAAGCCGCCGTCCTCTATCCAGGTGCCGCCGGAGAGCCGGATGCCCGCGTCCATCGACTTCAGGTACGAGCTCGGGTTGCTGCGGACGGTCACCACGCAGTTGTAGCCGTTGGAGCTGTTGTAGGTGAGGAATACGGTCCCCTCCGCCAGCGGCAGCGAGTCGATAACGGAGTACCCGCTGCCGCATGCGCCGTTGTAACTGGCTGCCTCGGCCACGCTCGGCATGACCGCGACACCGCCCGCCGCCATCGCGGTGACCGCTGCGCTCATGGCGATGCGCTTGAAGAGCTTCCTCATGATCTGTCCTACTCCATTCCCGTTACTCACCAGACGAACTGAGGAGTCGCAGCCGCTAACGGCATGACCGCCAGCCTCGGCACCCCTGGCGCCATCGTGGCGAGCCCTGGTATCACGGACGTAACACCCGGCCACAGGCTCGGTAGCGGGCCGCGGGGCAGCCGCTGGGAGCTCTTCCAGCAGACGGTCAGACAGGAGATGGCGTCCGGCTCGGCACTGGTTGCCGCCGAGCCGGACGCCGTGCAGAACCCCCTGCACAGCGTCTGGTCACCGCAGGATCCGCTGCTTCGCGTTAGCTTCCGCCTCTACACCAGCCGCTGCGGCATAGGGGTACGGCTGAGTACCCGACCACCTTCAGCATCGGTGGTGCCGGGCCGGCAGTTGCCGGCCGTGTGCTCGGCCTCGAGGGTGGCAGGACCCGGGGCTGCTCGGCGGTGGGTCAGGCCGGGAGGGGGCGGATTCGGAACGGGCCGGCTCGGGGGGAGGGTGTGGGCGTGGAAACGATCAGCGGGCCGGGCCTGCTGGGCAGGCCTTGGCCCGAGCTGATGCCCGGTCATCGTCCGGCCCTGGTCCTGCCCGCCGACCCCGGGCGGCCGCTGGAGACGCGGGACGGATGGGCCGGCCGTGATACCGCCCCCACACCGGCCACGGCCACCGGTCCGCACCGGGGCTGGTCGGCGGGGAAGGTCGCTGTGGGGCAGTTGGAGGACTGTTAGCGGACCGATCCCCGGGATCAGCGAGCGCATCCGGGAGGTGGCCTACGGGGGCTTGAAGATGACAACTACCGGTGCACGGCCGAAATCGTCTGCGCTCAGGCTGGTGTGCTGACCGCGGTCGAGCGATGGGAACGCGGGTCGTCATCGTTGCCGGCTCGCTGTGAGTGGAGCAGATCCGGCAGCGCCCACTGTCGCAGCGCAGCCGCACGGGGAGTTGATGATGCTGCACCGCTCATGATCAAATACGTCCGGTTGCACGTCACCTCCGCGGGTGCTTTGGCGGCCTGGCGCAGCACCGGGGGAGATGGGGAAGCTGAGGGCCGCGCGCGTCCGGCTGCTGTGGCCGACCTCGGACATGGTGCTGAGTGGGTCACTGCCGTCGGGGCCGACGGGATCACGGGGAGAGCGTCAACGCTCGTACACGCCCACGGCGCGGTCAGAGCCGAGTCGGTACCACAACGACCAGGAACCGGACCGACCCGCATCCCCCTGTCGACAGGTGATGTCGGCTGCCGTTCCTCTCGGGCGAGCCGCCCGTTCCCAGTCCATTGTTGTCTGAAAGGTTGTCATGAAGAACACCGTGCGTCGCACAGCGGCGGTCGCCGCAGCCACCCTGGCTCTCAGCCTGGCGAACACCGGGTCCTCGCAGGCCGTCTCCGGCACTCAAGACTTCATCGTGTACGGCGCAACTCCCAAGTGCGCCACGCCCTACGGCAACGGAACGGCCAACGGCACGACGCTGACGCTCTGGGACTGCACTGGCTCCAGCGTCCAGAAGTTCCAGTTCTTCAGCTCGGGCGAGGTCAAGCACGTCCAGAGCGGCAGGTGCATCACTCCTCGGGGCAACAGCTACTCCAATGGCACTGTCCTGACCCTTTGGGACTGCACCGGCGCCAGCGTCCAGAAGTGGAACGTCGGCAGCCACTACGACCGGGGTAACAACCGGACGACTCCGCTGTTCAACTCGGGCCAGTGCATCACCAACGAGGGCAACAGCTTCGCGAACGGCACCCAGATGACCCTGTGGACCTGCAACTCGTCCTGGCCCGCTGTCCAGGACTGGGCCGTCTGGCTGTAGCACCACCGGCCAACGCCAGCCGGTTCGGAACTCGGCGTTGCGCTGGCCCGGCTCCATGCCCTGGAGGAACCACCGGAGGCGCAGGTGCTCGCCGTCCGGCCCCACTTTCCGGCGTGACGCGGACAGCCCGTCGGGCTGGTCGACGGTCTGGACCAACCGGTTCACTGAGGGGCCCTGACAGCGTGTGAGTGAAGGGCGAAGGTGCTGCCGTCGAACGACCAGCGGGGCGGTAGGCCGTCTGCCTGCCGCCCCCGGGGGACCGGCTGTTGCCAGCGGATGCCGAGCTGGGTGAGGCGTGTGGCGCGGGCGGTGGGGATGTCGGCGCGGCGGGTGCGGCTGTTGGTGATGAACAGGCCGAGGCTGACCTGGACGGTGGTGCCGTCGTCCAGCAGCAGGGGTTCTTTGGAGGGGCGCAGCGGGACGGTTCATGGAGCCCGAGGCTAGACAATGGCCCTTCACGCTGCAGCTGAATTCCTCTGCGTTCAAGCGCCGGGGAAGCTTCGGGCACATTCGTGCGATCAACGCCCCACCCGCAGGCTCACCCTCATCAACGCCCGCCCCGTCGTCGTCGACGCCGCCGACCACCAGCCCCTGCTCTCCGCCCACCCCACCGACCCATCACCCTGCTGCGCCTGGCGCTGGACCAAGGCCTCGAGTCGTAGCAACGCGGGCGGGCGCAACCTCCCTGCCCGCCCCACCGCGGCACCCGTGCCGGCCGAAAGCATCCGACTCGCTCACTCGCGACCCCTCCCACACGGCCGCAACCCGGGCAGCCTACCGAGTTACCTGGACAAGGACCCGAGACGAGCCACTAGCCCTACCGCCCGGTGTCTTCCAGCGCCTCCACCTGCACAGTGGTCGTAGCCGGCCCGGCTCCCGCCTCGGATACCGTGTTCCTCTACGGGGTGCCATAACGGATGTGACGCCCCCACCGGAGGTCGTCAGCGTATGAGTTCAAAGCGCAGCAAGAATCCAGCCCTTCCCGTACTTGACGACGCATTCCGACTCGCATCGGTCAAGGACGCCGAAGAGTCCACCCGTGACTTGGCCGCGCGGCTGGCCACCACCGAGCTGCGCCGCGTTTCCCACCCGGGCCGGGTCACCTGGGATCCCACCGATCAGGCCGAGCCTGTACCGGTCCCGCCGACTGTGGTCGACGGTGACGGGGACCTGTGGCTGCGGGACCGGGGCACTGGCACCTGGACCATGCCCGAGTTCAACCCGGAGGA
>NZ_LMCT01000020.1:82249-146308 GCF_001424875.1 Kitasatospora sp. Root107 | reverse complement strand
GCACGGCCTGATGGGGTCAACTCCGGGCTTTGCCCGTTGAGTTGACGGCATGTTCGAGAATGGGGCCTGCGGCCCTGGTGGTGCTGGGTGGCGGGGGCCGGCCGGAGGGCGGCAGGGCTCGGCGATGGGGTGGCGGAGGCGACTGTGGTACCAGGGCTGGGGTGGAGGTGAGGGGTGGTCAGGTGGTGGGTCACTCGTTGGGGTGGCGTGAGGGCGGGCTTCGCCCGTTCCGATGCATCAAACAAGAGCACCCGCTAGACTCTGGCTTGTCGGCAGGGTTCCGGCAGTCCGGCTGAGTCAATTGGACGGCCAGTTGCAGTGAAGGGGAATGCGATGGAAAACGGCCTCAACGGAATTCACTACGCGCGATCTACTGTGTAGTGGAAAGCCCAGGGGAATTCCCCGGAACAGCTCGCTGCCGGGTTGCAGGAGGCCCAGTGGTGGGAGCGGGACTCTGGCCGGGTGGAGGACTCCGGCCTTCGGCCGGCGCAGGAGGCTGGCGAGTGGGAGCGGATCGCCCAGGTCGTCCGCACCCAGGGGTGGCCCGTCTACGACGTTGCCCTCGACGAGCAGGCCCAGGCGTGGATCGCGGAGCACCAGGCCCGGGGAAAAGCGCAGCAGGAGCAGGAGGGGCGGATTCGTCGGTCCCGGCAGGAGCGGGCTGGGCGGGTTCGGTTGGAGGTGGAGCTGTCCGGTTCGGTGGGGCGGGGTCTGCGGGAGTTGGCCGGGTCATTGGGGGTGAGTCCGGAGCAAGTGCTGGCGGTCCTGGCCGAGCACGCCGTGAGCGGCGGTGAGGGCCTGGTCCACGTCCCCGCCGTGAGCGTTTCCGCCGAGGTGGCGTCGAGTGAATAGCGGTCCGCTCCTTTCGGAAACCCTTTGAAAGCCACTCTCACTGGCTCGTCAGTGTGTCACATGAATTCCTCGGAAAGGAATTTTCTGTCATGGCTAAGAAGCTTCGCCCTAATCAGGAAGAGGCGTGTGGCGCTTCAGTACGACTTCTGACGCCTCCGGCGTCGGGTCTGCTGCCCCCGGAGGGGCTCCGCTGCCAGGTCCGGGCCGCGACGGGCTCGGGCAAGTCGCTCACGGCCGTGCACGTCGCCGAGCGGCTCCACTCGGAGCGGACGCTGGTGCTGGTACCGTCCCTGCCGCTGCTGGAGCAGACGGTGGCCGTGTGGAAGGCCGAAGGGCACGGCGGCCGGATGGTGGGGCTCTGCTCCCTCAAGGGCAGCGAGCAGCCCGGCGTCCCGTGCACCACCGATCCGGTGGAGCTGATCCGCTGGACGGCCGGGCCTGGTCGGGTGACGGTCTTCGCCACCTACGCCAGCCTGGGGCTGGGGCACCTGGAGAAGGCCCACCAGGCGGGCCTGGTGCCGTTCTCGCTCGCGGTGGTGGACGAAGCCCACCGAGTCAGTGGTCAGGCTGGGAAACCCTGGGCGGCGATCCTCGACAACACCCGCATCCCGTGTGACAGGCGCCTGTTCATGACGGCCACCGCCAGGCTCTGGGCGGTCAAGGAGCGGGACCGGGAGCGGGCGGCGGCGGCTGGCATCGAGTCCGCCGAACTGATCGCCAGCATGGACGACGAGAGCCTGGCCGCCTTCGGCCCGATCGCGCACGACTACCCGCTCGGGCAGGCGATCTCGGACGGGGTCATCGCGCCGTACCGGATCGTCTGCGTCGACGTCTCCGACCCCACCCTCCAGGGCCTGGAGCAGCGCGGTGCGAACGAGATGTCGGTGGAGTACCGGGGCGCCCGCCTGGCGGCCCTGCAGACCGCTCTGCTGACCGCCGCCGCCGAATGGGACCTCACCCGGGTCCTGTCGTTCCATCACTTCGTGGCCGAGGCCCGGGCGCTCAGCACCGGCCTGCACGACGTGGCCAAGGTGCTGTACGAGCAGGACCCGGCGCTGCACCCGACCCCGGAGCTGATCGGCACCAACTGGCTGGAGTCGGAGCACACGGCCCGGGAGCGGCGGGCCACGCTGAACGCGTTCTCCTCGCTGCTCGCCGACGACGGACTGCGGCTGCTGCGCTACGTCCTGGCCTCGGTCAAGGTCTTGAGTGAGGGCGTCGACACCTTCGACTGCGACAGCGTGTTCTTCGCCGACGTACGCGGCTCCATGGTCGACCTGGTCCAGGCCGTCGGCCGGGCCCTGCGGATGCACCCCGGCAGCGGCAAGATCGCCACCATCGTCGTCCCGATCCTGCTCGGCGCCGGGGAGAACGGCGGGGAACTGCTCTCCTCCCGGGCGTTCGACGGGCTGGCCAAGCTGCTGATGGCCCTGCGCTCCCACGACGCGGCCGCCGTCGAGCGCCTGGCGCTCCCGCAGTCCGAGACCCGGCCCCCGAGGGAGCCCCGGCACGCCGGAGACCCCGACGAGCGCCGCTCCGGCCAGGCCGGGGAGCAACTGCTCCAGTTCTCCACCCAGCGCGACCCGGCGGTCATCGCCGCGTTCGTGCGCACCCGGGTGCTGGAGCCGGAGCGGGAGGAGTTCCGGCGGGGATTGGAGGAGCTGCTGGCGTACAAGAAGGCGTTCGGGGACGTGAAGGTCGCCTACGCCTACGCCGCGCCGTCCGAGTACCGGCTCGGATCGTGGGTGGCCGACCAGCGCCGCTACAAGGCCGCCGGCATCCTCGACGCCGAGCGGATCAAGGAGCTGGACGAGCTCGGCATGGTCTGGTCGGCGTTCGACTCCGCCTTCACCGACAACCTCGCCGCGGTGGCCGGGTACGCGGCCGAACACGGGCACGCCTGCCCGCCGAACGAGGCCGTGTGGAACGGCCGGCCGGTCGGGACGATCCTCAAGAACCTGCGCACCGCGCAGCGCCGCACCGAGGCGCTGAAGCGGCGGGCCGAGGCCGGTGAGACCGGACTGGACTGGGCCGGAGCACTGACCGCCGAACGCAAGGCCGCGCTGGACGAGATCGACCCCGCCTGGTGCCCGGCCTGGTCGGTGGAATGGCAACGCTGCTTCGCCCTCGCCTGGCAGCACATCAAGGCCGGCGGAACGCTCGACGGTGACCCGGGTGCCGTCGTCGTCCAAGGCGAAGACCTCACCGGCTGGGCCCGTACCCAGCGGATCGGCTGGGACAAGCTCGGCCCGGCGCAGCAGTGGCTGTGCGAGCACGTCCTCGGGCTGGAGCCGATGGCCGCCGAGCACCTCCCACCCGCCAAGGTCAGCCACGCCGAGAAGGAACGCCGCAACCTCGCCGCCGCCACCCAGTACCGGGAGCGGGAGGGGAACCTGAATGTCGGCCGCAAGCACAAGGAACCGCTCGCCCTGGCCGACGGCAGCACCGTGGAGGTCAGCCTCGGCCTGTTCATCTCCAACAGCCGCACCAGACGCGCCACCATCCCAGCCGCCCGCGCCGCCCGGCTGACCGAGCTGGGGATGCGCTGGGAATAGAGGCGGTGCCGGGGCGGGCTGTGCGGGGTGCGACACGAGGTTCCGTGCCGCACCCCGTTCGCGTCCGGGGGCTGTCGCGCGGAGCTGTCGCGCCCGGACCAACTATGGGGGATGTGCCCATCCGTGCAGGTCACAACACGCAACAGCCCTCCACGCGACAGAGGTCGCGACAACCCCCGCGACAAGCCCCGGGTGCGGCTCCATTACTGACTAGCTCTCACCGGTCACTGGGGAGTGTGGCTGTGCTCTAGGGCGCTCTGGCTCCATCGCCGCAGCTGAAGGATGATCCCTGTGACCCGTTCGTGGCCGTTGGACAGAAACGGCAGGATGGTGAGAGCGGGCATAACGGCGGCAGTAACCAGGATGATCGGGCACAGGATCAGCGCGACGAGAGCAGTTCGCTGACAGGCCGCCAGGTGGCGTGCGAGTACGTGGTACATCTTCGGCCTTTCGCTTCGGGGTCATTGGGGCTTCCCCTAGGCTCACGGCAGGGGGTGCCGTTGCACACGGTGGTACGGGTTGCCAAGCGTCGGCATCCGTTGCCAGATGCAGCAACGGTCGAGCGGACCACCACGAGGAGTGAGCTTGTTAGAGAAGTGGCTGCCTCCCGTGGAACCAGTCGTGACAGTGCCGGCCATGGAACCGGCAGTCGAGGCGTTCACCAAGTTCTTGGGAGACCTATTCCGAGCGCTCGCGCCGACGTCGATCACCCGGTACGCGGCGCGGTGCAACCGAGACAAGGGTTCGGTCTCGCGCTATCTGAGTGGTCAGCGCATCGCGCCTCGGGACTTCGTCGATGACCTTCTAGGTCATGTCGCCGAGAAGTACGGACGGCCGGTGACGGTTGAGGTTCAGGACCAGGCGTACCGACTGCGGAGTGCGGCTCTAGCTGTTCGGAGCAAGGCGGGACACGAGGTGGAGGTACTCCGCGAGCGCCTGGGTATGGCCGAGCGCGAGCTGGCCCTGGCGGGCCTGCGGGAGCGGACATTGTTGAAGGCGTTGCAGGATGCGGAACAGCACGCCTACCAAGCGGAGCAGCGGTACCGGCGGCTGGAGGCTGACCTGGCTGTTGGTCAGCTGGACAGCCTGGTTGTCTTGGAGCGCGTCCAGCCGTCAAGGGCAGCCAGCGGGCTGCACGACGAGTTGGCCGGGCTGTTGTCCGAGGTGGAGGGTCTGCGGGAGGAGCTGGCGCGTGCCCGGGAGCTGAAGAGCCAGAGCGAGGAGAGGTGCCTGCGCCTTGAGGAGCAGTTGCTGGGCTTGGAGGCCGAATTCGATGCGCAGCGGGCGAGTTGGGCCGAGGGGCAGGTCTCGGATGCCGAACTGGTTCGTCTGACGCTGCTGAGCGATGTGGGCGGCAAGGTCGGCACCACCTTGGATCTGGGTACCACTGCCCGTGAGCTGAGCGAGATGCTGGTCTCGCTCGCTGACCTCGTCTGCGTCGACCTGCTGGAACGGCTCTTCTGGGAGTCGGACCTGCTCACTAGCCCGCCGGACAGCGATTCGTTGCTGAGGCGGATGTCCTATACGTGGGATGCCAAGTCTGGAAACTGGGGCGAGGTCCTGCAGAACGGCACGCTTCCCTTGGTGCCCATGGGTACGGCGATCGGTCTCGCGCTGCGCAGCGGTCAGGAGGTGCTGGTCCCAGTGATCGGCGAGGACCTCGCGGAGGACTATGCGGTCGCGCTCGGCGGAGACACCAGCCTGGTCCCCCTTGTGGCTGGTTGCTCGATCGTGGCGCTGCCGCTTTCGGCCCGCGGCATCATGCTCGGCGTCGTGCATCTCTTGCGGCTTCCTGGTAAGGCTCCCTTCACACAGCCGAACGTCTCGGTCTTGCGGGAAGTGGCCGATCGTGCCGCGCTCTCGTTGGACAATGCTCGGCTCTACCTGACCGGCTCCGCAGAGTTCCGTGCTGCGGAGCAGCGAGGACAGATCATCGGTGAATACCAGCACGCGCTACTGCCTGCGTGGCTGCCCCAGCCCAGCGGCGTGCGTCTGGCTCACCAATACCTGCCCAGCCAGTCAGAAGAGAGCGTGGGCGGCGACTGGTACGACGCGGTACCGCTGCCCGGCAACCGGGTGGCGCTCTTCGTTGGTGATGTGATGGGCCGCTCACTGACCTCCGTGGCTGTGATGGGACAGCTGCGGACCAGCGCGAGGACACTAGCCGCGCTAGACCTGCCGCCGCATGAGGTGCTCTACCACCTGGATGAGCTGGCTCACGGTCTCGGCCGGGCGGAGCATCTGGCCACCTGCGTGTTCGCCGTCTATGACCCGATTGCCAACCGAATCGTGGTGGCCAACGCGGGGCACATTCCCCCCGTCCTGATCCGTCCGGATGGGCGGGCCGAACTGCTCGACCTCCCGGCCGGGGCGCCGCTCGGGGTCGGTGGGGTGTACTTCACCTCCCGGGAGGTCGAGGCACCCCCTGGCTCGGCGCTGCTGCTCTACACCGACGGACTAGTGGAGACCCACAATCTGCCGCTCACGGTCGGCCTGGATCAGTTGCGGAGCCGGCTCTCCGGGGCGAATCAGCTTGCTCCTGAGCAACTGTGCCAAGAGGCGCTGCGGATCCGGCCGCCCGGCGACCGGGCCGACGATATCGCCCTGCTAGCTGCGGCCTTCGACGGGATTCCGGCCAACGACGTCGCCTACTGGTACCTCCAACCCCGGCACGAGACCCCCGGCCGGGCCCGCCGACTGGCCGGCCAAGCGCTGCGCCGCTGGGGGCTCGAGGAGCTGGTCGACAACACCGAGCTGATGGTCAGCGAGCTGGTCACCAATGCGATCCAGCACGCCACCCGCCCGGTCACCCTCCGCCTGGTGCGCACCTCGGTGCTGCGCTGCGAGGTCGGCGACGACAGCGCCCTGCTCCCCCGCGCCCGCCAGCCCGGGCCGGACGACGAACGCGGCCGCGGGCTCCAGATAGTCGCCCACTGCGCCGAGCGCTGGGGCACCACCCGGCTCGGCGCCGGCAAGGTCGTCTGGTTCGAACAGCAGCTGCCCCGCTGACATGGGGTAACGCACCGCTCGAGACACGACTGGCCAGCAAGCGGGCAAGCCAGTTGACGCCCAACCTGCGAGCGGCCGGGGCGACAAGCCGCCTCCGTGAGCTCCAACGGGAAGCCCGCGCCAAAACGCTGGACCGTTTCAAGCAGCACCTGGGATGCTGAGGCGATGCCGACCTGGAACGACCTGCTCAAGCCCCGACCGGAGGAGATCTGGCGCGAGTTGCGGCAGATGCGGCACAGGCCACCGGGCCGGGCTTCCTCGGGAGACCGCAGGGCGACGTTCACCTCGTCGCTCGAACAGGCGGAGCAGATGTTCAGGGCAGCGGCGACGGTCGGGTACGCCACGCGCCCGCTGCTGCTGTTCTACGGCATCAGCCAGGCCGGGCGGGCGGTCGCGGCCGCCGCGGTAAAGGCCAGCCAGAACGACTACGCGCTGAGATCCCACGGCATCGCCACCACGGACATGACGGCCGCAGACCTCACCCAGGTCGTTGAGACGGCGAAGGGCAACGGCGCCTTCGGCCAGGTCGCGGAGATCCTTGGCTCGTCCTCCCTGCCCGGGCCGACCGCGCTGGGCGACATCTGGGCGACGATCCCTGAAGCGACCGAACACCCACTGGCCTCGACCTCGTATCCGATCCTGACGCTCGAGGCCCTCGATCTCGACCCGTACGTAATCAGCAGCCGCCCCCGCGGCATCGTGCGGGGCATCCCCGCCGGGACAGTGACGGAGGACGACCCTGAGGGCTCGCTGCGGGCCTTCCTCTCGCGCTACCCCAGCATGGGGGACTACGAGCTGGTGCCCCTCCTAGACGGACGGCCGAACATCCAGGCCGACGAGGAAGGGCGGACCTGGGCGATGGTGACTTGGGCGGCAAGCGACGGGTCGCTCACCACCCGGCGAGAGCGATATGTCCTCGTCACCCAGCCCGTGTACGGGGCGGGTCATCACCCCTTGATCTTCCCCTGCGTCGGCGGGAACCAGACTGTTCTACATCCTCTCCTCGCCTGGTGGGCGATTCTGCATGCCCTGTCCAACCTCGCCCGATACCAGCCCGTCCGCTGGTCCGAGCACATCGCCGTCGACACCAGCAAGGTGGCCGTCGCGATCGAAGTCCTGTTGGACGAGGCCGTCACCGTCGTGCCGGATCTGATCCGCCACGCGATCCGCGAAGTCGTGTAACGGAGAGGAGATACGACCCGCAGGTCACCTTCCAGGGCTGCGCGTCACCCAGTGAAGACCCAGCCGGGCTGGCAACGGCACTCAGCACCTGAACGGACAGTCAGATCGATCAAGGCCCCAACGGCCGGGCCGCACCCCGTTTGCGTCTGGGGGTTGTCGCGCGGAGCTGTCGCGCCCGGACCAACTACGGGGGGATGTTCCTATCCGTGCAGGTCACAGCAGCCGCAGGCCGCACGACAGGAAATGCCGTTCCTGTGACAGTGAGGGCGAGGAGGGTGTATCAGCAGGCGTCAGCAGGCCAACCCCGAAGCAACCGGCGCCTGTCAGCGTCGCCCCCGATATCCCTTCTCTGTCGGAGGGACGTGGAACCATACGAGGCGTGAGCGGCGTAGACACGGTTCGGGGTATCGCCTACCAACAGGCTCAAGGCGTACTGGCAGCGGTCGAGGTAGTCGCAAACCTTGACCTCGGGAGCGTACGCGTCGAAGGAACCGACGACGCCGTCGATATCGAACTACTCGCTCGAGACGGAACCCTGCGTCACGCCATCCAGGTCAAGGTGCGCGCCTCTGAATACACCTGGGGTGAAACGGCCCTCCTAGCCATTCTGCGACGCTGGGCTGCGCTTCCGGATGCCGCGCATGCATCCTTCGAGTTCTTGACCGACGGACGCCTTGGCCCGAGCGGCCAAGCCGTCCAACGCGCCCTCGAAGAAGCTGCCACGGGCCGTTCGAAGGCTCTCGCGACGCTGCTAGGCGTGAACGTCGATGACCCGGTCTACCTGGCACTCGGGAAGGCCAGCATCCGCCAGGATCCGTACAACACAGGCGCTCTTCTGGTGCGAGCCGAACGCCAAGTGGCTGCCATGCTGCCGCAATCCAGGACGGAGGAGGACACACGCGAACAGGCAACCAAGGCCATCGACCTCCTCTTTCGCGCCCTGTTCGAATACACGAGCAATTCAGACCCACGCCTCCGCGTCATGGATCGTCAGGACATCGCCGCGCTGCTGGGGGTTCCACCCGAACAAGCACCAGCCCAGCGGTGGGAAGCCGTACGAGAGCGATATCTCGCAGCGGCCAGTTCCGGGTCCGAGGAGGGACTGGTCGTCATCCAGGTCACCGATGCGCAGGCGGAGCCCCCCATGGTGATCCGCCAAGAAGAGCCCGGAGGCGGCGAGGGGGCAGAGGTAGGTGAGCTGCTGGGCGGAAGCGGTCCGGTGATGTTGGCCGGCCGGACCGGAACGGGGAAAACGACTGCAGTTCGTATGCTGCGTCAGCAGGCTGCGGCTGAGGGCGAGGTCGTGATCCTGGCGCATGCCGAGACCTACCTACCCGGGCGGCTTGCTGCGCTTACCGCCGACGGACTCGCGAGCGTCCTGCAGGAGCAATGCCCCACGTCCACCGGTGCCCAGGCACTATCGGACGGCAGGGTGACGCTGATCGTCGACGGTGCCTCCGAGGTCTCAGAGCCCACCCGGCAGGCCTTGGGCGAAGAGCTTCTGGCACCCGTCTCAGCCGGGTACGGGGCACGTATCGTGCTGGTGGGGCGAGATGACGCAACTCTTCGGAGCATGCTCCCGACCAGCGTCTCTCCGGCAACGTACCGGATGAAGTCATTGCAGTACGCCCAGCAACTGGAATTGGCGCAGAGAGCCATGACCCTCCTAGGAGGAGGCGGTTACGGATCAAGCCCCGCCCACGCTGCAGTGGCGAACATCGAGAAAGCGCTCGGTGATGCTGCAGGAAACCCAATGCTCTTCTCCATGGCGCTGGCGCTCCTGGACGAAGGAACCAAGCTGGCCGGCAAGGCAGAGCTCTACCGTGCGTTCCTGGACCAGATGGCCGCCCGAAACGGCGCACCGGCACTGCCCGCCGTCCGCCCCGCACTCGGGATCGTCTACGCGCGGCTGTTGAACGAGGGACGCCGGTACGCGGACACCTACGAATGGCACCAGCTCCTCGCCGACGCTGCCTCCTCGCTGTCTGCCATTGGCATGCCAGCTGACGTTCAGGCCATGAATGACGCCGCCCGACGCTGCGGTCTGATCACCTCCCTGGGCTGGGATCAGACCGTAGTTCCCCTGCACGACTCATTCGCCGACTTCCTCGCAGGCGCCGCACATGCCAGCGGCGCCGCACCCCTGCCCCGCCGACTCGCCACTGGCGATGACCAGCGAATCCTGTTCTGCGCGGAAATCGGTGGCGCCGACAATGCCGTGGCCGCGCTGACCGCCAGGGACCTCCCGTTCACCACGGTGGCGATGGCGGCCTACGACCACCGGTCGCTGGATGAGCAAGCCCCCGAGATCGTGGCTTCCCTCCTCAGCTGCCTCATCCCCAAGAAGGATCAGACCGTAGTACTGAGCAGGCTCAAGGACCGCAGGGTCCTGGCCCTGCGGTACCACGGGCAGGCATCCGACTGGATCGACAACGCAGCCGCTCTCAGACTGTCCCAGACCATCCCTGCGGTGGTACTTGATGAAGGCTGCGGACCATTGGCCGTCGCGACACGGCTCTGGCGCCAGTGCCTGCTCGCCGAGCTTCGACAGCCTGCAACAGTCTCCCCCAAGCGCCCGTCCACCGGGCAGACAACCGCCGACGCGCTCTCAGCACACACTGAAAAGACTGCGCTGAAGATCCGACAGCTCATCGGCCTGGTAGCTCCGCCGGGGCACGCCGACCGCCTGACCGCGCAGATCGGCCCGCTCGGACTGCGCGCCGCCATCAGCCCCCCGGAACAAGACGCCCTGGGGACGCACATCCCCGTGAGCTATCGGTACAGCGACCACACGGCTATCCGTGAGGAATCCGCCGGGGCAACCATCGACCGCGATGCCGCCGACGGGGCCCACTCCACCACCCTCGAACACCTGCTGGACAGCTCGCCCACCGCAACAGCCGTCCAACGCGTCCGCAAGGCCCTCGAAGCCCTCACCCTCCACTCCTGGCTCACACCGTAGCCATCAGGCTCCCGAAGAACTGCGCAGCACAGAAGGATGATCGGCATGAACGACACAGCCGTCTGGCAGGCAGTATCTCAACAAGCCGAAGCTTGGGCGCCCCTACCGACCGTCCAGGGGTTCGCCCACCAACTGCCTCGCAACGCCGCCACCTGCAGTAGCGGCGTACCAGGGCGGCTGCAGAGGATGCAGACCTCGGGCGCCGACATCGCCGGGATCCCGCTGCGTCTCACGCAGAGCGTCCACCTGTTCGGCCAACTGCCCTCCACCTTCAACGACGCACCCTCCGACGAAGCCGAATGGCAGACGTGGCTTCAAGCGGCAGGAGCGGTCGAGGCCGCGCACCGCTCGACCATCGCCTGGTTGCGGTCACGTATGCCCAGCTACCCGCAACTGCCCGCCCCCCAACTCACGCCAGGGACTGCGCTGACCACGACGGAATACACCTACCGGCTTGTATGGCAGCCCGGAGAACGCGCCGCCGGCCTTCAACGCCAGGACGTGCCCCCAGTAGGCCGCCTGCTCCAGGCAACACCTGCCCAAGCTTGCACACTGGCCGAAAGCGCCCGCGCACTGGCGGCGGCTTTCCAGACAAGCGAGGAATGGCAGCAGCTCGAAGCGACGCGGGCTCAGCTGGACGAAGAGGCGCTCATCGCACTCAGGCAAGCACGGGGGCGGCTCAAGGAGCGCCTGGCGCCAGAAGCAATCGACGCTCACGAACCCAAACTCGCCCTGGCACGGCACAACTACCGCTGTACCGTCCTGGCCGAAGAACTCGAAACCCTCACCGGCCCAGCCCAACACTTCGCTGACGCCTTCCACCGCGCGGACATGCTCATCGAAACCGCTGCCAGCGACGTCTTTGGCCAACTAGCCATCTACGGTCTCCCCATCCAGCTCGGGAAAGTCACCAACATCGACCTCGAACCCGGAACGCCACGCCGCGCTCACTTCACCCCCGAAAACGATCTATGGCTAGAAACAGGCGAACTCGTTCAGATCGACGACCCGCTCGTCGACGACACATGCCTTCTGACGGGCATGACCATCAACTTCGGCTTCGGCCAAGAACCCTCACGCATGACAGCCCAGATCCTGCCCGGAACCCGGTCCCTGTGGAAGCCCAGCCCCAGCGGCTGACTCCCCTTCCCCGCGACTCGCAGAAGACATAACTACCACCAGCAGCGAAGCGACCACTCGAAGATGCCCCTGCCATAGGAAGCACCACGCTGATGACAGGACTGAACGCGCCGAAATGCCGCCCCATGACAGCGAAAGCCGCCAACCATGCCACCCCGACGACAGCAGGCACCAATCCCTCTCATGTCATCTGAACAGCTATAACGACCGGCAGACTGACACACCGTCACTGACAGCGCGCTTACTGACACCAGACCGGCATTTCGCAGTCGGGGCTGGAGGGGGACTGTCGGGACGTGAGCGTGCCGGCATCAGCCTTGGTGGCCGCGCTGTGCCTGCTTCGCTGGAGCGCCGCAGTCCCGCCGTCACCGGTGGCCGTTCCCGGCGAGTCTGCCACAATCCGTCAAGTGTGCTGAGGGAAACAACAGTTGGCGTAACCAGGGTTCGATCGTTCTCGTAGAATCTGCGCTCATGGCAACCCCTATCTATCCTCCGGCCGGTCCGTACGAGACCGGGTTTCTCGACACCGGAGACGGCAACCGCGTCTACTACGAGCAGATCGGCAGTCCTGCCGGCAAGCCGGTGGTGAGTGTCCACGGCGGCCCGGGCGCGGGATCGCCGCGGAGGCCGCTGCGGGCATGGGACCCGACACGCTACCGGGTGATCCGCTTCGACCAGCGCAACTGCGGGCGCAGCACTCCTCATGGCAGTGATCCTGCGGCGGACATGCGTCTGAACACCACGTGGCACCTGGTCGACGACATGGAGCGGCTGCGCGAGCACCTCGGCGTCGAGAGGTGGCTGGTGAGCGGCGCCTCCTGGGGCGTCACGCTGGCGCTGGCGTACGCGCAGCGGCATCCGGACCGGGTCAGTGAGCTGCTGCTCCAAGCCGTGATGACGTCCAGCCGCTCGGAGATCGACTGGTTGTACCGGGGTGCCGGACGGTTCCACCCGGAGGCGTGGGAGCGGTTTCGAGCGGGTGTCCCCGAGGACGAGCGGGACGGTGACCTGCTGGCGGCGTACGTGCGGCTGATGGAGAGCCCGGACCGGGCGGTCCGGGCGCGGGCCGCCGCCGACTGGCTGGGCTGGGAGGACGCAGTGATCACGGGTGAGCCCAACGGTGTGCCCGGCATGTACAGCGACCGGGACGTCGACGAGCAGATCGCGTTCGTCCGGATCTGCGCCCACTTCTTCAGCCACGGCGCCTGGCTGGAGGAGGACCAACTGGTCCGCGATGCGGGAAAGTTGGCTGGTATTCCAGGGCTGGTGGCCACCGGCCGGCACGACATGGGGTGCCCGCCGCACACCGCGTGGGAACTGGCGAAGGCCTGGCCGGACGCGCGGCTGCACATCTCCGACGACTCCGGCCATGTGGGCAGCGAGAGCATGATGCGGGTGGTCCGCGACGCCATCGAGGAGTTCAAGGACCGCTGAGCTTGTGATTTATCCGGTGCGGCGTGGTTTGGTGCCGACCTTGTGGTGGGTTGGTCGGCGGTAGGACTCGCCGGTGGCTAGGAGCAGGCCCACGTCGTAGCGGTTCGCGGGGCGGCGATTCTTCGAGCCGGGCGGGCGGCCGGGTCCGAGCGGGCAGCATCGTCGTCCAGGGCGAGGACCTCGCCGGGTGGGGCCGCGCGCAGCAGATCGGCTGGGACAAGCTCAGCCCGGCCCAGCAGTGGCTGTGCGAGCACGTCCTCGGGCTGGAACCGCTGCCCGCCGAGCAACGGCCGGCCCCGAAGGTGAGCCACGCCGAGAAGGAGCAGCGGAACCTCGCAGCCGCCGCGCAGTTCCGGGAGCGGGAGGGTCACTGAACGTGCCGCGCAAGCACAAGGAGACGCTGCTGCTGGCCGACGGCACCACCACCGAGATCAGCCTCGGCCTGTTCATCACCAACAGCCGCAGCAGGCGTGCCAACGTCCCCACCGCCCGCGCCGCACGCCTCACCCAACTCGGCATCTGCTGGGAATAGACCGGTACCGGACACGGGCCGGGGCCGGAGCGGGCTGTACGGGGTGCGACACGGGGCTCCGTCCCCCACCCCGCATTGCGCCCGCCCAGACACCTGCCGCCGCTACCCGATCAGCGGCGACCCGCGCGCGATGGGCGGCTGGTAGAAGCACAGGCCACAACGGGGGTCTTATAGATTCGTGACCGGTTTCGAGGTGGCTCGGCCGAGGCGCGGTTCTGGACGAAGACGTCCTCGCCGAACCGAAGGCCGACCGCTACCCGGCTGGGCCACCGACGTCGGCCGTACCGAGGACGTCGGGTGGCGCCAGGCCCGCACCGCGCTGCTCGAGGCCGTCGGACGCCACCACCACGCTCACCTGCTCGCCGCCATCGTCGGGCTCGGCGGTGAGCTGGAGCTCCCAGCTACCCGCAACGGGCGCTTCAAGGGGCGCGGTCRTCCCAGAGGGCTGCGCGGTCAGCGCCGGCCGCCGCCGATGCGGCGGTCGTCGGCCAGTGCGGTCAGCGGGCCGTACTCGCAGGCAAGCTGGTTCCACGTCAGAATCTCGCCACAGCGGGCCGGGAAATCCTCCGGGTTGAACTCGGGCATGGTCCAGGTGCCAGTGCCCCGGTCCCGCAGCCACAGGTCCCCGTCACCGTCGACCACAGTCGGCGGGACCGGTACNTCCTCCGGGTTGAACTCGGGCATGGTCCAGGTGCCAGTGCCCCGGTCCCGCAGCCACAGGTCCCCGTCACCGTCGACCACAGTCGGCGGGACCGGTACRGGCTCGGCCTGATCGGTGGGCTCCTAGGTGACCCGGCCCGGGTGGGAAACGCGGCGCAGCTCGGTGGTGGCCAACCGCGCGACCAAGTCACGGGTGGACTCTTCGGCATCCTTGACCGACGCGAGCCGAAATGCATCGTCAAGTACGGGCAGGGCTGGATTCTCGCTGCGCTTTGAACTCATACGCTGACTGATGACCTCCGGTGTTCGTGGTCCCAGAAGGCGACCCGAAGGACTACGGCACCAGGGCCGTCAGGACCGCAGATCAGGAGCCGACTACCCATCGGTCGCGCACGGTGATCATCCAGGCGGCGTGTCGTTCTGAGCGTGTCATCGCTGATCAGCCCCGGTGTGCCTCGCGCACCGCCCCGCACGCTCTGCCGCCGCACCCAGCCGGCGGGCGAATCTTGGACCCGCAATCACCAGCGCGGAGAAAGGGACGTCATGGGGCAGGGTATGAAGCGGGGCAGGGTCTACCGGCGGTGCGGCTGCAAGGGCGCGCACGGGAAGCAGCTCGGTGCGTGGTGCGTGCGGCTGTTGGAGGACGCGGGGCACGGGATGTGGACCTACGCCGTCGACCTGGCGCCTGAGGACGGCCGGCGCCGTACCCGCCGTCGGGGTGGCTTCGCCAGCCATGCCGCCGCGGCCCGCGAGATGGCCCGGGTGTTGGACGGTGAGCTGCGTGGTGTCTACGAGGACCGCCGCACCACCGTGGCCGCCTTCCTGCGCGAGTGGCTCACCATCAGGGAGCCGAACCTCGCCCCGAACACTTACGCCGGCTACCAGGCCTGCGTGGAGCGCGACCTCATCCCCGCCTTCGGCCACCGGCGGCTCCCGGACCTTCGCCCCAGGCACATCGACGACTGGATCACCGCCCAACTCGCAGCCGGCCGAGGGCGCGTGACCGTCTACCGGGCCGTCTCGACCCTGCGCAACGCGCTGAACGCCGCGGTGCGCTCCTGGCGGCTGCGCTACAACCCGGCCAAGCACTCCGTACCGCCCAGGCCCCGCGCGGAGGAGCGCGTGTGCTGGACCCCGGAGCAGGCGTCGGCGTTCCTGCGGCACAACGCCGACCACTACGCGGACCAGCTGACTGACCTGTTCGAGGTCATGCTCGGCACCGGCATGCGCCGCGGCGAAGTCTTGGGCCTGCACTGGGAAGACGTCCACCTCATGGACCGTGCCCTGTTCGTCCGCTACACCCTGGCCGCGGTCAACAACAGCGGCCTGACCCTCGGCGAGCCCAAGACGCCGGCCAGTCGGGCCTGGGTCAGCCTCTCGCCCGGCGTCATGGCAGCCCTCCACCACCAAGCCGGCATCCAGATGGCCGCCCACCCGGAGGGCCGCCTCGAAGGACTCGTCTTCTCCCACACCGACGGCACACCCCTTCGGCCGCAGTGGGTCCTCGACCAACTCCGCAAGCGCACCACCGAGATCGACCTGCCCCGCATTGGCCTTCACGCCCTGCGTCACACCGCCGCCAGCATCATGATCGCCATGGACGTGCCGCTCGCCATCGTCTCCAAGACCCTGCGCCACGCCACCCTCGCCACCACCATCAACCTCTACGGACACCTCTTCAAGCAGTCCGCCGACCAAGCCGTCCTCGCCCTCGCCGACGCCCTCGACAAAGCCGACGCCGACTGTGAAAACGCGGCGGTGGACGGGGCCACGGTGACCCGATTGGCCGCCTGACCCCGGTGGCACTCAGATGGCGATGGGGAGTTGGGCGGCCAATGACGGACCGGCCGTCAGTGGTGAGCGGCTGACCCCCGCTCAAGCGGGGAGGACGCCGCGTCGGGCCGGGGCCCGGCTCTGTGAGAGGTGGTCGCGTCGGCCTCGCAGAGCGCGGCGGACCGCGGCGGCGGTCATCTCGTCATCGACGCTGAACAGCCGGGCCCGGGCCAGCCTGTCGTGCTCTTGGGCGTGCAGGACCGCGTCTTCTTCGTCCGCGCCATCCTCTCCGCCATCGACAACAACCAACTCCTGCTGACCGCACCGAAAACCAAGCACAGCAGAACGTGGGTCGCCCTCTCCGACCGCGTCGCCTCAGCCCTCGACGACCGCGCCGGCACCAAAGCCTTCGGCAACATCACCGACAACGGCGGCTACGTCTTCCACCGCCACGGCCGCCCCCTCCACCCCAAGAACGTCCTCGACCACTTCCACCTGCTCTGCGACAGAGCCGGCGTCCCCCGCATCGCCCTCCACGACCTGCGCCACCTCACCGCCAGCTTCGCCCTGGCCGCAAGCGTCCCCCTGCCCGTCATCTCCAAGACCCTGCGCCACCGAACCCTGTCGACCAGCGCCAACATCGACGCCGACCTCACCCGCCTCGCCGCCCGAGCCGCCGTCGACGCCGTAGCCTGGACCCTCGACAACGCCGACCGCGCCATCCTCGGCCGACCCGTCTGCCACGCCCAGCGCCCCTGGCGCCAACACCCACGCCCGCACCGGCAACTGCCCGCATACCAGCGCCCCGGAACAGAAGAATCAACGCCATGGCCGATGTGGCCCGGTGACCACCATGCGACCACCAGGCTGACGCAGCAACAGAAAGAGCCGGCACCTGGTTTCCCAAGTACCGCCTCTCACAACCGACTTCACAGTCGGGCGACAGGATTTGAACCTGCGACCCCTTGACCCCCAGCTGCTGGAGAAAGGCTGGCCCCGCCTCGCCCTGCCGTTCACGTGAACAGCGGGTCGACCGGCGGCCATGGATAGCCCAGTAGTTCGGCATCATGCGAACCTCCCCAGACCTCGGCGGTGGCACGGGGATCGCCTGCGGTCAGCCGCGCTTCGAGATGCTCGGCCTGGTCCGACGGTTCGTCCACGGAGATCGGTAGGGTCATTCCGAACTGGATCCAGGGCAGATCTGTATCGGCCCGGTCGGGGGGATACCTCAGGAGGACGTGGATTCGATCGGGTTGCTTGCGGGAGGCCCAGATGGCTTCCAACTCGCACTCCCACCTGACGAGCCAGTCCTCGCGTCCTCTCAGCCCCGCCTCGAGCAGCCGCGCAACTGCTCCTGCCGGCCACTCCCAACTGCGGTCCTCTTCGGCTCGCAGGACCTCGGCCTCGTACTGACTGGCGGTGAACCGGAACTCCGGCAGGTCGAAGTCCTGATTGGCCAGGTCGCGCCAGCCCGCCCAGACGACATGCTCCCCGTCACGCCTGACCGTCATGTACAGGGCGCCACAGCACTCCTCCACGCCACACCCGGACCAAGCGAGACGAACCGCGTGGGGCACCGCGGTGGCATGCAACGGCCCGTCCCGGTCCAACAGATACCGGGGGCCTACTCCCAGGTACCGGGAGCCTCCCACACCACCGGGGAACACGTCGGCCAGAAGATCTCGGCCATTGACGACCGGGCGGACCTCCACGCCGCCCTCTTCCGGCGGTGGGCAGATGATGTTCAGACTGAGAAGGTCTGGTCCCATGGTCACTGGCCAAGGATCGCGGAGCCGGCCGCAGCTGTCATGCGACTTCGCGTGGCCTCCGCTCGGGCCGCTTTCAGGCACGCCGGCTTCCGGGCGCCCCGCCGGAAAGCCGGGGCGCCGCCTGCTGTGCTCCCTGATCGGGAGCCCCACCTGGGTCTGCACGGCGAGCGGGTCGGTCAGCAGGAGCCGGGTGGTCGCCTGACTGGTGGTCAGCTGGGCCACCGTGGAGGTGAAGTCGGCGGGGATCACCAGCGCCCCGTAGACCTTGCCGGAGGCCGACTGCTCCTGGGCCTGCTCACGGCTCAGCTGCCGCCGGTCTCGCCCAGCTCTGGAAGCCGACCGCCGCGACATCGGCCTGCACTTGGGCGACGCCGTCCTGCCAGTGCGTCTCGGCAGCGGCTGACAATGGCCCGTCGAGGGTGTGCTCATGGCCCGGCCCGGGGTGCCAGAGCACGTGCGCGCAGACGCGTGCACCGAGCGGCCACAGCGTGCCATCGGTGCTGCGGCAAACCGTCCGGGGGCAGGGTCACGGGCGTGCGGTTGTGGATGCTGCCGGGGATGTCGACGGCCTCGGTGGTGTGGCCAGCGGTGTACTGGGCGCTGGAATACGCACGGCAGCCGGCCGGGCGACCGTACCTTCCCGCGCCACCGAGACGATCAGTTCCCGCAGTCGCTCGACATACGCCTCCATGCTCTTGTGAGCAACGGCGTTGTCGGGGTAGCGGCTCGCGAACTGCAGGCCCTCGTGGAGCCTGGTGGTCCAGGCGCATACCTGGTCACCGTAGGAGACCCGCAGCAGCGCGTACGCCTTCAGCTCCTGCCAGCGTTCCGCGCCGGGGATGCTGCGAGCATCGACAAACGAGACGATCGAGTACAGGTCCGGGGACGTCGGACGGAAAGCGGATCCCACCAGCTGGAGGACACGGGCGATCGGCATCCTCGACAGCGGCCTGCTCTCCCGCAGGGCGGCGCGGACCGTCGCCAGCACGCTGTCGAAGTCGGGCGCTTGCGCGACAGGGATCTCGATCGGCGCACCGCCCACGTACCAGCCCACCGAGTCCGCCCATTGGGAGTGCGCGCGGGTGTGAAACGGGACGACCGTCCGGTACACCTGCTGCCCGCCGTACTGGTGCACGATGAGGGCAGTGGCCGCGAGGATGCCGGCCAAACTCCCGCCCCAAGGGCGGCAGTACGCCTCGAAGTCCGCCGCCACCGAGGCGTCCACCAGCATCTCCTGCATGAACTTCTGCTCTGGCAGCCGGCCGGCATCGTCGAGGCCGAGGTCGAGGGGGAAGTTCGGCAGCTTCCCGTCACAGCGGTTGATGAACTCTCGCCAGCGGGCGACGATGGCATCCGTGTCATCGATCCGGTCGGCGCTCGCGCGCTCCGCTGCACAGAAGTCGACATAACTTGCTACCGGCGTACTCTCCACGACACGGCCCTCGAGCCCGGCCGCGTAGAGCTCATGGATCTCTGCAGCGATCCGCTGAAGCGAGTACGCGTCGACGTTGGTGTGGTCGAACGCCATGTAGACACTCGCGCCTCCCTCGCGGACGGCGGTGGCGAAGATGAAGTTTGGCCACGCGAGTGCGTCCGCCGCCCGATCGAAACGATTCTGCAGGTACCGTGCCAGCACCTCTGCGTCCGCGAAATCGCCGACCTCCTCGCGGTGCAGTACGACCGCGTCGGCGTCCAGCGTGAAGCGCCGCATCTCCTCACCCACCCAGCGCAGCCCGCTGCGTAGCGTCTCGTGCCTCAGAGTCCACGCTCGCAGCGCCTCGTGGAGAACATCGAGGTCGACCCTTCCGGGGATGTCGAAGGCGGTGCCGAGCCAGGTGGGTACGAACAGGCCGCCTTGGCGCACCGCCTTGGCGGTGCGGACGTGGGCTTCCTGAATGTAGGCGGGCGGGCGGCAGTCGTCCGGCAGGGCGGTGGCTGCCTCCACGGCCTCCTGGCGCAGCGTCCACTCCACGAGATGGCCGGGCCGGACCTCGCACCGCTGGATGTCGGTCACTCGCATGAAATCTCCGTTCGCATGCCCCGGCGGCACCGGCGGGGCGGAACAAGGCGGCCTGCCGAGTACGGAGCGGCCCCGCCATCGGCTGCTCCGCCAGGTGCCGCCGACTTGTGCCCGCGGGCATCGGCCAGTGGTAGCCGGATCAACGATCAGATGATTTCAAGGACACGCTCCGGTCAGCTCGATCGAGAACCTGCCGGCCGCTCCGACCGTAAGGTTCAGGCAGTCGTCGCCGGGTATGTGAAAATTCGTCATGCCCGCCTTCCTGCCGGGGGAGGCGGGACAGGCGTGACACAGACCGGGCTCAGCCTGTCGGGTCGTCAGCTGGCCGTGGCCGACTGTCCGGCGCGGAGCGCTGCCCGCATCTCACGCCCCTGGTGCTCACGTGGGCGCACGCCCGGGAGCACCAGCGGGAGCCAGCCACCGGCAGCCTCCGCCTAGTGATGGCGTTGAGCTCGTACGGCGTTCCCACAGCGTAGGCGCACAGTCGCCCACGGAGGTTCGAACCATGAGAAGCGGCTGACACGTTGCCGAGGCCCACCTGTGCGACCGCGCCGCGCCGCCGGCACGGGTGGCGGCGATCACGGCGCATCGTCGGAGAGGCGGAGGGGGAGCAGCTTCACAAGGAATCCACAGGATCGATCCGTACGCTGCGGGCAGGAAGTGGGGACCGTTCACGCGCCGACGCGTGACCCGGTCGTGGGGCACGAGGCGCCCGGGTGGGTCCACACGTTCGATCCCGAGGGGGGATCTTGACCGCAACGTACCGCGGACGCCTGAGGGCCCTGGCCGTCGGGGGCGTCCTTGCCCTGGCTGTCGGCGCTCTCACCACCAACCCGAGCACGGCCGCCCCGCAGCACCGCGCGCCCGACTCGGTCGTCGCGCAGTCCGTGACCGACTCCGCACCGGTGTCGGACCCCGACGCCGCGCCGCGCGGCGTCGGCGAGTACCCGACCGTCGTCATGCCCGCTCTGTCCGGACCGTCCGAGCAGGTGACTGCCGCCGCCAAGCCGCGGCACGACGTCGACGGCGACGGCCGCAGTGACATGATCGTCATGCAGTACGACCAGGCCACGGCCGTCTACCTGTCGTCGATCCAGGCCTGGAGCGACTACACGATCGCCAAGACCGACCCCGACGCCTCGTTCAAGGACCTGCTGCCGGTGGGCGATGTCGGCGGCACGACCAAGCCGGAACTGCTCTCCCTCTCCTTCGACGGCGTCCTGACGCTCTACGAGGCCGGCTTGAACGCCACGTCGGCGCCCCTGTGGTCGGGCGGCGGCTGGCAGAAGTACAACCGCCTCATCGCCGTCGGGGACGTCACCGGAGACCGCCACCCCGACCTGCTGGCCCGCGACTTCGCCGGTGACCTGTGGCTCTACACGGGGACGGGCACTGTCACCAAGCCCTTCAACGCGCGGGTCAAGGTCGGCACCGGCTGGGGGATCTACGACCAGATCGTCGGTGCCAGTGACGTCGACGGCGACGGCCTCGGCGATGTTCTCACCCGCACCCTGACCGGCGAGCTGTGGTTCCACAAGGGGGCCGGCAGCGCCACCGCCCCGCTCAAGGCCCGCGTCAAGGTCGGCACCGGCTGGAACGCGTACAACGTGATCAGTGGCTCGGACGACGGCGACGGCGACGGCCTGAGCGACCTGCTCGCCCGCGACCGCGACGGCGTGGAGTACTGGTTCAAGTCGATCGGCGGCGGGCGCTTCGCCGCACCGGCGTACTTCGGCAGCGGCTACGAACGCAACAAGTTCATCGTCGGTGCGGGCACCACGCAGCTCTACGGCAAGGCCCAGAATCTCATGACCCAGACCGACGGCACCCTGGCCAAGTACTACGCCCTGGCCAACGGCGCCTACCTGACGCCGCCGACCGGAGTCGGCAAGGAGAAGCCGGGGTCCCGCAACACGTACGCCACCGCACTCAACAGCCACAACCACGCCAGCTATGTGGAGAACACCGGCAGCGACCTGTACATCCGCAGCAAGAAGGTCAGCTCGACGTGGAACTACAACGCGATGGTCGGCCCCGGCGACCTCACCGGCGACGGCAAGGGCGACCTGCTCAGCCGCGACTCAGCGGGAGTTCTGTGGCTGCACCCCGGCGACGGGGCGGTGGACACCAAGCTCGGCACACCCATCAAGGTCAGCAGCGGCTGGAACGCCTACAACGCGCTGGTCGGCGCGGGCGACTACTCCGGCGACGGACGGCCCGACCTGCTCGCCCGGGACACCTCCGGCCGGCTGTTCCTCTTCAAGGGCACGGGGACGTCCACCGCGCCGTTCGCCGCCCGGGAACAGATCGCCACCGGTTGGGACGTCTACGACATGCTCGTCGTGCCGGGTGACATCGACGGGGACAGCAAGGGCGATGTGCTCGTCCGCGCCAAGAACGGCGACATGTACCTGTACACCTCGACGGGCAACGCCGGCACTGCGACCTTCGCCGCCCGGGTGATGTTCGGCAGGGGCTGGAACATCTACACGAACATGCTCTGATCCTGTCCATCGGACCCCGGCGGTGACCAAGGAGCCCCGTACGCGGTCACCCACCGGGGCGTCCGCCGGACACCGACGTGGCCCTCGGCCCGATCCGCTGCTCCGACCGGAGAGCGCATCGGACGATCTCGAGGGCCGCGTCGGCAACGGGTATACACCGGCTTCGGTCCCCATGAGGTAACGGAGGGAGCCGAGCAGACGGATCTCAGGAGCCTCCGCCGGTGGAGCCGCCATGGCCGCCCATCGACGGGTACTGCACCCGGCGTCGGACGACCAGGTCCACCTGGACGGCGGAGGGGGCGAGTATCTGTTGCAGCTCCTGGCACAGGGCCGTGGTATCGGTCGTCCACCGGGGCAGTGACGTGGGCCGGATCAGGTGGCCGTTCTTCAGCAGCACGTACAGGGTGATCTTGGCGTTGACGGGCTTCCGATCCTCCTGGTGCGACTCCGTGATGGCGTGGTCGATCCAGATCTGCCGGACGTCGGTGAGCGGCCTCGGCCGGTCCGTGCGGGAGCCCCGGACGACGGTCATGGTGTCGGGGGAGGCGGCGGGGGAGAACCGCAAGCGGTTCACGTCTCGGAAGGCCCCGTACAGGATCACGAACGTGTTGACGACGAGTCCCAGCACGGCGGCGATCCCGACCAGAGCCCAGATCCGGCCGGGTTCGAGACTGAAGATCAGCGCCATGACCACATAGACCGGGATACCGCAGACGGCGCCGGCCGCGAGCGACCCGAGCACCTCCCCGGGCCAGCGCTTGGCAGCGAACACGAGCGGCCCGACTCCCTCGCGAAGCACCACGTCGACCACGTCGGGACTCGAACGGTCCACCCGCACCCTGCTCATGACCCAACGTTAGGATCGTGCCGCCAGTTGTGGAAGAGCGCGCTCGGCCAAGCGGCCAGGCCGGCGCGCGCCTGTCTGCGTGGTCGGCAGCCGCACGTCACTAGTACTGCAACGGTGCTTATGGTGACGAGGCTTCAGTCCTTGGGCTGTGGCCTCGTCTCTTGTAGTGGCTGGTCCGGGCCTGTTGTTGACGTCGACGGCGCCAGTGGGACCAGTGCAGAACGTGGTCGATTCTGCGGCGAACGGGCCTGTCCGATCGTCCTGGTCTGGGACAATCTGAACACGCACCTGGCCGTCGGCATGAAGCGGTACGCGGCCGAGCACGACTGGCTCACCGACCCCACCCCGAAAACCTCAGTAGGTGCCAGGTGTCCGTTCCGGTGGCGGGGTCTCCAAGGTCCTTGGACACGGGCGGGCAGGTCGAGCGGTCGGTCAGATCCGCAGCCGACCGCCGGCGGCTGGGTGGGACAGCTACCTGCGGCGAATTCTCTTGACGATGCAGACGGCGGCGGGGGCGAGCAGTGCGAGGGCGATGACGACGTAGTGCCAGGGTTCCACGGTGGCCTCCTCGGACGGTGGTGTAGCGGCGCCATCCTGCCGCACTGTGGCCGGGGGCGAGGGGGCAACGGCGGTGGAGACCGTGATCGTTGGTCAGTTGCTGGGAAGCCAGGGGGTGATGGCGTCCAGCCACTGCCGGGCCATGTGCCGGTGCCCGTCGTTGAGGAGTGCGTGGTTGGGGTGCCCGAGGTCGGAGTGCGGGGGACATGCGGAGAGCCCGCAGCTACTGCTCAGCCGCCGACCCTCCCAGCAGGGGTCAGGCGGCCGGTGCCCGCGGGACACCCCCCCCGCGTGCGACCCTCGCACCCCTGACCGGCGCCACGCACTGACCGGGGCGGCCTGACGAACAGCCACCAAATGGGGACTGCCGGCAGCTCAGGCCCGATGCTCCTGTCCAGGGCCGGCGGGCCGCAGCGGCCGGCGAGACACCGGCCCTCGGCTCGCTCGCGGGATCATCACGGGGACACCGTCCTTCTCATCACGACGGCGACGCTCATCCGCGACACAGAACAGGCAGGCATTGCCGGCCGCCGGATCGGTCGGCGCGCCGGGGTGGCGTTCGCACCCGGACGTGTTGCGGGGCCGGGCGAGCTCACGCGCGACGCAGAAAGCTTGGTGGACGGTGTCGGCCATCTCCATGAACTCGGCGTCGGTGGAGCGCAGCGACATGCCGTAGCCGAGTTCGCTGGTCCGGCGCAGGAAGTCCTGGAGCAGCTCGAGAGTGAACGGGCCGTCAGGGACCAGGTAGCCGAGGGGGTTCGTCTTGGCTACGGGCGGCACGAGGGAGCCGGTGGTGCTCAAGCGCCGGGCTTCGTTGCAGATCAGGCACCGGGTCCAGCCGCGCGGGGGCTCCGGGTCGATCGCCCCGTTGGGGTGCCGGTCGCAGCCGGTGTAGGTCTTGGCCGGGGCGAGGCTGCGGGCAGCGGTGAACGCGACCCACAGCCCGTCCGCGACGAGTTCGAACTCCGTGGGGTGCGCCCCGTTCCAGAGATTGCGCACCACGTCGTCGGTGGCGGCGAGCTTCGCGCGCAACTCGGCCAGGTGAAACGGCCGACCAGCCGGAACGGAATACGCACTCTGGCTGCGCCCACTGTCACTCATGGCGGTAAGCCTGGCACACCGGGCCGACAGGCTGGTGCCTTCAACCACCGGAATCCGGCCGCACTCCGGCGGGCCGGCCTGCGCGGACTGTCCAGCGACCGCGCCGGCTTCGAGCCAGCCTGCAGGCCACCCTCGACGATCGGCGACTTGGCGCCGCCGACGGTGACCAGTGACCGAGCAACCGAACTGCCCACCCCAGACCGCCATCTCGGAGAGCCTCGCTCAGCGAGGCACAGGGCGGCAAGGGCGAGCGGCCTCTTGGCCGGGGGACCCTCCTGACGGTGTACGAGCTATCGCGTAGGGTGCTTCGCAGGTCTGTTGGTGCCGTCCGGGGGGTGGGCATGGGTGTCGTACTGCCAGATGAGCTGGCGTGGGTGCTGGATCTGATCGGCGTGAATTGGCCGAACGTGGATGAGGACGACTACCGCGAGATGGCGGACGCCATGCGGTCGTTCGCTGACGAGCTGGAGAGCGGTGTCGCGGACGCGCACTCGGCGGTGCAGGACATGATGGGCGCCAACGCCGGACTGGCGGTCCAGGCGTTCGAGGCGCACTGGGGCACGCTGTCGGGCACTCACCTCAACCAACTCGCCGAAGGCGGCCGCATCGTCGCCGTGGTCCTGGACGGCACGGCGCTGGTCATCGAAGGCGCGAAGATCGCCGCGATCATCCAGCTGGGCATCATGGCGGCCGAGGTGATCGCCGCCCAGGCCGCGGCCCCGTTCACCTTCGGCCTGTCCGAACTCGGTGCGCTCGGCGCGACGCAGGCGACCAGGCTCATCATCAAACGGCTGCTCAAGGAAGCCGAGCAGCAGATCATTTCCGAGCTCGTGTCCATGGCCACGGGGCCGGTGATCGAAGCGGTGGGGAACATGGCCGGCAGTCTGGTCATCAATCTGCTGGAAGACGCTGCCGAGTCCGGCACCGGCGCACGGGGGAGTGCGGCATGAGCGACGGATTCAAGTTCGACCCGGACTCGATGGACAATCTCGGCAAGCGGTTCGACCGCTTCTCCGACGACCTGGGCAACTCCAGCAGCCGCCACCACGGACGGGCGAAGTCCGCGTTCGGCCGCACCCGCGGCAAGGGCGGCCTCGCAGCCGCGGCCGAGCAGGGCATCAGCCAACTGCTCGGAGCGATGGAGCAGGGCCAGAAGGCCCTGCAGAAGCACCTCAAGGACGTCGGCCGCGGCCTGGAGATGAGCAGCCGCAACCACAAGGCCACCGAGCAGCGGATTGCCGACGCGTTGAAGAAGGGACCGGGCAAGGGCGACGGTCCGAAGTCCCCGGGCGGGAGCGGGCCCGGTGGCCGGCCGCGGGGCGGTGGCGGCAACGGGCCGCGCGGCAAGGGCGAGCGGCCTCTTGGCCGGGGTGACCGCAACGGGCAGGCCGTCGACGGCAACAACGGGTGCCGCACGGCTGGTGACCCGGTCGATGTGGTCTCGGGGCAGATGATCACCTCCGAAACGGACCTGGCGCTGCCGGGGCTGCTGCCGATGGTGCTGCGGCGCGCGTACGCGTCGAACTACCTCGGCGGCCGCCTGTTCGGCCAGGGCTGGTCCTCCACCCTCGACCAGCGCATCGAGATCGACGCCGACGGCATCCACTTCGCCGGTGACGACGCCCAGATCCTCCACTACCCCCTGCCCTCCCAGCCGGGCGTACCCGTCGTCCCCACCACTGGTGCGCAGTGGCCCCTGACATGGGATCAGGCGACGGACACGGTGCGGATCGAGGACCCGGACCGGGGCTGGACCCGCCACTTCGTCGGCTCCGGCGGCGGCGGCGGTTACCGCGTCGGTGAGGTCCGGCCGATCAGCTCCCACACCGACCGCAACGGCCACCAGGTGACCTTCCTGCGCGACGAAACCGGCACGCTCACCGAGGTCGGGCACAGCGGCGGGTACCGGGTCGCTGTGGACACCACGTGGGTGCTCGGCCCCGCCGGGCAGGACACCCAGGTCGCTGAGTACCAGTACTACCCGGACGGTCAGCTCGCGGGCATCGTCAACTCCACCGGACTGCCGTACATCTACGAGTACGACGACGACGGCCGCATGACCGCCTGGATCGATCGCAACGGGCAGGCCTACGAGTACGAGTACGACAACACCGGCCGGGTCGTCCGTGGCGTCGGGCAGAACGGATTCCTGTCCGCGGCCTTCCACTACGACGTCGCGCAGCGGGTGACCGTCAGCACGGACAGTCTGGGTCAGGCCACGGAGTACCACTACGACGATCAGTTGCGTGTGGTGCGGGTGGTGGATCCGCTGGGGAACGCGGCGGTGACGGAGTACGACGAGGCCGGCCGGGTGACCGCCCGCATCGATGAGATCGGCAGGGTGACGCGCCTGGAGCTGGACGGGCAGGGGGATCCGGTGCGGATCACCGAGCCCGGGGGTGCGGTCATCGAGCTCGCGTACACCGGGCTGCGGCAGCTGGCATCCGTATCCCAGGGCGGCGCGACGGTGGCGACGTTCTCCTACGATCCGCAGGGCAACCTGCTGGCGAGCACGGACGCGGCAGGTGCCCTGACCAGCCGTCAGTACGACGGTCAGGGCCGCCTGGTCCAGGTCACGGATCCGCTCGGCCAGGTCCGGCGGATGGAGAACAACGCGGCCGGGCTGGTCACCGCGATCACCGACCCGCTGGGCAACACCACTCGGGCCACCTATGACGCGTTCGGCCGGGCGGTGACGTTCACGGACACCCTCGGTGCCGTCACTGCCCTCACCCTCAGTACGGAGGGTCAGGTCACCGAGCGGGTGCACCCCGACGGAACCCGCGAGAGCTGGGGCTACGACCCGGAGGGCAACCTCGTCCAGCACGAACTCGACGGCGCGGTCACCCGCTTCGAGACCGGCCCGTTCGGCCGGCTCGCCGCCCGTACGCTGCCCGACGGGGAAGTGCACCGCTTCGAGTACGACACCGAACTGCAGCTCCTGGCCGTCTCGATGAACGGCGCCGCCTGGCGTTACAGCTACGACCGGGCCGGGCACCTCACGGGGGAGAGCGACTTCAACGGGCGGGTCCTTCAGTACCGGCTCGACGGCGCCGACCAGCTGCTGGAGATCACCGACTCCGCCGGGCAGAGCACCACGTTCTCCTACGACCCGCAGGGCCGGATCACGCAGCGCCGGCACCACGACGGCACCGCAACCACCCTCTCCTATGACGAGCGCGGCCTGCTGACGAGGGTTCAGGACGCCAGGGGCGCCATCGAGTACACCCACGATGCAGCCGGCCGCGTCCTCAGCGAAAGCGTCGACGGCCACACCACCGCGTTCACCTACGACCCGCTCGGCCGGCGCACCAGCCGCACCACGCCCAGCGGCATCGTCTCCACCTGGACCTACGACGCCAACAGTCAGCCCGCCAAGCTCAGCAACCCCCTGGCCGCCCTCACCTTCGCCTACGATGCCGCCGGCCGCGAAACCACCCGCTACCTCGGCACCCGAGCGGCCCTGACCCAGACCTGGGACACCAGCGACCGGCTCAGCGCCCAGTCCATCTGGGCCACCGACCCCACACCGGACAGCACCACGGCCTACACCAACCTGCAGGAACGCACCTACAGTTACCGCGCCGACGGCATGCCCGCCGCCGTCACCGACCGGCTGCGCGGCCGCCGGGACTTCGACCTCACACCGGCGGGACGTGTCACCCGGGTGCGCGCCGAGACCTGGAGCGAGAGCTACGCCTACGACGTCCTGGGCAACATCACCCACGCCCAGGACAGCCGCCGTCCCGACAGCGCGGCAGCGGGGGAGCGCACCTACAACGGATCGCTGCTGCGGTCCGCCGGCCGCACCGCCTACCAGTACGACGAGCAGGGCCGCCTGACCCGCCGGATCGTCCGTACCCTGTCCGGCCAGCGACGTGAGTGGCGCTACTCCTGGAACGCCGAGGACCAGCTGGTCAAGGTCGACACCCCGGAGCGCGGAAGCTGGGCCTACGCCTACGACCCGGTCGGCCGGCGCGCGGCGAAGTGGCGCGTGACCGATGACGGGCAGGCCGCCGAGACGGTCCACTTCGTGTGGGACGGCGTCCAGCTCATCGAGCAGTACCAGACCCTGCCGGACGGGAGCCGACGAAACGTCACCTGGGACTGGGCTCCCGGGGCGTGGGCGCCGCTGTCCCAGACGGAGCGTCACTGGGACCTCCAGGGGCAGGCCCTGGAGGAGCGCTTCTACGCCATCGTCACCGACCTGGCCGACACCCCCAGTGAACTGGTCACCCCCGACGGCCAGGTCGTCTGGACGGGCGACAGTGACCTGTGGGGCCGCCGGAACCACGCCGGTGCCGACGGCCGCCCCTCATGCCCGCTCGGCCGGCCTGGCCAGTACTACGACAGCGAGTCGGGCCTGGAGTACAACTATTTCCGGTACTACGACCCTTCCACCGGCCGCTACCTCAACAGCGACCCCATCGGCCTCGACGGCGGACCCAACCCCCACTCCTACGTCC
Source organism: Kitasatospora sp. Root107 (assembly GCF_001424875.1). Taxonomy (GTDB): domain Bacteria; phylum Actinomycetota; class Actinomycetes; order Streptomycetales; family Streptomycetaceae; genus Kitasatospora. The sequence continues at coordinate 116,944 of NZ_LMCT01000020.1, read as the reverse complement.
CCAACCCCCTGTTCTGGAGTGACCCGCTCGGTCTGGCCGCCCGCCGTCAACCGGTGGGCTGGGGAGGCTCCCACTACAGCCTGCGGCCCAGCAACTGGACCGACGGCAGCGACACCAACGCCTACGAGCGCAACCACATGCCGGCCCGCGACTCCTATCTCGGTGTCGGCACCTCCCAGCTCGGATACGGCGCCGGCCCGGCCATCCGGATGGACTACGACGACCACCGCGCGTTCATCAGCACCGGCTCCGGCGCCGAGTCCATCGCCTGGCGCGCCAAGCAGCGAAGCCTCATTGCCCAGGGCAAGTTCGACGTCGCGATGAAGATGGACATCGGCATGATCCGCAAGATCCATGGCAACAAGTACGACGCCGCCATCAAGGAGATGGTCGACCACCTGCCCAACAACAAGAACTTCCAGAAGTACCTCTCCGACAACGGCTGGAAGATGCGGACGTGCCTCCTAAAATGACGGTCATGGATATCGAACTGGATCCCCCGAACGGCATCACCGGCTTCCCGCTCGGCATGCCGGCGGAGGAGGTCAAGGCGGCTGCCGCTCAGCTGGGCCAGGTCAAGGTCACCAACGAGGGCTCCACCAGTGCCTTCCGCCCGATGAAGGTCCTCGCCCTGCACCCGCAGTTCGAGATCGTCTTCCACATCGAGCGCGGCAAGACATTGCGAGCGGCCGAGGTGTGGATCCCCCAGCCCGGGCCGGAGCAGATCACGGTCAGCTTCCGCGGGATCGACGTCTTCCGTACTCCCGCTCTCCAGCTCCTCGAACAGCTGGAAGGCCTGGGCCTGACACTCCTTCAGGTCGAACCCAACCACTGGACCGTCCCCAAGCTCTCCCTCGGTCTCACCCGCACCGCCGGCCACGAAGTACCCCTCGACACCGACGGCGAGCCCAAGTACTTCCAGGCCGTCCTCACCGGCCCCACCGACTACTACGACTTCCTGCTCAACCAGTAGCACCGGGGGCGGCCCGTGCGGGCCAGGGCGTTGGCCGTGTGAGTGACCTGCGGCGTGGCGGCCTTCGCCCCGGGCTCTTCCCGTGGCGTGCGGTCGGTCAGGTTGCCCGGCCGGCCCACGTCGGTGCTGGGGAGACCGCTTGCGTGGGCGCTCTCCCCAGCTCTGTTTCACACGGTGAGGTGCTGCTTCGCGTCGGAGCCGGTGGCGGGCTCGGTGGCGATGCCGTGCTGCTCGTCGTCGGGGCGGCCCTTCTTGGGCAGCAGGAAGGTGATCGCGAGGAACGCCGTCAGCAGGCATGCCTGGACGATCAGCGCGCGGTGGAATCCGCCGGTGAAGTCACCGGTCTTGGCCTGGGCGAAGAACACCGAGCCGAAGATCGCGACGCCGACGGAGCCGCCGATGGCCTGCACGGCCGACAGGACGCCGGAGGCGGAACCGATCTCGTCGTCGTCGACGGCGGCGAGGATGAAGCTGAACAGGGCGGCGATCACCATGCCGGCGCCGATGCCCGCCACCGCTGTGCCGGGAACGATGTCCCAGATCGAGAACGAGGCGGCGTCGAGGCCGTCGAGCTCGAACCACAGCACGGCCGCGCCGGCCAGCTGGACGAGCGGTCCGATCTGCAGCACTTTGCGGCCGATCTTGTCGGCGAGGAACGCGCCGCTGATGGCGCCGCCGATCGCCGTTCCCACGGCGAGGGGCAGGTTGCCCAGTCCCGCGTCCCCGGCGGTGAAGTGCCGGCCGATCTGGAGGAACAGGGTCAGTACGAGCTGGGTGCCGATCAGTCCGCCGAAGAACAGGGCGATGCCGCCGAGGCCGACGGTGAAGGCCGGCTTGCGGAGCAGGCCCGGGGTCACCAGCGGTTCGCGGCCAGCAGCGGCCGTGCGGCGCTGCTGGAGGGCGAAGAGGGCGAATCCGATCGCCGAGGCGGCCATGGACAGCCATGTCCACAGTGGCCAGCCGTTCTCCTGGCCCTGGTTGAGCGGCAGTACCAGCAGGGCGCAGGAAGCCACGACCAGGGCGGCGCCGGTCATGTCGACCCGTACCGTGTGGTCGCCCGCCTTCTTGGGCACGAACTTCGAGGCGACGATCAGCGCCGCGATTCCGATGGGCAGGTTGATCAGGAACACCGACCGCCAGCCCAGGCCGAAGAAGTCGCCCTCGATGAGGAAGCCGCCCAGGACCGGGCCGATGATGCCGCCCAGGCCCAGGACGGGTCCGAAGATCGCGAAAACCTTGGTGAGCTCGGGGCCGGAGAAGTTCTCCCGCAGCAGACCCAGACCCTGGGGCAGCAGCATCGCTCCGGCGGTGCCCTGCAGCAGGCGGAAGGCGATCAGCAACTCGATGCTCGGCGCGATCGCGCACAGCAGCGAGCTCGCGGTGAAGGCCGCCAGGCCGATCAGGAACATCCGGCGCCGGCCGTAGCGGTCGCCGAGCCGGCCGCCGAGCACGAGCCCGGCGCCCAGGGTGAGGGCGTATCCGCCGATCACCCACTGCAGTCCGACGGAACCGGCACCGAGGGAGTCCTCCAGGGCCGGCCCGGCGACGTTGACGATCGAGGCGTCCAGGAGATCCATGATCTCCGCGACGATCATCACCGCCAGGATCAGCCATCGCCACCGGTAGGGCTCGGTCGTCTCGTCAGGGGCGGGGGACGGGTCACGCACGCCAGATACCTCCATGGTGAAGTAATTCCATGATGAAGGTAAAGTGGTGAAGGTAGGTTGTCAAAAGCGGGGCGCCCACCTGGACACCCGGCAGGAGAGAAGAGGTGGCAGCCCCGGTGGAGGAAGCGATGGGCGACGGTGTCGCGGCGCGGCGCGAGCGGCTGATGGAAGGGCTGCGGATCTACGGCGGCCACTACGCCGAGCTCAGCCGGCGCTTCGCGGCATGGCTGGGCCTGCATTCCACCGACGCGACCGCGGTGCTGGAGATCGCCGCCGCCGAAGAACGCGGGACCCCGCTGTCACCGGCCCGGCTGAGCGAGCGCATCTCCCTGTCCACGGGCGCCACCACCGCGCTTCTGAACCGCCTCGAAGCGGCCGGGCACATCACTCGCACCCGCGAGCACTCCGACCGGCGCATCGTCACCCTGCGCGGCGGCCCGCACATCCAGCAGCGGGCGGACGAGTTCTTCGGCCCGCTCGCCGGCCGCCTCGATGCCGCGATGTCCCCCTACCCGCCACAGCTCCTGGAACAGTTCGAGCAGTTCATGACCGATCTGAACGCCACCATGGACGCCCACCTCGCCGAGCGGAGCCCGGTGACACCGTGCCCTCCGGTGTCCTAGGGGACCGTCGGCGCTAGAGGTCGCCTCGGGCGGGTGGGTCAGTGCGACCGTCAGCGACTCACAGCACGGGCGCCGGCCCGGCGCGGCCAGGCGTGCGGGCACTGCTCCTCGAAGGCTCCCTGCCGGGGACGAACTGCTGGTTTCGTAGGCGGCAAGCTGTACGAGTGCCGGATCCGTCGCGGGCGAAAGGGGCGACGCCCCGCGGAAGCCGAGGGCAGCCTGCGGGGTGTCGCGGGACGTGGACTGATCAGATCGGGCGGATGTTCTCCGCCTGCGGGCCCTTCTGGCCCTGCGTGACGTCGAACTCGACCTTCTGGCCCTCCTGCAACTCACGGAAACCCTGGGCGGCGATGTTGGAGTAGTGCGCGAAGACGTCAGCGCCTCCACCGTCCTGCTCGATGAAACCGAAGCCCTTCTCGGCGTTGAACCACTTCACGATGCCCGTAGCCATGCTGTTCTCCTCGACATGCGCAGCCGCCGACGCCCGCTGTGCGCGAGCGCCGCATCCGACCGGGCCCGTCCGGTCGCAGTCCCGGACAGTGATGTGCCGATAACCGCGATCACGGGCGAGTAGAGGCTCGGACCACGACTGCTCCTGGCAACCACGCTATCGCTCCGAGAGTCCTGCTGCGCAGACGACACGGGCGGGCAAGCCACCGCCTTCCCCAGCCGACGTCACCCTGGCAGCACGCGGCCCGCGGTGGGCGCAGGTCATCTCAGCGACCGACCAGAACTGTGCGGCGGGCACAGTGCCGTGACTTCCACCGTCGTCTACGGCTGGAGGTACTCCTGGAGTTCTCCGACGGCCATCGCCACAGCCATCTCGGCACTGGTCGTTTCGAGCAGTACCTTGGCGGGGTTGTGCTTGTCAGCCACCGAATAGCTGCCTCCCGCGAGAAGGGCGATGCACACGGGAAGGACCTCACCTTCCCCCAGCCGGTGCGGCTGACCAGTGCTGAAGCAGAGGCGGGCATGGCTCGTGAAGGGATAGAACCGGCTCAGCGTGCTGTTCCGGGCCGCGTCCACGAGGGCTCCCATGATCGGCGGTACCCATGTTGTCGTGGAACCCCTGGACCGGTCGTCCCAGTCTGCTGCGGCACGTGCCTGAACGTCCCATTTTGCTTCTACCGAGTCGCGGGACTTGCGCTCTGGGCCCATGGCCTTCTCCCCTCCGAGATGCTTGCGGCAAGGTATCGCGCGGGTGGCGGAGCGATTGGGTCCGGTGGTCCTGCCTGGTCTGTTCACCATGCCGCAGGTCCCACGCCAAGACTGGGCGGCGAAGGGGGCCTGGGCCTCCCGAGGCCGGCCCGCAGCAGGCCGACGCGCGGAAGTTGCTACCGCGTAGGGGTGTTGGCAGTGTCCGCGTGGTCCTGGTCACCACCGCGCTCGACTGATCTGCTCCTCCGTCAGCATCAGCCGGGTGGGCGGTAGGAGTCCGCAGCCGATCGCTGGCAGCCAGTTGGCCCACTCGGCGGCGGTCTCGTGACAGGCCTGATGAGCGGTCATCCCGCCGAAGGGGAACAGGCTGACGAGGTGTCATCGACAGCGGCGTGCGGATCAGCCACGAGGGCTTCGGCGGTCGGGCCTCCTACGGATTCGACGCCGTCGACGGGGACTTCGACGGCCAGGACACCGCCGTACGCAACTCGATCGCCGCCGGCCTGACCCACACCGTCGCGGCGGGCAACGGCAGCGTCGACGAGCGCTTCCTCGGATCGTTCGACGCCGGTGTCCACACGATCTCCGGCGTGGACGCCTCGGCCCGGACGGCCAACGGGGTGTGGCGGCTGCGGGTGGCGGGTGGTTCGGAGTACTTCGAGGGCTACCTCGACCGCTGGACGCTGCAGTTCTGAGGTCAGGTCGGAACAGGCCGGTCGGCCCGGTGGTCCCGGGCGGGCGGCACCGCCCGCAGCGTGCGCCGGGCTGCCCGGCGTTCCACGAGGCGGGTGACTCCGCGGACGATCAGGACGGCGTAGGTCCAGCCGACGAGGATGTCGATGATGAAGTGCTCCCCGCCGTAGACCAGGGTGCAGGCCATCGCGAGCGGGTACGCGGCCAGCAGCACGCGGGTTCGGCGGGTGGCGGTCGGCCAGAAGAACAGCGCGATGAGCATCGGGTAGGCGGCGTGCAGCGAGGGCATCGCGGCCACGTCGTTGGCGAACCGGCTACCGTCCTCGAACACGGATGCGGCGCGGGGCAGTTCGGCCTGGGCCAGCACGTCGGCGACGATCCTGGTCACGGCGGGAGTGGCGCCCCGCTCCGCCGCCATCCACGGCGGCACCGCTGGGTAGAGGACGTAGGTGACGAATCCCGCGTAGGTGAGGCCGAGGTAGCAGCCGAGCAGGTGCCGGAACCTGGCGTGGTTCCGTCGCCAGAGCACCGCGAGCAGTACGAAGACCACGAAGAAGTGCGACATGTAGACCGTGACGGCGGCGTAGTCGTACCAGTGGGCGGTGCCCGGGGAGTAGAAGGCGTGCTGCAGGCGGACCGTCCAGGTCTCACCGAACCCGAGCGCCGTGTCGAAGGCCAACTGGGGGCGAAGGTGCGGCGCCCAGGGGGTGTGGGCGCCGTAGCCGCGCAGCAGTGAGTACGTCCACACCACCGCCATGACCGGCAGCCAGTCCCGCAGCACCAGCAGGGCGCGGCGCCAGCCCTCACCGCCGTGGGCGGCGGCTGCCAGCAGGGCGCCGATCAGCCACAGGAACACCAGGTCCTCGGTGTAGGGCAGGCCGTTCACGTACGTCCACCGGGCGAGCAGGAGGAAGTAGAGCGGCCAGGCCGCCCGGCGAACGAAGCGCCACCGGTTGGCGGAGGACGGTGGCGCGGTGGCATCTGCTGGTGACATGGAGCGAGTACGCACGAACAATCTCCGGGAACTGCGGTGAGCATGGGGCTCACACGCGCCCAGGCAGCCTGCCATGCACGGATGAGCGGTACCTGGGAGTTTGCTGGCGCTCTCTTGGGAGTGCCCGTGGTGCTGGCGTTTCGGTGGCAGCGCACTAATATGAGTGATCCTCATGTTTTCTGCGTCCAGCGCCATCGTGAGCAAGGAGTCAGGCTGTGCCGAACCGACTCGACCTTCCGGCGGGTTTCCGCTGGGGAGCCTCCACCGCCGCCTACCAGATCGAAGGTGCCGTCGAGGAGGGCGGACGCGGCCCGTCCGTCTGGGACGTCTTCGCCGCCCGCCCCGGCGCCGTCCGGGACGGGCACACCGGGGCGGTGGCCTGCGACCACTACCACCGCTGGCCCGAGGACGTCGCGCTGATGCGCGGCCTCGGCCTGGACGGCTACCGGTTCTCGATCGCCTGGCCGCGCATCCAACCGACCGGCGCAGGCCCGGTCAACCCCGAAGGGCTCGCCTTCTACGACCGGCTGGTGGACGCTCTGCTGACGGCCGGGATCACCCCGCTGCCGACCCTCTTCCACTGGGACCTCCCGCAGGCGCTGGAGGAGACCGGCGGCTGGCTCGACCGTGACACCGCGTACCGGTTCGCCGAGTACACGTCGGAGGTCGTGGACCGGCTCGGCGACCGGGTGCCCGCCTGGATCACGCTCAACGAGCCTTTCGTGCACATGGTCTACGGCTACGCCCTGGGCATCCACGCCCCCGGGCACGCGCTGATGCTCGACGCCCTGCCGGCCGCCCACCACCAACTGCTGGGCCACGGCCTGGCGGCCGCTGTGCTGCGCGAGCACGGGCGGGAGGTGCTGATCGCCAACAACCTCACCCCGGTCCGCCCGGCCAGCGACGACCCCGCCGACGTGGCGGCTGCCGAGGCCTATGACGCCCTGCACAACCGGCTGTTCACCGACCCGCTGCTGCTCGGGCGCTACCCCGATCTGTCGGCGTTCGGCATCGGCGAGGACCTCGGCGGCGCGGTGCGCGACGGCGACCTCGAGCTCATTGCCGGCCCCGGCCTCGACGGACTGGGCGTCAACTACTACAACCCCACCCGGATCGCCGCCCCGACCGACCCCGGCCTCCCCTTCGCCGAAGCCCCGATCGAGGGCGTCCCCCGCACCGCCTTCGGCTGGCCTGTCGTCCCCGACGGCCTGCGCGAACTCCTCACCGGGCTGCGCTCCCGCTACGGCGCCGCCCTGCCGCCGATCACCATCACCGAGAACGGCTGCTCCGTGGCCGACGAACCCGCCTCCGACGGCACGGTCCTAGACCCAGACCGGATCGCCTACCTGGCCGGCCACCTCGATGCTCTCGCTGCGGCCGTCGCGGAAGCCGTCGACGTACGCGGCTACTACACGTGGTCCCTCCTTGATAACTATGAATGGGCGGAGGGATTCGGACAGCGCTTCGGCTTGGTCCATGTCGACTTCGAGACACAGGTGCGCACGCCAAAGGCGTCGTACGCCTGGTACCGCGACCTGATCGCCGCCCACCGGGAGCGATCTGTCAGCTAGGGAGTGCGGCACTCGCGGGTAACTCGTCCTTGAAGTCGCCAAGTTGGGCTGAGCCTGCGTGTCGAAGTGGCGGTCTGGCTAAGATGACAGTCTGTTCGACGGGCTGAGGGGATGAGTCAAAGATTCGGCCTGGTCCACGTCGACTTCGACACGCAGGTGCGGACCCCGAAGGACTCCTACACCTGGTACCGCGACGTGATCGCCGCCCACCGGGTGCGGCGGGTGAGGTGCCCAGCTCTACTCCGGCAGCATCGCCACACCTACGCCGCAGGCTTTCAGCGTGGCCCCCCCCACCGATGAGTAGAGTCGGCTTCGGAGTCGACCGCCAGATCGCCGACGGTCGTGCACTGCGGCCGGCCCAGATCCGCCAGGTTGGAGCCGGTGTTGTCATTACGGGGCGTCGAGCACTGGTTCCTCGCGTACACCTTCCCGTCTCGCTTGCCGGACCCGAACCGTCTGGCAGTGTCGGTCCGTCCCGGCGTTGTCAGGGCTGCTTACCGCCCGCCTCTGCATCCCCCGAGACGAACTTCCCCCAGCTTCAACCAGGTTGCTGCGACAACCCAGCGGTGAAGGTCTCTCACCTCGCTCGACTCCAGAGCGCCTCGTGGCGCACCCACCCGCTACGACGAGACTCCCGACAGCTACCTCGCCGGTCTCCGCCTGCGCGCCTCGATGATCTGGATCAAGGACCTCACCAGGACCACCCGATGATCACGACTCGATATACCCTGGGTGACGCGCTGAGGTGCCGGACGCCAAGGGCGGGCAGGAGTTGAGTCAACGGTCAGCCAGCCGTGGACGCGGGGCCTCACCCGTGGATTCAGCGTCGGTGTCGTCGGTGCCGACCGGGCCGCGGGGAAGCATCCGGTCCAGCCACTTCGGCAGCCACCAGTTGGTCCGGCCGAGGAGTGTCATGGTCGCCGGTACCAGCACCATGCGTACGACCGTGGCGTCGATGAAGATCGCGGCGGCCAGGCCGAGCCCGAACATTTTGGCGGAGGGGTCGTCGGCGACGGCGAAGGACAGGAAGACCGCCACCATGATGAGGGCGGCCGAGGTGATGATCCGGGCGGTGCTCGAGACGCCCTCAACGATCGCCGTGCCGTTGTCGCCGGTGCGCAGGTACTCCTCGCGTACGCGGGAGAGGAGGAACACCTCGTAGTCCATCGACAGGCCGAACAGGATGGCGAAGAGGAACATCGGGATGAACGACACGATCGGAACCGTCGCTTCCAGCCCGATGAGTGCGCCTCCCCAGCCCCACTGGAAGACCGCGACCATGATGCCGTAGGCCGCGCCGATGCTCAGCAGATTCAGCAGTACCGCCTTGAGCGGTACGAGTATCGAGCGGAAGACCAGCATCAGCAGCAGGAACGACATCGCCAGCACGGCGGCGACGAACGCCGGCAGGCGTTGGCTGGTGCGTTGGCCCACATCGGACAGGCTCGCGGCGGCGCCGCCGACGTGGGCCCTGGCCGGGCCGTGCCCGATCGCCGTGGGCAGCACGTCGGTGCGCAGCCGGGCGATGGTGTCGGCCGTGGCCTTGTCCTGAGGGCTGGTGGTCGGGAACACCACGAAGGTCGCGATTCCGGTGGCCCGGTCGATGTGCGTCGGCGCGACGGATGCGATGCCCGGATCCGCCGCGACCGTTGCGACGAGTCGGTCCAGCACTCCCGGATCACCGGTGGGGTCCGCGGCGATGACGAGGGGACCGTTGGTGCCCGGGCCGAATCCCTCGGCGACGAGGTCGTAGGCCCGGCGCTCGGTACGGCTGTGGGGCAGTGAGCCGTCGTCGGGCAGGCCGACGCGCAGGCCGAGCACGGGCAGCGTCGCGGTCAGCAGCAGCCCCGCCGCGCCGACCGCGTACGGCACCGGGTGCCGGCTGACGTGCCCGATCCAGCGACGTGCGAGTCGGCCCGGCTGCCTGGTCTGCAGAGCCCGGCCGATCCGGCCGGCCCGGGCCAGGCGTGGGCCGGCGGCGCCGAGGAAGGCCGGCAGCAGCGTCACCGACGCGACCACCATGATCAGAACGACGATCGAGACGGCGAGCCCGCCCATGGTCATGAACGGTACGTTCGCGACCGCCAGGCCGAGGATCGATACGACGACGGTGCCGCCGGCGAAGACCACGGGCCTCCCCGCCGTGGCCACCGCTCGCCCCGCCGCCTCGCGGGGATCGAGCCCGCGCGCGAGGTACTCCCGGTGCCTGGCGAGCACGAACAGCGCGTAGTCGATGCCCACTCCGAGCCCGACCATGCTGCCCAGGACCGGTGCGAAGGTCGGGACGTCCGTCACCCCCGCCAGCACTGTCATCGTGGCAACCCCGACGGTCAGCCCGAAGACCGCCATGCCGATCGGCAGCGCGGCGGCGACGAGCGAACCGAACGCCAGGAACAGGATCGCGGCCGCGGCGAGGAGGCCGATCAACTCGCTCGCGCCGCCGTCGGGGTCGGAGAAGGCGTAGAAGAGGCTCCCGCCCATCTCGATGCGCAGGGGCAGTTCGGCGCGCAGCCGGTCGCCGAGACCGACGAGGGCGTCGAGGTCTTCGGCCGACAGTCGGCTCTGGTCGGGGTACTGCACCCGGACGACCGCGATCCGCCCGTCGGCCGAGACGAGGCCGCCGCGCACGGCGGTGTCCCCGCCTGCGTCGAGTGCCCCCGCCGGGTCGCTCGTGCCGAGCACGTGCGGCAGCCGCTGCACCTCGGTCTGCAGCCGCGTGAGAGCGGTGCGCGCGCTGCCGTGGTCGAAGAACGTCGCACCGCCGTCGAGGGGGGTGACGACCACTTGGGCGGTCATCCCCTCCTGGCCGGTGCCGGCCCGCTCGATCAATTGCGCGGCCCGTTGGGAGTCCAGCCCCGGTGCGGTCATCGAGTCCGCGGTCCGCCCGCCGATGGCGATCGCGGCGAGGACGGCAAGCGTGGCGACGATCAGCCATGCCGTGATCACCCGCCAGGGATGGCGGGCGGCGCTTGCGCCCAGGCGCAACAGGGCTTTCGAGAGCATCGGTTCCTCCAACCACCTCGGCGGCCGTCCTTGTACGGCCGCCGATACCGAGGCTCGTCGCAACGGCGCTCCGCGGCATCGGCCCGCGGGCCGCGGATCCGTCGGCCCCGGGGCGGAGTGACGACCCGTCCTTTCGGCCGATGCGCGGCACGCCGCGGTCCCTAGGCTGAGAACCGTGCTCCGAGACGACCTGCGAACCCTGTGGACCGAACCCCGGCCGCCCGACGCGCCCGCCCGGGTGTGGCGGGACTGGGCGCTGCTCGCCGTGGGCCTGGGCGGTGTGGTGCTGGAGGCCACCCTGCGCGAGAACGTCGTGTGGCGGCCGGTGGCGGTGGTGTTCGCCGTATGGCTGTGCCTGCTGCCCTTGTGGCGCCGGACCCGCCCACTGGCGATGGTCAAGCTGGCGTTCGGCTCGGTGATCCTGCTTCAAGTGGCCTCGCTCGTCGCTGCACCGCGCGAGCCGGTCGGCCTGGACATCGACGCGGTCGTGCTCGTGCTGGTGTACGCGCTGCCCCGGTGGGGATCGGGACGGGAGATCGTGCTCGGTGGCGCGGTGATCCTCGCGGCCTGCACCCTGGCGACCGTCACGTACGAGACCCCGGTCGTCGAAGAGGTCGGGGGCTTCGTCTTCCTGCTGCTGCCCGGCGTGGTCGGGGCTGCGGTGCGGTTCCGGGTGACCGCTCGCGAGCGGCAGTTGGATCAGGTGCGCTCCCGCGAGCGCGAGCAGCTCGCCCGGGAACTGCACGACACGGTGGCCCACCACGTGTCGGCCATGGTGATCATCGCCCAGGCAGGCCGGGTGCTCGCTGGCACCGACCCGTCCGCCGCAGTCGAGGCGCTGGAGGGGATCGAGGAGGAAGGGGCGCGCACGCTGGAGGAAATGCGCGCCATGGTCGCCGCGCTGCGCGACCGCGGGGTCGGCGCCGAGCTGGCGCCCCCTGCCGGCGTCGCGGATCTGGAGCGCCTGGTGCGCACCCCCGGCGGTCGCATCAGGGTCGACCTGGGGCTCGACGGCGAGTTGGACACGCTGCCCCCGGCCGTGGACGCCGCCATCTACCGGATCGTGCAGGAGTCGGTGACCAACGCGCTGCGCCACGCGGTCGACGCGACCGAGGTCGTCGTCCGGGTCGCCGCGGAACGGCACACGGTACGGGTGAGCGTGCGGGACAACGGCCGGCGCACCGGCCGGGGTCGCGACGGATACGGACTTACCGGACTGCGCGAGCGCGCGACCCTGATCGGCGGCACACTACGAGCCGGCCCGGGCACCGACCGGGGCTGGCATGTCGAAGCCGAGCTGCCGAGAGCGAGGAACGAGAGCGGTGTCCATACGCGTCCTCGTCGCTGACGACCAGACGATCATCCGCACCGGGCTGCGGATCATGCTGAACGCCCAGCCCGGCATCGAGGTGGTCGGCGAGGCCGCCGACGGACAGGAAGCGGTAGGTCTGGCCCGCGAACTGCGCCCCGACGTCTGCCTGTTCGACATCCGCATGCCCGTACTCGACGGGCTCGAGGCCACCCGGCTGGTCGCCGGCCCGGGCGTCGCCGACCCGCTGGCCGTGGTCGTCATCACCACGTTCGACCTCGACGAGTACGTCTACGGCTCGCTGCGTGCCGGCGCCCGCGGATTCCTCCTCAAGGACACGGGACCAGACCTTCTGGCCCAGGCCGTGCGGTCGGCGTCCGACGGGGAGGCGCTCATCGCGCCCAGCGTCACCGTCCGTCTGCTCCAGGCATTCGCGGACCTGCCCGCCGGCCGGCCCGCGGCCCAGCCGGTCTCACCCGTCACCGCCCGCGAGGAGCAGGTGCTCCTCGCCGTCGCTCGCGGGCTGACCAACACCGAGATCGCCGATGCACTGCACATCAGCCTCAGCACGGTGAAGACGCATCTGGCCAGCCTGATGGCCAAACTCGGCGCCCGCAACCGGGTCGAGATCGCGATGTGGGCCTACGAAACGCGCCGTATCCTCCCCGGAACCTGAGCCGGGTGCAGGGCCATGTCCCATGAGTCCCCGCCCGGACATCAGTGCACCGGTCGGCTCACGTCGGCTCCACGTGCCCCAGTCTCCACCCGCACGCCTCGATGATCTGGATCAAAGACCTCACCAGGACCACCCGATGATCACGACTCGATACGCGCCCTAGCTGTTCTGACCCGTGAGGTTGGGGACGCGGCTGGCTGTCCGCAGGCCGGATACGATGACAGGGTGTTCGACGGGCTGAGGGGTTCAGTCAGCGCTTCGGCCTGGTCCATGGCGACTTCGCGACGCAGCGGCGCACGCCGAAGGCGTCGTACGCGTGGTGTCGCGACATGATTGCTGATCATCGTGCCTGGTGCAAACGGTAGTTGGGCTACGAGGTAGGGGTAGAACGCGTCAGGCCCGACACCGGTTGGTGGGCTTGGGCGGAAGAGGGCGTTCGCAGCTGCGCGCCGCGGCAAGCTCAGCTCGGGTCTGCTCGGCCCCCGGCTCCACCCCCCCTGGTGCGGCCGGTCCGGATGGCCCCCACCTCAGCGGTGGGCGACCTGACCGGCGATTGCCTGACTCCGGACCACCCCGGCGCACCGGGGTGGTCCGTGTGCCCGGCGACCGCAGCGGGCGTAGCGTCACTGGTATGGGCGTTGTCCGGAACGCACTGCGGTTTGGGCCGTCGAACCAGCGGCGGAGAGCGATACGGCGTGCGGGAGAATCTCGTGTCGGCCGCCGGTGAGGCGGCCGGGTGGGACGAGCGGCTGGACGAAGTGCTGACCGCGACGGTGGAGCAGTGCGGCGCGTCCTCGGGCGGCGTGTATCTCTTGCGAGCCGATGAAGGCGTGCTGCACCTGGCAGTCGTCCAGGGCCTGCCCGCCGAGTTCATCGCGCCGTGGACCAGGGTTGCGCTCACAGCCCCGGCCCCCAGCAGTGACGCCCTGCGGGACCGCAGGATGGTGTGGTCCGGCAGCCAGGAGGACTTCGCCCGCCTGTACCCGCGTATCGCCGTCGCGATGCCCTACCACTTCGCGCTGGCGGCCGCCCCCATCTGCACCGGAGGGCGGCAGTGGGGCGCGTTGCTGTTGCTGTGGCCCGGCTCCCGCCCGTCGCACCTCGCCGCAGCCGACCGGGATCTGATCGTTGCCGGTTGCGACCGGTTCGCCGAGCTGCTGGCCGGTGCCGAATCCGCCCAGCAGCCCATCACGGCACCCCTCCGGCCCCGCGTCCTGCCCCGTCGGCTGGCAGCCGCCAAGTTGCCCGAGGCAGCCGCGACCGCGTTCGCGGAACGGCTCCCGGGCGGCAGCTGCGCACTCGATCTCAACGGGCGGATCACCTTCCTCACCGAGACGGCATGTGCCCTGCTCGGAGCCGAGCAGGAGCAGCTGCTGGGCGCGATCCCTTGGCAGGCCCTGCCCTGGCTGGACGACCCCGAATACGAGGACCGGTACCGGGCGGCGGTCATCAGTCGGCAGCCGGTGGCGTTCACCGCGATGCGGCCACCGGACCAGTGGCTGGATTTCCGGCTCTACACGGACGGCAACGGGATCAGCGTGCGCATCACCCCGGCCAGCGCCGGCCCCGTGACCTCCCCCGCCCCCGGCCCTCACCGGCCGACTCCGGTGTCCCGCGCCGGTCAGCTGTACCAGATCATGCACCTGGCGGCGGCCCTCACCGAGGCCGTCACGGTCGACGACGTGATCGCCCTGGTGGCCGAACAGATCCTGCCGGCCTTCGACGCCCAGGGGCTCGCCATGATGAGCGCCGAGGAAGGCCGCCTGCAGGTGACCGGCTACCGGGGGTACAGCGCAGAGGAGATGGCACGCTTCCACGAGATCCCCCTGGACGAGCGCACCGCGCCGATGATGCGGGCCCTCACCGCAGGGGTGCCAGGGTTCTTTGACGGCCCCGAGGAGCTGGCCCGCGCCTTTCCGGAGGTTCCGCAGGTCACCGGCAAGAAGGCGTGGGCCGTGCTGCCGCTCGTTACCTCCGGCCGACCGGTGGGCTGCTGCCTGCTCGCGTACGACCAGCCACACCGCTTCGCGGGCGACGAGCGCACCGTCCTGACCTCATTGGCCGGACTGATCGCTCAGGCCCTGGATCGCGCGCACCTGTACGACACGAAGAACCGGCTCGCCCACGGTCTCCAGCAGGTCCTGCTTCCCCACGCCCTGCCGACGATCGACGGCCTTCGGGTCGCCGCCCGCTACCTGCCCGCAACCCGGGGCATGGACATCGGGGGGGACTTCTACGACCTCATCCGGCTCGGCCCGACCACCGCAGCCGCCGTGATCGGCGACGTCCAGGGCCACAACGTCCCGGCCGCCGCCCTGATGGGCCAGGTCCGCACTGCCGTCCACGCCACCGCAGGCGCCGCCCCCGACCAGGTCCTCATCCGGGCGAACCGGCTGCTGTGCGACCTCGATCCGGATCTCTTCACGACGTGCCTGTACGCGCACCTGGACCTTGCCGCGCACCGTGCCTTCCTGGTCAACGCCGGACACCCGCCGCCGTTGCTGCGCCCGCCCGGCCGGTCGACCACCAGGGTCCTGGACATCCCGCCCGGCCTGCCGTTGGGCGTCGACACCACCGCTGTCTACCCGATCACCGAGGTGGCGTTCGACATCGGAGCGCTGATGCTGCTGTACACCGACGGTCTGGTGGAGTCGCCCGGGGCGGACCTCGACGAGGCGATCGCCGCCCTCGCCCGGCAGCTCGACCATGCAGTTCTTGACCTGGAAACGGCGGCGACCGATCTCGTGGCCGGAGCCCAGCAGTCCGCCCAACGCGCCGACGACATCGCGACGTTCCTCCTGCGGGCGACGCCACTACCCGACGGTGCGCTGACGCGGTGACCGGGTCAAGGGGTGCAATCCCATGCGCAGCGGCATCGGAAAGCCGGTCGGGGTACCGGCCCGACAGTCTCCACGATTTGGTAGACGGCTTTTCCTGCGGCGTGTCAGTGGCGGCCCCTCGGGTCTGGCGCGCGTGGGAGCCGACTGGGTGGCCGATGGTTGCGTCTACGAGGACAGGGTGTTCGACGGCCTGAAGGATTCACTCAAAGATTCGGCCTGGTCCACGTCGACTTCGAGACCCAGCGGCGCACCCCGAAGTCGTCCTACGCCTGGTATCGCGAGCTGATCGCCACTCAGCGGGCCCATCGGAAGGCGTAGTTGGGATATTCCACGGCGGTGGTGTTCGTCAGCGTCGACCCAGGACGATGGGCATCGTGGAGCAGGGTGCCCATGGCTGTGGAGTGCTGTCAGGGCTTGAAGACAGGGTGTTCGACAGTTACAGAGGCCGTCGCCAGTGGTTCGGTACGTCTCGACCTGGCCCGACGGCCGGTGTCACGCGGGTTCGAGGACGACCCAGACCTGCCCGGGGTGGAACGCCATCCGCTGCCCCGCGTAGCTGAACTCCGTGCCGCCGGCGGCGCCGGGCCGCGACCAGCTGCCCCGGTACGCCATGCCGTCCCGCAGGAACACCGCCTCGCCGCTGCCGACCGTCGGCGCGAAGGGCAGGAGCTCACCGGAGGAGTCGACGAGCCTGCGGGGCGAGGTGGTCTCGGCGACCTTCTGCACCACGATCGTCGGCGCACCCATCTGCCCGGCGTCCGTCGTCATGGCCGGTCTGCCGTCGAGCGCCACCAGGTACCTTCCTTCCGCGGCGGACCAGGTGAATGTGAACGAGGCCGCGGGCATCCGCGCGGTGAACGAGGCCTTCGGCACACCCCCGGTCGGCGCGTCGCCGAAGCGGAAGCCGACATCGCGGCCCGCCGCCGCGTCCGGGAAGTGGCGCAGAATCCCGGACGGCACCACGTACTGGTTGAACGGCGGCACGTTCCACTGCCCGCGGAAGAACGAATTGTCCTGCTGCGGCGAGCAGTTGAAAACATCGGCCTGGGCGAGCACCGACAGGAACCGGGTCTGCGCCCCGGAGTAGGCGAAGTCCACGCGCCCGTACTGCTGCAGGATCGGCAGATCGCTCTCCCGAGCGCTGCGCACCGGGCCGATCCGGTCGCCGGCGGGAAGGTGGTTCGAGTCGTAGATCGCCAGGAACCGTGAGATGCCGCCCTCGACCTCGATCGCGTAGACCACGTCGGCCGCGTTCACGCCCGTCTGCGGCCGGGCAGCGGCGGCGTTGTCGACCTTGACGGCGATGATCCTGCCCGCCTCCCCCGGGAGCCCGGTGAGCGGCGACACGGTGTCCGTGCTGCCGGGACCGGCCGGGGCGGGCGGCGGGCCGGCCCCCGTACGAGCCGGAGAGCCTCCGTCGCCGATGGTGAGCACGATCGCCAGCAGCGCCGCGAGCAGCAGGGCGCCGCTGCTGACCGCGAGGGCGGCGATCCGCCGGGCGAGAGGCAGGGACATCCACCGGCCCAGCGCACGCTCGAAGGTTTTCATCCGAGCTCACCTCCGCGCACCCGGCCATCAGAGACTCCGGCACTTACGAGGACGAGTCGGCCGGCCCGCACAGTTCCGCCGCCCGGTCGGTGGCAGCAGCCAGGACAGGACGAAGTCCAGCGCGGTGAGCACCCCGTGGACGGTCCCGGCGAGGATCACGACCCGCGGGCCAGTCGGCACCAGGCCAGCGCGGCACCGCTGGTGGCCCGGTACCAGGCGCCTGACATGGGTCGGACGAGCCCGTGAGGAACGTGACTGATCAAGGATCACGGAACCGAAGGCCCGTGGCAGGCCCGGCCAACGCCCTGGCCAAATTCCGGTAACTCGATCGTTACGCACGCGGGTCGGTGCGAGGGCTTGGCGGGCCCCATCGCAGGCCATATGTTGTCGCAGGCAACAAACGGGGGCTCGGTCGCTTCCCCGCTTCGTGCTCATGCCCATCCCCACCCTTCATCAGCCAACGCACGTCCGGCACAGGTCGGACACGCCTCGAAAGGACCCTGCCATGCGCAAGGGATTCCTGTTCGCCACCGCTGCCGTGTCAGCGGCCCTGCTCTCCACGGTCACCGCCTGCGGTTCCTCGGGCTCCGGTGCCGACTCGGCGGGTGCCAAGAAGCCGAAGATCGGCGTGATCCTGCCGGACAGCAAATCGTCCGTTCGCTGGGAAACCGCGGACCGGCCGTACCTCGCGGCGGCCTTCAAGGCCGCCGGTGTGGACTACGACATCCAGAACGCCGAGGGCGACAAGCAGGCGTTCCAGACGATCGCCGACCAGATGATCACCAACGGCGTGAACGTGCTGATCATCGTCAATCTCGACAGCGGCACCGGCAAGGCCGTCCTCGACAAGGCCAAGACCCAGGGCGTGGCCACCATCGACTACGACCGGCTCACCCTCGGCGGCTCCGCCCAGTACTACGTCAGCTTCGACAACACCCAGGTCGGCAAGCTCCAAGGAGAGGGCCTGACGAAGTGTCTGGGCGAGATGGGCGCCAAGAACCCCGTCGTCGCCGAACTCAACGGCTCCCCGACGGACAACAACGCCACCCTGTTCGCCAACGGCTACAACGGCGTGCTGGACCCGCTGTACGCCTCCGGGGAGTTGACCAAGGGCCCCAACCAGTCGGTGCCCGACTGGGACAGCGCCCAGGCGCAGACCATCTTCGAGCAGATGTACACCAGCCGGCCGAACGTCGGCGGGGTGCTCGCGGCCAACGACGGTCTGGCCAACGCGGCCATCGCCGTGCTGCGCAAGAACCACCGCAACGGGCAGGTGCCGATCACCGGTCAGGACGCCACGGTCCAGGGCCTGCAGAACATCCTGGCGGGCGATCAGTGCATGACGGTCTACAAGGCCGTGAAGAAGGAGGCCGACGCGGTGTCAGCCCTCGCGGTCGAGCTGGCCGGTGGCAAGAAGGGCCAGACCAGCGCCACCGTCCACGACCCGACCGGCAACCGCGACGTCCCGGCGGCGCTGCTGACCCCCCAGTCCGTCTTCAAGAACAACATCCAGGACGTCATCACCGACGGCTTCGTCACCAAGGCGCAGCTGTGCACCGGTGACTACGACGCGCTGTGCACGAAGGCCGGCATCAAGTAGCGCGCACGCGCTCGGCCGTACCAGTGGGCCCCGGCCGTCGGTGGCGCGGGGCCCACCCCGCCAATCCCCAGGAGCCCCACCCATGACAGTGACACCGACTCTCGAGTTGCGCGGGATCGACAAGAGCTTCGGCCCCGTCCAGGTCCTGCACGACATCGCGCTGAGCGCCTATGCGGGGGAGGTCACCGCACTCGTCGGCGACAACGGCGCGGGCAAGTCGACGCTCGTCAAGTGCATCGGCGGCATCCACTCCGTCGACGCGGGGGACTACCTCTTCGACGGCCGGCCGGTCCAGGTGCACAGCCCGCGCGACGCCGCCGCGCTCGGTGTGGAGATCGTCTACCAGGACCTCGCACTGTGCGACAACCTCGACATCGTGCAGAACATGTTCCTGGGGCGCGAGAAGCGCCGCGGCATGGTGCTCGACGACTCGACCATGGAGGAGATGGCCGCCGCGACGCTCAGGGGACTCTCGGTGCGCACCGTCAAGTCCCTTCGCCAGAAGGTCTCCAGCCTCTCCGGCGGCCAGCGTCAGACTGTCGCCATCGCCAAGGCGGTGCTGTGGAACAGCAAGCTCGTCGTCCTCGACGAGCCCACGGCGGCGCTGGGCGTCGCCCAGACCGCGCAGGTCCTGGAACTCGTGCGCCGGCTGGCCGACAACGGCCTGGCCGTCGTGCTCATCTCACACAACATGAACGACGTCTTCGCGGTCTCCGACCGGATAGCCGCGCTCTACCTCGGGCGGATGGCCGCCCAGGTCAAGGCCTCCGATGTGACACACGCTCAGGTCGTCGAACTGATCACCTCGGGCCGCAGCGGCAACCTCGGCCCGCAGACCACCCCCAACGGAGCCGCCGTATGACCGCCGCCCTCGCCCCCCAGAAGCCCGAGCGGCCGAACAGGCCCACCGACTCCGAGGAAGGCCGGCCCCCGGCCGCCGGTCTGGCGGACGTCGGCCGCGGCTACCTCGCGCAGGTGCGCGCGGGCGAGTTCGGTGCCCTCCCCGCCGTCGCCGGCCTGGTCGTCCTGTGCCTGTTCTTCTCCCTCCTGCGCCCGGTCTTCCTGTCCAACCTGAACTTCGCCAACCTGCTCACCCAGAGCGCGGGCAGCATCGCCATCGCCATGGGGCTGGTCTTCGTCCTGCTCCTCGGCGAGATCGACCTGTCGGCCGGATACGCCAGCGGCGTCTGCGCCGCGGTGCTGGCCATCCTGCTGACCAACCACGGCTGGCCCTGGTACACCGCGGTGGCCGCCGCCATGCTGACCGGCGCGGTCATCGGCCTGCTCCTCGGCACACTCGTCGCCAAGGTCGGCATCCCCTCCTTCGTGGTGACGCTGGCCGCGTTCCTCGGCTTCCAGGGCGTCGTACTGATCCTGCTGAAGGAAGGCACGAACGTCTCGGTCAAGGACCCGACCATCCTGGCCATCGCGAACGACAACCTCAGCCCCGTCCTCGGCTGGGTCCTGCTGGCCGGCTGCGCAGCCGGCTACGCAGCCCTGCAACTGCGCCGCAGCCGCGACCGGCTCGGCCGGGGCCTGGCCGGAACCCCGGTGGCGCTCCTCGCCATCCGGACCGGTGCCGTCGTCGTGCTCGGGGGCGCAGCCGTGTACCTGCTCAACCAGGAGCGCAGCCGCAACGTCATCGTCAGCTCCCTCAAGGGCGTGCCCATCGTCGTGCCCGTGATCGGGGCCCTCCTCCTGCTCGGGACGTTCACTCTGCAGCGGACCGGCTTCGGCCTGCACATCTACGCCGTGGGCGGCAGCGCCGAAGCCGCCCGCCGGGCCGGGATCAACGTCGCCTACATCCGCACCGCCGCCTTTGTCATCTGCTCCTGCCTGGCAGCCGTCGGCGGCATCATCGCCGCCTCCCGGGGCAACTCCGTGGACCCCAACACCGGCGGGAGCAACGTCCTGCTGCTCGCCGTCGGCAGCGCCGTCATCGGCGGCACGAGCCTGTTCGGCGGTCGCGGCCGCGTCGTCGACGCGGTGCTGGGCGGCCTGGTCGTCGCGGTGATCCAGAACGGTATGGGCCTGATGGGTTACTCCTCGGGCGTCAAGTACGCTGTCACGGGATCGGTTCTGCTGGTGGCCGCCGGCGTGGACGCCATGTCCCGCCGCCGCTCAGCCCAACGATGAGGGTCGCCAGCCATGAAAGCCGGTCCTTCCCAGGAAGAGGTCCGCCAGCACAACCTGGGTGCCCTGCTGCGCCACGTCCACTTCGACGGGCCCACCTCGCGAGCCGTCCTGGCGACCCGGCTCTGCCTCAACCGCAGTACCATCCTCGGCCTGGTCGGCGATCTGACGGCCGCAGGCCTGGTCCGCGAGGAGTTGCCGCAGGAAACCGGCCGGGCCGGGCGGCCCTCGCTGGTCGTCAAGCCGGAGTCCACCCGCGTGCACGTCCTGGCGGTGGACCTGGGCGTGGAGCGCCTAGCGGCGGCCCTCATCGGACTCGGCGGCGTGTTCCTGGACCGGCGCGAGTGCCCATGGCCCGACGGGCACCCGCATGACCCCGCGCGCGTGGCCGCCATCCTCGCGGAATTCGCCCACGAGATGCTGGCCCGCGCAGCGGCCGACAGCTCGTGCGTCGGAGTCGCCGTGGCGGTACGCGGAATCGTCCGCCACCCCGACGGGCTGGTCAGTCTCACCCCCAACATGGGCTGGAAGGGCATCGACTTCGCCGGTGCATTCGCCGACCGGCTCCGCCTGGACGTCCCGGTCCTCGTCGCGAACGAAGCCAATCTCGGCGCGCTCGCCGAGCACCGACGCGGCATCGGCCGCGGAAGCCAGAACCTCGTCTACCTCCACGGCGAGATCGGCATCGGCGCCGGAGTGATCATCGACGGTGAACTCCTGCGCGGCCAGCGCGGATACGCCGGCGAGGTCGGCCACATGACCGTCAACCCGCACCGGGGACGGCAGTGCGGCTGCGGCGCCCGAGGCTGCCTGGAAGCCGAGGCAGGTGAGCGCGCCCTCCTGGAAGCCGCCGGCCGGGACGGCCGCGTCACCGGGGCCGACGCCGTGCGGTCGGTCGTCACCGCCGCCGACCGCGGAGACGTCACCGCGCGGGATGCTCTGCACCGCGTCGGAGACTGGCTCGGCATCGGCATCGCGAACGTCGCCAACCTCTTCGACCCGGACCTGGTCATCCTCGGTGGCACCCTCCGGGACGTCTTCCTCGGATCCGCCGCACAGGTGCGCAGCCAGATCAACACCAATGCCCTGGCCGCGGTGCGGGAGAACCTGCGGCTGCGGGTCAGCGAACTCGGCGCTGACACCGTCCTGATCGGCGCCGCCGAACTGGCGTTCTCCGAGGTGCTCTCCCGACCGCTGGAGACGCTCACCCGCATCTCGGAGCAACGCCAGGCCCGCCCCATGACGCTGAGCCCGTCGGTTCCCGGGCCAACTGACGTTTCCTGAACGGGAGCAGGCCGACGGGCCAGGAGTCGCGGGTGGAGCTGGGCGACCTCGACCCGGGTGTGATGACTCCTGAACCCGGCGCGCTGACGGGGGATCCTCGTGGCATCTCGTCAGCTGCTGGTCGCACGGTGGCCGCCGGGCAACTTCGGCCACGAGCCGTGGAGCCAAGGGGGCACTCGTCTGGGGGCCTGCGGCACTAGGTGGCCTGGGTCTGGCAGGCCAATAGGATGACAGGGTGTTCGACGGGCCGAAGGGTTCCATCAGAGATTCGGCCTGATCCACGTCGACTTCGAGACGCAGCGGCGCACCCCGAAGGCTTCGTACGCCTGGTACCGCGACCTGATCGCCGCCCACCGGGCGCGGTACGGAAGGTAGCTGGGCTCTGGGTCGGAGATGGCACCCCGTCCGGCTCGATGCAGATTCGGCGGGACTTCGCGTTACCCCCGGCGCCGCTGCGCGCACCCCGGGGTCCCCCGAGCGGCTGCTCAAGCAGACACTTCGAAATCCCGGCCGTCCTCGCCGACCCAACCGGCTTCCCGCCGATGCTCCTTCAGGCGGGCACCAACGAAGTGCTGCTGGACGACTCCACCCGCACGGCCGCCCGCGCCAGAACTGCCGGAGTGGATGTCGTCCTCGACATCACCGCCGACGCGCCCCAGGTGTTCCAGTCGTTCGCCGGCGTCCTCGACGAGGCGGACCAGGCACTCGATCGCGCGGCCCTCTTCCTGACCCAACAACTCCGAGCCGCCGGCCCGGCGACCTGAGCGCGATCGGCCGTCGAGGTGGGGTCGACCTGGGCCCTGCCCGCGGATTCACCAGACCAGGCGCGACGGATCAAGATTGGGTAACTGCCACCCAGCTTCTTGTCGCCCGAGTTGTGAGCGTTAACAATCTCCCCAAGAACGAAACGGCGACACCTCCGGTTCACATGAATGGCCTGGGAGTGGTGCCGCCGGACCGCGCCCGGGCCGCCGCCACCCCGGCGACATGCGGTGCAGACGCAGTTCCACCGTTGCCCGGACCCGCCACCTGGTGGCACTGCAGAATGACAGGAGATGTCCATGTCCGCGCTTCGCGCACGGCTGTCGGCGATGGTGCTCGCCGTCTGCCTCCTCTTCACCGGCCTGGCGGTGGCCGCACCCCAGCGCGCCGCCGCCGCCGATCCCGGTTACCTGATGGTGCACTTCACCGGGGAGGGGGCGACCAGTCAGCAGATGTATCTCTCGCACAGCACGGACGGGCTGCACTGGAACGACCTCAACGGCGGCGGGATGGTCCTGCGCTCCACGGTGGGCACGCGCGGAGTCCGCGACCCCGCACTGGTGCGCTCTCCCGATGGAAGCCGGTACTGGATCATCGCGACCGACCTGTGCATCGGCTGCGGGCAGAACTGGGACCAGGCCGTGAACAACGCCAGCCGCAACCTGGTGGTGTGGGAGTCGACGGACCTGGTCACCTGGTCGCAGCCGTGGCTGCTCAACGTCGCCGGCGCGATCCCCGACGGGCGCAACGCCTGGGCGCCGGAGGCGATCTGGAGCCCCGAAACCAACGACTACGTCCTGTACTGGGCGACGAACACCCCCCTCAACGGCGCAACGAAGCACCGCATCTACGCCGCCCGCACCAGCGACTTCCGTACCATCACCACCCCGCAGCTGTACATCGACCGCCCCGGCACCCAGGAAATCATCGACACCCAGATCATCGAGATGCCGGCCGGCGTTGGCAACTACCGCTACGTGCGGGCCTCCGGCGACGGGCAGATCACTCTCGAAGGCAGCAACTCGATCTTCGGGACGTGGACCGACCTCGGCAACCTCTCCGCCATCGGCCTCCCCGGCTCGCAGGTCGAGGGCCCGATGTGGATGAAGTTCAACGGCACCAACAAGTGGGCCCTCTACCTCGACCAGTACGCCACCAACCGCGGCTACATGCCCGTCCTGACGACCGACCCGTCCAACCCGGCCACCTACCAGAAGCTGACGTCGAGCGACTACAACATGGGCGGCACGAAGAAGCGCCACGGCTGGATCCTGAACCTGACAGCCGCCGAGGAGAGCCGCGTGCTCGCCGGTTGGCCCAACACCCCGGCCCAGCGGCTCCAGTCGTTCAACTTCCAGGACCGGTACGTCCGGCAGACCAACTTCGACGTGCGGATCGACCCGAACGTCAGCCCGCTCGACGACTCCCGGTTCCGGCTGCGGCCCGGCCTGGCAGGCTCCGGCACCGTCTCCTTCGAGTCGGTGAACTTCCCCGGGTACTTCCTTCGGCACTCCAACTACGACTTCCAACTCGCCTACAACGACGGCACCACCCAGTTCGCCGAGGACGCGACCTTCCGCCAGGTCGCCGGGCTCGCCGACCCGACCTGGTCGTCGTTCCAGTCGTACAACTTTCCGGACCGCTACATGCGGCACTACGCGTACGAGTTGCGGCTCGACCCGATCACCACCACCACGGCCCGCGGTGACGCCACCTTCCGCGTGACCAGCTGACCCGACCGGGTGCCGGCGCCTCCGAGGAGAGCGCCGGCACCGCCTTTTTCTCTGCCCGCACCCAGGAAACACCTGATGAAAAGCTCATGGCATGCGCTGCTGGCGTCCGCGATCGTGGCGGCGACGACCGTGCCCGTCGCCCTGGCGCCGACCGGCGCCGTCGCGGCCGACGGTGACATCACCTCGTCGATCCTCGCCAACAGGGACGTGATCCTCGGCGGAAACGCCGTCGTGAACGTACCGCCCGGGACGCACACCTACTCGGGGGTGATCAGCGGCCAGGGGTCCTTGCGGGTCTCCGGTACGGGCACCTTGATCCTCACCAAGGACAACACCTTCACGCTGCCTGGCTCCCAGCAGGGCCAGTCCGTCAGTATTCCCGGCGGGAACCACCCCTATGTGGTCCTCAGCAACCCCGACCGGCCGGCGATCACCGTCGACGCCGGCGCCACGCTGCAGTACGGCAACGGCGGAACCACCGGCCTGATCGGCGCCTTCCCCTACAACTCGCCCGGCTACCAGCAGAACCAGGACAACATCCGGGTGGACGGCACGCTGAACCTGTCGCTCACCCGGCTGTTCAATCTGGGCACCATCAGCGGTTCCGGGACGATCGTCCAACCCCGCAACCTGTGGGGGACACTGCAACTGTGCGGAAGCAACCCCTTCTCCGGGGTACTCGACATCGGCACCGGCGCCAATTACGCCAGCACCACCTGCGCGGCCGACCTGCCGAACGCCAAGGCCGTCCTCAACCGCGGCTCATGGATCATCGACACCCCGCTGAACCAGACGGTCGTCCAACGCCAGAACTTCTACAGCCGTGAATACGGCAACGACGTCAACGTCCACTCCCGGCCCGGCAGCAAGGTGGTCCTGGCGGGCACCTACAGCTACAGCGACAACACCGGCACGGCCTCGCCGACGCTGAGCAACGGCAACCTCAACTGGGTGACGGTCGCACACCGGTTGAACAAGCGCGGCACCAACATCGAGGGTGCCGACGTGCAGTGGGGAGACGGCACCACCCACCAGATCTTCCTGCCGGGCACGGCCGAAACGGCGTACATCAACCTGCACGCCAAGTCGCAGCGCTCACGGCTGACCTTCAACTACAACGGCCCGGTCACCCTCGGCCTGCCCATCGGCGGGGGGATGTACCACGACACCCTCGCCGCTCCCGGGGCGGGCGACATCGTCATCGCCGGCACATCCGGCAACGATGTTACCTTCGCGGCGGCGCAGTTCTACGACGGTTCCACGACCATCCAGCGGGGTGCCACCCTGCGCCTCGGATCCGGGACGGCAGGCGCGGACGGCAGTCTCTACACGAAGGGCACTCTCGACGCGATCAGCGACAACGGGTCGCTGATCATTCAGAACGTCCGGACGCCCGTAACCCTGCCGGCGGTGTCCGGCTCCGGATCGGTCACGCAGAACGGCACCGCGACGACGACGCTGACCGCCGCCTCCTACACCGGCGCCACCACCGTGGCCAAGGGAACGCTCGCGGTGGCCGGTGCGTCGCTCTCCTCGTCCAGCGGGGTCGCCCTCACCGATGCGTCCGCAGTCCTCGATCTCGGCGCGGCGACGTCGACGTCGCTGCGCAAGCTGGAGGTCGTCACGGGGGCGAAGNCCAGCGGGGTCGCCCTCACCGATGCGTCCGCAGTCCTCGATCTCGGCGCGTCGACGTCGACGTCGCTGCGCAAGCTGGAGGTCGTCACGGGGGCGAAGATCATTCTGCCAGGCGCAGCCCAGAGCTTCACCGTGGGCTCCCAGGACGCCGCGCTCTCCGGCGACACGCTCAGCATGGGAGGAGCGTCCTTCTCGATCGCCCGCACGGCGGGTCGCATCGAGCTGACGGCCGTGACGGCGGCCACCGAGACCGCCTCGCCGTCGGCAAGCTCCACGGACGAGCCTGCCGGCCAAGCCAGCGACTCGGCCTCGGCGGGATCCACCGCCGACACGGCCGCGGCGCGGGCCGGCGGTGCGGTCTGGGAGACGCTGGTTGCGGTCGGCGCGGCCCTGGCGGCCGCCGCCGGTGTCGTCCTCCTTGCTCTCAGGATCCGGCGCAGGCGTGGGCACATCGGTAGCCGCCGTCGGCACGGCCGCTGACACCGGCCCGCCGAACGCGTTTCGCGGGGACGATCACGCCGACCGGTCGGCCGGGGGTCCGCAGGTATTGACGGTGGCTTCGAGGTCAGCATCCCTGGCCGCGTGGCCCGGGCACCCACCTACTGGTCCGGGCCGGTTCGGGGCCGGAGGGATCCCTGTCGCCGCAACCGGAGACCGGCGTGGCGTAGGACGCCGCCGATTGTCTAACTCACCAGCCTGGATGCCTACTTGTAAGATCTCCGCAGTCCCTGGTCGCGGCCTGGCTATGATGACAGCCTGTTCAACGGGCTGAGGGGTACCACCAGCGATTCGGCCTGGTCCTCGTCGACTTCGAGACACAGCGGCGCACACCGAAGGCGTCGTACGCCTGGTACCGGGACCTGATCGCAGCCCACCGGGCAAGCCGAAGTCAGTAACCGAGTGCCGGAGGGTGCTCGGCTGGACGGCGTCCCCAGGCCGAGATCAGCGGCGCGAGTGTCAGGTCGAGTTTGCCCGCGTGGATGGCGGCCAGGTGCGCGTCGATCTCGGCGTCGTCGGCCAGGCCGGCCGCGAGCAGCTCGCCGCGCACGTGCCGGATGGTCGCCGCCTCCAGTCGGTCGCAGGCCAGCCCGCCGACCGGGAAAGAGCCCCCTGCGGCGACATCTACCAAGCCGGCCTCACGCAATGCCCGCGGCAGTGTCCGGCCGTAGCGCAGGTCCGCGCCGCGGCGCGTCAGCAGCTCCCGGACCGCGTCGCGCAGCCGGTTGGCCCGCCGCTGCGCAGGGCCGCTGTCGTCCAGGCATGCCAGTGGCTGCAGAGCGGTGTCGGCGTCCTCGACCAGCAGCCAGCCGCCGGGCCGTAGCGCTGCCGCCATGGTGGCCAACGCCCGAGCCCGGTCGGGTACATGGACCAGTACGAGCCGGGCGTGCACCAGATCGAACGTCCCCGGCTCCGGGGGCGGGTCAGCGGCGACGTCGTGCTGGCGCACCTCGTACCCGTCGCTTGTCTTCAGCCACGACGGGTCGATGTCCGTGGCCAGCACGTGCCCGGTCGGACCGACGGCTGCCGCGAGCGCCTCCGGGATACTGGGGCCACCGGCCCCCACTTCCCAGCAGCGCGAGCCGGCCCTGACTCCCAGTCGATCGAAGTGACCGCGCGTCACACCGTCGAACAGCTCGGCCAGCCAGACGAATCGCTCGCCCGCCTCGGCGCGCGCGTTGTCCAGCAGGTACCCGCGGGCGGGAGCGGACTCTCCACCGAGCGCGGTGGTCCCGTCAATCGGATCCGGTCGGCCGCCAACGTGCGGCGGGCGGGGCGAGGAAGTCACCACTTCATGGTCAGCCTCCCCAGGCCACCAGCGCCACGACGACGGGAGAGGGATATCTCACACAGCCAGCCAACCCCTACGTCCCACAGCACGGTTCCGCACCGTGACGTGCTGGAAGGGCGACTCGGGGATCGTCCCGGACTGATCTGCGAGCCCTGGCTTTGATGACGGGGTGTTCGATGGGCCGAGGGCTACCACCAACGCTTCGGACTGGTCCACGTTGATTTCGAGAGCCAGAAGCGCACCCCCCTCGCGCCTCCTACGCCTGGTACCGCGACCTGATCGCCGCTCAGCAGGACCACCGGAAAACGTAGTTGGGACCTGCGACGGCCTTAGTGGGGTCCGGAAGGCGACGCGCCAGATGCGCACGGTCCCGTCGTCGGAGGTGGTGGCGAGCCAGGTGCCGTCGGGGGAGATCGCCACCGCCGATACCGGGCTTGTGCTGGGGAGGGCGAGCAGGAGGGCGGGGTGGGGGAGGTCGGGCAGGGGCCAGGCGTTGCTGAGGCCGGCGTGCGTGATCTGTCCGGTTCGGGCGGTGGTCTGGTCGCGCCAGCGGGGCAGGTCGTGGAGACGGCTGCGCAGGATGCTGGTGCGGGCGTACCCGGGGTCGGTTCGCTGGAGGAGGTGGGAGGCCTGGATCAGGTCGCGGGCGCGCGCAGCGGCGTCGGGGACGGGGACGTGGAGAAGGTCGGTGATGGGTGCGTTGGGTCCGCGTTGGTGCAGTCGCGTTTCGGTCCACCGCAGGTCGCTGGTCGGGGCGTGGGCGTCGTTGGTGCGACCGGCGGCGAGGAGGTTTTCGACGGCGTGGTCCAGGAGGTAGCCGTGCTCGGTGTCCCACCAGGCGTGCCGGGGATCGGGGGTGCCAGGGGCGAGCGGCGCAGCGGTGGCAGATGGGCGGCGACCGCGTCGATGAGGCGGCGGTTCACCGTGCACCTGCCCGGCGAACGCGAGGCGAAGCCGCTGTGGTTGTGGTCCTCGGCCACCGGCATCAACACCGCGCACCTGGACCGCATCTGGCGCACCTTCCTGCGCAGATTCGACCTCGAACACACCTTCCGCCTACTCAAAGGCACCCTGGGCTGGACCGCGCCGCAATTCCGCGCACCCGACACCGCCGACCTGTGGACCTGGCTGATCATCGTCGCCCACACCCAGCTCCGCCTGGCCCGACCACTGGCCGCCGACCTACGCCGCCCCTGGGAACGCCCCCTGCCCACAGCGAAGTTGACCCCAGCCCGGGTCCGCCGCGGGTTCCGCAACATCCGCGCGAAGGTCCTCACCCCGGCCCGAGTGCCGAAACCCTCCCGGCCCGGCCCCGGACGCCCGGCGGGCTCGAAGA
Source organism: Kitasatospora sp. Root107 (assembly GCF_001424875.1). Taxonomy (GTDB): domain Bacteria; phylum Actinomycetota; class Actinomycetes; order Streptomycetales; family Streptomycetaceae; genus Kitasatospora. Next base: position 87,617 of record NZ_LMCT01000020.1, on the reverse strand, counting down.
ACCGCAGGCCGGCGCCCCACCACGACGTCGGCAAGACCGTCAAACGCGAACCCACACTCCAAGCCCACCTCGCCGCGCGAAGTTAAAGATCAAGCTCAGATCCGTTCTCGAAGGCATCGGCGGCTTCAGGGACTTCCCAGCACTGCAGACCAACCCGCGACTTCGATTGAAATGATCCGATGATCCATCAACTTCCTTTCAGTGCAAGCATGTTGATCACGATAGGCTCGCACTCCGATCACCGAAGGAGCGAGCCGCTTGACCAGCCCGACGCCGACCATCGCCCCCGCAGACTTCGCCGCCGCCCTCCCGCCGCACGCCGTCTCCGCCTCCGTACTGGTCACCGACCACTCAGGCCGCATCCTGATGCTCCACCAGGCCCACGCCTATCCCGGTCACCCCGCCTGGTGGCAGATCCCCGGCGGTCTCGGCGACCTCGGCGAAGAGCCGGCGAGCACCGCGCGGCGCGAAGTCGCGGAAGAGACTGGCATCAACCCGGCCGGCACCCTGCGCCCGCTCGTCATCGACTACCGCTCGGCCGCCGACGGCTGGCCCCCCGTCATCGACTTCGCCTTCGACACCGAACCCGTCCGCGACGGCCAGCACGTACAGCTCAGCTCCGAACACGACGCCCACGCCTGGCGCACCTACGACCAGTGGCTGCCGCACCTCCAGCCCGAACAGCGCGCCTGGTTCGCTTCCCTCTGGCACGCCCACATCACCAACACCACCAACCTGCTCACCGACGGACGGGACACCACCCTCCGCACCACCGCAGGCAGCTGACCAGAAGCGGCACCCCACCTCCCCTGGCGCGCCAGCAGAGAGAACCCGCCGCCTCACCCGATCGAGTACAACCCCGGCCCGCTCAGTGCGCAGCAGCGGCCTCCTTCGCCATCTCTGGCCAGCTCCCCGAACTCCGCGCGGCCGGGTACGGAGGCTGCACCGCCCGCAACCTGGAACGCCTGGCGATCTTCCCGGACGGCCGCGTCTACATCTCCTCAGCGTTCTTCGACACCAACCTCCACTACGGCGTCATCCGCGTCTGGCTCCACGCCATGCTGGCCCCCTTGCCAATCAGCAGGGGGCCGGCATGGCGTTCCGGGCCGTACACCAGCAGTGGGGAACCGTCTTCGCCCACCTCCCCGACCTCGGATGCAGCCACGGCTGGGAGGAGGTGTGGAAGGCCCGTCCGCTCGCCCCGATCAGCTGCGACGAGTGCCGCCACCCGATGCACGCGAAGACCTCCCGAACGGGCATGCGGTTCTTCGCCCAGCGCACCCGCTGACGGAGCGTCAGTCCGGCTACGTACGGAGGACCGTGCCCGGGAGGTTGGTGACGGTCCTGCCGTCGGCGGAGCGGCAGGTGGCCCCGTCGATCTGCGCCGTTTGCGGCGAGTTGCCCGCACCTCCTCACGTGACGTGCCGGATAGTGGACACGCCGTAGCACTCCCGGGATTGGACGTTCATGGACCGCTACCCCCCGATCGCCGACCACGGTCTGGTGGGCGATCTGCAGACCGCCGCCCTGGTGTCCTCGGAGGGCGTGGTGAACTGGTTCTGCTCACCGAGGTTCGACTCGCCGAGCGTCTTCGCTTCGCTGCTCGACCACGACCGCGGCGGGTACTTCCGGCTGGCGCCGGAGCACTCGGACGTGTCGTGCAAGCAGCTCTACTACCCGGACACCGGTGTGCTGGTGACGCGGTTCATGTCGCCGGACGGGGTCGGTGAGGTCGTCGACTGGATGCCGGCGAACACGAGTCGCACTCCGACCGACCGCCACAGTCTGATGCGGGTCGTCCGCGCCGTGCGCGGCACCGTGCGGTTCGTCCTGGAGTGCAGGCCGCGGTTCGACTACGCCCGGGCCGACCACGAGCTGGAGCTGCGCACCGAGGAGGCCGTCTTCCGCGCGCCCGGGATCACCGGTCATCTGCAGACCAGCTTCCCGCTTGAGCGGGACGGCCGGGACGTGCGGGGCTCGGTCGTCCTCACCAGCGGTGAGTCGGCCGCGGCCGTGTTCACCACGTGCGCCGCCGCCGGTGAGGCGCCCCCTCCCCTCGCGGTCGAGGACGTCACCGCGAGGCTGTGGCAGGAGGTGGACTTCTGGCAGAAGTGGCTGCACAGCTCCCACTACCGGGGGCGGTGGGCCGAGATGGTGCATCGCTCCGCCATCACGATCAAGCTCCTTACGTACCATCCGACGGGTGCGCCGGTCGCCGCCGCCACCATGGGCCTGCCGGAGCAGGTCGGCGGGGAACGTAACTGGGACTACCGGTATTCGTGGGTCAGGGACGGCGCGCTCTCGGTCCGGGCCCTGCTCGACCTCGGGTTCGCCGAGGAGGCGTCGGCGTTCACCAAGTGGCTGGGCGACCGGATGCGCGACCGCGCGGACCTGCCCGGTGAGCGCTTGCAGATCATGTACCGGGTGGACGGCGAACCGCATCTGACCGAGGAGATCCTCGACCACTTGGAGGGCTACCGGGGATCGCGCCCGGTGCGGGCGGGCAACGCTGCCGCCGACCAGCTGCAACTCGACATCTACGGCGAGGCCCTCTACGCGATGGCTGAGGGCATGGATGTCGGCGTGGAGCTCGGCTACCACGGCTGGAAGGGCCTCGCGCGGACCTTGGACTGGCTGTCCGACAACTGGGACCGGCCCGACGAGGGCGTGTGGGAGACGCGTGGCGGCCGGAAGGACTTCACCTTCAGCCGGGTGATGTGCTGGGTCGCCTTCGACCGGGGCATGCGGATGGCGACCGAGCTCAGCCGGCCCGCTGACATCCCGCGTTGGCGCGCCGCCCGTGACAGCATCCTCGAACAGGTGATGGACAAGGGCTGGAGCTCGTCCGAGCAGGCCCTTGTGCAGCACTATGGTGGCGACGTCCTAGACGCCTCCCTGCTGCTGATCCCGCGCCTGGGGTTCCTCGCCGGGAAGAGCCCGGGCTGGCTCTCCACGCTGGACGCGATCGAGCGCAAGCTGGTCTCGGACAGCCTCGTCTACCGCTACGACCCGGCGGCGTCGCCGGACGGCCTGCGCGGCTCGGAGGGCACGTTCAGCCTCTGCACCTACCTCTACGTCGACGCCCTGGCCCGCGCCGGGCGCATCCGGCCGGCGCGCTACACCTTCGAGAAGATGCACACCTACGCCAACCACGTCGGGCTCTTCGCCGAGGAGATCGGCCCGAGCGGCGAGCAACTCGGCAACTTCCCACAGGCGTTCACGCACCTGTCGCTCATCATGGCGGCATCCACGCTGGACGAGGCCGTCGACAAGCAGCGTGCGCGGGACTGAGGCGACGGCGGGGCGCAGCTGTGGCCGACCCACGGGGTGGCGCAGGGGCCCGGGTGCGTGACACCAACGGCTCACGCTGCTTGCACGTCGCTGGGCGAGCGGCCTCTGATGGATCCCATGCAGCCGTCGCCCTCGACTACGAAAACCAATGTGCCACCGCTGGAGCGTTCGCACTGGGTGGCCTTCGCCGGAATCCTCCTGATGCTGAGCGGACTGTTCGACATCATCAACGGGTTCGTCGCGATCCTGGACCACGGCTACTACGAGACGMCCGCCAATCACGGCAACCGCCTGCTCATCTTCAACTACACAGCCTGGGGCTGGATCTGGGTCGCCGTAGGGATCACGCAGGTGCTGGCCAGCCTCGGTGTGCTGCTCGGGGTCAGGGCGGCACGTATCACCGGCATCGTGCTGGCGTCTCTGTGCCTGGTGGGTCAGATGATGTTTATCTCGGCCTTCCCCTACTGGTCGCTGTTCACCATGCTGATGTCCGTACTGGTGATCTACGGACTGCTGGCCGAGCCGCATCACGCCAAGGGCATGCGGGTGTGACCGACGCCGGGATCGCCGGGGGTCGCGTCCCCGGTATGGCGTCCCCCGATGCCCTGGAGGTCGGCCGTCCGTGCGCGGGCGCGGCGGGAGGCGTCGCCGAACTCCCTTTCGACGGCCTCGTCGAGGAGGACCAGTTCGGCCCGCAGAGCGGGCCGGCAGGAGTCGGGCAGCGCCGCGAGGAGGCCTTCGAGTAGGGCCCGCAGGCGCCGGCAGACCTGGACGGAGCTCGCGCCGTAATCGCGAATCTCGGTGACGGCGAGTTCGAGGTACTCCTCCCAGGCCCGGCCGGGCAGCACGAGGCGCGGTAGGCCGCGGTCGTCGGCGAGCACGTAGTGGCTGCGCAGTCCGACGCGGCCGACGGTGTGGAGGAACGCCTCGATGTGGTTCAGTACCTGGACGGCGGTGGTGGGGTCGTTGACGGCAGGGGACAGGGCCCGGATGGCGATGTCCACGAGGATGCGCAGGGCGAAGGCCGGGTCCTGCTCGATGGTCCGCTCGGCGCCGAGGGCGAGCAGGTCGGCCACCCGGTGCGGGTCAGGTGCGGGCGCGCCGCCGTGCACCTCGACCAGGCTGCCGCCGGGCTCCACGAAATCGCCGACGGAGGCGGCCAGCACCAGCACGCAGTCGTGCCGGGCCCCGAGCAGGACCAGGCCGGGCGCGTCCAACGCCTGGACCACACCACCGCGTTCGGACCGTACCGAGGTCACCGGGCCGCCTGCCGGCGGAGCCCCGTCGGGCGCCGCCGTGCTTCGGAGGTGCGCCGCCGCCTGTCCGAGGACGTGTTCGCCCAGGCGTCCGACGATGTCGGCGATGGCCACCGGCCGCAGGTTGTGGGTGAAGCGGTTGAGGTAGATCAGCAGGAGCAGGAGGCTCACGGAGACGGCGACACCGGCCAGGGTCACGCCGAGGTTGGGCACGGAGTCGGTCTCGATGCTCCGCAGCAGCGTGTAGGCGAACGCGAAGGTGCCGGTGAAGGTGGCCAGTACGGCCTTCTGCAGCCTGTCGCGGTACCAGAGCCGCATGTAGCGCGGGGAGAGCGTGCCGGTGGCCTGCTGGATGACCAGGACACCGATGGTCACGACGAACCCGAGCAGCGCGACCATCGAGCCGACCACCGAGCTGAGGACGCTGCTCGCGGTCGTCGCGGAGTAGTCCCAGGTCCTCGGCAGCCAGGACGCGCCATCCGCGGCGGTGGCCAACTCGGCGAGGGCGACGCCGAGTACGAGCCCGAACAGCGGGACGATCCACAGGCTCGCCTTGGTGTACTGCCGCAGCCGGAAGCGGGCGGCCCAGGACATCACGCGGGGCCCAGCAGTACGGCGGTGTCGTCCGGCCTCGGGGTGGCCGGGCTCGTCTCGGTGACCGGCTCCAGCCGGCCGTCGGGGCCGAGGACGAAGAGGACGTCGTGGTCCGGCGGGACCGGTACGGAGCCGGACTGCAGCAGGAAGCGGGCGCCCCGTCGGTAGCGGGCCGCGAGGAGATGCCGGACCAGCTGCCGGCCGAAGAGGATGTCGCCTCCCGTGTA
>NZ_LMCT01000020.1:66873-82199 GCF_001424875.1 Kitasatospora sp. Root107 | reverse complement strand
AGGAACACCGCGGTGACGCCCTCCAGGCGGGCCCGGGGGTTGGTCGCGGTCGCCAGCATCTCCCCGTGCGCGAGTTCGATGCCGGCCGCGGTGATCCGCTCGCGTTCGTCGTCGAGTCCCGCCCACATGAGCACGTCGAGTCCTGCTGACTGCAGGGCCTTCCCGAGGCCGATCACCCACGGGTCGCCGCCGACCAGCAGCGGCCGGGTCCGGCTCGGCCTGACGACCTTCAGGCGGCGGGCCACCGGTGCGGCGGTCAGTGCGTAGAGCAGGACCGTCCCCACGATCACGAGGAAGGTGATCGGCAGGATCTTGGAGGCTCCGGGCAGCCCCTTCTCCACCAGGCTGGCGGCGAACGCGGAAGCGGTCGACGCGGCGACGATGCCGCGCGGCGCCATCCACCCGATGAAGCCCCGTTCGCCCTTACTCAGGTCGGAGCCCCGGCCCGCGACGAACGCGACGAGCGGTCGGACGAGGAGGACAAGGATCGCGATCAGGATCAGCGAGGGAACGAGCACGGGCACCACGGACGCCGGAGTGACGGCGGAGGAGATCGAGATGAACAGCAGGCCGATGATCAGCTGGACAAGCGTTTCGAGGAAGGGCCGGCGGGCCGGCATGTCCAGGCCGGGGAGGTTGGTGACGGCGAGTCCGGTGACGATCGCGGCGATCAGGCCGGTGTCGTCGCGGGCGATGTCGCAGCCCGCGGAGACGAGGATCACGGTGGCCAGTTGGGCCAGGGTGCCGAGCGTCTCGCCGAGCCGCAGTTTGCGCAGGGCCAGCCAGAGGATGACGGTGCCGACGGCTCCGCCTGCGAGGCCGACGCTCATGCTGATGAGGAACTGCCCGATCTGGTAGCCCCGGCCGATGTCGATCTGGCCGCTGGTCGCGACGGCGTGGAAGACGATGGCCCCGAGGATTCCGCCGATCGGGTCGGTCAGCGTTCCCTCCCAGATCAGGATGCGGCGCATCCGGTCCGTCGGTCGCACGTATTCGAGCAGGGGGCCGACGACGGTGGGGCCCGACACGACCAGGATTACGCCGATCATGGCCGCCACCCGCAGCGGGATGTCGAAGAGTGCCGGCCCGATGGCGCAGACGGCGAAGAAGGTGATCAGGATGCCGATGATCAGCAGTCGTCCCACGATCCCGCGGGTTTCGCCCTTGAGGTTGCGCAGGTCCAGTCCGAGGCCGGCGTCATAGAGGATCACCGCGACGGACAGTGAGACCAGCGCGGGGAAGTCCGGGCCGATGAGCCGTCCGGGGTGGATGACGTCGGTCAGGGCACCGACTGTGAAGCCGACCGGCAGGAGGATGATCAGAGCGGGCACGTGCAGTCTGTTCGCCAGAATCTGCGAGCCAGTGGCGAGGGCGACGGTCAGGGCGATGCCCAGGAGGATGTCTTCACCGGTCATCGCGGTCGTCCTCCTGTTGAGTTTCCGGGGCCCGTGGGATTCAACCGCGTTGACGAGCCCTGCCGTCACCCCAACGCGGTCGGACACGGCCTCCACCACCCGATCGGCCCTGCGGAAGTTCTTCCTGCGGACACACGGTGCCGCGGCCGGAGGGTGTCGCCGACGGGAGGTGCGGGCCGGCCCGGCATCGTCGGCCTGCGTGCCACTGCGGGATCGGTGACCTGGGTCGGTCGCTCGGGAAGGTAGGCCGTTCGGGTGCTTTTCGAGTCCGGTTCACGAGTCCTGAGCATGGCGCCCGGCCCGGAACTGGTTGAGTCGCCGACATGAGCAAGAGTGACGTCGGGGCCCTGTTCGGTAACCGTTTCCTGACCGTGCCTGCTCCCTCGGAGACCTTTCCCGAGGAGGGCATGACCGCGACGGACGCTATGCGACTGGTGGATGAGGACCTCGTCATGGAGGGCGACCCGCAGCGCAACCTCGCCACGTTCGTCACCACGTGGATGGAGCCGGAGGCGCAGCGGATCATCGCCGAGAACCTCCACCGGAACTTCATCGATCACGCGGAGTACCCCATCTCCGCCGAGATCGAGCAGCGCTGTGTGCGGATGCTCGCCGATCTCTTCCACGCGCCGGGCAAGACCGCCGGATGCCGGACCCAAGGCTCGTCCGAGGCGATCATGCTCGGCGCGCTGTCGCTGAAGTGGAAGTGGCGGGAGCGGCGCAAGGCGGCCAACCTGTCGGCCGACCGGCCCAACCTGGTTTTCGGCGGTGACGTTCATGTCGTGTGGGAGAAGTTCTGCCGCTACTTCGACGTCGAGCCGCGGATCGTGCCGCTTGCCGAGGACAAGTACACGATCGGCCCGGAGGACGTGGAGCCCCACCTCGACGAGAACACGATCGGCGTCGTCGCCGTCGTCGGCACCACGTTCACCGGCCACAAGGACGACGTCGTCGGGATCGACAAGCTCCTGCGGGAGATCCGCAAGAAGCGGGACCTGGACATCCCGATCCACGTCGACGGCGCCAGCGGCGGCTTCGTGTGGCCCTTCCTCTACCCGGACTCGAAATGGGACTTCCGGCTCGAGCAGGTCCGATCGATCAACGTCTCGGGACACAAGTACGGTCTGGTCTACCCCGGCATCGGTTGGCTGGTCTTTCGCGAGGAGTCGGACCTGGCCAAGGACCTCGTGTTCTACGAGAACTACCTGGGCAAGACCGATGCGACGTTCACGCTGAACTTCTCGACCGGCGCGTCGATGGTGCTGGCGCAGTACTACAACTTCGTCCGGCTGGGCCGCCAGGGCTACACCTACGTCATGGAGACGATGCAAACGAACGCCCACGCGTTGGCGGACAACCTGCGTAACAGCGGCCGCTTCGAAGTGATCGGCAGCGATCTCGAGCAGCTGCCGCTGGTCGCTTTCCGCCTCGCCGGCAAGCACGCCTACGACGAGTCCGACATCGCCTGGCAGCTCTCGGCCGAGCGCGGCTGGATGGTGCCGGCGTACACGCTCCCGCCCAACGCGGAGCGGGTGAAGATCCTGCGGGCCCTGGTCAAGGAGACCCTGAGCCGCGACCAGATCGACCGCCTGACCCAGGACATCGCCGATGCGTGTGCCACCTTGGACCACAAGGGGGCGACCACCGAGGTCGAGCGGGCCCAGGTCAAGCGCGGCAGCGGCTACTGACAGTCGCAGCCGGCACCCCTCAGGCCGGGCGACAGAGCGGCTCCCCGGGATCGGGAATGTCAAATTGCAGGCTCTGGCCCCGTAGTTGGCAGTAGTGCTGGTGGCATCGACAAGATGAACGGCCGGGCCGGAGCCTGCGTCCCCGAGACGATGAGGTTCAACGGCAGCGGCTGGTCCTGGAGCTCCGGCAAGAACGCCCCGATCGCGGAGTGCTCCTCGAGCGCGCCGACCTTCTACAACACGCGCACCGTCACCACCGGCGCCGAGGTCGGGCTGTGGGTCTGGCGGCGGCAGTACCTGTACACCCACGTGAAGGCGCTCCTGACGAACGCCGGCGCTCTCGCCGGGCGCCTGCCCCGCCTGACCGCGCAGGAGCGGTTTCTTCTGCTGCGCGGTCAGGACGACCCGTGGACCGACGCCGATGTGCCGTTGCTGGACGAGGCGGCGAGCCTGGTCGACGGCCCGCCCGAGCGGACGNGTCGAGGTGTTGTGGCCGCGGTTGGTCCCCGGTGACCTCGTGAAGGCGCTCCTGACGAACGCCGGCGCTCTCGCCGGGCGCCTGCCCCGCCTGACCGAGCAGGAGCGGTTTCTTCTGCTGCGCGGTCAGGACGACCCGTGGACCGACGCCGATGTGCCGTTGCTGGACGAGGCGGCGAGCCTGGTCGACGGCCCGCCCGAGCGGACGTACGGGCTCGTCGTCGACGAGGCGCAGGAGCTGACCGCGATGCAGTGGCGGATGATCGTCCGCCGATGCCCGTCGCGGGCGATGACGCTGGTGGGTGACTTCGCCCAGGCAGGCCCAGTCGCGACAGCGCGCGACTGGAGGGAAGCACTGAGCCCTCACGTCGGCCCCGCGGTTCAAACTGCACAGCCTGACCGTCAGTTATCGCACCACGGAGGAGATCCTGGAGAGCGTCCGGGACCGTCGTGTCGGCGTCCGAAGCACGCGGCCTGGAATTCGACGGGGTAGTCGTCATGAACCCCGAGGAAATCATCATGGCTCGCCCCGGTGGGGAGCGGGACTTGTACGTAGCCCTGACCCGGGCCACCAAGCGCCTGTGCACAGTCACCGTCCAGCCCGCCTGACGACTCGGCGCCCGCGTCGTCGCCGCGGGCGCACCCGGCCGCCCCGACTCGCCGGCTGCTACCGCTCGTCGAACTCGGCGCGCACACCGAGCAACCGTACGGGGCGGTCATGCTCGAAACGCTCCAGCACCGTCAGTGCCGCGTGCGTGATCTCGTCCGGATCACTGGTCGGTCCCGCCAGCGCGATGCCGTGCGTCGCGGTGGTGAACGGCGCGAAGCGGACCTTCACCGCAATGCGAGTGGCCGGGCGGCCGTCGGTGGCCACGTCATGCGCCACGCGCCGGGCCAGCGCTGCGACCTGCCGGTCGATCTCCGACCGGTCGACCAGGTCGTGTTGGAAGGTGATCTCGCGGCTGTGTGAGCGCGGAACGTGCGGGGCGGCCGAGACTTCGGTGTCACTGACGCCGAGTGCGAGCATCCGGTATGACGGCCCCATGACCGGGCCGAAGCGTGCGGCGAGCTCGTCCGGGTCGGCGCCCGCGAGCTGTGCGACGGTGTGCAGGCCCGCCTCGGCCAGCTTCCTCGCGGTCCTGGTACCGATGCCCCACAGCGCGTCGGTCGGCCGCTCGGCCATGACGGCCGCCCAGTTCTCCCGGGTGAGCCGGAAGCTGTGCCGACCGGGGGCTCCGCTGGGGGCAGCCGGCTTGGCGAAGCCGGTGGCCAGCTTCGCCCGCAGCCTGTTGTCGCCGATGCCCACGGAGCACGACAATCCTGTCGTGCTGCGTACCGCTTCCCGGATCTCGGTGGCGAGCGTCTCGGGATCGTCGGTGTGTGCCCCAACGAAGGCCTCGTCCCAGCCGAGTACCTCCACGACCACCGGAAACCGGCGGAGCGTGGCCATGAACCGATCGGAGACCTGCTGGTAGGCAGCCGGGTCCGTGGGCAGGAACACCGCCTCCGGGCAACGCTTGGCAGCCAGGCGCAAGGGCATACCGGACCGGATTCCGAACTCGCGTGCCTCGTAGGAGGCCGTGGCCACCACCCCTCGCCGGGTCGGGTCCCCGGAGCCCCCGACCACCACGGGCAGGCCCCGCAGTTCCGGTCGGCGGGCCACCTCGACCGCAGCGACGAACTGGTCGAGGTCCACGTGGAGCACCCAGCCCATGGACATGGGATCCAGTATGCCTCCGGGCCTTCGCAACGGCGTTGGGCGGAAGCGGCCAGTGGGTCGGTCGCTGTGGTCGGCTCCGGCAGTCTCGACGGACCGGTGTGAGGATTCGATGAGGCCCCGAGCCGCGGCGGGCTCAGGCGGCGACGGCCTTGGCCCGGTCCGCGGCGATGTTCAGGGCGAGACCCGCGAGGACCGTGCCCATGGCGTAGCGCTGGATTCGAAGCCAGGCGGGACGGTGCGCGAGGAAGGACGCGATGGTGCCCGCGCTCATCGCGATGAGGCCGTTGACGGTGAGGGCTATGGCGATCTGGGTCAGGCCCAGCACGAGACTCTGCGCCGCGACGTGGCCGCGCGCCGGGACGACGAACTGCGGCAGCAGCGAGACGTACATGATGGCGATCTTCGGATTCAGCAGGCAGGTCAGGAAGCCCATCGTGATGAGCCTGCGAGGCGGGTCCTGCGGCAGTTGCTGCGGCGCGAAGACGGCGATGCCGCCCGGCCTGACGGCCTGCCAGGCGAGCCAGAGCAGGTAGGCCGCGCCCGCGAGCTTGATCACGGTGTAGAGGAGCGGCACGACGGCGAACACCGCGGTGATTCCTGCTGTCACGGCGGCGAGGTAGACCAGGAAGCCGAGGGCGACACCGGTCAGTGAGAGCAGCCCCGCGCGGCGTCCCTGCACGATCGAGCGGGAGACCAGATAGATCATGTTCGGTCCGGGCGTGAGCACCATGCCCGTCGCCACGGCGGCGATCCCGAGCATGGCGTGCGCGTCGACGGCGGAGAAGAGTGCGTCCATGCCGGGAGGCTACGGGCGGGTGCCCGGTCGGTGCAATAATGACTTTGCACTCGGTGCAATGAGGAGGGATGTGCCGATGGACGACTACCGCGCGATCGCGGACGAGATCGCGGCCTCCATCGCCGCGGGGCGGCTGCGTCCGGGCGAGCAGTTGCCGACGCAACGCGCCTTCGCCCGTCGGCGTGGTGTCGCCGGATCGACGGCGGGCCGCGTCTACCGCGACCTGGTCCGGCGCGGGCTGGTCGTCGGCGAGGTCGGCCGCGGCACTTTCGTGCGGGCCGGCCACGGCGAGCCCGGCGCGCGCGTCCCGCTCGCCGAGCCCGCGGGTGCTCCGGTCGACCTGGAGCTCAACTATCCGGTCGTCCAGGAGCAGTCCGCGCTGCTCGCCACCGGACTCACGCCCATGCTGCGGGCGGACGCGCTGGACGCTGCCCTCCGTCCGGTCGGTGCGGCAGGCACGGCCGCCGCCCGCGAGGCCTTCGCGGCGCTTGCCTCCGGCGCCGGGCGCACGGGGCGGGACGCTTCGGACGAGGGTGAGGCCGGCTCCGGCCCGGCCTGGCACGCAGCCGACGACGACGTGCTGTTCGCCGCCAACGGCCGCCAGGCCATCGCCGCAGCTCTGGCCGCGCTTGTCCCACCGGGTCAGCGCCTGGGCGTCGAGGCGCTGACCTACCCCGTGGTCAAGGCGATCGCGCAGCGCCTCGGCATCACGCTCGTGCCGCTGCCGGTGGACGAATCCGGTCTGCTCCCCGACGCTCTCGCGGCCGTCCATCGGGCCACGCCGCTGCGTGCCCTCTACCTTCAGCCGCGCCTGCAGAACCCGCTCGGAGTCACCCTCGAGCCGGAGCGCCGCGAGGCGCTGGCCGCCGAAGTTCGCCGCCTTGACCTGCCGGTCGTCGAGGACGCGATCTGGTCCTTCCTGCGGCCCGGCATCCCGCCGCTGGCGGCGCTCGTGCCCGAGCGGACGATCCTCGTCGACAGCCTCTCCAAGCGCCTGGCTCCCGGCCTGAGCACCGGATTCGCCGTGGTGCCCGCTGTGCTGCGCACCTCCGTCACCGCCGCGCTCCGCTCCGGCGGTTGGACGCCGAGCGGATTCGCCCTGGAAGCCGCAGTGCGCTGGATCACCGACGGTACGGTCGGCACGGTGGAGGCCGCCAAGCGTGCCGATGCGACAGCCCGTCAGCTGTTGGCCCGTCAGTCCCTGGCCGGTCAGACGCTACGGTCCGACCCGTGCTCGTACTACGTCTGGTGGGAGCTGCCGGCGGCCTGGCGCGTGGAGACGTTCGTCGCGGCCGCCGCGCGCGAGGGCATCGCCGTCACCCCCGGTGCCGCGTTCGCCGTCGGCACCCGCATCACCCCTTCTGCCGTCCGGGTCGGCCTCGCCTCACCGCCGCTCCCGGTCCTGGCCGGGGCGCTCGACACCCTCGCTCAGGTGGCCCGCAGCGCGCCGGAGGATCTGCTGGACTGACGGTGGACCGTTTCGCGGGACCGACCATTCCGGTCGCACCGAACGATGGTGCTACCAGATCTGCGAGGCCGGGAGCGGTAGGCGGAGTGGGACTTGCGGATGGTCGCTCTTGGCGCGCACCAGGGCGTCATCGCAGGGCGACTGTGGCGCGGAGCCGCTGGATTGACTTGGCGTCATGGACATGCCCTAATCCGTTCGGGGCACCCGGCTTGCGGTGGGCGTCAGGTTGTGGAGAGGGTGCCCCGGCGAGACGATGGGGGAAGTCCCCCAACCGGCCCGACAGCCACCATGTCCTTCCTCAACCTCCGGTCACCATCCGGTGGTTGGCAGATCGGAGGCCCCTTCATGGTGGACACCAAGGCGCCCGCGAGCGGCACCCCGCAGTACTGCACCCTCCAGCCCGCCACCAAGCCCGACCTCCGGCCAGGACTCGGGCCGAACCGGGTGCGGGCGATACTTCAGATCCGTACCAAGTGGGTCAACGGCACCGTCCTGCACTACCACTTCCTGGACCCGACCGGCGGCGGCCAGGGCCCGGAGCAGCTGGACGAGGTCCGGGCCGCCCTCCACGACTGGAAGGCCCTGGGCATCGGTCTGGACTTCAAGGAGGTGGACGACGCCTCCGAGGCCGAGATCCGGATCGCCTTCGCCGACGACGGCTCCTGGTCCTACGTCGGCAAGGACGTGCTGACCATCGGCGTCCGCGAGCCCACCATGAACTTCGGGTGGGACCTCACCACCCCGTGGGGCCGCGCCACCGCCCGGCACGAGACCGGCCACACCCTCGGCCTGCCGCACGAGCACCAGAACCCGTACGCGGGCATCGTCTGGGACGAGGAGGCGGTCTACACCTCGCTCGGCCAGCCGCCGAACAGCTGGACCCGCGAGGAGACCTTCCACAACGTCCTGCGCAAGCTCTCCAAGCAGGAGGTCACCGGCTCCACCTGGGACCCGGACTCGATCATGGAGTACCCCTTCGAGCCCGGCCTGATCAAGGAGCCCGAGAAGTACGGCCGGGAGGGGATCGAGGGCCCGCTGTCCCTGTCCGCGACCGACAAGGACCAGGCGCTGCACTGGTACCCGCCGATCTCGGTCGGCCCGGTGAAGCTGGAGCCCGGCCGGTCCGTCCCGCTGGCGCTGTCCACCGGCGAGCAGGCTGACTTCGAGATCACCCCGGCCGAGACCCGCAAGTACGAAGTCGGCACCTTCGGCCAGAGCGACGTACTGCTGGTGCTCTTCGAGGACGTGGACGACGAGCTGCGGTACGTGACCGGTGAGGACGACAGCGGTGCCGACGAGAACGGCCGACTGTCCGTCAGGCTGTTCAAGGGCCGCCGCTACGTGCTGCGGGCCCGGCTCTACTCCAACTACGGCTCCGGCGAGACCACGATCATGTACTGGTGACCCGGTGCCGGCGCGCTCAGAACGGCCGCAGATCGGGCGGGATGGTGACCACCACCGTCGCCCGCTTCTCGGCAGCGGTGGCACCCGTCCGGACGGCCCACGGCTGTTCCGAGCGCATCCAGTCCGGCAGCCCGAGCGGAAAGTCGGCCGCCGGGACGGGCACCAGGTCGCCCGCAGTCAGCTCAGGGCCGTAGGGCACCAACTGCCGTGCCTGGTCGGGGTGCGCGATGGCCGGGTGGAGAGCCTCCAGGCCCTCGTTCCAACTGGCCGTCAGGCGGGCCATCGCCGCGGCGTGGTCGCCGGAGCTCTCCGGGAAGGTCGGGTGGATGATCCGGTGGAAGGTGCCGGCGAAGGCCGCTCCGACCGGGGTGGCCTCGCGCCACATCCGGAAGGCGGTGCCGGCCAGGCTGCCGAGTGCGATCACCGCCTCCACCTCGTTGTCCGTCACCAGCGCGTCCAGCCAGGAGTTCCGGTACCCGGCGATGTCCGGGTCCTCGGCGTGCGCCTGGCCGCCCTGCTGTCCGAAGACGCTGTAGAGGAAGGTGTTGACCATGACGTAGCTGCGGTCGATGCCCAGCCGGGCCAGGAAGCCCTGGACCCGGCGGCCGGCCGTGCCGACCAGGATCCGCCGGACGATCGCCTCGTGCTGCGCCGGGTCCTGGCCGATCACCAGCACCCGCGCCGTCCCGTCCAGCCGCCCGCGGTGGAAGACCGGCCCCCACTCCGTACGGAAGTCGTCGGTCGGATAGACGTCCTGGCCCGGGAAGTCCCGCACCAGGGAGAGGTACGGCTCCCGGAACACACCCGGATCGAACTCGTGCATCGCAAGCTCCCGCTCGGTCTGTCTCCGCCAGTTCCCGCAACTTCCCGAAGGAGGACGTGCCATGACATCCCGGTACGCCCTGCAGGGCCGCATCGTCACCATGGACCCGCACGACACCGTGATCGAGGACGGCGTCCTCTACGTCGGCGATGGTGTCATCGAAGGCGTCCGCCCGGCCGCCGACCCGCCGCCACCGGGGCATGAACTCACCCCCCGGACCGCCACCGGCGGCAGCGTCTACCCCGGGCTGATCGAACTGCACAACCACCTGGCGTACGACGTGCTGCAGCTCTGGCAGGTCCCCAGGGCCTTCACCAACCGGGACCAGTGGGGCGGCACCGGCACCTACCGGCAACTGGTCACCGGACCGATGACGGTGCTCGGCCGGGACGCGGCACTGATGCCGGCCGTGGCCCGCTACGTCGAGGCCAAGGCACTGGTCAACGGCACCACCACCAGCCAGGGCATCGCCCTGTTCAGCAACGCGGGCGCCCGCCGGATGTACCGCGGCGTCCTGCGCAACGTCGAGCAACCCGAGGACCCGGCGCTGCCCGCCGCCACCTCCCGGATCGCCGACATCGACGCGGCCGACGCCCGGCGCTTCCTCGACCGGCTCAGCCGCAACCAACGACTGCTGCTCCACCTGGCCGAAGGCACCGACGAGCGCGCCCGGGAGCACTTCCGGGCCCTGGAGTTCGAGCCCGGCAAGTGGGCCGTCACCGAGAACCTGGTCGGTATCCACTGCGCCGCCCTCACCCGGGCCGACTTCGACGTACTCGCCGAGCACGGCGGCGCGATGGTCTGGTCCCCGCTCTCCAACCTGCTGCTCTACGGCCGCACCGCCGACGTCGCCGCCGCGCGGGCGGCGGGCGTGGCCGTCGCCCTGGGCTCGGACTGGTCGATCTCCGGCAGCAAGGGCCTGCTGGGTGAACTCAAGACCGCCCGGCTGGCCGCCGCCGGCACCTTCACCGACCGCGAGCTGGTGGCCATGGCGACCAGGGACGCGGCCCGGATCCTGCGGTGGGACGGCGCCCTCGGTGCCCTGCGGCCCGGCTTACGGGCCGACCTGCTGGCCGTCGCCACCACCGACCCCGACCCGTACCGGGGGCTGCTGCTCGCCGCCGACACCGACATCCGGCTGGTGGCCGTGAACGGCGTGCCGCGGTACGGCACCACCCGGCTGATGCGCAAGCTCGCCGGTGACGCCGCACCCTCCGACCCCGGGCCGGGCGCCCCGGACGGACGGCTCGTCAACCTGCTGGACGCCAAGGCCGATCCGCTGGTGGCCGGCCTGACCCTGCCTCAGGCCACCGAGCGGCTCACCGCCGCCCTGGCCACCCTGCCCGCCCGCGCCGAACGCGGCCTCGCCCCGTTCGCCCCCGCCCGCCCCGACGGCTCACCCTCGACGCCCTCACCGCCACCCACGACAAGCCCTACCGCACCACCCTCGCCGCCGAGGCCAACCTCCCCCCGACCCTGCGGGTCGCGCTCACCGAGCTCCTGGAACCCGCCTGAGCGGGGGCGCGCGAAGCAGTCGCAGGGCCCTGACGCTTCCAATCAGCCCGGGAACAGGGAGAACTGACGGGTGTTCTAGGATCTCGAGTCATGACGGAGAACTGGGGATCATGGCCCGCCCGGAGTGACGAACCGCTGGTGACCAGGGCAGAGGAGCCCGACTGGGCAGCTCTGGCGGAGCGTCACGGAGAGCAGCTGCGGCGCCGCAAGCACATCCGTGCTGCGGCGGCCGGTGTCGCGGCGACCGCGGCCCTCGGCGGCATGATGGTCATGGTGCTCCCCGGCGACTCGGGGCGCGATCCCGCGCGCACCGCGGCCGCCGCCGACAACAGTGCCTCGGTTCACCCCGATGACAGCCCGTCGTTCTCCGCCGAGGAGTCAGCCTCCGCCCCCGCCTCAGCGTCCGCCTCGGTGTCCGCAGGCGCCTCAACCACCTCCGCCCCCGCTTCTGCCGAGGCCTCCCGCCCGGCCACCCCCGCGACGAAGGTACCGACGCCGGCCGGCACGTCGTCGGCGGCACGGCCGCCCGCCTCCCAGCCCAGCGCCACCCCCACCCCGGGGAACGCGCAGACCTTGCCACCGCCCGCCGGCAAGTCGTACAGCCCGGTCCAGGTGTGCGGCAGCGGATTCAACGTCATCGACTCGCACAGCCTCGGTGGCGCCACCGTGTACCTGCTGTACAAGGGCGCCACCGGCGACAACTGCGTCACCACGATCGCGAACGACCCGAGTGGCCCGGTTCCGATGAACGCGACCCTCGCGCTCAAGGACGGCGGCTCGGCGAGCAACCCGGGCAGCTTCACCTACTACGCGGGGCCGGTCACGAAGCGCGCCGCCAACACCTGTGTGCAGTGGGGCGGTTCCTACCAGAACTCCACCTGGACCAGCGGCTGGACCCACTGCGGCTGAGGCTCCCTCCGGCCGCCTCCGTGCTGGACGATGGTGAGGTGGACGCGGACATCTCACACGGTGGCGGTATCGAAGGGCCGGGCGTGCTCGGCAGCCCACCGACGCCTCGTACGGCGGTGGCGTGGATCCTGCCGGCGGAGCTGTGGCCCGCCATCCAGCGCATCCGCGAGGTGCACGACCGGCAGATCCGCCGCTGGCCACCGCATGTGAACCTGCTCTTCGGTTTCGTACCGGAGACGGACTTCGGCCGGGCGGTTCCGCTGCTGGCCGAGGCGGTGGCCGAGGTCGCGCCGTTCACCGCCCGCCTCGCCGGGGTACGCAGTTTCAGGCACCGCCACGACGCCACGCTGTGGCTCGACCCGGCGGCGGCCGACCCGGCGCCCTGGCTGAGACTTCACGACGTACTGCAGGAGCGTTTCCCCCGCTGCCAGGGGCGGGCCGGCGGCTTCACCCCACACCTCTCGCTGGGCCGGAGCAGGAATCCGCGCAGGCTCGCCCCCGAGTTGGCCGGCCGACTGGGCAGCATGTCGGCCCGGGTCGCGGAGGTCGTTGTCCTGTCGCGCCGGGGGGACGGGCCGATGCGGTCGCGGGTCGTCATCACTCTCGGGTCGGGCGAAGTACGGTGGCCGCCCGACTGCTGAGGGCTTCGCGGACGGTCCTGCGGGTGGTGTCCAGTTTCTTGAGGACGTGGGCGACGTGCTGTTCGACGGTGCGAGGGGAGAGGAACAGCGTCTGGGCGATGTCCTGGTTGGTGGCGCCCTGGGCCAGGAGTTCGGCGACCTGGCGTTCGCGGGGCGAGAGCCGGTCGCCGTAGCCGCGGCGTCCCCGGGTAGGCGGTTGGACCAGGCCGAGCTGGTTGAGGGTGTGCCGGCAGCGGGCGGCGTCGGCCGTGGCGCCGAGGCGGGTGAAGGTGTCGAGGGCCTCGGTCAGGTGTGCGGTCGAGGCGTCGGGCCGGGAGGCGGCGAGTGCCCGGCCGGAGCACTCGGCGGCGCGGGCGGCCTCGTACGGGCGGCCGATCTCCTGCCACCGGTGCCGGGCCTGCGTGAAGTGCTCGGCGGCCGTGGCGGGTTCGGCGCCGGAGTGGAGCAGGCCCCGGGCGAAGCTGACTTCGGCGTCGGCGGCGGGTGCGTCGGTGTTGCGCAGGCCCTGTTCGGCATCGTCGGCGAGCTGTTCGGCGAACCGGTGATCGCCGCAGGCGAGTGCCGCTTCGATCGCGACCGGGACCACGCCGGTCGCCCGCGCCCAGGCGGAGGCACTTCGCACCATGGCCGCGGCGGGGTCGGTGACGGCGCGGGCGTCCTCGGGAGCTCCCTGGGCGAGCCGGACGGCGGCGAGTCCGGCAGCGGCCCGGAGGGCGGCGGTGACCTGCGTCTCGCGCTTCCCGTACTCGGTGGCCAGGGTGAACTGTTCGATGGCGCGGGACCGTTGGCCCTTCGCGGTGGCCAACTGACCAAGCATCAGCGCCTGTTCGGTGGCGTTCATGGCGATGTCGGGGTGGGCGGTGTCGAGGGCGGCGAAGTCCTCCTCCAGGTCGTCCCAGTGGCCGGCCAGGCCGTCGAGGCGCAGCAGGGCGATCCGGCTGTAGCACTCCAGATGGGAGGTGCCCGACCGGCGGGCCAGGTCGCGGCTCTCGGTGAGCAGGGCGTGGGCGCGGCGGTCGTGTCCGAGTTCGATGGCGATCTCGCCGACGTTGTAGAGGGCACGGGCGGTCTGCCGCAGTACCTCGGGGTCGGCGGCGGAGCGGGGCAGCTGATCGAGCAGTGGCCAGACGGCGGGGTCCCCCTGCCGGGCCAGCAGGCTGAGGCGGGTGGCCTGCACGGCGGCGTGGATGGCGTCGTCGGCGGTGCCGCGTACGGTCTGCTCGGCCCGGTCCATCCACTCTCTGGCCTGGTCCGAGGCGCCGTCACGTTCGTACATCGCCATGGCGATCATCGCCCGGGCGGCCCGGTCCGGGCGGGTGGCCAGCTCCTCGACGGAGCGGCGGATCTCCCGGTAGCCGCCGCGGTTGCCGCCGTGGTTGATCATGAGTAGGCCGAGGGCCAGCCGGATGTCGCCGCGGGTCGACTCCGACTGCTGCGGGTCGGCGATGAGCCGCCGCAGCAGGGCGATGGTGGCGACGTGGTCGACGCTGTCGACCGCGATCCGGGCGAGTGTCAGGGCGGTGCGGGAGCGGAGGTCGTCCCCGAGGTGCGGCTGTTCGAGGATCCGGCGCAGCAGCGCGGCGGCGGTGCCGGTGTCGCCGAGGGCGATGGCCTGGTCGGCGGCGGCTTCGGCGCGGCGGAACCAGGCTTCCCGGTCGCCGAGGGCGAGCGTGTGGTGGGCGATCTGGACCAGTGGGGGTGGGGAGTGCCGCTCCAGTTCCTCGACGGCCCGCCGGTGGAGGCGGGTGCGATGGGGCCCGGGCACGTTCCGGTAGGCGACCTGCTGGGCGAGGACGTGCCGGAAGCAGTACCGGCCGTCGTCGTCCTCGCGGAGCACGGAGAGCTGCAGAGCCTCGGTCAGGCCCAGCGCGCCCTGCTCGGGATCCAGTCCGGCGACGGCGGTGAGCAGCGGCTCGTCGGCGGGGACGGCGAGGACGGCGGCGGCGTCGACGACCGCCGCGCCGGGCGGGGACAGCCCGGCCAGGCGTTCGGTCACCGCCTCGCGCAGCCCTCGGGGGACCTGGGCCCGTTCGAGGGCAGCGACGGCGTCCGCGGTGCTGCCGCGCCGGACCTGGTCATCGAGACTGATCAGGTCCTCCTCGGCGACCAGGGGCAGGCCCTCGCTGCGGCCGTACACGGCTCGGGCGAGGACGGGGGTGGCCTGGGAGCCCAGGGCGGCCGTGGCGAGCTCCACGACGTCGGCCTCGGTGAGCGGAGCGAGGGTGATCACCGTTCCGCTGGTGCCGGGCGGGTGGCGGTACGCGGAGCCGAGGACGGGGGTGCGGTGCGGAAGATCCTCGGGGCGGTAGGTGAGCACCAGGCCGAGCTGGTCCGGCAGGTCGCGGGCGATCAGCAGGAGGAGTTCGCGGGTGGCGTCGTCGACCCAGTGCATGTCCTCGACGACGAGTACCGCCGGGCCGAGCGCGCCCAGCAGCGAGTGCACGGCCCGGACGAGCCGGTGGCGTTCGGC
>NZ_LMCT01000020.1:37526-66820 GCF_001424875.1 Kitasatospora sp. Root107 | reverse complement strand
CACCAGGCGGGACTTGCCGATTCCGGCCTCGCCCTCGATCAGCACGACGGCGGGCGGGTGCCGGACGGCGGCCAGCAGCAGGCCGAGCTCGCGCCGACGGCCCACGAACGTGAATCGCCCGCCCGCGGGTACCGGATCCTGGCTGCTCGGCCGTGCCACGCAATCACCTTCCCTGCGTGGCCACGCTAGATCCGGCGCCGAGCTGCGGCAAGCGATCGGTGGGAGCGGGCGGGAACCGGACGGCTCCGAGGAGGCTCAGTACAGGTGTTCCGGCGCGGCCGGTACCTGGGCGAGGGACAGCTCCACCTCCACCCGGGTGCCGCCGACCGTACGCCACAGGGCGCAGTTGTCGGCGTACTCCTCGACCAGTTGCAGGCCCCGGCCGCCGCATGCCGGATCGTCGACCAGGTACGGGTCGCCCCCGCGCGTGGCCGGGCGGGTCCGCCAGCGGCCGTTGTCCATGACGTGCACGGTGAGGGTGCCGGTGTCCACGGTGAGCAGCAGGGTCACGTCCGGGCCCCCGCTGTGCCGGACCGCGTTGGTGACCAGTTCGGTGACGACGAGCGCCAGTGCCTCGACGATGTCCACGGAGACGTCCCAGCGCCGCGCCGAGGCCCGGGCGAAATGCCGCAGGGCGGGCACCGAGGTGGGGACGGCGGGCATGGTGCAGGCGGACGTTCTCCGGTGGCCGAGGACGGCGGTGGCGGTGGGGGTGACGGTGGCGAGCATCTCAGGCTCCAGGGGTGTGGGGGTGAGCCTTTCTGCTTGCAAGGCTCGCCGCCGGGACCGTCCGGGAACAATGCGGAGCCCCTATAGATACGGGTACGCAAACTAAGACCGACCGGCAAATGGTGGGCGGCGTCGCGTCGCCCGGGCTGTCGCCTGGACGGCTTCTCCTCAGTCGCCGCAGCTCCGCTGCTACTCCCTCGTCGNCGCCTACCTGCGCACCACCAGGCTGCAGGGCGTCAGCATCGCGCCCGGCTCGGCCGGCCCGGAGCTCTTCGACCATCTCACGGCGGCCACCGCCCCTTAGACCGACCGGCAAATGGTGGGCGGCGTCGCGTCGCCCGGGCTGTCGCCTGGACGGCTTCTCCTCAGTCGCCGCAGCTCCGCTGCTACTCCCTCGTCGGCACCGCCCAGACTCGGCCCGGACGCCGCTCCTTCATCCGCCCACCATTTGCCGGTCGGTCTAACCCGCCAGAGACCCCGGTCAGCCGGTCGGTCGGTCCAGCCACTCCAGGGTGCGGCGCGCTTCGGAGGCGAGTGGGTGGTGGGGGCCGAGCCGGCGTTCGGCGTCGACGAGGAGCTGCATCAGCAGTGTGCGGGCCTCGGTGCGGTCGCCGGCCCGCACGAGCAGGTGTGCCGTCCGGTGGCGGGTCTCCAGGGCGAGTGCCGGGTCGGCGGTGGCGAGCCGGTCCAGGTGGGGGAGCAGGGAGCGGTACTCGGCGAGCGCGGTGGCGTGGTCGCCGAGGTGTTCCAGGCACTGCGCGGCCTCGACGCGGAAGCGCAGGGTCTGCGGGGCGGCCGGACCAGCCTCGGTGCTGGACCGGTCGGCCAGCAGCCGCAGCTCCGCGAGCGCGGCCTGGAACCGGCCGGCCTCCAGCAGGGTGGCCGCGTACTGCTTCCGCAGCATGAGGACGACCGGTGAGTGCCGGCCGTGGGTCTCCACGGCGGTGGGCAGTGCGGCGCCGAGCACCTCCACGGCCTGCGTGATCCGGCCGGTGTCCAGCAGCCGTCCGGCCTCCTCGACGGCGGCGGCGATGGCGGCCTTCCCTGGGTTCGGCGCGGACGGTCCAGGATGCGGGACCGGAGCGGGCGGCAGCGGCGGGCGCGGCGGCGCGTGGTGCCAGGGCGCGTACGGCTGCCGGAACGGCCGGGTCGGATCCATCGGCGCACCCGGGCTGTCGAGGGGGTGCGAGGCCGGCCCGGGCAGCAGGGGCTCCAGGGCCCGGTAGACCTCTGCCGCATCGGCCGGCCGGTCCCGCGGGTCCTTGGCCAGCAGCCGCAGGACCAGCGCCTCCAGCGGCTCCGGCAGCTCGGGCCGGCTCCGGCGCAGTGGCGGGGGCGGCTCGTGGAGGTGCTGGTGCAGCACTCCGAGGGGCGAGGAGCGGGTGAACGGGACGGTGCCGCTGAGCAGTTCGTGCAGGATCACGCCGAGCGAGTAGAGGTCGGTGCGCGGGCCGACCTGCTCGCCCATGGCCTGCTCGGGCGCCATGTACGCGGGGCTGCCGATGGGTGCGCCGGTGAGGGTGAGACGGGTGGTGTCGGCGTCCAGCAGGGCGGCGAGACCGAGGTCGAGCACGACCAGGGTGCCGTCGGGGCGGATCATGACATTGCGCGGCTTGAGGTCCCGGTGCACGGCCGGCACCGCGTGCACGGCGGCCAGCACCGGACAGAGCTGCGCCACCACGGCGACCGCCCACTGCCAGGGGTAGGGGTCCTGCTCGGCCAGGTGATCGGCCAGGTCCGCACCGTGGACGTACTGCATCACCAGGCAGAGATCGTCACCGTCGCTCGCGGCGTCGTGCACGGTGACCAACCCCGGGTGGTCGACCTGGGCGGTGATCCGGCACTCCCGGGCGAACCGCCGCCGCAGCTCGGCGGACTGCTCCGAGCCCGGAATCCGGTCCGGCCGAAGCAACTTGACGGCCACCCGCCGGTCCAGGGTGCGGTCGTGCGCCGCCCACACCTGGCCCATGCCGCCCTGCCCGACGAGCGTCGCCAGCTCGTAGCGCCCGGCGACGAGCCGGCCCCTCACGACCCGTCCTGCTGCCGAAGGTATGCGCTCAACTCGTCGAGACCGGCCCGGACTTCCCCGATCCGGTCCTGGCGAGGTATGCCGAAGGGCGGGTAGCCGGGCGGCGCCGGCGGGCCGGGCACGAGGTCCGCCGGCCGGGCCGTACCGGGCGCCCGCCGCGGGTTCAGGTCGACGGCGAGGAAGTACGCCGAGGCGGCGACAGCGTCCGCGAGCAGGATCACCATCCCGAGGTGGCTCCGCCAGTCGTTCATGGTTCCGACCAACGCCATGCCGCCGATGGACGCCGCCGCCGCGCCGCCGAACAACAGCCAGTCACGGCTGCGGCGGTGGACGAGCGCGGGCCACAGCATCGGTATCCAGGACAGCATGCCCACGCTCACCACCGGAACGGCGGCCAGGACGATCCGCAGCAGCATGATCCCCGCCCGGACGGCACGTCGACGCGCCGGCGGTGTCGGGACGGGGCCGTACATGGCTGGACTCCTGGGCGGCGGAGGGCGGTCGGCGGATGCCGGGGTCAGCCTACCGATCCCGCCGCCGCCCGTCCGCCGCTCTCACGGCGGGCTCGCACTGCCGTCGGTCAGCCCGTCGTACAGGCCCTGGACGAGCAGCTCGCCCAGTCCGGCGGCCAGCCGGGACGCCTCCTCGAAGGCCGCGACGGCGCGGAACCGTTCGCCGTAGCGCCGCTGGTCGGACGGCGGCAGCCGGGGTACCTGGAGCCGGCGGACGTCGAGCCGGGACGCGGACGAGGTGAAGCTGCTGGCCTGCCGGTTGTTCGCGGTGCCGCGCAGGAACCCGGCGAGGAACCACGGATCCAGCACGGCGGGGTCGGGTCGCAGCAGGTACACGTTGCGGCCCAGCACGGCACCGGCCGTGGCACCGTCGATCACCCGAGTGGTGGCGCCCTGGCCGAGCACGGGGACCACCACGTCCCCGGCCTGGACGAGCACCGGGTCCTCCGGCTCGCCCTCGGGCAGTACGCCGGACGGTGCGCCGCCCGTCACGATGTCGTGCTCGGTCAGCACCGGGGGGCTGCCGACCGGGCCGGCTCCGGCGCCGCCGGCCCGCATCAACAGGGCTCCCGTGCGGGCCAGTTCGCCGAGATTCGTCATCGCCCAGTGCGCGGGAGCGCCCTGCGGGCCGGCGGTCGGCGCCAGTTCCCCGGCCCGCCGCAAGGCGTCGGTCAGCTGATGGTGGATGCCGTCCAGGCCCGCCGCGCCGGTGCCCGGTGCCTGCGGCGGAAGGTGCCGGGCGGGGGTCACGTCCACGTCGTCGTCCAGCAGGTCGACCAGGGAGACGGTACGGCAGACGCCGGGCTGGTCCGGTGCGCAGCCGTCCCGGTCGAAGGCGTGCCAGGCCTCCAGCACGGTGCTGCGCAACTCCGGCCAGGGCAGCCGGTCCTGACCTTCCGTCCGGTCCGCGACGTTCACCACCAGCAGTTGCTGCGGCTGCGGGGCGGCCGCCCCGGGCCGGCGCAGCACCCACAGGTGCAGCGGGATCCCGAACGGCGGGGCCACTCCAGCGGGCAGTGCGCCCCGCCGCAGCAGGTCCGCCCGGATCCGGCGGCCCGACCGGCGGGACGCCGTCGCGGGCGGCATCAGCAGCACCGCGGAGCCGTTGTCGCGCAGATGGGCGAGGGCGTGCTGCACCCAGGCCAGCTCGGACTCGGTCCGCGGCGGCAGCCCGTACTCCCACCGGGGGTCGTAGGCGAGTTCCTCGTGTCCCCAGGCGCGCTCGTTGAACGGCGGGTGGCACAGCACGGCGTCCGCGCGCAGGCCGGTGTGCGCGTCCGCGCGCAGGCTGTCGCCCACCCGGATCCGTACGGAGGCGTCCGTGTGCAGGGCGAGCCGGAGCGCGGTCAGTGCGGCCAGGTCCGGGTCGGCCTCCTGGCCGACCACGGTGCCGGCGGGGCCGGGTGACCGGAGCAGGCCGCCGAAACCGCAGGCTGGGTCCAGCACCAGGTCGGCCGGGCCGGCGAGGTCGGCCATCAGGTCGGACAGCGGTGCGGGGGTCAGGGTGTACTGACGAGGCCCCGACTCCAGATGACGGCCGATCAGGAACTCGTACGCCTGATCGGCGCCCAGTTCGTTCGCGAGCTCCGCGCAGCCGCGTACCAGGGCCAGCCGCTCCGTCAGCCCGGGCCCGTCCGGTACGGCCACCGGGTGGTCCTCGCCCAGCCGGGTGCGGAGGGCCTCGGCGAGCAGGTCGGGCAGTTCGCCGCCGAGGCGGCGGTCGTCCGCGGTGAGCAGCTGCCGCCACGGGGCCGGCCGGTCGTGCAGCAGCAGGACGGCGCCGACCAGGCGCAGTGCGGTGGCGGCTCCGCCCGGATCCTGTTCGACCTGCTGCCAGACGCGTTCCCGTAGCGGGACCTGGTCCAGCTTGCCCTGGTGGCGGAGCCACTGCTCCACCTCGGCCAGGTCGAAGACCGGGCTGGTGTCGGTGCCGCCGACGGGCTTGGGGAAGTCGGTGTGCCTGCGCCGCCAGTTGCTGACCGCGGCGCGACCGACGGCGGCGAACCGGGCGATCCCGGCGGCGGTGACTTCTGTCCTGTTCTCCGGCACTGAGCGGGCCCTCCCCTGGCGACACGATGACTGCGTCCGATCCTACAACCTTCCTCACGGAGAGATTGAGTGTTGACGCGGTTCACAGCTCATGTTGTTATTGGCGCGCCACTCACCGGGTCTTCTCGTTCGAAAGGTGCACACCCCTCATGTCGCAACTGTTCCGCCGGACCGCCCTCCTCGCCTGCAGCGCCGGCGCGATCCTCGGCCTCGGCGCCTGCTCCCCGGGAACCGCAGGCCACTCGGACGCCCAGGCGGCCCCGTCGGCATCCGTGAGCGGATCGTCCGCCGCGCCGATCCCCGGCCCGGCCGCAGGCACCGACGGTCTGCCCAACGGGACCAAGCTCAACGCCATGCTGCTGCCGGCCGACGCGATTCCCCAGCAGCTCAGGCTGGACCCCAGCGGTAGCCGGAGCACCGGCGACGGTTTCAACCCGCCGCTCTCGCCCTCCGCCGTCCCGGCCGAGCAGGCGTGCGACATGCTCAACGGCTCGGCCTGGGTCAGGGTGGCCGGGATCAGCAGCGCGTCCTTCGCACAGAACGACTACATGGACGACTCGCAGGACATGTTCGCCCAGGAGGTCGAGGCCTACCGGGGCAGCGACGCGCAGACGGTGATGGCCAACCTCAAGCAGGTCCTCACCGCGTGCCACACCTTCACCTCGGAGCAGAACGGCCAGAAGTACCCCGCGACCGTCACCCTGAAGAGCCTGCCCGGCGTCGGGGACGAGGCGTTCCAGGCGGTCATCACCTCGCCGGACTGGACCGGGGGCAGCACGGCGGTGGCCGTCCGGGTCGGCAGCGTGGTGGTGACGACGTTCTACAACGACCAGAAGTCCACCGGAGCCGCCGGGGTGGAGCTCACGAAGGCCCTGGTCAAGAACGTCATCGCCGCGCACTGATCGCCACTCGGGCGGGTGGGGGCCCGGACGGCAGGCCGGGTACTGGGGTGGCCCAGGGTGACGAGGGGGCGGGCACGGTGGAGGCAGTAACCGGAACGGCCGGGCGAGGCCCGGGCGAAATGCCGCAGGGCGGGCACCGAGGTGGGGACGGCGGGCATGGTGCAGGCGGACGTTCTCCGGTGGCCGAGGACGGCGGTGGGGGTGACGGTGGCGAGCATCTCAGGCTCCAGGGGTGTGGGGGTGAGCCTGTCTGTCTGCAAGGTTCACCGCCGGGACCGGCCGGGAACAATGCGGAGCCCCTATAGATACGGGTGCGCAAACTAACTCATGCCTGATTCGGTGCCTCGAAGTGTGCGATGGCGCTGTGGACCTGTCCGAGGACGGCGTCGGTGTCAGCGTCCGCGTCGACGGTCAGTCCGGGTTCGTCGGCCTGCAGCGGTTCCAGGGCGTCGTACTGCGACTCCAGGAGTCCGGCCGGCATGAAGTGCCCGGCGCGGCGGGTGATGCGGGTGCGCGCGACCTCCCGGTCCAGGCTCAGGTACAGGAACCAGACGCCCGGGCCGGCGGCTCGGAGAGCATCCCGGTACTCCCGCTTGAGGGCGGAGCATGAGATGACGGCACCGACTCGGGCGCGGGTGGTGCCCCGGATCCACTCGGCCAGGCTCCGCAGCCATGGCTCGCGGTCCTCGTCGTCGAGTGCGTGTCCGGCAGCCATCTTGGCGATGTTCGCCGCCGGATGGAAGTCGTCGCCCTCCACGAAGGGCACGTCGCGTCGCCCGGCGAGGAGCCGGCCCAGGGTGGTTTTGCCCGAGGCGGAGACACCCATGATCACCACGATGGTCGGTGCCGGTCCCGATGTCTCCACAGCGTCTCTCCCGGGTCGCGCCTGAGCTGGACAGCCCTTCCAGGAGATCATGCGCGCGGTGCCACTGGGGCAGCGGCACGATTCAGCCATACGGGCTCCCACAAGGGCGTCCGGCCAGGCCACGCGCGGGCGGCCGCAGTGGCTTCACCCTGCTGTGGTGCAGGGGCCGACCGATCCGCTCGGTCGGAGGGGTTTGCCGCTGACAGTGATCGCTGTTGAGATCGCTGCATGAGCCACTCAAGCGCCGTGCCCGTCGGTCCCCCGGCCAAGATCCTGCTTCCCTACCCGCCCGCGCAGGTGGGCGGCCTGCCGGAGGTGGTGGCCGCGGTGTGGGACGGCCGGGGTGAGGGGCCGACCCGGCGGGTGCTCGACGAGGTGGAGTTCTTCGTCGTCCCCTACACCTACACGTCGGCCGCCGTCCCGCTGCTCGCCCGGATGCCCCGGCTGCGGGTCGTGCAGAGCCTGTCGGCGGGCGTCGAGGAATTGCTGCCCGCCGTGCCGACGGGTGTGGCGCTCTGCAACGCGAGGGGTGTCCACGACGCGAGCACGGCCGAGCTTGCACTCACCCTCGTCCTCTCGTCGTTGCGCGGCGTCCCGGGCTTCGTCCGGGCACAGGACGCCGCTGCCTGGCAGGGCGGTTCGTTCGCATCGCTCGCCGACCGCACGGTGCTGCTGGTCGGCCACGGCTCGATCGGTGCGGCCGTCGAGGAGCGGCTCGTGCCGTTCGAGTGCAACGTGCTGCGGGTCGCCCGCAGCGCCAGGACAGCAGCCCGTGGGCCGGTGCACGCCCTCGCCGACCTCCCGGACCTGCTGCCACGCGCCGATGTCGTGGTCCTGACCGTCCCGCTCACCGACGAGACCCGAGGGCTGGTCGACGCGGCCTTCCTCGCCGCGATGAAGGACGGCGCTCTGCTGGTCAACGTGGCCAGGGGCGCCGTCGTGGACACCGGCGCGCTTCTCGCCGAGCTGCGGGGCGGTCGACTGGCCGCGGCACTCGACGTCACCGACCCCGAACCGCTGCCCGCCGGCCACCCCCTCTGGCAGGCCCCCAACACCCTGATCACACCCCACGTGGGCGGCAACAGCTCCGCCTTCCTGCCCCGGGCCCTGCGCCTGATCCGCACCCAGCTGGAACGCTTCCTCGCGGGCGAACCCTTGGAGAACGTGGTCATCCCACCGGCTGCCTGAGTGCTCCGTCCGAGTGACACCGCCGCCCCGAATGGCCGAGCAGTGCGAGCCGTCCGTCCTCGTACCGGGCGCTGCCGACGAGTGTTGTCCGCGGTGCCGGTTTGCGGCCAGTGACGGGAGAGATCAGTGACCTCAGCTGTGGACGAGGGGCGGCGGCCGGTTCCGCCCATCCTCAGGGGACAGAAGGCCCTGGTGACCGGGGCGAACTCCGGCATCGGCAAGGCGACCGCGATCGGTCTCGGCCGTGCGGGCGCCGACGTGGTCGTGAACTACGTTTTCGGCCCGGAGGCAGCCGAGGAGGTGGTCGAGGAGATCAAGTCCTACGGTGTGCGGGCGTATGCCCATGAGGCCGACGTCTCCCAGGAGGACCAAGTCGTCGCGATGGTCGCGCGGATGGTCGAGGAGTTCGGCACGATCGACATCATGGTGGCCAACGCCGGGTTGCAGCGGGACGCCGCCATCACCGAGATGACCGTCGCGCAGTGGCAGAAGGTGCTGGACGTGAACCTCACCGGCCAGTTCCTGTGCGCTCGGGAGGCCGCGAAGGAGTTCGTCCGCCGGGGCGTCGTCCCCGAGGTGTCCCGTTCGGCCGGGAAGATCGTCTGCATGAGCTCGGTCCACCAGATCATCCCCTGGTCGGGCCACGTGAACTACGCCGCGTCGAAGGGCGGCGTCCTGATGCTGATGCAGACCCTGGCGCAGGAACTCGCCCCGAAGGGGATCAGGGTGAACGCCGTAGCACCAGGCGCCATCCGCACCCCGATCAACAAGTCCGCCTGGGACACCCCCGAGGCCGAGGCCGACCTCCTGCGGCTGATTCCCTACCGCCGGGTCGGCGACCCCGCGGACATCGCCAACGCGGTGACCGTCCTGGTCTCCGACCTGATGGACTACGTCGTCGGCACCACCCTGTACGTCGACGGCGGAATGACCCTCTTCCCCGGCTTCGCCACCGGAGGCTGACCGCGCCGCCGCCGCGCACGCCCTCTCCCCGTCCGGTCCACCGGCTGACCCCGCGGTCAGCCGGCACGAACCATCGAGGCCCGCATGAGCACCGCCGCACACCTCCTGGCGAACACCCCCGCGCAGCTGCTGCCCGCCCGGGAGCTGATGGCGTTCACCCTGGCCTCCCACATCCTGCTGGTGCCACTGGGCGTGGCGCTGCCCTTCGTCACGCTCGTGATGCACTACCGGGGGCTGCGCAAGGCCGACCCCGTCGCGCTTCTGCTGGCCCGCCGGTGGTCCGCCGTGATGGCCGTCCAGTTCGCCGTCGGCATCGTCACCGGCACCGTGCTGTCCTTCGAGTTCGGCCTGCTGTGGCCGGGCATGATGGGCCGCTGGGGGGACGTCTTCGGCCTCGGGTTCGGGGTGGAGGCCTGGGCGTTCTTCCTCGAGGCGATCCTGATCGCGATCTACCTGTACGGCTGGCGCCGGCTGAAGCCGTGGACGCACTTCTGGCTCGGCGCGCCGCTGCCGCTCGCGGCCCTGATGGGCGCCTTCGGCATCATCGCCGCCAACGCGTGGATGAACACCCCTCAGGGCTTCACCCTCGACGCGAGCGGCAAGCCCGTGAACGTCAGCGTCCAACAGGCGATCTTCACCCCCATGTTCGGCCCGCAGTACTGGCACTTCGCCGTCGCGATGTTCCTCACCGCCGGCTACGTGGTGGCCGGCGTCTACGCGGTCGGCTGGCTGCGCGGCCGCCGCGACCGCTACCACCGCCTCGGCTTCACCGTGCCGTTCACCATCGCGGCGATTCTCACCCCCGTCCAGTTCCTACTCGGCGACAACATCGCACGGCAGATCTTCCACAAGCAGCCGATCAAGTTCGCCGCCGCCGAGCTGGTCTGGGACACCGACACCCACGTCCCCGAGTACCTGTTCGGCCGGCTGCAGGAGGACGGCACTGTCAAGGGCGGCCTCAAGATCCCCCAACTCGACTCCATCCTCGCCGGGTTCAAGCCGGACACGCAGATCACCGGGCTCAGCTCGGTGGCGGCCGACGACCGCCCCACCGCGACCCAGGCGACCATCGTGCACTGGTCCTTCGACATCATGGCGACCGTCGGCAGCGTCCTGATCCTGCTCGTACTCTGGTACGCCTGGTGCTGGTGGCGGCGCCGCGACCTGCCGAAGTCCCGCTGGTTCTTCCGCTGCGCCGCCGTCGCCGGCGTGGCCAGCCTGGTGACCGTGGAGTGCGGCTGGATCACCACCGAGGTCGGCCGGCAACCCTGGATCGTCTACCAGAACATGCGGGTGTCCGAGGCGGTCACCCCCACCTCCGCCGGCTCGCTGTGGACCATGCTCGGCATCGTCGTCGCCGTCTACGTGCTGGTCTTCGGCGCGTTCCTCAGCGTGCTGCTGAAGATGCGCAGCCGATGGCGGCTTGCCGACTCCGGCTCCGCGCAGGAACTCGCCGAGGGTCCGGAGACCGACACGCCGTACGGACCGCGCCCGGAACCGGCCGTCGGCGCCCCGGGCACCCACCGAGCACCCGGGAGCGAGCAGTGACCGCGAATGTCGTCTCCTGGATCCTGCTGCTCGCGATCGCCGCCTACGCGTGCGGCGGCGGCGTCGACTACGGCGCCGGGTTCTGGGACCTGCTGGCCGGCGGCGCCGATCGCGGGAAACGCCCGCGCTGGCTGATCGACCACGCCATGGCGCCGGTCTGGGAGGTCAACAACGTCTGGCTGATCTTCGTGCTGGTCCTGATGTGGACCGGCTTTCCGGTGTTCTTCCAGACGGTGTTCACCGCGCTCTGGCTCCCACTGGCGCTCGCCGTTGTCGGCATGGTCCTGCGCGGGGCCGGGTTCGCCCTGCGCAAGCCCACCCGGCGGCTGGCCGAGCGCCGCATCTACGGTGCCGTGTTCGCCGTCTCGTCGCTGCTCACGCCGTTCTTCCTGGGCGTCGTCATCGGCAGTGTGGCCTCGGGGCGGGTCGCACCCGGCACCACCGCCTCGGCCGATGTCTGGGCCAACACCACCTCGATCACGGCCGGACTGCTCACCGTGGCGGCCACCGCCTTCCTCGGCGCGGTGTTCCTCACCGTGGACGCCCGCCGCTTCGGGGCCCACGACCTCGTCGGCTACTTCCGGCTCCGCGCCTGGATCAGCAGCGCCGCCCTGCTCGTGATCGGCGTGATCGGTCTGACCGTGACCGACCCGCACGCCTCGTACGTCCACCACGGGCTCACCCACGGCGTCGGGCTCGTCCTGGTCATCGTCGCCGTGGTGGCCCTGGCGGTCACGGCGTGGCTGGTCGCGGGCACGGCCGCCGGATGGGCGCGGTACAGCTCGGTGGCCGTCGTGGCGCTGCTGGTCGCCGCCTGGGGATTCGCCCAGCGGCCCTACCTGGTGCCCACCTCGCTGACCGTCCAGCAGGGCGCCGGCGCGAGCGCGACGCTCCAGTGGATGCTGATCGTGGCGGCCGTCGCCCTCGTGCTGATCGGCCCCGCGCTCGTCGTGCTGTACCGCCTCGACACCCACGGCGTGCTGGAACCCCTCACCGACGAGGACGTCGCGAAATGACGGCTGACCGCGGCGGGCAGCGACGACGGTCCCCGGCCTTCCCCTGACCGGCCGGCGATCGCCCTGATGCTGGTGCCGGTGATCCAAGGAGCAGCTGCAATGACATCGAGTCAGGTCCTGGTCGGCATCGGACTGATCGTGGCCCTTGCCGTCGGCTCCCAGCTGCTGGCGAGCCTGCTGCGGATTCCGGCGATCCTGCTGCTGCTGCCGGCCGGATTCGTCGCGGGTGCGCTGACCGACGACGTCAACCCCGAGAAGCTGCTGGGCCCCGCCTTCTCCCCACTGGTCTCGCTTGCCGTGGCGGTGATCCTCTACGACGCCGGACTCGGGCTGGACCTGCACCGGCTCAAGGGCCACACCCGCACGGTCGTGGTCCGGCTGATCTGGCTCGGGGCCCTGGTCACCTGGGTGTCGGCGGCGCTGCTCGCCGTCCCCATCGTCGGTATGTCGAGGAGCGCGGCCGTGATGCTGGGCGCGATCCTCGTGGTCAGCGGCCCGACCGTCGTCGGGCCGCTGCTGGGCTTCGTCCGCCCGACCGAACGGTTGCAGCGCATCCTCGTCTGGGAGGGCTCCCTGATCGATCCGCTCGGCGGCATCCTCGGGGCGATCGTGTTCCACGGGGTCCTGGCCGGCGAGCAGGAAGGACTGGCCAGCCAGCTGGGCCAGTTCAGCGGCAGCGCGGCGGTCGGACTGGCCGGCGGGGCCGTCGGAGCCGCGGTGCTCTGGCTGCTGCTGCGTCACCTCCGCCTCGGCGAGACGCTCGGCACGACGGTGCAGCTCGCCGCAGTGGTCTCGGTGGCAGCGGCCTGCGATGCCTTCCGGGACGACACCGGCCTCATCGCCGCCGTCGTCATGGGTATGGCCCTGGCCAACCTGCCGGGGCTGGACATGCCCGCCCGCCGGCCCTTCTTCGAGACCCTGGTCTCGCTGATCATCGGTGTGCTGTTCATCTCCATCTCGGCCACCGTCACCCCGCAGTCCCTGCGCCACGTGATGCTGCCCACCCTCGGTCTCGTCGCCGCCCTCGTCCTCGTGGTCAGACCCCTGGTGGCGCTGCTCTCCACCGCCCGCACCGACGTCCCGTACCCGCAGCGCTGGTTCATCGGCTGGATGGCCCCCCGCGGCATCGTCGCCGCAGCCACCGCGTCCACCTT
The DNA here is from genome assembly GCF_001424875.1 of Kitasatospora sp. Root107. Lineage (GTDB taxonomy): Bacteria > Actinomycetota > Actinomycetes > Streptomycetales > Streptomycetaceae > Kitasatospora. Next base: position 53,865 of record NZ_LMCT01000020.1, on the reverse strand, counting down.
CTCCGTCTCCCTGGTCCAGGCCGGCATCGGGGGCGCGCAGAAGATCCTTCCGGCCACCTTCGTCGTGATCGTCGCCACCGTCATGGTGTACGGCCTGACGGCGCTCCCGGTGGCCCGGTGGCTCGACGTGCGCCGCTCGGCGCGGTCGCGGCCGCTGCTGGTCGGCGGCGACCCCTGGGTGGTCGAGCTGGGGCGGGCCCTGCGCTCGGCGGGCCTGGACGTGCTCATGTGGGCAGGCCTCGACCGCCAGCGCCAGAGCATCACGGATGCCGGACTCGACCTGGCCCCCGGCGAACTGCTCGCCGCCGCCACCGGTGCCGGAGCCGAGTTGGAGGGCATCACCGATGTGCTCCTGCTCACCGACGAGGACGACTTCAACGCTCTCGCGTTGATGACCCTCAAGGAGACGGCGGAGGGCCCCGTTCACCGTCTGGCGCCGCCCACCCGCAGCCACGGCGTGGTCGCCCCCTACACGGGCAGCGAGGCGCTGTTCGGCCAGGGCCTCAACCGGCCCGAACTGGCTCGCCGGTACGCGGGCGGTGCCCGGATCGTCAGCTACCGGGTCGACGGCGGCATCCCCGCCGGACACGACCTGCTGTTCCTGGTGCGGCCGGACGGGCAGCTCTCCGCGGTCACCGGGACCACCGCGCCCACGCCGAACGGCGGCGACATCGCCATCCTTCTGACACCTCCGCCCAAGTCCCCGCGCTAGCTCATCGGATGCGTTCGGCGATGTGGTCGCCGACACGCATCGCGTTGGCGATGGCGGTGAGCGACGGGTTCACGGCGCCGATGCTCGGGAAGAAGCTGGTGTCCACGACGTAGAGGTTGTCGAGGTCGTGGGCCTTGCAGTCGACGTCGAGCGCGGAGGTCTGTGGGTCGGTGCCGAAGCGGACGGTGCCGGCCTGGTGTGCGGTGGCGCCGATCGGCATGCCCTTGTGCAGGTAGAGGCTGTGGGGGAGGAGATGGTGCGGGTGCATGCCGAGCTTGCCCAGCATGCCGTGCAGCTTGTGCTGCAGCCGCTTCAGCCCCTCGATGTTGTTCTTCTCGTCCAGCGCGAGGTGGATGTCGCCGTTGTCGTCGAGCGTGACGCGGTTGCCCGGTTGCGGGAGGTCCTCGCCGCAGAGCCAGAAGTCGACCGCGTGGTGGGCGAGCACCTCGAAGGGCATGTCGGGCGAGGCCAGGCCGGCCCAGCGGGGTGCCTCGCCCTTGATCTGGTCGGAGTCGGACTTGCCGAGCATCTGGATGCCGCCGAGCGGGAATTCCCAGTCGTCGGCGCCCAGGTACCAGTCGTTCAGCGCGAGGGTCTTCTGGAACTGCGTGTCGTTCGGTTCTCTGGAGACCGCCATCAGGGCAAGGTTGTTGTGTCGCATGTAGTTACGGCCGACGGTGTCGGAGCTGTTGGCCAGGCCCCGGGGATGATGTTCGCTGGCCGAACGCAGCAGCAGCGCGGCGGAGTTCACCGCTCCACAGGCGACGGCGACGATGTCGCCGCGGAAGCGCGCCTCGGAGCCGTCCTCCAACTCCGCCACTACGCCGGTGACGGTGCGTCCGGTGGGGTCGGTCTCCAGTTTCCGGACGTTGGCGCCGGTGACCATCCGGACATTGTCGTGCTCCAACGCCGGCTCGACGCAGATCACTTGGGCGTCGGCCTTGCCGCGGACCAGGCAGGGGAAACCGTCGACCCGGTTGCAGCGGATGCACACGCTGTCGTGGGTCGCGCCGCCCTTGGCGTCCTGGGTGAGGTTGACGCCGATGGGCAGGTGGAAGGGGTGCAGGCCGTGCTTCTCCAGGTCGTCGCTGAGTTGCTGGATCCGCGGTTCGTGCTGCACCGGCGGGTGGGCGTACTGGGCGCTGACCGGCCCCTCGCCCGGGTCCTCGCCGTGGTGGCCGTGCACGAGGTAGAGGTGTTCAGCCTGGGTGTAGTACGGCTCCAGGTCCTCGTAGCGGATCGGCCAGGCGGGGGAGAGGCCGCCGTGGTGGCGGATCTCGCCGAAGTCCTCGGGGCGCAGGCGGAACAGTGCGGCGCCGTAGAACTTGGTGTTCCCGCCGACGTAGTAGTTGACCTCGGGCGGGAACTGGTCACCGTGTTTGTCGTACCAGAACTCGGGGGCCCGGTACTTGCCCCTGACGAAGACGGCGGTGGACTCCCAGTTGTCCCGCTCGCGGGGGAGGTAGCCGCCGCGCTCCAGGATCAGGATGCGCTTTCCGGTCGGCGCGAGGCGGTGGGCGAGTGTGCCGCCGCCCGCGCCGGTCCCGATGATGATGACGTCGTACTGCTGGTCGTCGGCCATGGCGGCCACCTTGCTGTTGTCGGAATGGGGGCTCTGCCGGTGGAGACGGACGGGGTCAGAGGAGCGCGATGGGGTTGACGGGCGAGCCGGTCGCCTGGGGGAGCCGCAGTGGTGCGATCACGCAGAGGAACGACCAGCGGCCCTCCTGCGCACAGACCGGCGCCAGATCCTCGAACTGGAGGTAGTCGAGGAGGTGCAGCCCGAGCGCGTGGATCCCCAGCACGTGGACGGGGAAGTCCACGCCGTCCGTGAGGCTGGGGGCCGTGTCGTTGTTGCCGTCGCCCCCGAGGACGGCCACCCGGCGCTCGGCCAGGAACCGGACGGCGTCCGGGTGGAGCCCGGCGCGGCTGTGTGCCGCGTCCCAGGGGCCGGCCTCGGTCCGTCTGCGGCGGTGGCCGACCCGGACGAACAGCAGGTCGCCCTCACTGACCCGGACGTGCTGCGCCTTCTCCGCGGAGGCCAGGTCCTCGGCGGTGACGTGGTCGCCGGGCTCCAGCCACGGCACGCCGCGCAGCCGCGGGATGTCGAGCAGGACGCCGCGGCCGACGATGCCGTCGCGCGCGATCTCGACGGAGAGCGCGGTGGCACCGTCCGTGGTGACGGTGGTGGCGGGGATGCTGCCGTACAGGGTGCCGTCGTAGACGACGTGGCAGAGGGCGTCGAGGTGGCTGTCGGCATCGCCGTGCACGTTCATGCTGAACCGGTCGGTGGCGAAGTGCAGTCCGCCGGCGTCGGCCACGGCCTCCGGCGCGCTGGTGAGCCGGTGGCCCGCGGGCTGCGGGTTGTCAGGGGCCGGCTCGGTCTCGACCGGTGCGGCCATCGTCACCGTCCGGCCGACGCGGACCTCGCCGGCCGCGGCCCTGACGTGCTCCGGGGTGATGATGTCCAACGCGCCCCGGGCGCTTCCGACGGCCGACTGCTTCAGCTTCCGGTAGAGGGCCGTGAACTCGTCATGGCTCTGGCGTAAGGGGTGGCCCGGCCGGTTCTGTGCCTGCATGAACACCGCTCCTGATGTCTTGTCAGTCACGCTGCCGGTCGAGGGCCTGGTCCAGGGTGCAGGCCGCCATGATGAGCGACAGGTGGGTGAACGCCTGCGGGAAGTTGCCGAGTTGCTCGCCACTGGGGCCCACCTCCTCGGCGAAGAGACCGACGTGGTTGGCGTAGGTGTGCATCTTCTCGAAGGTGTAGCGGGCGGGCCGCAGACGCCCGGCCCGGGCCAGCGCGTCGACGTAGAGGAAGGTGCAGAGGCTGAAGGTGCCTTCGGAGCCGCGCAGCCCGTCGGGGGAGGCGGCCGGGTCGTAGCGGTAGACGAGGCTGTCGGACACCAGGGTGCGGTCCATCGCGTCCAGAGTGGACAGCCAGGACGGGTCCCGGGGGGCGACGAACCCGACGCGGGGCATCAGCAGCAGGGAGGCGTCCAGGACGGCATCGCCGCCGTAGTGCTGGACGTAGGCCTGCTCCTTCTCGCTCCAGCCGCGCTCCATGACCTGCTTGAGGATGGTGTCGCGGGCATTCGTCCACCGGTCGGTGTCGGCAGGCCGGCTGAACTCGGCGGCCAGGCGCAGGCCGCGGTCGAAGGCGGCCCAGCACATCACCCGGCTGTAGGTGAAGTCCTGGCGTCCGCCGCGGGTCTCCCAGATGCCCTCGTCGGGTCGGTCCCAGGCGTCGGCCAGCCAGTCCAGGGACCGGGAGAGCACCTTCCAGCCCCGGTAGCCGGCCTGGATGGCGATCTCGCGCCCCTCCGACAAGCCGTAGAGCGCCTCGCCGTAGATGTCCAGTTGCAGCTGGTCGGAGGCCGCGTTGCCGAGCCGTACCGGCGCGGAGCCGCGGTAGCCCTCCAGATGGCCGAGGATCTCCTCCGTCAGCAGCGGCTCGCCGTCGACCCGGTACATGATCTGCAGCGGCTCGCCGTCCCTGCCCGCCGACTCGCGCAGGCGGTCGCCGAGCCAGTGCGTGAAGTCGGTGGCCTCCTCGACGAAGCCGAGGTCGAGCAGGGCGCGGATGGAGAGGGATCCGTCGCGTACCCAGGTGTAGCGGTAGTCCCAGTTGCGCTCGCCGCCGACCTGTTCCGGCAGGCCCATGGTCGCCGCGGCCACCGGTGCGCCGGTGGGGGCGTAGGTGAGCAGCTTGAGGGTGATGGCGGAGCGGTTGACCATGTCGGGCCAGCGGCCCCGGTAGTTGGAGCCGTGCACCCACTTCTGCCAGAAGTCGGCGGCGTCCCAGAGCTGTTGGGTCGTCCCGTCGACGGTGGGCGGCGGCGGGGCGTGGCCGTCGGCGTCGCAGACGGTCAGGACGACCGCCGCCGATTCGCCGACGTTGAGCGTGACGGAGCCTCGCAGGTCGTCGCCGTCCCGTTCCACCGGGAAGGTGCTCTGGAAGTACGCCTGGACGCCCGGCGCCCGGAAGACGGCGAAATCGGGCCGCAGGTCGAGTTCGTGGGTGGCCCGGCCGTAGTCGAACCGCGGGCGGCACTCCATCTCGAAGCGGACGGTGCCGCGCACTGTGCGCGCGGTCCGGATCAGGGTGTGCCGGTCGGTCGGGTTACGGCTGGTGTTCGGCGGCATCCAGTCGATCACCTCGCCCACGCCGTCGGGGGACATGAAGCGGGTGACCAGGACGGCGGTGTCCGGGTAGTAGAGCTGCTTGCAGGAGGCCTCCGGATCGACGTCCGCGAGCCGGAAGTAGCCGCCGCGGTCGTGGTCGAGCAGGGCGGCGAAAATGCTGGGGGAGTCGAAGCGGGGTGCGGCGAACCAGTCGACGACGCCCCGCGAGGTCACCAGCGCGGCGGTCTGCAGATCGCCTATGAGGCCGTGCTCGGCGATGGGAGGGTAACGGTCCATGAGTGTCCCCAGGTCAGAGCGGTCCTTTGGTTTCACTATCGGCGAGGACCGTCGGACGCGCCCGCTGCGGCGGCCAACCGGACATCCGGCGCGCGGCGTTGCCGTGGCAGACCGGTCTGCGTGAGGGATCCTGCAGAGGCCGGCAGCTTGCCGGGATGCCGGATCTCGTGGAGGTTCAGGATTGGACATGATCCATGTCCGCGCGGTGAGCCCGCCGGACCTCACCGACCAGGTCGTCGATCTCCTTTCGGGCGACCCCTCCGTCCTCAACCTGATCGTGCACCCTGGTGCGGCGCGCAACCCGGACGGCGACGCCCTCGTCTGCGACGTGCTGACCGGCGCGGCGAACGACGTCCTGCGTGCCCTACGTGCGCTGCGCCTGGACAGCCGGGGCTCCATCGTCATCGAGCCGGTGGACATGGCCTTCGTCGGAGGGGGCACCGGGGCCGGGGCACGCAGACTCGGTGCACTCACCCACGCTCCCATCTGGGACCAGGTGGAGGCACGGATCCGGGCCGGGGGGACGTACGCGCCGAGCTTCTACCTCTACCTGGTCGTCGCCGGCCTCATCGGCGCGGTCGGGATCGTCACCAACTCCCAGATCCTGATCGTCGCCGCCATGGTCGTCGGCCCCGAGTACGGGGCCATCGTCAGCATCGCGCTGGGCATCGACCAGCGTGACGGCCGACGGATCCGCCGGGGGCTGCACGCGCTGCTCGTGGGCTTCCTGCTGGCCATCGTCATCACGTTCCTCTTCAGCCTGCTGATCCGCGGATTCGGCTTCGAGTCGAAGGCGTTCAGCCTCGGTGTGCGGCCGGTCTCCCACCTGATCAACACCCCCGACTTCTTCTCGTTCGCGGTCGCGGGGCTGGCCGGGATCGTCGGCATCGTCTCGCTCACCGAGGCGAGGACGAGCGCCCTGCTGGGCGTGTTCATCTCGGTCACGACCATCCCGGCGGCGGCGGACATCGCGGTGTCCGTCGCCTTCGCGAGCTGGAGCGAGGCCTGGGGCTCGCTCATCCAGCTGCTGGTCAACATCGTCGTGCTGATCGTGGTGGGCACCGGCACGCTCCGCTGTCAGCGGGAGATCTGGCGCCGGGTGGGCGCCCGGCGCGAGCGGGGCGCCCGGCAGTAGGGCGTCCCCGGTGCGGTGTTGAGCCGCTGGAATGACGTTCGGTGACTCGCCGGACAGTCGGGGACCGGAGACGCCGAGCATGCCACCGTGCCGTGATACCACGGCCTTGAGGCTTGTCGACCGACGTATTTCAGACGACCTTCTGGTGCTGAGGAGACGATGAGCATGCCGACCACACCCGTCGGACCGCCTGCCGCCGCACCGGATCCGTTCGCACTGATCCGCACCCGCAAGTACGTGGTGCTGCTGGTGATGACGGCGCTACTCGGCATCCCGATCTCCGCGGTGGCGTTCGGCTTTCTCGCCCTCGTGTCCGAACTCCAGTCGCTGACCTACACCGACCTTCCCAAGGGTTTGGGCTTCAACGGAACGCCGTCGTGGTGGCCGATCCCGCTGGTCGCCGTGGGCGGGCTGCTGGTGGCGCTGACCATCCGCTACCTGCCGGGGTCGGGCGGGCACAAGCCGGCCGAGGGCCTGGTCACCAAGGGAGCGCCGTCGGCGGCGGAACTGCCCGGTATCGCGCTCGCGGCGGTGGCGTCGCTGGCAGCAGGGGCGGTGCTCGGGCCCGAGGCTCCGCTCATCGCGCTCGGCGGGGGGCTCGCGGTGTTCGCCGTCCGGGCGGCGAAGCGTGACATCCAGCCGAACGCGAGTGCCGTGCTGGGGGCCGCAGGGAGCTTCGCGGCTGTCAGCACGCTGCTCGGCTCCCCCCTGCTCGGCGCGTTCCTCCTGATGGAGGCGGCCGGGCTCGGTGGCGCGGTGATGGGTGTCGTCCTGGTGCCCGGCCTGCTCGCGGCCGGCGTCGGTGCGTTGATCTTCACCGGTCTGGGGTCGTGGACCGGCCTGGGCACGTACTCGCTGGTCCTTCACCAGGTGCCGCACGCCGGCCGGCCCGACATCGCCGGGTTCGGCTGGGCCCTCGCCATCGGGGTGGCCGCGGCCCTCCTCGGGACGGGGATCCGTCGGACGGCCCTCTTCCTGCAGGCCCGGGTCGAGCGGCGGCGGGTGGTGGCCACCGTCCTGACCGGTGCGCTCGTGGGAGTGGCCGCGCTGGTGTACGCCGAATGGACGGGCAAGGAGGCGTCCGACGTGCTGTACTCGGGCCAGAGCGCGCTCGGCCCGCTGCTGGCCGGTCAGGCCGGCTACTCGGCAGGCACCCTGACGATCCTTCTGGTCTGCAAGTCGATCGCCTACAGCCTTTCGCTCAGCGCCTTCCGCGGCGGCCCGGTCTTCCCGTCGATGTTCGTGGGAGCGGCGGGCGGGCTGGCCCTGGCCCATCTCCCCGGGCTGGACGTGACGTCCGGCTTCGCGATGGGCGTCGGAGCGCTGTGCGTGGCGATGCTGAAACTGCCGATGACCGCGGTCCTGCTGGCCACGCTGCTCCTGGGAACGGAGGGCATCACCGTGATGCCGCTGGTGATCGTCGCGGTCGTGGTCTCCTACGTCCTCTCACTCAGGCTCACCCCCGCACCGGCGTCGGCTCCCACGCCGGTGTCCCCGTGAGCCCGTCCGTGTCGGGGCCGGGTGATAGTGCCGGAACCGGGGCCGTCCGCGATGATCGGAGGTGAGCGCACACCGTGCCCGCCGTGCGCCGTGGTCCCGTTGGGGGCGATGGCCTTCCCGGCGGGAGCGTCCGAAGCCCGTGCGGCGACAACGGTTCACGGGTAAGCCGGTCTGGAGGGTCCCGATGGCTGAACACCTTGCTGCTTCGCTCCGCACCGTACCCGGCGAGACGCCCGCGGAACGAGTGGCCCGCGGGAAGGCGGCCCGTCGCGACGTGCCACGTTCGAGCCACGCCGAGTACCGGCCGTCGGCGACCCGGTTCGACCCGGTGGACGTCCTCGAGAGCCAGTCGGCGACCAGGGTGCCCGAACTCGTCCCGATCCGGTACGGCCGGATGACCGAGTCGCCGTTCCGCTTCTACCGCGGCGCCGCCGCGATCATGGCCGCCGACCTCGCCGGCACCCCGAGCTCCGGAATCAGGGCCCAACTGTGCGGTGACGCCCACATGTTGAACTTCCGGCTACTCGCCTCGCCGGAGCGCCGGCTGCTGTTCGACATCAACGACTTCGACGAGACGCTGCCCGGCCCGTGGGAGTGGGACGTCAAACGCCTGGCGGCCAGCCTGGTCATCGCGGGCCGGGCCAACGACTTCACGGACGCGGAACGCGCCGACATCGTGCAGACGACCGTACGCTCCTACCGCGAGGCGATGATCCGGTTCGCGGGTATGCGCAACCTCGACGTCTGGTACGCCCGGATCGACGAGGACCGCCTTCAGGCCGTGTCGGGCGAGGAGTTGGCCAAGCGAGGACGCAAGCGCCTGACCCGGGCGATGGCCAAGGCCAAGACCCGCGACGGCCTGCAGGTCTTCGACAAACTCACCGAGAGGGTGGACGGGCAGGCCAGGATCGCCGCCGACCCGCCGCTGCTCGTACCGCTCGCCGACCTGCTTCCCGACGTCGAACGCAGCGTGCTCGAAGGCGAGTTCCGCCAACTGATCGAACGCTACGGCCGCACCCTCGCCTCGGACCGGCGCACCCTGCTCGCGGACCACCGCCTGGCGGACGTGGCCCGCAAGGTGGTCGGCGTCGGCAGCGTCGGGACCCGCTGCTGGATCATCCTGCTGCTCGGCCGGGACGGCGAGGACCCGCTGTTCCTCCAGGCCAAGGAGGCCGACACCTCGGTGCTCGCCGCCCACGTCGGTGCGAGCGAGTACGAGAACCAAGGCGAACGGGTGGTCTCCGGTCAGCGGCTGATGCAGGCCGCCAGTGACATCTTCCTCGGCTGGGAGCGGGTCGACGGGATCGACGGCCGGCGCCGCGACTTCTACGTCCGCCAGCTGCGGGACTGGAAGGGCATCGCCGAGCCGGAACTGATGGTGCCGGACGGAATGAGGGTGTTCGGCGAGATCTGCGGCAGCACCCTGGCCCGCGCCCACGCGCGGTCCGGGGACCGGATCGCGATCGCCGGTTACCTGGGCCAGAGCGACGCCTTCGACCGTGCGCTGGTGACGTTCGCCGAGAGCTACGCCGACCAGAACGAGCGCGACCACCAGGCGCTGGTGGCCGCGGTACGCGACGGGCGGGTCACAGCCGCGGCCACCGAACCGGCCTGATCCACACGCTCAGCTGTACCAGGAGGCCTCTGTCAGCCGTGCCCTGCGAGGCACCTCCCGCTCGAGCATGGGGAACTCGGTGCCGTTGTCCACCAGGACGCTGGCCGGTTCTCCCCGGACCGGGCCGGGCAGTGCCACCTGAACGTCAATCCGTCGCGGGGGTTGGGTGGGCAGGACCGTGGTCAGCGACCGCAGTTGAGCATGGTGGCCGTGGACGTCCATGGCCGCCACCTCCTTGCCGTCCACCAGGAGCTCGAGCGCCCGGGCGCCGCCCAAGTGGACGCCGACGGTCACGGAGCAGCCGTCGTGTTCACAGTGGAAGTGGTAGTCCCGGCCCATGACCGCCTCCGATCGTGGCGAATCCCCCGAGTCCATCGTGACACCCGGTGACGGAGACTGCGAGGTCAAGAGCTGCCGACTGCGTACCCCGGGGTAAGTGCGACGCTACGGAGGGTTGCGGATGCGGTGGATCCGGGTCGGCTGGCTGGTTGGCGCGGCTGAACCTGAGTCCCCGGGACGGGGTGGGTCGGCCCAACGGAGTGCTGACGAGCGTGACTTGGAGTCAAGGGGGGCAGTGGGCGGAGGGGCTCAGTCAGCGCTTCGGCCTGGTCCATGTCGACTTCGCGACTCAGCGGCGTACTCCGGGGGCCGCCTCGTACGCCTGGTATCGCGACCTGATCGCCGCTCAGCGGGCTCACTGGGAAGCATAGTTGGAGCCTGCGGCGGCTGTAGCCTTCGACATCCGTGTGAGCAGCAGCCGGGCCCGGCCGGGGACTCGCCGAGCAACCCGCTCTCCCTGTGCGAACGCGAGGTGCTGCGGCTCGCCGCCCAGGGTGCGGGCGCGGCGCACATCGCCGGATGTCTGTTCCTGTCCAAGGAGACCGTGCAGAATTACGGTCCCGACGCTCACCTGGGCACTCGTCGACTGGAGCGCGCGAGCAACCCGAAACGGCGGACGGCGCCTGGGCCTTCCGGGTCAGCCTCTACTCGTCCGTCGACCCTTTACTGAAACGGCCCTGCTGCAGCTCGGGCACCTGTCGCTCGCACTCTCGGACGCCTGAGCCAGTGTCAGCCCACCTTCTGGAGTGCACATGCGCACACGCCCTATGGCCTTGACCGCCTCCGTCGCCCTGCTGGCGCTTGTCAGCAGCGCTGTCCCCGCGTCGGCCGAGCCGCGCGGTTCGAACCTGCGGCACCACCGACCGGCCCGACCCGCGGTGGCTCCCTGAGTCCCAACTGGGCAGGCTACTGAGTGGTGGGCGGCATCGGTGCGTTCAAGTATGCGAAGCCACCTCAGGAATCCCACGCCCTGCGGGACTCCGCCGAGGTGATCGTCGAGGGGCACGACGAAGCGAACCTGCCGCTGGCCAACTTCGGGACGGTCCAGTTCGGGCGCGTCCAGGCCGACGGAACGTCGCTCTGGGACCTCGATCCGACCATGATCGACATGACCGTTCCGGACGGGGAGAACGTCAGGGCCGCCACCTCGCCGCTGACGGACGGGAGGGACTCTCGGTGACGTGGAAGGCTTACTGACCACCGACCGAGGGCCCGCGCTACCGGGTCTCGGGACGGAGAAGTCCCATGGAAGAGGCACCCGCAGCCGTCGAGACGGAGGACGGCCGCTGGTCAGGCCCACTTGATGGAGCAGCCCATGCTCGCCCGGTGGGGTTCCGGGACGGGCTTGCCGGCCAGCACCAGACCGATGGCGTGACGCAGCAGCTCGCCGGTGACGGGATTCCGGTTGCCGGGTGTGGACTCGTCCATCGCGCCTCGGTAGGCCAGCTCCCGGCGGGTGTTGTAGAGGAAGAAGTCCGGTGTGCAGGCGGCGTGGTACGCCCGGCCGACGGACTGGTCGACGTCGACGAGGTAGGGGAAGGTCCAGCCCGTGCGGGCCACCTGGGTGCGCAACCCGTCGGCGTCGTCGGTGGGCGCGATGGCCGGGCTGTTGCTGCAGATCCCGGCGACTGCCAGGTCCGGGAACTCGCCGACCAGCTGGCCGAAAGCCTGCTCGACATGCCTGACATAAGGGCAGTGGTTGCACAGGAAGGCCACCAGCAGGGCCGGTGCGGTGGTGAAGTCGTCCCGTGCCACGGCCCGGCCGTCGATCGTGGGCAGCGAGAAATCGGGCGCGGGCGTGCCGAGCGGGACCATGGTGGACGTGGCAGCCATCTGGCTCACTTCCTCCGACTGGCTACTGTGGCCGGTGCGTGTAGCCCCATGGTCGCTCTGCGGGGGCAGTGGTTGCCACTGGCCCCGCCCTCCCGACGCCGCGCTGACGGGCACCCTGGCGGGTGACGCCAGAGCCCGCAGACGCGCCGAACGCCGTTGTCAGGCGCTCGACCGCGCGCTCAGAACTCGGAGTTGGCGAACCAGCGCGCCAGCAGCTCCTGGTCTCCCGTGTGCTCGAAGACCTCCGCGTCGAGGGGCAGGCGGCCGTAGACGAGCAGCAGCAGACCGGCTGCGGCTCCCCGGACGGTCGCATCGGCGGCGTCCGCTCCCTCGCCGGCCGGGTCGAGCCCGAAGCCGTCGGGCCGCAGCCGGACCAGCCAGTCCCCGTCCCCGTCGGTGCACCGGAACCGGATGGTCTCGCCGTCGCCGCGGAGGTTGGCCACCTTGGGAGCGAAGGAGGTGGCGAAAGGCAGATTCACCAGGAATTCGTCCACGCCGTCGACCGCGAGCGCACGGTCGATCCCGGGCCGGATCCCCAGCGCCAGTTCGGCGTCGACCCGGTGCAGCAGGGTCTCGAACAGCATCCGGCGCGCCCAGAACCGGGCGTGGGGATCGGCGCCCCACGCCCACATCGGGGTGTCCGGGTCGGTGGCCGCGAACGCGCCCGCCGCCTCGGTCGCGCTGTCGGCCAGCCAGTCGGCCCAGCTGCCCTCCCGCGCCGGCAGCCGCAGGTCGACGTCGCGGCTGCGCGGGGGCTCCTGGATGCGCCCGCGCAACAGGACGGAGAACCAGCGCTGCACGCTGCCGGTATGCCGGACCAGGTCGGCCATCGTCCAGCCAGGGCAGCTGGGTACCGGGGTCGCCAGGTCGGCGCCCTTCACCGCCGCCACGAACCGGGCGGTCTCGGTCGCGACGGCGGCGCGGTGGTCGACCGGGGATGGTCCGTGCTCGGGGCGGTCGGAGGTGCTCATCGTGTCGTGCCTCTCGGAAGGTTGCCGGTTCTGACGGTGTCTCAGGATGCCGCTGTGGTCTCAGCCGAGCGGCTTGTCGAGGATCGCCTTGCCGTGGCTGAAGTCCCGGTCGACGCGGGACGCATATCCGCGCGCGGCAGCTTCTCCCAGCACATCCGGCGTGCCGATGATCCCATGGCCCTGCTCAGGCCACGGGGTGACCTCGGCCCAGTAGGTCTCCAGCCAGTCGCTGAGAGCCACGGGTCGGCTGAGTGGGGCCAGATGCCCGCCTGGGCATCTCCTGCGGGGTGATGCCCAGGCGGTCCTGGGCCACACGCCGTTGGAACCCGGCGGGGAAGAGCCGGTCGTCCCGCCCGATCAGTACCTTGGTCGGCACCTCAGGAGGTCGGGTCGGTCATCAGGGGCTCCCTGGTCCTCGGTCGGCCGGGCCTCGGACACCTGGGTCCCGAAGCCACTCCCGGTCTCGAGCATGCTGTGCATGATCTTGTTGGCGATCTCTCCGGCCACCGGCGCGTTAGAACCGGTTCTGCCACATTATGCGAGGGTTGCCGAGGATCGGGGCGACTCCCCGGACAACTGATCCGCCGTCAACCTCGACGTCCGAAGGCGTCGGCGCGGGCGGTGAGGTCCCCTTCGGTACTGTGGTGGTCCGGGTGACGAGGGGTGGGCACGGTGGGGGCAGGAATCGGTACGGCCCGGTGGCGTAGGCCGGTCGCCGTGCTGCGGGCCCGGCTGCTGGACGAGATCAACGCCACCGTGCACGGGGACGACCTGCACCTGGAGCGCTACGACCAACCGGCCGGGGACCCCGGGCTCTTCGGTCCGGACAGTGTGGTGTGGCGGGTGCACGGGCATCCGGCCGGGATGCTGGTGGGCGGCTTCGCGGCTCTGCTGCTCCAGTCCCTGCACCCGCTGGCGATGGCCGCCGTCGACGCGCACTCCGACTTCCGGGCCGATCCGACCGGGCGGCTCCACCGGACGGCACGGTTCGTCACTACCACCACGCTCGGCTCGACGGCCGCGGCCGAGCAGGCGATCGCGGCCGTGCGGCGGATCCACCTGCGGATCCGGGGCACCACGCCCGACGGCCGCAGCTACCGGGCCGACGATCCGGAGCTGCTCACCTGGGTGCACGTCGCCGAGGTGCACTGCTTCCTGACCGGCTATCAGCGCTTGGCCGCCACGCCGCTGACCGCCGCCGAGTGCGACACCTACTTCGCCGAGGTGGCGATCATCGCCGAACGGCTCGGCGCCACGGCGATACCCAGGTCCCGGGCCGAAGTGGCGTACTACCTGGACCGGATCAGGCCTGAGCTGCGGGTCACGCCGCCCGCGCTGGAGGTGCTCCGGCTGTTGCGCGGTTTCGGGCGCAGCCGTCGCGAGCGGCTTGCCGTCCGGCTGCTGACGAACGCCTCGATCGACCTGCTGCCGGGCTGGGCCAGGGCCGAACTCGCCGTCCGCCGCCCCTGGTTGGTCCGGGTCGGCTGGGACCGTCCACTGGCGTGGGCGGGCGGCCGGATCATGGTCTGGGCCTGCGGTCCCTCCCAGATCCGCGCCGCCGCGCATGCCCGGGCGACCTCCGCGAAGCCGTAGAAGTCGGGTCAGAGCGGCAGGGTGAGTTCCAGCCCGCCGGAGTCGGCCGTGCCCAGGGCGAGTGCGCCGGTGACCTCGGCGGGCAGGGGGCGCAGGCCGAGCAGCCCGGCCGTCAGTTCGGCCGCCGCGCGGTGCCAGTCGGCGGAGCGGCGGAGCAGGGCGTGGCCCGAGCCGTGCACCGTGTAGCCGGCCACCCGGGCGCCCGCCTCGCGGGCCCGGGCGGCCAGGACGCGGGTTGCCTCCGGCTCGGTGATCCGGTCGCGGTCGCCGTGCAGGGTCAGCACGGTGCGACCCTTGAGCTGGTGCACCGGGTCGTCCGCCGGGCACCAGGGGGCCAGCGCGATCACGCCCGTCACGCACGGGTGCCCGGCGGCCCGGAGCGCGGCCCGGCCGCCCATCGAGTGCCCGACCAGCACGGTCGGCACCGGGCCGAGCTCCTCGGCCAGGTCGCACAGGGCCGCCGTGGCGTCCCGGGCGGCGTCGGCCCGGTCGCCGTTCCAGCCCCGGTAGCGGTAGCGCACCGAGCCGACCGCGATCCCGGTCCCCGCCGTCTCGCGCGCCACCGCATGGGCGAAGCCCTGCATCCGCAGGCCCGGCAGGTTCACCGGCCCGGGGCGGCGCTCGCTCGCCACCTGCCCGCCGTGCAGCACCAGCACCGCCGCCTCGGCCCCCTCGGTCGCCCCGCGCCACGCCAGCGCCTGGTGCCCGGCGACCCGCACTCTGTTCATTTCCACGACTCCAACTCTGACCACCCACCAAGGGACGGCCACTGTACGCCCGAATGCCGTTGCCCCGGAGGCATCGTCCGACGGGCCCGCCCTGGGCCGGGGTTCGTACAGTGGTGGATGCCGGAGCAGCCGACTGAGAGGCCGTCACCATGAGCGAGAGCGCCGCCCGTCCCGTCCGCGCCGAGATCGGGGTGATCGGGGGCTCGGGCCTCTACGCGCTGCTGGACGACGTGACCGAAGTGGTGGCGGAGACGCCGTACGGGGCGCCGAGCGACGCGATCTTCGTCGGGGAGGTGGCCGGCCGGTCGGTGGCGTTCCTGCCTCGGCACGGGCGGGGCCACGCGCTGCCGCCGCACCGGATCAACTACCGGGCCAACCTGTGGGCGCTCCAGTCGCTGGGCGTGCGCCAGGTGCTCGGGCCGTGCGCGGTGGGCGGACTGCGGGAGGAGTACGGCCCCGGGACGCTGGTGGTGCCGGACCAGTTCGTCGACCGGACCGACGGACGGCAGCAGACCTACTACGACGGCCTGCCGCTGCCCGGTGGTGGCAGGCCCGAGGTGGTGCACGTCTCGATGGCCGACCCGTACTGCCCCGACGGGCGCCGGGTCGTGCTGGCCGCGGCCCGCGACTGCGCCTGGGAGCCGGTGGACGGCGGGACCCTGGTGGTGATCGGCGGGCCTCGGTTCTCCAGCCGGGCGGAGTCGCGCTGGTTCGCCGGGAACGGCTGGTCGGTGGTCGGTATGACGGGTCATCCGGAGGCCGTGCTGGCTCGCGAGTTGGGCCTCTGCTACACCTCGCTGGCCCTGGTCACCGATCTGGACGCCGGGGTGGAGAGCGGGGAGGGTGTGACCCACGCGGAGGTGCTGGAGGTGTTCGGGCGGAACGTGGACCGGCTGCGCACCGTCCTGTTCAAGGCGCTGGAGAGCCTGCCGGCGGCCCGCGACTGCATCTGCTCGCACGCCCTGGACGGCCTGGAGACCGGTCTGCCAGGCGTCTGACCCGCCGTCACCCGGGCAGACAGGCCTAGCGGTGCAGCCACTCCGTCAGGGCGGTGGAGACCTGGACCGAGACGCCGGGGGAGCTGCCGTTCTCGGTGCACCAGAGCAGGTCGTCGACGGCCCGGGCCTGGGACCAGCGGCGGGCCCGTTCCGGGTCCAGCCCGGCGGCCTCGACCACCCGGGCCAGCCGCAGTTCCAGGGCGGCGCGGGTGTCTCCGGTCGTGGTCAGGGCGGTCCAGCGGTTGCGGAGGAAGGGGAGCAGATCGAAGGCCGGCTCGCCGATCAGGCCCTTGGGGTCGATGGCCAGCCACTCGGAATGGCGCCCCGCCAGCACGTTGCCGTGGTGCAGGTCGCCGTGCACCACGACAGGCGCGTGGTCGCCGCCGAGTTCGCGGCAGGCCGTGACGGCGGCGTCCAGGTACCGACGCGGGCAGGGCTCGCCGAGCCGGGCCCAGTCGGCGGGGAGCTGCTCCGCCCAGCGGTCGGCCAGATG
>NZ_LMCT01000020.1:1260-37357 GCF_001424875.1 Kitasatospora sp. Root107 | reverse complement strand
GGACCTCGAAGAGCGAACGCTCGGATGTCAGCCACTCCAGCAGGAGTGCCCCGACGCCGTACTGCGGGTCGGTGCCGAGCGCCAGGTCGGACCGGAGCAGCCGGACGGCGCCCCGGCCGCCCCAGGCCCGGAGCGCCTCGGCCTCCGGCCGGGAGTCCTCGTCCAGCAGGCCGATCTTGAGCGCGGCCCGTTCGCCGTCGGCGGTCAGTACGGGCAGTACGACGGCGCCGACCCCGTGCCGGTACTGCTGCCCGGTGGGGGTGAGCCGCCAGCGCCCGAGCACCTGCTCCAGGTGCCCGGGCAGCGCCGCCAGCCAGTGGTCGGCCGCCGGGCCGAGCAGCGGACGGACGCCGGCCAGGTAGGACGCCGGGAGCTTCGGGAGCTGAGATATCGTCACGCCCCCGAGTGTCCCAGGATCAGGAGCAGCTGGGGGCCGGCATGTCGACCGAGAGCGGGCTGCCCTCCGGGACCAGGTAGGTGACGAGCAGGACCACCGGCTCGGTGCCGTAGTTGTAGCCGATGTGGACGTGCTTGTGGCCGGCCGGCTCCACCACGACGCCGCCGGTGGCGGTCACCTCGGTCGAGCAGTCGTCCAGCTTGCGGGTCAGGGTGCCGGACTTGACCACGGCGAGCACCTGGCCCGGGTGGTAGTGCCAGCCGGTGGTGCCGCCGGGGGCGATGGTGATCTCGCGGAAGACGACGTCGGTGCGGCCCTTGGCCTTGAGCGTGATGCTGTCCTCCGTGGTGCCCTTGGCGAGCACAGTGGCGGTGACGCCGCTGCCAGGGGTGGCGCCCGCGACGGTCGGCAGGAAGCCGAGGAGAAGGGCGCCGAGGACGGCCGTGCCGGTGCGCTTGATGTTCATGTCCCACCCCGTGGATACAGATAGTCAGATGATCTTCGCGGGGAAACATATCAGCCGCTGAACACCCGTCAGCGTCCGCTGCCTGATGATGGATGGGTGCCAGAAGGAGACTCCGTATTCCGCGTTGCCGGGCAGCTGGACCGCGCGCTCACCGGCCGCTTGCTGATCACGGCCGAGCTGCGGGTGCCCGCGCACGCCACCGCCGACCTGACGGGCCGCCGGGTGCTCGGCACCGTCCCGCGCGGCAAGCACCTACTGACCAGGTTCGACGGCGGGCTGACTCTGCACACCCACCTGCGGATGGACGGCCGCTGGGAGCTGTACGGCCCGGGGGAGCGGTGGACCGGAGGGGCGGGGCACCAGATCCGGGTGGTGCTCGGGGTCGAGGGGCGGACGGCCGTCGGGTACCGGCTGCCGGTGGTCCAGCTGCTCCGGAGTGCGGACGAGGACTCGGTGGTCGGCCATCTCGGTCCCGACCTGCTGGGCCCGGACTGGGACGCCGCCGAGGCGGTCCGCCGGCTGGCCGCCGATCCGGGGCGCCCGCTCGGCGCCGCGCTGCTGGACCAGCGCAACCTGGCCGGGATCGGCAACGTCTACGCCAACGAGCTGTGCTTCCTGGCCGGGCTCACCCCCTGGTCCCCGGTCGCCGACGCCCTCCCGGTGCTGGACCGGCTGGCCGCCCGACAAGGACCGGCCGGGCCACCCGACCACCCCGGACCCCCGCCCCGGCCGGCAGAACTGGGTGTACGGCCGTGCCCGCCACCCCTGCCTGCGCTGCGGCAGTACCGTGCGGACCGCCCAGCACGACCGGGACCGGCCCGCGTACTGGTGCCCGCGCTGCCAGCGCGGCCCTACTCCTCGATGAGGACCGGAAGTCCGGCCGGCCCGGGCGAGGGCGCCTCGGCGGCCCACGCCAGCAGCATCCGCAGGGCGTCGTGCGAGGGGCTGCCCGGCTCGGCCGCGTACGTGATCAGGGCCTGGTCGGGGTCGTCCGTCGCGCGCAGGGTCTCGTAGGCCAGTTCCAGCTCGCCGACCACCGGATGGTGGAACCGCTTGGTCCCCGAGGTCTTGTCCTGCACCGGGTGCTCGGCCCACCAGCGACGGAACTCCGCGCTCTTCATGGACAGTTCGCCGATCAGGCTGGCCAGCCGAGGGTCGTCGGGGTGCCGGCCCGCGTCCAGATGGAGGTAGGCCACGTTCCCCCGGGCGCACGAGGTCCAGTCCGCGTACAGCTCCCGGGACGTCTCGTCGAGGAAGGTGATCCGGGCGATGTTGCGCTCGGCCGGCGCCAGGGCGGCGTAGTCACCGAGCAGGGCGGACGCCGCCTTGTTCCAGCCCAGGACGTCCATGCTCATGGGAGGAGTGTGGCCGATCGGGCCGGGTGCCTGCCTGGCCCTGCCAGGACCAGGCAAGCCCCGACCCCGGCCGTCAGGGCTCGATGAGTGCCGGGTGCCGGGGGTCGTCGCAGCGGACGGTGAGGTCGGCGAGGGCGGCCGGGTCGGTCTCGGATTGGTAGCGGGCGAAGGCGGGCAGCGTCCACTGCTCCTCGGGTGCGGTCCGACGGGCCAGCGCGGCCGGGCCGAGGGCGAGGTGCACGGTGAGGTCGAACGGCAGCCAGCGGCCGAGCAGCAGCGGGCCGTCCAGCAGCAGGACGCCGCCGGGCGGGAGTTCGACGTAGCCGGCCCGGGTGGCGCGGTCGGTGGCCGGGTCCCGGAAGGTGGGCAGGATCCGTCCGGTGCCGCCCGGTTCCAGCGGGTCGAGCACCTCGCGCAGCAGCGCGCCGTCGTCCAGCCAGCTGTCGTGGTAGGCGTCGGGGTCCTGGTGGCCGTACTCCAGGCGGACCGAGGCCGGGCGGAGGAAGTCGGCCGCCGAGACCCGCCGGACGGGGTGCCCGCGCAGGCGCAGCGGTTCGACCAGCGCGTCCGCCAGCGCGGCGGGCCCGGCGGCGGGAGCGCCGTCCAGCGCCACCCGGGCCCGGCGGCCGTCGGTGGCGAGGTCGGCGATCCGGTCGGCGAGCAGCTCGGCCAGCCGCTCCGGGGAGATGGGGTGTACCCGCACGGGATCGGTCTCCGGCTTCTCTTCGGTGGGTCGGTCGAAGTATGCCCCGGGCTGCTGCGGAGGGGAGGTCCGGGCCGGTGCTATCGTCGCGCCAGACCGGCGGCCGATCGGCTGACGGACCGTCACTTTCCCCTGGGGGAGCGCGCTGTGCCCACGCTGAGCCTTGCCGACGTCGATGCCCTGGCGGCCGAGGCGCACGCCGGACAGTTCGACCTGATCGGCGCGCCGTACATCGGGCACGTCCGGGCGGTGGCGGCGGGCGTCGCGCCGTTCGGGGTCGGGCTGCAGATGGCCGGGCTGCTGCACGACGTACTGGAGGACACCCCGGTGACCGCCGACGACCTGCTGCGGGCGGGGGTGCCGTTCAGCGTGGTGGCGACGGTGCGGCGGGTGACCAGGCTGCCCGGGGTGGGCTACCGGGAGATGCTCCAGCAGGTGGTGACCGACCACGCGGCCACCCTGCTGAAGATCTCCGACAACGCGCACAACTCCCACCCGGCCCGGGCCGCCGCCCTGGCGGAGGCCGACCGGGAGCGGCTGGCCGAACGCTACCGCTCGGCCCGGGCGGTGCTCTGGCCCGCCGCGGCGGTGGCGGACGTCCGCGCGGTGCTGGAACTGGTCAACCCCTCGTTGCTGGCGGAGCTGGCCCCGGCGGAGTGATGAGCGCAGGCTGGGGGTAGCCGACCAGTTGGGAGAGCCGTCATGTCGGAGATGCAGGAGAAGTTCAGCGACAAGGCCGCGACCGACCGCGAGGAGGTCCGCGCCGCCGACCCGGAGGAGGGCATCACCTCCTACCAGGTCGCCCATGCCTGGGAGGAGTCGCAGGCCGAGGGCGACCGCGAGGACGAGGCGGGCGAGGACACCCGGCGCTGACCGGTGCGGGACAATCGCCGTATGGCTGATGTGGAGAACGGCGGCGGGGACGCGGTGTGCCGGCTGGAACAGGTCTGCCCCGAATGCGGGCGGCTGCGCGAGGGCGCGGCGGCCTGCGTGCACTGCGGCCCGCCGCCTGCCGCCCCTTCGCCCAGTGCCCTACGGCGTCCCCGGCGCGCAGGGTGCCCCGCGTCAGCCGGAGGGCGTGCAGCGGTCGGCCGAGCGGACGCTCGCCGAGGCCCAGCAACTGCTCGACGCCGGAATGCCGTTCCACGCCCACGAGGTGCTGGAGGATCGCTGGAAAGCCGCCCCCGAACCGGAGCGGGCGCTGTGGCGCGCCCTCGCCCAGTACGCGGTCGGCCTGACCCACGCCGCCCGGGGCAACCCGACCGGCGCGGCCGCCCTGCTGGCCCGGGCGGCGGAGGGCCTGGCGCCGTTCGAGGCGGCGCCGCCGTTCGGCATAGACGTCCCGGGTATCCGGCACTGGGCGGGCCAGGCGGCGGCGGTCACCACCACGGTGCCCTCGCCGGAGATCCCGGCCCTGCGGGTGCGGCGGTGAGCGGTCGTCAGATCCGGTCGCCGAAGTCGGACTCCAGGCGGTGGAGCTGGCGCGGCCCCGGGATGCCGTCGGCGTCGGCGCCGGTGTCGCCGAGGCTGAGCTGTACTGGCGGAAGCTCTCGGTGTCGGCCGGGCCCCAGACCGGGCCCGGGCCTTCGGCGTAGTGCGAGCAGCCGGCCGCGACCAGCAGCCGGCCGAGGGTGGTGATGTGCTCGCCGACCGCGCCGGGGCCGTACGGGCGGCCGTCGATCACCACCTGACGGGGGATCAGCGGGGCGGGCAGGTCGGACTCGTCCGCCTGGTGGCCGAAGTACCGGACGCCGGGGCGGTCGCGCCAGGCGGGGTCGGCGGTGACCAGGCCCTCGGGGAAGTCGGGGTAGCCGTAGGAGTCGACGTAGCGGGAGCGGCGCTGGTAGCTGCGGCGGTAGACTCCGTCGCCGTTGGCGGAACCGTCGTCGTTGGTGTTGCCCGCGACGACCGTGATGGTGTCGGCGGTGTACGCGAGCACCAGGCCGGTGTGCGCGCCGCCCGGGCCGTACGGGCCCTCGGGGGTGCCGAACAGCACCTGGGCGCCGATCGCGGGGTACGCGGAGAGCCGGCCGCGCTCTTCGAACCAGGCCCGGGCGACCGAGCAGGAGGCGGTGTCCGGGTAGCGGCCCGCGTTGCCGCTCTCCACCGCGACGGCGGCGACGAAGTCGGCACACCAGCTCTCGGCGGGGCGGCCCATCGCGGCCGAGAAGCGGTTCTGGTTGCCCGCGCCTTCGCGGTAGCCGAGATGGCCTCGGGCGGTCTGCAGCATGGACCTGGCTCCGGACACGTTGGCCTCCGAACTGCGGGCGGCCGAGTCCGGCCGACGCGGGTGCTGAACCGCCGTCAGCGTAGTTCTGAGCTGCGGGGATTCCCGGGCCGATGCCGTCCTGCTCACCCGGATGGCCCTGCCCTGTGCTACCGCGCGCCGGGTCCTGCGCGCCGGGGCGCCCGGTCACCTGCCGGAACGACAGCGGCGCCCCACCCGAAGACGGATGGGGCGCCGGAGGCGGGCACTCAGCAGCGGCCGAGCGTCTCGCACTCCTCCCAGCGGGTGGCCGGGACCTCGGCGGGAGCGTCGTGCAGCGCCGGGGCGTTGAAGGACTTCAGCGCGGGCGCGGCGGGCGCGGACGGCGTGGCGGCCGGGCCGGTGGCCAGGCGGACGGCGATCGCGTCGAGGACGCTGCGCGGGCGGGCACCCGGGAAGTTGTTGACCAGGACGGAGAAGGCGAGCCGACGCCCGTCGGGCGCGGTGGCGTAGCCGACCAGGTTGTCGACGCCGCCCATCGAGCCGCTCTTGGCGTGCACGTTGTTCTCGGCGGCGGTGCCGCGCATCCGGGCGGCCAGGGTGCCGCCGACCATCCGCTCGGGGTTGCCCGCGATCGGGAGGGCGTCGTACCAGGTCTTGAACCACGGCTTGCCCGGGGCGAGCTTGAGCAGGCCGGTCATCTTGGAGGCGCTGACCAGGTCGTAGCGGGACAGGCCGGAGCCGTCCACCTGGCGGCTGGTCGGCAGCTCCAGGCCGTTGGCCTTGAGGAAGCCGTTCACCTGGGCGACGCCGGCGCTCCAGCTGCCCTGGCCGCCCTTGACCTTGCCGATCTCCTTGAGCAGGTGCTCGGCGATGCCGTTGTTGCTGATCTTGAGCATCGGGACCAGCAGCTCGCCGAGCGGCCGGGAGGCGTGGCCGACCAGGGCCTGCGAGGCCTCGGCCCCGGTGGCGGCCTTCGTCGGGCGCATGACCTTGACACCGTGCTTGGCCAGCGCGCCGGCGAAGACGTCGCCGGTGTAGCCGGTCGGGTTCTCCACCGTGGTGAGGAAGTCGACCGGGGCGGAGCCGACGGCCAGACTGCCGGTCAGCGCCAGCTCGTTGACGCCCCGTCGGCGCTCGACGTCGCTGCTGTTGCCGCTGCCCGCCGCGCCGGTGGTGATCTGCCCGGCGAACTTCACCGGCGCCTCGGCCGGGAACAGGGTGACCGTGGCGGGCTGCCCCACGGTGGCGGCCGGGGTGACGGTCACCTTGACGGTGTCCATCGAGTACTCGGCGTCCGGGGCGACGGTGAGCGCGGAGATCTGCGGGCTGTAGGAGTACGCCTCGTCGTCCCAGGCCCAGCCGGGGCCGAGCGGGACGGAGTCGTAGCGGCTGCCGTCGGCGAGCACCCGGCCGGTGACGGTGGTGATGCCGGCCGCGGCCACCTGGGCGGCCAGGTCGTCCAGGTCCTTCGGCTGCAGGCTCGGGTCACCGCCGCCGCGCAGGATCAGGTCACCGTTGAGGACGTTGCTGTAGCGGCTGCCGGTGGTGCGGACCTCGGTGGTGAAGACGTGGCTCTCGCCGAGCAGCTCCAGCGCGGCGGCGGAGGTGACGGTCTTCAGGGTGGAGGCCGGGGTGAGCAGCGCGTCGGCCTGGTGCTGGTAGACCACCTGGCCGGTGCTGGTGTCGACGACCTGCACGCCTGCCTGGGCGGTGGCCAGCCGGGGGTCGGCCAGGATGGCGTCCAGATCGGCGATCAGCTTCGGGTCCGCCGGGGTGGAGGTGTCGGCCTGGGCGACGCCCGCCAGCAGCGAGGCGGCGATGGCGACGGCGGCGAAGGGCAGGACACGGCGGCGGTGGGTGTGCGCGGGCAGCAAGAGTGCTCCTGGCAGTCGGGTACGACGAGGCGCACAGCGAACCCACCGCGCCCGGATAACCGGCGCGGTTCGGCCCGGAGCCCCCCGTTTGGCGTACACAGACTAGCAGTTGAGTGATCATCAACAGCCGCCGGGAGCGGTCGGCCTCAGATCGGGACGCCCGCCCCGCCGCCGGACTTGGTGGCCTCGACCATGGCCTGGTGCAGATTGCGCGCGGCGGTCTCGTCGGTCACCGTGACGGGGCTGCCGACCACGGTGAACCAGTCCTGCGCCCCGGTGTACTGGATGGTGATCCGGGCCTCGCCGTCCACCCAGGTGGTGTGCAGGGTGAGGTCTCCGGTGATGGCTCCGAGCTCCTCGGTGAGGACACCGCCGTGCCCGGCCCGGATGCCCTGCGTGGTCCACGTCGCCCAGGTCTCCACTGTGCCTCCCCGCTGCTGTCCGGCCTCGCGGCCGTGAGTGATCATGCGTCAAGAGTTACCCGCCACGGTACCCCGGGACGCTGACCAATACCCCCTGTCACCTGTCAGGGGACGGTGAAGAGGCAGACTGGAGGCATGTGCCGAAGCATCAAGACCCTGCGCGCCCCGGTGACCCCCGAGGTGACCGAGGACGACATCCACGCGGCTGCGCTCCAGTACGTCCGGAAGGTCTCCGGCTTCCGGGCGCCGGCGGCGCACAACCAGGAGGCGTTCGACCGGGCGGTGGCCGCCGTCACCGAGGCGACCCGGGAGCTGCTGGAGCACCTGGTGGTGCGCGGAGCCCATCAGCACGTGCACAGCAACGACGACGGGCACGTGCACGAGCACTGAGACGGGGGCGGTCAGCCCAGGAAACCGCGGAGCAGCGCCGCGGTCGCCTCGAGATGCTCCTCGGTGGCGCGCCGGGCGCCCTCGACGTCGCCGTCCAGGATGGCCCGGACCATGGCCTGGTGCTGCTCGGAGGCGTGGTCGATGTTGCGGCCGAGCACCGGGATCGCGTTCAGCAGGTCGTTCAGCCGCATCCGGCTCTCGGCCACCCCTGCGGCCAGCGAGTGGGAGCCGGTCAGCTCGGCGATGGCCAGGTGGAAGCGGGAGTCGAGCTGCCGGTACTCGTCCGGTCCCGAGCGCTCCAGTTCGTCGAGGCGCTGGGTCAGGTACGCGCGCTGCTCGGGGGTGAGCGCGCGCCGGGCGGCCTGCTCGGACGCCCCGGTCTCCAGCACCATCCTGAAGGTCAGGGCGTCCTCCAGCTCCGCCCCCATGTCCTGGACCGCGCGCCGGAGTTGGCCGAGATCAGGGTCGGGCGGCGGCAGCCGGTAGGTGACGAAGGTGCCGCCGTAGCGGCCGCGCCTGGACTCCACGCAGCCCGCCAGCTGGAGTGAGCGGATCGCGTCGCGCAGGGTCTCCCGGCTGACGTGCAGCCGGGCGGCCAGGTCCCGTTCGGCGGGCAGCCGGTCGCCGTACCCGAAGACGCCGAGTTTGAGCGCCTCCAGGATGCGTTCAACGGTCTCCTCGAAGGCGTTGCCGGTCCGGACGGGGCGGAAGATCGCGCCGCCCTGCCAGTCCATCAGCCCGCCGTCGTCGTCCACGCGGGAATCGTACCCAGACCCTCTTGACGCGCCCACCACGTGGGGTGAAACATGCTCACCACATCAATGGTCCGGTTTCAGTCCATTGATCTCCACACTGCCGTGGCGCACGTTTCGGACCTCCCCCAACCGAACCCCCAAGGGGTGCGCATGTCCTCCGAGCACACTCTCAGCGACACTCTCAGCGACGACGAACACCGCCTCCGCGAGCTCGGATACACCCAGGAGCTCGCCCGCTCGATGTCGGGCTTCGCCAACTTCGCGGTCTCGTTCTCGATCGTCTCCATCCTCTCCGGCTGCCTCACCCTCTACGGCTTCGGCCTGAACACCGGCGGCCCGGCCATGATCATCTGGGGCTGGCCACTGGTCGGCCTGATGACCCTGTGCGTCGCGCTCGCGATGGCCGAGATCTGCTCCAGCTACCCGACCGCGGGCGGGCTGTACTACTGGGCCGCCAAGCTGGCCAAGCGCAACGGCCCGGCGACCAGCTGGTTCACCGGATACTTCAACTTCATGGGCCAGGTCGCGGTCACCGCCGGAGTCGACTTCGGGGCTGCCTTCTTCACCAACGCCTTCCTCCAGCTCCAGTGGGGCTACGCCGCCACTCCTGCCCACACGGTGCTGATCTTCGCGGTGATCCTGGTGCTGCACGGGCTGCTCAACACCCGTGGCGTCAAGCTGATCTCCCTGCTCAACTCGGTCAGCGTCTGGTGGCACCTGATCGGCGTCACGGTGATCGTCGGCGCGTTGGTCCTGCTGCCGGCCGAACACGCCTCCGCCTCCTTCGTGTTCACCGAGTTCGTGAACAACACCGGCTTCCGGAACAGCTTCTACGTCGCGATGCTCGGCCTGCTGCTCGCCCAGTACACGCTGACCGGCTACGACGCCTCGGCGCACATGACCGAGGAGACCCGGGACGCCGCCCGCTCCGGGCCGAAGGGCATCGTCAACTCGGTACTGGTCTCGATCGTCGCGGGCTGGGTGCTGCTGCTCGGGATCACCTTCGCGATCCGCGACTACGACGGGGCGCTCGGCAGTTCGACCAGTGTGCCGCCCGCGCAGATCTTCATCGACGCGATCGGGGTGGGCGGCGCCAAGCTGCTGCTGCTGATCGTGATCGGCGCCCAGTTCTTCTGCGGGATGGCCTCGGTCACCGCCAACTCCCGGATGATCTACGCCTTCTCGCGGGACGGGGCGCTGCCCGGCTCGCGGATCTGGCACCGGATCAACCCGCGCACCCAGACCCCGACGGCCGCCGTCTGGCTGGCCACCGGCGGAGCGTTCGTGCTCGGTGCGCAGTACCTGTGGAACGCCACCGCGTACGCCGCCGTCACCTCGGTCTCGGTGATCGGGCTGTACATCGCGTACGTCGTCCCGGTGTTCCTGAGACTCCGTCAGGGTGACGCCTTCGAGCGCGGCCCGTGGCATCTGGGCCGCTGGAGCAAGCTGGTCGGTAGCGTGGCGGTCGGCTGGACGGCGCTGATCACCGTGCTGTTCATGCTGCCCACCGTCAGCCCGGTGACCGCCGTCAGCTTCAACTACACCCCCGTCGCGGTCGCGGCCGTGCTCGGCTTCGCCGGGGTCTGGTGGCTGATCTCGGCCCGGCACTGGTTCACCGGCCCGAAGGTCACCGCCGAGGACGAGCCGATCACCGTATTGGAGAACCGATGAGCAGCCCCCGCCTCACCCTCGACCGGCTGCGCGAGCTGATCGGCAGCGGCGCCGTGGACACCGTGGTGCTCGCCCTCACCGACATGCAGGGCCGGCTCCAGGGCAAGCGGATCGCCGCCGGGCACTTCCTGGACGAGGTGGTCGAGAACGCGGCCGAAGGCTGCGGCTACCTGCTCGCCGTGGACATCGACATGAACACCGTGGACGGCTACGAGGTCTCCTCCTGGGAGACCGGCTACGGCGACTTCGTGCTCAAGCCCGACTTCGCCACCCTGCGGATGGTGCCCTGGCACCCGGCCACCGCGATGGTCCAGTGCGACGTGCTCCAGCACGACGGCACGCCCGTCGCGGTCTCGCCGCGGCAGGTGCTGCGCCGGCAGCTGGAGCGGCTGGCCGGGTACGGCTGGCAGGCCTACGCGGGCACCGAGCTGGAGTTCATCGTCTTCAAGGACAGCTACGAACAGGCGTGGCAGAAGGACTACTTCGGGCTCACCCCGGTCAACCAGTACAACGTCGACTACTCCGTCCTGGGCACCTCCAGGATCGAGCCGCTGCTGCGCCGGCTGCGCAACGAGATGACCGGCGCCGGGCTGACCGTCGAGTCGGCCAAGGGCGAGTGCAACCTCGGCCAGCACGAGATCGCCTTCAAGTACGGCCCCGCGCTGGCCACCTGCGACGACCACGCGGTCTACAAGACCGGCGCCAAGGAGATCGCCGACCAGGAGGGCTACAGCCTGACCTTCATGGCGAAGTACAACGAGCGCGAGGGCAACTCCTGCCACGTACACCTGAGTCTGCGCGACGAGCAGGGCAGGCCGGTCTTCGCCGGTGACGGTCCTGGCGGTTTCTCCCGCACGATGGAGCACTTCCTGGCCGGGCAGCTGGCCTGCCTGGCCGAGTTCTCGCTGCTGCTGGCGCCGACCGTCAACTCCTACAAGCGGTACGTGCCGGGCAGCTTCGCACCCACCGCGGTCGCCTGGGGCCGGGACAACCGGACCTGCGCGCTGCGGGTGGTCGGCCACGGCCCCTCGCTCCGGTTCGAGAACCGGGTGCCCGGCGGGGACGTCAACCCGTACCTGGCGCTGGCCGCACTGATCGCCGCCGGACTGCACGGGGTCGAACAACAGCTCCCCCTGGAGCCGGAGTTCACCGGCAACGCGTACGCCTCGAACGCGCCCCGGGTGCCCAGCACGCTGCGCGACGCGGTGGCCGCCTTCGAGGCCAGCGAGGTCGCTGCGCTGGCCTTCGGCAAGGACGTGGTCCGGCACTACACCCATGCCGGGCGGGTCGAACTCACCGCCTACGACGCGGCGGTGACCGACTGGGAGCGGCGCCGCGGATTCGAGCGGCTGTGACGGGTCATCCGACGGGGCGTCCGCTGATCGGCGTCAGCAGCTACCGGGACGAGGCGGCCTGGGGCGTCTGGCGGCAGCCCGCCGCGCTGATCCCGCAGAGCTATGTCGAGGCCGTCGAACAGGCCGGCGGCCTGCCCGTCCTGCTGCCACCGCAGGACCCGGCGGGCGCCGCCCGGGTGCTGGCCCGGCTGGACGGGCTGGTGCTGGCCGGCGGCCCCGACCTCGACCCGGCCTCGTACGGGGCCGAGCCGCACCCGCGCACCGGGGAGCCCCAACCGGCCAGGGACGGCTGGGAGTTCGCCCTCACCCGGGCGGCGATCGACAGCGGACTGCCGTTGCTGGGCGTCTGCCGGGGCATGCAGCTGCTGAACGTCGCGCTCGGCGGCGATCTGGTCCAGCACCTCGACCCACCCGACCACCAGGTGGCCCCGGGCACCTTCCAGTGGCAGCAGGTAGAGACCGCACCCGGCAGCAGGCTGGCCGCGATCCTCGGCGGCCACGCCAAGGTGCGCTGCTACCACCATCAGGCCGTCGGCCGCCCGGGCGAGGGCCTGGCGGTCACCGCCCGCAGCACCGACGGCACCGTCGAAGCAGTCGAACTGCCGGGCGAGCGCTTCGTGTTGGGCGTCCAGTGGCATCCCGAGACCGACCCGAGCGACCCGCGCCTGTTCCAGGCCCTGATCAAGGAGAGCACCCAGTGAGCCGTGCGGAGCCCGACCTCTTCGAGGTGGTCAATCCCGCCACCGAGGAGGTGATCGCCACCGTCCCGATGACCTCGCTCGCCGAGACCGACGCCGCCATCGCGCGGGCCGCGGCCGCCTTCGACAGCTGGCGCCGGGTCGCCCCGGCCGACCGGGCCCGGCTGCTGCGGGCCTTCGCCGCCGCCGTGGACGCCGACCGGGAGCACCTGGCGCAGCTCGAGATCGCCAACGCGGGCCACACGGTGGGCAACGCCCGCTGGGAGGCGGGCAACGCGCGGGACGTGATCGAGTACTACGCAGCCGCCCCGGAGCGGCTGTTCGGCCGGCAGATCCCGGTGGCCGGGGGAGTGGACCTGACCTTCCAGGAGCCGCTGGGCGTGGTCGGCATCATCGTGCCGTGGAACTTCCCGATGCCGATCGCGGCCTGGGGCTTCGCCCCCGCGCTGGCAGCGGGCAACACGGTGGTCCTCAAGCCCGCCGAGCTCACCCCGATGACCGCTCTGCGACTGGCCGAACTCGCCCGGCAGGCAGGCATCCCCGAGGACGTCTTCCAGGTACTGCCCGGGCGCGGCCCCGTGGTCGGGCAGCGGTTCGTCACCCACCCCGCCGTCCGCAAGGTGGTTTTCACCGGTTCGACCGCCGTCGGCAAGGCGGTGGCCGCCGGGTGCGCCGCGGAGGTCAAGCAGGTCACCCTCGAACTCGGCGGCAAGAGCGCCAACATCGTCTTCGCCGACGCGGACCTGGCCAAGGCGGCGGCCTCGGCGCCGGGCGCGGTCTTCGACAACGCCGGGCAGGACTGCTGCGCCCGCTCCCGGATCCTGGTCCAGGCGAGTGTGCTGGACGAGTTCATGGCCGCCTTCGAGGCCGCCGTACGGGCGGTCCGGGTCGGTGACCCGACGGACGAGAAGACCGAGATGGGCCCGCTGATCTCGGCCGCGCACCGGGAACGGGTCGCCTCGTACGTCAACGAGCCTTATTTCGTCGGCAGTTGCCCGGAAGGCCCCGGCTTCTGGTTCCCGCCGACCGTGCTGGCGCCGGGTCGGACGGACGACCGGGCGTTCACCGAGGAGGTCTTCGGCCCGGTGGTCAGCGTGGTCCCGTTCCGGGACGAGGCGGACGCGCTGCGGATCGCCAACGCCACCGAGTACGGCCTGTCGGGCTCGATCTGGACCAGGGACATCGGCCGCGCACTGCGGGTCGCACGCGGCGTCGAGGCGGGCAACCTCTCGGTCAACTCGCACTCCTCGGTGCGCTATTCGACCCCGTTCGGCGGCTTCAAGCAGTCCGGCCTCGGCCGGGAGCTGGGCCCCGACGCTCTGAACGCCTTCACCGAGACCAAGAACGTCTTCATCGCAACAGAGGAGTAGTCAGATGACCAAGCGTCTGGACGGCCGGGTGGCCGTCATCACCGGAGCAGGCAGCGGGATCGGCCTGGCCACCGCGAAGCGGTTCGCCGCCGAGGGGGCGAAGGTGGTCTGCGTCGACCTCGATCCGGAGAGCGGCGAGAAGGCCGCCAACGAGGTGGGCGGCCTGTTCATCCAGGCCGACGTGACCGACGAGGCGGCGGTCATCGCGATGTACCAGCAGGCCGTGGACACGTACGGCAGCCTGGACATCGCCTTCAACAACGCGGGCATCTCGCCGCCGGAGGACGACTCGATCCTGACCACAGGGCTCGAGGCCTGGAAGCGGGTCCAGGAGGTCAACCTGACGAGCGTGTACCTGTGCTGCAAGTACGCCATCCCGCACATGCAGCGGCAGGGCAAGGGCTCGATCATCAACACCGCCTCGTTCGTCGCGGTGATGGGCGCGGCCACCTCGCAGATCTCCTACTCGGCCTCCAAGGGCGGGGTGCTGGCGATGTCGCGCGAGCTGGGCGTGCAGTTCGCCCGGGAGGGCATCCGGATCAACGCGCTCTGCCCGGGTCCGGTGAACACCCCGCTGCTCCAGGAGCTGTTCGCCAAGGACCCGGAGCGGGCGGCCCGCCGCCTGGTGCACATCCCGCTCGGCCGCTTCGCGGAGCCGTCCGAGATCGCGGCGGCGGTGGCCTTCCTGGCCAGTGACGACTCCTCGTTCATGACGGCGAACACCTTCCTGGTGGACGGCGGGATCTCGGGGGCGTACGTGACACCGGAGTAGGCCCTGCGGGCGGCAGAGGGGAGTGGGCGGAGGGCGGGAGTGGACGGCGGCATCTCGGGGGCGTACGTAACCCGGAGTAGCCGGCCGGCCAGTCAGTCGGGCAGCTTCGACGGCCACCACATCCGGTGGCGGAGGTCCATGGTCAGGGCCGTGACCAGGACGGAGCGGACCACGAGGGTGTCCAGCAGGACGCCGAGGGCGACCGCGAAGCCGATCTCCGCCAGTCCGACGATCGGCAGGGTGCCCAGGACGGCGAAGGTGGCGGCCAGGATCAGGCCGGCGGAGGTGATCACTCCGCCGGTCGCGGCCAGGCCGGCCACCGCGCCGTCCTTGGTGCCCCGGTGCAGGGCCTCCTCGCGGACCCGGGTCATCAGGAAGATGTTGTAGTCGATGCCCAGCGCGACCAGGAAGACGAAGACGAACAGCGGGAACGACTGGTCCGAGCCCTCGAAGTCGAAGATGTACTCGAAGGCCAGTGCGCTCAGCCCGAGCGCCGCCGCATAGGAGAGCACCACGGTGGCGATCAGCACCAGCGGTGCCGTGATCGCCCGCAGCAGCCCGGCCAGGATCACCAGCACCACGGCCAGCACCAGCGGGATGATCACCTTGTTGTCGTGCGCGGCGGCCCGCCCGGCGTCCAGGATGACGGCCGTGCTGCCGCCCACCTGGGCATCGGCCTCGGGGACGGCGTGCACGGTGGTGCGCAGCCGGTCGACGGTGTCCTTGGCGGCCTGGCTGTCCGGCGGATCGGTCAGCGTGGCGTAGAACAGCGCGGTGCCCTGACGGACCGTCGGTTCGGTGGCGGCCGAGATGCCGGGGGTGCCGACGGTCGCCGTCCGAACCTGCCCGGCCCGGTCGGCGGCGCTGAGCACGGTGAGCGGGGCGCCGGTGCCGCCGGGGAAGTGCTGGTTCAGCACCTGCTGGCCGGTGACCGAGTCCGGCGTTCCGGTGAAACTCCCGGCCTGGCTCAGACCGCCCGCGTTCAGCGCGAACAGCCCCAGGCAGCAGGCGGCCAGCGCAAGGCCGGTGCCGATCCAGATCCGGCGCGGCTTACGGGCGATCGCGCCGCCGATCCGGGCCCAGCGGCCGTGCGCGGTCGGCTCCGGCGTGCCGTACGCCGGGCGGACCGGCCAGAACACCCAGCGGCCGAGCACCACCAGAAGGGCGGGCAGCAGGGTGACCATGGCCAGCAGCGCGACCAGCACGCCGATCGCGCAGACCGGGCCGAGGCCCCGGGTGGAGTTCATCTCGGCGACCAGCAGGCAGAGCATCGAGGCGATCACGGTGGCCGAGCTGGCGCCGATCGCCGGTCCGGCCCGGTGCAGGGCGTACGCCATCGCCTCGTGCCGGTCCTCGTGCCGTCTCAGCTCCTCGCGGTAGCGGGCGGTCAGCAGCAGGGCGTAGTCCGTCCCGGCGCCGAGCACCAGCACGATCAGGATGCCGGCGCTCTGCGCGTTGACGGTCAGTCCGGAGTGCTTCGCCAGCAGGTAGATGACGGCCTGGGCCACCGTCAGGGCGGCCCCGGCCGCCAGCAGCGGCAGCAGCCACAGCACGGGGCTGCGATAGGTGAGCAGCAGCAGGACGATCACCACGCTGACGGTGGCGATGAGCAGGGTGCTGTCGATCCCGGCGAAGGCCTCCGCCTGGTCGGCGCCGATCCCCGCCGGTCCGGTGACGTGGGTGACCATGCCCTGGCTGTCGTCGGCGGCGGTGGCCCGCAGGCTGTCCACGGCGGGTTGCAGGTCCTGCCAGCCGCCGGTGCCGATGTCGACCGGCACGATGGTCTGCATCGCCTGCCCGTCCGCCGACGGGACCGGACCGACCACCTGGCCCCGGACGTGCGGGGCGTCCGCGAAGGCCATCGCGTCGCGGGCCGCCGCCACCCGGTCGGCCGGAGTCAGGCCGCCGGCCCGTTCGTAGACCACCACGGCCTGCGCGGTGTCGACGGGCTGGAAGGCGCGCTGGGCGACCAGGACCTGCGTCGACTCGGCGGCGCCGGGCAGCCAGCTGGACGCCTCGTTGTCCTCGGCGTCGGTCAGCTTGGCGGCCAGCGGTCCGGTCAGGACCAGCAGGGCCAGCCAGATCACCAGCACCACCCACTTGCCGCGCCGTCCGCACGGCAGGGTGACGAGTCTGCTGATGGACATGTGGTTCTCCCGATCGGATCGGTGAACGGCCGTCAGCCCGGCGGCGGTTCCAGCTCGTACCAGACGACCTTGCCTTCCTCGGTGGCCCGGCTGCCCCAGCGGTGGGCCAGCTCGTTGACCAGGTACATCCCGCGGCCGCCCTCATCCGCCTCCCGGGCGTGCCGGAGCCGGGGCGGGCGGCTGTCCACGTCGGCGACCTCGATGGTCAGCAGGCGGTCGCGGAGGACGCGCAGCTCGACCGGCGAGCCCGCGTGCACCAGGGCGTTGGTGATCAGCTCACTGGTCAGCAGCTCGGCCTGGTCGATCAGGACGGCCAGGCCCCAGTCGGTGAGAGTGCGCCGGACGAAGCGGCGGGCGTGGCCGACCATCGCGTGGTCGTCGGCCAGCGGCAGCACCGCGAACCGGTCCGCACCGACCGGGCGGGCCTGCGCCATCAGCACGGCCACGTCGTCCTGGCCGGCGGGGGCGTCCAGCGCGGCCAGCACGGCGTCGCAGGTCTGCTCCAGGGTGGCCCGCCGGTCGGCCACCGTCCGGCGGAGCAGGTCGAGGCCGTCGTCCAGGTCACGCCCGCGCCGCTCCACCAGGCCGTCGGTGTAGAGCACCAGGATGCTGTCCTCGGGCAGGGTGAAGCGCCGGCTCTCGAACGGGACTCCGCCGACGCCCAGCGGTGCGCCGGAGGGGAGTTCGAGCAGTTCGGCGGTACCGTCAGCGCTGGCGATCACCGGCGGCAGATGACCGGCCGAGGCGGCGGTGCAGGAGTGGTCCAGCGGGTCGAAGACGACGCAGACGCAGGTGGCGAACTGGCCCTCGCCGAGCGYCACCGCCRCCTCGTCCAGGCGCCGGAGCACCCGGGCGGGCTCCAGCTCGAGGGTGGCCAACGTGCGGGCCACGGTACGGAGTTGGCCCATCGTCGCGGCGGCCCGGATACCGTGGCCCATCACGTCCCCGACGATCAGCGCGACCCGCCCGCCGGAGAGCGGCACCACGTCGAACCAGTCGCCGCCCACCTCGCTGATCGCGCTGCTCGGCAGGTAGCGGTGGGCCAGCTCGAGCCCGAGCGTGTGGTGCACCTCCTGCGGCAGCAGGCTGCGCTGCAGGGTCAGCGCGGTCTCCCGCTCCCGCCGGTACAGCCGGGCGTTGTCGATGCAGACCGCCGCCCGGGCCGCCAACTCCTCGGCCAGCGCCACGTCGTCCTCGGTGAACGGCTCCGGGGTGTTGCCGGTCCGGATGAACTCCGCACCGCCCAGCACCACTCCGCGCGCCAGCAGCGGCACCATCAGGTACGAGTGCACCCCGGCGCTCAGGCTCGGGGCCACCCGGTCCGGTGTGGCGACGATCCGGTGCAGCGCCGCCTCGTCCACCTCGGGCACCAGGATCGACCGCCGGGTGCGCAGGCTCTCCGCGTACAGCTTCGCCGACTTGCTCGCCGCGCCGACCGGATCGGCCGCCCCGGCCATCACCACCGAACCCTGCACCTCGCCCACCGCGACCGCGCGCAGCATCGCGGGCCCGTCGTCCGGCGGCGGGGCCGGCTCCTCGCCCTCCAGGACCGACTCCAGCAGGTCCACGGTGACGAAGTCGGCGAACCGGGGCAGCACCACCTCCACCAACTCCCGGGCGGTGCGCTGCAGATCGAGGGTGGTGCCGATCCGGGTGCTGGCCTCGTTCAGCAGCAGCAGACGCTGCTGGGCGGCGTGCGTGTCGTCCAACGCCTGCTGCCGTTCCCGGGCCGCGTCCCGCTCGCGGGTGTAGAGCAGCGCGTTGTCCACCGCGACGGCGGCCCGGGAGGCCAGCTCGGCGGCCAGTGCCAGGTCGTCCTGGTCGTAGCGACGCTCCGTCAGGTTCCGGTAGAACGCGGCCATGCCGACCGCGGCCCCGCGCGCGATCAGCGGCACCACCATCAGCGAGCGGACGCCGTCCTCGCGCATCCGCTCGGTCAGTTCGGGGACGTCGGCGAACCAGTGCAGCGTGGAGCCCTCGATCGAGGGCAGCAGCACCGGGCGCCGGTGGGCCAGCGCCCAGGCGTACGGAGTCGACGGGGGGTAGCGGTGCACGCTGTCCAGCTCGGCAAGCGGGGTCATCGCCGAGCCCGGCACGGTGTGGAAGGCCATCCGGCGCAGCACGGCCGAGCGGTCCGCCGGGCTTGGCGGCGCGGCCCGCTCGCCCCGGGCCAGCGACTCCAGCACCTCCACCACCACCGTGTCGGCCAGGTCGGGCGTCGCCACCTCGGCCAACTCCTGGGCGGTGCGGGCCAGATCGAGGGTGGTGCCGATCCGGGTGCTGGCCTCGTTGAGCAGCGCGAGCCGCTGCTGCGCCCGGGCCACCTCGGACTCGGCGCGGTACCGCTCGGTGACGTCCACGATGGTCGAGCTCACCCCGAGCACCCCGCCCTCGGGGCGCTCCAGCCGGAAGTACGAGGCGGACCAGGCGTGGTCATGGGCAGGGTCGCCGGGGGTGCGGCCGTGCGAGCGGGCGTCGATCACGGCCTCGCCGGTCTCCAGCACCCGCCGCATCACCGCCTCGATCTCGGCGCCGTTGATGCCGGGCAGCACCTCGGTGATCCGGCGGCCGAGCTGGTCGGTGACCGGCAGGCCGTTGGTGCGGGCCAGCGCCTCGTTCAGCCGGACGAAGCGCAGCTCGGTGTCGTACACCGCCATGCCGACCGGGGACTGGGTGAAGAAGCCGTCCAGCACCGCGAGGTCGGCCCGCAACCGGTGCACGGAGGTCACGTCCGAGGCCACCGCGAGCACCAGCGGGCGCCCCTCCGGGCCGAGCACGGGATGGGTGCGGAACTCCAGGTTCACGTGGTGGCCGTTGCGGTGCAGCACCGGGAAGATCCCGGACCAGGCCCGGCCTTCCAGGATGCCCCGGAACAGCTCCTGCACGTCGGGGCGCTGGTCCTCGGTGACCAGTAGCTGGGCGGCCCGGGCGCCGACCGCCTCGTCCGGTGAGTAGCCGAGCAGTGCCTGGGCGTCCGCGCTCCAGTGCAGGATGCGGCCGTCATCCGCGATCAGCGCCGTGGCGATCGGGACCATCAGCAGGCCGCCCTGATCCGGCTCGCCGCCCGCGAGGTCGAACGGGAGGGGATCGGGGCCCGGCTCGTCGGTACGCATGTATCGGACCACCGCCCGGGGGTCGCACTTCCGTCCTGCCATGGTCCCACGCGCTGCGGAGGCCCGCCGGGGAGTGCGGAACACCTGGTCAGGCGGGGTGTTCGGGGCGCAGCACCAGGGCCAGAAGGCCGGGGAAGCGGGCGTCGAACTCGGCCCGGCGCAGCCGGTTGACCCGCTTGGCGCCTTGGTCGCGCTGCTCGACCAGGCCGGCCGCGCGCAGCACGGTGAAGTGGTGGCTGAGCGCCGCCTTGCCGACCGGGACGTCGAAGCTGCCGCAGCTGCGGGTCCAGTCGGCGTCCCCTGCGAGCTCGCGGATCAGCTGGATCCGGACCGGGTCGGCGAGGGCGGACAGGGCGGTCTCCACCGGGACCTGGTCGGGGTCCCGGTGGACCGGGGCGGCGCGGTGGCCGCTGCTCGCCGTCTGGTCCGGCATACGGATCTCCTCTTGCCTGGTGTTCGATGAGAATCATACACTTCGAGTGTTCGCTTCCGATTGAACACATGCGAGGGGTGGGTGCCGTCATGCGCGCGGTCGAGTTCAAGGAGTACGGCGGTCCCGAGGTGCTCGGGTCGGTGGAGGCCGAGGCGCCCGAGCCGGGGCCGGGGCAGGTCACCGTTGACGTGGCCTACGCCGGGGTGAACTTCGCGGACCTCAAGGCCAGGGAGGAGGGCTACCGGGTGCCCGCCCTCCCGTACGTACCCGGGCTGGAGGTCTCGGGCCTGGTACGCGCAGTCGGCGCCGGGGTCACCGGGCTGACACCGGGTCAGCAGGTGGCCGCGCTCACCGCCGGCGGCGGCTACGCGGAGGTGGCGCTCGCCGAGGCTGCCACGGTCTTCGCGCTGCCCCCGGGGCTGGACCTGCGGACCGCCGCCACCCTCCCCACCGTGCTGCCGACCGCGTACGCGCTGGTGCACCGGGTCGGGCGGCTGCAGAAGGGGGAGAGCATCCTGGTGCACGGCGCGGCGGGCGGAGTCGGCACCGTGGTCGGGCAGTTGGCGCGGGCGGCGGGCGCGGGCGCGGTCCAGGGCGTGGTCTCCTCGGCGGCCAAAGCCGAGTACGCACGAGGTTTCGGCTACGACGAGGTGTTCGTGGATTCGGAGTCGGACTTCGCGGAGCAGGCCCGTCGCGCCACCGACGGCCGGGGCGTGGACCTGCTGCTCGATCCGGTGGGCGGCAGCACCCTGCGGCGCGGCCTGGACGCGCTGGCGGTGTACGGTCGGCTGGTGTCCTACGGCAACGCGGGTGGTGAACTGCCCTGGCAGCTCGGGCAGTCGGAGCTCGCCACGCACGGCCGCTCGGTGGCGGCCTTCTCCATCCTGACACTTGCCCGGACGGACCCCGGGGCGCTGCGCGAGCTGGCCGAGCGGGCGTTCCGTACGGTCACCGAAGGGGGCGTGCGGCTGCCGGTCACGGCGGAGTTCCCGCTCGCCCGGGCGGCCGAGGCCCATGCGCTGATGGGCGGCCGGACCTCGACCGGCAAGCTGCTGCTGCGGGTGGCGGCGTGACCACCCCGAACCGAGAGAGGTCCCACCCCTGATGAGGATTCTGATCGTCGGCGCCGGAGCGACCGGTGGCTACTTCGGTGCCCGTCTCGCCCAGGCCGGACAGGACGTCACCTTCCTGGTCCGCCCGGGCCGGGCAGCGGTGCTGCGGGAGCGCGGGCTGCGGATCATCGGCCCCGAGGAGGAAGAGGTGATCACCCCTCAGCTGGTCACCGCCGCCGAACTCGGCTCGCCGTACGACGTGGTGCTGCTGACGGTGAAGGCCACCGCGCTGGCGCAGAGCATCGAGGACGTCGCCCCGGCGATCGGCCCGGGCACGGTGCTGGTGCCGGTACTCAACGGGATGGCGCACCTGGAGCGGTTGAACGCCCGGTTCGGCAGCACGGCGGTGCTGGGCGGCGTCGCCAAGGTCGTCACGACGCTGAACGAGGACGGGGACATCGTCCGGCTGGCGCCGCTGGCCGTGCTGACGGTGGGCGCGCAGAGCGGGGCGTCGGAGCGGGCGGAGGAGATCGCGGCCGTGCTCCGGGAGGCCGGGATCGACGGCAGCGCGTCGGCCGACATCATCGGTGCGATGTGGCACAAGTGGGTCTTCATCAGCACCGTCGSCGCGGTGCTGGCCGAGGCCGCCGCGGTGGCGGCCGCCGCCGGGCACCCCGTCCCGGCGGCCGAACTCGCCCAGGTCGAGGGCATGGTGACGCAGAGCGGGTCGCCGCTGGTCTCCTCGATGTACCGCGACGTGGTGGCCGGCCGCCCGGCCGAGGTCGAGCAGCTGCTCGGCGACCTGGTGGCCCGGGCCCGCGAACTGGGGGTCGCCACACCGCTGCTGGACTTGGCCACGCTGCACCTGCGGGTGCACCAGCAGCGGGCGGCGAAGGAGGCCTGACCCAGGGCGTACCGGCCGGGTCCAGGTGCACGCCTCTCCAGCGGTGTGTGTGCCGGCGTGGGGTGCGGTCAGGTCGAGCAGGACCATGGCGTCGTGGTCGGGGGTGGCGGGGTTGGCGACGTAGATGCCGACCTGCTCGTTGCTGCCGAACTCGGGCGACATGATCTGAACCAGCGCGGCTATGCCGGGGTGGTCTTGCAAGACGGTGACTCTCGTTCAGGGGTTCGTGCCAGGCGACGGGAATCGCGTTCTTCCGGAGTTCGGTGCGCTACTCGTCGCAGTGGAAGATCTCGTACTCGTCATTCATGAGGTCCCAGAAGGACTGGTAGCGCCTCGCCCCGGGCAGCCAGTGGGCGTGGTACCAGGCTTCCCACTCTCCGTCAGGAGTGACGACGAGGGGGTTGAGCAGGTAGACATCCGTAGCGCCCGGAGTGTGGCTGATCTTGAGCATGTGGGGCAGGTACTCGGCCCGCATCGTGAAGGTGTCCTGATCCTCCCCGTAGACGTAGTACTCCTCGTCGGAGACCTCGAACGTTTCCGCCGCCGCGCCCCGGGGGCCGAACGACTCCGGATCGAGGTCCCTGGCCCAGCCGACTTCCTGCGTCGGCAGGAGCCGCTCGATCCAACTCGTCGTGTCGAGCCACCCGTTGCTGGTCTGCAGGAACTGGCGGTAACTGGACGGGAGCGCGACGCCGAGCCGCTGCTCCAGCCGCGTGATCTCCTCAGCGCAGGCGCCCTCGCCGCCGAGCCAGCGGGCAGCGTGCACTGCGGACGGGAAGGGTTCGGATCGTTCCTGCTCGTGCAGGATCGGGTCCAGCCATTCGTCGCTCCAGCGTTGCAGCAGGTCACGCCAGGCATAGGCGCGTTCGGGTGTTTGAAGTTCCGGGTTCGACACGGCGGAAGACTACGACAGAGAACTGACGATCCTTTCGGCGGCGATGCCGAAGGCGCGCATGAGGAGGACAGGGCCGGCGGTGAGGCGGGCCTCCTCGAGGTAGTCGGTGTGTCGCAGGTCCCAAGGCCCCAGACGACGCTCAACATCACCAGCAACGACATGGGGCCGACGCCTGTCTCGGCCGCGCCCCTACGGCTCGAGCAGCGCTGCGGCAACCGCTGCCGCGCCCACCAGGCCGGCGTCGGTGCCGAGTTGGGCCCGGTGCAGGTGGAGGGAGGCGGCGAAGGGGAGGGCGGCGTAGGTGGCCAGGTGGGTGCGGAGGGGGGAGAACAGCAGGTCGCCGGTCTCCGCGACGCCGCCGCCGATCACCACGGCGTCGAGCTCGACCAGGGTGGCGGTGGCCGCGATGCCGGCGGCCAGGGCGCGGGTGGCGCGGTCGAAGGCGGCGAGGGCGAGCGGGTCGCCGGACCGGGCCGAGGCGGCGACCGCGACGGCCGACGCGTCGTCAGCGGGTGGACGCCAGCCGGTGGCCAGGGCGTGCCGGGCGATCGCGGTGCCGCTGGCGTAGCGCTCCAGGCAGCCCCGGCTGCCGCAGGGGCAGGACTCGCCGTCGAAGTCCACCGAGATGTGGCCGATGTGCCCGGCGTTGCCGGTGGTGCCGGTGTGCAGCTCGTTGTTCAGCACCAGCCCGCCGCCGACGCCGGTGGACACCACCAGGCAGAGCGCGTTCCGGTACGGCCGGGCCGCGCCGTACCGGTGCTCGGCCGCCGCGATCGCGATGCCGTCCCCGGCAAGCGTCACCGGCAGGCCCTTGACGGCCGGGTGCGCGGCGATCCGTTCGACGATCGGGAACCCGCGCCAGCCGGGGATGTTGACCGGGCTGACGGTCCCTCGGGAGATGTCCACCGGTCCCGCGCTGCCGATGCCGAGCGCGGCCACCTGTGGCCAGTGTGCGGATTCGGCCAGTTCGGCGAGCGCCTCGGCGGCCGCCGCGAGCACGGCCTCGCCGTCCCGGTCCGCCGGGGTGGGCCGCCGGGTCCTGGCCAGCACGGCGCCGTCGGGGGAGACCAGCGCTGCCGCGATCTTGGTCCCGCCGACGTCCAGGGCGGCGAGCAGGGCGTCCGACACGGTCGTTCTCCTCCCGGCACGCGATCGGGTAGGGCGCGCCGGTTGGCCATTCTGGCACCTGGTCAGGATCGGACGAATGGTCACGTTCCCGTAACGGCGACGCAGCGGGACCGACAACTGGCGCTCGTAGGCTGGCGGCACAGACCGATCTACGAGGAGGACCGTGCCCCAGCCGCCGGCTTGGCTCACCCATCCGTTCCGCTGGCAGCGGGGCCCCGTGCCCTGGCCCGCGCTGCTCAGGGGCGCGCTCGGGATGGGCCCGGTGCTGGCCCTCGGCCTGGCCACCGGGCACCGGCCGGCGGCGATCGCGGCGGGCCTGGGCGCGATGTTCGCCACCCTCAACGACCGGTCCGGCACCCGCCGGGTGGCCACCGTCCGGATCGCTGTACCGGCCCTGGCCGGTGCGCTCGGGTTCTTCGGCGGCCTGGCGCCGGGCTGGTGGGCGCTGCCGCTGCTCGCCCTGGTCGGGCTGGTCTCGGGGGCGGTCAGCGTGGCGGGGCCGGTCTGCGCGGCCGCCGCCGTCCAACTGCTGGTGCTGACGGCGGTGGGTGCCGGGATGCCGCTCGGGGCGCCGCCGTGGGTGACCGCGCTGTGCTTCCTGGCCGGGGCGCTCTGGCCGCTGCTGCTCCGACTGACCGTCAGCCCGTCCGGCGCGGACGGTGC
This sequence comes from Kitasatospora sp. Root107, assembly GCF_001424875.1. Taxonomy (GTDB): domain Bacteria; phylum Actinomycetota; class Actinomycetes; order Streptomycetales; family Streptomycetaceae; genus Kitasatospora. Next base: position 12,585 of record NZ_LMCT01000020.1, on the reverse strand, counting down.
GGACGGGGAGCGGCACGCGGTGGCCGCCGTCTTCGACGCCCTCGCCGCCGCGCTGGACGCCGTCGGGACCCCTGCCGCCGAGGCGGCCCGACGCAGGCTGACCGGATCGCTCGACCAGGCGGACGAGGCACTGCGGCTGTGGCGGCACCCGCGCTCCGCCGGGTCCGAGCAGTACCGGCTGCTGGGACGGTTCGCCGCGGCCGCCGCGCTCTGCGAGGCCAGTGTCGCGCTGCTCTGGGAGGGCGCCGCGCTGCCGCCCCGGGTCGCCGAGGGCCCGCGTCGGCTGGCCGCCGCAGTCCGGGCGGGGGCGGCGCCCGGTGCGCTGCCCGCCCCGGTCTCGGACACCGCAGCCCGCAGCGCCTTCGACCGCGCCGTGCTGGACGCCACGCTCGCGTTCGCCGACCCGGCCGACTCCTCCGCCGTGCCGGTCCGCAGCCGCCCGGGCGCCCGCCCCCTCGGACCGGCCGGGCGGGAGAACGGCCTGCGGGTCGCGGTCTGCGTCGCCGTCAGCACCGCCGCCGCGCTGCTGCTGAGCGCCGACTACTGGTACTGGCTACCCGTCACCGCCGCGTTCCTGGTCAAGCCCGACGTCGGCCCGCTGTTCTCCCGGGTGGTCAACCGGTTCGCCGGCACCGCGCTCGGGGTGCTGCTGTTCGCCGCGCTGCCGACCGGCGGGGCGGAGGTGGCCGCCGCCACGCTGGCCGGGGCGCTGATCCCGCTGGCGGGCCGTCACTTCGCCGCCCAGACCACCGCCGTGATCACCGTCACGGTGCTCGCCTTCGTCTCGCTCGGCGGCGACACCCGGGCGTCCGGCACCAGGCTCGCCGACACCGCGCTGGCCTGCGCGATCGTCCTGGTGGTCGGTCACCTGCCCCGGCTGGCGTCGACCCGCACCAGCGTCGGCCACCGGTTCGCGGTCGCGCTGCGGCACGCCCGGCACTACCTCGACCACGTCCTCTCCGGCGCGCCCGAAGGCCCCGAACGGGCCGCCCTGCGCCGGACCGCCTACCGGGCGCTGGCCGAGGCCAGGGCCGCCGCCGAGACCGCCGCCGCCGAACTGCACGCCGACCGGAACTGGCTGCCCGTCACCGCCCGGGCCGAACGGATCGTCGACGCCACCACCGCCTGCGCCGTCCGCCTCGACCACGGCAGCCCGGCCCCGGCGGCCCCGACCGCCCACCGGATCACCACCGAACTGGCCGCCCTGGCCGACACGCTTGACGGCCTGAAGCCGGACACCCCGGTTGCTGCCACCGCTCCGGCCGACTGCGGCACGCTGAGCGACATCGTGGGCGAACTGCACCGGATTCGTACGCTCACGGACGCTCGGTAGGATCCCTCTCGTACGGCGGTCAGCGGCGACCGCCACCCGCCCCTGTCCTGGAGTTGAACCCTCATGCCGCTGGCGCTCGTCGCCCTAGCCGTCACCGCCTTCGCCATCGGCACCACCGAGTTCGCCGCGATGGGCCTGCTGCCCCAGATAGCCGGGGACCTGGACGTCTCGATCCCGCAGGCCGGCTGGCTGATCTCGATGTACGCGGTCGGGGTGGTGATCGGCGCCCCGCTGCTCACCGGAGCCTGTGCCCGGCTGCCCCGCAAGGGTGTGCTGATCGGACTGGCCGGACTCTTCACCGTCGGCAACCTGCTCTGCGCCGTGGCGCCCACCTTCCCCCTGCTCGCGGCCGCCCGGCTGATCACCGGCCTGCCGCACGGCGCGTTCTTCGGCGCCGGAGCGGTGGCGGCCGCCGAACTGGTCGCTCCGCACCTGCGGGCCCGGGCCGTCTCGGTGATGTTCTCCGGCCTGACGGTGGCCAACGTCGTCGGGGTGCCGGTCGCCACCCTGCTCGGCCAGCAACTCGGCTGGCGGGCCGCGATGTTGGTGGTGGTCGGGATCGGCGCGCTCGGCACCTTCGCCATCGCCCGGCTGGTCCCCGCCCTGCCGATCCACCCCGGCGCCGGGCTGCGCCGTGAGCTCTCCACCTTCTGCAGCGGCCAACTCTGGCTCGCGCTCGGCACGGTGGTGTTCGGCTGCGCCGGGCTGTTCGCCTGCTACAGCTACATCACCCCGATCCTGACCGAGGTGGCCGGCTTCTCGGAGGGCTCGGTCACCGTGGTGCTCGCGCTGTTCGGCGTCGGGATGACGCTCGGCAACGTGATCGGCGGGTACGCCGCCGACCGCGCGCTGCGGCCGGCTATCTGCGCCACTTTCCTGCTGATGGCGCTCGCGCTGGCGGCGTTCTCGGTCACCGCCAGGACGGAGTGGTCGGCCGCGATCACGGTGGTGCTGATCGGGCTGTTCGGCTTCGCGACCGTACCGACCGTGCAGACCTTGGTGCTGCAGAAGGCCCGGCGGGCCCCGACGCTGGCCTCGGCGACCGTCCAGGGCGCGTTCAACCTGGCCAACGCGCAGGGCGCGTTCTTCGGCGGCCTCGCGCTCAGCGCCGGGCTCGGCTGGGTCTCGCCGGCCCTGGTCGGTGCGGTGCTGGCGGCGATCGGCTTCCTGATCGCCGCCGTCTCCTGGGCCCTCGACCGGCCGGGCGAGCAGGCCGCCCCGGCCGAGCCGAGCGTCGAGGCGGTGCCGCAGCACGTCGGGTAGTGGTCGGATCCGGAAATCCTTCGGTCCTGCGCAAGCGTCACAACGATGCGGGTGCACCGTCTCGAACGAGATCCTCGGATTCCGGGTGACCTGGACCGCCGGTCGGGGCAGCGTCGCGCAGCGCCGCCTCGACCCGGCGGTTGCTGGTCATGGTCGCGGTGACGGCGGTCATGGCCAGGAGGAGGCCGGCGGCGGTGTAGAGCGGGGTGCGTACGTCGTAGGTGGTGGCCAGCCAGCCGCCCAGGTGGCCGGCTCGCGTTCGTCTGCTCCGCGGCTGCCGAGCGCAACGAGTGGCTCCAGGCGATCGATCGTCTGCCGCAGGGAGGGGGCGAGCACCATCGTGGCGCCCATGCCCGCGCCGCAGACGGCGAGCGCGAGGCCGGCGACGTACGGGTTCGGGGCGGCGGCAAGGCCCAGGATGGCGAGTCCCTCGACTGCGGCCGTGCAGGTCAGCGCGGTGCCGGTGCCGAGGCGTCGGCCGAGGAAGGAGGCGATGCCGGCGCCGAGCAGACCGCCGGTGGCCTCGGCCGTGAGGAGCAGGCCGAAGCCGAAGGTGCCGATGCCGAGCCGGTCGTGTGCGAAGAGGGCGAGTACGGTCTCCACGGCGAGGAAGGCGATGTTCCCGACCGCCGGACGCAGCGCGAGCCCGAGCAGCAACTGATCCCGGAAGACGTACGAGGCGCCGGCCCGGGCCTGCCGCAGCAGCGACTCACGGGCCTGCGGTACGGGTCGGGGTGCGGTGGGCAGCGACCGTACGAGCAGTGCGGAGAGCGCGAACGAGACCGCGTCGGCGAGCAGCGGAACCGCCCGCCCGAGCACGAGCAGTGCACTGCCCGCGGGCGGCCCGGCGAAGCCGGACGCGGCGGTCTGGGTGCCGCGCAGGCGGGAGTTGGCGCGCTCCAGGAGTGCGGGGTCGCGGCCGAGCAGATCCGGCAGATAGGCCGTGGCGGCGGTGTCGAAGAAGAGTCCGCCGAGGCCGAGCAGGAAGGCGAGGGCGGCGAGCAGCGGAATGCTCAGCATGTCGAGCGCGGCGGCGGCCGCCGGTATCGCGAGCAGTGCCGCACGTGCTGCGTCCGTGACCCACATCGTGCGTCGGCGGTCCCAGCGGTCCACCAGCGCACCGCCGAGTACCCCGAAGAGCAGCCACGGCAGCGTTCCGGCGGCCGTGACGACGGCGAGCGCCATCGGATCCCGCGTCAGCGTCAGCGCGAGCAGTGGCAGTGCGGCATGTGTCACCCCGTCACCGAGCGAGGAGACCGTCTGTGCGGTCCACAGGCGTCCGAACCCGGTCGGCAACTTCTTTGTCTCTGAGGTCACTTGGCGTCTCCCTCGGCCTGCTGGCGCGGCGCCGGGTGGAACAGTGCGAAGACGAGTGAGGCGTCCGGCAGTGACGGATCGGACAGCTCCCGGTACTCGTCCGCCAGCGCCTCCAGTCGCGCTCCCAGCTGCGCGAACTGCTCCTCGGTGAGCCGCAGATGCGCCATCCGTACGTGCCGCTCGCCGTCTGCCGGCGATGCCTCCAGGTCGGCCACCGCGTGCCGCATCAGCATGTCCGGGCCGCCCTCGCCCGGGTCCGGCAGCACGATCGAGCGGGCGGCCATGGCGTAGTACCGCTCGGTGACCCCCCGGACCTTCCGCGTTCGTACCACCTTCACCAGGCCGGCCCGCTCCAGCAGCCGTACGTGGTAGCTGGAACTGCCCTTCGCGAGGCCCACCCGCTCGGCGATCTGGGTGATCGTTGCGGGCTCGAAGCGGAGCACGGCCATGATGCGGTGGCGCGTGAGATTGGAGACGGCGCGTAGCTGCTCGTCAGTGGTGACGTGGAGCGTCTCGGGAAGATCATCGGTAGGCATGGCCCAATGGTCAACGATTCTTGACCATTGTGCAAGGGGGTTCCGTACGGTCTTCCGGAGCCGACCACTTGGGCGGCGAGGGCGAGGAGGTGACGGGGGCTCAGCGGAAGACTGCGGCGTTGCGCTCGGCCCAGTCGGCGAACGGGCGGGCGGCCCGGCCGAGGACCCGCTCGATGTCCGGGCTGACCCGCTGCTCTGCGGCGGAGGGGCGGCCGAGGATCTCGAGGGTGCCGTCCACCACCGGCTCGGGCATGAAGTGCAGCAGCTGGGCCCGGGCCTCGGCGGGGGTCTGCGGCAGGAAGCGGACCGGCTCGCCGAGCGCGGCGCCGATCGCCTGGGCCTGCTCGCGCGGTGAAACCGCTGCGGGGCCGGTGAGTTCGTACGTCTGCCCGGCGTGACCGTCACCGTGACCGTGGCCGTCGCGGTCGCCAAGCAGTGCAGCGGCCGCCATCGCGGCGATGTCGGCCGGGTCGACCACGGGCAGGCCCACGTCCCCGAACGGTGCCGCCACCGTGCGGTGCGCCCGGACCGGTTCGGCCCACAGGTAGGCGTTCGAGGCGAAGCCGCCGGGCCGCAGAATCGTCCAGTCCAGCCCGGACTGTCGGACGGCCTCCTCGAAGGCGCGCAGGCCGGCGTGCGAGGGGAAGTCCGGCCGGGTGCCGACGATCTGGGAGGACTGCAGCACCACCCGGCGGACCCCGGCCGCCTTCGCCGCGCCGAGCAGGGCGTCCGGGTCGAGCTCCAGGCCCGAACCCGCGATCAGCAGGAAGAGCGCTTCGGCGCCGGTGAGGGCGGCCCGCAGGCTCCCGGGATCGGCCAGGTCGGCCACCCGGTGCCGTACACCCGGCGGCAGTTCGGCCGCGGCGCGGGATACGGCGGTGCGGGAGACGGCGGTCACCTGCGCACCTGCCTCGGCCAGCGCCTGCACCAGCGGACGTCCGACGTTTCCGGTCGCTCCGGTCACCGCGATCATGGTCAGCTCCAACTGTTCGGTGCGCCGCGCTCGTTCGCGGCGATGACTCCACTCTGGGCGTTAAAGTGGCCACCTTCTGGCCACAATTACCGGAGGATTCATGAGAGCCGATCGTCTGGTGGCCGCCCTGCTGTTCCTCCAGGAGCGCGGGCAGGTGACGGTCGCTCAGGTCGCCGCCGAGCTGGAGGTGTCGGAGCGCACCGCCCGGCGGGACCTGGAGGCGCTGGGGACGGCCGGTATCCCCGTGCTCTCGCGGCGCGGCCGGAACGGCGGCTGGTCGCTGGTCGGCGGCGCCCGGACCAACCTGACCGGCCTGACCGCCGACGAGACCCGTTCGCTCTTCCTGACCACCGGCCCCGCCGCCACCTCGCCGGAGGCAAGAACCGTACTGCGCAAGCTGGTTCGGGCCCTGCCCGCGCCCCTACGACCGGCCGCCGAGGCCGCCGCGCGGGCCGGGTTCACCGACCCCACCGACTGGTCGCGGGCCACCGGCACGGCGGCCGAACCGCACCTGGACGCGCTCCAGCGGGCGGTGGTGGAGGGAGTACAGGTCCGGCTCGGCTACGCGACCCCCGGGCGGGCGGCGGGGGAGCGGACCGTCCACCCGCTCGGTCTGGCCACCAAGGCGGGGGTCGGCTACCTGGTCGCGGACACGGCCGACGGCCTGCGGTCGTTCCGGCTGAGCCGGGTCACCTCCGCCGTGGCCACCGGCGATCCGGTCACCCGGCCGGACGGCTTCGATCTGGCGGTGACCTGGCGCGAGCTGGCCGCCCGGATGGAGGAGCGGCTGCACGCCGCGACCGTCCGGGTGCGGGCGGCGCCCGACGCCTCGGCCGTGCTGCACCGGCTGTTCGGCGGTCGGCTGCGGACGGTCGGCCAACGTCCGGACGGCTGGGACGAGTTGGAGATCGGCGGTCCGTCAGCTGAGGTGGTGGCGGCCCAACTGGCCGGGCTGGGAGCCCGGGTGGAGGTGCTGCACCCGCCCGAGGCGCGGCGGGAGCTGGCCAGGCTGGGGGCGGAGCTCACCGCGCTCTACGCCGGGCAGGGAGGTTGATCCACTCTCCGCCACTCTCAACTTATAGCGCCCCCGGGGGCTTGTGGCAAGGCCCGGGGCATGCTGCAGAATCGTCCACCTGAGCAAGAGTCTGTAGACATTCATGGGGGTTTGTGATGATCGACGTGATCGTGGCCGGCGGAGGACCGACCGGGCTGATGCTGGCCGCCGAGTTGCGGCTGCACGGCGTGCAGGTGGTCGTGCTGGAGAAGCTGGCCGAGCCGACCGAGCAGTCCCGTGGACAGGGCCTGCACGCGCGCAGCGTCGAGATCATGGACCAGCGCGGTCTGCTGGAGCGGTTCCTCGCGGTCAGTGAGAAGTTCCAGGTCGGCGGTCTCTTCGGCGGCATCATGAAGCCGTGGCCGGAGAGCCTGGACACGGCGCACCCGTACGGTCTCGCCACCCCGCAGCCGGTCACCGAGCGGCTGCTCAACGAGCACGCGCTCGAGGTCGGCGTCGAGATCCGGCGCGGCTGCGAGGTGGTCGGCCTGAGCCAGGACGAGGACGGGGTGACGGTCGAGCTGGCGGACGGTACGCAGCTGCGCTCGCGCTACCTCGCGGGGTGCGACGGCGGCCGCAGCGTGGTGCGCAAGCTGCTCGGCGTCGGCTTCCCCGGCGAGCCCGCCAAGGTGGAGACGCTGCTGGGCGACATGGAGTTGACGGCGGATCCGGAGACGATCGCCGCCGTCGTCGAGGAGGTCCGCAAGACCCAGCTACGGTTCGGCGTCAGTGCCACCGGGGACGGGGCGTACCGCATCGTGGTGCCCGCCGACGGCGTGGCCGAGGACCGGGCGGCCGAGCCGACCCTGGAGGATTTCAAGCAGCAGCTGCGGGCCACCGCGGGCACCGACTTCGGTGTGCACTCGCCGCGCTGGCTGTCCCGGTTCGGTGACGCCACCCGGCAGGCCGAGCGCTACCGGGTCGGCCGGGTGCTGCTGGCCGGCGACGCCGCGCACATCCACCCGCCGACCGGCGGGCAGGGGCTCAACCTCGGTGTGCAGGACGCGTTCAACCTCGGCTGGAAGCTGGCCGCCGCGGTCAACGGCTGGGCGCCGGAAGGGCTGTTGGACAGCTACCAGGCCGAACGGCACCCGGTGGGCGCCGCCGTGCTGGCCAACACCCGCGCGCAGATCACGCTGCTGGGGACCGATCCGGGGCCGACCGCGCTGCGGGAGCTGTTCTCGAAGCTGATGGACTTCGAGGAGGTCAACCGGTACGTGACCGAGATGATCACCGCGGTCGGGGTCAGCTACGACTTCGGGGAGGGCCACGAGCTGCTCGGCCGGCGGATGCGGGACCTGCAGCTGAAGCAGGGCCGCCTCTACGAGTTGATGCACGGTGGCCGCGGGCTGCTGCTGGACCGGACCGGCGAACTCTCGGTGGCGGGCTGGGAGGACCGGGTCGACCACGTCGTCGACGCCGGCGGGGAACTGGCGGCCACGTGGCGTGGGCCGGCGCGGACCAGCAGGAGCTGCTCGAGCACCTGCCGAAGTGGTTCGGCGCCGCCACTGCCTGAGGCCGCCCGCCGCCGGCTGAGCGGCCCGCGCCCGGCGAAAACCGGTCGGCGACAGCCTTGATGACGGGGAGAATGCGGTCATGCGCATTCGGGCCGTACGGGTGGCCGACCTTCCCGTCCTGCAGGGCATCGAGGTGGCCGCCGGCCGGTGTTTCCGGGAGGTCGGCATGGCGGAGATCGCCGAGGACGCACCGCCGTCGCTCGAGGAGCTGACGTGGTATCAGGCGGCCGGCCTCGCCTGGGTGGCCGTGGACCAGGCGGATGCGCCGGTGGCCTACCTGGTGGCCGAGCCGGTGGACGGCTGTCTGCACGTCGAGCAGGTGTCGGTGCACCCGGACAGTGCACGGCGCGGGATCGGCCGGGCGCTGCTGGAGCGGCTGGCGGAGCGGGCCACGGCGGACGGCGTGCCCGCGCTGACGCTCACCACCTTCGCCCAAGTCCCTTGGAACGCGCCGTACTACGTACGCTGCGGCTTCGACGTGATGGCGGCGGCGGAGATCGGTCCCGGCCTGCGGGCGATCCGGGCCCGGGAGGCGGCGCACGGCCTGGACCGCTGGCCGAGGGTGTGCATGCGGCGGATGTTGTGACGGCGGATCAGCCGCCGGCCGGGGCCTGACGACGTGGAGACCGCGCGTGCTGACGCTGGGGGTGTCAGCACGCGCGGTGACTGGGGGCAGTCGGCCGGGCTGCGGTGCAGCGCCGCCCGGCCGGACCTCGGCGGGGCGAGGCGGTCCGCTCCGCGGCCGCCGGTGAGCACTACCGGGGCTGCGGGTACGGGGACTCCGAGGAACAGCGACAGGGCACCGGCGCGGGTGTATGGAGCCCGCCTCCGGTGGGCACCTGTCCCCACGGGGTCTCCGTAGGTCAGCGAACCGCCTGCCCGCACCACTCGCCGCCCCGACAGGACCACCGGCTGCAGCACGCCCCCGCGCGCGCCCAACCGGCCCCTGCGGGCCGCCGGACCCCGGAACTCCGGGGCCGGGAACAGTCTCGCCCAGCCCGATTGCAAGAATCTTGCACGGGCCGACGGCACACCCCGCCGGACGGCCCGCACCAGGTGGACACTCCGGCGGGCGGGACCGGCCCGGCGGACGGCCCACCGGCAGAACCACCTTCGGCCGCGAGGGACCGCAGGGGATGACGAACGGGGTGCACGTGCTGGTCAGACTGCTCGGCAGGGTCGGGGTAGCGGCAGCGGACGGGTTCGTCCCGGCCGGGACGGCGAAGCAGAGCGCCGTGCTCGCCGTGCTCGCGATGACACCGGGCCGCCAGGTGGGGGTGGACCAACTGATCGACCGGGTCTGGGACGAGCAGCCGCCGCCCACCGCCAGGAGCACCCTCTACGCGTACCTGGCCCGGCTGCGCCGGGTGCTCGAGCCCTGGCCGGGGCTCCAACTGCTCCGGGACGGCGCCGGCTACACCCTGACCGCCGAGCCCGAGCAGATCGACGTGCACCGGATGCGCCGGCTGGCCGCCGACGCCCAGCGGGCCGAGCGGGACGGCGACCGGCCGCGCTCGGCCGAACTCCTCGGCGCGGCAGCCCGGTTGTGGGCCAGCCCACTGGCGGGCGTACCCGGCGCCTGGGCGGACCGGATGCGGGAGACCCTGACCAGGGAGTACCTGGAGGTCCAGACCAGCCGCTACCGCACCGAACTCCGGCTGGACCGGCACGGCCTGGTGGCCGCCGAGCTCTCCCCGCTGGTGGCCGAACACCCGCTGGCCGAACCGCTGGTGACGCTCCTGCTGCTGGCGCTCCGACAGGGCGGCCGGACCGCCGAGGCCCTGGAGCTGTACGAGCGCACCCGCACCCGGCTGCGCGAGGAGCTCGGCTCCGACCCCGGCGCGGCCCTCGCCGACGCCCACCGCCGACTGCTCGCCGGTGACCGGCCCGCGCTCAGGCCGAGCCCGCCACCCGCCGTGATCCCGCGCCAACTCCCGTCCGTGGTGCGGGAACTGACCGGTCGCCGGGCCGAGCTCGCGGAGCTGGACGGGCTGCTTCCGGACGGCCTGCCCGCGCTGGTGCTGGTCTCCGGCATGGCGGGCGTCGGCAAGACCGCGCTCACCACCTGGTGGGCCCAGCAGGTCCGGGGCCACTTCCCGGACGGCCAACTCCACCTCGACCTGCGCGGCCACGGCCCCGGTGAACCGATGACACCGGGCGAGGCCCTGGCCCAACTGCTCGGCGCGCTGGGCGTCCAGCCCGCGCAGATCCCCGCCGACGAGCAGCAGGCCGCCGGGCTCTACCGCTCGGTGCTGGCCGAACGCCGGGTCCTGCTGCTGCTCGACAACGCCCGCACCGCCCAGCAGGTCCGCCCGCTGCTGCCCGCAGGGCCGCTGAGCTGCGTGCTGGTCACCTCCAGGGAGCGGCTCACCGGCCTGATCGCCCGGGACGGTGCCAGGGACCTGCGGCTCGGCCTGCTGACACCCGATCAGGCGGTCGCGCTGATCGCCCGGCTGGTCGGTTCCGACCGGGTCGCCGACGAACCGGAGGCCGCCGCCGAGATCGCCCGCACCTGCGGCCAGCTGCCGCTGGCGATCCGGATCGCCACCGCCGGGCTGGCCGGGACGGACTACCCGACGCTGGCCGAGCGGGCCGCCGCCCTGTCCGGCACCTGCTCACTGGCCGAGCTGGAGGTGCTGGGAGACGAGCAGGCCGGGATCCGGACCGCCTTCGACTACTCGTACCAGGCCCTGACCCCCGATCAGCAGCTGCTGTTCCGCCGCCTCGGCCTGCTGCCGGTCCCCGAGTTCGGCCCCCGGGGAGCGGCCGCGCTGACCGGCTCCACCCCCGAGCGGACCGCCCCGCTGCTACGCCGGCTGCTGGACGCGCACCTGATCACCCAGTTGGCCGCCGACCGGTTCACGGTGCACGACCTGCTCCGCCGCTACGCCCAGCTGCTGGGCCTGGAGTGCGACCCGGAGGCCGAGCGGCTGGCCGCGTCCCGGCGGCTGTACGCGGTGTACCTGCACCTGGCGGACTCGGCCGCCCGGACGCTGTTCCCGCAGTTCGTCCGGCTGCCGATCCCGGAGACGCTCCGGCTGCCCGGCGAACCGTTCGCCGATCCGCAGGCGGCCGCCGCCTGGATCGCCCGGCACGAGGCCGCCCTGGTGCTGGCCCAGAGCGCGGCGGTGGCGCAGGGCGCACCCGAGATGGCCTGGCTGCTCTCCGACGCGCTGCGCCCGCACTACACCGCCCGGCGCGGCAACCCGCACTGGCTGCCGGTGGCCCGTACCGCGCTGGCCGCCGCGCTGGCCCGGGACGACCGGGCCGCCGTGATGGCCTCGCTCACCAGCCTGGCGATGGCCCACCACTGCACCGGCGACTACTGGCGC
>NZ_LMCT01000020.1:0-1200 GCF_001424875.1 Kitasatospora sp. Root107 | reverse complement strand
GCGCGGTCGGCTACAACCGCTGGATCGTCCGGGTGGCCGAGCGGATCACCGACGGTTCGGCCGAGCTGCACCGCTTCCGGGCCTCGGCACTGGAGCGGATCGGGGTGGCCTGTTCGATCCTCGGCCGGGCCGACCAGGCGGTGGAGTACATGTCGGCGGCGCTGACGGTCTACCGGCAGCTCGGTCGGCGGACCGGCATGGCGATCAACCACAACAACCTGAGCGCCGACTACCTGATGGCGGGCCGGCTGACCGAGGCCGAGGCCCACCTGGCGGAGGCCCTGGAGATCCACCGGTCCGCCGGGGCCCGGCGCGGCGAGGCGGCCGCGCTGATCAACCTCGGCGTGCTCCGGCACCGCAGGGGCGATCTCGACGCCGCGAGCCTGGACCTGAGCACGGCGCAGCTGATCGACCGTGACCTCGGTCACCTGGACGGCGAGGCCGCCGCGCTGGTCGAACGGTCGGCGGTGGCCACCGGGAACTGCGGACGGGGGACCCGTTCGCGGAGTGCGGCGCGCTGCTCGCCCTCGGCGGGTACCGGCTGGCGATGGGCCACAGCCGCCCCGCCGCCCTGCACCTGCGCCGCGCCCTACGGCTGGCGGTGGCCAGCGGCGTACGGCACCCGGAGCTGCGGGCCACCCTCGGGCTGGCCGAGGTCGAACTGCTGGAGCACCGCCCGGCCGAGGCCGTCCGGCTCGCCGAACGGGTGGTCGAGCTCTGCCACACCGGTGGCTACCGCCCCCTGGAGGCCCGCGCCCTGCTGGTGATCGCCACCGCCCGGCTGCACCAGGGCGACCCGGCCGGCGCCGTCCCGCTCGCCGAACAGGCCGCCGACCTCCAGCGCGGCATCGGCCACCTGCTGGACCTGGCCCGCAGCGAGGCACTGCTGGCCCGGGCCCGGGGGGTTTAGTCGAGGTAGTCGCGCAGGACCTGGGAGCGGGACGGGTGGCGGAGCTTGGACATGGTCTTGGACTCGATCTGGCGGATCCGCTCGCGGGTCACGCCGTAGACCTTGCCGATCTCGTCCAGGGTCTTCGGCTGGCCGTCGGTGAGGCCGAAGCGCATCGAGACCACGCCCGCCTCACGCTCGGCCAGGGTGTCCAGGACGGAGTGCAGCTGCTCCTGGAGCAGGGTGAAGGAGACCGCGTCGGCCGGGACGACCGCCTCGGAGTCCTCGATCAGGTCACCGAACTCGCTGTC
>NZ_LMCT01000019.1:51775-67313 GCF_001424875.1 Kitasatospora sp. Root107 | reverse complement strand
CGTTGACTTTTGGCACGCTGTTGAGTTCTCAAGGAACGGACACTTCCTTCGAGCCGCTTATCAGGCGGACCCTCCGGGCGCTTCGTTCTTTCGTGTTTCAAGCTTATCAGATGTTTTCCGCTCCGTTTTCCGGAGTTGATTTCATCTTTCGGCTTTTGCCTTTCGGCGCTCCCGAACTCTAGCAGAGTTTCTCGGGCTGCTTTCTCTCCTCGAATTCACTCAGAGAAGTTTCGGCGGCCTCTTGGGGCAACCCGGAGAACATTACGCACCGGGCTGCCCCAAGTCAAATCAGACCTCGACCACGACCGGCAGGATCATCGGCCGGCGACGGTAGTTGTCCGCCACCCACTTGCCGATGATGCGCCGGACCTGCTGCTGGATCTGCCGGACCTCCAGCACGCCGTCGCTGGCGGAGCGGTCCAGGGCCTCCTGGAGCTTCGCCACCACGGGGCCGAACGAGTTGTCGTCGATGCCGGAGCCGCGCGCCTGGATGGTCGGGCCGCTCACCATCTTCCCGTTGGTCGAGTCGACCACCACGAAGACCGAGATGAAGCCCTCCTCGCCGAGGATCCGGCGGTCCTTCAGGGTGGGCTCGGTGATGTCGCCGACGGACGAGCCGTCGACGTACACGTACCCGGCCTGGACCTTGCCGACGATCTTCGCGACGCCGTTCTCCAGGTCGACGACGACGCCGTCCTCGGCGATGACCGTGCGGTTCTTCGGGATGCCGGTCTTGATGCCGAGGTCGGCGCAGGCCCGCAGGTGGCGCCACTCGCCGTGCACCGGCATCAGGTTCTTCGGCTTGCAGATGTTGAAGAAGTACAGCAGCTCGCCCGCCGAGGCGTGGCCCGAGACGTGCACCTTGGCGTTGCCCTTGTGGACGACGTTGGCGCCCCAGCGGGTCAGGCCGTTGATGACCCGGTAGATCGCGGTCTCGTTACCGGGGATCAGCGACGAGGCCATGATGACGGTGTCGCCCTCGACGATCCGGATCTGGTGATCGCGGTTGGCCATCCGGGACAGCGCGGCCATCGGCTCGCCCTGCGAACCGGTGCAGACCAGGACGACGTCCTTGTCCGGCAGGTCGTCCAGGGTCTTGACGTCGACGATCATGTTGCCCGGCACCTTGAGGTAGCCGAGGTCACGGGCGATGCCCATGTTGCGGACCATCGAGCGGCCGACGAAGGCGACCTTGCGCTTGTGCTCGTGCGCGGCGTCCAGCACCTGCTGGATGCGGTGCACGTGGCTGGCGAAGGAGGCCACGATGATGCGCTTGTCCGCGTTGGAGAAGACGGTGCGCAGCGCGGCGGAGATGTCCCGCTCGTGCGGGATGAAGCCGGGGACCTCGGCGTTGGTGGAGTCCACCAGCAGCAGGTCGATGCCCTCCTCGGCCAGCTTGGCGAAGGCGGGGAGGTCGGTCAGCCGGCCGTCCAGCGGGAGCTGGTCCATCTTGAAGTCACCGGTGGCGACGATCATGCCGGCCGGGGTGCGGACGGCGACCGCGAGGGCGTCCGGGATGGAGTGGTTGACCGCGATGAACTCGCAGTCGAAGGGGCCGATGCGCTCGCGCTCGCCCTCCTTGACCTCCAGCACGTACGGGCGGATCCGGTGCTCGGCGAGCTTGGCCTCGATCAGCGCGAGGGTCAGCTTGGAGCCGATCAGCGGGATGTCCGGGTTCTCCCGGAGCAGGTACGGGACGGCCCCGATGTGGTCCTCGTGGCCGTGCGTCAGGACGATGCCGTCGATCTTGTCGAGCCGATCCCGGATGGACGAGAAGTCCGGCAGGATCAGGTCGATACCGGGCTGCTCGTCCTCCGGGAAGAGGACGCCGCAGTCGATGATGAGCAGTCGGCCGGCGTGCTCGATGACGGTCATGTTGCGACCGATCTCGCCGAGCCCGCCGAGCGGGGTGATGCGTACGGCGCCCGGCTTGAGAGCGGGGGCTGCGCCGAGTTCGGGGTGCGGGTGACTCAAAAGACTCTCCTTACGACGCACGCCATATGCCAAGGGGTTCGCGCCCTGGGGACATATGGCGTACGTGCTCGATGGTTTCCTACTTGCCAAATCCTGGTGCTTCGCGCCGTCGTTCCGGTTCAGCGGCAGACCTCGAGAGGTCCGGCGAGCCGGGGCGCGCACGTCTTGTCCTGCTACAGGTGTACCCCGCCGGCGGCGAGATCCTCCCTCAGTTGTGCGATCTCCTCCGGCGTGGCGGAGATCAGCGGCAGCCGGAGCGGTCCGGCCGGCTGGCCCTGCAGGGTGAGCGCGGCCTTGGTGAGGATCACGCCCTGGGTCCGGAACATACCGCTGAACACCGGCAGCAGACCCTGGTGGATCGCTGCGGCCTTCGCCACGTCCCCCGACTGATACGCGTCGAGCAGGGTCCGCAGTTCCGCGGCGACCACGTGGCCGACCACGCTGACCACTCCGACCGCACCGACCGACAGCAGCGGCAGGTTGAGGATGTCGTCGCCGGAGTACCAGGCCAGGCCGCTGCGGGCGATCGCCCAGGACGCCGCGCCGAGGTCGCCCTTGGCGTCCTTGTTGGCGACGATCCGCGGGTGCTCGCCGAGCCGGACCAGGGTCTCGGTGGCGAGCGCGACGCCGCTGCGGCCGGGGATGTCGTAGAGCATCACCGGGAGCTCGGTGGCGTCCGCGATCGTGACGCTGTGCCGGTACAGACCCTCCTGCGGGGGCTTGCTGTAGTACGGCGTGACCACCAGCAGGCCGTGTGCCCCGGCGGCCTCGGCCTGCCGGGCCAGCTCGACGCTGTGGTGGGTGTCGTTGGTGCCGCACCCGGCGACGATGTGTGCGCGGTCTCCTACCGCCTCCACCACGGCGCGGACCAGCTGGGCCTTTTCGGCGTCGCTGGTGGTCGGGGACTCGCCGGTGGTGCCGTTCAGCACCAGGCCGTCGTTGCCGGAGTCCACGAGATGGGCGGCGAGGCGCTGGGCGCCGTCGAGATCGAGGCCGCCGTCGGCGGTGAACGGGGTGACCATCGCGGTCAGGACCCGGCCGAAGGGCGTCTGGGGGGTGGAGGTCGGAGCCATGCGTCCAAAACTACTCGTAGGCGGCCGGGGGGTACCCAGGCCGGTCCAGGGTTCGGACAGGTGAGTGGTGTCGCGGAGCTGCCGTCAGCTCTCCCGAGATGGGATTCCGGTGCTGCGTGCTCGGGGGTTCAAGCAGCACCGGAATCCTTGACCCGAGCCTAGGGAGCGCCTCGGAGGGTCGCAATCCAGAGGTGTCGCGCGAGCCACTCAAATGCCCATCGGTCCAGGTCAGGGGGCTACGCGGCCGTGCTTCTCGAAGGCCGCATGGGTGAGCGGCATGAGCTTGGCCCACTCCGCCTCCATGCCCTCGGCGACCATCTCGATCTCGCGCTGCGGGAAGGACGGCACGGTGGCGTTCTCCTTCTTCGTCCGCAGCGAGAGGAAGTGCATCAGCGAGCGCGCGTTGCAGGTCGCGTACATCGAGGAGAACAGACCGACCGGCAGCACCGCCCGGGCCACCTCGCGGGCGACTCCGGCGTCCAGCATCTCCTGGTACGCGGTGTAGGAGGCCCGGTAGGACGCCTCCATCGCCTCGGCGGTGACCTTGGCCTGCTCCGGGGTGCCGTCGACGAACTCGTAGCGGCCGGGGCGGCCCTGCTGAACCAGCTTGCGGTCCGGACCGGGCACGTAGAAGACCGGCTCGAGGTTGCGGTAGCGGCCGGACTCCTCGTTGTAGGACCAGCCGCTGCGGTGCCGGTGGAACTCCCGGAAGACGAAGATCGGCGCGCTGATGAAGAAGGTCATCGAGTTGTGCTCGAAGGGGGTGCCGTGCCGGTCGCGCATCAGGAAGTTGATCAGACCGGCGGACTTCTCCGGGTCCTGCGCCAGCGCCTCGAGCGACTGCTCGCCCGCGGTGGAGACCCGGGCGGACCAGACCACGTCCGAGTCAGCGGCCGCGCTGCGCACCAACTGCACGGTGACGTCGTCGCGGAACTTCACTTCGCTGCTCACTTCGTACTCCCAATCTGAACTGTGCTGCCGTGCAGCTTGATGGCGTGCTGCATGGTCTTTCGGGCCCGCGGCGTGTCACCTGCGTCGGCGTACGCCACGGCGAGGCGGAAGAACACCCGCCAGTCCCCCGGGCTCCGCTCGGCCTCGGTCTGCCGGCGGGCGAACACCTCGTCGGCCGAGGCCCGGTCGATCCGGCCGCCGCTGGTGCGGCGCAGCTCGTCCACCGGCAGGCCGTCCTCGGCCTCCAGCTCGCGGGCCAGCTGCTCGCTGGCCCGGCCGAACCGCACGGTCTGCCGGAGGAACCAGACGCCGATGGCGGGGATGACGAAGGCGCAGGCGCCCAGGCCGATGCCGAGCGGCTTGCCGGTGGCGATCAGCTGGACGCCCTCGCCGACGCAGATCAGCGAGACCAGCAGCAGTGCGGCCGAGAGCACGAAGAAGCCGGTACGGGAGGTCATCTCAGAGGTCCAGGAAGTGTTCGAGGCCGAAGGTCAGCCCCGGAGTCTCGACCACCCTGCGGACGCCGAGCAGGATGCCCGGCATGAAGCAGCTGTGGTGCAGCGAGTCGTGACGGATCGTCAGGGTCTCGCCGGTGTCGCCGAGCAGCACCTCCTGGTGCGCCAGCAGGCCGCGCAGCCGGACCGAGTGCACCGGCACGCCGTCCACGTCGGCGCCCCGGGCACCCGGCAGGCCGTGCGTGGTCGGATCGCTCTGCCGGGGCAGGCCGGCCGCCTCGCGGGCGGCGGCGATCAGCTGGGCGGTGCGGGCGGCGGTGCCGCTGGGGGCGTCCGCCTTGTTGTTGTGGTGCAGTTCGACGACCTCGACGGTCTCGAAGTACTTCGCGGCCTGCTGGGCGAACTTCATCGAGAGCACGGCGCCGATCGAGAAGTTCGGCGCGATCAGCACGCCGACCTCCGGCGAGGAGGCGAGCCAGCCGCGCAGCGTGGCGAGCCGCTCCTCGGTCCAGCCGGTGGTGCCGGTGACCACGTGGATGCCGTTGCGGACGCAGTACTCCAGGTTGGCCATCACCGCGTCGGGGTGGGTGAGCTCGACGGCGACGCGGGCCCCCTTCAGCTCCTCCAGCGCGGAGTTCCGGCTCAGGGTGGCGACCAGCTCCAAGTCCGGAGCGGCCCCGACGGCCTTGACGGCCTCGGAACCGATCCGGCCGGTGGCGCCGATCACGGCGACGGGCAACGACATCTCAGTAGTCCTCTCAGGCCAACAGGCCGGCGAGCGCGTCGGCCCGCTTCTTGGTGATCGGGCCGATCAGCGCGAGCGAGGGCCGGTGCGCACCCAGCACATCACGCGCCACCTCCTGCACGTCGGCCAGGGTGACCGAGGCGATCTTCTCCAGCATCTCGTCCACCGACAGGTGGTGGCCGTAGCTGAGTTCGGCCTTGCCGATCCGGTTCATCAGTGAACCGGTGTCCTCCATGCCGAGCACGGTCGAGCCGGAGATCTGCCCGATCGCCCGGGTCAGCTCCTCCTCGGTGATGCCGTCGGCGACCACCTTGGCGAGCTCCTCGCGGCAGATGTCCAGCACCTGCTCGACCCGCTTGGGCTGGCAGCCGGCGTAGATGCCGAACAGGCCGCTGTCGGCGTAGGAGGAGGAGTACGAGTAGACCGAGTAGGCCAGCCCGCGCTTCTCCCGGACCTCCTGGAACAGCCGGGAGCTCATCCCGCCGCCGAGGGCGGCGTTCAGCACGCCGAGCGCCCAGCGGCGGTCGTCGTGGCGCGGCACGCCGGGGACGCCGAGCACCAGGTGCGCCTGCTCGGTGGAGCGGTTGAGCACCTCGACCCGGCCGGCCGTCCGGACCGCGCGGACGCCGCGGCGGACCTCGGCGGGGTGGCCCTTGGACTTCTCCAGCACCGGCGCGAAGGCCTTCTGGACCATCCGGACCACCCGGGCGTGGTCCAGGTTGCCCGCTGCCGCGACGACCAGCTGCTCGGGCTTGTAACGGCGGTGGAAGAAGCCCGCGATCTGATCCCGGGTCAGCCCCTTGACGGTCTCCTGGGTGCCCAGGATCGGACGGCCGAGCGGGGAGTCGCCGTAGATCACCTGGGCGAACAGGTCGTGCACCACGTCGCCCGGGTCGTCCTCGGCCATCGCCATCTCCTCGAGGATGACGCCGCGTTCGGCCTCCACGTCCTCGGGGCGGATCAGCGAGCCGGTGAGCATGTCGCAGACCACGTCGATGGCCAGCGGCAGGTCGGTGTCGAGCACCCGCGCGTAGTAGCAGGTGTTCTCCTTGGCGGTGAACGCGTTCATCTCGCCGCCGACCGCGTCCAGCGCGGCCGAGATCTCCAGCGCGTTGCGCCGGGCGGTGCCCTTGAAGAGCAGGTGCTCCAGGTAGTGCGTGGCGCCGTTCAGCGCCGGGGTCTCGTCCCGGGAGCCGACGCCGACCCAGATGCCGAAGGTCGCGGAGCGGACCGTCGGGAGAGTCTCGGTGACGACCCGCAGACCGCCGGGCAGGACGGTACGGCGTACCGTGCCGGCCCCGTCGACGCCCTTGAGCAGGGTCCGGGTGGAGCCAGGGCGCTGCTGCGCCGCGGAGGCCTGAGCCACGGGCCTTCCTTCCAGAACTTCAAGAATTACGGGAGAACAGGGTGCGGCCCGCGCACTCCGGGGAGCGCGCGGGCCGCAGGGTACTAAAGGTGCGTCACTCGGAGGCCGGAGCGGCGTCCTCGACGCCGTCCTCGCCCTCGACGACCGGGATCAGCGAGAGCTTGCCGCGCGGGTCGATCTCGGCGATCTCGACCTGGACCTTGGCACCGACGGCCAGCACGTCCTCGACGTTCTCCACGCGCTTGCCACCGGCGAGCTTGCGGATCTGCGAGATGTGCAGCAGGCCGTCCTTGCCCGGCATCAACGAAACGAACGCGCCGAACGTCGTGGTCTTCACCACGGTGCCCAGGTAGCGCTCGCCGACCTCCGGCATGGTCGGGTTGGCGATCTGGTTGATCGTCGTACGGGCAGCCTCCGCCGAGGGACCGTCGATGGCACCGATGTAGATGGTGCCGTCGTCCTCGATGGTGATGTCCGCGCCGGTGTCCTCCTGGATCTGGTTGATCATCTTGCCCTTCGGGCCGATGACCTCACCGATCTTGTCCACCGGGATCTTGATGGTGATGATGCGCGGGGCGTTCGGCGACATCTCGTCCGGAGTGTCGATCGCCTCGTTCATCACATCGAGGATGTGCAGACGCGCGTCCTTGGCCTGCTTGAGGGCGGCGGCCAGGACCGAGGCCGGGATGCCGTTCAGCTTGGTGTCGAGCTGCAGCGCGGTGATGAAGTTGCGGGTACCGGCGACCTTGAAGTCCATGTCACCGAACGCGTCCTCGGCACCGAGGATGTCGGTCAGCGTGACGTAGTGCGTCTCGCCGTCGATCTCCTGCGAGATCAGGCCCATCGCGATACCGGCGACGGCGGCCTTGAGCGGCACACCGGCGTTCAGCAGCGACATGGTCGAGGCGCAGACCGAGCCCATCGAGGTGGAGCCGTTGGAGCTCAGCGCCTCGGAGACCTGGCGGATCGCGTAGGGGAACTCCTCGCGGGTCGGCAGCACGGGCAGGATCGCCCGCTCGGCCAGCGCGCCGTGGCCGATCTCGCGGCGCTTCGGCGAACCGACGCGGCCGGTCTCGCCGACCGAGTACGGCGGGAAGTTGTAGTTGTGCATGTAGCGGCGACGCGTCTCCGGGGAGAGCGTGTCGAGCTGCTGCTCCATCCGGAGCATGTTGAGGGTGGTGACGCCCAGGATCTGGGTCTCGCCACGCTCGAACAGCGCCGAGCCGTGCACCCGCGGGATCGCCTCGACCTCGGCGGCCAGCGTACGGATGTCCGTGACGCCACGGCCGTCGATGCGCACCTTGTCGGTGATGACGCGCTCGCGGACGATCTTCTTGGTCAGCGCGTTGTACGCGGCGCTGATCTCCTTCTCACGGCCCTCGAACTTCGGGAGCAGCTTGTCGGCCGCGACGGCCTTGATGCGGTCGATCTCGTTGTTGCGCTCGACCTTGCCCGGGATGGTGAGGGCCTTCGCCAGGTCGCTCTTGACGGCGTCCGAGAGGGCGGCCAGCACGTCGTCCTGGTAGTCCAGGAAGACCGGGAACTCGCCGGTGGGCTTGGCGGCCTGGGCGGCCAGCTTCGCCTGCGCGGCACAGAGCACCTTGATGAACGGCTTGGCGGCCTCGAGACCGGCGGCGACGATCTCCTCGGTCGGGGCCTCGGCGCCGTCGGCGACCAGCTTGATGGTCTTCGCGGTGGCCTCGGCCTCGACCATCATGATCGCGACGTCACCGTCGGGCAGCGCGCGGCCGGCCACGACCATGTCGAAGACGGCGTCCTCGAGCTCGCTGTGGGTCGGGAAGGCCACCCACTGACCCTTGATCAGCGCGACGCGGACGCCGCCGATCGGGCCGGAGAACGGCAGGCCCGCCAGCTGGGTGGACGCCGAGGCGGCGTTGATGGCCACCACGTCGTACAGGTGGTCGGGGTTGAGCGCCATGATCGTGCAGACGACCTGGATCTCGTTGCGCAGGCCCTTGACGAAGGACGGGCGCAGCGGGCGGTCGATCAGACGGCAGGTGAGGATCGCGTCCTCGGACGGACGGCCCTCACGACGGAAGAACGAGCCGGGGATGCGGCCCGCGGCGTACATCCGCTCCTCGACGTCGACCGTCAGCGGGAAGAAGTCGAAGTGCTCCTTCGGCTGCTTGGAGGCGCTGGTGGCCGACAGCACCATGGTGTCGTCGTCCAGGTAGGCCACGGCCGAGCCGGCGGCCTGACGGGCCAGCCGGCCGGTCTCGAAACGGATGGTGCGGGTACCGAAGCTGCCATTGTCGATGACGGCCTCGGCGTAGAACACGTTCTCTTCCACCTGGAAGATCTCCTCTTTCGTACGGTTCCCGAGGAGCGCCCCTGCGCTTGCCTTCCGGCGGGCCCTGGGCAGTTCGGGCCGGTCTTCGATCGAAGCCTCCGGGCGGTCCCTCTCACTGGGGACTCCCGACGGCCACTACCGAGGACCGGCGCCTCTCGGCTGCCTGGTCGGCGGTCGCGTGTGGACGCTCCTTGGGACGCGGGCGGCTTCCGTTTGAAGCCTTCGGCCCGCTCGGTGATGTCTCTGCTGCCACGGTTCGGCCGACTCGCTGTCGGCGTCATGACCGGGCATGCCCCTCACCTTACAAATTCACACCCTACTCAGCCTGCCATTACCACGCGTGTGGTGCGGCGGGCCGAGCGGGACGATGCAGCGAGGGGCGGCTCCCCGGTGACGGGGAGCCGCCCCTGACGCGGCGGTGTTAGCGGGCGCCGCCGGCGGCACCGCGGCGGATGCCCAGGCGCTCGACGAGGGTACGGAAGCGCTCGATGTCCTTGGCGGCCAAGTACTTCAGCAGCCGGCGGCGCTGGCCGACCAGGATCAGCAGGCCACGACGCGAGTGGTGGTCGTGCTTGTGCAGCTTGAGGTGCTCGGTCAGGTCCGAGATACGACGGGAGAGCATGGCGACCTGGACCTCGGGAGAGCCGGTGTCGCCCTCCTTCTGGCCGAACTCGGTGATGATCTGCTTCTTGACGTCAGCGGCGAGAGCCACGGCATCTCCTTCAAGGTTTCCGAGTGACCCCTGGTAGACGACACAAGGATCTGACTGAACTCGGACTGCCCAAGAGTACCAGCGCCCGCCGTCCCCCCATTCCGCGGGGTGACGGCGGGCAGGTGGACGGCGGGCGGGTGACAGGTGGCGGGTCTCAGCTGGTGGCGCCGCGCACCAGGCCGTAGATGTCGAGCACGGCCAGCGCGAGCGGGACGAGCGCGATCAGCATCAGGCTGTCCACCATGTCCAGGATGCGGCCCCAGAACGGGGACACCCCGGACTTGGGGACGACCAGGGCGATGCCGGTCAGGATGGCCGCACCGGCTGCGATCGAGGCGGCCAGCCAGACCGTGCGCAGGTCCACCGCGGTGTCGCTCTTGGCGCTCAGGATGAACTGCGGGGTGTGCAGCGAGAGGCCGATCACCAGCAGCGCCAGGCCGGCCAGCCCGGCGATGGTGAGCGCGAAGACCTGACCGGTGTAACGGAACAGCCGGGCCCGCAGCATGGTGGTCATGCCGACCGCGAGGGCGAGCAGCTCGGCCCACATCCGGTCGCTGAAACCGAGCACGGCGCAGGAGCCGACCAGCACCGCGGCGCAGCCGCCGACCAGGCCGACCAGCACCTCGTGGCCGCGGCGGGCCTGGTGCGCGATCCGCTCGTACTGGACGGCCTCCGAGCGGCTGGCCTCCTCGGCGTAGCCGGCACTGCGGGTGCTGGTCTGGCCGGGGGCGTTGAAGCCGACGGGGAGGCGGGCGAAGCGGGCCGAGAGGGCGGGCAGGAAGCCGATCGCGGCGACGGCGGCGACGGCGGTGACGGCCGCGATGTCGGTGGCCGAGGTGTCGGACATCAGCACGGCGGCGAACGAGGCCAGGGTGCCCGCGGCGGCCAGGAAGGAGGAGGCCACGAAGACCGAGTCCTTCTCCGGCAGCATGCCGACCAGCAGGACCGAGACCACCAGCACGGCGACGCAGCCGACCAGCAGCTGGATCCGGCCGGGACCATCGCCGACGGTGGAGACCGCGATGATGCCGGACCCGGCGATCAGCGCGTGCGGCAGGGCGCCGAGGCCGAGCGCGAGGCCCGCGTCGTGGTCCTGGTAGACCCGGGCCCGGACGGCGGCGAAGGCGACCAGCACGACGGCGATGACGCCGGACAGGATGCCGGGCAGGCCGTTCATGTCGTGCCGCAGGTCGGAGAACCAGAGCGCGAAGCCGAGCAGCCCGAGCAGCACCCCCGCGCCGATCAGACCGAAGGAGCGCATCAGCTCCGGGCCCCAGAACCGGCGGTCGGCGGCGACCGCGCTGGCGATCGCGTCGGCCACGTCGTCGTAGACGGCCGGGGGCAGCGACTCGGCGAACGGACGCAGGCTCAGCAGGTCGCCGTCCCGGATCTGCTGGGCGGCCAGCGGCAGTCCGCTGTCCAGCACGGTGCCGTCCCGGCGCACCAGGTGGAAGCCGGTCGGCGCGCCGTCCACCTGGGTCTGGCCGGAGAGGCGCAGTACCTCGGGGTAGATGTCCGCGAGCGGCACATCCTCCGGCAGTGCGACGTCGATCCGGCTGTCCGGTGCCACGACGGTGACCCGGCAGAATCCGGTCGTAGCGTTTGAGCTCACCGGCGCTTCCCCCTGTTGCTGTGTCCGTTGGTCAGCTTGACGCCCTTGGCGGATGGGAACGCAGCCCTGTTCATCAATGCGGGCGATCCGACCAAGAGTTGGCGCGGCGACACCCTACCGCCAGATGGGGTACGGAGCGATACCGGCCCCCGGACGCACCGTCAAGCCGTGGCCTGCCAGCCGAGTTACGCCCCCGCGCTCGAACAGATCGGGGCCGACCAGTAGGATCGGCCCCTGCGCGAGGCGTACGGGGGCGAGACGCGCGACCCGTGAGTGCCTGCGATCGGCGGAGCGGGGGCGGCGTCATCACACGGGGCGCCCTCATCCCGTACGTATCCCAGTTGCGTGAGGGTTGATGCCAGTGAGTGTGATTACGGTCAAGCGCCCGGCCCGGGCGTATCCGCCGCCGGTGCCGGACGATGCAGTGGAGCTGGTGCCTCCGCCCGAGTTGCCGCGGGGCGGTGGCGAGGACTGGATGATGTCCCTGTTGCCGCTGCTCGGCATGGGTGGTTCGGCGGCCTTCCTCTTCGGCGGCCAGGGCCCCATGAAGATGATGGGTGTCCTGATGGTCGCCTCCACCGCCGGTATGGCGGTGGCCCAGATCGTCAAGGCCCGCAAGGGCGGCAGTGCGGGGACCGCGGACGAGCGCCGCGACTACCTCAAGTACCTCCAGCAGATGCGCCGTCAGGTCCGCCGGACGGCGGACCGGCAGCGCGGTGCGCAGCTCTTCCTGCACCCGGAGCCGGACCAGCTCTGGTCGATCGTCACCGAGGGCCGTCGGCTCTGGGAACGGCGGCCGACCGATCCGGACTTCGCGCAGATCAGGCTGGGCCGTGGGCCGCAGCAGCTCAGCACTCCGCTGAAGGCGCCGGAGACGGCGCCGCTGGACGAGCTGGAGCCGCTCTCGGCGGCCGCCATGAAGGACTTCCTGACCGCCCACGGCACCCTGCACGACCTGCCGTTGGCGATCTCGCTGCGCGCCTTCTACCACATCACGGTCTGCGGCGACCCGGACACCGTCTACGGCAACGTCCGGGCGATGCTGGCCCAGTTGACCACCCTGCACTCCCCCGACGACCTGGTGGTCGGCGTGGCCGCCGCACCGGGTGCGATCGACGAGTGGGAGTGGGCGAAGTGGCTGCCGCACACCCAGCACCGCAAGGAGAGCGACGGCGCGGGTTCGCGCCGGCTGATCGCCGCCGGTCTGGGTGAGCTGGAGGTGCTGCTGGCCGACGAGTTGGCCGGGCGCAAGGGCTTCGCCCGGGACGCCGTGGCCTCGCCGGACCAGCCGCACCTGGTGATCGTGATGGACGGCGCCGCGGTGCCGCACGACTCGGTGCTGGCCGGCGCGGAGGGCGTCGAGGGCGTCACCATCATCGAGGTCGTCCCGGGTGACCTGGACGAGCCCAGTGGCCACCTGGTGATCACGCTGGCCAAGGACGAGCTGCTGCTGGAGTCCGCCTCCGGTGCCTCGTACTCCGGCAAGCCGGACAGCCTGTCCTCCTGGCAGTCCGAGGCGCTGGCCCGGCAGTTGGCCCCGTTCCGGGTCTCGGCGGGCGGCGACGACGGCGACCCCTCGCTGGTCTCGATGGACTTCACCGAGATGATGGACACCGGCGACCCGGGTGCCTTCGACCCGGCCCGGATGTGGCGTCCGCGCCCGATGCGGGAGAAGCTCCGGGTCCCGCTCGGGGTCGGTACCAACGGCGAGTACGTCTGGCTGGACATCAAGGAAGCCTCGCTGGAGGGCATGGGCCCGCACGGTATGTGCGTCGGCGCGACCGGTTCCGGCAAGTCCGAGGTGCTCCGCACCCTGGTGCTGGCGCTGGCCGTGACGCACTCCTCCGAGGTGCTCAACTTCGTGCTCGCCGACTTCAAGGGTGGCGCGACCTTCGCGGGTATGTCGGAGATGCCGCACACCGCCGCGGTGATCACCAACCTCGAGGGTGAGCTCACCCTGGTCGACCGCATGCGCGACTCGATCGAGGGCGAGATGAACCGCCGTCAGGAGCTGCTGCGGACGGCGGGCAACTACGCGAACATCAACGAGTACGAGCGGGCCCGCGCCGCCGGTGCCGCGCTCGACCCGCTGCCCTCGCTGGTCATGATCATCGATGAGTTCTCCGAACTCCTCAGCGCCAAGCCGGACTTCATCGACCTGTTCATCCAGATCGGCCGGATCGGCCGTTCGCTGGGTATGCACATGCTGCTCGCCTCCCAGCGACTGGAGGAGGGCAAGCTGCGCGGTCTGGACACCTTCCTGTCCTACCGGCTCGGCCTGCGCACCTTCTCGGCCGCCGAGTCGCGGGCCGCGATCGGTGTGCCGGACGCCTACCACCTGCCGCCCGTCCCCGGTGTCGGCTACCTCAAGTTCGGCTCCGACGTGATGGAGCGGTTCCGGGCGGCGTACGTCTCCGGTGCCTACCGTCCGCCGGGCGCGGTCCGGGTCACCGGCGGCCGGGCGGTCACCGCTCTGCCGGTGCTGTTCACCGCGGCCGAGGTCGCGGTGATCGAGCCTGAGGTGGAGGAGGTGATCGAGGAGGTCGCGGAGATCGACGACTCGCTGCTGGACACCATGCTGGACGTATTCGTGTCCCGCATGATCGGCCAGGGCCCGCCGGCCCACCAGGTCTGGCTGCCCCCGCTGGAGTCCGCACCGACCGTCGACCAGCTCGTCCCGCCGCTCCAGGTGACGCCCGAACGCGGGCTCACCTCACCGGAGTTCGGTGCGCTCGGCCGGCTGGTGGTGCCGGTCGGCATCGTCGACAAGCCGCGCGACCAGCGCCGCGACGTGCTCTACCAGGACTACTCCGGCGCGGCCGGTCACGGTCTGATCGTCGGTGGCCCGCGCTCCGGCAAGTCCACGATGATCCGGACCATGGTGGCGGGCTTCGCGGTCACCCACACCCCGGTCGAGGCGCAGTTCTACCTGCTCGACTTCGGCGGTGGCGGCTTCCAGGGCCTGCAGGGCCTGCCGCACGTCGGCGGGGTGGCCGGGCGACTGGACGTGGAGAAGGTCCGACGGACCATCAGCGAGGTGCACGGCGTGCTCAACCGCCGTGAGGAGCTGTTCCGGGCGACCGGGATCGACACCATCGCCACGTACCGGACCAAGCGGGCCAACGGCCAGCTCCCGGACGAGCAGTTCGGCGACGTCTTCCTGATCATCGACGGCTGGCTCACCTTCAAGCAGGAGTTCGAGTCCCTCGAACCGGTCATCGCCGACATCGGCCAGCGTGGTCTCGGCTACGGCGTGCACATCATCCTGACCGCCGCCCGGTACGCCGAGGTCCGCCCGGCGCTCAAGGACCTGCTGCAGAACCGCACCGAGCTGCGGCTCGGTGACTCGATGGAGTCCGAGATCGACCGCAAGGTCGCGCAGAACGTCCCGGCCGGGCAGCCAGGCCGCGGTCTCACCGCGGACAAGCTGCACTTCCTGTCCGGTCTGCCCCGACTGGACGGTTCCTCGGAGATCGAGGACCTGGTCGACGGTGTCACCGACCTGGTCGAGCAGATCGCCTCGGCCTGGACCGGACCGCGCGCCCCGCAGGTCCGGATGCTGCCCCAGGTGCTGGACGGCAACTCGCTGCCCAAGGGCTTCGAGCGGCCCGAGCTCGGTATCGCGTTCGCCGTCGACGAGGTCGAACTCGCCCCGGTGTTCCTCAACTTCGAGACCGACCCGCTCTTCGTGGTGTTCGGTGAGAGCGAGTCCGGCAAGTCCGCGGTGCTCCGGATGCTGATCAAGCAGATCACCGAGCGGTACACCCCGGACCAGGCCGGCATCGTGGTCGGCGACTTCCGCCGCTCACTGCTCGGTGTGGTGCCGCCGGAGTACCTGGTGGAGTACGCGGCGGCGGCGCCCGCCATGCAGGCGATCGTGGAGATGCTCCGCGGCGCCTGCGGGCGACGGCTGCCTGGCCCGGACGTCACGCCGGAGCAGCTGCGCAACCGCAGCTGGTACACCGGCAAGGACATGTTCGTGATCGTGGACGACTACGAGCTGGTCGCCACCTCCTCGGGCAACCCGATGGCACCGCTGGCCGAGTTCCTGCCGTTCGCCCGCGACATCGGCCTGCGCATCATCATCGCGCGCAACGCCGGTGGCGCCGGACGCTCGCTGTTCGAGCCGATCATGCAGCGGATGAAGGAGCTCGGTGGTCAGGGCCTGATCATGTCCGGCGACAAGAACGAGGGTGCGCTGCTGGGCACCGTGAAGCCGCAGCCGCTGCCCCCGGGCCGCGGCCAACTGGTGACCCGCCGTCAGGCGGCCGGCCACACCGTCCAGGTGGGCTGGCTCCCGGCGCCGTAACGGGCCGTCGCGCAACGGGCCGTGGCCCCT
>NZ_LMCT01000019.1:0-51705 GCF_001424875.1 Kitasatospora sp. Root107 | reverse complement strand
AGGGCCCCGCAACACTGCGGGGCCCTTCTACGTACCTGCTGTCAGTCCTCCACCCGGCGCCTGCGGTCCCGCAGCACCACCGAGCCGCCGGCCAGGCCGCCGACCAGCAGGCCGCCGACGCCGAGCGCGTAGGTGGCGGTGCGGGCGTCCCGGTCCTGCTGGGTCTCGGCCAGGCCGAGCGGCTGGGCCTGCAGCCTGACCTGCCCGGCCAGGTTCACCGGCGGGTCGTCGACCGGCGCCTCGGCGTCGACGGGCGGGGCCGGGGCGTTGCTGGTGACCGCCTGCA
Source organism: Kitasatospora sp. Root107 (assembly GCF_001424875.1). GTDB lineage: Bacteria > Actinomycetota > Actinomycetes > Streptomycetales > Streptomycetaceae > Kitasatospora. Next base: position 51,419 of record NZ_LMCT01000019.1, on the reverse strand, counting down.
CCGGGTCGACCACACCCCAGCCGATGAAGCGGTTCCGTGTGCGCTCCACCCGCTGCGCGGTCTGCATGATCCGGATCCGGATCTGCTTCGCCGTCCACTTCGGGTACTTCTGCTTGAGCAGTGCGGCCACACCCGCCACGTACGGGGTGGAGAAGCTGGTGCCGTTGTCCACGCAGTGGCCGGCGGTGGGCACGGTGGAGAGCATCTCCACACCGGGCGCGACCACGTCGACGAACTCGCCGTACTGGGAGAACGAGGCCCGCTCGTTGTTCCGGTCCGAGGCGCCGACCGCCAGCACGGTCGGCAACGAGGCCGGGTAGGTTTCGGCCTCCAGGCCGTCATTGCCCGCCGAGGCGACCACCACGACGTTGGCCGCCTCGGCCTCCTTGAGGACGGCCTCCAGGTCGGCCCGGCCCGGGAAGTCGCCGTCCTTGCCGGTGGCCCGGACGTCCTGCGAGATGTTGATGACATTGGCTTTGCGGGCCAGCGCACCCCTGATGGCGGTCACCAGGGTGGTCACGTCGCCGTTGCCCTGGCTGTCGTTCTGCCGGAACGCAATGATGGTCGCGTCGGGCGCGAGCCCGGAGAAGCCGATGCCGGGGAGCTTCCTGGCCGCGATGATGCCGGCCACCTTGGTGCCGTGGCCGACCTGGTCGGTCACGCCGGTGCCGGGGACCGTCTCGTTGTTCTTGGACTTGTCCTGCAGCGAGGAGCCGGCGTCCTCGACCTTGCCGATCAACTGCGGGTTGACCGCGTCCACACCGGTGTCGATCACCGCGACCCTGACGTCCTTGCCGGTGATCGCATCCTGCTTCGGTGCTGGAGCGGCCCAGAGCTGCTCCAGCATCACCTTCTGCAGCGACCAGGGCATGCTGGGCACGGGGTTGGAGGGAAACTTGCACTCCGCCGAGGCGGAGATCCCCACCGGTGGATAGGCCACACCGGCCGAGGGCGACGGTGTCGGCGCGGCCAGCGCGGGTCCGGCGGTCATCCCGCCGATCACCCCCAGCGCGACGGACACGGCGGCGACCCTGCGGTACGTACCGAACGACACCTGACTTCCCCTCATGCTCCCACCCTGCACCGTGCCCCCGTGGAACGGCCTTGCCGGACGGTCGAGTTGGACCGGCCGGTGGTACACACCTGGGGCGGGCGCCCGGTCGGACGCCCGCCCCATGAGATTCCTACCATCCTGCGCCGTACGGGACGGCGGCCGGATCAGTTAGCCCAGATACCCGCGTTCTTGTGCTCGGTCGCCTGGTAGCTCTGGGCCGCGTTGTCCAGCGACTGCGAGATCTGCTGGAGCGCCTGCTGCAGGTCCGCCGCGCTGGCGTCCCACTGCTGCTGACGGGCCTGGTAGCCCTCACGGGCCTGGCCCTGCCAGCTGTTGGCGATCCGGGCGACGCCCGCCTTCAGATCGTCCAGCTGCGTCTGGATGCGCTGGGCACCCTGCTTCACCTCGGAGCTCGCGCTCGAGATGGTAGAGAAATTAACGAGAATCGAGTCGCCCATGGTGTCCCCTTTTCCAATGGAGTCGAATCGGTCCTATTGCCGGACCGGTACTTGCCTGTCTGCTGACGAGCCGAGGGCTCAGAAACCGCCGCCGGTACCCATCGCCGACCGCTGCTCTTCCTCGGTCTGGGCGTACTGCTTCGTGGTCGCCTCGATGGCCTGACGGATCTCGTCGAGAACCTGGTTCAGCTTCGTGGCGTCCTCGTTGAAGCGGGTCTGCAGCTGCTGGTACGCAGCAGCAGCCTGACCCTGCCAGCCCTGCTTGATCTCGTCAACGAGCGTGTTGAGCCGCTGGATCTCGCCCTGCACCGATGAGTTCACCTCACCGATGCGGTTCGCGAAAGCAATCATTTCGTCAGCGGTCGTCGTGAACTGACCAGACATGATCTACCGTCCCCCATGAGACAGACATCCCCACGGACCGTCCCGACACGGACGGCCGTCGAACACCACGGTGTGGTGCACTCCAGAACTGTAGCCGCCGACCGCAAGTCACCCAACACCGGGAGCCAGGTAGTTACCAAGCCATGACACTGGGGCGCGGTCGGCCAACTGACAGCGCGTCAGGCGAGTTGGGGCTGAAGTGCGTCGCTCTTGCTGAGGATCGGCCCGGCCGGCACCAGCTTGGCCCACACCAGCGGCACCGGCACCGGCACCACCTTGTCGAAGCCGAGCCTGGCCTGGTTCTCGTTCACCTGCTCCTGGCCGGGCTGCTGCTCCTGCCCCGGTTCCTTCGGGGCAGCCGAGGCACCGGTCTTGCCGCTGCCGTCGTTGTTGGTCGGCACGGGGTAGCGCAGGCCGGTCTCGGTGATCAGGTAGTTGCGGCCGGAGCTGGCCGGGCCGGAGGCGTCCTCGGCCCGGAACAGCAGACCGTGGCCGGGCGAGACCCGGGCACTGGAGGCCCCGGCGACGATCGGGGCCGGGTAGTCGGCATCGGCCCAGACCGACCGCTTGATCTTGACGCCGTCCATCCCCTCGAAGGTGCTGCACACCTTGGTCCGACCCAGGTGGTTAACCGCCTTCTCGGCCGGCTTCTCGTCGGGGATGTTCGCCGCGTCGTTCATGGCCTTGGGGTCCATCACGCCCTTGAGCGCCGCGTACTCGGCGGCTGAGAGCGTGTAGGTCTTCGCCGGGCCGTTGTCGTAGACCTTGCCCAACTTCGGGTTGCTGAGCGCCAGTTCGGCCTGGAACGGCGAGAGTTCGTAGAGCTTGTCGAAGCCAACCATGAAGTAGCTCTTGTCGTAGTTGAGCAGCCGGCCCACCCGCCGCTCGGCCTGCTTCTCGAGCTGGGTCAGCTTGGACGGGACCACCTGGCCGTCCTTGAACTCGGTCGGCAGCTTGTACTCGATCGCGTCCCCCTTCTCCAGGGTGGCCAGCCACTCCGCGGTCACCCGCTGCGGCTTGTCCGCCAGGTCGCTGCCGAACAGGCTGCTCGCGATCAGCCCGCGCTCGGCCTTGTCGGAGGTCGGGGCACCGATCACGTGCATGGTGCCGGTCCGGTCCACCATGAACTGACCGGCCAGGCCCGCCGAGTCCACCGGGGCCTGGACGTAGAGCGACTCCCCGGCGCCGAGCACCAGCTTGGGGTCGGCCAGCCGCGTGGCGTCCTTGTCGGCGGCCACGAAGACGGCCTGGTTCGGCGGCGTCTTCTCGTCGGCGCCCGGGCTGTTGCAGACCGACCACTTCTTGTTGGTCTGGCCCGCCACGTCCGCCTTCGGCAGCTTGTCCGGGGCGTACGGGATGCCGATGGTGGCGCCGTGGTTCGGGTAGGCGTCCAGCACCTTGTCCTCCACGATCACCACCTTGGCGTTGGCCTGCAGCACCAGCCGGGCCGAGGACATGTTGAGCACCTGGTGCAGGACCTTGGTGTTCTTCTCACCCGGCAGGATCACGTACCGGGTGGTCGACTGCTTGCCCTGGATGATGTTCGAGCCACTGTCCCAACCCTTGGGCGCAGCAGGCTTGATGACGCCCCACATGGCGAAACCCGCCACGATCACGACCCCGATCACCACACTCGGCAGTACGGCCTTCACCGGCCGGGGCGCGTCCTCGTCGTTGCCGCCGCCGGAAGGCAGCAGAAAGGCACCTACCGTGCGCTTTCGCGCCGCGGTGTACGCGTTCAGCTCGTCGCGGCGTGATGCCATGCTCGTCGTCTCCCCTGTTCGACAACTGTGGGTACGTCAGCCCGACCGGCTCGTACGCGAGTCCGGGCGTGAAGGCCGTGCGTGAGTCTGCCACCCGCCGGGTGCACGTCGCAGTCCACCCTCTACGATGCGGCAGCAGACGGTGAGTACGGTACGGGTACGGTTTGCCGACCGGTCAACCGGGCCGTGATATCTGATCAGAGAGGGCCACTCGGGGGATGCCAAGCCAGACCGCTCCAGGGCGACGCAGCACATCGCACGGCGGGGGGAGCCGCGGTCGCCGGGCGCAGCCCGCGCCGACCCGCTCCACCGCACCGGTACCGGTCAAGGTGCACCCACGGCCCGGCCTGCTCGGCACCCGCCTGCGGCTCCAGCAGATCGTGCTGCTGGAGGTCGCGGTAGCGCTGCTGGCCGTCGGATGGACCATCAACAAGATGATGGCCGGGGTGTTCGCCGTACCGGCCGCGCTGCTGGTGGTGCTCGCCCTGGTGCCGTTGAACGGCCGGACCCTGTCCGAGGGCCTGCAGGTCCGCTCCGCGCTGAACGCCCGCCGCCGGCAGGCCCAGCTCAACGTGCCGCCGCCGGGCACCGACCCGGCGCTGGCGCCCGCGCTCGAGCTCGAGCCCGCGCTGCGCACCTGCACCCACGCCACCGAGGCCGACCTCGGCGGCGGCCGCCCGGTCCGCCGGGAGACCGGCATGGTCGGTGACGGCACCTTCCTCACATCGATCCTGCTGGTGCAGGCCAAGGACCAGCCGCTGCGGCCGCACCGCACCGCGCTGCCGCTGCCGCTGGACGTGATCTGCTCGGCCCTCCAGGTGGACGACATCGCCCTGGAGTCCGTCCAGTTGGTGCAGCACACCCAGCCCGCCCCGGCCCCGCACCTGCCGGACCAGTCGCTGGCCGCCCGCGCCTACCACCAGCTCCCGGACGGCCTGGCCACGCCCGGCCTGCGGCTCACCTGGGTCGCGCTCAAGCTCAGCCCCGAGCTGACCAAAAGCGCGGTCGAGGCCCGCGGCGGCGGCGAGGACGGCGCCCGCAAGGCGCTCCAGCGGGTCACCGACCAGCTGGCCGGACGGCTCAACAGCGCCGGGTTCACCGCGAGCGTGCTGGACGAGCGCGAGCTGATCGCGGCGCTGGCCATCTCGATCTGCGCCAACCCGATCGCGGTGGCGGGCCGTCAGGGCACCGGCGGCGGTGGCGGCAACGGCCGCCGGACCCAGGAGAGCCGGAAGTTCTGGCGGATCGACGACCGCTGGCACGCCACCTACTGGATCTCCAAGTGGCCTCAGCTCAGCCGCCCCGGCGGCACCCCGGGCCGGATCGCCGCGCCCGATCTGGTCAACCTGGTCACCAGTACGCCCGCGCTGGCCAGCACCTTCAGCCTGACCGCGAGCCGCGGCACCGGTGACTCGGTGGCGATCAGCGGACACGTCCGGATCACCGGCCGCAGCGAGAGCGAGATCGCCCAGGTCGGGCGCCTGGTGGAGTCCCGCGCGCAGAGCACCGGGATCGGCCTGACCCGGCTCGACCTGGAGCAGGCCCCCGGCCTGCTCGCCACGCTGCCCCTGGGAGGGACTTCCTGATGGCCTATCAGACCTACCCGAACCAGGCACCGGCCGAGCCCGCCGCCCGTCCCACCCGGCTGCGCCCCGGCTACGGCCTGCGCGGCCCGCGCCGCGAGCGCCACGTGCTCTCCCCCGAGGACCTCGGCGCACTGGCCTTCCCGGTCGGCGACGACGGCGTCGTGATCGGCGTCGACCCGCAGCACCAACCCGCCGTGCTCGGCCTCTTCCGGCCCACCTCGTACGAGCTGGTGCTGGTCGGCGGTCTGTGGACCGCACAGGTGATCGCGCTCCGGGCGGCCGCCACCGGGGCCCGGATCGCGGTCGAGACCGGCCGTCCGCAGGCCTGGGCGTCGATGGCCCAGGCGGCCGGCGGCGGTCAGCCGTGTGTGACGGTGCACCAGGTCGGCCGGCTCGGCGCCCAGGGTGCCTCGGTCGCCTCCCCCGTGCTGGTGGTCCGCGACCTCGGCGCCCGGCCGCCGCGCAGCCGGCTCTCCGCCTCGCCCTGGCAGACCACCCTCACCCTGCTCCCGTACCTCGGCCCGAACGCGGCCCGGGTGCTGAACGCGGCTGATCTGGTCGGTATCCAGCGGGTCTCCCCACAGGAGGCCGAGCTGCTGGCCCGGCTGCTCTCGCTCGGCGACCAGGAGGTGGCCGCGCTGCCCACCCTCGGCGACAACATCACGCTGTGGGCGACCCGGATGCGGCGCCAGTTCGTGATGACCAACCCCGGCGAGGCCGAGGGCCAAGTGCTCGGCGGCCCGCGCCGGATGGACTGAGCGATTCGATCCCGGAGGGGTCCGCATACTGGGTGATCCGGTGTGCGGGCCTCTCCTTTCGTCCACGATGGTGTGAGTTCCGGCACCGCCTGTGAGCGGTCGGGAAACACGTCCTAGTCTTGTGCCGACGGCACCGCGAACAGCGGCGGCGAACACGAGGGAGCCCAAGTGAGCAGCGATCGGGACGGCGTCTACGTCGGCGACAACGCGGCGGAGGACGACGACGACTGGTCGGACGTTCCTGACTACTCCCCGCCGTCCTGGTACACCCAGAGCGACGCACCCGCCGCTCCCGTGCCTGCCCCTGCCCCTGCTCCCGTTCAGGCCCAGCCCGCGCCCGCTCCGGGCGCCGGTGCCGGTGCCCCCGCCCGCACCGGCGCCCGCACCGGCGCCCGTGCCCGCGCCGTCACCGTCGCCCGAAATGACCGAGACCGCACTGCTGCCCCCGGTCGCCGACGGCCCCCAACCCGGGCCCGCGCCGGTCGAGTTGCAGTCGGCCCCCACGCCCGGCCCGGTCCCGGTGACCCCGCCCGCACCGGCACCGCCCGCACCGGCACCGCCGGTGGCCGAGGCTCCGCCGGCGCCCGCGCCGCAGCCGTACCCGGATGTCCCCCAGCCGCAGCCCCAACAGCAGCCGCAGCAGCAGCCGCCGTACCCGCAGCAGCCCTACCCCCAGCAGGCCCCGCCGCCGGTGGACCCGCGCCAAGGCGGCTGGCCGCAGCCCCAGCAGCAGCCGTACCCGCAGCAGCAGCAGCAGGTGCCACCCCAGCAGCCGCAGCAGCAGCCGTACCCGCAGCAGGCCATGCCGCAGGCGCCGGTCGCCTTCCAGGGCCAGGGCGGGCAGCAGCAGATGTCGCACGGTGCGGCGCTCGGCTACACCGCCGCGGTCGAGCTCTCCTCGGACCGGCTGCTGCGCGGCCAGCCGAAGCAGCAGAAGGAGTCCCGCTTCAAGTTCGGCGGCAAGGCGGCCGAGGCCGACCGGGCCCGCCGGCTCGAGCTGATCCGGACGCCGGTGCTGAGCTGCTACCGGATCGCGGTGATCAGCCTCAAGGGCGGCGTCGGCAAGACCACGACCACCACCTCGCTCGGTGCCACGCTGGCCACCGAGCGGCAGGACAAGGTGATCGCGATCGACGCCAACCCGGACGCGGGCACGCTCGGCCGCCGGGTGAAGCGGCAGACCGGCGCGACCATCCGTGACCTGGTGACGGCCATCCCGCACCTGCGCAGCTACATGGACGTCCGCCAGTTCACCTCGCAGGACCTGCACTCGGGCCTGGAGATCCTGGCCAACGACGTCGACCCGGCGGTCTCGACCACCTTCAACGACTCGGACTACCGCTCGGTGATCCAGGTGCTCGGGCAGCACTACCCGATCATCCTGACCGACTCCGGCACCGGTCTGCTGTACAGCGCGATGCGCGGGGTGCTCGACCTGGCCGACCAGCTGATCGTCGTCTCCACGCCGAGCGTGGACGGCGCCAGTTCGGCCTCCACCACGCTGGACTGGCTCTCCGCGCACGGCTACGCCGACCTGGTGCAGCGTTCCATCACGGTGGTCTCCGGGGTCCGCGAGACCAGCAAGATGATCAGGGTCGAGGACATCGTCGCGCACTTCCAGACCCGCTGCCGCGGCGTCGTGGTGGTGCCGTTCGACGAGAGCCTGGCGGCCGGCGCCGAGGTCAACCTGGCGATGATGCGGCCCAAGGTCAGGGACGCCTACTTCGAACTCGCCACCATGGTCGGCGAGGACATCATGCGGGCCCAGCACGCGGCCGGCGGCTGGGGCCAGCCCCAGCAGGGCGGCTACCCCGGCCAGCCGCCGCAGCAGCAGGGCTACCCCGGGTACCCCCAGCAGGGCGGCTACCCGCAGCAGCAGCAGCAGCCGGGCTATCCGCCGCAGCAGGGCGGCTACCCCCAGCAGGGCGCGCCGTGGGCCCCGCAGCCCGGGTACGGGCAGCAGCAGCCGCCGCCCCCGCCCGGCGCCCAGCCGCTCCCGCAGGAGTGGTCCCAACAGGGGCAGCAGCAGGGGCAGCAGGGCGGGCAGCAGCCCGGCTACGGGTACCCGCCGCCGCAGCCCGACGGCCGGCAGCAGCCGCCCCCGCAGGGGTACGGCTACCCGCCGCCGCAGCAGCAGTAGCAACGACGGAGGAGGGGCGCGGACCACCGCGCCCCTCCTCCGGTGCTTCTCCCCGGCCCGGTCAGGCCGGTGACGACTCGTCGGTCAGCTCCCTGGCCCGCTTGACGTCGTCGGCCATCCGGTCCAGCAGCGCGTCGATCGAGTCGAACTTCTCCATCCCGCGCAGGTACGCCAGGAAGTCGACCGCCACGTGCAGGCCGTACAGGTCGAGACCGACCCGGTCGATGGCGTACGCCTCGACCGTGCGGCTGGTGCCGTCGAAGGTCGGGTTGGTGCCCACCGAGATCGCTGCGGGCATCCGCTCCCCGGCCGCCGTCAGCCACCCCGCGTAGACCCCGTCGGCCGGGATCGCGCTGTGCGGGACGGTGTCGACGTTGGCGGTCGGGAAGCCCAACTCCCGGCCGCGCTGCGCCCCCTGGACCACCACGCCCTCGACCCGGTGCGGCCGGCCGAGCACCTCGGCGGCCGCCGTGAGGTCACCCTCCGAGACCAGTCGCCGGGCCAGCGTGGAGGAGAACGGCACACCCGCCGCCCCGCGCACCTGGAGGTCGAGCACCTCCACCTCGAAGTCGTCGGCCCGGCCCAGCTCGGCGAGCAACTCCACGTTCCCGGCGGCCCGGTGGCCGAACCGGAAGTTCGGGCCCTCGATCACCAGCCGGGCGTGCAGCGCCTCCACCAGCACCTGCTGGACGAAGAACTCCGGCGACTCCTTCGAGAACTCCGCGGTGAACGGCAGCACCAGCACCGCGTCCACCCCCAGCGCCTCGATCAGCTCGGCCCGGCGCGGCTGCGGCGCCAGCAGCGCCGGGTGGCTGCCGGGGCGGACCACCTCGCTCGGGTGCGGGTCGAAGGTGACCACGACGGCCTTCGCCGCCAGCTCACGGGCCCGCTTCACCGCCCGACTGATGATCAGTTGGTGGCCGCGGTGCACACCGTCGAACGATCCGATGGTGACGACGCTGCGCCCCCAGTCCCCGGGGATCTCCTCCAGGCCACGCCAGCGCTGCACCCTGACCGCTCCTCGTTCCGAACCGGCGTACGTCGTCCGCACGCTCTCGCTTCCTACCGAACCCCTATAGCGTGCCATGCGCCCGAAGCTGTGTCGGCACCAGCGTCACCCAACCCGGCCCGCCGGACGCACCGGACGGACCACGGCGCCCCGCTCGGCCTCCGCCGCGGCGTACTGCGGATCGCGGCCGCCCGCCACCAGCAGCCGCATCCGCGCCAGCAGCGGGCCGCCGCGCGGGCCTGGTTCGCCGCTCGGCCAGTGCGCCAGCAGCCGGGCGAAATCAGCCGACCGGCCCGCGCCGCGGACCAGCGCGGCATCCACCTCAGGCCCGCCCGCCTCCGCCATCAGCCGGATCAACTGCCGTACCCCGGGCGCCTGTTCGTCTCGGCAGCAATCGGCCAGCCGCTCCACCACCGGGACCAGCACCACCGGGTCGCGCTCCACCGCGAGCAGCATCTCCAGCAGCCGGGGCGGCCGCTCGGGATCCGTCAGCAGCACCGCGAGCACCCGGCGCAGCCCCGGCGGCCGGGCGGCCGCCTCGGCGAGCAGCAGGTCGAGCTCCGGCTCCGGACGGCCGTCCAGCAGTACGGCCAGGTACTCCGCCACCTGGCCGGACCGCTCGGGCCGCTGGTGCAGCAGTTCGGCCGCCAGCTCGAGCCCGGGACCGAGCAGCTCCGGGGCATCCTGCCCGGCCAGCACCCGGAGCGCCTCGGCCACCGCCCCGCCCGGAGTGGCCAGCCGCCGCCGGAATGCCGCCAGCACCGGCTCCGGATCGGTGGCCAGCGCCGGGGCCAGCGCCTCGGCGGTGACAAAGGGGTCGTCCCGGCGGTAGGCGGCCAGCGCGGCGGGAAGCTGCTGCCCCCTGGTCACCGGATCACGGATCAGCAGGGCCAGCGCCGCACCGTGCAGCGTCGGTTCCTCCTCCCGGGCCAGCAGGGTGCGGGCGGTGTGACGCAGCAGGTCGGCGCCGGTGCCGGTGGCGTACGGAGCCGCCCGCAGCGCGTGCACGGCCGCCGCCACGTGCCACTCGGGGCGGGGATCGTGACTCCAGCGGTCCACCGCGCGGCAGAGCGCGGACGGCTCCGCCACCGCCAGTTCGGCGAGCAAGGCGTCCGCCCTCGGGTGGGCGGCGATTGCCAGTGACTCCGTCAGGTCGTCCACCGCCAGCCGCCGGTGCGCCCACAGCAGGTCGTGCGCGAGATCGGCGGCGGCACTGCCCCGGGTCTCCCCGAACCACCGGCAGAGCAGCGGTACGACCGCGTGCGGGTCGGCCCTGAGCAGCTCGGCCACCGCCACCCTGGCCTCCTGATCGGTCGTCACCAGCAGCCGCAGCAGCTCCAGCCGGTCCGTGAGCGGGAGCGGCAGCCCGACCCAGAACTCCGCGCCCAGACCGCAGCCCCCACGCTCGGCCACGGCCGCCAACAGCGGCCGGTGCAGGGCGAGTTCCGGGCTCCCGGCCAGCCCGTCCAGCAGCAGCCGCCGGGCCCACCAGGCCGGCTCGGGCCCGGGCGCCGTCTCCACCCCGCGCCACAGCCGCCACAGCCACGGGTCGAGGCCGACCGCCCCGTGCCGCTCCCCGACCCCGCGCAGCGCCCACGCCACCACCCCGGCCCGGTGCCTCGGGACACCCCCGGCGGGCAGGACCGCCTCCGCCGGTACGGCGGTGCCCTCCAGCAGCAGCCGGAGCGCGGCGTCCAGGTCCAGCCGGCTGCCCTGCAGCCAGTCCGCGAGGTCCTCGTGGGCGAACCGGTACCCCTGCCCCGCCGGGACGAACAGCCGCTCGGCCAGCACCGCCCCAGCCCACCCGCCCTCGGCCGGGAACAGGGCGGCGAAGGCGGCCGCGTCCAGCGTGCCGTGGCCGGTGCCGAGCATCCGACGGGCCGCCTCCCTGACCCGCTCGCCAAGGGCCGCGGCGAGCCCCCGCAGCGGCTCCGGGCCCTCCGTTACGGGCGGGGCCACCGCGGTGCCCCGGCGGTGCGCCCCGGCCCGCCTGGGACCGTTCTCGGCCCGCAGCCGCTGCGCGGCCCGGGTGCAGCACAGCTCCAGGTACGCCGCGTACAGCCGCCCGCGCTCCGCCGTCTCCCCGAGCTCCCCGAGCTCCCCGGCCAGCCGTAGGGCCAACGGGTGCTCCCCCGGCTCCGGCGCCCCGTACCGCCGGGCCACCCGCACCCCCGCCTCGGCGGGCAGCGGCCCCAGTCCGTGCACCACCGCCCCGGGCAGTCCGTCGCCCCAGCTCTCCGCCCGACAGGCCGTCAGCAGCCGCACCCCCGCTGCCTCCAGCCACCGGGCGCTCGCCGTCAGCCACTCCCCCGGCACCGCGAACGGTGCCTCCTCCGGCGCGTCCAGCACCACCAGCAGCGGGCGGCCGGCCTCGGTACAGCGCCGCACCAGCTCGTCCAGGTCCGGCGCCGGGACATCCAACAGCGCGGCTGCCCAGCCCAGTTGCCGTTCGGCCGCGGCCGCCAGAGTCTGGTCCTCCGGGGCGAGGTCGGCGCCGCGCAGCCAGACCGTGGGCAGTGGCCTCGGCCCGCCCGCGCGCCGGACCGCGAGGGCGGCCAGCTCGGTGCTGCGCCCGCTGCCCGCCGGGCCGACCAGCACGCTGACGGTGGCCCCCGGCTCCGCACCGGTCAGCCCGTCCGGCCGGTCCACCCGGTCGGCGGCCAGATCCGCGATCCGGCCGGGCCCGGCGCTCGCCGAACCGAGCTGCACCGAACAGAGCGCCAGCACCCCGCCGAGATTCAGCGCCCGGCCGTACGCGGGCACCGCCTCGGCGTTCCGGCCACGCAGCTCCGCCAGTGCCGGACCGGTCGGCGGCAGCGCACGGGGACCGTCAGGACCGGCCACCAGAACGCCGAGCACGGCTCCGGTCTCGGCGTCCAGCACGGGCGCCCCGGGGGTCAGCGGATTACGGAGCTGGGGCAGCTCCAGCAACAGTGCGCCGTCCGGGGCGACCTGACTGATGCCGCCCTGAACCTGAGTCAACTCCCATATTCCGGCGACAAGTTGGGAGACGGATACCAGTCCGCTGCCGATCCCGTCGGCGATCGCCTGCGGGGCCAGCGGCAGGCCGCCGACCGACTCCGTCCGCAGCACCGCGAGGCCGGGGCCCGGCAGCAGCTCCACGCAGTCGGCCCCGAGCACCCGGGTCTGGCCGCACGGCAGGTGCAGCACCAGGTGCTCCAGCCCCTCGACGGCCTGCCGGGCCGTGAGCACGGAGCCCTGCCGGTCGGCCACGAAGCCGAGCCCCCTGACCAGCCCGTCCGGCCCACAGATCCGCAGCAGCCCCTCGGCCATCCCGCGCCCGCCCCTCAGCAGCCCGCCACCGCCCGGAGTCTGCCCGGCCGACCACGTACGCCACCCCTCTGGGACCAGTGCTCACCCCTTCGGGTGACATTTCGGCACAGATCGAGTTGCACTACCGAGGGGCTCGGGGAACTGCGAAAGTGCCTGACCACCCACACAGGTGCAACGCTCCAGAGGCTGGCGTCGCAGTTCCCCGAGCCCCTGACCGTAGATGCCTAAGCGGCTGCGAAAAGTCAGCCGACGAAGACCGCGACCGGCTTGGCGTGGCCGGCTTTCTCCTCGATCAGGGCGAGGAAGCGGCCCTCCGGGTCGAAGACCGCGATCGGCCCGTCGACGCCCAGCCCGGGTGCGGCGAGCTTCATGCCGTGCGCCAGCAGCCGCGCCTGCTCGGCGTCCACGTCCCAGCGCGGGAACGCTGCGGCCGCCGCCTCGGCGATCGGCAGCACCTCCAGCTTCTCCTCCAGCTGCGGGAGCGTCCGCGCCGACTCCAGCCCGTACGGCCCGACCTTGGTCCGCCGAAGCGCCGTCAGGTGCCCGCCGACGCCGAGCCCGGCGCCGAGGTCCCGGGCCAGGGCCCGGATGTAGGTGCCCGAGGAGCACTCCACCGTGACGTCCAGGTCGATCACCGGGGTGCCGTCCTCGGCCACCGCCGCGCGCTGCTCGTGCACGGTGAAGGAGTGGATGGTGGTCGGCCGGGCCGCGATCTCGAACTCCTCGCCCTCGCGGACCCGGGCGTACGAGCGCTTGCCGTCGATCTTGATGGCGCTGACCTTCGACGGCACCTGCATGATCTCGCCGGTCAGCTCCGCGATCCCGGCGTCGATGGCGGCCCGCTCGATCCCCGAGGCGTCCGCCGAGGAGGTGATGTCACCCTCCCGGTCGTCCGTCACGGTGTCCTGCCCGAGCCGGATGGTGGCCTCGTACGTCTTGGCGGTGAGCATCAGGTGCCCGAGCAGCCGGGTGGCCCGCTCGACGCCGATCACCAGGACGCCCGTCGCCATCGGGTCCAGCGTGCCCGCGTGGCCGACCTTCCTGGTCCCGGCCAGCCAGCGGAGTTTGGCCACCACGCCGTGCGAGGTGAGGCCCTCCGGCTTGTCGACAATGACCAGGCCGTCGGGGCCGGTGCCTTTACGCTTCATCAGCTCTTTCTCTGTACGGAGGAAATCAGGACGCCGGCAGCGCGGCCCGGAACCGGGCGATCGTCGCCTCGACACCCTCGCGGGCGGTGAACCCGGCCGCGAACCGGTGCCCGCCGCCGCCGAGGTCTGCGCAGACCGCGGCCACGTCGACCGCGCCCTTGGCCCGGCAGGAGCCGCGCAGGGTGCCGTCCGGGTCCTGCTTGAGCACCAGCGCCACCTCGGCCTCGGCCGGGCGGCGCAGCACGTCGATCAGGCCCTCGATCTCCTCGACCGTGACGCCGAACAGCGCCAGGTCCTGGTACGGCACCCAGGTCCACACCAGGCCAAGGCCGCCCGCCGCGTCGGGCTCGTAGACCGCCCGGTCGAGCGCGCCGGCCAGCACCTTGAGGTAGCCGAAGGAGGAGGTGTCCCAGAGCTGACGGGAGATCAGGTCGTGCCGGATGCCGGTGGCCAGCAGCCGCCCGGCCAGCTCGTGGGTGTCGGGGGTGGTGCCCGCGTACCTGAACGAGCCGGTGTCGGTGGCCACGCCGGTGTAGAGGCAGGTGGCCAGCTCCTGGTCGAGCGGCACGCCGAGCCGCCGGAGCAGCTCGTCCACCAGCACGGCGGTGGCCGGGGCGGTGGGGTCGATCAGGCGGTGGGTGCCGAAGCCGGGGTTGGAGGCGTGGTGGTCGATGACCACCAGCGCGGGTGCGGCGAACGCCTTGGCGTGCAGCAGGCCGAGGCGACTCTCGGCCGCCACGTCGAAGCAGAGCACCAGCTCGGGGACGTCCGGCACCTCGGCGGCCGGGACGAGCAGCTCCTGGCCCGGCAGGAAGCTCAGCGACTCCGGGACGATCTGCGGGTCGTCACCGAACGAGACCCGCACCCCGTAGCCGAGCGAACGCAGCGCCAGACCGGCCGCCAGGGCCGAGCCGAGCGCGTCGCCGTCCGGGTTGATGTGGCAGATCAGGTCGACCGTGCCGGCCCGCCCGACCAGCTCGACCACCCGTTGCCACTCGGCCGCCAGGGCTGACGCCGCGGAGCCGGCCGGCGACTCGCTGCGAGGCCCGGGAAGCACCGCGAGGGCACCATCCACCGTGTCGGTGGACGATGCCCTCTGGCCGGGTTCGACCGGCTCGGCGGCCATGGTTACTCGTCCTCGTCGTCGCGCTCGGCGGCCGGCACCTTGTAGGGGTCGGCCTCTCCGGCGAAGGTGGCACCGGCGGCGGCGGTACGGACCGCCGCGTCGGAGACCCGCGCCTTGTCGAGCAGCTCGTCGATGTTCTTCGCGTTCTCCGGCAGGGCGTCCGCGATGAAGGTCAGCGACGGGGTGAAGCGCACCCCGGTCTGCTTGCCGACCTCGGAGCGGAGCACGCCCTTGGCGCTCTCCAGAGCGGCCGCGCTGGCCTCGCGCTCGGCCTCGTCACCGTAGACGGTGTAGAAGACGGTGGCCTCCCGCAGATCCCCGGTGACCCGGGCCTCGGTGATGGTCACGTAGCCCAGCCGCGGGTCCTTGATCCGGCGTTGCAGGGTCTCGGCCACCACCACCTGAATGCGGTCGGCGAGCTTGCGCGCCCTTGCGGTGTCGGTCACGTTGCCTCCTCGTGCAGTGAGCGCGGTACCCGGGTCACGGACGCACCCGGTGCGGCCCTGGCCCCAAAGTACCTGCCCGCGCCCAGCCTTGTGGGCGCTCTCGGTCCTCGTGGGTGTGACGGTGCTGACGCAGCACCACCGCGCACACCCTCACTCTCAATCATCGTCGTCGTTGTGAAGGCGCCTCCGTGCGGAGAGCAGCATCACCTCGGGGCGGCCGGCGACGAGCCGCTCACAGCTGTCCAGGATCTCGGTGACGTACCCGGCTTCGCCGGACACCACCGCCAGGCCGATCTCGGCCCTCCGGTGCAGATCCTGGTTCCCGACTTCTGCGGCGCACACGCTGTACTTGCGCGCCAGTTCGGCCACGATGGGCCGCACGATCGAACGCTTCTCCTTGAGCGAATGAACATCGCCGAGCAGGAGGTCGAAAGTGAGTGTTCCCACGAACATATGTGACAGGTCTCGCCGACCTGAAGGCCTCGAAGGAGTTGCCCGAACGGGCGTACCAGGAGGCTAACAGCGAGACCGGGGCCGGTCGACGGGATTTGCACCCCGCCGACCGACCCCGGCAGCCACTGCTAGGACCGCGGCTTCTCGCGCATCTCGTAGGTCTCGATGACGTCGTCGACCTTGATGTCGTTGAACGACCCCAGGGTCACACCGGCCTCGAAGCCCTCGCGCACCTCGGTCGCGTCGTCCTTGAAACGACGCAGACCCTCGATGGTGAGGCTCTCCGTGATGAGCTTGCCGTCGCGGATGAGACGGGCCTTGGCGTTGCGGCGCAGCAGACCCTCGCGGACGATGACACCCGCGATGTTGCCGAACTTGGAGGAACGGAACACCTCGCGGATCTCCGCGGAGCCGAGGCGCACCTCCTCGTACTCGGGCTTGAGCAGGCCCTTGAGCGCGTTCTCGATCTCCTCGATGGCCTGGTAGATGACCGAGTAGTACCGGACATCCACGCCTTCCTTCTCGGCAGCCGTACGGGCGCGGCCTTCGGCGCGCACGTTGAAGCCGATGATGATGGCGTCCGAGCCCATCGCGAGGTCGACGTCCGACTCGGTGATCGCACCGACGCCGCGGTGCAGCACCCGGAGCTCCACCTCCTCGCCCACGTCGAGCTTGACGAGGGCGTCCTCGAGGGCTTCGACGGAACCGGAGACGTCACCCTTGATGATGAGGTTGAGCTGCTCGATGGAGCCCGCTGCGATGGCCTTGTCCAGGTCCTCGAGCGAGATCCGGACCCGACGCTGCGCGAACGCGGCGTTGCGGTCACGGGCCGAGCGCTTCTCCGCGATCTGACGGGCGGTGCGGTCCTCGTCGACGACGATGAAGCTGTCGCCGGCGCGGGGCACCGAGGTCAGACCGAGCAGCAGCACCGGACGGGACGGACCCGCCTCGGCGAGGCTGTTGCCGTTCTCGTCCAGCATCGCGCGGACGCGGCCGTAGGCGTCGCCGACCACGATCGAGTCACCGACGCGGAGGGTACCGCGCTGGACCAGGACGGTCGCCATGGCGCCGCGACCCTTGTCGAGGTGGGCTTCGATCGCAATACCCTGCGCGTCCTGCTCCGGGTTGGCCCGCAGGTCGAGCGAGGCGTCCGCGGTCAGGACCACGGCCTCGAGCAGCTGGTCGATGTTCAGACCCTGGCGCGCGGAGATGTCGACGAACATGGTGTCGCCGCCGTACTCCTCGGCCACCAGACCGAACTCGGTCAGCTGACCACGGACCTTGGTCGGGTCCGCACCCTCGACGTCGATCTTGTTGACCGCGACCACGATCGGCACACCGGCGGCCTTGGCGTGGTTGAGCGCCTCGACCGTCTGCGGCATGACACCGTCGTTGGCCGCGACCACCAGGATCGCGATGTCGGTGGACTTGGCACCACGGGCACGCATGGCGGAGAACGCCTCGTGACCCGGGGTGTCGAGGAAGGTGATCGGGCGCTCTTCGCCGTTCACCACGGTGGCGACCTGGTAGGCACCGATGTGCTGGGTGATGCCACCGGCCTCGCCGGCCACCACGTTGGACTTGCGGATCGCGTCCAGCAGGCGGGTCTTACCGTGGTCGACGTGACCCATGACGGTGACGACCGGCGGGCGCGCCGCGAGCATGTCCTCGTCGCCCTCGTTGACACCGAAGTCGATGTCGAACGACTCGAGCAGCTCGCGGTCCTCGTCGTCCCGGCTGACGATCTCGAGCTGGAAGCCCATCTCGTCGGCCAGCATCTGGAGCGTGTCGTCCGAGACCGACTGGGTCGCGGTGACCATCTCACCGAGGTTGAACATCACCGAGACGAGCGCGGCCGGGTTGGCGTTGATCTTCTCGGCGAAGTCCGTCAGGGACGAGCCACGCGAGAGGCGAACGGCCTGGCCGTTGCCACGCGGCAGCATCACACCGCCGACGGACGGGGCCTGCATGGCCTCGTACTCCTGGCGCTTCGCCCGCTTCGACTTACGGCCACGCGCCGGGCGACCGCCCGGACCACGACCGAAGGCACCCTGCGTGCCACCACGGGCACCCGGGCCACCGGGACGGCCACCGAAGCCACCCGGACGGGGACCGAAGCCACCGCCGCCACCCGGGGCACCGCCACCGGGACGGGGGCCGCCGAAGCCGCCACCGGCCGGACGCGAGCCCGGACCGGCCGCACGGCCCGCGAAGCCGGGACGGGCGCCACCGGCACCTGCACCCGGACCACCCGGACGGCCACCGGGGCCACCCGGACCACGGCCACCGGGGCCGGGACGGGCACCCGGGCCCGGAGCCGGACGCTGCGGCATCATGCCGGGGTTCGGACGCGGCATACCGGACGGGCTGGGCCCACCCGGACGCGGACCGGCCGGACGGGGCATCCCGTCGGGACGCGGTGCACCCGCACCACCCGGACGCGGCGCGCCACCGGGACCGGCGGCGGGACGCGGACGGTCGCCACCCGGACGGGCGGCACCACGGTCGGCACCAGGTGCACCGGCCGGACGCGGACGGTCGCCACCCGGACGGGCCGGACGCTCGCCGCCTGCGGCGGGGGCACCGGCACCCGGACGCGCGGCACCGGGAGCAGCCGGACGGCGCTCGCCGGGGCGGCCCATGCCGGTCGCACTGCCGGAGGTGAACGGGTTGTTGCCCGGACGGGGACCGGCCGGACGCGGGCCCGGACGGGCCGACGGGTTGGCCGCGGCCGGACGGGCAGCCGGGGCAGCAGCAGCAGCAGCAGCCGGAGCAGCGGCGGCCGGACGGGCCGGCGCCTCCGCAGCGGCGTCACCGGCGGGCGCCGGCGAGGAGAACTCGGCTGCCGGAGCAGCCGGGGCCGCAGCGGCCGGGGCGGGACGCGCGGGCTTCGGCGCGGCGGGGGCGGCCGGGGCGGCGGGAGCCGCCGGGGCCGGGGTCGGACGGGGGCCGGGGGTCGCGGCGGGCCGCGGTCCCGGAGTGGGGGCACCCGGCTTGGGTGCTGCCGCACCGGTGGGGGCACCACCGGCGGGCTGGGGCGCCGCGGGCTTCCGCGGGCCAGGCTTGGCGGCGCCGCCCGTGGGCGGCACTCCCAAAGCGTCAGTCAACTTGCGCACGACCGGCGCCTCGATGGTCGAGGACGCCGAACGGACGAACTCACCGAGCTCGGTGAGCTTGGCCATCACGGCCTTGCTCTCCAAGCCAAGCTCCTTGGCGAGTTCATATACCCGGACCTTAGCCACTTCGCTCCTGTCTACGTGTCCGGGGTATTCGTCCGCCGGACCATCGCTACTTCATGGGCGTACTCATCGCGTACTCATCGAGTGCTCATCGCAATCTCGACCTACTTCCAACTCGCGAGGTACCTGACGTGTGCGCGCCGCACGGGGCTCTACCAGCTCTGCGCGGTGCTTGTTGCGGTGGTTCTTCAGCCTGCCGGGGTGTCACCGGCCCGCTGCTCGACGTACTCACGCAGTGCCGTGGTGTCGAGTGTTCCCTGGAGTCGGAAGGCCCTGGGGAACGCTCGGCGTCGGACCGCGAGGTCGAGGCAGGTCGGGTCGGGGTGCAGATGTGCGCCCCGGCCCGGCAGTGCGCCGCGGGGATCGGGGACACAGAAGCCCTCGATCGCCACGACACGCAACAGCTGGTGCTTGGCCGCTCGCTTGCGGCAGCCCACGCAGGTGCGTTCCGGGCGTGCTCGGACATGCGTCCGGCCAGACAACCTCAAGTCTACCCCTCCGGAGGGACCTGGCGCCGCCCTGCCGATTCGGGGCAGGACGGCGACAACCTGACTACGCGTCGCGGGAATCCCCGCGGTCGCTTCCGGACGGGGCTTCGGTGTCCGGCCGGATGTCGATCCGCCAGCCGGTCAGGCGGGCTGCGAGGCGGGCGTTCTGGCCCTCCTTGCCGATCGCCAGCGACAGCTGGTAGTCCGGCACGATCACCCGGGCGGAGCGCGCGTAGAGGTCCACGATCTCCACACTCGTCACCCTCGCGGGGGACAGCGCGGCCGCGACCATGTCCGCCGGGTCCTCCGACCAGTCGACGATGTCGATCTTCTCGCCGTGCAGCTCGGCCATCACGTTGCGCACCCGGGCGCCCATCGGGCCGATGCAGGCGCCCTTCGCGTTCAGGCCCTGACGGCGGGACCAGACGGCGATCTTGGTGCGGTGGCCGGCCTCGCGGGCGATCGCGGCGATCTCGACGCTGCCGTCGGCGATCTCCGGGACCTCCAGCGCGAACAGCTTCTTCACCAGGCTGGGGTGGGTCCGCGAGAGCGTCACCGACGGGCCGCGGACGCCCCGGCGGACGGCCACCACGTAGCACTTCAGCCGGGTGCCGTGCCGGTAGTCCTCGCCCGGCACCTGCTCCTGCGGCGGGAGGATGGCCTCCAGCTTGCCGATGTCGACCAGGACGTTCTTCGGGTCGTTGCCCTGCTGGACGACACCGGTGACGATGTCGCCCTCCTTGCCCGCGTACTCGCCGAAGGTCTGGTCGTCCGCGGCGTCCCGAAGGCGCTGCAGGATGACCTGCTTGGCGGTCGAGGCGGCGATCCGGCCGAAGCCGCCGGGGGTGTCGTCGAACTCCTTCGGCTCGACACCCTCGTCCAGCTCGTCCGCGTCCTCCAGCGCCCAGACCGTCACGTGCCCGGACTGGCGGTTCAGCTCGACCCGCGCCCGACGGCGGGAGCCCTCGGTGCGGTGGTACGCGATGAGGAGGGCCGATTCGATCGATCCGACCAGCAATTCGAACGGGATGTTCTTCTCGGTAACCAGCCCACGCAGGGCGCTCATGTCGATGTCCACGGCTACGCCTCCTCTTCCCTCTTTTTTGCGTTCACGTTCATAGGTGGTGCGGTGCTCACTCGTCGTCTTCGGTGCCGTCGTCGTCGGTGTCCTCGGTGTCCTCGACCTCCGACTCGTCGAGCAGCCCCTCGTCTTCCTTGCGGTTGAACTCGACCTGGACCCGGGCACGGGCGATCTCGGCGAACTCCAGGCGGCGCTCCTTGGGGCGGCCGCGGCCCTTCACCGGCTGCACCTCGACCAGGGCGCCGTCCTCGTCGCTCTCCAGCACCCGGGCGACGAGCTCACCGCCGTCCACCAGGTGGATCTTGGCGAGGCGCCCCTCGGCCCGGCGCCAGTGGCGGGGCTCGTCCAGCGGACGCTCGGCTCCGGGGGACCCGACCTCCAGCACGTACGGGGCGCTGCCCATGACGTCCTCGGCGGCGTCCAACTTCTCGCTGACCATCCGGCTGAAGTCGGCGATCGCGTTCATGTCCACGCCGCCGTCGGCGTCCACGTCGATCTGCACCTGCCGGCGATTGCCGGCCTGGGTCACCTTGACCTCTTCGAGGTCGAGACCTGCCTCGGCGGCCAGCGGCTCGAGCAACGCACGCAACCGGTCGGTGGGGGTGGTGCTCATCCGGGTGACTCCTCGGCCGCGTCTGCTGTTGTCGGTAGGTGCTAGCTGAGCCGCAAGCCTATCGGGTCGGACCCCAAACCACCGATTCCGCGAGGCGTGCGGGGCCCCGGTACGCACCGCTTGGGAGCAAGGTCACAACGGGCCGGATGGTGATTCTGTAATGATGCACGGCAGCGGGGGCTGCGCGGGCTCCCCCACGACCTCTCCGGGAGCACCCCCATGCTGTCCCTCACTCGGCGGAGCCTGCTCCTCCTCGGCGTGCTGAGCGGCGCCCCGCTGCTGCTCTGCGGGTGCACGGACGAGGACGGCCCGGCGGAGGCGGAACGGAAGAAGGCCGACGCCGACCTGCCGCTGCGCGCCCGCGCCGTCGCCGACACCGACCGGTTGCTGGCCGGGTACGACGCGGTGCTGGCCGGCCCCGGGGTGGCCCAGGGCGACCGGCTCCGGGTGCTGCGGGCGGAGGTGGCCGAACACCGGGCCGCGCTGGCCACCGGACTGCCCTCGGGCAGCCCGACGGCCGCTACCGCCACCCCGGCCACCCCGTCAGCTGCCCCGACCCCGGTGGCCTCGGTGGCCGAGCTCGCGGCGGCCGAACGGACCACCGCCGGGGCCCGGCTGACCGACCTGACCGCCGCCTCGCCCGAGCTGGCGAAGCTGTTGGCCGCCGTCTCCGCCTCCGGCGCGCTGCACGCGGTGGTCCTCGGCGACAGCGCTCCGGTCACCGGCCCGGCCGCCGCTCCCGCTCCCTCCCCCTCTCCGTCTCCCTCGGCCACCGCCTCCGCCTCCGCCTCCACCTCCCCCTCGGCCACCCCACGGCCCGCCGCCGAGACCGCCGCGCTGCAGACCACGCTGGCCGCCGAGCACGCCGCCGTGTACGGCTACGGCGTGGTCGGCGCCCGGCAGCCCGCAGGACCGCAGCGGGCCGAGGCGCAGACCTGCTACCTAGCCCACCAGGCCGGCCGGGACGCCTGGCAGCGCCTGCTGCACGCCGACGGTGCCACCCCGGCCGCTGCCGCGCCCGGTTACCAACTGCCGTTCCCGGTCGCCGACGCGGCCACCGCCAAGCAGCTCGCGGCCCACATCGAGGTCCAGCTCACCGGCGTGTACGCCGCCCTGGTGGCCGCCGGCTCCGGTGAGCTCAGGCAGAGTGCCGCCACCGCGCTGCGCGAGGCCGCCCTGCACGCCCGGCAGTGGGGCGCCGAGCAGACCGCGCTGCCCGGCCTGCCCGCCGCGGGAAGCGCCACGACGAGCCCGTCCCCGAGCGCCTGACCAGCGGTTTCCTCCCCATGGCCGACAATGGGCAGGCAGCAGGATCGCGACAGCACGATGGGGCGGCACCAACCGAGAGGCCAGCATGTCGGCAGCAGCAGGGCAGCAGATCACCGTTCCGGCCCGCCTCACGACCACCGTCCGGGCCCGCGCGGACGACGCCGAACTGGCCTGGCTGACCGCCCTGCCGGACACCGTCGCCGCCCAACTCGCCCGCTGGGAGCTGACCTTGGAGCGGGTGGTGGAGCCGGGCGGCCGGCTCAGCCTGGTCTGCACGGTGCTCCGCGCCGACGGCACCAAGGCGGTCCTGAAGACCGGCCTGACCACCCCCGAGACCGCGCAGGAGCCCGCCGCACTTGCCCACTGGGCCGGTCGCGGCGCCGTCCTGCTGCTGGCCGAGGACCCGGCCGGAGCCCTGCTGCTGGAGCGCCTGTACGGGGACATCCCGCTGCGTTCGCTCGCCGAGGGCAAGGCGATGCTGGAGGCCACCAGCCTGCTCCAGCGGCTCTGGATCCCGCCCGCCGACGGCCATCCCTTCCGTACCGTCGCCGACCAGGTCACCGAGCTCTCCGCCGGGCTGCGCCGGCACCGTGAACTCTCCCCCGACGCCCAGCCGTTGGTGGACGAGGCGCTCGAGGTGTCCGCCGCCCTGCTCGCCGACGGCACCGAACACCTGCTGCTGCACGGGGACTTCCACCACGGCAACGTCCTGGCCGCCGACCGCTCCCCCTGGCTGGCCGTCTCCCCCAGGCCGCTGGTCGGCGAACGCGCCTACGACCTGGCCTGGTTGGCCCAGGACCGGCTGGACACCCTGGCCGGCTCCCCCGGCGCGCGCGGCGCCGCCCGCCGCCGCCTGCACCAGCTCGCCGACGCCGTCGAGGTCGACCACGCCCGGCTGCGCGGCTGGGCGCTGTTCCGCACCGTCGAGGCGGGCCTGCGAGAGCTGGCCGAGGGCTCCGCCGACAGCGCCGAGCTCTACCTCGAGTTCGCCGACTGGCTCTGACGCAACGGCAGCTGAGCCCCCATCACCGCGTACGGACGGAACGTGTTGGGGAACCGCACCATCCGGGCCAGGTCCCGGTAGCCCAGCGCCCGGTACAGCCGCCGGGCGGGGGTCTCGGCGTCGATCGCGGACAGGATGCTGCGCGGCTGCCCCGACTGCTCGCAGAGGGTGCGGATCAGCGCGCTGCCCACTCCCTGCCCCTGGTACTCCGGCAGCACGTGCAGCTCGGTCACCGCGAACACGTCGTCCAGCCAGTCGCCGTGCCCCTGCGCCTCCAGGTGCGGCTCGATCACCGTGCTCCACCAGTGCTCGCGCCGGTTCGGCATCCCGTACCCGAACCCGACCAGCCGCCGGTCGGCGAAGGCTCCGAACGCCAGCACCCCGGGCTGCTCCGCATGCCGCGCCACGATCTGCAGCCGGACGGCCACCTCCTCGTCGCTCAGCCCGAACGCGACCGCCTGCACCTCCAGTGCATCGGCCGCCCAGGCCGCCAGGTCCACGGCCTCGATCGTCACCTCGGTGAGCTGCTCCATGCCCCGGACGTTACTACTCCGACGGGTGGTGATCAGTCAGAACAGCACGCTCATGAAGGCGCCGACCTCGCGGAAGCCGACCCGGGTGTAGGCCGCCCTGGCCCGCACGTTGTAGTCGTTGACGTAGAGCGAGACGACCGGGGCGACATCACGCAGCGCGTACCCCAGGACGGCGGCCATGCCGGTCTCGGAGCGGCCCTGGCCACGGTGTTCGGGGGCCACCCAGACGCCCTGGATCTGGCAGGCGCCGACGGTGACGGCGCCGATCTCGGCCTTGAAGACGACCGAGCCGTCCTCGGCGAAGTGCGCGAACGAGCGGCCGCCCGCGACCAGTTCGGCCACCCGGGCCTGGTAGAGCAGGCCGCCGTCACCGGCCAGCGGGGAGATGCCGACCTCCTCGGTGAACATCGCCACGCAGGCGGGCATCAGGGCGTCGATCTCGTTGCGCCGGACCCGGCGGACCCGCGGATCAGGGGTGATGCCGACGGCGGGCTCGGCGGTGGCCATCAGCGGCTGGTGGGCCCGGACCTCACGGGCCGGGCCCCAACTGCGTTCGAGGCTGGCCCAGAGCATCGCGGTGGGACCCGCCGGGCCGACGATGGAGGAGCAGCGGCGCCCCTGTCGACGGGCCCGTTCGGCGAAGGCGCGGACGGCCTCCGGGACGGCGTTCACCAGGACCAGGTTCGCCCCGGCGTAGCAGAGCGAGGTGAGCCGGCCGTCCTGGTCGAACCAGCCCCACAGCTCGCCGCCGAGCCGCCACGGGTCAAGACCGACCGCTTCCACCCGGGTGGCGACGAAGGCGTTGGCGACCGGGTCGAGGTGCAGGATCGCCAGCGCGTCGTCGAGATCCTGGGGGTCGAGTACCCGCGTGGTCGCCAGGGCCCTGGCCACCTGGAACGGGCCGGGGAGCATCACACCTCGATCGAGCACAGGCACCTCACACTAGGAACGCTTGTCGCACCCTACTCCGCCACCCCACCGGAGCAGGGCTGCGGGCCGTCCGTAAGCGGACGGCCCGCAGCGACCCCGAAGATCACTCGGCGGCGGTGACCACCGGAGCGCCGGACTCGACGCCGTCGGCCTGCATCTGCTCGGCCAGCTTGAGGGCCTCCTCGATCAGGGTCTCGACGATCTTCGACTCGGGAACGGTCTTGATCACCTCGCCCTTGACGAAGATCTGGCCCTTGCCGTTGCCGGAGGCGACCCCGAGGTCGGCCTCCCGAGCCTCGCCAGGACCGTTCACGACGCAGCCCATGACCGCGACCCGGAGCGGCACCTCCATGCCCTCCAGACCGGCGGTGACCTCCTCGGCGAGCTTGTAGACGTCGACCTGGGCGCGGCCGCAGGACGGGCAGGAGACGATCTCCAGGCCGCGCTGACGGAGGTTCAGCGACTCCAGGATCTGGTTGCCGACCTTGACCTCCTCGGCGGGCGGCGCCGAGAGCGAGACCCGGATGGTGTCACCGATGCCCTCAGACAGCAGCGCGCCGAAGGCGACCGCCGACTTGATGGTGCCCTGGAAGGACGGACCGGCCTCGGTGACGCCCAGGTGCAGCGGGTAGTCGCAGGCGGCCGCGAGCTGCCGGTAGGCGTTGATCATCACGACCGGGTCGTTGTGCTTGACCGAGATCTTGATGTCGCGGAAGTCGTGCTCCTCGAACAGCGAGCACTCCCAGAGCGCGGACTCGACCAGCGCCTCCGGGGTGGCCCGGCCGTACTTCTCCAGCAGGCGCTTGTCGAGCGAACCGGCGTTGACGCCGATCCGGATCGGCACGCCCGCGTCCTTGGCGGCCTTGGCGATCTCGCCGACCTTGTCGTCGAACTGCTTGATGTTGCCCGGGTTGACCCGGACCGCCGCACAGCCGGCCTCGATCGCCGCGAAGACGTACTTGGGCTGGAAGTGGATGTCGGCGATCACCGGGATGTTCGCCTTCTTGGCGATGATCGGCAGCGCGTCCGCGTCGTCCTGGGTGGGCACCGCGACCCGGACGATCTGGCAGCCCGAGGCGGTCAGCTCGGCGATCTGCTGGAGGGTGGCGTTGATGTCGGCCGTGACCGTGGTGGTCATCGACTGGACGGAGACGGGTGCGTCGCCGCCGACCGCGACGTTACCGACCATGATCTGCCGGGAGACGCGGCGGGTCGCCAGCGGCTTGAGCGGCAGGGCAGGAATTCCGAGCGAGATCGCGGTCATGTGCGCAGGGTTCCCCAAGTCGAGGTGGTGAGTTCCGGCCGGGCGCTCCGGTCAACGGGCGCCCGGCGTCCAACGGTACGGCACAGGGGTACGGCCAGGCACACTCACCCGCCCGGATCCAGGTCAGTTCAGGCGGATCGGGTTGACAAGGTCGGCCACGCCCACTAGGGCCGTGAAGCAGATGAAGACCGCCGCCACCACGTACGCCGCGGGCATCAGCCGCGCCACGTCGAACGGGCCCGGGTCGGGGCGGCGGAGCAGTGCGGCGGCCTTGCGGCGCAGCGACTCCCAGAGCGCCCCGGCGATGTGGCCGCCGTCCAGCGGGAGCAGCGGCAGCATGTTGAAGAGGAAGAGGGCGAGGTTGACCATGCCCAGCACCGAGACCAACTTGTACAGCTTCTCGCTCATCGGCTGGTCGCTCTCGAAGATCTCCCCGCCGATCCGGGCGGCACCGATCATGCCCATCGGGGAGTCGGCCGGGCGCGGGTCGTCGGAGACGACGGCGTGCCACAGGCCCGGGATCTTGCCGGGCAGCCTGACCAGCGAGGTCGCGCTGTGCTTCGCGATGTCGCCCATCCGGTCCAGGCTCTCGCCGAAGGAGAGGTGGTCCACCCCGACGGCGGGCTGGATACCGAGGAAGCCGGCCGTGACGGTCTCGCCCTTGACCGGGTAGCCGTCCTTGTCGATCTTGCCGACGGTGTTGCTGATCAGGGTGGCGCTCAGGGTGAGCGTCTGACCGTCCCGCCGCACCACGATCGGCACCGTCCGGCCCGGGGACTCGCGGATGTCGGCCTGCAGCTGCGCGTAGTCGGAGATCGGGTCGCCGTCGAAGGAGAGCACGGTGTCGCCCTGCAGCAGCCCGGCAGCAGCAGCCGGGGCGGCCGGGGCGCCGGCCGGGCAGGTGTCGGTCGGCTGACCGGCCGCCACCACGCACGCGCTGACCACCTTGACCGTGGGCGTCGCAATCTGCACCCCGACGGCCATGAACAGGCCGAAGAAGATGACCAGGGCCAGGATCAGGTTCATGAACGGCCCGGCGAACATCACGATGACGCGCTTCCACGGCTTCCGGGTGTAGAACATCCGGTCCTCGTCGCCGGGCTTGATCTCCTCGTACGAGGCCTCCCTGGCGTCCTCGATCATCGTGCGCCAGGGCGAGGTGGAGCGCTGGGTGACCCGGCCGTCCGCCCCCGGCGGGAACATCCCGATCATCCGGATGTACCCGCCCAGCGGGATGGCCTTGAGGCCGTACTCGGTCTCGCCCTTCTTCCGCGACCAGATGGTCCGCCCGAAGCCGACCATGTACTGCGGGACCCGGATGCCGAACAGCTTGGCCGTCGAGAGGTGGCCGAGCTCGTGCCAGGCGATCGAGAACAGCAACCCGAGCACGAAGAGCAGGATGCCGAGCACCCACATCACCATCGTCACTACTGATCCTCCGTCATGCCGCTCCGACCGTCGCCGCTAGCCCGCTGCCAGCTCACGGGCCCGGGCGCGGGCCCAGGTCTCCGCGAGAAGGACGTCCTCGACCGTGAGGGAAGTTCCCACCGTGTGTTCGGACACCACCTTCGCCACAGTGTCCACGATCCCCGTGAAAGGCAACCGGCCGGCCAGGAACGCCTCGACGCACTCCTCGTTGGCGGCGTTGAAGACGGCCGGGGCCGTCCCGCCGAGCGTACCGACCTCGCGGGCCAGGTCCACGGCGGGGAAGGCCTCGTTGTCGAGCGGGAAGAACTCCCAGGTGGCGGCCTTGGTCCAGTCGCAGCCGGGGGCGGCGTCCGGCACCCGGTCCGGCCAGCCGAGGCCGAGCGCGATCGGCATCCGCATGTCCGGCGGGCTGGCCTGGGCCAGCGTGGAGCCGTCGGTGAACTCCACCATCGAGTGCACGACCGACTGCGGGTGGACCACAACCTCGATCCGGTCGAACGGCACGTCGTACAGCAGGTGGGCCTCGATCACCTCAAGGCCCTTGTTCACCAGGGTGGCGGAGTTGATCGTGACGACCGGGCCCATCGCCCAGGTGGGGTGGGCCAGTGCCTCGTCCCGGGTGACGCCGGCCAGCTGCTCCCTGGTGCGGTTGCGGAACGGGCCGCCGCTGGCGGTGACCACCAGCTTGCGGACCTCGGCCCGGGTGCCGCCCGCCAGCGCCTGGAACAGCGCGGCGTGCTCGGAGTCCACCGGCACGATCTGGCCGGGCTGGGCGACCGCCTTGACCAGCGGGCCGCCGACGATCAGCGACTCCTTGTTGGCCAGCACCAGCACCCGCCCGGCCCGGAGCGCGGCCAGCGTCGGGCGCAGGCCGATCGAGCCGGTGATGCCGTTCAGCACGGAGTGGCACTCGGACCCGGCCAGCTCGGTGGCGGCGTCCGGGCCCGCCAGGATCTCCGGCAGCGGCCGCCCCGCAGCCAGGGCACCGAGCGCCTCACGCAACGCCGGGACGGCGGCCGGATCGGCCACCGCCACGGTGTGCACACCCAGTTGGAGCGCCTGCTCGGCGAGCAGGCCGACCCGGCCACCGGCCGCCGACAGGGCGACCACCTTGAACCGGTCGGGGTTGCGCAGCACCACGTCGATGGCCTGGGTGCCGATCGAACCGGTGGACCCGAGGATCACCAGCTCCCGGGGGCCGGTGGGGTCCTTGACGGTCGGTGAGAAGCGCAGCTGCGGGTGGGCGAGCGAGTTCATGCGCCCCATTGTGTCCTGTCGGGCCGGGCGCTACTTCCAGGCCCAGAACTTTCCTTCGGCCTTCCCGCTCGCGTCGACCTCCCACTCGAAGACGCCGACCGCCCCGCGCAGCGCGGCGAACTCGGGCGAGTCGCTGGTGAAGATCAGCGAGCCGCGCCAGCTGTTGCCGCCGCTCTCGGTGATCGTGCCGACGCCCGCGCCCTGCCAGGTCGCGCTCGCGCCGCTCGGGCTCATCAGGATCCCCTGTCCCTCGCCGTGCAAGGTCCCGTCCGCGCGTAGTCGGGCCGAGTACGTCCCCATGTCGTTCACCTCGACGCCGAGCAGTGTCCCGCTCCCGACGAACGACGTCTCCACCGTGGGTGCCAGGCCGTGCTCCCCCGCCACCACCCGCTGCCCCGTGGTCTGTCCAGATTCCTGTCCGATGAGGTCACCGAGCATGACGATCTCCCTTCCTCCCTTCCGGACTACGCCCGCCCGGTGGAGGTGTCAACTCAGGCAGATGCCCCGTCACCGGTGGTCGGTGACGGGGCATCAGGGAGTGACTCAGAGATCGAGGCCGGTGAGCACCAGCACCTTCTCGTACGTGAAGTCGCCCATCGCGTACTTGACACCCTCGCGGCCGACGCCGGAGTCCTTGACGCCGCCGTACGGCATCTGGTCGGCCCGGTACGACGGGGCGTCACCGATCACCACGCCGCCGACCTCCAGCACCTGGTGTGCCTTGAAGGCGGACTGCAGGTCGTGCGTGAAGACGCCGGCCTGCAGGCCGAACTTGGAGTCGTTGACCGCGGCGAACGCCTCCTCGGTGGAGTCCACCCTGTGCAGCGAGAGCACCGGGCCGAACACCTCGGCGGTGGCCAGGATCGCGTCATCCGGCAGCTCGGCGAGCACGGTCGGCGCGTAGGCCGCCCCGTCGCGGGTACCGCCGGCCAGCAGCTTGGCGCCCTTGGCGACGGCGTCGTCGACCCAGGACTCGACGCGCTTGGCGGCGTTCTCGTCCACCAGCGGGCCGACGTCGGTGGCGTCGGCGCTCGGGTCGCCGGTCACCTGGGCCTGCACCTTGGCGACCACCTTCTCCACCAGCGCGTCGTAGACCGTCGCGTCGGCGATCACCCGCTGCACCGAGATGCAGGACTGGCCGCCCTGGTAGTTGGCGAACATCGCGATCCGGGTGGCGGCCCACTCCAGGTCGGCCTCGGAGGACCAGTCGGCCAGCACCACGGCCGCGGCGTTGCCGCCGAGCTCCAGGGTGACGTGCTTGCGCGGCACCGAGTCCATGATCTGGTAGCCGACCTTGTCCGAACCGGTGAACGAGATCACCGGCAGGCGCGGGTCCTGGACCAGCGCGGGCATCTTCTCGTTCGGCACCGGGAGCACGCTCCAGGAACCGGCCGGCAGCTCGGTCTCGGCCAGGATCTCGCCGAGCACCAGCGCGGAGAGCGGGGTGGCCGGGGCCGGCTTGAGGATGATCGGGGCGCCGACCGCGATCGCCGGGGCGACCTTGTGGGCGACCAGGTTCAGCGGGAAGTTGAACGGCGCGATGCCCAGCACCACACCGCGCGGGAAGCGGCGGACCACCGCGAAGCGGCCGACGCCGCCCGGGTCGGTGTCCAGCCGCATGGTCTCGCCGTTGGTCCGGCGCGCCTCCTCGGCGGCCCAGCGGAACACCGAGGCGGCCCGGCCGACCTCACCGCGGGCCCACTTGATCGGCTTGCCGTTCTCGGCGGTGATCAGCCGGGCGATCTCCTCCGTACGGTCCGTCAGCCGACGGGCGACGTGGTCGAGCGCGGTGGCCCTGACGTGTGCGGGGCTCGCGGCGAAGGCCGGGGCGACGGCGACGGCGGCGTCCAGCGCCTCCTCCACCTGGGCGTCGGTCGGCACACTGACCTTGCCGACCAGGCTGCCGTCGAACGAGTGGTGAACCTCGAACTCGGCGTCACCGGTCGCCCGGCGGCCGGCCAGCCAGAACTCATGGGTGGTGGTCACGGTCGTACCGACCCTTCTGTGGTGGGAGAGCTACGAACCCACGGTAGGGCTGGCGGCCCACGGAGCGGATTGGACACGACGGAGCAGAGCCGCAGGTGCCCACTACAACGTGGAGCGTGCTGGTCGTACCGCTCAGTCCTCGCCGGAGCGCAGCGCGAGCCAGAGCTCCATCCGGGCGTCCGTGTCGTCCAGCGAACGTCCGAGCAGTTCCTCCACCCGCCGCATCCGGTACCGCAGGGTGTGCCGGTGCACGCCGAGGTCGGCGGCGGCCGCGTCCCACTGCCCGTGCCGGGAGAGCCAGGCCCGCAGCGAGGCGACCAGGTCGCCCCGGGCCGTCCGGTCATGGTCGCGCAGCGGCCGGAGCAGGCCCTCGGCGAAGGCGGTGACCGCCTCCTCGCCGAGCAGCGGCAGCAGCGAGCCTGCACCGACCTCCTCGTGGTCGACGGCCCGCTTGCCACCCCGGAGGGCGACCGCCAGAGCCCGTTCGGCCTGCGCGAAGGCCGTACCGGCCTCCTCCACCGACGCGGCCGCTGAGATGCCGAGCGCCAGGCCCTCGTGCTCCTCGACCGCGCCCAGGCAGGCCCGGTGGGCCGCGCCGTTGTCGGGGGCGAGCACGATCAGCCGGGGGCCGTTCGGCCCGTCCTCGCGGGAGATCAGCAGGCGCTCGGCGACCCGGCTGCCGGCCTGTTCGGCGCGGTCGCCGAGCTCGCCGAGCGCCTCCGGGTCGGCGGTCGGCCCGGCCCCGCCGACCAGCACCCGGACGGTGCCCTCGGGCAGCCCGCCGAACAGCCCGGCGGCGACCTGACGGGCCGTCACTATCTCGCCCGCGAGCACCATGCCCAGCAGCGCGGCGCCCATCCGTTCCTCGGCCTGCCGCAGCTCGCGGGAGCGCTCCAGGGTCAGGGTGAGCAGCGCGACGGCGGCGTTCAGCACGTAGCGCTCGGTGGGGGTGATCCGGTCCTCGGTGCCGACCGCGAGGAAGCCGCGCGGGCGGCGGTCCGCACCGAGCGACTGGACCACCACGTAGTCCTCGTCGGCGGTGTCGATGCCCGGGGCCCGGCCCTGCAGCGCGGCCGAGGACGGCGCCGGGCGGCGGCGCAGCCGGTCCACCTCGGCGGCCAGCCGGCCCGCGCGGCGGGCGGCCCAGTCGGGGGCGACGGCGGAGAGCGCGCCGGAGCCGTCGTACAGCGCGGCCCAGCCGCCGAGCCGGGCGGCCAGCTTGCGGACCACCGCGGTGGTGCCGTCCTTGCCGAGCGCGGCCCGGGTCAGCTCCTCCTGGGCCTCGAAGCTGGTGGTGACCGCCTCGTACTGCTCAGCGGCCAGCGCGGCCGAGACGGTCTTGCTGATCGCGATGAACGGAGTCGCCTCGGGCACCCGGATCAGCGGCAGCCCGCGCTGGGCGGCCGCGTCCACCAGCGCCTGCGGCACCTCGGTGTGCGAGAGCCCGACCCCGAGGCCGAGACCGACCACGCCCGCGTCGGCCAGCCGGTGCACGTACGCCTGGAGCTTGGCGGCGGCCTTGCCCAGCTTGATCCCGGTGGTGAGCAGCAGCTCCCCGCCCTCCAGGAAGGGCGTCGGGTCGTCCAGCTCGCTGGTGTGCACCCAGCGGACGGGCCGTTCCAACTGGTCCGCACCGGCCAGCACGGTCAGATGGAGCGAGCTGCTGCGGACTACGGAGGCAAGTGTGGGGGGCATGGCACCTTCGGGTGTTCGACCAGGCTGCGCCGTTGCAACCGGGCGAGGAGGGCTTCTGTCTCCATTATGTACGCCTCGGCCAACCCGCCGGACCGAATCATCCGCTCCGTAGTCAGCCGGTGGCCGACCGCTCAGCCGCGCAGATCCACCAGCACCGGCGGGATCTGCTCCCCCGTCACCGTGGTCAGCGAGATCACCGCGTGCCCGGTCGGCAGCGCGTGCGCCAGGTCGGAGGGCGACCAGCGGTGCCGCTCGACGTCCCGGACGGTGACGCTCTCGGTCTGCGCGGTGGTGCCGGAGAGGGCCTTGCGGGCCAGTCGGCCGGCCCGGCGGACCGCGCCGCCCGAGGTGTCCGGCGCGTGGGTGACGGCGGTCTCCCGGATCAGGTGGGTGCCCCAGGCCTCGGAGAACAGCCGGCCGTCCCAGGGGGCGATGCCGGGGAAGGCCATCCGGCAGCCGACCGCGCCGAACAGCGCGGTGCGCAGGTTCTCCGGCAGGTCGACCAGGGTGCGCAGCAG
This sequence comes from Kitasatospora sp. Root107, assembly GCF_001424875.1. GTDB lineage: Bacteria > Actinomycetota > Actinomycetes > Streptomycetales > Streptomycetaceae > Kitasatospora. The sequence continues at coordinate 18,496 of NZ_LMCT01000019.1, read as the reverse complement.
CAGGACGGCCCCGGCGTTCGCCCCGCGCATCCGCTGCAGCCCGCGCACCACCTGTGCGTCGAGCGCCGCCGAGGCGTCGTCCACCACCAGACCGGCGAACAGCGCACGCTCCCGGCGCGCGATCGCGGCCTGCACGAACTGGCCGGTGACCAGCCGGGACAGCATCCGGGCCGCCTCCGGGTGGCTGAGCTCGGGCAGCTTGACCCGGACTCTGAGCGGGTGGTCAAGCGCCCGCATCGCGAAGGCGGGCTTGCCGGGGGCGTCGCCCGGGAAGCACCCGGCGAAGGCCGGACGGTCCAGCAGCGCCAGCCGGTCGGCGAGCAGCGCGCCCGGGTCGTCGGCCCGGCCGTGCTGGCGCTCGCGGTGCTGCAGGTCGGACTGGTGGGCCGTCAGTTCACCGGCCTCGGTCAGCGCCTGACGCAGCGCCGCCCAGGCCTTGGGCTCGCCGCCGAGCAGCTCGCGCAGCTCCCGGACGCCGGGGTAGCGGCCGTACGCGGCGTGGAACGGTCCGACCGTCTGCTGGAGCGCGGCCCGGGAGCTCTCGGCGCGCAGCGAGAGCTCGTCCGGCAGCAGCGCGTCGGCCAGCCGGGCGGCCGCCTCGTCCACCTCGGCGGCGGCGCCGAACAGGTCGAGGCCGTAGGGCGAGGCGGGGTCGCCGGGGGCAATCACCACGTCGTACCAGTCGTCAGGACCGAGGTCCGCCTCGGCGGCGCCGATCACCACCGCGCAGGCGGTGCCCGCGAGTGCCTGCAGGCAGAGCGCCTCGGCCAGCGGACGGGCCAGCCCGGCGGTCTTGCCGGTGCCGGCCGGGCCGACCGCGAGCAGCGAGGTGCCGAGCAGCGCCGGATCGAGGGCGAAGCCGGTGGCCCGGTGGGTGGTCGGGTTCTTCAGCACGTCCTGGGCGGTGCCCAGCCTGACCTGACGGGTCAGCAGGTCGTGCCGGTGGCTGCGGCCGGCCAGGTCGCGGGCCTCCGAGGGGTGGGCGCAGGCCGCGGCGCCGCGGGCGGTGATCTGTTCGGTGAAGGCGGCCATCAGGTCCGGCTGCCCGAGCACGGTCTCCCAGGCCCGCTGGATCCGGACGTAGTCGACGTCGCTGACCGGCTGCCGGTCCAGCACCTGGGCGGCCAGCGGCGCACCGCCCTGGCGCAGCCGCTCCCAGGGGTCGGCCGGACCGGTGGGCACGGCGACGCCCTCGGCCGGCGGCTCCTGGGTGACGGTACGGGCCAGCAGCGGGCCGACCCAGCGGCGCCAGACCTCGGGCCAGCGGCCCATCCGGCCGAACAGCTTGATCACCCCGGCCGCCACCGCGACGTTCACCGCCAGCAGCGCGATCACGGCGGTGGCCGAGGTGAGGCCGTCGAGCAGACCGAACAGACCGGCCACCCAGAAGATCAGCTGGACGCCGTACAGGTAGGCGAACCAGGCCACCACCAGGTTGAGCGCGGCCCGCAGCAGCAGTGGTGCGGCCGGGACGGCGGCGGCCTCGCGGTCGACCACGGCGTTCTGACGGTGGTTCAGCCGGTAGACACCCGGCTCGAGTTCGGGGCGCGGCTCCCCGGCCCAGGCGGTGAGGTCGAACGGGACCGGCCGCTGCGGCGGTACGCCCGGCACCTTCCCGAGTTCGACCGCACGCTGCCCGTACGTACCGTCCAGTCCCATCGCGGCCCGCTCCCCGCTCCCTGTGCCCACCCGGCCAATGACCTACCCGCGACGCCCCCGGGCGACCCGTCCGGGCTCAATGTAGTGGAGCGAAGGCGGCCGGTAGCCGATCTCACGCGCTGGCCGCGCAGGACAAGTCGGATGGTGGACTGCTACCGAGTGGCGCATGCCCGGGCGAGTTTCGCGGCCGTAGCCTGCGAGGACCGCGCCTTGAGATTTGGAGAACACACCATGAGCGCTGCAACGCAGCTCCCGCAGGAGCGCCGCCTGGTCACCGCGATCCCCGGCCCGAAGTCGCAGGAGCTGCAGGCACGCAAGCTCAGTGCGGTGGCCGCCGGTGTCGGCACCACCCTGCCGGTGTACGTCGCACGGGCCGGTGGCGGCGTGCTGGAGGACGTGGACGGCAACTCGCTGATCGACTTCGGCTCCGGCATCGCCGTGACCAACGTCGGCAACAGCGCCGCCGCCGTGGTCGCCAAGGCCACCGAGCAGCTGGCCGCCTTCACCCACACCTGCTTCATGGTGACCCCGTACGAGGGCTACGTGGCGGTGGCCGAGCAGCTCAACGAGCTGACCCCGGGCGACCACGAGAAGCGCACCGCGCTCTTCAACTCGGGCGCCGAGGCGGTGGAGAACGCGGTGAAGATCGCCCGCGTCTACACCAAGCGCACCGCCGTCGTGGTCTTCGACCACGGCTACCACGGCCGCACCAACCTCACCATGGGCCTGACGGCGAAGAACATGCCGTACAAGCAGGGCTTCGGCCCGTTCGCGCCGGAGATCTACCGCGTCCCGGTGGCGTACCCCTACCGCTGGCTGACCGGTGCCGAGAACTGCGCCGCCGAGGCCGCCGCGCAGGCGATCGACATCATCAACAAGCAGATCGGCGCCGACAACGTCGCGGCGATCATCATCGAGCCGATCCAGGGCGAGGGCGGCTTCATCGAGCCGGCCAAGGGCTTCCTCCCCGCGATCGTCGAGTACGCCAAGGCGAACGGCATCGTCTTCGTCGCGGACGAGATCCAGACCGGCTTCTGCCGCACCGGCCAGTGGTTCGCCTGTGACGACGAGGGCATCGTCCCGGACCTGATCACCACCGCCAAGGGCATCGCCGGCGGTCTGCCGCTGGCCGCCGTGACCGGCCGCGCCGAGATCATGGACGCTGCGCACGGCGGTGGCCTGGGCGGCACCTACGGTGGCAACCCGGTCGCCTGCGCCGCCGCGCTGGGCTCCATCGAGACCATGAAGTCCGAGGACCTGAACGGCAAGGCCAAGCGCATCGAGGAGGTCATGAAGGCCCGGCTGGCCACCATGGCCGAGAAGTTCGACGTGATCGGCGAGATCCGCGGCCGCGGCGCCATGATCGCGGTCGAGCTGGTCAAGCCGGGCTCCAAGGAGCCGAACCCGGAGTTCACCGCCGCGGTCGCCAAGGCCTGCCACGCCGAGGGCCTGGTGGTGCTGACCGCCGGCACCTACGGCAACGTGCTGCGCTTCCTGCCGCCGCTGGTGATGCCGGAGCACCTGCTCACCGAGGGTCTGGACATCATCGAGGGTGCGTTCGCCGCCGTCTGATCCAGTCATGCGCGGAAGGCCCCGGTCCAGGTGGACCGGGGCCTTCCGTTTGCGTCCGCCGGATGCCGACGCTGGCTGCACGCGCACTGGTGAAGATGCTGTGCGAAACCGGCCAGGCCCCTCTGCGGAGTGCGGGTCTGACGTACTGTCATGACAGATGGACAGCGAGCCACACTTCTTACCGACAGCCTCCGCGGCTCCAGCCGGAGCGGCGGCAGCCGAGAACCGATCGACCGACCGTCCGGCCCACACCCCCCGGGGCGCACGGAACGGCGATCTCCCCAGCCGCCCTGGAGCTCTCCCCCCCGCTCCGGGGCGGCTCTCGCATGCCTGGATTCCGCTGGCCCTGCTGGGCGCTCTGGCCCTGATCTCCTGGCAGGTCGCCGTCGACGGCCCCCTGCTGGAGCTCGACGAACTCGCCCGGAACTCCGTCCGCGCCGTCCGCCGGGCACTGGGCAGCACCCTGCTCAACCACCTCGGCGCCGGACTCTCCGACTTCGGCGGGCCCGTCCCGGCGATGCCGGTCCTGCTGCTGACGGCGGCGGTCGCCGCCTGGCGCGAGTACCGGGCCGGGCTGGCCCGCTGGTGGTTTCCGGTGCCGGTGGCGGTGCTGGCCGGGGCGCTGGTGCCGCTGCTGATCGTGCCGAGCAAGACCTGGTTCGCCCGCCCGGGCCCGTTCGGCTTCCCGCTCTCGGCCGATCAGCTCGGCTGGTACCCGTCCGGGCACACCGCCACCTCGGCGATCGCGTACGGGACGGCGGCCCTGCTGCTCGGCCCGACGCTCCGCCGGCCGGTGCGCGAGCGGCTGTACGCGCTGACCGCGCTGCTCTGCCTGGGCGTCGGGGCCGGGCTGGTGTGGAGCGACTACCACTGGCTGCTGGACGTGCTGGCCAGCTGGTGCCTGGCCGGGGTGCTGCTCTGGTGCCTGCTGCGGCTGCTGCCCCGGATCACTCGGCGCTAGCCGGGTCCTCCTCGTTGCGGTGCACCAGACCGGCCTCGCCGCTGTCCCGGTGCCACTCGACCACCAGCTCGTCGCGGGCGCCGAAGCGGACCAGATGGCGGCCGACCACGTCCTCCAGCTGGGGCAGGTTCGCCTCCTCGCCCTCGACCACCAGCAGCAGCGCGCCGGGCTCGGCGGTCAGGGTCGCGGTGCCTGCACTGAAGACCAGCTCACCGCGGCCGGTCTCCTCGGACCAGTCGGTCTGCACCTTGCGGCTCATGTGGGCGGCCAGCTGCTTGGCGTAGCGGGCCGGACGGTCGGTGGTGACGCGCGCCTGAGAACGGGACATCTCTTGCCTCTGTCTGCTCGACTTCGTTAATTTAGGTGAGCCTAATCGCATAGTGAGCCTGACTCAAGGTGTTATCGGAGCGACATCTCCACCGGCCCCGATACCCTGAGCCCACCTACTGCCCGGGGAGCCCGCCCATGTCCACGCCGTCCGAGCCCTCTGCGCCGTCGACGCCGTCCGCCGACACCGCTGCGGAGCTCGCCGACGCGCTGACCCGGGCGATGAAGCGGATCCGCCGGCAGACCATGGCGCGGCTGGAGCCGTACGGGATCACCCCCGGCCAGGCCCGCGCCCTGCGCACCCTGGCGCACGCCCCCGGCTGCGAGGGCCGGGAGACCATGCGGCTGAGCGAACTGGCCGAGCGCCTGCACATCGCCCCGCGCTCCGCGACCACCGTGGTGGATGCGCTGGAGGAGGCCGGACTGGTCGAGCGGGTGCCCGACCCGGCGGACCGACGGGCCGTCAGAGTCGTGCTGACGACGGCCGGCCACGGTGCGCTGGAGCGGCTCGGCCTGGTCCGCCAGGAGGTCGCGCAGGAGTACTTCGGACCGGTCAGCCAACCGGACCAGGCCGCACTGCTGCAAGCGCTGCGGACCGCCGAGCTCGCCTTCGAGCAGAACCGGGCAGCTGGTCAGGGCCCACCGCGGTGAGCCCGATCCCGAGCACCACCAGCACCGTCGCCCCGACCGCGAGCGGGCCGAACCGCTCGCCCAGCAGCAGCCAGGACGAGGACATCCCGAAGACCGGCACCAGCAGCGAGTAGGGCGCCACCGCCGAGGCGTCGTACCGGCCGAGCAGGTAGGTCCAGGCCATGAAGCCGAACAGCGTGGACCCCAGGCCGACGTAGAGCACCGCGCCGCTCCCGGCCGGGGTGAGTCCGGCCAGGGCCTGGCCGATCGCCGACGGCCCCTCGAACAGCAGCGACAGCGCCAGCAGCGGCAGCACCGGGACGGCGCTCATCCAGACCATCCAGCGCAGCGCGTCCGGCGGCGCGGCCTTGCGGGTCAGCACGTTGGACAGCCCCCAGAACGCCGCCGCCACGATCACGATCACGAACGCGCCGACCGGGCCGTGCAGCCCCCGGTCCGCAGCCGCCAGGGCGATCCCGCCGAACGCCACCGCCAGCCCGGCGATCCGCTGCGCGGGCGGGCGTTCGCGCAGCAGCACGGCCGCGAACACCGCCGTGAACACGGCCTGGCTCTGCAGCACCAGCGAGGACAGCCCGGCCGGCATCCCGGCGTGCATCCCGAAGAACAGCAGCCCGAACTTCACCACCCCCAGGGTCACCCCGACCGCGACCACCCAGCGCCAGGCCACCTTCGGACGGCCGACGAAGAACACCGCCGGGACCGCCACCACGGCGAACCGCAGGGCACCGAACAGGAACGGCGGGAAGTGCTCCAGGCCGATGTGGATGACGACGAAGTTGACCCCCCAGACGGCGGCGACCAGCACGGCGAGGGCGATGTGACGGGGAGTCATCTGCATGGGTCGAGCATGGCCCGGGATGACCGTGTAGCACCAGCAAATAGTTCTACACCGGATGCTTTAGCATCACTGCATGATGGATCTGGGCAGGCTCCGCGCACTGCACGCGGTCGCGGTACACGGTTCGGTGGGCGGAGCGGCGGCCGCACTCGGCTTCACCCCCTCGGCGGTCTCGCAGCAGATCGCCAAGCTGGAGCGGGAGACCCGCACCGTCCTGCTGGAGCGTCAGGGCCGCGGCGTGGCCCTGACCGACGCCGCCCGCGCGCTGGCCGACACGGCACAGCAGGTCCTCGCACTGGTCGAACAGGCCGAGGTGACGCTGGAGGAGCAGCGTGGCGAGGCGGTCGGCCGCCTCGTGGTGGCGGCCTTCGCCACCGGCGCGCGGGGCATCCTGCCCGGCGCGCTCGCCGAGCTGCGCGAGCGCTGCCCCGAGCTGGACGTCCGGCTGCTGGAGGTCGATCCGTACCTGGCCGCCGACCTGGTCGCCCGGGGCGAGGTCGACCTGGCACTGGTCCAGGACTGGCCGACCGTACCGCTGCCGATCCAGGACGGCCTGTCCCGGCTCGACCTCGGCATCGACCCGGTGGACCTGCTGCTGCCCGCCGGACACCCGCTGGCCGCACTCGCCGTGGTGCCGGTCGGGCGGCTGCTCGGGCAGCGCTGGATCAGCGTGCCGCCCGGCAACATCTGCCACGACTGGCTGGTCCGCACCCTGCGGGAGGCCGGCGAGGAGCCGGACGTGATCTACCAGGTCGGCGAGTTCGAGACCCAGATCGCGCTGATCGGTGCCGGCCTCGGGATCGGCCTGGTGCCCCGGCTCGGCCGCGCAGTGCTGCCGCCCGAGGTGGTCGCCCGGCCGGTGGTGCCCGAGCCCTCGCGCCGGGTGTTCGTCCTCTGGCGCACCAGGACCAGCCGTCGGCCCGCCATCACGGCGACGCTGCAGGCGCTCCAGCGGCAGTGGAACTGAGTGCGGGTCAGGATCCGGGACCGGGCGGGCGTCAGTCCGCGAAACCGATCACGACCCACATGAAGCCGACCCCGAGCAGCGTGCAGAGCAGCGTCGAACGGGACGGGTGCGGGCTGTGCGCCTCCGGGAGGATGTCGGAGGTCGCCAGGTAGAGCAGGAAGCCGGCGAAGAAGCCCAGATACAGCCCGAGCAGGTGCTCCGGGATGGTGAACAGCAGCGTGATCGCCGCCCCGGTCACCGGCGCCAGCGCGTCCGCGCCGAGCAGGGTGAGCGCGCGACGGCGGTTGTTCCCGTACATCCGGGTGATGGTGTAGGTGTTGAAACCGTCCGCGAAGTCGTGGGCGACCACCGCGATGGCCACCACCGTGCCGACCGTGCTGCCCGCCTGGAAGGCCGCGCCGATCGCGAACCCGTCCATCAGGCTGTGCCCGACCAGTGCGCCGGCGGCCGTCAGGCCGACCCCCTGCTTGCCGCCCGGCGCATGGCTGTGCGCATGGGCGTGCGAGTGGGCGGCGTACTCCCCCTCGTGACTGCGGTGGATGGCCACCGACCGTTCGACGATGTGGATCGCCAGGAAGCCGGCGGCGAACATCAGCAGCGCCTGCGGCACCCCGTGCACGTCGTCCGGTGCCGCGTTGATCGCCTCGGGCAGCAGGTCGAAAGCAACCACCCCGAGCATCAGACCGGCCGCGAACCCCAGCACCAGGTGGCGACGGTCACCGGTGCGCTGGGCGACGAAGCCGCCGAGCAGTGTCATCAGAAAGGCACCGGCGGAGACGAGCACCGCGGTCATCGAGGACCTCCCGCACTCGCTCGTCCGATGTCCGACACCTTGCGGCCTCCACCCCGGGACGTCAACCACCCGATGTCAGCCGCCTGACGTCGGCCGCCTGACCTCCGCCGCCTGGGGCCGGACGGCTGCGCGGTCCGCTGCCCACGGGCGCAGACGCCCGGCCCGGGCCGCGGATCGCGCCACGGCCCTAGCGGCCAGCCTGCTGGGCGACCGGTCGCGCTGCCCGCCGGGCGGGGCCGTCAGGGTGACGGTGGGTCAGCCCGGCGAGCCCGGCCTGTACCTCCTGTGCCGGCGGGCGTGCTGCCGGGGCGGTCAGCTGGCAGGCTGGGGCCATGGGCCACGGATTCCTGAGCAGCCTGCGAGGCGCCCGCTCCAAGGGAGTGCCGGAACCGGCACTGGCGGCGCTGCTGGCCGAATGCGGGCTACTGCGCGAGCTGGCCGAGTCCACCGGTGTCCGGCTGGACGACACCGAACGCTCGCTGACCGCGCTGGACCAGCTGCTGCCCCGTTGGCGGGACGACCCCCAGGTCTCCGACTGGCTCGGCAACGACGCCGGGCTCTACCTGGGCACCGTGCTGCGCCGCACCGTACCCGGCACCAGCTGGCGGCTGGACCGGCATGACCGCCCACAGATCGTGCTCCCCGGCGGCCGCGAACTCGACGTCACCGCGCTCGGCCACTCCTGGGCCGACCAGGGTTCACCCCAGCTCTCCACCGCCTACCTCACCGCCACCGACGGCTGACCCGTCAGCCGCCGGTGCCGAGCCGCAGACCCAGGTGAGTGGCCGTCAGCTCGCGTACGCCGTCACCGTCCACCAGGTGAATCTGCTCCAGCTCCCCGGCCAGGTCGAGCGCCCGCTCGGAGAACCGCCCCGTGGTCAGTCGCAGCCCCCGGTCGGCCCCCTCCTCCCGGACCGCCTCGGCGAGCGTGTGCAACTCCGTGTCCTCCACCTGCCTGCCCAGCACGCCTGCCCCGCCTGCCTCCTCGGGGCGCGAAGCCCAGACCACCCAACGCCCGGGCAGCGCACTCCCCGGCTCCCCCGCCCCGGTGGCGACCAGCCCGGCCGGCCCGCGCAGCCGTACGCTCCACTCCGTCAGCCCGCCCCTGGTCAGCAACTCGCGGACCAGGTAGACGAACTCGTTCGCCGACAGGTCGGCGGCCGACGGCACGGTACGACTCGCCTCCGCGCTCGGCTCGACCGGCACCACGCCGTACGGGTCGGGCGTCACCACGGCCGCCAGCTCGCGCAGCCGCAGCAGCGCCTCGTCCTGCTCGGCATCGGCGTAGACGCCCTTGCCTCGCTCGTGGCCGGCCTCCGGCCCACCGACCTCGGTATCGGTCTCGGTCTCGATCTCGGGCGTGGTCTCGGGCGGCAGCAGCCGGGTGCGGGCCAGCGCGTCGCGGTCCGCGTCCACGCTCAGCAGGCAGACCGGGGCGGCTGACGGGGTGTCGGTGCTGCGCAGCCAGCCGTTGAGCACCACGCCGGTCAGTATCTCCTCGGTGTCCACCGCGTCCGCCGCCTGCAACGCGCGCAGCGCGAGCCGGGCCGCCAGCCGCAGGTAGTCGGCGGCCCGGTCGGCCGTCGGTCGCGGCACCGGCTCCACCGTGCCGTCGGCGCCCAGTCGGTAGCCGGCCAGCGAGGGCACCACCTCCAACGCCGGCAGGTCGAGGTCGAGCACGGCGGTGCGGGTCAGCGGACGGAACACCGCGCGGCAGGGGGCGGGCAGGTCCTGGGTCGCGCCCTCCGCCGCCGCCAATGCGCGCTCCAGCAACGACTCGACCGCCGCCGGCTCGGCCAGCCGGTAGGCACGGCGGCACTCCTCCAGGCTGTCGTTGTACTCCCGGACCGCCCGGGCCCGGGCCTGCTCCGCCTCCTCGTGCGCGCGCCGGGCAGCCAGCACGCCGCTGTCCGCCGCCGCTGCCGCCCGCCTGCCGCGCCACTCCCGCAGGGCGCGCTGGTGGGCCAGCCGGGCTTCCGCCAGCCCGCGCTGGTACCCGGAGTCGAGCAGCAGTCGGCCCTCGACCTGCGGCTCGGCCGGGGCGTAGTCCGCCCAGCGCGGCTCGGGGCCGTCCGCGGCCGCCCCGGCCCCGGTACCGTCCCCTGGCCCCGCTCCCGCCGCTGGGTAGGGACGGGGCTCGTAACTCAGCAGCCGGCTCTCGAAGTCCATCGCGGAGACCGGCAGCGCGGCCCGGCGCAGCAGATCGGCGAGCTGCTCGTGCTCGGCCAGCACGGCCAGCGTCCGCTGGTGGGTCAGGGCGGCCGCCCTGCCGTGTGCGGCGACCTCCTCGTCGGTGGCCGTGACGGTGCTGCCTCCCCGGGAAGCAGGCGCCTCCTCGCCGCCGAGGTCACGGAAGAGCGAAGCCAGGAAGCCGGGTTGGAGGGTGGTCGCGGTACCGTCCGGGTGCCCCTCTGGTGCGTTCTGCATCGGTGGTCGTTCCCCCATGCTCGTCCGGTGTGGCCGCTCGGCTGCTGCTGAGCATTCTCCACCGTCCGGCCCCCGCCGGTGGCCAAGACCCGTGACCCCGACGTCAGTTGGTCCTGGTGTTGGTGAGGTGCAGGCCGATGTACCCGACATAGATCCGGCCGCTGCCGGAGCAGTCGTCCAGGTAGTGCAGCCGGGGTGCCGTCCGCCCGCCGCCGATCCGCAGGTGCGCGCCCATGAACGCGCGCCGGGAGGAGTCCACACACTCCGGCACCGGGAGCATCCGCTCGCGCTTCCACTTGGTGTGGCTCTCCACCGTCCTGGACTCGCCGCGCACCGCCTTGCGCGGCGGGAACCGGTGGCAGCCGGCCGGGGTGTGCTCGCACCACTGCTTGAAGTCGCCGCCCGCCTCGCCGCGGACGGCGGCCGACGCGTACTCCTGAAGCGCCGTCAGACCCTCCCAGGTCAGCCGGGCCCACCCGGTGCCGGCGTACTGGCCGTCGAGTGCCAGCGCCTCCTTCTGGTCGCCGGTGAACTCCAGCAGCGGGAACTCGGCGAACCGGCCCACCAGTTCACCGAAGCTGCCCGGGCTGCCGTCGCACGGCCGGACGGTGCAGAGCCGGCCGGGCAGGCTCAGCCCGGCCGGGTGCCGCAGGCCGGACCGGTCCTCGTTGGCCGCACTCAGGAAGCGCTCACGACGCCGGGAGCGGTGCAGCGAGTGCCGGACCCGCTGAAGCTCGTCGGCCCTGGCCTGCCGCTCGGCGGCGTCCACCTCCTGGTCCGTCCGGTGCTCGGCGGGCGGGCTGCCCGTGTTACGGCTCTCCGCCGGTGCGCGGTAGACCGGGACGGCGGCCAACAGGGCCGGCAGCGGCAGGTCGGTGGCCAGCCTGCGGGGCTCCCGGGCCAGCAGCGCGGCGGCCCGGCGGACGTCCTCCTCGATCCGGTGCCGGGGCAGCACCGGGTGCCGCGCGCCGTCGGCCCGGCAGGCCGGATCGACCTCGGGCAGATAGGTGCGCACCGCGCCGCCGTAGACCTTGTGGTACTCCAGCGCGACGTTGAACAGTGGCAGCGCCTCGTGGTCCAGCAGGTGCAGCGCGGCCAGACCGGTCAGCTGCCGGGTGAGCGGCAGCAGGGTCTCGGCCAGCCAGGCGCCAGGGGCGGTGGACGGCGGGAGACTGGCCACCAGCACTGGCAACCTACGCTCCGGATCACAGAGTTCGTCGATCAGCGCCTCCACGTCCGCCGGGCGGACCAGGCGTGGGGCCGCTCCGATCTGTGCCGGGCCGTCGGTCGCGTCCAGCAGTGGCAGGAGTGCGCGGACCAGGTCGGGGACCGGCACCCGGCCGCCCGCCCTGAGTGCGGACCCGGCGGCCAGGTACTCGGCCTCCAGCCGGACCTCGGTGGGGCCGTCCGGGGTGGCGGAGGCGAGGGTCAGAGTCAGCTGGTCGGTGCCGTGCGGGGTGGGGGTGCGCAGTCTGCGGCGGAAGTAGCCCGCACCGCTCGCGGCCTCGGCCGAGCTGTCGGGGAGATCACCGAAGTCGCGGTCCAGCAGGATCCGTTCGCCGAGGCGCAGGCGCTCGGCCGGGAGGGTCAGGGTGTCCGGCGGGGGCTCGTCATGGCCCTCCCCCTTGAGCCAGGCGGCCAGCAGCTGATCCGCCAGGGCGGCCACCTCGGCCCGGGGCCGCGGCGTACCGACCGTCATCCGATAGGGCGTCGGCTGGCCGAACCGGCCTGCCGTCCCGGCTGGTTGGCCGGCGGCGGGCTCGGGACGCCGGGGCGGGGTCCGATCCGGCACGGTGCGCTGCGACAAGCTGTGCTGCGGAGTCATGCGAGGTACCTCCCGTGGTGCGGCGGTTGGGGTCTGACGTCCTCCATCTACGGGGTGGTCGGTCGGCTCCGCACCGCCCGTTACCGGTGCGGGTCCTTGCTCCAGGAAACGCCGATGCCCGGAGCGGAAGTTCCAACACCGGGCATGGTTAATTCGTTCGAGTGTCACTAGGTTTTCGCTCGACCCTGCTTTCAGCCGTCCTGCCGTCCTTCGGGCGGCCTCGGAACAAGGCCTCGAGACGAGACCTCGGGTCGAGGCTCAGGCGTCCCCCACCGGCACCTCGACGAAGTCCCGGCCGGTCGCCTCCGCGACCGCCGAACCGCCGGTCGCCTCGGCCAGCCAGGCATGAAACTCCGTCACCTCCGGCTCGGGGACGCCGACTTCGATCCGTACCCCGGCCGCCTGGTAGGACAGCTCCCGCACCACGTACCCGGCAGCCCGCAGGTCGTTGTCCAGCCGCCCCGCCCTGGTGTGGTCGACCGCGACGGTGAGCAGCGCGACCGGGCGCCGCTCCAGCAGTCCGACCGCGTCCACCGCCTCGGAGACCGCGCTCCCGTACGCCCGCACCAGGCCGCCCGCACCGAGTTTGATCCCGCCGAAGTACCGGGTCACCACCGCGGCGGTGTCGGTCAGTCCACGCCGCCGCAACACCTCCAGCATCGGCACCCCGGCCGTGCCGCCCGGCTCGCCGTCGTCACTGGAACGCTCGCGCGGCTGCTCACCGCCGACCACGAAGGCGGTGCAGTTGTGCCGGGCGTCCCAGTACTGCTTGCGGATGCCCGCGATGAACGTCTGCGCCTCCGCCTCGTCGGTGACCCTGGCCAGGTGGCAGATGAAGCGGGACTTCTTGATCTCCAGCTCGTGCACGCCGGAACCCCGAACGGTCAGATAGGGCTTGGGGGTCGGCTCCGGCATGGTGCGGGGGTACTCCAGACATACGAAAAGCTGGCAGGGACCGGGCGGTCCCTGCCAGCTTAACGAGCGTTCCGGTGCAGCCCGGTCCGGTCCGGCCCGGCGGTCAGCGACCTGCGAGGGCGTCCAGCTGCTTGCGGTCCAGGCCGGTCAGCTCGGTGACCTCGGCCGGGTCGACGGCGCCACAGTCCAGACCGCGCAGCAGGTAGCCGCTGAGCGCGCGGGCGGTGGCGGGCTCGTCCATCACGTCGCCGCCGGCCTTGGCCACGTACGCGGCCAGCCGGGCCGAGGCGGCCACCAGGCCCTCGCGGTAGAAGGAGTAGACCGCGACGTAACGGGTCGGCAGGTGCGCCGGGTGCATGTCCCAGCCCTGGTAGTAGGCGCGGGCCAGCGAGCGGCGGACCAGGTCGTGGTGCAGCTTCCAGGCCGCGTGCACCTGCTCGGTCGGGCCGGTCGGGATGACGTTGGTCGAACCGTCCGACAGCCGCACCCCGGTACCGGCGGCCGCCACCTGCATGACCGCCTTCGCGTGGTCGGCGACCGGGTGGTCCATGCTCTGGTACGCGGCGCTGACGCCGCAGGAGGCGCTGTAGTCGAAGGTGCCGTAGTGCAGACCGGTGGCCCGGCCCTCGGCGGCCTCGATCATCCGGGCCACGGTGGCCCGGCCGTCGGCACCGAGAATGGCCTGCGTGGTCTCGATCTGGATCTCGAACCCGATCCGCCCGACCGGCAGCCCGGCCCGCTGCTCGAAGTCGGCCAGCAGCCGGACCAGCGCGGTGACCTGCTCGGCGTAGGTCACCTTCGGCAGCGTGAGCACCAGGCCGTCGGGCAGCCCGCCCTCGGCCAGCAGGGTGGACAGGAACAGCTCCAGGGTGCGGATGCCGCGGTCGCGGACCGCCGCCTCCATGCACTTGATCCGGATACCGATGTACGGCGGGGCGGTGCCGTCCGCCACGGCGGCGGCGACCAGGCGGGCGGAGCGGATCGCGGCCGCGTCCTCCTCGGCATCGGGGCGCGGGCCGTAGCCGTCCTCGAAGTCGATCCGCAGGTCCTCGACCGGCTCGCGCTCCAGCTTGGCGCGGACCCGGGCGTGCACGTCGGCCAGCAGGTCGTCGTCGGCCACGCCGAGCGCCAGCGCCAGCTGGGCCGGGGTGGCGGCGTGCGCGTCGAAGGCGGCCAGCGCCTGGGCGCCCCAACTGCGCACGGTGTCGGCCTCGAAGGCGTCGGCCGGTACGTAGACGGTGTGCACCGGCTGGCGGCTGCCGTCGTCGCCCGGGTAACGCCGGGTCAGCTCGGCGTCGACCGGGGCGAGCAGCGCCTCCACCGCGGCCCGGGCGGCCTCGGAGAACGAGGCGCCGCCCTCGGACTTGCTACCGTCCAGCTTGGCCTGCGACATGCCGAATCCTCCACGCCTTCAACAGATTGTTGATGCGAAGGTAACGGCGCCGCACTCAGGCCGTCAATGGCCGATCCTCCGGCGAACCTCAGTCCCGGCCCGCCGCGATGTAACGTTCCTCCAGCTGGGACCAGTACCGCTCGACGTCCTTCGGGCTCACCGAACCATCCGGACGGCTGCCCGCCACTCCGTACTCCCGGGTCAGGAACTCCGCGAGCCGCTGCGGATCCGGCTGGTGCTGGAACCGGTCGATGTACGTGGTCAGCGCCTCGTAGCAGAGCTCGGGATCGAGCGGCTCGGGCAGCGGGCGGCGATCCTGCTCCACCGAACCGGCCGCCTCGACGTCCGCCAGGTCGTCGAAGGTCAGCGGCTCCGCCACCGACGACTGATCGGCCTGCGGGGCCAACTGCTCCAGCCGGACCGGTCGCGCCACCGCCGGGCCTGCCTGCGGCTGCACGGACTCCGCCCGCATCGGCGACTGCTGCTCCGGCGACCGGAACTGACGGGGCGCCGGCTGCTCGGCCGGCTCGTCCCCCGGACGGGTCGGCCGGGGCGCCTTGAACCACGGCGACGGCTGGCCGGGCACCCGCGCCGTGTGCACCGGCTCGGTCGGCTGGGCGTGCGACCGGACCGCGCGCGCCGTCCAGACGTTCAGCTCGGACTGGGTCGGCACCGGAGACTGCTCGGCCACCCCGTGCTCCTGCGCGTCGCGCAGCCGGACGGCGGCCAGCTTGGCCAGCGTCGGGCCGGCCAGCGCGGCCGCCACGGCCACCGGCTTCGGCTCCAGCACCGGCTCCGGCAGCTGTGCCTCGGCCACTTCCGCGCGAGTCTGGGCGGGCATCGGGACACGGCCGTCCACCTGCACCGCCGTCGGCTCGGCGGCGAGCGGCGCAGGCTCCAACCGCGCCACCAGGGCGCTCTCCAGCGGCCCGTCGATCCGATCCAGGATGGACGGATCGAGCGGCACGCCGTACTTGGCGAGCTTCAACGGCAGCAGCGCCTGGAACGGCGCGGACCGGCGCCAGCCCCGCCCGTAGCGGAAGCGCAGCTGCGCGCGGTACACCAGCCGGTTCTGCTCCAGCCGGACGGTCTCGTCATACGAACGCAGCTCCCAGAGCTTCATCCGTCGCCAGAGCCGGAAGGTCGGCACCGGCGACAGCACCCAGCGCATCAACCGGACCGACTCCATGTGCCGGTCGGCGGTGATCGCCGCAATCCGGCCGACCGCGTGCCGGGACGCCTCCACCACCACGACGAACAGCACCGGGATGACCGCGTGCATCGCCATACCGAGCGCATCGCCCCAGGACGCCGCGGCGTTGAACGCGATGGTGGCGGCCGTCAGCAGCCAGGCCGTCTGCCGCAGCAGCGGGAACGGTATCCGCAGCCAGGTCAGCACCAGGTCCAGCGCGAGCAGCACCACGATGCCCGCGTCCACGCCGATCGGGAAGGCGTACGAGAAGGACCCGAAGCCCTTCTCCAGCGCCAGCTCACGCACCGCGTTGTAGGACCCGGCGAAGCCGATGCCCGAGATCAGGCAGGCTCCGGCGGCCACCACACCGAGCAGGATCCGGTGGGCGCGGGTGAGAGTGGGACGTGCCATCAGTTGATCAACCCCTGGGGCTGGGAGTCGGCGGCTGCCGTATGCGACCGTTGCTGCCGGATCGACCCTTGCCGAGGAGCGGAACCACCGCACCAACGACCGTCACGGCCCACCGGATACTACTCGCACGGGCGTTCCACTGCCGAAGCCCCCTGGGCTATGAGACATCCGCCGGGGTGCCGTTGAGGTGCGCCAACACCGCCTGGACCCGGCGATTGGCGTCCTCGGCCGGGGCAAGCTCCAACTTCGTGAAGATATTGGCAATGTGTTTGGCCACCGCACCATCACTGACGACCAGTCGGCTCGCGATCGCCGAGTTGGAGCACCCCTCCGCCATCAGCTCCAGCACGGCCCGCTCTCGTGGTGACAGACACTGCAGTGGCTGCGAACTCGACCGGCTGGCGAGCAACTTGGCGATCACGTCCGGATCCATCGCGGTACCGCCGGCCGCCACCCGGCGGACCGCGTCGATGAACTGATCCGCGTTGAACACCCGGTCCTTGAGCAGGTAACCCACCCCACCCGTACCGTCCGCGAGCAACTCCCGGGCATACAGCTGCTGCACGTGCTGCGAGAGGACGAGCACCGGCAGGCCCGGAATCTCCCGGCGGGCCGCCAACGCCGCCTGGAGTCCCTCGTCCGTCAGTGTCGGCGGCAGCCGGACGTCGACCACCGCGACATCCGGCCGATGCTCCAACAACGCGGCCAGCAGTTCGGGCCCCGTCTCCACCGCTGCGGCGATGGTGAACCCGTGTGCCTCAAGAAGGCGGATCAGCCCTTCTCGAAGGAGGTAGAGGTCCTCGGCGAGGACAACGCGCACGGCAACTCCATGGTGATGGTGGTCGGACCGCCCTGCGGACTGCCGAGCGAGAGGACACCGTCGAAGGTACCCAACCTCCGCTCGATCCCGCGCAGCCCACTGCCCCGCTCCGGCGCGACACCGCCCCTCCCGTCATCCGTCACGGTGACCCGGAGCCGCCCGGCGCGGTACAGGATGTCCACCCATACGTGCTGGGCTCCCGAGTGCTTCGCCGCGTTGGCCATCAACTCGCTGATCGAGAAGTAGACCGCCGCCTCCACGGGAGCCTCCGGGCGCGCGGGCAGACTCACCGTCACCTCGGTGTCCTGCGCGCTGTCCAGCGCGAGCGCACGGACGGCGTCACCGAGACCGCGCTCCGCCAGCACCGGCGGGTGGATGCCCCGCACCAGATCACGGAGTTCCTGGAGCGCCTTCGCCGACGACTGCCGGGCCTCGGCGAGCAGTTGGCGTGCCGCCGCCGGGTCGCTGTCCAGCAGGTGCTCGATCGTGCCGAGGGTCATCCCGATCGCCACCAGCCGAGCCTGGGCCCCGTCGTGCAGATCCCGCTCGATCCGCCGCAACTCGGCCGCCTGGTCACCGACTGCCTCCGCCCGGGTCTCCGTCAACTCGGCTACCCGACGGGTCAGTTGGATGTTCGACGCCCTGCCCTGGGGATCGAGCACCCTCCTCGCCAGGTCGGCATGCACGTTCAGCGCGTACGGCAGGATCGCCACCGCCACCAGCAGGATCCCGGCGCTGATCAGGAGCGACACCAGCAGCGAGCCCATACCTTCCTGGACGCCCGTGTAGGTACGACTGTCGAACGGAGCAGAGAGACCGAACGCCGCACCACCGACGAACAGGCACAGCACCGGGCAGATCAGGGCCAGCACAGCCGCTGGATTGACCACCAGCCAGACCATCTCCGCCCGGGTGGCCGGGTCCCGCAGTGACCAGTGCACCAACTGGGCGAGCCGGGCAACACTCCGGCTCCGATGGTACGAATACCCCGTCCACCAGTAACCACGCGAATCAACCTCCAGCGGCGGTCGGTTGGTGTACGACACCGCCATCCGCACCCGGCACCAGCGCTCCACCTGGGACCGCGTCCACCCGGCGTTGAGCCGCACGGCCGGCGCCGCCAGCCCGATCCCCGCCAGCCCGGCCAACCCCATCGAGATCAGCGCCGCCACATCGCTGGATCCCAGAAAGGCCATCGCTGCTCCACCGACCAGTAGAGCTGCCAGAAACGGCATCAGCACACCCGGTACAGCGCTCACGACCACCGCACCGGCCCAGCCGAGGGACCTGACCCCGGACCGGAACAGCGCCCTGACCGGCTCAGTCCTTGGGGCGAGGCTCTTCGGGGGGTTGGCGGTTGTCACCGTGGACTCCTGTAGGGCTGAGACTGCTGGCCGGTTCGACTGACGCTCCTCAGTGTTGCCCGGGGAGCCCTGCTCTGGCACTGGCCGTCCCTCCCTACTTCGAGGTAGTCCTACCACCACCCCTGGGCGGGTGTTCTCTCACCAGGCTGGGTCCGGTCAGTCTGTTCCGGAAATGCAGAAAGCCCCTACCCGGGACCGGGTAGGGGCTTTCTGACTAAAGATTGTTCGGCGGCGTCCTACTCTCCCACAGGGTCCCCCCTGCAGTACCATCGGCGCTATGAGGCTTAGCTTCCGGGTTCGGAATGTAACCGGGCGTTTCCCTCACGCTATGACCACACCTGGCACCTTCGCTCGGCACCGGCGTCCAGCTCACCGCGCTGG
>NZ_LMCT01000018.1:162918-163755 GCF_001424875.1 Kitasatospora sp. Root107 | reverse complement strand
GAGCTCGCCTTCGGCGCCGCGGGCATCGGCAACCTGTTCACCCCGGTCACCGACGAGCAGGCCGCCGACGCTGTCGCGGCCGCCTGGGACACCGGCATCCACACCTTCGACACCGCCCCGCACTACGGTCTCGGCCTCTCCGAACGCCGGCTCGGCGCCGTACTACGCGAGCACCCGAAGGACGAGTACACCCTGTCCACGAAGGTCGGCCGGCTGCTGGAACCGGTCGCCTTCAACGGCGGCGACGACCTCGCCAACGGCTTCGCCGTGCCCGCCACCCACCGCCGCGTCTGGGACTTCAGCGCGCAGGGCGTACGCCGCTCCATCGAGGAGAGCCTTCAGCGCCTCGGGACCGACCGGATCGACATCGCCTACCTGCACGACCCGGACGACCACGCGGAGCAGGCCCTCGCCGAGGCCTATCCGGAGCTGGAACGCCTGCGTGCCGACGGCCGGCTGGGGGCGATCGGCGTCGGCATGAACCAGGCCGGGCTGCTCGCCCGCTTCGTCCGCGACACGGACGTCGACGTCGTCCTGCTCGCCGGCCGCTACA
The DNA here is from genome assembly GCF_001424875.1 of Kitasatospora sp. Root107. GTDB lineage: Bacteria > Actinomycetota > Actinomycetes > Streptomycetales > Streptomycetaceae > Kitasatospora. Next base: position 163,202 of record NZ_LMCT01000018.1, on the reverse strand, counting down.
GCCTGCTCGACCAGCGTGGCCTGGCCGAACTCCTGCCGCTGGCCGAGCAGCGCGGGGTCGGTGTCGTCATCGGCGGCGTCTTCAACTCCGGCCTGCTGGCCGACCCGCGCCCCGGCGCCACCTTCGACTACACCGCAGCCCCCGCGGACCTGGTGCAGCGGGCGCTCGACCTCAAGGCCGTCTGCGAGCGGCACGGAGTACCGCTGCGCGCCGCCGCCCTGCGGTTCCCGTTCGGGCACCCCGCCGTCGCGAGCGTCCTGGTCGGCACCCGCAGTGCCGACGAG
>NZ_LMCT01000018.1:155577-162861 GCF_001424875.1 Kitasatospora sp. Root107 | reverse complement strand
GAGGTTCGGGACGCCGCCGCTATGCTCCGGCACCACATCCCGGCGGCGCTCTGGGCCGAGCTGAAGGAACACGGGCTGCTGCCGACCGACGTCCCGACACCGGAGGAGGTGAGCTGATGCGCATCGCCCTGTTCATCACCTGCTTCAACGACACCCTGTACCCCGACACCGGCCGGGCGGTGGTGACCGTGCTCGAAAGACTCGGCCACCGCGTCGAGTTCCCGCAGGAACAGACCTGCTGCGGACAGATGCACTTCAACACCGGCTACCGCCCCGACGCCGTCCCGCTGGTCGCCCGCTTCGCGCGGACCTTCGCCGACTACGACGCCGTGGTCACCCCGTCCGCCTCCTGCGCCGGCATGGTCCGCGACAACCACCCGCTGCTCGCCGAGGAGTACGGCCCGCCCGCCCTCCGGCAGCAGGTGGCCGAACTGGTGCCCCGCGTCCACGAGTTCACCGAGTTCCTGACCGACGTGCTCGGCGTGACCGACGTCGGCGCCCGCTACCCGCACCGGGTCGCCTACCACCCCACCTGCCACTCACTGCGGGGCCTGCGGCTGGGGGACCGGCCCGAACGCCTGCTGCGAGCGGTTCAGGACCTCGACCTGGTCGACCTCCCGGCCGCCGATTCCTGCTGCGGCTTCGGCGGGACCTTCGCTGTCAAGAACTCCGACACGTCCGCCGCGATGCTCGCCGACAAGAACGCCAGCGTCCTGGACAGCGGCGCCGAGGTGCTCTGCGCGGCCGACAACTCCTGCCTGATGCACATCGGCGGCGGCCTGTCCCAGCAGGGCTCCACCGTCCGGACCGTGCATCTGGCCGAGATCCTCGCCGCCACCGAAGGAGCCGCGTGATGAACGACCCCGGCAACCGCGGTGTCGTCTGGCTGGGCTCCCCGGCCTTCCCCGACGCCGCCCGCGAAGCGCTCAAGGACACCCAGCTGCGCGCCAACCTGAAGCGGGCCACCGGTACGATCCGCGACAAGCGGGTCGCCGTGGCCTCGGAGCTGGACGACTGGGAGGAGCTGCGGGACGCCGCCGCCGCGATCAAACTGCGGACGGCCCGTCACCTCGACGCCTACCTGGTGCAGTTGGAGGAGTCCGTCACGGCGGCCGGCGGTACCGTGCACTGGGCCGCGGACGCCGCCGAGGCCAACCGCATCGTCACCGAGCTCGTACGGGCCACCGGTGAGCGCGAGGTGGTGAAGATCAAGTCGATGGCGACGCAGGAGATCGGCCTCAACGAGCACCTGGCCGAGGCCGGGATCACCGCGTACGAGACCGACCTGGCCGAACTCATCGTGCAGTTGGGCGACGACCGTCCCTCGCACATCCTGGTCCCGGCGATCCACAAGAACCGCACCGAGATCCGCGACCTGTTCGCCGCCGAAATGGGCCACTGGGGGCAGCCCGCCCCCGAAGGCCTCACCGACGAACCGGCCGACCTCGCGGAGGCGGCCCGCCGCCACCTGCGGAACAAGTTCCTCACTGCCAAGGTCGCCGTCTCGGGCGCCAACTTCGCCACCGCCGACACCGGCACCGTCGTGATCGTGGAGTCGGAGGGCAACGGCCGGATGTGCCTGACCCTGCCCGAGACCCTGATCACCGTGATGGGCATCGAGAAGGTCGTCCCCGACTGGGCCGACCTGGAGGTCTTCCTCCAGCTGCTGCCGCGCTCCTCCACCGGCGAGCGGATGAACCCCTACACCTCCACCTTCACCGGTACCACCGAAGGTGACGGCCCGTCGGACTTCCACCTGGTGCTGCTGGACAACGGCCGTACCGACACCCTGGCCGACACCGTCGGCCGCCAGGTGCTCGGCTGTATCCGGTGTTCGGCGTGCCTGAACGTCTGCCCGGTTTTCGAGCGCACCGGCGGCCACGCGTACGGGTCCGTGTATCCGGGGCCGATCGGCGCCGTGCTCACGCCCCAGCTGGTCGGAGTGGAGCACGCGGCGACGCTGCCGTTCGCCTCCACCCTGTGCGGGGCCTGCTACGACGCCTGCCCCGTGAAGATCAACATCCCGGAGGTGCTGACCCACCTGCNCTGGTGGCGCAAGAACAGGGAGAGCGAATGACCAGCCGCGAGACCGTCCTCGCCCGGATCCGGGCCGCCCTCGCCGACGTCCCATCCGAGGAGCAGCCGCAGGACGTCCCCGTCCCGCGCGACTACCGACGCAGCCACACCCACCCGGGCCAGGACACCGTCGCCCTGTTCGCCGAACGGGTCGCCGACTATCGCGCCACCGTCACCCGCACCGATCGGGCGCGGCTGTCCGAAGCGATCGCCGCCGCCCTCGGCCGCCGCGCCGTCCGACACCTGGCGCTGCCGGACGGGTTCCCCCCGGGGCTGCTCCCGGCAGGTCCGTGGCAGTGGCATCAGGAACCCCTCGACGTCCCGGCCTTGGACGCCCTGGACGGCGCGATCACCCTCGCCGCCGCCGGTATCGCCGTCACCGGGACCATCGTCCTCGACACCGGTCCGGGCCAGGGCCGCCGAGCCCTCAGCCTCGTACCGGACTACCACCTGTGCGTCATCCACGCCGAGCAGATCGCCGACGACGTCCCCGACGCCCTCGCCCGCCTGAGTCCCTCGCGGCCGCTGACGTTCATCTCGGGGCCGTCCGCCACCAGCGACATCGAACTCGACCGGGTCGAGGGCGTGCACGGTCCCCGCACCCTGGACGTCATCGTCGTGGAGAGAGCATGAGGATCGCCCTGCACACGCGCGTGCGCGCCGACAAGGTCGCCGAGTACGAGGCCGCCCACCGGGAGGTGCCGACCGAACTCACCGCCGCCATCCGCGCCGCCGGAGTCACCGAGTGGACCATCTGGCGCAGCGGCTGCGAGCTGTTCCACCTGCTGGAGTGCGAGGACTACGCTCACCTGCTCGCCGAGTTGGAGCACCTGCCGGTCAACATCGCCTGGCAGGCACGGATGGGCGAGCTGCTCGACATCGTCCACGACTACTCCGCAGCCGGTGGCAAGGCCGGACTCCCGGAGGTGTGGCAGCTGTGAGCGACCGCCTGATCATCGACGCGCACCACCACGTCTGGGACCTGACGGCCCGTCCGCAGCCCTGGATCACCGGGCAAGCCCTCGCCCCGCTGGCCCGCTCCTTCTCCGCCGCCGACCTCGCCGGCGAGGCTGGCGCGGCCGGCGTGGTCGGCACCGTCGTCGTCCAGACCGTCTGCGTCCCCGAGGAGACACCCGAGCTGCTGGCCCTCGCGGCCGGCAGCGACCTGGTCGCCGGGGTCGTCGGCTGGACCGACCTGACCGCGCCCGACGTCCGCGACACCATCGTCGCGCTGCGCGAACAGCCGGGCGGGGACCGGCTGGGGGGCATCCGCCACCGATCCCCACTGGCTGCTGCGCCCGGACGTCCGCCGCGGCCTGCTCGCCGTCGCCGAGGCGGGGCTCGCGTACGACCTCGTCGTCCAGCCGCACCAACTGCCCGCCGCCACCCTGGCCGCAGCCGGTCTCGACGGCCTGACCTTCGTTCTCGACCACCTCGGCAAGCCCCCGATCGCCACCGGCGTGCTCACCCCCTGGGCGGCCGACCTGCGCCGTTTCGCCGACCTGCCCAACACCGTCTGCAAGCTCTCCGGCATGGTCACCGAAGCCGCGCCCGGCGCCTGGCGGACCGAGGACCTCAAGCCCTACGCCGACACGGTCCTCGAGGCTTTCGGCCCGCGACGGCTGCTCTTCGGCTCCGACTGGCCGGTCTGCACACTGGAGGCCGGCTACCGGGAGGTCGTCCGGATCGCCGACCACCTGACGGAGGGGCTGAGCCCCACCGAGAGGCAGTCGGTCTTCCACTTCAACGCGACCCGCGTCTACCGGCTCGGGCCACCCCGCAGTGCCTGAGCCGCACGCGTCGGGCTAGAGCGCGGACACCGGCGATCCGAGCGTCTTGCGCAGCCACTGTTCCACCCCGGCGACGTGCACCGTGGCCCAGGCCTGGGCGAGGTCCGGCCGACGGGACTCGATGGCGGACAGGATCGCCTCGTGCTGCTCCCTGGTACGCGAGACGGCCCCCTCCTCGGTGACCCCGCGCCAGATCCGGGCCCGGGTGGTCGGCCCGGAGAGCCCCTCGACCAGCGAGCAGAGCACCGCGTTGCCGGAACCGGCGGCGATCAGCTGATGGAACTCCAGATCGTTGGTGATCAGCTCCTCCAGCGTGGGCTCGTCGCCCAGACTGTCGAGCACGGTCCGCAGACGCGCGATGTCCTCGTCCGACATGAGGCTCGCGGCCATCGCCGTCGCGGCCGGCTCCAGGATTCGTCGTACCTCCAGGAAGTCCAGCACCGTGTTGTCCTGGTGGAAGTCGACCACGAAGCCCAGCGCGTCGAGCAGCAGATCGGGCTCCAGGCTGGTCACGTAGGTACCGTCGCCCTGGCGGACGTCGAGCACCCTGATCAGGGAGAGGGCCTTCACGGCCTCCCGCAGCGAACTGCGGGAGAGGCCGAGCCGTTCGGCAAGGTCGGCTTCTTTGGGCAGCCTCGCCCCGGGGCGCAACTCGCCACTGACGATCATCGCCTTGATCTTGTCGATCGCCTCGTCGGTGACCGGCACGCGCATCCGCCTCCCTCTGACCTCAAACGTCTGATCTTTACAGCATAGACTCCGCTCCCTGTCGGAGGCTGCCCGGTGTCAGGCCGGGATTCGCCGCCACTGCTGGCCGGTACCGCCGTTGGCGGTCTGTTGCTCGACGGCCGCGAGGTCGGCGGTGGAGCCGCCGGTGACGCCGAGCACTTTGCCGCTGCGGACCGAGGTGACGGTCACGTAGCCGTCGCCGATGTCGGTGAGCCGCCACTGCTGGTTGGTGCCGTGAGTGGGCGTCCACTGGATGAGTTTGGCGCCGTCGGCGGTGGAGCCGCCGTTGATGTCCCAGGCCAGGACGGTGTGCGTGCAGTTGATCTCGTACACGCCACCGCTGACGGGCACGAACGCGAAGCGCTGGTTGGCGGCGCTGCTCGGGGTGTACTGGATCAGGGCGGTGCCGGTGGTGGTGGAGGCGCCGGGGACGTCGATGGCCTTGCCGCTCTTGCGGTTGACGAGCTGGAACACGGTGGTCCCGGGCTGCGGCGGGGGCGTCACGGTCACCGAGCCGCCGGCCGGGATCGTGACGGCCTGGCTCCAGGTGCCGAAGACGACGGTGGTGCTCGCCCCGGCCGGCCCGCGCAGTTTCGCGCTGCCGGACGCGGCCCAGGCCGCCGGCAGCGCGGGCAGCAGTTCCACCCGTCCGGGCCGGGACTGGACCAGCATCTCGATCATCGCCGACGGCGTGCCGAGGTTGGCGTCGATCTGGAAGGTCGAGCGGTTGCCGAAGCTGTACATGTCGAACATGTTGATGCCGGTGCCGTTGCTGAAGTTCACGGACGGCTTCATGACTGCGAGCACCAGCTGGTACGCCTTGTCGGCGTTCTTCAGCCGGGCCCAGCACAGCGCGCGCCAGGCACTGGCCCAGCCGTAGCTCGCCATGCCGCGGGCGGTCAGCAGGGCGGTGGCACCGGCGATGACGGCGGGCGGGGAGTCCTGGAGATTGATCCGGTCGCCGGGGAACAGACCGGCCAGCGGGGAGAGGTGACGGTGCGTGGTCTCGCCGAGGTTGGCGTCGGTCATCCACTCCTCAAGCCAGCCCGAGGTGGCGCTCACCACGGGGAGGTACAGCCGGTCCTGGAGGGAGCCGATGGTGGCGGCGTACGCGGCGTCCCGGCCGAGCCGGGCAGCGGATTCGCGGTAGTTCCGGAACAGTTGCCAGACCAGTTCCTGGGCGTAGGTGATGCCGATCGCGTCGGTCGGGCCGTGCTCGGGCGACCAGTCGTGGTCGTCGACGAGCACCTGGCGGGTGCCGCCGGTCGCCGGGTCGGGCACGGTGACGGTGATCAGCCGGGCCTCCCAGAACTCGCAGGCGCCCTTCAGGAGCGGGTAGATCCGGTCCAGGAGACCAGCGTCCTGGGTGTACTGGTAGTGCTCGTACAGCGAGTTGCACATCCAGGCGTTGCCGGCCGGATGCCACCACCAGCCGTTGCCGCCCCAGATGTTGGTGGAGATGGCGAGAGTCCAGCCGGCCACCTTGCCGGAGGTGTTGCGGAACCCGTTGCGGGGGTCCTGGAAGAGGCTTCTGGTGGCGGCCTGCCAGCCCGGCAGTTGGGCGACGCAGTAGTCGGTGAACGCGTCGAAGCACTCCGGCAGGCCCGCCCGGTCGGGCAGCCAGTAGTTCATCTGGACGTTGATGTCGGTGTGGTAGTCGCTCATCCAGTCCGGACTGTTGCGGTCGACCCACAGGCCCTGAAGGTTGAGCGGAAGGCTGCCGCGCGAGCCGCAGATCACCAGGTGGCGCCCGAAGTACAGGTAGGAGGACTCGAGTTCGGGGTCGGGCACGGAGCCGGCGGCGGCCCGCGCGGCGAGTCGGGAGGCGGTGTCCATGGCCCGCTGCCCCGCGGTGGAGGTGCCCAGGTTCACCGTCATCGTCTGCTGCAGCCGCTGGTAGTCGGCGACGTGCGTGGCCAGCAGCGAGGTCGTGGAGACGGCGGCCGCGTCAGCCGCCTTGGCGCGGGCGACCGTGAGTGGGGCGACGGCGGTGTCCTTGTAGGCGGTGGACGCGTCCGCCTTGTAGTTGGTGCCGCCGGAGACGATCAGCAGCACCTCGCTGCAGTTGCTGAAGCTCACCTTGGCGCCGGCCGCGGAGACACTGCCGCCGGTGCCGACCGCCTTCACCACGGCGGCGTACTTGAGCGAGTTCGNNAGGGCGGCGCCGAAGAAGGCGCTCGCCGTCGAGCCGTCGGCCGTGACGGACTCGCCCCGGGTGCCGGTGAGCGTCATGGATCCGGTGTACGTACCGCCGCCGCTCTGCGTGAGCCGGATGACGATGACGTCATCCGGGTGGCTGGAGTACACCTCGCGCCGGTAGGTCACGCCGCCGAGCTGGTAGGACGCGGTCACCAGGCCGTTGGAGAGGTCGAGCGTGCGGCGGTAGCCGCTGATGGCCGTGGTGGTGTGGGCGGGGATGTCCAGGTACGCCTTCGCGAGGAGTCCGAAGGTCCCGAAGTCCGTGGTGCCGTACGGGAACTGGCCGTCCGAGCCGAGCACGGCGTTCGCGTCGCCGGTCCACAGGGTGGCGTCCGACAGGTACAGCGCGTCGTGGGACGGGCCGCCGGTGACCAGCGCGCCGAGCCGTCCGTTGCCGATCGGCAGGCCCTGCTCCAGGATCGCGGACTCGTTGCCGGGCGCGGTGTACCAGAGGGTGACGGCCTCGCCGTCCGGGACCAGCGACACGGAG
>NZ_LMCT01000018.1:115990-155492 GCF_001424875.1 Kitasatospora sp. Root107 | reverse complement strand
CCGAGAGCGAGCAGCGCGCCGAGGGAGACGGCCGTGCGCAGGACGCCGCGCCGCGACACCCCGTTCACTGCGGCGGGGCCTGGGTGGGACGCGGGGGATGCGGACATGAGGGGTGTCCTTCCTGACGGGTTCAGCTCTGGAGCACAACCAGAACGGATACATCAAATGAATGTCGGCCAGGCTAGCTTGGCCGACGCCATCAAGGAAGGGATTGTGCCGACTATGCCCTCGAAAAAGAGCTGGAACATCGGATGTATCTATGCGCCCTCGACCCAGGACGGCGCCCCGGCGGCCGCCGTCCGCGGCCAGCAGCAGCCGCACGGCCGGTGCGGTCGAACAGCACCACGCCGAGCTCGCGCTCCGGCCGCGCCACCTGCTGGCTGACGGCGGACTGGACGACGTGCAGCCGCTGCGCCGCCCAACATTCTCCAGACTGAGGTATGTCTCAGAGACACCGGCGGCCGGTGCCTCGTCCGACCTATCACCGGGTGCTGGGCCATGAAGGTCTGAGCACCGTGGTGCCGCGCGGGGAGGCTGGCCATAGCCGGGCTGTGGCCGGCCTTGCCGGGTTGCTGTTACGGGTAGGTGAGACCGAAGCCGTGGGGGAAGAGCGAGTCGTAGTCCGGGTTCTGCGGGTGGGCGGGGAGCTGGCTGACGCTCTTCATCCAGGTCTGCGGCAGCTTCCCGGTGGGCTAGGTGCCGAACGGGATGTCGGAGACGCCGGCGCCTTCGGGCCCGGCAGCCAGGACGCGAGCCGGCCGCTGAGGTAGCCGGGGGCGCGCAGTTTCGGGCCGAATGCGAGCGGGCGGCCGGAGAGGACGACGGTAGGTGCTGTCTATGCCGGTGCCGTCGGCGCTGTAGGTGACGGTGGAGGAGGGCTCGGCGCTCGCGCCGATGCCCTGGTGGATCGTCATGCAGGCCGTGACGGGGCCGGTGGCGCCTTGCAGGGTCGTGGTCTGGCCGCCGGACTGGATGCCGATGTCGTCCGTGCCCTGCCCGGCGACGAAGATCCGGTTGTCGCCGCTCTGCAAGCGCAGCCCCCTGCACCACACGAACTCCCCGGCCGCAGTGGTCATCCGTGGGTGGAGAGCCTTCCCATCCCAGGCTGCGGGGGGCAGGCTGGAAGGGAGGCCGCTCCGTGATCCCGGGAGCGGACTCGGGACAGTGGCCTCGCCGACCGACGCCCTCGGGGGTGGCGGGAGGGAAGCGAGATGACTGGACAGGCCGCCACCACGGATACGCGCTGGCACCTCGCCGGCGATTGGTTCGACACATGCAAGTGCGCCATCCCCTGCCCTTGTACGTTCGCCCAGCCGCCCACCTTCGGCGACTGCGAGGGCATCATGGTCTGGCGCATACGTGAGGGCAACTACGGTGACGTGCGGCTGGACGGCCTCAACGTCGTGATGGTCGGCTCCTTCGTCGGCAACCCGTGGGCCGGCGAACACACGGACCCGTACGCCGCCGTCTTCCTCGACGAGCGGGCCGACGAACCGCAGCGGGCCGCACTGGGCGGGATCTTCGGCGGACAGGCCGGCGGATGGCCGGCACAGTTCGTCGAGATGTTCCATCCCGAGATGCGGGGTATGGAGTTCGCGCCGATCCAGGTGACCATCGACGAGGACCTCGCCGGCTGGAGTGCGGAGGTCCCCGGCCGGGTCAGAGCGGCCGCGGAAGCCCTCACCGGGCCCACGACGCCCGAAGGCGCACGGGTCCAGGTCCACAACGCCCCGGGTGCGGAGGTCGGGCCGGGCCAGATCGCCACCTGGGGACGCGCCACCACCCACCGGGCGGACGCGTTCGGCTTCACCTGGGACCGCACCGGAACGTCAAGCAAGCACTTCCCGTTCGACTGGAGCGGTCCGGCCTGACGGGCGGCCGAGAGCACAGTCACCCCTGCGCGCCACCGCCACAGCCAGCCCCCCGACGCCGCCCGGACGGACCGGACGACGGGTCCGCGAGTGAGAGGGAGGACCTTCATGACGTACACCATTTCCGGGAACTACCTGGCCGCCTGCTCCTGCGCCGTGGTCTGCGGCTGCAGTGTCGACGCCCAGCCCAGGGACCCGCAAGGCGGCACCGAGTGCCGCGGCACAGCGGTGTTCCACATCAGTGAGGGGCGCCTGGACGACACCAACCTCGCCGGGGTCGACTTCGCCTTCTACAACGAGTTCCCCTCACACCTGACCGCCGGAGACTGGAAGGTCGGAGTGGTCATCGACAGCGGCGCCAGCGACGCGCAGGCGGATGCGGTCGGCCGGATCCTCGCCGGCGAGGAGGGCGGACCGTTCGGCGAACTCGCCCAGTTCATCGGCGAGTTCCTCGGAACCGAGCGCGGCGAAGTGTCGCTCACCGACGGCGAGAACCCGGCCCTGGACGTGGCCGGGCACACCCGGCTGACCTACGATCCGCTGCTTGGCATCGACGGCAACCCCACCACCGTCAAGAACGCGATGTTCGGCTTCTCCGCCGAGTACGGGATCGGCAAGGCCAGCGGCGCGTCCAGCGCCTTCGGCCTGACCTTCGAGCCGACCTACGGCGAGAAGGCCGACTTCGTCTTCAGCAGCGAACAGGAGGCTGGAACACCGAAGGGGCGGGTGTGAGCCGCCCCGGCGCAGCGCGGAGGAGGCCTTCCGGCCTTCTCCGCGGCTACATCATGTCGCCCGGTGTCAGCCCCGGCAGCAGCCAGCTCTGGAACGGCGCCAGCACCGCCAGCACCAGGAACGTCACCCCGGCCGCTCTGGCCAGCAGTGCGCCGCGCCGCCAGAGCTTCTCCAGGAAGATCACCACCGCGATCCCCGCGATCGCCGCCACGTTCATCACCCCGAGCGGTACCAGCACCACCATCAGCGCCCAGCAGCAGCCCAGGCAGTACCCGCCGTGGTGCAGGCCGACCCGCAGGTCCCGCAGTGGCGGCCGGTAGCCCGCGTAGTGCATCAGCTGTGCCATCGGGCTGCGGCAGTGCCGCAGGCACACGTACTTCAGCGGGCCCAGCTGGTACAGCCCGGCCAGGGCGAAGGCCGCCGCGCCGATCCACTTGCCGGCCTCCGGGTCCCGGTCGACCAGGTCGCCGGTGAGTGCCAGGCCGCCGTACGCCAGCAGTCCGAAGGCCGTCCACGCCAGCAGGTAGCCGCCGAGGAACTCCGCGGTGCGCAGCGCGCGGGTGGTGCCGCTGGACTGCCGGGCGATCCCGCGTGCCCAGGTCACCGCCACCGGTGCCACCGAGGGCAGCATCATCGCCGCCATCATGACAGCGGCAGCGCCATCCCCATCGTGCCCGGCTCGACCCCCATGTCCCGGGCCTGCGCGACCGTGAGCACCCAGGCCAGCGCCGCGATCACCACGATCAGGGACCACGCCACGGCCAGTTCCCTGACGGGCATCAGCACCCCGGTCCGCAGGGGCTGCTTCTCCACGGTGACGGTACGCATGCTGCTCTCCTGCCTGGCCCTTCCAGGACAGCACACCTGCGCCGACGGCACCCGTCGCAGCCCTCGGGTGAAGGCGCGCAGTGCGGCGCCGATCGGGCGGAGTGAGTCCCCCCGCGCCTTGTTGATGCCCGGCACTGTGGTCTCAGCTTCGAGGGTGGGTTTCGTACATCCGCACGGCGACGAGGAGGCCGGCGGCGGCGGTGAGGGCGGCGACGGCCCAGATGGCGGTGGTGAGGCCGTAGGCGTCGGCGAGGACGCCGGCCAGCAGAGCGCCGACGGCGAAGCCGCCGTCGCGCCACAGCCGGTAGACGCCGACCGCGCGGGCCCGCCAGGCGGGGTGGGCGACGTCACCGATGACGGCCAGCAGGGTCGGGTAGACCAGAGCGGTTCCGGCGCCGAGCAGGACCTGCGCCGCCGCCCAGACCGGCAGGGTGGTGCCGGCGGCGACCAGGGCGATGGCGACGGCCTGGAGGAGCATGCCCGCGGTGATGAGGTCTTTGCGGCCGATGCGGTCGGACCACCAGCCGGTCGCGATCTGGCCGAGGCCCCAGACGGCGGGGTAGAGGGCGGCGAGCAGGCCGATCTGTCCGATCGTCAGTCCGTGGGCGGCGAACAGGAGGGGGAAGATACCCCAGGCCAGCGCGTCGTTGAGGTTGGTGCGCCAGGCTGGCGTCAGCCGGGCCACCATGAACAAGGCGGCCGCCGGGGTCGTGCTCGACGCGTACGTCGCCGCGCCGGGCCTGTCCGCTCTCGCGGAGCTGCTCGGCTTGCCCTCGTACGGCGGTGAAGGCCTCGCGCAGACGGTCGGTGCCGGGGCTGTAGCCGATCGTCTCGCCCCGGCTGTCGGCGTCGAAGAGCTCTCGGAGGCGTTCGAAGCGGCGGTCGGCGATGGCCTGGTCGAGGTGTTTGGCCCAGGTGGGGTCCTTATCCATGTAGGCGGGTGTCGATCGGTTGGCCAGGGCGCGGGTGGTGGCGTGCTTGAGCTGCATGGAGACCGCTCAGGCGCACTTCATGGTGCGGTTGGCCAGCGCGACGGTGACGACCTTCTCGTCCTTCACCGTGAACTCGTACTGCCAGCCCGGCCTGCCCTCGACCGCCAGCTGGAAGGTGCCGCCCTTGCCCTGCACCAAGCCCTTGGCACCGTAGGCCTGCTGGAGGGCGTCCACCGTCGAACCGGCACCGACACCCTCGGCGGTCCGCGCGGCCGCCGGAGCGACCAGCTCGCGCAGCCCGTCCGCGCCGAACGACACCCGCCCTGCGGTCACGAACGCCGCGTCCCGGGCTTCCCGAGCCGCCATCAGCTGGGTGAGGGCCACCGTCGCGTCCGCGATCAGCTTGGCGCTCGTCGCAGAGTTCCTGGCGGCGTTCGCCGCCCGCTCGGCGAACTCGGCCGCCTCCTTCGCCGAGGCGTTCGGCGGGAGGGTCTCGGCGGCCGAGGACTTCTCGAGCGCGTCCGCCTTGGCGTTCAGCTCCTTGGACGCGGCCTCGGTGGCCGTCTCGGCGGTCATCCGCGCGGCATCCGGCGCCGGACCGCCCTTGTAGGCGAAGTCGGTACAGCCGTCCAGCAACGACACCGCCACCGACTCCAGCGCACCACTGGTCAGCGCCGCGTCCTTGGCCATCCCCGGCACCAGCCCGCGGTAGCCGGCCGCGCCGAACACCACCGGCGTCGCACTCGCCGAACCACCGGCCGCTCCAGCGGCCTTCGAGCCACTGCCTTCACTACTGCACGCCGACACACCGGCTACCACCAGCGCCACCGTCAGCCCAGCGCCCGCGAGGCGCCGCAATGCGGGATTCTTTCCCAAGTTGATCTCCCCCTTCGTTCCGCGGGACACGGTAGCGAAGCCACGTGCACGATCCACACCGAGTTTCCGGCCCCCTTCGGCCGACCGAACCCGAGCACGCCCGACCCACCGTCAATTCGGCTTCCCCCACCGCCACTTGCTCTCCAGCCCCCACTCCTCTCCCCCGTCCACCGTGGGAGAGATCACACTGCTCTGCTCAGTAGACGTCCCGCACGTACCGCTGATCGCCCGTCAACTGCCGGACGTACGCCGCGGCCGACGCCTCGTCCATCCCCCCGTGAGTGGCGACGATCTCGCGCAGGGCCCGGTCGACGTCCTTGGCCATCCGGCCCGCGTCACCGCAGACGTAGAGGTGGGCGCCGTCCTGGAGCCACCGCCACAGGCGCGGGCCGTGCTCGCGCATCCGGTCCTGCACGTAGATCTTGTTGCGCTGGTCGCGGGAGAAGGCGAGGTCGAGGCGGTCCAGGTGGCCGGAGCTGCGGAAGGCTTCCAGCTCCTGGCGGTAGTAGAAGTCGGTGGCCTCGCGCTGCTCGCCGAAGAACAGCCAGTTGGGGCCGGTGTGGCCACGGGCCTGACGGTCCTCCAGGAAGCCGATGAACGGGGCGACGCCGGTGCCGGGGCCCACCATGACCATCGGGGTGGCGGGGTCGGCGGGCGGTCGGAAGTGCGGCGAGCGCTGGACGAAGACCTGCACCGGGCCGTCGTCCGCGCAGTCCGCCAGGTACGTGGAGCAGACCCCCTTGCGCTCGCGCCCGAGGTCGTTGGTGTAGCGGACGACGGAGGCGGTGAGGCGTATCTCGCCGGGGTGCGCCAGCGGGCTGGACGAGATCGAGTACAGCCGCGGCTGGAGCCGCTTCAGCACACCGACCCACTCGGCAGCCGATGCCCGGACGGCGGTGGCACCTGCCGAAGCACCCGTCACACCACCGATCACGTCGGCGGCCTGTCGGCCCCAGCTCCACTTCTCCAACTCGCCCTTGTTGTCCGGCCGCAGCAGCCGCCTGAGGTCACGGTCGCCGGTGCGCTCGGCGACGAACCTGAGCAGGTCCGGGGTGATCCGGGCGATGTCGAGACGGGTCCGCAGGGCCTCACCGAGGGAGACCTCACCGCTGTCGGGCAGGGTGACGCGCTCGTCCGGATCGAGGCCGGTCAGGGCGAGCCATTCGGCGACCAGTTCGCTGCCGTTGGCCGGCCAGACCCCGAGCGCATCGCCCGCCTGGTAGGCGAGTTCACCACCGCGGGTGTCGAAGGCGAACTGCCGTACCTCCTTCTGCGAACCCGGCAGGCTGAGCAGCCGGTTCCCGACCAGCAACGTCGCGAAGGGCGATGTCTTCGAGTAGACCACGGACCCGGCGGCGGGACCGGGCACCGACGACGTACCCGGCGTCCGGGTGGCCGCCGCAGCGGCGCTCAGGGCCTCGGCAACCTGCTCGAGCCACCGCCCGGCGGCCTCGTCGTAGTCGGCGTCGCAGTCGGTGCGCGGCAGCAGCCGGGTGGCGCCCAGCTCCGCGAGACGCTCGTCCAGACGGCGGCCGTGACCGCAGAAGTCCTGGTAGCCGGAGTCGCCGAAAGCGAGCACCGAGTACCGCACACCCTCCATCCGGGCGGCGTCCGAGGCGCTGAGGCCCTGCCAGAAGCCGGTGCCGTTGTCGGGGGCGTCGCCGTCACCGAAGGTGCTGGAGATGACCAGCAGGTCGGCGTCGGACGGGAGGCTGCCGGACGGACAGTCGGCCATACTGCGGACCGACGGCGTCCTGCCCGTCTCCGCCAGACGGGCCGCGACGGTGGCGGCGAAGTCCTCGGCGTTACCGGTCTGCGAGGCCCATAGGACGATCAACTCCCGTACTGGCACCGGCCCGTGGGACTCTTCCGGCGGCGCCGGAGCAGCGGGATCGGCGCTCCGCGAGAACGTACCGGCCAGCAGGCCGTCCACCCACAGCGCCGTCTCCGGGCTGAACGGCGCGTCGGCGGGCAGCACCGGTACCCCGCCGGGCGCCGCCAGCGCGACACCGGAGAGGTACCCGGACAGGTAGCGGCGCTCCGGTTCGGTGAGCGTCGGAGGAGTGAGGTCCGTGATGCCGAACAGCCCGGCCAGCGCAGGGACTCCGGCCTTCTCTTCCACCTTCGCCGGCACGCGCCCACTCTCCTTCGGCTCCCCGGTGGCCACCACCCGCAGCGCCACCGCACAGGCCTTGAACTCGGGCTGGTACGAGATCGGGTCGACGGCGTCGCTGGTGACCGCGTTGATGCTCAGGTACTCGCCGAACAGGTCGTTCCAGTGGAAGGGCGCGAAGCAGTTGCCGGGCCGGACCCGGTCGGTAACGACGGCGGGCAGCACGGCGCGGCCGCGGCGCGAGGCGACCTCGATCCGGTCACCGTCCCTGGCGTCCATCGCAGCGGCGTCGTCGGGGTGCAGTTCGACGAACGGACCGGGGTCGAGCCTGTTCAGTCTGGCGACCTTGCCGGTCTTGCTGAGGGTGTGCCACTGGTGCTGGAGGCGGCCGGTGTTGAGTACGAACGGGTAGTCGTCGTCGGGGAGTTCGGCGGCCGGCAGGTGCGGGCGGCCGAAGAACTGGGCGCGGCCGGTCGCGGTGGGGAAGACCAGTCGGGGTCTGGTCCCGTCCGGGTGCTCCAGCGGGGTCTGGCTGACACCGTCGTTGAGGTAGCGGACCGGGTTGCGGTCCGGACCGCCCGGGGCGGCGGGCCACTGCACCGGACTCTCCCGCAGCCGTTGGTAGGTGACGCCCCGCAGGTCCCAGCCGGTCTTCGGGTTCCAGGCCTGCTTGAGCTCCTCGAAGACCTCCTCGGCGCAGCTGTGGCCGAAGGCGTCGGCGAATCCCATCTCGCAGGCCACCCGGGCGATCAACTGCCAGTCGGGCAGCGCCTGTCCGGGCGGGTCGACGACGCCCTGGACCAGGGTGAGGTTCCGCTCCGAGTTGATCATGACGCCGTCGGACTCGGCCCACAGCGTGGCGGGCAGCACCACGTCGGCGTACGCGTTGGTCTCGGTCTCGGCGAACACGTCCTGGGTGATGACCAGTTCGGCCGCCTCGAGACCGGCGATGACGGTCCTGCGGTTGGCGACGGAGGCGACCGGGTTGGTGCAGATGATCCAGCAGGCCTTGATCACACCGGCCGCCAGCTGCTCGAACATCTCCACCGTGCCCCGGCCGACCTCCGTCCGCAGCGTGCCCGCCTCGATGCCCCAGAGTTCCTCGACGAAGGCCCGCTCCGCGTCCACCAGGACGGACCGCTGGCCGGGCAGGCCGGGGCCCATGTAGCCCATCTCGCGTCCACCCATCGCATTGGGCTGGCCGGTCAGCGAGAACGGGCCGGAGCCGGGGCGGCAGATCGCCCCGGTGGCGAGGTGCAGGTTGACCAGGGCGTTGGTGTTCCAGGTGCCGTGCGTGGACTGGTTGAGCCCCATCGTCCAGCAGCTCATCCACTCACCCGCCTCGCCGATCCACCGGGCCGCCAGCCGGATGTCCGCCTCCGGTATCCCGGTGATCTCGGCGACCTTCTCGGGCGGGTAGTCCGCCAGGAAGGCGGGCAACTCCGCCCAGCCGTCGGTGAACTCCGCGATGAACGCCTCGTCGGTGTGACCGTTCGCCACCAGCAGGTGCAGCAGACCGTTCAGCAGCGCCAGGTCGGTGCCCGGCCTGATCTGCAGGAACAGGTCGGCCTTGGCGGCGGTGGCGTTCCGCCGAGGGTCGACGACGATCAGCTTCGCCCCGGCCGACCTGATCCGGTCCATCATCCGCAGGAAGAGAATCGGGTGGCAGTCAGCCATGTTCGCGCCGATCACGAAGAAGGCGTCCGCGCGGTCGAAGTCCTGGTACGAGCCGGGCGGGCCGTCCGCGCCCAGCGACAGCTTGTAGCCGGTGCCTGCGGAGGCCATGCACAGCCGGGAGTTGGACTCGATCTGGTTGGTCCGGACGAACCCCTTCGCCAGCTTGTTGGCCAGGTACTGCGCCTCCAGCGACATCTGACCGGAGACGTAGAAGGACAGCGCGTCGGGGCCGTGCTCGTCCAGGATCGCCCGCAGCCGCCCGGCGACGGCGGTGATCGCCGCGTCCGCCTCCACCTCGACCGGCTCGGCGCCGCGCTCGGTACGGATCAGCGCCTTGGCGGCCCGCCCGCCGGCGGCCATCATGTCGGCGCTGGTCGATCCCTTGGTGCAGAGCCGCCCGGAGTTCGCCGGGTGGCTTCTGTCCCCGGAGATCTTCCTGACGGTCCGTCGGCCGGTGGTCGCGTCCCGGCCGATGTCCAGCACGATGCCGCAGCCGACACCGCAGTACGAGCAGACCGTCCGCACGCCGTCCGCCTCCGGGCCTGGCATCGTTGGGCCTGGCATCGTCACCGGGACTCCCTCCGAGGGATCGCAGTCCCCCACCGGACCACGCGGGGCGTGGCGCGGCAGGCGGTGGGAAGCTCCCACGGTCGCCACCCTAGGAAGACCGCATTAACGGATCATCACAGCTGGCGGGCACCGGGAGTTAATCGGATCGCACAGCACGCTCCCCGCAGGTGTGAGCGGCACACCCCCGCGCCGACGGGGCGCTCACAAGCCGCCGAGGCCGGTCGCCGTCACGACGACGGCACCCGGAGTTGAGATGCCGGGAGCAACGCCCTACAGTGAGCCCCGCCATCAATTTGAACGCGTTCGAAACGGGGGCCTCCGATGAACTGCCCAGCCAGCGGCCATACCTGCGCAACCGTCAGCGGACGACGGTGACGGCGAGCGCGGATCACCCGATACCCAGCGTCGAGCGCGAGGACGAGCGCCCGCCCCTGGGTCCAGGCTGTGGCGGCGCCCTGCTCGCCGTGTTCGCCGTAGTCGGGATCCTGGTGTGGACACTCATCGCGCTGGCCTACATCCTGCCAACCGGTACGCCCCGCTTCCCGCAGCAACTCGGCTGGGACTACTACCTCCTGGCATCCGCGCTGTGGGGCCTCGGCATCGGCTCCACCGGCCTCTTCCTGATCCTCCGTCGGCAACGGCCGCACTTCGCCGACCCTGTCATCCTGCTGCTCTTCTGCGACATCGGCATGGTGCTCGCCCTGATCTGGCCCGCCCAGGCCCTGGTCCTGGCGGTGGCCTGCGCCGCGCGGGCCGGAAAGCAACGTCCCCGGTACCGCCTCGGCGCCCTGGTGGCGGGGCTCCTCCTGCTGGCCGGCGGCTGCCAGTGGGGCGCCGCCGCCCGCGCGGGTCAGGAGCTGCACAGCCCGCGCAAGGTGTCCGCCACCGCCCTCCAGGGCACCTGGCACAACGTCACGGGCCGAGGCCGGCTGGAGCTTGGCGCCGACGGCCGGTTCACGGCCGACGACATCCCGGCCGCGCTGGGCTGGGGCGCCGACGAGGAGTGCGACTCCGGCTTCCACCGCTGAGCCCGACCGCCGCCGCTCGCGCATCGCCTACAGGTCGAGTTGGTACTCGTGGGACGTGTGCGTCGGCAGGTAGCCGAGCTCGTCGTTGATGCGTTGCATGTACGGGTTGTTGTCGGCGGTGTCGGTCAACAGGCCGTCGAGGTCCGGGTGGCGTTCGCGGGCCTGGACGATCGAGGCGGCCTTCATCCAGCGGGCCAGGCCACGGCCTCGGTGCTCGGGCAGCACCGCCGTGCCGTAGTGCTGGGCGTCGCCGGTGCCACTGCCGGGGACCACCAACTCGGTGAATCCGGCGATGGAACCGTCCGACTCGTCGATGGCCGCCACCGTGTACAGGAGCTCCCCGCGCCCGGCGACGGCCGCGACCGCAGCCCGTACCCGGTCGAGGTCCCAGACCACCGTGCCGTAGTCGACGGTGCCCATGGGCATGTCGTCCATCGCCCGGCGCGAGGCCACGAAGGTGTCGGCGAGCCCGTCGGGCACCATCCCCTCCCATGCCGTCAGCCGGTAACCGGCATGCGGCTTCTGCACGGCCTCGGCAAGCGGGCGGAGGTCCGTGTCGGCCAGCGGCAGCCGGGCATAGATCAGGGCCATCGCGGCGTGGAAGCCGCCGGCGGCAAGGAACCCGGCTCCGGACGGGCGGCCGCCACGGCCGCGTCGAGCAACAGGGCACCGGTCCCCTGGCGCCGCTCGGCGGGGTGGACCTGTACGTCCAGTTCGGCGAGGTGGCGCACGCCCTCCTTGCCCAACAGTCGCAGGAAGGCGGTCCCGAGCGGACGGCCGTCCGGCCCGGAGGCCAGCCAGGCCAGGCGGCGGCCGGACTTCTCGTCGGGGTCGGTCAGAGCGGTGATACGCGCGGACAAGCTGTCTCCGTTGTCAGAAAGGACGTGCGAGGAGTGAGGAACGTACGGATGCTGCCTTACTCGGCGGCCTTCGCATAGGTCAGGACTACGTTGCCACGCTCGAAGATGCGACTGTCGGTCAGTTGGAAGGATCGCGGCGAGAAGTCGGCATGGAAGAGCGGGATGCCGCTGCCGGCCACCACCGGATACTGCTTGACGATCAGTTCGTCGATCTCGGGGAGCAGTTGGCCCGCCAGGTCGGCCCCGCCGCAGAGCCAGATCCCGAGCCCGTCCTCCTGCTTGAGCTTGCGCACCAGGGTGACCGGGTCCTCGGTGGTGACCTCGACGGCCGGATCCGGACTGACGGTCAGCGAGCGGGAGAACACGATCTGGCGCAGGTGGGCGTACGGGTTGGCGAGGCCATCGGCCAGGCCCGGAGCGTACGTGCCGCGGCCCATCAGCACGGTGTCGAAGCGGGAGTTCGGCACGTCCGCGACGCCGAGGGCCGCCCGGCCCGGGGTGGGGAGGGTGTCCGGGTACTCGCCGACCAGGTGCGGAAGATAGTCCTCGGTGACGTACGGGAAGAGGAAGCCGGGGTCACCGTCGGGGGCGGCGATGAAGCCGTCGATGGTGGTGCCGACGAAGTAGGTGAGCTTGCGCAACGCTGATCCATTCACTCGGGCGAACTTTACAACGGACGCAACTTTAGCCTCAGCTCGCCGATCGAACAAGACTATTTTTGCGACGGATGTAAGATTCTCCCGTGACTACCGAACTGGGACTCCGAGAGTCCAAGAAGCAGGAGACCAGACAGCTGATCTCCGACTGCGCAACCAGGCTCTTCATCGACCAGGGCTTCGAGCAGACCACCATCGCCGAGATCGCCGCCGCGGCCCGCGTGGCCAAGAAGACGGTGACCAACTACTTCCCCCGCAAAGAAGACCTGGCCCTCGACCACCACGAGGCCTTCACCCAGGGCCTGGCCCGGGCAGTGTCCGAGCGCGGCCCCGAGGAGGAGCCGTTCGCCGCGCTGGCACGCACGTTCCGCGCGGCCCTGCTCGAGCACAGCCCCGTCGTCGGTTTCACCGGCCCCGCGTTCGCCCGCATGGTCACCGACAGCCCCACCCTCACCGCCCGCGTACGCGAACTGCACGACCAGCGTGAACAGGCACTCGCCACCGCGCTCACCACCGCCGCCCCCGACCCCGCACCGGTCATCGTGCCCCGGGCCGCCGCCGCCCTCATCGCGGCAGCAGACCGCCTGCTGTTCCGGCGCATTCAGGAACTCACCCTGACCGGCTACACGGACGATCAGATCGAAACCATCCTGATCCCCGAGGCCGACCACCTCCGCGCGCTCCTCGCCACCGCCTTCGGCAACGGACCGACCCACACCTGACCGGCAGTCAACTCCTCACCACCGCCGCGGCTCGGCCACGTCAGTCCTCCCGGTCGGGCAGGGTCGGGTAGTCGAGCATGGGGTACAGGCCGACGGCGAACCCGTAGACCTCGTCACCGGAGCGCGGGAGCCGGTCGAACTCCTGGACCACCTGGTCAATGCGCTCCCAGAACTCCGCAGCCCGCTCCTCCGGAATCCGGGCGTGCCGGAGGAAGCCTCGCAGCCGGCCGATCTCGTACGCCGCAACCGACTCCTTGGCCGCGACCTCGAAGTCGTTGAAGTCGAGCGGGAGCGCGACACCGTCCACCTGCCGGCCGAGGCCGACGTAGAACATCCGGGCGGTCCGGCCGTAGTAGCGCTCCTCTATCGCCCGGACCCGCCGGGTCCGCACGACCCGCAGCAGTCCGGCCCGGACCAGCACGCCGACATGGTGCGCGACGGTGCTCTTCGGGCGCTTGACCGCACCGGCGAGCTCCGTCACCGTCGCGGCCCGCTCGTGCAGCAGGCCGAGGATCGTCGTGCGCAGGGGGTCACCGATCGCCCGCACCTGATCAGCGGTGGTGAGCTCGATCGTGTCATCGAGGTCGTAGTCCGGAGTTGGATGATTGCTCGACATGGTTGGACTAGTTTAACATCGCCGAACGTTCGAGATTTTCGGATCATTAGACTTTTCGAAGGAGCGCAGGCCATGGCCGAGATCGTCCTCTACCACCACGCCCAGGGGCTGACCAAGGGAGTGGAGGCCTTCGCTGCCGAGCTGCGCCGGGCGGGCCACACCGTCCACCTGCCCGACCTCTACGAAGGACACACCTTCACCACCCTGGAGGACGGCATCGCCTACGCGAGGCAGACCGGATTCGACACCCTCATGGACCGTGGCATCGCCGCAGTCGAGGGGCTCGGCGACGCCCTGGTCTACGCGGGCTTCTCACTCGGCGTCATGCCGGCGCAGCAGCTGGCCCAGACCCGGGCCGGAGCCGAGGGGGCGCTGCTCATCCACGCGTGCTTCCCCGTGTCGGAGTTCGGCGCAGCCTGGCCGGCGGCCGTTCCCGTCCAGGTGCACGGGATGGAGGCCGACCCGTTCTTCGCCGACGACGGCGACCTCGACGCGGCGCGCGCCCTGGCCGACTCCACCGACAGTGCCGAACTGTTCCTCTACCCCGGCCACCAGCACCTGTTCGCCGACTCCTCCCTGCCGTCGTACGACCGGGCCGCGACCGAGCTGCTCACCCGCCGGGTCCTCGACTTCCTCGCCCTCCGCCGCGGAGTCGACAGCTGACACCGGCGGGGAGGGCTTGGGTCAGCGCCCCGGAGCGGTCACTGGCCCACCCTTCCGTCGACACACTCGCGCAACAGGTCCGCGTGCCCGCTGTGCCGGGCGTACTCGTCGATCCGGTGCACCATCAGCTCCCGCACGGCGATGCCGTCCTTCCCCACCCGCCTGCCCAGGTCCGAGTGCACGGCCAGCGCGGCGTCGGTCGCGGCCTGCTCCCGCTCCAGATCGACGTACGCGGCGTCCACCACGGCCTGCTCGGCGACCGCTCCGTCGAAGTCCGCGTCACGCTTGCCGTACAGCTTCGGCAGCGGGTCGCCGTCGGTGATCCAGTTGCGCCAGTCCCGCTCCACCTCGGCGAGGTGCCGAACCAGACCGAGCAGCGACATCGTCGACGGCGGAACCGACCGACGGGCCAGCTGCTCCGCGTCCAGGCCCTCGCACTTCATCCGCAGGGTCAGGCGGTAGTTCGCCAGGAAGTCCTGAAGCGTCGCCAGTTCGCCGTCCGGACTGGGTCCTTCGCTGTTGCGAGGATCGTCGTCCGGATTCGCCCACATATCGGGGTAGACGGTCGCCTGGGTCCATCGCGCGGGTTGGTCGCTCATGCGAGCCATGATCAGCCGAGACCCCCGGGCCCGCCACCGAATTTCTCCTGACGCGGCGTCACGAATCGCCGGTCGGCCTACCTCGTAGCCGGCTGGCTGGACCGCCCCGCACTGTCGTTCACCAGGTCGACGGAGACCTGCCGGCTCAGCGGCAGGACCCTGACCTGGAGGCAGGTCTGCGACCGGTCGAGGACCCACCCTGCGGGACGGCAGCCCCGGCCGGTGCTGTCGAGGTGCCAGCCATGGGTGCGTTCGAGGTGGTCACGCACCTGCTGTGCGATCTGCTGCAACGTCAGGCCCGCGCTGCTCGTGACGGTGAACCCGACGCCGCACCGGTCGGCGCTGCAGGTCAGGCCGTCGCGTTCGTGGGAGACCAGTCCGGCCGGCAGCGGCAGCACCTGGGCGGCCGAGGGGATGTTGTCCTTGCCACCGTCGTGATACGTGAACCCGGTCGCCACACCGGCTATCAGCGTGTAGAAGACCAGCCCCGCGATGCCCGCCTGCGAACGGTCCTGCAGCGGCGCCACCTTGCGCGGCCCGGCCGTCCAACGCTCCAGCAGCCAGCCCGCGATGATGACCGGGATCGGCAGCAGCAGGGCCACCCCGGCCAGATCGTCCCGTCCCCGTTCGACGGTGAACAGGTTGTTCTGCAGCAGCAACTTGCCCACCCCGCACGCGACAAGCACCGCACCGACCGCCCAGCCGACGCGATGGGTCCGCACCGTCATCGCCCACAGGACCCCCGGCATCGCCGCGAACGCCAATCCAACTATGAGCATCAACGCTCAGCCCCCCGTATTCGATCAACAGGCGCCACAGCATGCCACGACGCCCGGTCCCCGGGGCACCGAGAACCGCACCTGCGGCTCCCCGCTGGGGGCCTCGGTCGGCGAGCTGGCCAAGGCGCGCGACGCCGTCCAGGAGCTCGGCCTCATCTGACCACCTGCATCCTGAACCGGCCGGGCACCCGCACGGGTGCCCGGCCGTTCGCGTCGGCCCGTCACTGGGCGGACTGGGTCACCCCGCCGACCGGGACGACGGTCAGATTGAAGTTGGTCACCTCCAGCGGGCGGTCCGGGTCGATGAAGCTGCTGTCGTTGGTGCACTCCAGGTCGATGCCGCCCGGTGAGGACGAGCTGCCCGCGACCGTCATCGCCTGGCTCGCGCCCTGTACTCCGTGGATCACGTCGGCGGCGTCCGCGCGCCGCGCGCCGTAGATGGTCAGCTTGCAGTGCGCGGGGTAGTACGGGTCGGCCAGGTTGAAGAGGGAGACGTTCGCGGTGGCCACGTAGGAGCCGGCCGGCAGGTCGAGGTGGGCAATGGTGGTCCAGCCGCCGTTCAGTGGGATGGGGGCGGGTTGCTGCCCGCCGATCTCGGCGAGCTCCCGGTAAGCGCCGAACGCGGTGCCCGCCGGAGCGGCCGAGGGACCGCCCTGACTCCAGTTCAGCGGGGCCTCGCCGCCGTGGCACTGCTGGCTCGGGCTGTCGATGGCCCGGACCAGGCCGGTGGACTTCTGGTAGCAGCCGTGGATCACGCCGGCGCTGTCCGGGATCGAGGCCCAGCTGATCCCGGCTGCGAGCGCTGTGAGGCCGAAGGCAGCCAGGAGAACAGTTCCACGTCGGCCGACTCGAAGAGGCATCACGGCCTCCCTTTCTTCCCCCCGGTTTCGTTTGGGTGGCGCCGAATATGGCGACCCGTCAGGTCATCTTCTCCGCCGGTCGATCGTGGGCCGGACAACACGACCTGGCAGTCGAGAAGTTTCAGGCGAATGCCATGGCCTCTCCGGTACCGTCCGCGCGTCCGCCGCGCACCTAGTGCTGTGACCGCATAGGTTCGCCGGGCGGCCCTCACACTGTTCCGCTCCTGGGCGACCGCGAACACTCCCTGAGCAGTCACACATCCAGCGCCCCAGCCCGGCGAACCTATGCGGTCACAGCACTAGCCTTGGGGAACCCGGTCCTGCCGGGACCGGAGCGACGGGAGTGGCGATGCACGACGGCGACCAGAGCCTGGCCGAGACCCAACGCGAGCACTGGCAGAAGACCTACGGCGCACACCCCGGCATGTACGGCGAGGAGCCGTCGGAGCCTGCGGTCCATGCCGCCCGGGTGTTCCACGCGGCGGGTGCGGGCGAGGTCCTGGAACTGGGGGCCGGCCACGGACGCGACGCACTGTTCTTCGCCCGCGAGGGCTTCACCGTACTCGCCACCGACTTCAGCCCGGTCGGGCTCGAGCAGCTGCGAACGGCCGCCACCGCACAGCACCTGGCCGATCGGGTCCGCACCGCGGTGCACGACGTACGAACCCGACTGCCGCTCGCGGACGCCTCCGTGGACGCCGTCTTCGCCCACATGCTGCTCTGCATGGCCCTGTCCACCGGAGAGATCCACACCCTGGTCGCCGAGGTCCACCGGGTACTGCGCCCCGGCGGCGTCTTCGTCTACACCGTGCGCCACACCGGCGACGCCCACTACGGCGCCGGCACCGCCCACGGCGACGACATCTGGGAGCACGGCGGTTTCGCCGTCCACTTCTTCCCCCGCGACCTGGTCGGCACCCTCGCCACCGACTGGACCCTCGACGAGGTCCACCCCTTCGAGGAGGGCGGCCTACCCCGCCGCCTGTGGCGCATCACCCAGACCCGCCCCTGATGACCCGGCTCCGCCCAGCAAGGCGTTGACGACCGTGCCTCACCGCGTGCGGTCCTCGGTCACACCGTCCCTTGGAGCTCGTGCCCGACCTCGTGGAGTGGAGATGACGGCGCCCGAGCGGGTGTCGGTGCGATGCGACGGACAATAATGCCGGTCATGGCAGATCGCAGTCCGGTCCTCCGGATCATCACCTCGGCGGCGCGGGATTCCCTGAAGCCACTCGGCCTTGCCCAGCGCGGGCGGTCGCGGGTGTGGATCGATGATCACGGATGGTGGCTCGGGGTTGTGGAGTTCACCCCGTTGCGGACGGCCGGCAGCAGCCTCCATGTCGGTGCGATGTGGCTGTGGCACGACGTGGACTACCTGGCCTTTCATGCTGGCTCAGGCCGGACCGGCCACGAGATATTTCGAACCGAGGGCCAGTTCACTCCTCTGGCGCTGGCACTTGGCCGACAGGCCGCGGCGGAGACGACGGCGCTGAGGGAGAGGTTTCCGGATCTGCCGGCTGTCGCCCGGCATCTGACGTCCAGGCCGGCGCAGCGGGGATTCCTCTGGGACAGCTTCGACGCGGGGATCGCAGCCGCCTTGGTCGGGGCCACGGACACGGCCCGCGGTCTCTTCGAGCGTGTCCTGCGCGAGGACGCCCTGGCGCCCTGGATGGTCGAAGCCCAGGAGAAGACACGTGAGCTTCACGCGATCGCGGCAGATCAGGACGCCGTGACCGGCTGGGTCACCCGGGCCGTCGACTCGTGCCGGAGCAAACTGGCTCTGGGGCCCCTGCAGCTCGCGATCAGCTGAACGGACCTGCTCCCCTGCTCCGTCCTCCGTTTCCAGGAGACCGCCGAGCCCGGCTACCTATGACCGAAAGGGCTGCGCAGCAGCCCACACCGGGCCCACCCGACGCACCGTCAGTACTCGAATGTCCCGGTCGCACCTGCCAATGACAGAGTGGGCCGATGCCCACGAACCGTGACCACGCACCCGAGCCCCTCCACGACGACCTCCTCGCGGCGAAGGAGCTGGTCTACGACCCGTGCGGGTTCAGCTGCTCGCGGCCGGTCCCCGAAGCCGAGAGTGCCGCGTACGCCGCACACGGGTTCACGGTCGACGGCCGCTCGGTCCGGTTCCGGGCTGCCAGGACGACCCCGACCAAGGTCGGCCAGTTCGTCACGGTGTGGAAGAGGTCTCCGGGCGGTCCGATCCAGCCCTTCGACTCCGCCGACCCGGTCGACCTCGTCGTCGTCAGCACCCGCGACGGGCACCGTCTCGGCCAGTTCGTCCTGCCGATGGAGACGCTCCGCCGGCGCGGCATCGTGTCCACGGACGGGGCGGGCGGCAAGCGGGCGTTCCGCGTCTACCCGCCCTGGGTGACCACCACCAACCGCCAGGCCGAACGCGCCCAGGTGTGGCAGCTGGAGCACTTCCTGCCGCTGCACCGCGACGAGCCGGTCGACCCGGTCCGCGCCCGGGAGCTCTACCAGCGGTAGGCCGCCCGGGCACGCGCAACACGGCGACCGACCGCACGAAGCATCAGGTCCACTGCTCCGTCGTGAAGTTGTCCACCGGCAGCGGCTTGCCGATCAACGCGAGCGGGATGAAGAAGTTGACCTGCCCGATCGCGATGGTGAGCGTGGCCAGGGCCTTCGGCTCGTAGTGGCGGGCCGCCTCGGCGTACAGGTCGTCGGGGACCCGCTCGCCGTGCGGGGAGGGCAGCAGGACGGCCTCGACCAGGGCGAGTGCCACCCGCTCGGCGTCGGTGAAGTACGGCGCGTCCCGCCAGGACGCCACCGCGGTGAGCCGCTCCTCGCTCACACCGGCCTTGCGCAGCAGACCGGTGTGCAGGACGGTCAGGTAGGTGTTGCCGACGATCTGCCCGGCGCGCAGCTGGACCAGCCCGATGGTGGTGCGCGGCACCGACCGGTTGCCGGTCGCCTTGAACAGCGCCGCGGCCACCTCCTTGAGCTCCGGGATCAGCTCCATCGGGTCGGACATCCGCGAGGACGGCTTCGGGGCGGAGTCGGTGGTCGTGGTCGTGGACGTGGTCGAAACAGTGGTCATGGCCGGACTGCCTTTCGGAGAGTTCGTCAGGATCGAGCTGCCAACACTCCATCGACGGATCCCGGCCGAGGAATGTGACGGGCCGTCCGCCCCGAACCGGCGCCCACGTCGAGCGCGAGCGCACTGAATGTCCGGTATATCTGCATTCGGTAGCCCAGCAGCCCCCACCCTTCTGCCCGAGGAGACACCCCGTGGCCCTGCACGAAGCCAAGGACCCTCGCGCAGTCGATTCGGCCACGGACCTGTTCGCGTCGCCGCTGAGCGAGGACGTTCTCNNCCCGAAGCACCGGATGCCGGCGGACCCCTCCCGGCCCGAGGTGGTCTACGCGCTCATCCACAACGAGCTGCTGCTGGACGGCAACGCGGCACAGAACCTGGCGACGTTCTGCACCACCTGGTCGGACGACGAAGTGCACCGCCTGATGAACGAGTGCCTCGACAAGAACATGGTCGACAAGGACGAGTACCCGCAGACCGCCGAGATCGAGTCACGGTGCGTCAACATCCTTGCCGACCTGTGGAACGCGCCGTCCACCGGCGACGACGCGCCCAACGCGATGGGCTGCTCCACCACCGGCTCCAGCGAGGCCGCGATGCTCGGCGGCCTCGCCCTGAAGTGGCGCTGGCGTGAGCGGCGGCGCAGGGAGGGCAAGTCCACCGAACGGCCCAACCTGGTCTGCGGACCGGTGCAGATCTGCTGGGACAAGTTCGCCCGCTACTTCGACGTCGAGCTGCGCCAGGTCCCGTTGGAGCCCGGCGCCACCGGACTGCGGGCGCACCAGCTGAAGGACTACGTCGACGAGAACACCATCGGCGTGGTGGCGATCCTCGGCGTCACCTTCACCTGCGACTACGAGCCGGTGGCCGAGTTCGCCGCCGAGCTCGACCGGATCCAGGCCGAGACGGGCTGGGACGTGCCGATCCACGTCGACGCCGCGAGCGGCGGGTTCATCGCGCCCTTCCTCCACCCCGACCTGGTCTGGGACTTCCGGCTGGAGCGGGTCGCCTCCATCAACGCCTCCGGCCACAAGTACGGGCTCGCGCCGCTCGGCGTGGGCTGGGCGATCTGGCGCACCGCCGACCTGCTCCCCGAGGACCTGGTGTTCCGGGTCAACTACCTCGGCGGCGACATCCCGACCTTCGCCCTGAACTTCTCCCGCCCGGGCGGCGAGATCGTCGCCCAGTACTACGCCTTCCTGCGCCTCGGCCGCGGCGGATACCGCCGCGTCCAGCAGGCCTGCGCCGACACCGCCCAGTTCCTGGCGGGGCAGGTCGCCGACATGGGCCCCTTCACCCTGCTGTACGACGGGAACGGCGCACTGCCCGCCGTCTCCTACAAGCTCACCGACCCGGCCGGCGCCGGGTTCAGCCTGTACGACCTCTCGGACCAGCTCCGGATGCGCGGCTGGCAGGTCCCGGCCTACCCCCTGCCCGCCGACCAGCAGGACACCGTCATCCAACGCGTCCTGATCCGGCACGGCGTCGGCCGCGACGAGATCGCCCTGCTCGCCGCCGACATGCGCCGCGCCCTCCAGCGCCTGACCCAGGGCGTGCCCCCGGAGGCCGACCGCGCCGGGTTCCACCACTGAGGACGGGGCCCCGGCGGCGTACGTCACCGGCCGGGGCCCAGGGCCGGCCCGGAGGAACCCCGCGGTCGCTGACGCTACGTCTGATCGAACGTCCAGACGAGCGCCGCCTGACCCTCCTCCGTCACAGCCCCGGCGTGCCGGTACGTCGCCAGCGCCGCCGCGTTGGCCTCCTCCGTGATCGACCACATGCCGTAGCAGTCGCGTTCGCGTGCCAGCTCCGCGAGCGCCGCCACCAGCGCCCGGCCGACGCCCTGCCCACGGAACGGCTCGTCCACGCCCAGCTCGTACAGGAACATCTCGGTCCCCTTGTCCGGGTGCGTCATCTCCACCCCGGTCACCATGCCTGCCGGGACGTCGTCCACGTACGCGATCAGCAGGTGGTGCCGCCCGTCCGCCAGAAACCGTTCGGTCGCATCCCGCAGAGGGGCCTCATCGAACAGGTGCCCGGCCGCCTCAACCGCGTCAGTCTGAGTAATCCGACGGATCTCCATGGGCGGATACTGCCAGGTTCCGCGTCGGCAGCGCGCCGGATTGAACCGGCTCAGCCGGCCGGCGGGACCGTCGCGCGGCGCGTCTGCTGGATCAGGACGTTGGTGGCGCGTTCCAGAAGTTCGCAGAGCGTGGCGTGTTCGGCGGGCGTGAACGCGTCGGTGAGCGCGCGTTCGAGGATGATCACTTCCTGGTAGGCGCGGTCCAGCAGCGCCTGGCCCTCCTCGGTCAGGGTGGCGATCTGCACCTTGGCGTGCACCGGGGAGGTCTCGCGGCGGATGAGCTCCTTGGTCTCCATGTTGGCCAGCACGCTGCTCATGCTCTGCTGCGTGACCCCGCAGGAGCGGGCCAGTTGGGCTCCGGACAGACCGCCTTCGCGCGCGAGGGCCAACAGCACGGTGTACTGCGTCATGGTCAATCCGTAGGCGCGCAGCACGGCCTCGTGATGCGCCATCAGGGCCTGTTCGGACCGCCGGATCCGCGGGCAGAGGTCGTCATCCATCGGGGCTTCCACCATGCGCTCCAGGAGCTCTGACAAATTCATGTGTTGACTCAGGGATCTTACATCCATAGAGTCCTCGACTGTAAGGATCCTGAGTCAGCACAAGGAGCTGTGACCATGAAGGCTGTCCTTCTCGACACCGACGACCGCTACCGCCTCACCGAACTCGACGAGCCCACCCCCGGCCCCGGCCAGGTGGCGATCCGCGTCGCCTACGCCGGGGTCCAGTGGGGCGACACCATGGTCCGGGACGGGCACTTCCCGGTACCGCGTCCGTTCGTCCCCGGCTTCGAGGCCTCCGGGATCATCACGGCCGTCGGCGAGGGCGTCGACGCCGGCCGCATCGGCGAACCCGTCGCCGTGCTGACCCAGGCGGGCGCGTACGCCGAGGTGGTCCTGGCGGACGCCGTGCTCGCCCTGGGTATCGGAGACCTCCCCCAGCGAACCGCCGCCGGTCTCGGGTGGGGCGCACCGACCGCCTACGACCTGATCAACACGGCCGCGCACGTGCGGCCCGGCGACCGCGTCCTGATCCACGCGGCCGCCGGCTCGGTCGGCACACTTGCCGTCCAGTTCGCCCGCTCGGCCGGAGCCGGCCGGATCGTCGGTGTGGTCGGCAACGAGGCCCGGGCCGCCTACGCCGCCCAGTTCGGCTACGACGAACTCCTGCTGCGCGAGGATTTTCCGGCCCGGCTCGGCGACGAGGAGTTCGACGTGATCCTCGACCCGGTCGGCGGCTCGACCCGCCGGGCCGGCCTCGGGCAACTCGCCCCGCACGGCCGCCTGGTGGCGTACGGCAACCTCAGCACGTTCGAACCCGTCCTGGCCGACACCAACAACCTGCTCATGCAGGGCCAATCGCTCGTGACCTACAACAGCAACCTGCTCAGCCGGACCCACCCCGAGCGCCTCGCCGACAGTGCCCGCCGCGCACTCGCGCTCGTCGCCGACGGGCGGGTGCGTGTGGACATCACCGCCGAGTACGAGCTGGCGGACCTGGCCGTCGCGGTGCAGCGGCTCGCCGAGGGCGCGACCCACGGCAAGAGCATCCTTCGTATCGCCTGAGGCCGCCGGGGAGCTCCCCCGACGGCCCGTCAGAACGGCTCTATGCTCCCGGAGTCCAGTAGTTGTGCACCGGCAGGATCTCGGGCTGACCAGGCGTGGCGGGCCAGCCCAGCTCCACCGCGATGGGCATCATCTTGTCCGCGAACGCCATCATCTGCTGCTCGCTCGCCCAGACGTCGAAGATGTCCAGCCCTTCGTCGGTGGCTACGCAGACGTGGGACAGACACCCGTCGAAGATCTCGGGCGTTTCCTGAAGTCTTGCGTTCAGGGCGTCGTACTGATCGCTGGTGATTCCCGGAACCACTGCATGAATGAGGACAGCCATGGCCGGACACTCCTTGTCCACCGGGGCACCGCCGTCCTGGCGGCGCGCTTGACCCTCTGCCCAGCACACCACTTCGGGATGCCGACGGCATCCGCACCGGGTTCGCGCACCTGCCGGTCGCGGCGTCGGCTACCAGGAGCCCCACGGGACGTTCCAGCCGCTGAGGCCGTTCTCCGGGGAGACCACGTCGCCCTTGGAGTTGACCACCTTGACGACGTCGCCGACGATCGTCGACTTGTAGAACTTGCCGGCTCGCGAGCTGTCGCTGCCGCCCTTGACGTCCTGGACGCCTATGCAGCCGTGGCTGCCGTTGGCCGAACCTATCGAGCTGCTCCAGTAGTTGCCGTGCACGTAGGTGCCGGAGTCGGTGAGCCGGATCGCGTGCGGGACCACCAGGTCGTACTCGTCGCCGGAGCCTGCGGAGGTGACGCCGTTCGAGGTCATCCGGGTGGTGCCCTCCATCGCCTCGACCACCATCGCGCCGCCCCAGGTGTCGAAGCCCGACTTGCCACCGGTGATCGGGATGGTGTCGACCGGCTGGCCGTCCCGTTCCACGGTCATCCGGTGCGCGGCCAGGTCCACCGTGGATATCTGGGAGCGGCCGATGGTGAACGGCTCGTCCTTGTCCGGCCCGCCGTACACGCCAGGGGCGGTCTCGACGCTCGTCAGGCGGCGGTGGACGGTCACCTTGGTGCCCGGGGTCCAGTACTTCTCCGGACGGAAGTCCAGCCGGGTGTCGCCGAACCAGTGGCCCTTGACCACCGTGCCGTCCGAGGCCTCGACGGTGATGCCCTTGAGGACGGCGTCCTTGTCCTTGACCGCCTTGTCGAAGCCGACCGAGACGATCATGCCGACGCCGTATGCCTGGCCGTCGTCGATGTTGTCGCGCGTGCCCGCGGTCTTCGTCGGGGTGAGCGTACTGAAGCTGCTCTCCGCCGTGGCGGCCACGCCCGAGGCGTCGGTGGCCCGGGCGTTGACCTTGTAGGTCGAGGAGATCTCGAGGTGGCCGGCCGTCGGGGCCCAACCGAGGCCGTCCGCGGTGACCGCGCCGGGCACCTCCTTGCCGTCCTGGCCGGTCACCGTCACCGTGGTCAGCTTGCCGCCCGCCACCGACACCTTCAGCGCACCGGCCGGCTTGACGTCCTTTGCGCCGTTGCCCGGCTCGATGGAGACCACGGCCGCCGACACGGTCGGCTTGGCCGGCGTGGCGCTCTGCAGGGCCGCCGCGGCATTGCCCGCACCGGACACGGCCGGGCTCTTCCCCTCGCCGCTGCACCCCGTGGCCACCAGCACCAGAGCACCTCCGAGTGCCCCCACCGCGAGACCCCTGCGCATCGACTTCACTGTCGCACTCCCCCAACACTGCACCCGGCAGACCGATCCACTCATGATCAGCCTCTCAACTCCTTACACGCTCCACCCCACCGAAAAGACGCATGGCCGAAGGTCACAGTTTGGCTCCGGCCTCGACGCCCCCCTCCACCGAAGCCCTCGGCATCCTCGCCAACTGGATCAGCACGTCCACCACCGGCCCACCGGCCCCGGAAGAGACCCGCCGAGCCGGCTGATCCGCCCAGGACGCCCGAGGGCGATCACGGCCTGCGCTGGATAACGGTGGTGCTCGCACGCCCGGCAGAGATGCAGTGGGTCAGCGGTCTGCTGGGCTTCGTCAAACAGCTGGTCATGCCTCAGGGCCCGTGCGGTCGTGCCCATCTGTCGCTGCCCAGCCAAAGGCCGTGAGGACGATCTCTACCCGACCAGGCGGCGGCGCCAGTCCAGGGGTGTGACGGTGATGGCGCGGCCGGGATCGTGGTCCCACTCGACGGGGAGTCCGACCGCTTCGAGGGCGGCCACGACCTCGTGGCCGATGGCTGCGGTGGTCTCTGACGAGCCGTCGAAGCCACCGAACAGCAGCGTCAGTCCGTGGCCGACCGCCGCGGCGTCCGTGCACTGCGTGTGGAAGTAGACGAAGCCACGGGCCTCGGGCCCACCCTCACCGCCGATCTCGGACTCGCCGCAACTGCGGCAACAGGTGAAGTTCTCACGGGCGGTGATACCGGCCTCCGCCAAGGCGGTGAACGCACGGGTGAGCCGCTCCGGGTCGGTCTCCCCCTGCCAGTCGGCCTGCACGGCGACACGCTCCAGCCACATCCGGTCGGCCAGCACCTGGGCCTGCTCCCGCGACACAGGCCGACGGTCCGCGGTGACCAGGTACTCCTCGGCGAGCTCCGCCAGTTCGGCGCGGGTGGTGTAGCCGCCGGCCAGCACCTCGCGAACGCGCGCCTCCAACTCCTCGCGCTCGCCTTCGTCCAGGGCCGGCGGCGGCACCTCGCGGACGGGGCCCATGTCCATCAACGACCACGCCAGACCGGCGTCCCAACCGGATTCCCGGCGGGCCCAACCGGTCATCGCCGCAATCACTGCCCCGGGACTGTCGACCATCACCTCGAAGTGCCGGTCGGCAGCACCGTCGCGGTACTCCAACGTGTACTGCCCGCCGGCCTTGTGCCAGACCTGAGCGAAAACGTCCGGCAGGTCGGGTACCCGCTGGACGACCAGGAACCGATCACCGTCGCCGCCGATCCGCCTGACCAGCCCGGCCAAATCCTCAGCGGAAACACGAACGTGCCGCTCCCAGTTCTCCGTCTTCACCACGATCGCGAGCATCCGCAGACTCTGAC
The DNA here is from genome assembly GCF_001424875.1 of Kitasatospora sp. Root107. GTDB lineage: Bacteria > Actinomycetota > Actinomycetes > Streptomycetales > Streptomycetaceae > Kitasatospora. The sequence goes on along the minus strand of NZ_LMCT01000018.1, from coordinate 129,389 downwards.
ATACCGCCCTGAGAAGCCCGTTGTCGTACCGATCATGGTGGACACGGGTTCGACTGAGAAACTCGGTCGTGCGATCTTGTCGCCCGCGGGGTATGAAGACGGGGCCTCTGGTGCAGCTCGGGGTTGTCGAAACCTTGAGCAGTCCAGGAGGCCCTGTTGTCGCTGTTGTACGCCCTCCCGCCTGCCTGGCTCCAACGCCTGCCTGGCTGGAGGGCAGGGCGGGCAGCCGGAGGGCTACTGCCACCGGCAGCCCGTGCGCTGGTCCACGCCGACCCCGAGCACGAGGACTGGTTCGCCTCACTCCTGGAGCTGGGGCGCCGGATTCATCTCCACGGGATTCTCCAGAGCCGTCGGACGTACATCAGCGAGGGCCTGTGAGAGTTCTTTGCGGAGCGAGCCCGAGGCGTTCGGATGAATGCGCGCTGGGGGGCGGCGTGGCGCTGCGGGCAAGGACCTGAAGGGCCTTACCTAGAACGCATGTGCATCCGAATGGGCCGAACTGCCCTGCTCAGCATCGCGATGGTCGTCTCTGCCTGCGCAACGGCCTCCCTGCCTCCGGTTGCCGGTCCCGCAGCGGCCGTACCGGTTTCCAGGGAATCGGCCGCCGCGTCACAGCCCTGGGATGCGACCGCGGCGGAACTGGACCGGGTGATCCAGCAGGCGGCCACCGATGCCGGTGTCCCTGGAGTGATCGTGGGCGTCTGGAAGCCCGGACAGCCACGCTACGTGCGGGCTTTCGGCGTCGCGGACACGAGCGACTGCGCCCCGATGCGCACCGACCTGAACATGCGGATCGGCAGCGAGACCAAGACCTTCACCGTCACCGCGCTGCTCCAACTCGTCGACCGCGGGCAGGTCGGCCTGGACGACCCGATCTCCGCGTACGTCGACGGAGTGCCCGACGGAGAGCACATCACGCTGCGTCAGCTCGCGGATATGCGCAGCGGCCTGTTCGCCTACAGCAAGGACGCGGGCTTCCAGCACCTGCTGGCGACCGAGCCGCATCGCCAGTGGTCGCCCAGTGAGCTGCTCAGCATCGCCTTCGAGCACCCCAACCAGTTCCCCCCTGGCACACAGTTCGACTACTCCAACACCAACACCGTGCTGCTCGGCCTGGTCGTCGAGAAGGTCACCCACCGTCCCTTGAGGGACGTGATCCGGGACCTGATCACGCGGCCGAGCGGCCTGGACCACACCTTCCTGCCGGAGGCGGCGGAGTTCCCGCTGCCGCACGCCCACGGCTACACCGACGTGACGCCGGACGGCACGGTGGCGGACGCCACGGACTTCAACCCCAGCTGGGGCTGGGCAGCCGGCGCGATGATCTCGGACCTCGACGACATGCGCTCCTGGGCGGAGAACGTCGCGACAGGCGGACTGCTGACTCCGCAGACCCAGGCGGAGCGCCTCGACGCGCAGCCCACCGGCGCGCCGGGTGACGCCTACGGGCTGGGCATCGACATCAACCACGGGTGGATCGGCCACGCGGGCTCCCTGCCCGGCTACCAGAGCCTGACGGTCTACCTGCCCGCCCAGAAGGCGACGATGGTGATCCTGCTCAACACCGACATCCCCTCGAACAGCGAGAATCCCAGCACACTGCTCGGGCGGGCCATCACCCAGGTGGTCAGCCCAGACAACGTCTACGGCGACGCGTCCGACCAGAACTGACAGGCGAGCCTGCCGACTCGGGTGGGTGATCTTCAGGCTGGCCGGGCATGAAAGTGGGGCCTCCCGCACAGCTCGTGGGTGTCGAATCCAATCGAGCAAAAGGAGGCCCCTGGTGCTGCAGTCTTCCGTGTCCACGCCGGTGACATCCAACTCGGCCGCCCTGTCGTGTGATTGCCTCGCTCACCGGTTCGGGAACGCCGGAGACCGGCCACACAGGCGTCCGAGCATTACCCGCGCCCGCGCCGAACAGCAGCAGGCCGTCAGCTGACGGTTCTCGGGCCTTCCCCTGCTGGTCAGGCCATACGACGGCCGCCACCAGAGCAGCAGGGAAGGTCCTTGCATCAAACCCGGCAACAGGACTCGCTCAGATGGCTGTCGATCCCAGCCAGCAGATCCTGAGCCGCTACCCTCACCACAGGGTCACTGTCGTGGGTGAGCTGGTCCGCTGTCGCCCGGCGGCTCAGCACGGCCTGGTGAGCTTCCAGTTGCACCTTCGGCTGCGGCGGGTTGCCGTGTTCGAGGATCGTCTGCAGCAACCCGATGACCCCGGCCCGGGAGTTCACGGTCTCGGTGACCGCGAGGTCCCACAGGAAGGGAACAGCGGCGACGGTCGCGTCGAAGACTGCCAGCTCACCGATCCACAGAGCGAGATCGCTCAGGGCTGCCTCACTCGCGCGGGCGTCGCCCCATGCGACCCGCGACAGCACGCCGGGAACATCGGCCGCAGATCCATAGGCATGCTTCAACTCGTGCCAGCGCACGCGGCTTACGCCCTTGAGAATCGTCCCCACCGATGCACTCCAGTCCGATCGTCAGACCCATGGCCCGATCAGACTCATTCCACCTCACTGACCGCCATGACCGCGAGTCTCAGCCGACACGCCGCTTAGGTGCTCTCGGATCCCAGCGACATTTCGACGGCAGCAGATCAACCTCTGCTGCCCAAACTCATCGACAACCGCTCTCCGTTGTCACCACGGAGCCACAGAGGGACTCGGCCAGGGCGAGACCGAGACCGCAGCTCCCCGCCCAGACTCTTGACGCGGCCCAAGCAGGTCCAGGCGCAGGGTGCCTGGTCAACTACCCTGTCCCGTCGGCCAGTCAGCGAGTACCGGTACAGTCGAGCCCAGAGGTCGAACGGCAAGCTCAGCGAGCCGGGGCGTACTCGGGCAGGGCACGGCGGTTGCCGGCCCGGCCGAGGCGTTCCAGGGTGCCGAGGGGCCGGGCCAGCGGCAGCCGGGCGAAGGCGTCGCGCACCCGACGGCCGCCTGCGGTCCTCGGCACCATGACGCGGAGGTTGAGGCCGATCTGCTGCCGCTGCCGGACCAGCGGGCGGAGCCCGGCGTGATAGCGGGCGAACGCGAGACGGTGGTCGCCGCCGGCTGCCGCGAGCTCCCCGGCCAGCCGGTAGGCGCCGACCAGGGCGAGCTCGGCGCCCGCGCCGGAGGCCGGGGAGGCACACCATGCGGCGTCCCCGAGCAGCGCCACCCGGCCGGTCGACCACGAGTCCATCCGCACCTGGGCCAGGGCGTCGAAGTAGAAGTCGGGGTCGTCCAGCGCGGTGGCGAGCAGCTCTCCGGTCCGCCACGCACCGTCGGCGAACGCCTGGCGCACCAGCTGCTTCTGCTGGGCGGTGTCGCGGTGGTCGTAGGCCAGCGGGCCGGAGCGGAAGATGAAGTACGCCTTGGCCTGGGCGTGGTGGCCGGACCGGTAGATCCCGGCCATCCGGCCCGGCTGGTTGAACATCGTCACCCAGCGGTCCTCGCCGAGCGCGGCCTCGGCGTCGGCGAACGCGAAGTAGTGGTCGTGGTGGTGCAGGAACCGTGCCTCGGGGCCGAAGGCGAGGCGGCGGGTGGTGGAGTGCAGGCCGTCGGCGCCGAYCACCAGGTCGAAGCGGCGGGTGCCGCCCCGCTCGAAGGTGACGGTCACTCCGCTGTCGTCCTGCGCCGCCGCACTGACGGAGTCTCCGAAGACGTACTCGACGCCGGACCGGGCCGTCTCGTGCAGCAGTGCCACCAGGTCGCCGCGCATGATCTCGACCCCGCTCGGGTCCTCGGTGCCGATCCGGGCGACGGCGCGGTCCTCGGCGTCGACGAACTTCACACCGCGCACGTCGGTGGCCACCGCCCGGACCGACGGCAGGATCCCCATCCGCTCGACCACCTCGACGGCCGGACCCCGCACGTCGATGCCCTGGCCACCCTCGCGCAGGCCCGGCGCGCGCTCGACCACGGTGGGGCGGAAACCGTACCGGGCCAGCCAGTACGCCAGGGTCAGCCCGGCCACGCTTGCGCCGGAGATCAGGATCCGCTCGTTCATGGGGGCTCCCGGTGCGATACGGTAACTGAAATGCATGTTCCAGTTGAGTATGTGGAAGGGACGTTCCAGTTGTCAACACCCGCCGAGGGCGGACGCCGGGCCGACGCCGTCCGCAACCGTCGACTCGCCCTCGATGCCGCGACGGCGCTGCTGGCCGAACCGGGCAGCCCGCTGACCGTCGAGGCCATCGCCAGGAGGGCCGGGCTCGGCGCGGCCACCGTGGTACGCGCCTTCGGCGGCAAGGACGCACTGCTGGACGCCGCGGTGTCGGGCCTGCTCGAGCCGGTGGTCCACCGCGCCGGGCGACTCCTGGAACAGGACGACCAGGCACAGGCCCTGCGGACCTTCCTGACCGAACTGATCGCCTTTCAGTCCGCGCACCACGCCATCGGCGACCAGTTGGACGGCCTGACCCTGCCCGCCACCACCGCCCTGCGGGACGAACTCGTCCGGGTCGTGCGGGAGATGATCGTCGGCGCGCAGCGGGACGGTACGGTCCGCACCGACCTCGACCCCGCCGTCACCACCGCACTGATCGGCCGGACCGCGTACGCCGTCGCCCGGTCACAGCCCGCCTCCCCGGAGCTCACGGACGCCTACCTCACCGTCCTGATGGACGGCCTCCGCTCCCCGAACGGTTAGCGGCCCGGCTCGGTGAAGACCGAACACCGGGCGAACGGCTGATGCCCTCTGACTCAGCGACAGGCACCGGCCAGCAAGGCGGCGTGCGGAAGGACCAGCAGGCCGTCCTCGCCGAGGAACTCCTGTGACAGCACCTCGAAGTGTCGCTTGACGTCCGCACGAGTCTGCTCGGACTGGCTCAACAGCAGTTGCCCGATGAAGGCCACCCCGGCCGCCGGCCCGCTCCACCACTCCTCGGCACTCGCCCGGTGATCCCAGCGCAGCGTCTCGCACGTCGCCTCACGCAGTCCGGCCGACGCCATCAGCGAGACCAGACCAGCAGGGTCGCGCGGGAAGTCGTCCTCCGCCGCCAGCGGAGGCAGATCCGACGGTCGGGTCACGTCCGCCGCCTCGACGGCCCGGCCCAGCAGAGCCTGGCCGGCGGGAGCCGGGACCGCCCAGATCGTCAGCGCGATTCGCCCGCCCGGGCGGACCACCCGCCGCAGTTCCGCCAGTGCGTCCCTCGGCCGCCCCACGTGATTGAGCACGAAGTTGCCGACCACCGCGTCGAAGGCGCCGTCCTCGAAGGGGAGTTCCGGCAGGACGGCCGTCACCACCTCCGCGGACGGAGCGGCCTGCCCCGCCAACTCCACCATGCTGGGCTCGGCATCAACGGCAGTCACCTTCGCGCCACGCTCACACGCCGCCGCGGCCACCGTCCCGGTCCCGGTCCCGACATCGAGGACCCGAACCCCCTCCCCCACCGCCGCCGCATCGAGCAACTGCGAAGCCGGATACGCACACAGCCGTGCGAAGCTGCCCGCGAACGCCTCGGCACGACCGGCCCACGTCCGACGCTCGTACTCGTCGAAAGCCGTCACCTGCAGCACTGCCCCACCCCGGTTCCGCCGCAGAGCTCAAGAACGCGGCTGACCAGGACCCTAGCGCGCGTGGCGCAGGCGACAGGCGGTCAGGCACCCCCGGCCGGTTCGCGCAGATCCGGTACGGCAGCAGGGCATCGGTCTCCGGAGGGCAGCGTTCYGTACGGCGGCGCGTACTCGTACGATTGGCCGATGACTGGTGGGCGCAGGCGCGGACCGAGCAAGGGTGACCTGCGGGAGCAGGCCATTCTCCGGGTGGCTGCGGCCATGGTCGCCGAGCAGCCGATCGCCCAGATCACCATCGACAGCCTCGCGGCGGCGGCCGGGATCTCCCGGTCGTCCTTCTACTTCTACTTCGGTTCCAAGGCCGAGGTGCTCGCCCGGCTGCTGGCGCCGGTGGCCGCCGAGTTGAGCCAGGCGATGGTGTCCTGGAGCGAGGGCGGCGGTCCTGACCCCGAACCGCTCCGGGCCGCGCTGCGCCGGAGCGTCGGCGTCTGGCGCGAGCACCGCGACCTGCTCAGGCAGGTCCTGCTGGACGCCGCACCGGACCCGGTGATCGCGCCGCTCCGGGCCCGGATGATCGGCGACTGCATCGACCTGACCGCCGCCCGGATCCGCCGTGAACGGGCGGCCGGCCGTGCGCCGGCGGGGCCGCCGCCGGCCGAGACCCTGGCCCGGGCGCTCAACCAGCTGACCTTCGCGGTGCTGGCCACCTCACCGCTCGGCGTGCCGGGGGACGAGGCGGAGGCGGCGGTGGTCGAACTGCTGGAGACGGTCGTCCAACGCGTGGTCTACGCCGCCACTCCGGTCTGGCCTCCGACAGCCCTGACCTGACACCGACAAACCTGTGGTGCGCGTCATGTTGATTAATTTCGACACAGCGTCGATTCTGATTGCGCCCTGACAGGTCTTCGCCCAGCGGATCGGCCAATGCGCGTACCCGAGGGGCGGGAGAGGTGGGGGGATGGGGAGCGTCCTGGTGCACGTGGCCTCGGCCGACGGCACCGCTGTCAGCCTTGAGCTCGGCCCGGGCGAGGTGGCCCGGTTCGGCCGGGGCAGCGCGGAGCAACCGGTCGAGATCGCGTTGCCCGATCCGGCCGTGCCACGGCTGGCCGGTGAGCTCCGGGCCTCGGACGACCACTGGCAGTTGAGCAACTTCAGCACCTCGCTCAGCTATGTGGTGGAGAACCCGGAGGGGGCCGGCGAGTACATCAGGATCGCGCCCCGCCGGATCGGCGCACCCGTACCGTTCGAGTTCGCCCGGGTGGTGCTGCCCACCCAGGGCGCCTCCCAGAGCTTCCAGGTGTTCGCCCCGGCGCACACGTACTACGACGCGCCGCCACTCTCGCAGTCCGCCGGTCCGGCCACCCTGATGGCCTTTCCACTGGACGAGTCGGCGACCTACTTCCTGGTGCTGGTGGCCCTCTGCGAACCCCGGCTGCGCGACATGTCGGCCTCGGCGGTACCCACCACCCGGCAGGTGGTGGAGCGGCTGCGGACCCACCCCACGTGCCCCGGGATCTCCGAACCCACCGTCAGTTTCCACATCGACTACCTGGCCCGCAACAAGCTGCGGGTCCGTCAGCCGGAGAGCGGCGGGCGGCGGATGGACGGCAAGCGCGAGGCCGTGGTCTCACTCGCGCTCAGGTTCGGGCTGGTCCGGGAGGACCATCTCGCGCTGCTGCCCACCCGACCGGCGACCCGTCTGGAGAACTCGTGAACGACTGTCCCGTACCCGCCATCGACCGACCGCTGCCCGACGGGGCGGTGGCCGTCCCGCCCGGCTACCGGGTCGGCGACTGGGAGATCACCGGCTTCCTCGGCGCGGGCGGCTGGGGCAGCGTCCATCTGGCCCGGCGGGTCGGCCCCGCGGTCGAGGGCGAACCGGCCGTGGCCGCCGTCAAGTTCCTCACCACCACCGGGCTCGCCCCGCGCCAGGCCAGGGCGCTGGCCGAGACCGCCGACCGTGAGGTCGCGTTCAGCCGGGCCACCGACCATCCGCACCTGATCCGGGTGCTGGGCACCGAGGTCGTCTCCGACCCGGACACACCGTCACTGGACGGCGCGATCGCCCTGATCATGGAGCTCGCCGACCGGAGCCTGCTCGACGCCCTGGGCCGGGACAACACACCCGGCCAGGACGGCCAGGACGGCGAGCAGCCAAGCCTGCCGGCGGCCGGTCCGCTGCTGATCCAGATCGCCGAGGCGCTGGCCCACCTGCACGCCTCCGGCTGGGTCCACGGCGATCTCAAACCCGCGAACATCCTGCTGATGGCCGACGGCACCGCCAGGCTCGCCGACTTCGGGCTCGCCGCCCGGATCGAGGGCACGCACGGCTACGCGCCGCCGCTCGGCTCCCCCGACTACCTCCCCCCGGAGCGCCGGACCGAGCAGCTCAGCGAACGGGGCGTCATGACCCGCCCCGGCACCGACATCTGGGCCTTCGGGATCACCGCCCACCAGATCCTCACCGGTGGCGCGCTGCCGTTCGACGGCGGCACCCCGGCCGCGCGGGCGGCCGCCGTGCACGAGTACGGCACCGGGCGCAGCAGGCTCCGGCTGGCCGCCGAACTCCCGGCCGCCTGGCAGGCCGTGCTCACCGACTGCCTCGCCGCCGACCCGGCCGAGCGGGCCCGGCACACCATGGACAGCCTGCTGCCCCGGATCCGCGCGGCAGCGGCCGAGTGCGCTCCGGTCCCCCGCCGGAGCCCGAGCCGGGGGACGTGGACGGTCCTCGGCGCCGTACTCCTCGCGGGCGCCGTCACCGCCGGCTGGCTCGCCTGGCCGTCCGCCGACGCCGGGACCAGGACCGGGGCCGGGCCGGCCGCGGCCGCCACCAAGCCGATCCGCGTCTACAACATGGACGGCAACTGCAAGGACCTGACGGATCGGGTGCCCGCCTGCAGTCTCGGCCTGGCCCGCGACCCGCACCGCAAGTACGCCGCCGACAACGTGGTCGCGCACCGGGTCTGGCACGACGACGTGCTGCTCACCGACTGCGTGGTCAACGACGGCGACCGGGTCGAGGACGAGAACGGCATCGGCACCCCCCGCTGGTACCGGGTCCGGATCGACGGCCTCCCCGAGCAGTACGCCTGGCTCCCGGCCGTCCGTACCCGGGACGACCCGCAGGCCCCGGTCTGCCCGGCGACGGCCACCGCTCCGGTCGGCTGACCCGGGCCAGGGCCCTCCGCACCCCCGTGACGGAAGGACCCGGCCCGGGTCCGTACGGCCTTCCCCCGGGCGAGAAGGTGTCTGCCCTCATGATCGACTGTCCGGGCGGTCCGCAGTACCTGCATTTCTGCAGGTTGCCACCGGCCCGCCGAGGTGCTCAGCCTTCGAGGTGCTCAGCCTTCGAGCAGCCGCCACGCCCCGAGGGCCAGCGTGGCCCGCAACTGCCCGCCGGGCTCGGTGAGTTCGATGCCCAGGGTCCTGCCGATCTGTTCGAGGCGGCGGGCCACGCTGCTGTGGTGCAGGTGGAGGAGGTCGGCGGCGCGGCGCATCGAGCCGGTGACGCAGTAGGCGTCCAGCGTCTCCAGATCCTCCGGGTCGGCGGCCATCCGGGCGATCGCGGCCACGTCGGTGTTCTCGCGCGCGGCCTGCTGGGGTATCTCGGCCAGCAGCGCCAGTGCGCCCAGGTCCGCGTGGCGGACCACGGGTTCGCGCGGGCCGGTGAAGCGCAGGGCGGTGCGGGCCTGTCGCCAGGACGTGTCGGGGCTCGCGGCCGCACCGATGCCCGCGCGGACCTCCGCCGGGAATCCGGACTGGTCCACGGTGGTGGCCAGGATGACGCCCACGTCCGCGAGTTGGGCCGCCTTGACCGGGCGGGCCGGGCAGATCAGGGCGCCGATCCGGTCGAGCGGGAGCTCCGACCGGACGGCGATCGCACGCATCGGCAGGTCGACGGCGAAGCCCAGCAGGCGCAGGGCCCTGGCCCGGTCCGCCTCGTCGCTGCCAGGGCTGATCACCAGTTCGACCAGCGCGGGGTCGGCCATCGTGGTGCGGGCCGGTCCGTACCGTTCGACGGCCGCTGCGGCGGCGATGGCCAACCGGTCCAGCAGCACCTCGTCGAGCGGATTCGGCGGGCCGGGACGTTCCAGCCACACCGTGCCGATCTCCTCCTCGTCCAGGGTGATCGGCGCCGTGCTGGAGGGAGTTGACGTCGGGTCCGACAGCTCCGCGCCGTCGGCCGAGACGCGGATCACCCGCCCGGTACCGGACAGCCGGATCCCGGCCCCGCACTCGGCCAGGCCCGCCGACGACCGGGCCAGCGCCGGGAGATCCACCCGTCGGCGCATCAACGTGTCGTAGAACGCGACCACGCGGATCGCGCCCTCGACGTACGGGTCCAGTCCCGACAGCCGAACGGCCAGTGCTTCCATCGCAGCAGGATAGACACCGAACGGCGCGCAACTGAGCTGGAACGCGCGACAGATGGCGGCTGACCCCGAACCCGCCGACGGCGAGGATGGTCGTCATGGATCCCGAACTCGAAGCATTCGTCCCGCTGTTGCCGCCGATCGACCTGACCGACCCGGTCACCACCCGCAGGACCTTCGCCGCACTCGCCGCCTCGCGGCCCGCACCGGACACCACCGGTCTGGAGATCGAGGACCGCACCGTGCCCGGCACCCCGGACGTGCGGGTCCGGATCTACCGCCCGCACCAGGCCCAGGGCGCCGTCATCTGGCTGCACGGCGGCGGATTCGTCTTCGGCGACCTGGAAACCGAACACCCGTGGGCCTCCCGGATCGCCACCGGCTCCGGCGCGGTGGTGATCTCCGTCGACTACCGCCGGTCCCCCGAGAACCAGTACCCCGCTGCCCTGGACGACGCCTACGCCGTCCTGACCTGGACGGCCGAGCACGCCGCCGAGCTCGGCATCGACCCGGCCCGGATCGCCGTCGGCGGGCACAGCGCGGGCGCCGGGCTCGCGGCCGCCGTGGTGCTGCGCGCCCGTGACCGGCAGGGGCCGCCGATCCGCTTCCAACTGCTCAACGAGCCCGGGCTCGACGACCGCCAACAGACCTGGTCGCAGCGGAACTTCACCGACACGCCCTGGCACGACCGCGACACCCTGACCACGGTGTGGCGGCACTACCTGGGTGGCCGGACCGCCATCCCGTACGCCGCTCCCGCGCGGGCCGCCGACCTGTCCCGGCTGCCGCCGGCCTACCTCGCCACCGCGGAGTTCGACCCGCTCCGCGACGAAGCCGTCGAGTACGCGCTGCGCCTGTTGCAGGCGGGCGTGTCGGTCGAGCTGCACCAGTGGCCTGGCACCTTCCACGGCTCGCTGGCGATCCTGTCCGCCGAGATCTCCCAGCGGCAGCACGCCACTCTGATCACCGCCCTGCGCCGCGCCCTGGCCGCCTGAGGTCACGGCGTGCGTCCTGCCGACCCAGCACCGCTCAGCCCTTGTTGCCGACCTCCAGCAGCTTGGCGGCGGCGGGCCCGGCGGCCGTCGCGCCGTGGCCACCGGCCTGCACTTCGACCGCCACCGCCAGGTTGCCCGCGTAGGCGGTGATCCAACTGTTCGGCGCACTCTGGCCGTTGACCTCGGCGGTACCGGTCTTCGCGGCCGCCCCGGGGATACCGCCCAGGGCTCCGCTCGCGGTGCCGCTCTGGACCGTCCGCCTCATCATCGACTGCAGCTGACCGAGGACCGTACGGTCCAGCGAACGGGCGGCCCTGGGCTGGGCCGTGCCGGGGACCAGGATCGGCTGCCGGAACGTACCGCTCTGGACGGTCGCCGCGACCGAGGCCATCGCGAGGGAGTTGGTCTGGATCCGGCCCTGTCCGATGTAGGCCATCGCGGTCTCTGCGGGGTTGCTCTCCAGCGGCACCTTGGTGTCGAAGGTGGGGAGACCGGTCTGCCAGACCAGCCCGAGGCCGAACACGTCCTTGGACAGGGCCGGCAGGGTTCCGGGCTTGAGCTTGGCCTGACCGGCCTCCAGGAAGGCGGTGTTGCAGGACTGCGCGAAGTCGTCCTTGAACGTGTTGCCGAGCCGCTCGTCCAGGAAGTCGTTCGGCACCGCGCGGCCGGACACGTTGGTGGTCTTCGGACACGGCAGCGGGCTGTCCGGGGTGAGACCGGCCTCCAGCAGCGCGGCGGCGGTGATCACTTTCATGGTGGAGCCGGGCGCGATGGTGGCGCCGAACGCCCGGTTCGGCCCCTGCGCGGGGTTGTTGGCCAGCGCCAGGATCTGCCCGGTGCTCGGCTCGATCGCCACGACCGAGGCGGGACCGGACTGCCCCTTCGCCACCGCCTCCGCGACCCGTTGGAGGTCCGCGTCCAGAGTGAGCGGCTTCTTTGCGCCGTCCTTCGGCTCGGTGATGGTGAACAGCCGCTCGGGAGTGCCCGAACCTCCCGCCTGGGTGACCACCACACCGGTGCCGCCGCTCGCCGTCGTACCCTCGTCCTTGAACCGGATCTGCTCCAACACGGCTTGCACCGAAGGGAATTCGGTCAGCGGACGGCCCTTGCGGTCCACCACCTGCGACGCCGAGGCCGAGATCGGCTGCACCGCCAGGACCTTCGTGCCGTCGAGCTTGGGGTGCACGACGCTCGGCTCCCAGTGCACCACCGCCCGGCCGTCGTTCAGCTTCACCATCGCCACCGCGCCGTCGTACTGCCAGGCACTGGCCGCGCCCTTGAGCTCCACCTTCGCGTGGAACGACAGCGGCACTCCGGCACCCGTCGGGACACCGGACGCGGACGGCGAGGCGGACGAGTTCGCGAGGTTCGCGGCGGTCGGGCCCCCCGGCGTGAGTGCCAGCGACGTCGGCGTCAAGGTGTCCCGGAATTTCGCCAGGGCGACGATCGCTGCCGCCGGCTTGTCGGTGTGCCGCCCGGCCTCCTCGTAGTCGCCCTTGGCCCATGCGGCCAGGAACGCCGAAGCACCCTGTGCGGCGACCTCCGCTGACGGCAGCTCGGCAACCACCGCGAGAACCTTCGGGGACTGCGCGGCCTTCGGGGCCGAGCTCCCGGCGTCGTCACCCGCCACCAGCGAGTACGCCGCATAGCCACCGCCCGCGAACATGGCCGCCGTCACTGCCGCGACACCGATCTTGGCACCGTTGTGCATCTCTGAATCCCCCGATGGTCAGTACTTGAACAGAACAATTGTCGAGCCGGGCCGCGTGCGCCAGCTTTCCGCAGGAACGAAGCCCGGTCATGAGTACCGGTACTCATGAGACCCACCGCGCGGCCGCGATGTCCGCAGGTCAAGGCGAGGGCAGGCCGCCCGCCACCCGCTGCCAGGCCGGGTCGAGGGCGAGGGCGGACAGCTCCGCCGCAGTCAGCAATGGCGCGTTCGGATAGATCGCCGTCCGTCCGGTGCCTGGGCCCGGGATGTTGTCGGCGCCCACCCAGACCACCGTGCCGTCCGGCCCCTCCAGCGTGGCGGACCAGATCTGTCGGCCGTCGACGGCTCCCGCGCCCTGTCTGACCGTCAGGTTGCCACCGCCGGGCTGCGGGGTTGTGGTGCAGGTCGGCTGCACGCAGCTGGCGCTGCCCGTCGCGCCGTCCGGGGCCAGGTCCGGGGCCGTGTGGGAGATTTCGATCCCGACGGAGCCCGTTCCCACGCCGTTCCTCACGGTGTAGGCGGCGACCAGTGACGTGGACGGCCAGCCCGGACGGTCCGGGACCCGGTCCTTCTTGAACGGCTCACTGAGCTCCAGACCGACCGGGAGCTTCGCCCTGAACAGCTCCAGCAACTGCGCGGCGTCGACCGGCGTCGCAGGTGCGGTGTCGACGACGGCCGGGGTGGTCGGCGCAGCCGACGTGCTCTGCCCGGCCGGCGAGACCGGCGCCGATCCGACCTGCGGACCGAACCGGCTCAGGCCGAACCCCGCCGTGCCGATCAGCAGCACGGCGGCGACCGCCAGTTGGGACTGCCGGATCCGGT
>NZ_LMCT01000018.1:113468-115956 GCF_001424875.1 Kitasatospora sp. Root107 | reverse complement strand
CGGTGCAGCCGCCTCCCCCGCAGCGCGGCCCGTTGGACCAGGTCGTGGCTGTGCGGGGAGAACCCGCGGGTGGCGAGGCCGAGCGCGTCGTACAGCTCCTGGTCGAAGTCCTGCTCGTGGGGCACGGTGCTCTCCGGTCGGTCGAAGTGCGGGAGCTGCGGGCGCGGTGTCGTCATGCCCGGACCAGCTCGGCGAAGTCGTGGCCGAGGACCTGTCTCAGCCGCTCCCGGGCGCGAAGGCTCCGCACGCGTACGGAGCCGATGGTCATGCCGGTCAGCTGCGCGGTCTCCTCCACCGACCGGTCCTCCCAGTAACGCAGGACGAGCACCGTGCGGTCCTTCACCGAGAGCTGGGCCAGCGCCTCCAACAGGGCCATCCGCAGGGCCGGGTCCTCCGACTGGCCGGCCTGGTCGGGCAGTTCACCCGTCGGCCGCTCGCCGGAACGACGGAGCCTGCGCTGCGAGATGAACGTCCGGGTCAGCACGGTGTGCGCATACGCCACCGGAGCCTGGGTGCGGTCGATCCGCGACCAGGAGCGGTACATCTTCGCGAGCGTCTCCTGGACCAGGTCCTCTGCCAGGTGCCAGTCTCCGGTGAGCAGGCACGCCGTGCGGAAGAGCTGCCCGCTGCAGGCATGGGCGAACTCCATGAAGTCCGCGGGTGCTTCCCCCACCAGATGGTCCTTCCGGTCTCCGTTGTCACAGCACCCACGCCACGACACCGCCTGGACGTTACACACCCGGCCGAAAAGATTTTCGGCCCCGGCCGACGAGCCGTCGACCCACAGCTCTCCGCCCGGCTGGGATCGGGATGCCTCAGCAGCCGGCACAGCAGCAGGTCAAGGTCGAAACGGTCCCGTTCCGATCCGATCGGGACGAGCCGCTCGGTCCGCCACAGGAAGCCCCCGACGTCGGTGCTCCGGGCCCGCAGCACGGCCCCACCGCTCTCACCGCGGAGCGAGACGTAGACACTCTGCCCGCCACCCGGCCCCGGGTGGACCGACACGTCGCCGACTCCCGCCCACTCCCGCAGGCCGGTCGCCAACAGCTCCCGGGCGAAGGTCCAGACGATCGGCTCGTCCAGCCCGACGTGGATGTCCAGGAACACCGCGTACGGGTCCCGCACCTCGTATCTCAGACAGGCGGCCACCGGGACGGCCGAGCCGGGGGCCACCACGAGCTGCAGGTCGAGCGGGGCGGCCACGGTCGGAGCGCCGTGGCCCTGGACGGGCACCCTGGACAGACGACGCACCGTCACCACCCCACCGGCGACGCGTGGTTCGTGCCGGATTCCGGCCGGAAGCTCCGGGGTGGTCGGGTGAGCCGTTCCCACTCCGGATCGCTCCGGCCGGGGACCGTCCACCCACGGGCCTCCCAGAGCTCAGCGAGGTGAGCAAAGATGGGAACTTGGCGGAGAAACGTTTCATCAACGGCCACGTCGCTGGCCTCGGTAACAGTACGCACACCGGAAGAACGACCCAGTCGATCCGGAGTAACCCTCCTCCCCCTCAGCCGTGCTGTCCGTCTGCTGGCCGGACCGACGCTGCGCCCGTACCCGCCCAACATGATCCAGCGCTGTGGGATGGTGGTGGCATGACGTTGGAGGACCTCGCCCGACTGCGCCGGGCCCGTGACCAGGTGGACCGCGACTACGCGGAGCCGCTCGACGTGCCGGCTCTGGCGCGCACCGCCCTGATGTCGCCGGGCCACTTCTCCCGCAGCTTCCGCGCGGCCTTCGGGGAGACGCCGTACAGCTACCTGATGACGCGCCGGATCGAGCGGGCCAAGGCGCTGCTGCGGCGGGGTGACCTGTCGGTGACGGAGGTCTGCTTCGAGGTCGGCTGTACCTCGCTCGGGTCGTTCAGCTCACGGTTCACCGAGCTGGTCGGCGAGAGCCCGAGCACGTACCGGGCCCGCAGCCATGACGAGGGCGCCGCCGTCCCGGCCTGCGTCGCCAAGATCCACACCCGACCGGTCAGGAATGGAGAAGCAAAACCCACGGCCCGCCCGTAGCGTGAAACGCATGGACATCAAGCTTTCACAGTGCTTCATCGCCGTCGACGACCACGAGAAGGCGATCCCGTTCTACCGGGATGTGCTCGGCCTCGAGGTGCGCAACGACGTCGGGTTCGAGGGGATGCGCTGGGTGACCGTCGGGGCGCCGTCGCAGCCCGGCGTGGAGATCGTGCTCGAGCCGCCCCTCGCGGACCCGAACGCCCCCGCCGCCGACAAGGAGGCCATGGCCGAGCTGCTGGCGAAGGGCCTGCTGCGCGGGGTCATCTTCTCGACCGAGGACTGCGACGCCACCTTCGAACGGATCCGCGCCGCCGGCGGCGAGGTGCTGCAGGAGCCGATCGACCAGCCGTACGGCGTCCGCGACTGCGCCTTCCGCGACCCCGCCGGGAACATGCTGCGGTTCAGCCAGCCTCGCGCGTAGTGACCACGCCCCCTGAAGACCCATCAGCGCGGCGGACCCCGGCCTGACATCC
>NZ_LMCT01000018.1:0-113459 GCF_001424875.1 Kitasatospora sp. Root107 | reverse complement strand
CGGGCCGAACTGGCTTGGATAGCTTGGTTCCCACGCCGAGCGCGACATCGACGGAGACTGCGCATGCGGTCCCGCCTGAACAGATGGAGACACGATGAGCAGGGCCAAGAGGACGGACACGCAGTCGTCTGCGCTGCACGTTGCCGACAGCCACGATCTGATCCGCGTGCACGGCGCGCGCGTGAACAATCTCAAGGACGTCAGCATCGAGATCCCGAAGCGCCGGCTCACGGTGTTCACCGGCGTCTCGGGCTCGGGCAAGAGCTCACTGGTGTTCGGGACGATCGCCGCGGAGTCGCAGCGGCTGATCAACGAGACCTACAGCGCCTTCGTGCAGGGCTTCATGCCGACCCTGGCCCGCCCCGAGGTCGACGTACTCGAGGGACTGACCACCGCGATCATCGTCGACCAGGAGCGGCTGGGCGCGGACCCGCGCTCCACGGTCGGCACCGCCACCGATGCCAACGCGATGCTGCGCATCCTGTTCAGCCGGCTCGGCCAGCCGCACATCGGCTCGCCCCAGGCGTTCTCCTTCAACGTCGCCTCGGTCAGCGGGGCGGGCGCGATCACCATGGAGCGCGCCGGACAGACCGTCAAGGAGCGGCGCAGCTTCACCGTCACCGGCGGCATGTGCCCGCGCTGCGAGGGCCGGGGCACGGTCTCCGACGTCGACCTCACCCAGCTGTACGACGACTCCAAGTCGCTGGCCGAGGGCGCGCTGACCATCCCCGGTTACAAGGCGGGCGGCTGGAACTACCGGCTCTACAGCGAGTCGGGCTTCTTCCCCGCGGACAAGCCGATCCGCAAGTACACCAAGAAGGAACTGCAGGACTTCCTGCACCGCGAACCGACCAAGATGAAGATCGCGGGCATCAACATGACCTACGAAGGGCTGATCCCTCGGATCCAGAAGTCCTTCCTGGCCAAGGACCGGGAGGGGATGCAGCCGCACATCCGGGAGTTCGTCGACCGGGCGGTCACCTTCACCACCTGCCCCGACTGCGACGGCACCCGGCTCAGTGCGGGGGCCCGGTCCTCGAAGATCAAGCGGATCAGCATCGCCGACGCCTGCGCGATGCAGATCAGCGACCTGGCCAAGTGGGTCAGCGGCCTCGATGATCCGTCGGTGGCGCCGCTGCTCAGCGCGCTGCAGCAGACCCTCGACTCGTTCGTGGAGATCGGCCTCGGCTACCTCTCACTCGACCGGCCCTCGGGCACGCTGTCGGGCGGCGAGGCGCAGCGCGTCAAGATGATCCGCCACCTCGGCTCCTCGCTCACCGACACCACCTACGTCTTCGACGAGCCCACCATCGGACTGCACCCGCACGACATCCAGCGGATGAACGACCTGCTGCTGCGGCTGCGGGACAAGGGCAACACGGTGCTGGTCGTGGAGCACAAGCCGGAGGCGATCGCGATCGCCGACCACGTCGTCGACCTCGGCCCCGGCGCCGGCACGGCGGGCGGCACCGTCTGCTTCGAGGGCACGGTCGAGGAGCTGCGGGCGGCCGGGACGCTGACCGGCCGTCACCTCGACGACCGGGCGAGCGTCAAGAAGACGGTGCGCAAGCACACCGGCGCACTGGAGATCCGGGGTGCGAGCGCGAACAACCTGCACGACGTCGACGTCGACATCCCGCTCGGGGTGCTGACCGTCATCACCGGCGTGGCAGGCTCCGGCAAGAGCTCGCTCGTGCACGGCTCGATCCCCCAGGGTGCGGGGGTGGTGTCGATCGACCAGGGCGCGATCCGCGGCTCGCGCCGGAGCAACCCGGCGACCTACACCGGACTGCTCGAGCCGATCCGCAAGGCCTTCGCGAAGGTCAACGGGGTGAAGCCGGCGCTGTTCAGCGCCAACTCCGAGGGGGCCTGCCCGAACTGCAACGGTGCCGGTGTCGTCTACACGGACCTGGGGATGATGGCCGGTGTCGCCTCCACCTGCGAGGAGTGCGAGGGGAAGCGGTTCAACGCCTCGGTGCTGGAACACCACCTCGGGGGCCGCGACATCAGCGAGGTGCTCGCGATGTCGGTGACCGAGGCCGAGGAGTTCTTCGGCAGCGGCGAAGCGCGCACTCCGGCCGCGCACGCCATCCTCCACCGGCTGGTCGACGTCGGACTCGGCTACCTCACCCTCGGCCAGCCGCTCCCCACCCTCTCCGGCGGCGAGCGACAGCGGGTCAAGCTGGCCACCCACATGGCGGAGAAGGGCGTGATCTACGTCCTCGACGAGCCGACCACCGGCCTGCACCTCGCGGATGTCGAGCACCTGCTCGGCCTGCTCGACCGGCTGGTCGACTCCGGCAGGTCCGTCATCGTCATCGAGCACCACCAAGCCGTCATGGCCCACGCCGACTGGATCATCGACCTCGGCCCCGGCGCCGGCCACGACGGCGGCCGGATCGTCTTCGAGGGCACCCCCGCCGACCTGGTCGCGGCCCGCTCCACTCTCACCGGCGAGCACCTGGCGGCGTACGTCGGCGCCTGACCTCGCCCGACCGCTGCCGACCATCGCGGTGACCTGGTAGGTCGCTGGGCATCCAGCTCGTAGTCATGAGCGAGAAGCATGTTGAGGCCGTGTCGTGGCGCCCTTTCGAGCCGGGGCCTCTCCTCGCTGTGGGCACAGGTCCCGAGGCGGGAATGGCGCTGACAGGCTCGGGGCTTCCGATCAACTGCACCGGCATGTTCGTGCGTGATGCCGCGCTGGAGCTGCGTGCCCGCGATCTGTGGACGGGCCGCCTGCCTCGGAGCGTTCGAAGAGGTCGAGCAAGGCGTACCGGGCCCGGTGTGACAGCGATGTGTCTCACCTCCTGAGCCCCAGCCGGATCGAGGCCACAGTCACGGTGCCGTGGTCGAACACCACCCCGCCCGGGACACCCCGCCGAGCCCGGTCCGGCAACGCCGCTGGGACAATGCCCGGTATGCAACCGCTCCCCGCCACCGGCCGTGACGACCACCAGGACCCGTTCGCCGGGATCGGTGATCCCGTGCTGGCAGTCCCCGACGAGCGGCGCCGCCTGCTCGCAGTGGCGGTAGAGAACGACGACGACGACGAAACCGGGGCCCTCGCGCTCCTCGACATCGCCGGCCACCCCCGCCGCCGCTGGCTCCTTCACTCCACCTACGAGATCCACGCCATGGCTTTCCACCCCACCCTGCCGTTGCTCGCCGTGGGGACCGGCGCCTACGACGGCGGGTACTTCTTCGAGGGGGAACTGCTGCTCGTCGACCTGGACAGCGGGCTCCCCCGGTCGCTGATCGAGCATTGGATGGGCCGTCAGGTCCTGGGCCTGGAGTGGCTGAACGGTCAGGACCTGCGCGTCCTGATGGCCCCCGCCGACGATTGGAAGAACGAGCGGGCCCACCGGGAGGGTCACACCGCGGTGGTAAGCCGCAGCGACTGGACCACCGCCCCCGCGAAGTCCCTCACCGACCGCGATCTCGCCGGGCCCCGGACGGCGATGCCCCGCCCCGACGGCCGCGACGCCGCCCGGCGGACGATCGCCGCACTGACGGCACCACGAAGGCGACGGCACGACACGCAAGCGAACCGCGGCACCATCTGAGCCCGCGCCAGATCACCACCAACCAGGCGGCGGTGCGGACGCTCGACAGCAGCGGCTGCCGTACAGCGGTCGGGCCCGGCGTCGGGGTGTCACTGGCGTCCGGTTTGATCTGCACGTGACTGTCTATGACCTCGCCCGCCGGCTCCCCACCATCGCCACCCTTCGGGACCACTGCCGTTCGTTGGCGATGCTCGACGCGATCCTGAGCCCGGAGTGGGAGAGCCGCTACTACTCCATGAACTCCGGCTGGGCCGACGGCCAGGAGATGGCCTCGATGCGCGACGGGTCGGGAGACGAGTACTCCATCGTGTTCTCGACGGCCGGCGCCTACGTGCGCGGCTTCGGCCATGAAGCGCCGATGAGCCCGTACGTCAACGACGGCGAGCCCTGGCCGGGAGTGATCGACGAAGTCCCCGAGAGCTTCAAGCCCTTCGTCGAGGAACCGGCGTTCACCGACGAGGACGACGTCCCCGTCGTGACCGCCTGCCTGTGGCGCGGGGCGGCGGACGATCGGTGGCACCACGGGACGATCGACTTCCCCGAGGGCGCCGCTGACCCGGACGGGGCGACAAGCCTGTTCGCCCTCCTGGTCGACCGCTCACCGGAGGCGTACCGGCGCTTCGCGGAGGACTACTACGAGGTCCCCGTCGACCTATGGGCGGTGAAGCTGGTCTGTGCCCTGAGGCCGCTCACCCAGGAAGTCGTGTCGCAGCTCAACCCTGCGATCAGCCTGGCCGGCCTGGCACAGGACATCTCCGAGATCGGCTATCCGCAGCAGCTGGGGTAGCGCCTGCGCTCGGATTCACGTGGTTCAGCTCGCGACGTCTGTGGTGAACGGTGCTGGGCGGCCTCTTCAGGTGGAGCTGCCGGCGGGCTTCCGGCGAGGATCCTCGTTCTTGACGCCGCTGCACGCGAGGAGCTCGGTCCCGGTGGCGTCGAAGTACAGGGTGTAGAACCAGGACCGGTCTGCCGCGATGACGTTGCCGGTTCGCAGCGGTTTGTCGCGGTGTTGGCGGAGGATCGCAACGGTCTCGTCGAGGCCGAGGGTTGTCAGACCGATTCGAAACGAGTGTCTCAGCCTGCTTGCGGTGATGCCGGCGACCATCCAGTAGGGCGCCGCCCTGGGAAGGATCACTACCTCGGCACCGGCGGCGATGGCCTCACGTGCTGCTTTGCAGGCACTGGTCTGGTCTTTGAGCATCGCGCTGACGTCTGGTTGACGTGGGTGCTCGTCCTCGGTGGCCATGCGGTGACTCTAGAGACCGAGCGCGGGCGTTGCCACAGGATCCGGCACTGCCCCAGCGGCGCGCGGGGCTGACGGCGCGGTCGGGCCGACCGGGCAATGACATGCTCGCGCCCGGAGAACGCCTGGTCACAGCTACGCGGCGCTGGCCATGGCCAACTACCTGACCATCAAGGTCAGTTCGTCGGATTCAGCCAGTCTCAGTGTGCCGGTCCCGCTCCCCCGGCCGGGAAGTCCCGCCCCTGAACAGCCGCCCACCCTCGGGCAGCCGCCCCTCGCCGACACTGCCGAGCCGTCCGGCTTCGTGGCCCGGGCGTTATCAACGGGGCCTGAGCCACCTCGCCGAGGGCCTGGCCCAGGCCGCGATCGAGAAGGACCTGACAGTCGCCTGGTGCACCCTGGAAACCCCTCAGCACCGAGATCGCCAAGTCCAAGGTCGACGGCTCCACCGCCCGCACCGTCGCCCGGATCTGCCGCGCCGACCTGATCGTCGTCGACGACATCGGCCTCGTGCCCGTCGGAGCAGACGCCGCCGAGGCGTTCCACCGCGGTAACCAGCGACATCCACCCCTCACGGTCATGCCCAAAACACTCGCCGGTGCCAGCACCGACCGCCTCATGCACCACGCCCACCTGGTCACCGCCACCGGCGACTCACACCGCCTCGCCGAGGCACTCACAGGAAAGGTCGTGGTCCCTTGCACTGACCCCCGGCGACCGCTTCTTCCTGGCCCGAGTTCATGCGCCGGATCGTCGCCGAGCGTCTCGGTTTTGAACCGGACGAGATGTCTGGCGATCACTGCCCGATGCTCAGCTACCCGAAGGAACTGACCGACCATCTTGAGGCGTACCGCGCCGGGCTCTGAGCAGCCGAATACACGTCAGCCCAATTCCTCAGCAGGATCCGCGACTTGGGAATGCGGGCAAGTACTGAGAGCACCGGCCCGTGAACAGGTGCAACTGGAGGCCGGTGCCCGGTTCGGGGCGAGCGAGAAGACTGCGGCGGGCCTGGCGTGAGGGCGGCGAGGAAGCACTGCGCTCATCGGGTCCAGCGAGTGTCCCGAAGCTTCGCCGGGCGGACAGGGCTCAGCTCGGCAGCTTCCACTCGGGGCTGAGCGCGATGGCCCGCAGCTGCTCGGTGGTCAGCACCGGGGTCTGGCGGGTCGCGGCCTGCTGCAGCCCGCCGCTGTTGTACGCCGCCACCACGACGCGCAGACCGTCCGCCCGCAGCACCTCGACGATCCAGCGGCCGGGGTTCTTGCCCTCCTGGCTTTCGACCACCCGGCTGCCGTCCGCCAGGGCCTGTCCGTTGGCGTACTGACCGGAGATGACACTGCCGGAGGGCTGCGCCAGGTCGCGGCGCCAGTCCTGGACGTTGATCTCCACCAGGCTCGCGCCCTTGGCGTCCTTGACGGTGAAGTTGGCGTATCCGTCCATGTCCGTGTTGGCGTCGGCCGGTGTCAGCCCGGCCGGGAGGAGCTTGGCTGCGGTGGCGACGATCTGCTCTGCTGGGAACTCGGCCCGTGGGACGGCCTGACCTCCGACCACGGGAAGCTCCGCCACGATGCTGTCCCACGCGCGCGCGGTCGCCACGGCGGACAGCTGACCGGTCGTCAGCGGGGGCGTCGGCCGGGTGGTCGGAGCCCCCTTGTCCTCGGCCGCGTTCCACTCGCTGATCTCGATCAGCCGGCCGTCCTTGCCGGAGAGTGTTGCCGACCACCGCTTGGTGTCCGCCTGGCCGTTGGGGTACTCCAGGCCCTGGAAGAGCGTCAGCACCGATCCGTCGGCGAGCGTGCTGGTGTGGCAGGCGTCGTACGGCAGGATCTTCCGGTCCGGGCATTTCAGTTCAGGTGCTGTGGCTGCCGTCTGCCGAGCCAGGTGCTTCACCGACACCGACAGCCTGCCGACGCCCTTGCCGTCGTCGAAGCGCAACCGGACCATCGCGCCCGTTGCCGGGATGCCCCTGCCCTCCAGGCCCTCGACACCGCTGATCGAACCGGCCGGCAGCACCGTCTTCAGCGCCGCCAGCACCCGCTCGGTCGGCACCGGCACCGGACCGGCCGTCCCGGTGCTCCCGCTCGCAGCCGTCGACGCAGCCGCCCCGGACGGCCCGTCCGGGCTCGGGACATCTGACGAAACGACAGAGACGGCTGGATCGAACGAGGCGGCCGGACCGCTCCGCCCCATCACCAGGAACGTGCCCCCGCCGACCAGGGCCAGCGCCGTCGCGCTGCCCGCCATCACCGCCGCGCTACGGCGGCGCCAGGCACGGCGGCCGCGCTCGAGACCGACCGCGTCCAGCTGCGCCGTCTCCGTGCGGAACGCCTCGCCGGTGCGCGACATGGCGTACGTCAGATCCTCTTCGAACTGCTGGTCACTGGACACGCTGAAACCTCGTCACTGTCGTCATGGTCTACGTCGGGACCGGATGGGGCGCGGCCGGACCGGCCGAGCCCGAAGTATCGGGGCCCGGACAGCCGGAGGCGGGGTGGGGTCAGCGGGACGCCAGCTCGGCGAGCGAATCGCCGAGCAGCGGGCGCAGCCTGGCCAGCGCCCTGGTGGTCCTGGTCCGCACCGCGCCCGGAGTCGACCGCATCATCTCGGCGGTCTCCTCGATGCTGCGGTCCTCCCAGTGCCGCAGCACCAGCACCGCTCGGTCCTGCGGGCTGAGCTGCGAGAGGGCCTGAAGCAGGGTCAGCCGCAGCGCGCTGTCACGGCCCGGATCACCGGTCTCCGGCAGCTCCCCGATCGGCAGCTCGCCGCTGGAACGTCGTTTTCGGTGAGCGAGGAAGGTGCGCACCAGCACCTGCTGCGCGTACGCGCCCGGATTCTCGATCCGCGAACGACCCATCAGCCAGGAATTCTGCCGCCGCCAGATCACGTACATCCGAGCCAGCGTGTCCTGGACCATGTCCTCCGCCAGGTGCGTGTCACCGCCGGTCAGCAGGCACGCCGTGCGATACAGCTGCGCGGTCCGCCCAGCCGTCAGCTCCAGGAACCCGGCGTCCCTGGCCTCTGCAGCGGTATGGCTGCCAGCCATGTTCACTCCCCCTCACGGTACGTACAGATATCAAGAGGGGTCGGGGGCTCCCGAATGTTACACACGACTTCTCGGGGAGCTTCAGCCCCGCTGTGACGAACGGGGAGGGGAGGGGAGCAGAGACGGACCATCAGGAACCCCTGAGCCAGCGGTGCCCCACCTAGTGTCCGAACGGCCACCCGGACTGCCGGTGGTTGTCGGCCTCCGCCGAATACGGACCCCCAGGCCGCTTGCGGAACATCCGGACAACGGTAGCCAGACGCGAGAGCGCCTTCCTGGCCAAGCCCTTCATATGCTTCCCCCTACCGCGACGTCACCGGTGAACCTCCATCCTTCCCTGCCCGGCCCAGGGCTACGCGGTACTCAACCGGGCGAATCCGGGCGGAGGTTGAGCCGCCGCGAACTGTCCCGACCTGCCCGCGAGCCCGCGCAGAGCCCGCCGCCCGGGAATCACCCGTGCCTCCGGCCGCGCTCAGGCGTTGAACCGGGTATGAAGAAGCGCAGCCTGCTCGCCGCCGCATCCCTCGCCGCCGGCGTTGCCCTCTCCCTGACCGCGCCGCACGCCCACGCCACGGGTGACACCACCGGCCTGGTCGGCGCCTCAGGTTCCGAAGCCGTCACGGGTACCGAGGCCGCCACGGACGTACTGCCCGTCAGCGACGCCGAGACCGTCTCCGGCACCGGCACGTCCGGGCTCATCACCGGCTGAAGCGTCGCCGGGTCAGGCGTCCAGCGGCCGCCAGGCCGGGCCGTCTCCGCCCTGCCGGACGTGTCCGAACACCACGTCGGCGAAGTGGACGCCGAAGCCGATCGTGCCGGGCTCCGCCAGCTCGGCGACCAGGTGACGGCGGTGGTCGGCGGTCCGGGTGCTGTCGTGGTCGAAGCCGGCCGACCACTCGGGGTGGTCGATCTGGATCGGCGAGTGCACGGCGTCGCCGAAGGCGATCAGTCGGCGTCCGCCGCCGGTGATGACGTACTCGGCGTGGCCGACGGTGTGGCCGGGAGTGATCCGCACGACGACGCCGGGGAAGATCTCCTGTCCGTCCGTGACGGTGCGCACCCGCGGTGCGAGGGTTGCGACCTGCGCGCTCATGCCCTGATCCACCAGCAGGTCGCGCCGCTCCCACTCCGGCGCGGAGATCAGGTAGTCGGCGTGGGCGAACAGCAGCTGGTCGGCGCCGGGAGCGGGGTGGCAGGCCCAGCCGAGATGGTCGGCGTGCAGGTGGGTGAAGGCCACCGCTTCGATGTCCTCGGGGCGACGGCCGAGTTCGGCCAGGTTCTGCGGGAGCGCGCCTCCGTGGATTCGGGCGATGATGCCGTCCGGGGCCTCGTGCGTCTGCGGGCCGAAACCCGCGTCGATCAGCAGCGCGCGGTCGCCGTGCTCCACCAGCAGACTGCCGACGCTCCCCACGACGTGGCCCGTGGCGTCCAGGTACTCCGGGTGTGCGGCCCATACCTCGTCGGTGGTGTCCTGGAGCAGCTCCAGCGGCCGGAGCCGCACATCACCGTCCGGCACGTACGACACCTTCGTGTCGCCCAGCTGTATCGAGCGGATTCCCGCCGGCCGACGCAGTCGTGCGTCCTGAACCACCATCAAGTCGGCCATGAGTTCTCTCCTGTGAGTCGTCATCAGGTCGTCGAGGCGTCTGCCGCGGCGACGACGCCAACCATAAGCATCAAGTTCGAATCATTCAAGCTGCAATTATTTGACCTAGACGGATTTGCTAGAGTGAGGACATGACGACGTCCCCGGAGCGGCAAGCCATCGCCGAGCGACAGCTGTGCGGTCTGGTGAACGGGCTGGCCCAGCGCATCGCCGAGCACGTCCGGGAGCGCGCGGCCACCCTCGGTCTGACTGCGTCCCAGGCAACCGCGCTACGGGAGATGAGCGGGCCGATGACCATGCGGGAGCTCTCCGAACGCATGAGCTGCGAACCCTCCAACACCACCTTCGTCGTCGACAAGCTGGAGAAGCTGAGCCTGATCGAGCGCCACCCGCATCCCACCGACCGCCGCGCCAAGCACCTCGTCCTCACGGCCGAGGGCACCGCACTGCGCGCACGTCTTCTCGGCCTCCTCGCCGTGGACTCCCCGCTGTCCGGCCTCACCCCCGAGGAGCAGCGCGTCCTGCACGGCCTGCTGGAGCAGGCCATCACCGCTCGCTGAGTCGACGAGTCGCCGCCGGCCGGGCGTTGATACCCTCACCCCTCCAGCAGAGTTCGCCGCACGGGGGATCAATGAGCCAACCGCATTCCCAATCACCGGAGTTCAACCCGTACAGCCAGGCACCCGTGCCTCAGCCGCAGTCCGGCTTCGGTCCCCCGCCTGCCTACCCCGGACTGCCACCGATGCCGCCGCCCGGCCAGCCGTACCCGGCATACCCCGCGCACCCCATGCAGTCCACGTACCCCACGCATCCCATGGGGCAACAGCCGAGGCGCGGCAACCCGGTCGGCGCGCTGTTCCTCGGGCTACTGGCTTCGTTCGTCGTCTCCGCGATCTACACCGGCATCATCCTGGCCACCTACCGGGAGCAGTCCGAATTCGCCAGGCATGCGCTCTACCTGTCGCACGCTCTGGCCAACGGAGCTGTCGTCGGTGTCCTGGCCGGCCTGGTGAGCCGCGGCAGCAACGTCGCCCGGATCGGCGCGGCCGTGCTGGCCCCGCTCGGCGCGTTCTTCGGCTACGCCAACGCCGTGCCGCTGATCATCACCGAACACGGCGGGTTTCACTCCGCCGAGTTCCTGCTGAAGTCCGACCCCTTCTTCCCGGCCGAGGCCTGGTGGGGCAGCCGCAACGGAACCGAGTGGATCGCCCTGCTCGGCCTCGCCCTGGCCGCGCTGACAGCCTGGGGTCTCGCCTACCTCGCCGGCCGCAACCGTCGTTGACGTTTCGCCGGACGCACTGAACTCCCCGCCCATGGCGGGGAGTTCAGCTCACCTCAGGTCAGGTCCTACCAGATCGCCTCGACCCACTCCGGGTGGTCGATGAACGGGTTGCGGTTCTTCTGGTACGTGTCGAAGATGACCTGGTTGCGCTTCTCCTCGAAGGCGCTCGGCGGGTCCTGCTCGTTCCACTGCTTCAGGATCGAGAGGCGGCCCATGTACGGGACGCTGCCGTTGGTGGTCGACTCGTTGGGCTCCAGGTCCGCCCAGGCGTCGTCGCCCTCGTAGCGGACGGCCATGTAGAGGATCATGCGGGCCACATCGCCCTTGTCCGCGTCGCGCGGCTCGAAGGAGTTGGAGTCCGTGTAGCTGCCGGGTGCGCCGCTGACCGCGCTGCCGCCGTTGTCGAAGTCCTTGTTGCCGCGGATGCTGTTGACCTGGACGTCCGCGGGGCGCAGGTGGTGCAGGTCGGTGCCGGGGCCGGCCGAGGTGCCGAAGCTGCCGTGGGACTGGGCCCACACGTGCTCACGGTTCCAGTCGCCCACGTCGCCGCCGTTGAGGGACTTGCTGCGCGAGGTGCCGCTGTACAGCAGGATCACGTTGTTGCTGTTGCTCGGGTCCTGGTCGGTGACCTTGAGCGCGTTCCAGACCGCATCGTAGGAGATCTTGGTCTGGCTGCTGATGATGGTGTGCAGCGAGGCCTTCAGGCTGGTGCCGGTCTTGCCGATCGCGTTCTTGTAGTACGTGCTGTCGTACGCGGTGGTCGTGGCGCTCGCCGGAGTCGCGGCGACCGTCGGAAGGGTGAGGCCGACGAGGACGGCGGATATGGTTGCCGCCAGGACCTTCCATCTGCCTGTCTGCGCAACGGACATGGGGGGTGCCCTTTCCCGGGGACGGCACGCGCTCGACCTGGCACATACTCAGGGATGCCGTGATCTACGCGTGTTGACTTTTTTGCCATCGGGAGCATGACATGAACCGGGGGTCGGTCGTGTAACCGGGAGAAAGCCGTTCTGTGACGTTCTCGCATACGGCCCGATGCCGAACACTCGCATGACCACGGGGCGGTAGCCGCCACGTCCCGCGGTCTGCGACTGGGGCGTGGGCGCGAAATTCGCTCGCGGAGTCCGGCCCACCGGTGCGAAGGTGGCCGGCATGACCACGACTTCTGCGCCGCCCGCCGGCCTGACCGTACGTCCGGCGACCCTCGGCGACGCCGAGGCCGTCTGCGGACTCCTCAACGAGATCGACCTGATCGAGATCGGCCGCGCCGAGACCGAGTTGCACGAGGTCGAGGCGGACCTCAAGCATCCCGAGGTCGAACTCGAACGCGACTCCTGGCTGTTGTACGACGGCTCCCGGCTGGTCGGCTACGGCCTGCTGTGGGACGACTCCGGCGCCGAGCGGATCGACATGGACCAGTACGTCCTGCCGGACCGTCAGGCAGGTGCGCTGCACCTGTTCGACCTGATGGAGGCCAGGGCAGCCGAGCGGGCCGCCGGCAACGGCGTCCAGCAGGCCGTAATCCACATGCACCTCAACATCGAACCCACCGTCGACACCGAAGCGCTCCAGGCGAGGGGCTGGCGGCCGGTCCGACGGTACAACGTGCTGGCCCGTCAGGTGAGTTCGGCCGACGACCGGGTGCCCGAGCCGCCCGCTGGGGTGACGCTGCGCAGCTGCGGCACGGAGGACGACCGCCGGGTCGCCCACCGGCTGGTCCAGGAGTCCTTCGCCGGACACTTCGACTTCCAGCCCCGCAGCTACGACCAGTGGCTGCACGACATCGACGGCGAGAGCACCGACTGGTCGCTGATCTGGATCGCCACCCTCGCGGACGTCGGCGACGTGGCCGTGCTGCGCAGCCACAACAACCGCACCACGATGGGCTGGGCGGCCAACATCGGCGTGCTCTCCACCGCCCGGGGCCGGGGGCTCGGCAGCTACCTGCTGCGCCACTTCTTCGGCACCTTCGCCGCACTCGGCCGTGACCGCGTCGGCCTGGGCGTCGACACCGACAACAGCACCGGCGCGCTGGCACTCTACGAGCGCCACGGCATGGCGCTGGACTTCGCCGTCGACACCTGGGAACTGGTCCGGCCCGTCCGTTAGTTCTCACCTTCCTGCCCAACGGACGTGCGATAGGTTGCCCGCCATGACCGAGCTCGGACCCGTCGCCTGGCCGCCTGCCCCGATCAGGACCGAGCGGCTCGTACTCCGCGAGTCCGAGGCCCGGGACCGTACGGCGTTCGTCGAGCTGTTCGCCTCGCCGGAGGTGGGCACCTACCTCGGTGGCCCTCGGCCGCGTGCCGAGCTCGAGCGCGCGG
Organism: Kitasatospora sp. Root107; assembly: GCF_001424875.1. Taxonomy (GTDB): domain Bacteria; phylum Actinomycetota; class Actinomycetes; order Streptomycetales; family Streptomycetaceae; genus Kitasatospora. The sequence continues at coordinate 100,401 of NZ_LMCT01000018.1, read as the reverse complement.
TGCCTGAGGTGCCCGGCCGGCGCCCTGGCTCCTTCGTGGTCGAGCGCGACGGAGCGATGATCGGCGTGATCACGCTCGACCGACGCGCCGCCGAGCGTCCCGGTCACGTCCGTCCGGATGGCGGGGAGGCCGAGCTCGGCTACATGTTCCTGCCGCAGGCGTGGGGACACGGGTACGCCGCCGAGGCGTGCGCCGCAGCACTCGACTGGTCCGCCGACGCGCTTCCCGGCGAGCCGGTCGTGCTCTGCACCCAGACCGCCAACGTCCGCTCGATGCGCCTCGCGGCGAAGCTGGGCTTCACCGAGTTGGAGCGGTTCGAGGAGTACGGCGCCGAGCAGTGGTTCGGCGTGTGGCTCCCGGTCACGCCGTCCGGTTGAGCTCCTGCTCGACAACCCGGATCCACCGGGTCACCGATCGCCCGTCGGCCTCGGCGCGCCTCCAGAGCTCGGCGGAATCGTGGTGACCAGGTCGTCCGGGGCGACACCCTGCTGATGCTGGGGACCAGCCTCACTGGCATTGCCGTCGGCCATGGACGAGCGGTCTTTGCAGACAGGCAGTGGGGCGCGATTCGACTGAGCCCCGTCGGCGCCCAGCGCGTCCGGCGTGGCCGCGCACCCACCGCCTCTGGTCCTGCTCTCCCCCAAACGGTTCGTCAATTGCCGCGCCGGCCGGGGATTCGACGGTGGTTGCGGGTTCTCTGCGCAATGCGGCGGCGATGGGGCGTTGGCTCGCGCGACACGGCCACGACACCCTCGACCGTCCGGTTGCCGTGATCGCCGGGCCGCGGCCTCCGGCGAACCGTGGCAGTACTACGATCTCGGACACGGCCTGTGCTCCTACACGTTCTTCGAACCATGCCAGCACCGCATGGCATACGCCCGCTGCGATTTCTACACGCCCAAGGCTTCGACGGAGTCTCAACTCCTCGAAGCCAAAGCCAACTTGCAGCGCATGCTCGTGAGCATTCCACTCACCGAATATGAACGCGCCGCCGTCGACGACGGCCAGAGCGCCCTCGACCGTCTTCTCGAGCGCCTCGCCGAGGTGGCCACCTCTGCCGGCCCGACTCCGACCGAGCTCCGCGCCGAACCCGACCGACCCCTGCCCCTGACCGTCCGATCACCATCAGACCCCATCGACCGAAAGGGCTGCTGACATGCGCCCCACCCTCTTCACCGTCGACATCCCTGGCCCGGGACGGCTCAGCACCATGGCCAAACCCCGTGGCAATGACTGGCTCGAGGACGAGATGACCGCGCTGAGCCTCTGCGGCGTCGACACCCTGGTCTGCGCGCTCACCCGACCTGAGCTTGACGAACTCGGCCTCGCCGACGAGCCCCGGGCAGCCGTGGCCGCAGGGCTTAGGTTCGTCGCTATACCCATCCCCGACCGCACTACCCCCGACCTCGCTGCCATCCTGCCCACCCTGCGGGGACTCGCTGAACAACTGAACGAGGGCGCACACATCGTCACCCACTGCCGTGCCGGCATCGGACGCTCATCCCTCCTGGCCGCCGCGCTTCTCATCCTCAACGGCGTCGATCCCAACACTGCCTGGGTCCAACTGGAACGAGCTCGCGGGCTTGCCGTCCCGGACACCGCAGAGCAGCGAGACTGGACCCTGGAACTACTCAAACCCACACAGTGTTGACAAATCAGATGTCACAGAATGATGCGCGGTTGGCGTGTCCTTCGACGACGCCGGAGTTCCGGGGAAGGCTGAGTCCTGCAATGACGGCGGCTCGGCCGCGGTCGAGCCACTCCGGGAGCCGTCCGCCCTGGCGTTCCGTCAGCATGACCGCGAAGGCGCGGACGTGCCGGGTGAGGGCGTCAAGCGCGGGGCAGTGGGCCAGGACGCTCTTGATCGGCGTCCGAGTCGAACGCGACTCTGGTCAACGGCGGTCCGCATGACCTCATGCCTACGGTCCGTCAGGCCGCCCACCCGGTCCGACATTCGCGCCCCGAGCGCCCGGAGCGAGTGGCTGCCCAGGATCGCCGCTCTTGTCGCCGGACCACCGACGGTGGCAGGATCTGCGGCATGAAGAGAATCGAGTCCGACACCCTCCGGTGACCGCCCCCCGCACGTGGCCCACCTCGACGGTCCCGTTGTACGAACACGCGCTGCGCCTGCACCGGTTGGATCCGGACGGCCCGCTTCCAGGGTTCGAGTCTCTGCCGGACCGAGAGCGCCACCTCAGGGCGGAACGTCAGCGCAGGTGCTACCGCGACTCCAAGGAAGCGCGTCTGCGCGGCGCCCGCACCGCGGCCGTCATCGGCCGACGCCTGGACCGCCCGCTGAGCCCGGCCTCGCTTCGACTGCTCGCGAGCGCCCTGGCCCAGGTGTCCGTGCCGTCCTCGCCCGACCCGGCCATCCAGGATCTGACGAAACGCCACCCACCCGAGCTGCTGCGCACGGTGGGCCGCTGGCTGACACGCCATGGCACCGAACGGGACGTGGTCTTCGCCGGTCTGGCCCTGCTCGCCGAGACGGCCACCGAGCGCGACATCCCGATGATCCAGACCATCGGCCTGCTCGGCTCCCCGTTCGCCGTCCTCCCCGCCCACGCGCTGGAACGCCTACCGGCACCGACACCGGCCCTGACCTGGCTCGCGGACCGCACCACCGGCACCGGCCGCATCCACTGCATCCACGCCCTGAACCGCCTCGCCGACCCCGGAGCCCGGTACCCCTGGTACCGGAACGGCCATGACCCTTACGCGTCGCCCGACCGTCCCGCCGACCCGCAGGCCGTCCACTGGCTGCGGCGCCGGGCAGTGGACCTCGGCGACTTCAACGGATACTTCGCGGCCCAGACCGTGATCGCCGCCGCCGTCGACCAGGCGATCGCCGACCCGCACGCCGACAGCGAAGTCGTCGACCAGACCGGAAGACTGCTGCGCACCATGACCGACTGCTTCGGCATGGGCGCAACGCTCGCCTCCCTCGACAACGCCCACGAGCTGCTCGCCCACTACGCGGACCACGTCAGCCGCCTCCGACCCACGGTGGACCGCTACGAATCCGTCCTCCAGCTGGCCGCCTACCTCGCCGACCCGCACGGCGAGGCTGCGGGACTCGGCTGGGCCCCGGGCCGCCAAGCCGCGCTCCAGGGGCAGCTAACCACACTCCTGCGCAGGCCTGGCTGGCCGACCTTTCTGGAGGAACTCATGGCCTGGCCGACCGGCAACATCGGACGGTGGGCGACCCTGCTGGCCCGACGCGTCGGTCTGCTGCCGACCGAACCCTGACCATGGCGGCTACGCCGGACGGTCCGACGTCACGCCTGGCTGTCGGCCTAGCTGTCGGCCTTACCGATCGGGTCCGGCACCGGATCCAGCAGCTCGGGGCCGTTGCTACGAACGGAGTTGACGGCGGTGGACACCGACCGGACGGCCAGTTCGTCCCCGCCGGGAGTGTGCAGCAGGTGCCGGGCCTCGGTCGGGTCGGTCAGTTCCGGGTCCAGCCAGGCGTCGATGTCGGCGCGGTTGATGGTCAGCGGCATCCGGTCGTGTACGCGGCCCGCTGCGTCGGTCGCGTCGGTCGTGATGATGGTGGCAGTCGCCAGCCAGGCGGCCGGGTCGTCGCCGTCCGGCACCGAGTGGTCACGCCAGAACTCGTACAGCCCGGCCATCAGCATGGGCTCACCCGAGGCCGGATACAGGTAGTACGGCTGCTTGAACGCCTTGTGGCCCTGGAGGGCCGGCACCGGCACCCACTCGAAGTAGCCGTCGGCCGGAAGGACGCAGCGGCGGGTGCTGAACGCCTTGCGGAACGCGGGCTTCGCGTGGACGGTCTCGGCACGGGCGTTGATCATCCGGGCGGCGCCCTTCGGGTCCTTCGACCAGGAGGGCACAAGCCCCCAGCGCAGCACCCGGAGCTGCCGCGTCAGCTCGCCGGTGTCGCGGTCGACGCGCTCCAGCACCGCCGGGACCGGGTCGGTCGGGGCCACGTTCCAGCTCGGCGCCAGCTCCTCGAGGGGTGTCCCCCGGTTCACCTCGAACAGCTCGACCAGGTCCTGTGTCGTCGTGGTGGAGACGAATCTTCCGCACATGGGAATCACCTTGCCACTTCCCGCTGCGCAAGGCGCCTCCCTCGGGAGACCGACGATCGTGTCCTCAGCCACGCCCGACCCGGCCACCCCGATCCGAGGTGATCGGGTCGGGGTGGCCGGGTCGGGCCGGACGCGCTACCGAGCCGGTGCCGGAGCGTAGCCCGTGGCCCTGGTGGTGAAGGTGCCCCGGCCCTGCGTCCGGCTACGCAACTGGGTTGCGTAGCCGAATAGTTCGGCTAGCGGCACCGTCGCGGTGAGCACGGCCGTGCCGGTCCGGCCGGTCGAGCCGGAGACCCGGCCGCGCCGGGCGGCGAGGTCACCGAGCACTCCGCCCACGGCAGCGTCGGGCACGGTGACCGTGACCTCGACCACCGGTTCCAGCAGCGCCATCGTCCCGGCCCGCAGCGCCTCGCGGAGCGCGAGCCGCCCGGCCGTCCGGAAGGCGAGCTCCGACGAGTCCTTGGAGTGGGTGGCCCCGTCGGTCAGGGTGACCCGCAGGCCGGTCACCGGGTGGCCGGCGAGCGGGCCCTCGGTGAGCGCGTCCCGGCAGCCGGCCTCGACCGCCCGGACGAACTCGGCCGGCACCCGGCCGCCGGTGACGGTCGAGCGGAACTCGAAGCCCACCGGCTGGTCGGCACCGTCCTCCGCCGGCTCCAGCGGAGCCGTGTCGATCACCACATGGGCGAACTGCCCGGCCCCGCCGTCCTGTTTGACGTGCCGGTAGACCAGGCCGGTCACCCCTCGGACCACGGTCTCGCGGTAGGCCACCTGCGGCCGACCGACCTGGACCTCCAACCCGTGGGCGCGCCGGATCCGCTCCACCGCCACCTCCAGGTGCAGTTCGCCCATCCCGGACAGCACCGTCTGCCCGGTCTCGGGGTCGGTGCGGACCAGCAACGACGGGTCCTCCTCGGTCAGTCGGGCCAGCGCCGTGGCGAGCCGGTCGGTGTCGCCACCGGTCCTGGCCTCCACCGCCACCGAGACCACGGGCTCGGCGGTGCTCGGCGGTTCGAGGACCAGCGGCGCCGTCGGTGCGCACAGCGTGCTGCCCGCCCGGGCCCCCTTGAGCCCGATGACGGCCACGATGTCCCCGGCCACCGCCAGCTCCACGTCCGCGTGCCGGTCGGCCTGCACCCGCAGGATGCGACCGATCCGCTCGGTCCGCCCCGTGCCCGCGTCCAGTACCGATGCTCCCTTCCCGATCGTTCCCGAGTAGATCCGCAGGTAGGACAGCCGCCCGGTGGCGGCCGAACTCACCTTGAACACCAGCCCGGCGAACGGAGCTTCCGGCTCGGCCGGCCGTTCCTGCGCCGTGCCGCCGAGCAGGCCGCGCACCGGCGGCACGTCCACGGGCGACGGCAGATAAGCCGTCACCGCCTGGAGCAGCGGCTCGATCCCCCGGTTCCGGTACGCCGATCCGCACAGCACCACGAGCGCCTCGCCGGTCAGGGTGAGGTCCCGCAGCGCGGCGGCCAGCGTCGGTCCGGAGACCGCCGAGGTCGCGCAGAACTCCTCCAGCGCGGCCGGGTGCAGTTCGGCCACCACCTCCTCCAGCAGGCGACGCCGGTGCTGCGCCTCCGCCCGCAGCTGCTCGGGTACGTCGGTCTCCCGGTAGCCGTCCCCGCCGTCATCACCGGCGTCCCAGAGCAGCGCCCGCATCGTCAACAGGTCGACCACACCGGTGAAATGCTCCTCCCGGCCGACCGGCAGCTGCACCGCCAGCGGGACGGGGTGCAGCCGCTGCCGGATCGACTCGACGGCGGCGTCCAGATCCGCCCCGGCCCGGTCCAGCTTGTTGACGAAGGCGATCCTGGGTACGCCGTGCCGGTCGGCCTGCCGCCAGACCGACTCGCTCTGCGGCTCGACGCCGGCCACCGCGTCGAACACCGCGATCGCGCCGTCGAGCACCCGGAGCGAGCGCTCCACCTCGTCGGCGAAGTCGACATGGCCCGGGGTGTCGATCAGGTTGATCCGGTGGCCGTCCCACACGCAGCTGACGGCGGCCGCGAAGATGGTGATGCCCCGGTCCCGTTCCTGGGAGTCGAAGTCGGTGACGGTGGTCCCGTCGTGGACCTCCCCGCGCCTGTGCACGGCGCCGGTGAGGTAGAGGATCCGCTCGGTCACGGTGGTCTTGCCGGCGTCCACATGGGCGAGGATGCCCAGGTTGCGGACGGTGGCGAGCGGGTCGGTGTGCTGCAGGTGCGGCTTGGTACGCACGGCCGTTGGCCTTTCGGGGTGATCCGGAGAAGGGCGGCGCGATCTGCGGACGGAACGGTCCGACACCGGGTCGTGCGAAGCCTCTGCGGCGGCGTACCGGGCAGGGCGGGGCAGGAGCGGGTCAGACTGTCGTCGCGGTCATCCGGTGCCGGGCGCGCAGCGGGCACCGGGCGGACCGAGACACCAGGATCACCTCGTACCGGGACGGGGGGACGACGACAGCGGTGCGGTAGCGCATGGCCGGTCTCCCTCACTCGTCACGGTGGACGCCGTCCGGTCGGACGGCGCTCGGTGTGCCCCGAGTCTAGGGAACCCGCCCCGGCCGCCGCACCGGGTTTTCCCGGACAGCCGAACGCCCCGGGCACCGGCACAGGGCCAACACCCGGGGCGAACTGACTGCGGGTCAGCCCGCCGCGGGCGGCTGTGCCCGCCGGGGCTGGCGGCCAGAGCCAACGTCGCCTGGACGACCGCTACCCGAACGACTCCTGTCTGGTCGCCGATGGACGGGCAACCGGGACAGGGGAAATGCAGGACATGGATGAGGCGTTCACGCTCCTTCGGCGGGCCGTCGACCTGCTGCCCGGGTGCTCCTTGGTCCGAATCGCGAGCTCGGGACCGAGGGCTACGTCGGTGATGCCGAGCTCCTCGCGGAGTCCCCTATGCTCGCGGGGCAGTTGGTAGGAGCAGTTCACCTAGGGGGCGCGGAGCCGTATGGCCGACGAGATCAAGTACGAGCACAAGACCGTGCAGACAGTTCGCGGCACCGACGGCTTGGTGATCTCGAAGATGCAGAAGGACGGCTGGGAGCTCGTGGAACAGACCCAGGGCCTTCTGCGCTCCACCCTCGACTTCCGTCGGCCGAAGAAGCCCCTGCCGCGGCTCTTGATCGGCACCGTGGTCGGCGGCCTCGTGATCCTGGCCATCGTCATCGGCGTAGCCGCGGCACTCGAGGACGGCGGCGAGCAGAAGGACAGGTCGAACAAGCCGACGGCGGCCACGGCGAGCGCCCAGCCCTCCACCACGTCGACTCCGACCGCGGCCGGGTCGGCTGCCGCTGAGGTGATCACGCCTCAGAGCAGCCCGGAATTCGCGGCGCTGCTGAAGACGCCGGACTACTGCGACAACGCGAACCAGGACTTCGCGACCAAGTACAAGGGCAAGACGGTCGCGTTCGACGGCTCGATCGTGCACATGGCGCCCCACGGTGACGCCGACACCCGCTACGACTTCCTCCTGGGCCCGGGCGACCAGGGAACGAAGACGGGGATCGGCCCGGCCTTCAAGTACGAGGACGTCAACATCCTCGACCTGAAGCTGACCGGCCGGAACACCCCCGCCACCGTCCGCGCGGGCGATACCTTCCGCTTCGTCGCCAAGGTGGGCGAATTCAACGCGAAGCAGTGCCTCTTCTTCCTCCACCCGGTCTCGACGGAAATCCGGTAGCCAAGAGGTGAAGGTCTCCACCCGGCCTGCCCAGGCGCCATCGCCTCCGACGGGGCGGGCGGTTCGACGGCAGTCGGCTCCGTCGTCGGGACGGCCGGAGGCTCTTCGGCAACCGGCTCCGGACCACGGCCTTCAAAAAACTGAGCAAGCGTCAGCTCATGTCCCTGGATCGGGATTAAAGACCTGCGATCAAGACAGAGCAGGGCGTATGGTCATGAACCCCCTGAAGGTGGAAGGAGGTGCACCAGACCATGGGACTGTTCAAGGACGCACCACCCCGGGAGCATCCGGACTACACGCAGCTACGCTTCATGGCGGCCGGTTCGCCGTCGTGGTGGAAGAGCAACCGCCACAAGGTACTCGCCGTCGCCGGCCTCCTGGCCGGTTTCTGGCTCGCCGACCACCACGACCCCACTCCCGCCGCCACGCCCCCACCCCCACCAGCCGCCACAACCCGCTGACCCCGGCGCACACCACGCCCCGCACGCCCCGGCAGGCCCCGTCTGCCGGGGCTGCCCGAGGCCGAATCCGGTTGCGAGCGCAACCCAGCGACTGAGACCGTGCGGGTCCCCACACCTGCCACGAGGCTCGGATGACGATCTACTTCTACGGTGCCGACGAAGTACCCTACGGCTGCTTCTCCAACTTCTCCGCGCACAGCCTGGACCTCGACGGGCATGTGTGGCCGACCTCGGAGCATTACTTCCAGGCCCAGAAGTTCATCGGCACCCGCCACGCTGATCTCGTCCGTCGGGCTCGCACGCCGTTGCGTGCCGCCGAGTTGGGCCGTGACCCGTCCAAGCCGTTGCGGCGGGACTGGGAGCGCGTCAAGGACGACGTGATGCGTCGTGCCGTGGCGGCCAAGTTCCGAGCACATGCGGACATCCGCGACATCCTGCTGTCCACCGCCGACGAAGAGATCGTCGAGGACACCACCGCCGACCACTACTGGGGCCGCGGCCGGACCGGTACCGGCAAGAACATGCTCGGCCGGATCCTGATGCGCACCCGAAACCAACTCCGGGCAGAGGCCCAAGGAAGTGACGACCACTCCGGGTAGTGCCCTGCGAGGGGATCGCTCGTGCCGTTGTGGCCGGACCTGTCCTACTCCTGCGGGATGTGCGCCAGCATCCGCTCCATGCCGCCCACCCAGTTGGCCTTGAGCGCCTCGATCGCGCCCGGCAGGTCGTCCTCCAGCAGGCGGCGGGCTATCTCGCAGTGCTCCTCGGACTCCCGGGCCACCGGTTCGCGTCGCATGCCGGCCTTGACGCCGGTGAGCAGGTCCAGCAGGCGCTCGTTCGGGCAGCCGCTGAGCAGCAGGCCGTGCCATTCGTCGTCGCGGCGGTCGACCACGGCGTGCTCGGCCACCGGGTCGGGGAAACCCTGGGCCAGCCTCAGCAGCTCCGGGGCGATCTTCCGCAGGTGCGCGGCGTCGGAGGACTCCAGGGCCAGCGACTCCAACGCCGCGACGACGGCGACCAGTTCGCGGAACTCCTTGCGGCTGACCGGCGCGAAGCGGAAGCCACGGCCCTGGTTGCTCTCCAGCACCCCCTCGCCCGTGAGGGTGATCAGGGCCTCCCGCAGCGGGGTCCGGCTGACGCCCAACTCGGCTGCCAGGACAGCCTCGTTGACGTCCGTACCGGCGGCGAACTCGCCGCGGGTGAGCCGCTCCATCAGTTCGTCGCGTATCTGCTCGCGCAGTGGCCGGCGCTCGATCACCATCTGGCCCCCCAATCTCCCGTCCCAGCATAGCTCTTGACCGAATGCAGAGTACTGCACTAAGTATTCTGAATACAAAATGCCGATGGGGCGAAGGGGAGACGAATCCATGGGCTTGACCCGGGTGCCGGGGCTGCTGTTCGGCGGCGACTACAACCCCGAACAGTGGCCCGAGCAGGTGTGGCAGGAGGACGTCCGGCTGATGGCCGAGGCGGGGGTGAACGTCGCGACCGTCGCCGTCTTCTCCTGGTCCCGGCTCGAACCCGAGCCGGGCGTCTACGAGTTCGGCTGGCTCGACCGGATCCTCGACCTGCTCCACGCGCACGGGATCGCCGTGGACCTCGCGACCGCGACGGCCACCCCGCCACCCTGGCTGGTCCGGCAGCATCCCGGGATCCAGCCCGTCGACGCGAGCGGGACCAGGCTGGAGTTCGGCTCCCGCCAGGGCTACTGCCCCTCCTCCCCCGTGTTCCGGGAAGGGACCGTCCGACTGGCCCGCGCCGTGGCCGAGCGGTACGGGAACCACCCGGCGCTGGTCATGTGGCACATCGGCAACGAGTACGGCGACCACACGGTCGAGTGCTTCTGCGAGGAGTCGGCCCGGCACTTCCGCCGCTGGCTCGAGGATCGCCACGGCAGCCTGGACGGCCTCAACGCCGCCTGGGGTACGTCCTGTTGGGGCCAGCACTACACCGACTGGACGCAGATCAGCCCGCCCCGGAAGGCGCCGGGCCCGGTCAACCCCACCCAGGTGCTGGACTGGCGCCGGTTCTGCAGCGACGCGCTGCTCGCCTGCTTCGAGGCCGAGCGCGAGGTGCTCAAGGAGGTCACCCCGGACGTCCCGGTGACCACCAACTTCATGAGCATCCTGCACCACCTGGACTACTGGAAGTGGGCCGCCGCCGAGGACTTCGTCAGCGACGACGCCTACCCCGACCCCGCCGACCCGACCTCACACGTCAAAGCCGCACTCAGCTACGACCTGATGCGGTCACTGAAGCAACAACCGTGGCTGCTGCTGGAGTCAGCGCCCGGCGCGGTGAGTTGGCGCGAGGTGAACGTCCCGAAGGAGCCGGGCGTCATGCGGCTGCACAGCCTGCAGGCACTGGCCCACGGCTCGGACGGGGTGATGTTCTTCCAGTGGCGCCAGGCGAGATACGGCCCGGAGAAGTTCCACTCGGCGATGCTCCCGCACGGCGGGACGGCCACCCGCCAGTGGCGGGAGACGCTCGCCCTCGGTGCGGACCTGCGACGGCTGGCCGAGGTCGCGGGCACCACCACCCGGGCGGACGTCGCGCTGGTACTGGACTGGGACAGCTGGTGGGGGCTCGAGGCACCCGAGTCGCTGCCCTCCGACCGGCTCAGGCTGCACCGGCTCCTGCTCTCCTGGTACGCCCCGCTGCACGCCCGGGGCATCGCCGTCGACCTGGCGCCGCCGGACCGCGACCTCTCCTCCTACCGGGTCGTCATCGCCCCGAACCTCTACCTCTGCACCGCCGAGCAGGCCGCCAACCTCGCCGCCTTCCCCGGTCAGCTCGTGGTCGGCCCGTTCAGCGGGGTGGTGGACGCCGCCGACCACGTCCACGACGGTGGGGCACCGGGGCCGCTGCGCAGCCAACTCGGCGTGCAGGTCGAGGAGTTCTGGNGGTACTGGACCAGAGTCGTGCCGGCGGCCAACTCGGCGTGCAGGTCGAGGAGTTCTGGCCGATCCCGGACGATCGCACCCAGCTGCTCGAGACGGCGGACGGCACCCGGCTGACCGTCCGGACCTGGAGCGAGTGGCTGGAGCTGGACGACGCGCAGCCCCTCGCGCACTACCGGGGCGGGCCACTCGACGGCCGCCCGGCGGTCACCCGGCGCGGCGCGGCCACCTACCTCAGCTGCCTGCCCGACGACCTGACGCCCGTACTGGACGAGGTGCTCGCCGCCGCCGGCCTCACCTGGACGGACCTGCCGGACGGCGTCGAGGCCTGCCGCCGCGGCGACTTCCTGTTCCTGCTCAACCACGGGGCCGCCACGGCCACCGTCTCCCTGCCCGCCGCCGGGACCGACCTGCTGACCGGTCGTCAGCTGCACGGCTCCGTGGCCATCGCGCCGCGTGACGCCGTGGTCCTGAAGCACTGAGGAGTGCCGTGATCCATCCCTACATACCCAACGCGGGCCCCGCGGCCCGGGCCGCGATGCTCGCCGAGATCGGCGCCCCGAGCGTCGCCGAGTTCTACGGCGACATCCCCGCCGACCTCCGGCTGGACCGTCCGCTCGAGCTGCCCGCGCCCTTCCTGGACGAGCACGGTCTGGTCCGGCACCTGAACGGCCTGCTGGCCAGGAACACCGACACCACCCGGGTGCTGAGCTTCCTCGGGCACGGCTGCTACCCGCACCACGTCCCGGCGGTGTGCGACGAGGTCAACGGTCGCGGCGAGTTCCTGACCGCCTACGCGGGCGAGCCGTACGAGGACCACGGCCGGTTCCAGGCGCTCTTCGAGTACGTCTCGATGATGGGCGAGCTGCTCGAGATGGACGTCGTCAACGTGCCGGTCTACGACGGCTTCCAGGCGGCGGGGACGGCCCTGCGGATGGCCGCCCGCTACACCGGCCGCCGCCGGGTGCTGGTCAGCGGCGCGGTCGCCCCCGACAAGCTCAGCATGATCCACGACTACCTCGCCCCGGACCTCGAGGTCGTGCTCGCCCCGGTGGCCGACTCGGGGGAGATCGCCGAGCCGGCCCTCGACCACACCTTCGCCGCGCTGTACCTGGAGACGCCGAACGTCCACGGTGTCATCGAGACGCGCGGACGCGAACTGGCCGTCCTGGCACACGGCGTGGGTGCCCTGCTGGTCGTGGGCACGGACCCGATCTCGCTCGGCGTGCTCGCACCGCCGGCCTCCTACGGCGCCGACCTGGTCTGCGGGGACATCCAATCGCTCGGCATGCACCAGCAGTACGGCGGCGGCCAGGCCGGGTTCATCGCGAGCCGGGACGAGGAGCGGCTGGTCGCGGAGTTCCCGTCCCGCCTGTTCGGCATCGCCCCGACCGCCGTCGAGGGCGAGTACGGTTTCGGCGACGTCTTCTACGACCGGACCTCCTTCGCGCTGCGCGAGGAGGGCAAGGAGTGGGTCGGCACCGCGGCCGCCCTGTGGGGCATCACGGCCGGCGTCTACCTCGCGTTGATGGGCCCGCAGGGCATGCGCGAGATCGGCGAGACGATTCTCGCCCGGACCAGGTACGCCATGCAGGCACTCGCGTCGGCCGGGGCCCTGGTGCTTAACCAGGAGGCGCTCCACTTCCGGGAGTTCACCATCGAGGTGCCGAACGCCGACGCGCTGCTCGCGGCGCTGCGGGGTGCGGGCATCTTCGGCGGGGTGCGGATCTCGCCCTGGCGGGTCCTGGTCTGCGTCACCGAGCGGCACTCGATCGCCGACATCGACACCCTCGCGGCGGCCGTCAAGGACGCCCTCTCGGTCACCGGAGGCACCAAGTGAGCTCGCACGGAGAATCGTTCGCGACGCTGCCGGTCGCGCCCAAGCCCGCCCTGCGGCGCTTCCACCAGGCACGTTGGGACGAGGAGATCATCTTCGAACTCTCCCGGCCCGGGCGGCGCGGCATCGGCGTCCCGGCCCCGGACGCACCGCTGGTCGAACTGCCCGAGGGCATCGGCCGCGCCACCCCGCCGGCGCTGCCCGAGCTGTCGCAGAACCAGGTGGTCCGGCACTACCTCAGGCTCTCCCAGGAGACCCTCGGCGCCGACCTCAACATCGACGTCGGCCAGGGCACCTGCACGATGAAGTACAGCCCGAAGGTCAACGACACCTTCGTCCGGGACCCGAGGATCGCCGAGCTGCACCCGCTGCAGCCCGAGGACACCGTGCAGGGCGTGCTGGAGATCTACTGGCGGCTGGAGCAGATCCTCAAGGAGATCTCCGGCATGACCCGAGTCTCTCTCCAGCCCGGCGCGGGCTCGGCGGCGATCTACGCCAACCTCGCGATGATCCGCGCCTACCACGCCTCCCGGGGCGAGGCCGGGCAGCGCGACCAGGTCGTCACCACGATGTTCTCGCACCCGTCGAACGCCGCGTGCGCCAAGGTCGCCGGGTACGAGGTGATCACCCTGATGCCGGACGCCGACGGCTACCCCGACATCGAGGCGCTCCGCGCGGCGGTCGGGCCGCGTACCGCCGCGCTGCTGATCACCAACCCGGAGGACACCGGTATCTTCAACCCGAGGATCCGGGAGTTCGTCGAACTGATCCACGCTGCAGGCGGGTTGGCCTGCTACGACCAGGCCAACGCGAACGGCATCCTCGGCATCACCCGGGCCCGCGACGCCGGGTTCGACCTGTGCCACTTCAACCTGCACAAGACCTTCTCGACGCCGCACGCCTGCGGCGGTCCTGCGGCCGGCGCGTGCGGGGTCTCCGAGGCGCTGGTCCCGTTCCTGCCGGGCCCGGTGGTCGACCGCGACGGCGAGTCGTACACGCTGAACTCCCCGGCGAGTCCGGTCGGGAAGATCCGGCCGTTCCTCGGGGTCACGCCCAACGTCGTGCGCGCCTACGCCTGGGTGATGGCGCTCGGTGCGGACGGTCTGCGCGAGGTCGCGGAGACGGCGGTGCTCAACAACAACTACCTGCTCCACAAGGTGCTGCAGATCCCCGGCGCCTCCGTCCCGTGGGCGGACAAACGGCGGGTGGAGCAGGTCAGGTACTCCTGGCAGGAGCTGGCCGAGGAGACCGGTGTGCACTCGGAGGAGATCGGCATCCGCGCCGCCGACTTCGGCGTGCACTACTGGACCAGCCACCACCCGTACGTGGTCCCCGAGCCCTTCACCCTGGAGCCGACCGAGTCGTACTCCCGCGAGGACCTGGACGAGTACGCCGCGATCCTCGCCCAGGTCGCCACCGAGGCCCGCCAGGACCCCGAGTTCGTCAAGAACGCGCCCTACAACCAGACCGTCCACCGGATCGACGCGACGTCCCTGGACGATCCGGCGCAGTGGTCCCCCACCTGGCGGGCCTACTGCCGGAAGCACCGTCGGTGATCGTCGGACTGATCGTCAACCCCGTGGCAGGCCTCGGCGGACCGGCCGCGCTCAAGGGCAGCCACGGGGCGCTCGCCCTGGGGTCGGTCCCCCAGGCGGGCGGACGCGCGACGGCCGCGCTCCGGGCCCTGCACGCCCGGCGCCCGGCAATCCAACTCCACACCGTGGCAGGCCCGATGGGCGAGCACAGCGCGGTCGCCGCCGGAGTCCCGTTCGAGCTCGTCCACCGTCCGGCACGCGTCACCGGCGCGGCGGACACCCGGGCGGCGGTGGCGGCGCTCGGCGGGGTGGATCTGCTGCTGTTYGTCGGCGGGGACGGGACGGCGCGGGACGTGCTGGACGCCCGGCCGACCGGGGCGGTGCTCGGCGTACCGGCCGGGGTGAAGGTCTACTCCGGCTGCTTCGCGGTCAGCCCGTTCGCGGCCGGGACGACGGCGGCCGGGTTCGACGGCACGACACTGGAGGCGGAAGTCGTCGACCTGGACGAGGACGCCTACCGGTCGGGGCAGGTCGGCGCCCGGCTGTACGGGACGCTCCGGGTGCCTGCCGCCCGGGCGCGGCTCAGCGGTCGTAAGACCGGGTCGTCCTCGGCACCTCCCGGCTCGGTGGAGTCGATCGCGCGCGCGGTGGTGGCGTCCATGCAGCCCGGCACGGCCTACGCGTTGGGGCCGGGCGCGACCACGCTCGCGGTGGGACGTGAACTCGGCCTGGAGCTCACGCTGTTGGGGGTGGACGTGGTCAGGGACGGCGCCTTGCTCGCCTCGGACGTCACCGAGCAGACCTTGCTCACCCTTGCCATGTCACAGGTCACGCATGCCATTCTCTCCGTCATCGGCGGGCAGGGCTTCGTGATCGGCCGGGGCAACCAGCAGTTCAGCCCCCGAGTGCTGGACCCGCTGGCCGGGATCACCGTGCTCGCCACCCAGCAGAAGCTCGCCGCCCTCGGCGGCCGGCCGCTACTGGTGGACAGCGGGGACACCGCGATCGACGCCGCACTCAGCGGGCCCGCCCGGGTCATCACCGGGTACCGCGAATCAGTGATCTACCGCATCCAGTCAGCGAGTGAGGACTCATGAACACCCTCCAGAACAAGGTCGCCATCGTCACCGGCGGTGCCTCGGGCATCGGCCGCGCCACCGCCAGGCTGTTCGCCGCCGAGGGCGCCGCCGTGGTGATCGCCGACCTGGCGGACGCCGCCGACGTCGTCCGCGAGATCGAGGCGGACGGCGGCCGGGCCGTCGCGGTGCAGGCTGACGTCTCGTCAGAGGCTGACTGTGAGCGCATCGTTCGGACCGCCGTCGAGACGTACGGCGGACTGCACGTCCTGTTCAACAACGCCGGGATCATCCGCCGCAAGACCGCGCTGGAGATCCCCGTCGACGAGTGGGATCTCGTGATGGCCGTCAACGTCAGATCGGTCTACCTGATGTGCAGGTTCGCCGTCCCGGCGATGACCGAGGGCGGCTCCATCGTCAACACCGGCTCGGGCTGGGGACTCAAGGGCGGCGGCAACGCGCTGTCCTACTGCGCCTCCAAGGCCGCGGTCGTCAACATGACGCGTGCCCTGGCCATCGACCACGCCGCTGCGGGCATCCGGGTCAACTCGGTCAACCCCGGCGACACCATGACGCCGATGCTCCGCGACGAGGCCCGCCAACTCGCCGAGGACTGGGCGGTGTTCGAGAAGGACGCTGCCGACCGGCCGATGGGCCGCGCGGGCTCGCCGGAGGAGATCGCCGCCGCGGTGCTGTTCCTGGCCGGCGACGCCAGCAGTTTCGTCACCGGCTCCACGCTCGTCGTCGACGGCGGCGGCCTCGCCTGACCTCGCCTGACCTCGCTCCACCCATCCACCCACCCCCAGCTCGGAGGCACCTGGTGTCAACTCTCAAGAGAAGAACCGCACTGCTCGCCGTCGCGACCGCGCTCTGCGTGTCCGCGTGCAGCGGGACCAACGGCGCCGCCGGTGACGGCCAGGACGGCAAGGTCACCCTGCGTTGGGCGACCTGGGGCCCGGCCGAGGACATGGCGGTCTTCAAGGCCTTCACCGACTACTTCACCAAGAAGTACCCGAACATCACGCTGAAGCTCGAACCGGTCGCCTCCTACGAGGACTACCACCCCAAGCTGCTCACCCAGCTCACCTCCAAGACCGCCCCCGACGTCTTCTACGTCGGCGACGACTACATCGGCAAGCTGGTCGCCGACGGCGTACTCGCCCCGCTCGACGCGCAGTTGGCCGGGCCGCAGAGCAAGAGCAGGCCCACGGACTTCTTCGAGGGCATCTACGGCGGTGCAAAGAAGGCCGGGGTCACCTACGGCGTGCCCAACGACACCAACCCCGAGGTGCTCTGGTTCGACAAGAAGGCCCTGGCCGAGGCCGGGATCACCGACGACCCGGCCGCGCTGAACGAGGCCGGCCGGTGGACCATGGCCACGTACCTGGAGATGAACGCCAAGCTCAAGGCGGCCGGCAAGTACGGCTCCATCTTCTGGAACTGGTACGGCGCCAACTACAGCCTGGTCAACGGCTTCGGGGGCAAGGTGTGGGAGGGCGGCAAGTTCGTCGCGCCGTCGGATCCGAAGGCCCGGCAGGCGCTGAAGACCCTCGCCGACGGCTACCGGGACAAGACCTTCGCCTCCGCCGACCTGCTGCCCGAAGGCAACGGTCCTTCCACCCAGTTCATCAAGCACAAGGCGGGCTTCTACGCCGGCGGCCGCTGGGTCATCGAGGGCATCGACAAGGGCGGCGATCGCCCGAACTACGACATCGTGCCGTTCCCTTCGGAGTCCGGGCAGCCGATCCAGGGTGCGGTCGCCGCGTCCTACCTGACCATCAACAAGGACAGCAAGCACGCGAAGGAGGCCTTCACCTTCCTGACCGAGTTCGTCAGCAAGGAGGGCCAGCAGCTCCGGCTCAAGGGCGGCAGCGCCGTGCCGTCGGTCAAGGGTGCCGAGAGCCTGGTGACGGACGGCAAGTACCCCGCGCACGCCCAGACCTTCCTCGACGTCCGCGACAAGGGCTTCGCCAACTACCCCGACGAGGTCGCCGTCCCCGGCCTGACCAAGGCCGTCAACGACCACCTGATGAAGATCTGGGAGGGCAAGGTCGGCTTCGACGAGGGCATGACCCAGCTGCAGACCCTGGTCGACGGCCTGAAGGGCCGGAAGAGTTGAGTGCCGAGCCACTCTGGCGGCGGCGGGACCGCCGGTGGGCCGTGGTGTTCCTGGCGCCTCAACTGCTCGGCCTGCTGGTGTTCCTGGTCGGCCCGCTCGGCTTCGCGATCGTGCTGTCCTTCATGGAGTGGGACGGGCTCGGCGACACCACCTGGGTGGGGCTGGACAACTTCCGGGCCCTGCTCACCGATCCGGGCTTCGGCCGCGCGGTCTGGAACACCGTCAAGATCGGCCTGATCACCGTGCCGGGCGGGCTGGTGCTGGCCCTGCTGCTGGCCCTCGCCCTGCACGGTGTCCGGGGCCGGACCGCCTACCGGGTGATCTACTTCCTGCCGGTGGTGACCAGTTCGGTCGCGGTGTCGGTGATCTGGCAGATGATCCTCGGCGGCGGCAGCGACGGCATCCTGAACGGGACGGTGCAGGACCTGTTCGGCGTCACGCTGCCGAGCTGGCTGGAGGACCCGACCTGGGTCGTCCCCGCCATCGCGGTGGTGACGATCTGGTCCTCACTCGGTCTCAACGTGGTGATCTTCCTGGCCGGACTGGCCACCATCCCGGCCAACTTGATCGAGGCCGCGCGAATCGACGGCGCCGGGCCGTGGCAGACGCTGCGCTCGGTCATCCTGCCGCTGCTCTCACCGACCGTCTTCTTCACCCTGGTGGTGTCGGTGATCAGCTCGTTCCAGGCCTTCGACCTGATCTACGTCCTGGTCAACCCCGACCACAACGAGGGGGCCCAGACCATCGTCTACAAGGTCTACCAACAGGGCTTCCGGGAGTTCCGGTTCGGCCTGTCGAGTGCCGCCGCGCTGATCCTGCTGGTGCTGACGCTGGTCGTCACGGCGGTCCAGTTCAAGGCGCAGAAGCGCTTCGTCCACTACGAGTCCTGAGGACGGCATGACCCACCGGAGACAGATCCTGCTGCACGCCGTCCTCACCCTCGGCGGCCTGATCACGCTGTTCCCGTTCGTCTGGATGATGCTGACCTCCTTCAAGGGCGTCAGCCAGATGATCAACGAGCCACTGGCCTGGCTGCCCAGCCCCTGGCGCTCGCAGAACTACCCGGACGTGCTCGACGAGGTGCCGATCGGGCGGGCCTACTGGAACAGCATGTACATCGCGGCCGTCACCGTCGCGGCCACCCTGTTCACCGGCGCGATGGCCGCCTACGCCTTCGCCCGGATACCGTTCCGCGGCTCAGGGCCGCTGTTCGGCCTGTTCCTGGCCACCCAGATGGTCCCGGCCCAGGTCACCATCGTGCCGCTGTACATCATGCTGGCCAAGCTCCAACTCATCGACTCGCACCTGGCGTTGATCCTGCCCGCGATCGCCAATCCGTTCGCGGTCTTCCTGCTCCGCCAGTTCATCCGGGCCGTTCCGGTCGAGCTGGAGGACGCGGCCCGGATCGACGGCGCCAACCGCTGGACCATCTTCTGGCGGATCATCCTGCCCAACATCCGGCCCGGTCTGTGGACGCTCGGCATCATCGTCTTCCTGGCCAGCTGGAACAGTTACTTCTTCCCCCTGGTGTTCCTGAACACCCCGGACCTGTTCACCATCCCGCTGCTGCTGGACTCCTTCAACTCCCAACGCGGCGGCGTGGACTACGGACTGACCGCCGCCCTGTCGGCGATGACCGTGGTGCCGATGCTGATCGCCTTCCTGATCGGACAGCGCAGGATCCTCAACAGCATGGCCTCCTCCGGCCTGGGCGGGCGCTGATGTTCACTCTCGACCTCGTGGAACAGCCGTTCACCGAACGCGGCTCGCGGCTGCTGGTGACGGCCGGCCCGGACGGCCTCCGGGTCGCCCGGGCGGAGTACGAGACCCCGCTCGACCAGACCACCGAGCTGACCGCACTGGTCGTCCGCGACACCGACGGGCGTACGGTGCCCGTCGCCTCGGCGACGCCGTCCGAGGTGGCGTTCGCGAACGGGGTCTCGCTGATGTTCGCCGACCCCGCGACGCTGGTGATCGCGGGGCAGCACGCCCACGCCTCCTGGCGGCTGTCGGACGGGACCGAGCAGGCGGTGGCACTCACCGGATGCCATGTGCTGACCGGTCCGCAGGGAAGCTGGTCGGCGACGGCCGTACGAGCGGCGGCCGAGGCTCGCTGGGAGGAGTGGTTCGCCCGGATGCCGCCTGTCCGGGCGGACCTGGCGGAGCGGGCCCGGATGGCCTGGTGGACGCTGGCCGTGAACCTGCTGCCGATCGGCGGCCGGGAGGGGCTCGTCCCATCCAAGTACGGGTACGTGGGCGTCTGGAACTGGGACGCCCTCTTCCACGCCGTCGCGCTGCGCCATGCCTCGCCCGCGCTCGCCCGCGACCAGATCCTGCTGCTCCTCGACCACCAACTCCCCGACGGCCAACTCCCCGACGTCGTCCACGATCACGGGGTACTGGCCGAGACCACCGACCTCCCCCGCTCGGACCTCGCCCGGCTGAGCGAGCACGTCGGGCGGGCGAACGGCGTCGTACCTTCCTCGGAGCCGGTGCCGGTCACCAAACCCCCGCTGGCCGCCTGGGCCGTCTGGAAGATCCACCAGACCGACCCGGACCTCCCGTTCCTCGCCTCGGTCTACCCGAAGCTGGTCCGCGCGCACGCCTGGTGGTTCGCGGTCTCCGACCCGGACGGCGACGGGCTGCCCGAGTACCTGCACCCCTACTCGTCCGGTCTCGACGACAGCCCCGTCTGGGACTACGGCCCACGCGCCGAGCCCCCCGACCTCAACTCCTACCTGATCCTCCAGGCCGACCGCCTGGCCGACATCGCGGAGGCCATCAACCTGCCGACGGAGGCCGCTCGTTGGCGCTCACAGGCCGCCGCCCACACCGAGCTGCTGGTCGCCCGGCGCTGGGACGGCACCCGGTTCCGCACCCTGGCGGGCGGCGAGCCCGTCCCGGTCCGCACCGCACTCGACCTCATGCCGCTGTTCACCGGTCGCCTCCCCGTCGAGGTGGCCGCAGCCCTGGAACAGGAACTCCGCTCCGCCCGCTACTGGGGCGAACACCCCGTCCCCACCGTGGCGTTCGACGATCCCACCTTCGACCCGGACGCGATGTGGCGCGGCCCGGTCTGGCTCAACGTCAACTACCTCCTCATCGAGGGCCTGCACCGCTCCGGCTTCGCCGCCACCGCGGACGAGCTCCGGCTGCGCACCCTGGCCATGGTCCGCGACGCGGGGGGCCTGTACGAGTACTGGAACCCGCTCACCGGAGCCCGCGCGACCCGAGCGACCTCCGGCTTCGGCTGGTCCGCCGCCCTGTTCGTCGACCTCGCCGCCGGGCTGTCGGAGCTGACGGATGATCACCTGGACGGGAAGACGATCACCCCCTAGAGTCCTGGTCTTGTCACTGCGGACTCCCGGGGGAAGTTTTGAATATCAGCACGTCGTACCGGGTTTCGTTCGAGGAACTGCTCCGGGCATCGCGACTGGGCCTGCACCGTCGGCGACGCATCATGTGGGTGTTTGTAATCGTCCTGTTCACCGACGCTCTGCTGATGCTCTCGCTGGGGAACTACCCGATCGCGTTCGCCGGTCTGCCGGCCGGCGCCTACGGGCTGTACGCCCTGACCCTGGGGACCCGCCGGACCGTCCGGAAGTCGCTGCCCCGGATCGCCGGGACGATCGAAGTCGGACTGACCGAGGATGCGGTCACGATTCGCCGGCCCGGCCTGCACACCGAGATCGCGTGGGCGCAGTACCTCAAGGTGGTCGACACGCCTGAGTTCCTCCTGCTGTACATCAGCGAGACCACGGTCACATCGGTACTCAAGCGCGGCCTCACCGCCGCGCAGGCCGCCGAACTGGCCGCCTTCGTGGCCACTCTGAACGGCACGACCGCGCCGCCCCAGCAGACCGCCCCCACCCGGGCCATGCCGGTACGGGAGCACACGCAGCGCCGCTGATTTCTTCCGCTGCCTTTCATTGCGATGATCCGACCATGTTCTCTCGGCATTTCCCGTTCCATTTAGTCATCACACAACCTTGTTTTACTGATTCTTGATGGCAGCTCAACTCTCCGGGCTAATCTGGGAGTTCGTCACTCTCCCCTGAGGACCTGATGATTCGTGCTGCCCATCTGCAACGAGACCGGCTGGACGGACCGCCGGGCCCGACTCGCCCCGGTCGGTGGCCCGATGGAGNAGGGGCTCGGGGCTCTGCTGACTTGCGGCTCCGCCGCGGGGCGCGGAGGTCTGGCGTTCGGGTCACTGCGAAAGTGCCTGACCATTTACGCACGGATCACCTTTTTCGAGGTCGGCGTCGCCCCGCGGCGGAGCCGCAAGTCAGCAGAGCCCCGAGCCCCTGGTGTCACCTGGCTGAGCCCCTGCGGATGGCTCAGGAGGCCTCCTCCACCGGGATGCGTGTGGCCGTCGCCTGCCGAGGCAGCACGATGCGGGTGGTGGTGGTCGGGATCGGGAAGCCCGGGTTGACCCCGCCGACCGCGGTGATCCCGGCCGGGCGGAGCAGTTGACGGGCGGTCATCAGCAGGATCCGGAGGTCGAGTCCGACCGTCCGGTTGGTGATGTACCAGAGGTCGAGTTCGATCCGCTCCGGCCAGCTGATCGAGTTGCGGCCCTTGACCTGGGCCCAGCCGGTCAGCCCGGGCCGGATCGCCAGCCGGCCGCGCTGCCGCGGCGAGTAGTGCACGACCTGCTCGGGCAGCGTGGGCCGGGGACCGATCACGCCCATCTCGCCGCGCACCACGTTCCACAGCTGCGGCAGCTCGTCCAGGCTGGTCCTGCGGAGCAGCGCGCCGAGCCTGGTGATCCGGGGCGCGTCGGGTTCGTCGGCGAAGCGCATGTCCCGCATGGTGCGGAACTTGAGGATCTCGAACTCCGCACCGGCACGGCCGGTCCGGGTCTGACGGAAGAGCACAGGGCCGCCCATGGTGCAGCGGATCAGGATCGCGATCACCAGACCGAGCGGAAGCGCGATGCTTCCGGCCAGCGCGGTGACCACGAGGTCCCCCCCTCGTTTCATTTCTCCCCCAGCGGGTGTGGTGTGAGGTTGGCTTCAGCCGACCGACCAGGCCAACCGCTTGGCTCTGGCCACGGCCGCGTAGGTCTCCAGGGAGACCGCCGCGACACCGCGCTGGTCGAACTCGGCCAGGGCGCGGCGACGGGCCGCCGTGCCCAGCTGCTCGCGCAGGGCGGGCTCGGTGAGGAGCCGGCCGAGCGTGGTGGTGAGGGCCCCGGCGTCGCCGGGTGGGGCGAGCAGCAGGTGCTCGCCGTGGGTGCCGATCTCGCGGCAGCCCCGGATGTCGCTGAGCACCATCGGCAGGCCGCTGGCGGCGGCCTCCATGGCGGAGCGGGAGAATCCCTCCCGGTAGGAGGGAAGAACGAAGACGTCCAGTGCGGCGTAGAGCGCCGGCATGTCGGAGCGGCTGCCGAGGAACTCGACCCCGGCCTCCTCCTCCGCCAGGGCGTCGGGCTTGTCGGCGTCCTGCGGGCCGATCCAGGCGAACCGGGCCTTTCCGGCCAGTGCGCGGGCCGCCGCCGCGTACTCGACGATGCCCTTCTCGGCCACCCGGCGGCCGACTCCGGCCACCAGCAACTCGTCGTCGGAGACGCCGAGTTCGGCTCTGATCCGGGCCCGGGCCGCCGGGTCGGGGCCGAACCGGGAGAGGTCCACACCGTTGCCCACCACCCGGGAGCGGCGGGCCGGGACAAACCGGGCCAGGGTCTGCCGGTCCTCGCCGTTCTGGTACAGCTCGGCGTGCGAGAAGCGGGCCGCGACGGCCTCCGCCCCGAGCACCAACAGCCGCTTGGCGAACGGGTCGTGGGCCTGCGCCCAGAGTCCGTGACAGGTGTTGACCACCACGGGCACCCCGGCCAGCCGGCCGAGGATCCGGCCGAGCACGCCGGTCTTGGGGTTGTGGGTGTGCAGCACGTCCGGTCTGATCCGGCGCAGCACGGCGAGCAGTTCGCGCGCCGCCGCCAGGTCGGCGCCCGGCTGCCAGGCCCGGGTGAGCGAGGGCAGTGGCTCGTGCCGGATGCCGATCGCGTCGAGCTGGGACAGGTACGGACCGGGGGCGCTGATGCCGTAGGTCTCGAAGCCGGACTCCACGTCGACCTTGAGCTCGGTGGCCAGCAACAGCTGCAGGCTCATGTCCACGGTGGTCAGGTGGGCGACCCGGAGCGGCCGGCCCTCGGGGCCGCGTAGTCGGGGTGACGGCGTCTCAGGCACGGGCGCCGACCGCCTTCGCGGTGGCCACGATCCGGGCGTAGGCCCGCTCGGGGAGCAGCCGGCCGTACAGCTTGGCCCGGTAGAAGTCGATCGGATCGGTCCGGCGGACCGGGACCCGGCAGAACCGGACCGGGTCGAAGCTGGGGTC
Source organism: Kitasatospora sp. Root107 (assembly GCF_001424875.1). GTDB lineage: Bacteria > Actinomycetota > Actinomycetes > Streptomycetales > Streptomycetaceae > Kitasatospora. The sequence continues at coordinate 76,422 of NZ_LMCT01000018.1, read as the reverse complement.
GTTCCGGCCGACCCGGCCGGTGGCGGCGGTACGGAACCGGGCTCGCAGCGCCGCGTCCATGTGCGGGACGGGGACGCCCCAGGTGTAGGCGAAGTGCTTCGGGCGGGTGCCGAGGTGCTGTTCGACGTCGTCGTTGCAGGCGTCCAGCTCGGCGGTGCTGAGCAGGGCGGGGCGGGCGTGGCTGCGGGTGTGGTTGGCCACCGTGCAGAGGCCGGAGGCGGCCATCTCGCGGAGCTGGTCCCAACTCAGGCCCGGGGCACCGGACTCCTTCGCGGTCGAGCCCTCCCAGCGCATCTCGCCGCCGACCTGACCGCTGGCCAGGTAGATGGTGAACGGCAGGCCGCGCTCCTTGAGCAGCGGCCAGGCGTTCTCGTACACGTCGGCGAAGCCGTCGTCGAAGGTGAGCACGGTGCTCGGGGTCCGGCGGCCGGCCTCCAGCCGGTCGGTGGCCTCGTCCAGGCCGACCACTCGGCCGACCGGCAGCTCGGCCAGCAGGTCCACCTGGGCGGTGAAGTCGGCGCCGCCGACCCGGTGGTAGATCAGCACGGTGGCACCTTCGCCGGGGACTCCCCCCGCCACCCGCACCAACTGCTGTTTGACTCTGCCCCGGACGCCGCCGGGGACGGTACTGCCCGCCATCGTCTCCCCCTCTGCGGTGCCCTCCCCGGCACCGCAAGTGGCCGTGCGCACGGCGGCAGTCGCCTACCGAGCGGACTCAGACTAGGGGGATGTGTGGCGCTGATGCCCGGAAGTTGTGAAAGAAGCGCGCAGATAGGCCGAAAATCGGCCGGTCCGATCAGCCTGACGCAACCACGGACCGGATCTGACCGGTCCGGGCGGACCTTCGGGGGCTAGTGTCGTGCCCGGACGCGGCACTAGAGCGCGGTGCGGCCGTTCCGGCGGAGCAGCGCGAAGACGATCCGGCCGAGCAGCAGAACGCCTGCGGCCAGGCAGCCGGCCACCGCCATCGCCCAGGCCGGGCCGTCGCTCTCCGGGACCAGTACGGCGGTGATGATGCCCATCGCGATACAGGCCGCACCGGCCGCGGTCAGCAGCAGCTGGTGCCGGTGCAGGGCTGCGCCGCTCCAGATCCGGGCGGCGCGACTCCTGCCATGATCACTTTGCGTCTCTCCCATGCCACCCACGGTATACCCGGGCCCCGCCCGGCGGCAGCCGCCGGGCCCGGGGCCGGCGCACCCTACCGCGCTCCTCCGAGCGCTCTGCGCGCGCCCGCGAAAACTCGCCGAAACGCCGTACAACCATCGGTGCCACTGGATGGTCTCCACTACATTGAGCGATCCAGATCGAGCCTGTACTGCCGGTGGCCGGTGCCCACACACTGCCCGCCGTCAGTCCGGTCCAGGAGAATCAGCACCAGTTGAGAGCAGCGAACCAGGCCGTCAGCGGAGCGGGTTGGGAGTCCCCACCGTGATCGGCCGAGCCGAGGGCGGCGCCGCCGCGCCCCGGGACCGGAGGGCGGTCAGGGCCCTCCGGTGGTACCACCACGCCGCACCGGCGACCGAGGGGGGCCCAGTGCCGCAGTCCGAAGCCACGCTCAGCAGTACCGTCAGCAGCCTGCCACCGACCACAAGCACCACCGGCGCCGCCACGGCCACCGAGGCCGAGGCCGGGCCGGAGTCCGACCGGGGTGGCTGGCTGCGGTTCTCGCCCGCCCAGCCGCTGTTCCGTGCCCGGGCCGCCCAGCGGCTCGCGGTGCTCGCCTACCACGGGGTGACCGACCCCCGGTCGTTCGGCGCCCAGCTCGACCGGCTGCGGCGGCTGGCCACGCCGGTCTCGGTGCAGGACGTCGAGCAGGCGATCGCCGAGGGGAAGCCGCTGCCGCCGCGCTCGGTGCTGATCACCTTCGACGACGCCGACCGCTCGGTGCTCACCCACGCACTACCGGAGCTGACGGCCCGCAAGATCCCGGCCGCCGCCTTCGTGATCTCCGAGCTGATCGGCACCGATCGGCCGTTCTGGTGGCACGAGGCCGCCTTCCTGGCCCGGCACGGCGGTCAGGCCCGCTCGCTGCGCAGCCACGTCCGCCCGGAACAGCTGCTCGCCCGGCTGAAGGCACTGCCCGATCCGGACCGCCGCCGCAGCCTGCACGAGCTCCGGGTCAGCGCCCGCCGCCGGCCGCCCGGCCAGGAGCAGCTCTCCCCCGAGGACCTGCGGGCCCTCCAGGACGGCGGGGTCGCGGTCGGCAACCACACCCTCGGCCACCCGTGCCTGGCCCGCTGCGACGACTCGACCGTGCAGGCCGAGATCACCGGGGCGCACGAGGCGCTCACCCGCTGGCTCGGCGAGCCGCCGACCGCGTTCGCCTACCCGAACGGCGGCTACGACCCGCGCGCCGACACCCTGCTGCGCCAGCTCGGCTACCGGCTCGGCTTCCTGTCCGACCACCAGCTCGGCCCCCGGCTGCCCGTCCACCCGCTCAGGATCAGCCGGCTCCAGGTGGACAGCACCACCAGCACCCGGCGCTTCGACACCATCCTGTCCGGCCTGGAGCCCGCCGTGCAGCGCTGGCGCAAGGGCCCGACCGTGGCGGAGTGACGGTGGCTCAGCTCCCGGCCGTCGGGAGCTGAGCCGCAGGTGTTCAGGCCGCAGCGCGCCGGGAGCGGAGGTTCCTGACCTGGCGGTGCAACCGCTGGACGGCGACGAACCGCTCCATCCGATTGGCCAGCGTCAGGCGGTACTTGAGCCGCAGCTGGGCGGGCAGCCCGTCGATCCGCTCCACGCCGATCGCCCGCAGCAGGCGGCTGACGTGCTCCTGATAGGCCGCCCGGTAGACCCGGTCGCCGTCCGGCACGGACCAGAAGAACATCGGGAGCTCCTCGACCAGCGTGTTGTGGTCGTAGGACCGCAGGAACTCGCGGTACTCGGGCTCGGTCCTGGCCAGCAGCCACTCCCGGACCAGCTCGATCGAGCGGACCCGGTCGATCACGCCCCTGGGGTCGGTCTTCACCTGCGTGATCGACAGGTCGCCGCTCTCCCGGACCCGCCAGTGGTAGATCGGCTCGGAGAGCACGTCCACGCTCTTCGCGTCCTCGTACAGGATGCCTTCGGGGTACAGCACGCCGGCCGCGTCGAAGAACGAGCGGCGGTAGACCTTGTTCCACGCCGTCCGGTCGGTGACCAGGCCGGGCACCTCGCGCACGTGGGTGCGGAGCCTGGACTCGGCGAACGCCCGGCGGTGGCCGTGCGAGGGGAAGAGACCGGCCACCCGCAGCCGCAGCGCGTTGCCTGCGACGAAGTCCGAACCGGTCTCGTCCAGGGTCGAGACCATCAGCTGGTACGCGCCGGTCGGCAGGGTGTCGTCACTGTCCACGAAGGTCAGGTACTCGGTGCCCGGGGCGAGGTGCCGCCAGCCGGTGTTGCGGGCCGCGCCGAGGCCCTTGTTCTCCTGCTGGACCAGGCGGAACCGCGTGTCCTTGGCGGCGTACGCCTCGGCGATCGCCGCGCTGCCGTCGGTCGAGCCGTCGTCCACCAGCACGCACTCGAAGTCCTCGAAGGTCTGGGCGGCTATCGAGTCGAGGCACTCCTGGAGGTAGCGCTCGACGTTGTAGATCGGGACGACGACGGAGAGTCGGGGAGACATCGGCTCCGTGGGCCTTTCGGTCGGTGGCTGCGACCGTCCTGCGACCGGTCATCGACCTCTTGGTATACACGTAACCCGTCCCCGCTGGCCAGCAGCTGTTCGACCGCATCCGAACGGCCTGGCCCCGGGGCCGGAGCAGCCGGACGATCGGGGACAATGGGGCATGTCCAGGGCGCCGGGGGAAGCACGGTGTCCGTCCTGCGGTGGGAGTGCGTGCGCGGTGTCCGAGAACCTTGAGCTGCTGTCCGACTGCGCGAACTGCTTCGGGCTGTGCTGCGTGGCCCTGCCGTTCGCGCGTTCGACCGACTTCGCGGTCACCAAGGCGGCGGGCACGCCGTGCAAGAACCTGAAAACCGACTTCCGCTGCGGCATCCACACCGAGCTGCGCACCAGCGGCTTCACCGGCTGTACGGTCTTCGACTGCTTCGGCGCCGGGCAGAAGGTGTCCCAGGTCACCTTCGAGGGGCGCAGCTGGCGGGAGGCGCCGGAGACCGCCGGGGCGATGTACGAGGTGTTCCCGGTGATGCGGCAGCTGCACGAGCTGCTGTACTACCTGACCGAGGCGCTCGATCTGCGCGCCGCGAAGTCGGTGCACGGGCAGCTGCGGACGGAGCTGGACCGGATCGGGGCGCTGACCCGGGGCAGTGCGGCGGAGCTGGTCGCGGCGGACGTGCCGACGATCCGTCAGGGGGTCGGCGAGCTGCTGCTGCGGGTCAGCGAGCTGGTCCGGGCCGGGGTTCCCGGCAAGAAGCGCAACCACCGGGGCGCCGACCTGATGGGCGCCCGGCTGGCCGGGGCGAACCTGCGCGGCGCCAACCTGCGCGGGGCGTACCTGATCGCGGCCGACCTGACGCGGGCCGATCTCCGGGAGGCGGATCTGATCGGGGTCGACTTCCGGGACGCCGACCTGACCGGGGCCGACCTGACCGGGGCGCTCTTCCTGACCCAGGCTCAGCTGAACGCGGCGCGCGGCGACGCGAGCACCCGGCTGCCGTCAGGGCTGCGGCAGCCGGGTCACTGGTAGAGGGCCGAGGCGGGCTCGGCCAGCAGCCGGCCCTCCGCGTAGTGCAGGACGGCGGGCGGCAGGCTGCCGATCCGGCCGCTGAGCAGCACGGTGAGGGTGCCGCCGCCCTCGGGCCGGCCGGGGGCGATCCGGCGCAGCGCCTGGGCGGCGACCGCGTCGGCCGAGCCGTGGCAGACCGGCAGCGGACCGCCCGGGGCGGCCACGGCGGACCGGATCTGGTCCGCCAGCAGTTCGTAGTGGGTGCAGCCGAGCACGACCGCGTCCGTGTGCGCGGGCGTCCGGGCGGCGGCGTCGGCCACGGCGGCGGCGATCGCCTGCTGGTCGGCCCGCTCCACCGCGTCGGCCAGACCGGGGCAGGCCACCTCGGTCACCGTCGCGGCGCCGCCGAACTCCCGGATCAGCTGCTGCTGGTAGGGGCTGCCGGTGGTCGCCGGGGTGGCCCAGATCGCCACCTTGGCCCCGGCCGTCGAGGCGGGCTTGATCGCCGGGACGGTGCCGATCACCGGCAGCCCGGGCTCCAGCTCGGCCCGGATCACGTCCAGCGCGTGCACCGAGGCGGTGTTGCAGGCGATCACCAACGCGTCCGGCGCCAGCTCGGCCGCGGCCCGGGCGCAGGCCAGCGCGTGCGCGGCGATGTCCTCGGACGTCCGCGGTCCCCAGGGCATCCCGTCGGGGTCGGAGGAGATCACCAGGTCCAGGTCGGGACGGCGGCGGCGCAGGGCCGCGGCGGCCGCGAGCAGTCCGAGTCCTGAGTCCACCAGTGCGATCTTCACGGTTGACGACTCTACTGGAGACGATCCGGAGAATCGGGACTGCGTCAGCCAGGCACCACCAGGGGCTCGGGGAACTGCGAGGAGATCTGTCGTTCGGGTCACTGCGAAGGTGCCTGACCACCTACGCACGGATCACCTTGCAAGGGTCGGCGTCGCAGTTCCCCGAGCCCCTGATGGCTGATGTCCGATCGCCTGTTACAGCGCGAGCCGGTGGTGCGGTGGCAGACTGCGAGAGGTGACCGTACTGGTGTGGGTGTCGCTGGCGGCGTGGGTGTGGCTGACGCTGGCTCAGGGGTTCTTCTGGCGGACCGACCAGCGGCTGCCCGCTCCGGTGCCGACCGGGCGGTGGCCGGAGGTGGTGGTGCTGGTGCCTGCCAGGGACGAGGCCGAGGTGCTGCCGGTGAGTCTGCCGAGCCTGCTGGCACAGCGGTACCCGGGGCGGGCCCGGGTGGTGCTGGTGGACGATCACAGCTCGGACGGGACGGGTGAGTTGGCCCGGCGGCTCGGGGCGGACGGCGGCGGGCTTGCGCTGACCGTGACCACTCCCCCGCCGCTGCCGCCGGGGTGGACGGGCAAGCTCTGGGCGCTCCGGCACGGTGTCGAACAGGCGGGCGGGGCGGAGTACCTGCTGCTGACCGACGCCGACATCGCGCACCGTCCGGACTCGCTGGCCGCCCTGGTGCTGGCGGCCGAGGGCCACCGGCTCGACCTGGTCTCGCAGATGGCCCGGCTGCGGGTGGAGACGGGCTGGGAGCGGCTGATCGTGCCGGCCTTCGTGTACTTCTTCGCCCAGCTGTACCCGTTCCGGTGGAGCAACCGGCCAGGATCGCGGACGGCCGCGGCGGCGGGCGGCTGCTCGCTGGTGCGCCGGACGGCGCTGGAGCGGGCGGGCGGGATCGCCGCGATCCGGGGTGCGGTGATCGACGACGTGAATCTGGCCAGGGCGGTCAAGCGCACCGGCGGCCGGACCTGGCTCGGCCTGGCCGAGCAGGTGGACAGCGTCCGGCCCTATCCGGAGTTGGGGCAGCTCTGGCGGATGGTCTCGCGCAGCGCGTACGCGCAGCTGCGGCACTCGCCGCTGCTGCTGCTCGGCACGGTGCTCGGGCTGACGCTGGTGTACCTGGTGCCGCCGGTGGCAACCGTGGCCGGGGCGGTCGCCGGAGCGTGGTGGGTCACGGCGGCGGGCGCGGTGGCCTGGGCGCTGATGGCCGGGACCTTCATGCCGATGCTCCGTTACTACGGGCAGCCGGCGGCGGCCGCGCTGCTGCTGCCGTTCACCGCGCTGCTGTACCTGCTGATGACGGTGGACTCGGCCGTCCAGCACTGGCGTGGGCGGGGCGCGGCCTGGAAGGGACGGACCTACGGAAAGCTGGAACCGGGTGACGGTCCTGCGCCAGACTGACCCGATGGACCGTCAACTCAGAACCAGGATCGCCCACTCCGACCACCCGATCGCCGCGCCGCTGTCCGACACCAACGTCCAGCGGCTGCTGGACCGGGCCCTCCGGGGCAGAGCCGGGCGGGTGCTCGACCTCGGCTGCGGGGAGGCCGCCTGGCTGCTCCGCGCACTGGCCGCGTACCCGGAGCTGGAGGCGGTCGGCGTCGACCTGGACGAGGCCGGGCTGACGCTCGGTCGGGATCGCGCCGAGGCGCTCGGGGTGGCCCGGCGGATCGGGCTGCACCACCAGGACGCCAAGGAGTTCAAGGCCCACCAGCCGTTCGACGTGGTGCTCACGGTCGGTGCGACGCACGCCTTCGACGGGCTGCTGCCGACCCTGGCGGCGGCCCGGGAGCACCTGGCGCCGGGCGGACTGGTGCTGATCGGCGACTGCTTCTGGGAGCGGGAGCCCGACGCGGCCGCACTGGCCGGGCTCGGCGTACCGAACGCGGACGACCACACCGATCTGACCGGCACAATCCGGCTGGTCACCGAGGCCGGCTGGGTGCCGGTGCTCGGCCACATCAGCACGCCGGAGGAGTGGGACGACTACGAGTGGGCCTGGGCGGGCTCGCTCGCCGAATGGGCCCTGGACCACCCCGAGCACCCGGACAGCGCCGAAGCGGCGGCGACCGCCGCCGAGCACCGGCTGGGCTGGCTCGGCGGCTACCGGGGCACCCTCGGGTTCCTCACCCTGCTGCTCCGCCGGGCCGACTGACGGACCGTCCGGTCTCCGGCAGGCGGCCCGCCTGCCGGAGACCTACCTGCCGAGCAGCCGCGCGGCGGTCGGCTTGCTGTACTCGAACCGGCTCATCTGCTCCAGGTCACGGAGCCAACTCGCCTTCCCCGGCGGGGTGGTGACCACCTCGTGGTAGAGGTCCTCGAACGCCGTGGCGACGCTCTCCAGGGAGAACCTGCCGACCACCCAGTCCCGGCCCCAGTCGCCGAGCGCGGCCCGGCGGGCCGGGTCGTCCAGCAGTGGGCGGAGCTGCTCGGCCAGCAGCTCGGGCGATCCGGAGCCGTCCCCGAAGCCGTACATGCAGCGCGAGGCGTGCGGCTCGACCAGCGGGCCCGGCTCGTGCGGCGCGGTGTACCCGGCGGCGCCATGCACCACCACCGGCTTGCCGAAGGCGAGTCCGCGCAGCGCCGAGCCGCCCATCCCGAGCACCACGTCGGCGGCCTGGTAGGCGGGCCGGGGATCGGCCAACTGGCCTGGTACCAGGACGGCTTGGCGCCCGAGCTCGGCGTTCGCGGCCGCCGCTGCGGCCCGCAGCGGCTCCAGGCTGGGCCCGGCGCCGACCACCGCCAGCCGGACCCGGGGATCGGCCAGTCTGCGGACCGCCTCGACGGTGAGCAGCGCGCCCGCGTCCTTCTCCAGGTCGGGCACCAGCCGGGTGACGATGGCGAGCAGCAACTCCCGTTCGCCGATGCCGTGTTCACGACGGAAGGCGCCGCCGTCCACCACCCCGGGGGCGTCCGTCACGGTGTTCACCGGCGGTTCGATCAGCCGGACGTCGCGGTGCCCGAAGGCCCGCCCCTCCCCCAGCAGGGCGCCGAGCCCGAGCACCAGTGGCTGGTGCCGGGGCAGCCCGCGCAGCATCCTGATGCCGTAGAAGGTGGTGATCACCGGCAGTCGGCCGAGCCGGCCGGGGCCGAAGAAGGAGTTCCGGGCGGCCCGGACCTCCCAGGCGTGCAGCAGTTGGCTGCCGTGCTGCTCGGCCAGCCGGTTCAGCCGCTGCCTGACCACCCGGACCGGGGTGTCGGGACCGCCCTCGACCACCAGCTCCAGGCCGTGGCCGGCCGCGAGTTCGACCAGCGGGGCGGGCCCGTCCACCCCCTGGGCGAACAGCACCGGGTGGTGGCCCCGGTCGCGCAGGGTGCGGGCGATGTCGACGGCGTTCAGCTGCGCGCCGCCGAGCGCCAGGTTGTTGAGGTGGACCAGGACTCTGAGGCCGTTCACCGATTCACTCCTCCCAGCGGTGCGGGACGAAGACCGGTGCGGCCAGCACCACGGCCCGTGGCGGGGTGTCCAACATCGGGCCGAAGACGTCGAACTGGCCGACCGAGTGCCAGCTCATCAGCGTGCCGCCGTCGGTCCTGCCGATGCTGTAGACACCCGCCCAGAGCGTGTAACGGCCGCGCGGCAGCGGCAGGTTGGGGATCATGCAGGCGACCTGGTGGTCCTCGCCGGTGAGCCGGATCTCGTGGCTGATCTGGAAGATCGGGCTGGAGGTGCCCTCGCTCACGCCCAGGTGCAGCGTGGCGTCGCCCCGGTAGTCGCCGCCGAGGGTGAGCTCGACGGTCATCGGCTCGTCGGTGGTGAGATTCTCCCGGCCCTCGCCGACGATCTCGTGCTTGAGCAGCTGGAGCGGCTCACCGACCCGGCCGCCGGCCTCGGACTGCGCCTCGATCGAGTCCCGGTAGCCGGACATCGCCTCCTTGATACCCGCGTCCACCCGGATCGAGCCCTGCTCCAGCCAGACGCCCCGGCGGCAGATCGACTCGACGGCGGGCAGGTCGTGCGAGACGAAAACGATCGTGGTGCCCTGCTCGGCGACCTCGCGCATCCGGTCCAGGCAGCGCTGCTGGAAGACCGCGTCGCCGACCGCCAGCACCTCGTCCACCAGCAGTACGTGCGGCTCCAGGTAGGCGGCCACCGCGAAGCCGAGCCGCATCTGCATCCCGGAGGAGTAGTACTTGACCTGCCGGTCGATCGCCCCGCCGAGCCGGGCGAACTCGACGATGTCGTCGAACCGGGAGGCCACCTCGCGGCGCTTGAGGCCGAGCAGCGCGCCGAACAGGTAGATGTTCTCCCGACCCGTCAGGTCGGGGTGGATACCGGCCCGGATCTCGATCAGCGCGCCGATCCGGCCGCGCACGTCGATCACCCCGCCGTACGGGTACATCACCCGGGTCAGCATCTTGAGCAGGGTGGACTTGCCGGAGCCGTTGGAGCCGATCAGGCCGACCGAGTCGCCGGGCTCGATGTGCAGGTTGATGTCCCGCAGCGCCCAGCGCCAGTCCTCGCCCCGGCCGCCACGCAGCCGACGGGTCAGCTGCTCGACCTTGTCGCGCAGCAACATCCGCTGCTGGTCGGCCTTGAACCGCTTCCAGACCTGCTCGGTCCTGATCGTGCCCAGCGGGAGGCTCTGCCTGCTCGAAAGGTCATGCGACATCGGCGATCCCCGTTTCCAGCTTCTTGAAGACCAGGTAGCCGCCGACCAGGAAGACCACCGAGCTGGCGGCGGCGATACCGGTCAGGGTCAGGTCCGGGGCCTGGCCGTAGAGCAGGGCGCGCCGGTAGCCCTCGATCACCGCGCCCAGCGGGTTGAAGCCGACGTAGATCTCCTGCAGGCCCTGCGGGATCTGCGAGAGCGGGTAGGCGACCGGGGTCGCGAAGACGCCCATCTGGGTGATGATCGGCAGCAGGTGCCGGACGTCGCGCAGGTAGACCACCGCGACCGAGAGCACCAGCGCCACGCCGTAGGTGAAGGCGATCTGGATCAGCAGCAGCGGGAACACCCAGAAGAAGGTGACCGCCGGCGCCGTCCAGAAGACCAGGAAGAGCAGCCCGAGCACGCCGATGCCGATCAGCATGTCCACGCTGGCGACCAGCATGGTGGCGAGCGGGAAGACCTCGCGCGGGCAGTAGACCTTGTTCAGCAGGCTGAGGTTGTTGGCCAGGCTGAGTGCGCCCTGGTTCATCGTGTTGCTGAAGAACTGCCAGACGATCAGGCCGACATAGGCGAACAGCGGGTAGGCCACCCCGCTGGTGTCGATCTTCACCGCGCGCTGGAACACCAGCGTGAAGATCGAGCACAGCGCGAGCGGTGTGAGCACCGCCCAGGCGAAGCCGAGCACCGCCTGCTTGTACCGGGCCCGCAGATCGCGCTCGGCCAGCGCGCGCACCAACTCGCGCGCCCCGAGCAGCTCGCGGGCCACCTGGGCGGGCCGCAGCCTTCGTTTGAAGATCAGTTCAGCAGGCGGACCGTCGGCCGCCGCCCGCCGCGCCTCGGTCTGGTTCTCGCGCTGGTCCAGGACCTGCGCGCGCTGTCCCCCCACGGAACCCCGCCTTCTCCGGTGCCGAGTGATTCGGTGACGTCCGAGGTACCAGGGCCGGTCCGACCGGCTCGAGTCTCGAATCCGGGCCGCTGCTCAGGCAGTTCGGCCGCGGCGACCACTCTGGCACAGAGTGTGCGAGCAAGGGGCTGGTTCGGTGAAGAATTCGGGCTGCTCAGAGCCGGGTCAGTCGACCAGCCGGTCGAGCGCGGCGGGCATCCCCTCGACCCCGCCGTCCCGGCTCGGCTGCACCCGCCGGTCGCCCTCCACCAGCACGGTCGGCAGCTCGTCCACCTGGTACCTGACCAGCAGCCCGGCGGCCGCCTCGGTGGCCTGCTCGACGGTCGAAGACCGGTACGCCGCCCGGAACTTGTCCGGATCCAGACCGACCGTCAGCGCCCAGGCGGCAGCGGTCTCCTCGGTGGTGACATCGGTCTCCCGCTCGCGCACCGCCCGGAACACCGCGAGCTGCAGCCGGTCCACCTCGCCGAGCTGCTCCAGCGTGTAGTAGAGCCGGGCGTGGCCGCGCTGGGCCTGCTCCTCGCGGCTGCCCGCCCAGACCGCCGGCACCCGACGGAGCGTCACGTCGGCCCGGTGCTTCTCCGCCCAGCGTTCCAGCGGGATCTCCAGCTGCTGCGAGTGCCCGCAGTCGTACCAGAAGAACTCGACCGCCTCCTGCTTCAGCGCCCGGACCGGGCCGGGGTGGTCGATCCGGCCCACCAGGCCGCCCTCGTGCGGGACCTCGGGGGCGGCGGTGGCCGGGGTGACGAGCAGTCCGCTGGCGACGGCGGCCAGCACGGCGGTACGCAGAAGCGGGTTCACGAGCGGTCATGCTGCCAGTGCCGTTGACCTGCGGCCCAGTTGACGGGCCGTCCGGAGCACAGGTTCGCCCGGACGGCCCAACGAGGTCAGTCGTCGGCCTTGTCCAGCAGGACGGTCTGCTCGGGGATCGCAGGGTCGGCGACCGAAGGCTCGGGAGCGCTCCGGTTCACGCTGTCGAAGAACCGGAGCAGCTCGACCGGGAACGGCAGCACCAGGGTGGAGTTCTGCTCGGCGGCCACCTCGACCACGGTCTGCAACAGGCGCAGCTGCATCGCGGACGGCGTACCGTCCATCAGCCGGGCGGCGTCGGCCAGCTTGCTCGCGGCCTGGAACTCGCCGTCGGCGGTGATGATCCGGGCCCGGCGCTCCCGGTCCGCCTCCGCCTGCCTGGCCATCGACCGCTTCATCGAGTCGGGCAGTGCGACGTCCTTGATCTCCACCCGGTCGATGTGCACGCCCCAGCCCACCGCCGGGCTCTCCAGCATCAGTTCGAGGCCGCGGTGCAGGCCCTCCCGGCCGGAGAGCAGGGAGTCGAGGTCGCTCTTGCCGATCACCGAACGCAGCGAGGTCTGCGCCACCTGGGACATCGCGAAGGTGTAGTTCTGCACGTCGACGGTGGCCCGGACCGGGTCGACCACCCGGAAGTAGACCACCGCGTCGACCCGGACCGAGACGTTGTCCCGGGTGATGCCCTCCTGGGCGGGCACCGGCATCGTGATCACCTGGACGTTGACCTTGCGCATCCGGTCCACCAGCGGGATCAGCAGCATCGGCCCGGGATCACGGACGTTCCCGCGGACCCGGCCGAGCCGGAACACCACGCCGCGCTCGTACTGCTGCACCACCTTGACCCCGAAGACCAGCCAGAGCACGGCCAACGCGCCCGCCAGTGCCAGAAATCCCATGTCCGACCTCCCCCGTGGCGGTCACCGGACGGTGGCCGCGCGGCACAGTATGCGCGCGTCCCGGAGGGTGGGACAGGCCGCGGGGGACTTCTTGACGGATCGTTATCGCGCGGGGGTGACCTGGCTCAACAGGTGCTGCCAGGAGTCGGTCACCACGGCCAGGTCGAACCGGGCCAGCGCGTGCGCCCGGGCAGCGGCGCCGAGTGCGGCCCGGTCCCCGGCCAGCACCCGGCCGAGGGCCTCGGCCAGTGCGGCCGGGTCACCGGGGCGGACCAGCGCGCCGGTCCGGCCGTCCAGCACGACGTCGCCGACCCAGCCCACATCGGTGGCGACGGCGGGGAGTTCGGCGAGCGCGGCCTCGATCAGCACGCCGGGCACGCCCTCGCTGTCGCTGGTCAGCAGCAGCGCGTCGGCGGCCCGGTAGAGCACGCCGGGGTCGGCCAGCCGGCCGAGGAAGTGGACCCGGTCGGTGAGCGGGAAGCTGCCGCCGAGCGGGCCGTCGCCCGCGACCGCGAGGTGCACGCCGGGCAGCCGGTCTATCGCGGCCAGTGCCAGGTCGAGGCGCTTCTCGGGTGCCAGCGCACCGATCCAGGCGACCACCGGCCCCTGCGGGGGCAGGCCCAACTCTTCGCGGGCGCCCCGGCGTTCGGCCTCGCGTTCGGCTGGTCCGGCGGCGGGCCGGTACGCGTCGGCGGCCCGGCCGTTCGGAATCGTGCGGACCTTCCTGGCGGGCAGCCGGAAGCGCTCCAACAGCACCGTCCTGGCCCCGTCCGAGATCGCCGAGACGGCGGCCGCCCGGTGCAGGAACGCACCCACCCGAAGCCGCCGGGACAGGCTCGCGGTCCAGTGCCTCGGGTCGCCGATGTTGACGTACACGAAGGGCACCCCGGTGCCCAACAGTCCGACGGCACAGGCCTGCAGGGTGCTGGAGCCGTGCGCCACCACCACGTCCGCCTGCCGGGCGGCGGCCCGCAGCGCCCGCAGCGTGGCGGGGTGGTGGCGGGACGGACCGAGCACCGGTGCATCGTGCTCCGGCGGCGCGTCGGCGTGCGGCTGGAGCGCACGGAGCACGGACGGCGCGCCCCGGCGCAGCAACTCGGCGTGCAGGTCGCGGGCGAGATTCTGCGCGCCCCGGCCCCGGGGATCGGTGATCAGGTGCAGCACGCGAGGTCCGTCAGCCATGCGGCCAACCTTCGGGGACTTCGCGGGACGGGTCAAGCTTTCAGGGGCGCGGGGCGGTGACACGCACGGCTCCGCCCCGCGCCCCTGGCGGGTATGGCCATTCGCTGGCGGAGCCCCCGTCCGGCCTGGGATGCTGATCGTCTGTCAGAGCGCGCTGGGCCGGGGGGTCGGCGCCGGGGGTCTCGCTGGGGGTTGCCGCTGTGCACGTGCTCTATGTGATCGACAGCGTGAGCAGAATCGGCGGCGCCGAGCAGGGCCTGGTGTCGATGGCGCCGCAGCTGGTCCGCTCGGGTGTCCAACTGGACGTGGCGTACCTGCGGCACTCGCCGGACGGCTTCCAGGCCGAGCTGACCCAGGCCGGTGCCACCGTCTTCGGCGTGCACGCGGCAAGCCGGGTCGGCGAGTTGGCGGCGCTCCGTCGGCTGGTCCGCCGCCGTCGCCCCGAGCTGGTGCACACCACGCTCTACGAGTCGGACGTGCTCGGCCGCTCGGCCGCGCTCGCCAGCGGGGTGCCGGTGGTGTCCAGCCTGGTCAACTCCGCGTACGGGCCGGAGCATCTGCACGCCCGCGGCCTGAACCCGTGGAAGGTCCGGGCCGCCCAGGCCGTGGATGCGGCGACCGCGCAGGGCACCCGGCGGTTCCACGCACTGACCAGGCACGTGGCCCAGGTGATGGCCCGTCGGCTGCACGTCTCGCCGGACCGGATCGACGTGGTGCCGCGCGGCCGCGACCCCGAGCTGCTCGGCTCGGTGACCCCCGAGCGGCGGGCCGCCGTCCGGGCCGGCCTGGAGCTGGCCGCCGACACGCCCGTGGTGCTGGCGGCCGCCCGGCAGCAGTACCAGAAGGGTCTCGACGTCCTGCTGGAGGCCTGGCCCAAGGTACGGGCGGAGCTGCCGGACGCGGTGCTGCTGCTCGCGGGCAGCCCCGGTACAGAGACCGCCGGGCTGCGGAAGCTGGCCGACCTGGCGGGCAACGTCCGCTTCCTGGGGCCGCGTTCGGACGTGTTCGACCTGATGGCGGCCTCCGACGCGTTCGCCGTGCCGTCCCGCTGGGAAGGCCTGGGCAGCGCGGCGATGGAGGCGATGGGGGTCGGTGTCCCGCTGGTCTGTGCCGACGTGGCGGCGCTGCGCGAGACGGTCGGCTCGGAGGACTACGCCCGGCTGGTGCCGCCGGAGCGGCCGGGCGAGCTGGCGGCCGCGCTGCTCGAGACGCTCGGCGATCCCTCGGCGGCCGCGCTGCGGGTGAAGGCGGCCCGGGCCAGGTTCCTGACCCGTTTCACCCTGCACCATGTCTCCGGCCAAATGGTCGAGTTCTACGAAAGATCACTGCGGCGGGGATGAGATTGGCCAAAGTGCTTGCGCCGCACGTCAGGTGCCGCAAGCATCAGGCTCGGGGGTCCAGGGGAGTCGGCGACGTCGGGGGGTGTCGCGCGGCCGTCACCGGACCGTACGGAGCTAACCCTGCATCCGGCTCGGCCGGTCCGTACGGCGTATGCACCACGAACGCGAGGGGAACCACCCGGTGGAACCGGCTAACCACTTCTTGGTTTTGCGCCGCTACTGGCGTCTGCTGGCCGGCTGCACGGTGGCAGCCCTGATCATCGGTCTGCTGCTCACCCCGACCGGCGACACGGTCGACAACGGCAAGTGGCAGTGCAAGGTGGCGATCACCCCGGTGGCGGGTGCAGGCGAGGCGGTCCGGGCCGACCAGGTGCTCTCCTACGCCGCCGGCTCGGATGTCACCACCGCAGCCGCCAAGAAGCTCGGTGTCACGGACGTGGCGGCGCTGGCGGCCCGGCGCACGGTGTCCGCCGCGAGCACCCAGATGCTGGCCGTCACCGCCATCGGTCCGACCCAGCACAGCTGCGCGGACACCGCCGCCGCCTTCGCCGAGGCGATCATCAACGGCTACAGCCAGGAGTCGGCGAAGAGCGCGAGCGAGTCGATCAAGCGGCTGGAGGCCCAAGCGGCCACCCAGCAGGAGCAGGTCAACAAGTTCCAGCAGCAGTTCAGCTCCGCCAAGCCGGTCGACCAGCCCAAGCTGCAACCGCAGTTGACGGCCGCGCTGGCCTCGCTGACCAAGACCCTGACCGCGATCAGCGACCTGCAGAACGTCAGTCAGACCGACGCCATCCAGCAGTGGGGCTCGATCGACGCCAAGGAGGCGGGCGGCAATCTGCTCAGCTCGCCGAACCGTGGGGTCAGGCTGGGCCTCGCGGTGGCGCTCGGGCTGGCCCTGGGTGTGGTGGCCGCGCTGATGCTCAGTCGGATGGACACCCGGCTGCGCACCCGCAACGGTGCGGAGGAGGCGTTCAACCTCCCGGTGATCGGCGAGATCCCGCAACTCTCCCGGCGGCTCCGGCGGCTGCGCGACCCGCTGGTGGTGGCCCGGCCGTCCGACCCGGGTGCCGAGGCGTTCCGCTCGCTGCGTTCCACCCTGCTGCTGACCGGCCCGCCCGCGCTCGCCGCGCAGCTGGCCGAGGGCAATCTCAACCCGGCCGAGCTGGTCTCCCGGCGGCTGGCCCAGCCCGCGCCGGTGATCCTGGTGATGTCCGGCTGCAGCGGCGACGGGCGGACCACCACGGTGGCCAACCTGGCCGCCGCGCTGGCCGAGACCGGCCGCGAAGTCCTGGTGCTGGACTGCGACTTCCGCCATCCCCAGGCGCACGAGCAGTTCGGGGTGGGCGAGGGCCCGGGGATGGCCGAGCTGCTCAGCGGTGAGCAGCTGCCCGAGCTGGACGACCTGATCCGGCGGACCAACGTGGACGGCGTCCACCTGATCACCGGCGGCAACACCACCGCCTACCCGGCCGCCCTGGTGCTGCGCGCGGGCGAGGTGCTCCGCCGGGCCCGGCGGCACGCGGACGTGGTGCTGATCGACAGCTCCCCGCTGCTGCACGCCAACGACGCGTACGACCTGGTGCGGCACGCGGACGCGGTGCTGGTCACCGTCCGGGCCGGCAACGTCACACCCGAACAGGCCGACCGGGTCAGCGAGTTGCTGTCCCGTACCGGTGTCCCGGTGGCCGGGGTGGCGCTGCTCGGCACGCTCGGCCCGTCCGGCCGGCGCAAGCGCGACGGCCAGCACGGCGGCGACCGGTCCGGGGTTCCGGCCCAGTCGGGGGGCCCGGCGCAGCACCAGCCGCGCGAGGAGCCCAGGCACCGCGCCTCGCCGACCTGGGCCCGGCGCGCCCAGCACCCGTCCCCGGCCGTCGAGTCGGCCACCGGCGGCCACGAGGGCGAGACCCGGTGACCGCCGGCCGGATCCGGGTGCTCTGGCTGACCAAGGGTCTGGGCCGGGGCGGGGCCGAGCAGTTGCTGGTCAACTGTGCCCGGCACGCGGACCGCGATCGGTACGAGATCGAGGTCGCGTACGTGCTGCCCTGGAAGGACGCGCTGGTGCCCGCGCTGGAGGCGGCGGGTGTCAAGGTGCACTGCCTGGGCGCGGCACCCGGGCGGCTCTGGCCGTGGCGGCTGGCCCGGCTGCTGGCCGGCCGGCGCTACCACCTGGTGCACTCGCACATGCCGATCCCGGCCGCGGCGGTCCGGCTGCTCACCCTGGGCCGTCGACAGCCGGTACTGGTGCACACCGAGCACAACGTCTGGGAGCGCTACCGGACCGCCACCCGATGGGCCAACTCGCTGACCTACCGGCGCAATCGGGCCGTGATCGCGGTCTCGCACGCGGTGGCCGCGGCGATCCCGGCGGCCCGTCGCCGGGCCGGTGACTTCGTGCACGTGGTGCATCACGGCCCCGACCTGGGCGGCGCGCTCGGCGGTCCGGCCGCCCGAGCCCATGCCAGGGCCGAACTCGCGCTGCCGCCGGATGCGTTGGTGATCGGCACGGTCGCCAACTTCACCCCGAAGAAGGACCAGGCCACCCTGCTGGCCGCATTCGGCCTGCTCCGCGAGCAGCACCCCGGAGCCCGGCTGGTGCTGATCGGCTCGGGTCCGCTGGAGGCGGAGCTGCGGGCGGCGGCCGGCGAGGGCGTGGTCTTCGCCGGATCGCGGGCGGACGTGCCCGAACTGCTGCCCGGCTTCGACGTGTTCACGCTGAGCTCCCGTCAGGAGGGGCTGCCGGTCGCCCTGATGGAGGCGATGACCAGCGGTCTGCCCTCGGTGGTGACCAGGGTCGGCGGGATGCCCGAGGTGCTGGACGACGGTGGGCAGGGCTTCCTGGTCGAGCCGGGCGATCCGGCCGGTCTGGCCGCCGCCTTCGGGCGGCTGGCCGGGGACGCCGGGCTGCGCGAGCGGCTCGGGGCGGCCGCCCGGCTGCGCGCCGAGCGCTTCGACGTGGCCGGGGCCCAGCGGGCCGTCGAGCAGGTGTACGAGCAGGTGCTGCGGGCCTGAGCCTCGCCCGCCCTGCCCCTCCGAGAGGAAGACCACCACCGTGAGCGCGAGCCCCGACCAAGTCCGGGACGACGCCGCCGAGCTGACCTGCCGTCCGCTCGGCCCGGCCGACACCCCCGCGGTACTGGACCTGCTGACCGCCTCACTGGCGGGCGGCCCGACCGGCACCCGCAGCGCCGACTTCTTCGAGTGGAAGCACCGCCGCAACCCGTTCGGCGCCAGCCCCGGCCTGGTGGCGGTCACCCCGGCGGGCCGGATCGTCGGCGTCCGGCTGTTCCTGCGCTGGGAGTGGCAGGGCGCCGGCCGGCCGGTCCGGGCCGTCCGCCCGGTGGACACCGCCACCCACCCGGACTTCCAGGGCCGCGGTATCTTCCGCCGCCTCACCACCCAACTGCTCGAACAGGTGACCCCCGAGGCGGAGTTGGTCTTCAACACGCCGAACGGCAACAGCCTGCCCGGCTATCTGCGGATGGGCTGGCACGACCTCGGCCAGGTCCCGGTCACGCTGCGGGTGGCCCGGCCGCTCTCGTTCGCCCGAGGCGCCCGCGCGGCGCTCACCAGGCGCCGGGCCGCGGTCGGCCCGGTGGCGTGCGAACTGCCCACCGCCGCCGAGTGGTTCGGCACCGAGCCGGTCACCGAGCTGCTCCGCGAGCGGGCCACGGCCGACGCCCCGGACGCCCGGCTCGCGGTGCTGCGGACCGAGGAGTTCCTGCGCTGGCGGTACGGCGACGCGCCCGGCCTGGACTACCGGGTGATCACCTGTCACCGGGGCGGCGAGCTGGCCGGGGTGGCGTTCGGGCGGCCCCGGCGGCGCGGGCCGCTGGTCGAGTTCACCCTCGCCGACCTGATCGTCCGGCCCGGCGACGGCGAGGCCGCCACCCGGCTGCTCCGGACGGCGGCCCAAGCCGGCGGCGACCACGTGGCCACCCACCTGGCACCGGGCACTGAGGCCGCCCGGGCGGCGCTCCGGGTCGGCTACCTGCGCGCACCTCGCACCGGCATGCGGCTGGCGGCCAGGACCCCGGCGGGCCGACCGCCGCCCGGCCGCCCGGAGTTCCGGTTCACCCTCGGTGACCTGGAGGTCTTCTGATGGGCCGGCACCCGCTGCTGCGGGCGGTCCCCTGGCCGACCGTGGTGGCCGGGGCGCTGGTGCTCGGCTACGTCACCGTGTTCGTGCTGGCCATGGTGCACACCAGCTACGACACTTGGGGCGCCCTGCTGGTGCTGCCCGCGCTGATGGCGATCGGCACCCCGATCCTGGCCCGGGTGGCCGCCGCCAACCCCGAGCGGGACATCTTCAAGCTGCTGATGCTGGCGATGGCGCTCAAGCTGCTCTGCGCCTTCCCCCGCTACCTGATGGCCTTCGTGCTCTACGGTGGCGCGGCGGACGCCAAGATGTACCACCAGAAGGGCGGCGAGCTGGCGCTCTTCCTGGACCAGGCGGACTTCTCCTCGGGGATCCACTACGACCTCGGCATGAAGGTCGCGGGCACCGGCTTCGTCATCATCGTCACCGGGGTGGTCTACGCGATCACCGGACCGTCGCTGGTCGGCGGCTTCCTGGTGTTCTCCTGGCTCGGCTTCTGGGGGCTGCTGCTGTTCTGGCGGGCGCTGCAGATCGCCTTCCCTGAGGCGGACACCCGACGCTACGCCAAGCTGGTCTTCTTCCTGCCCTCGCTGCTGTTCTGGCCGTCCAGCATCGGCAAGGACGCCTGGATGATGTTCTGTCTGGGCCTGACCACCTACGGCGTGGCCCGGCTGCTGGACCGCAGGTTCGGCGCCTTCCTGTTCATCGCGCTCGGCTCGCTGGGCACCGCGATGGTCCGCCCGCACGTCACCGTGCTGGTCGGGGCCGGGCTCACCGTGGCGTACGTGCTGCGCAAGCGGCCCAAGCAGGTCAGTGCGCTGGGGCCGCTGCGGATGGTGGTGACCGTGGTGGTGCTGGGCGCGATGGTGATGCTGATGCTGCAACAGGTCAACACCTTCTTCGGCACCACCGGCGGCGGTGGCGACTCGGTCAACCACGTGCTCTCGGAGACCTCCCGCCGTACCTCGCAGGGCAATTCGGTGATCAACCAGCCGGCCGCCGAGGACGCCGCGCCCGCCTTCAGCCTCAACCCGGCCGGGCTGCCGATGGCCGTGGTCAGCGTGCTGTTCCGGCCGTTCCCGTTCGAGGCGTCCAACATCCAGAGCCTGTTCCAGTCGGTGGAGTGCTTCGCCCTGCTGGTGATGTTCATCCGGGGCTGGCCCAGGATGCGTCAGCTGCCCCGGCTGTTCCTGCGCCGCTCGTACATCGCCTTCGCGCTGGTGTACACGCTGCTGTTCTGCTGGGCCTTCTCGACCATCAACAACCTCGGCATCCTGTCCCGCGAGCGGGTCCAGGTGCTGCCGCTGGTCCTCGTCCTGCTGGCGGTGCCCCGCCCGGAGGGAGAGAACGACCGGCCGACCGGCCGTCGGCGCTCCCGGCCACCGGTCTGGCGGGTGCAGCCCGGGCAGTGGGGTTCCCGTCCGCCGACCACCGTGCTCCGCCCGGCCCGCGTGGGCGGTCCCGGCGGCCAGTCCCAGCCACCACCTCGACCCAGGGGGGATCGACCCGACCATGACTTCCACTGACGCTTCGTTCGCTGACACCGCCTCACCCGCCTTTCTCGGCGGCTCACCCGCCTTCCCCGAAGGACTGCCGCTGACCCGGGTGCAGGTGCCGGACCGCGCCGGTCTGCTGGAGCGGCTCGGCGCCGTGCTGGACAGCGGCATGCTGACCAACGGCCGGACGGTGGCCGAGCTGGAGCAGCGGGCCGCCGAACTGCTGGACGTACCGCACGTGGTGGCGGTCTCCAACTGCACCGCCGGGCTGATGCTGGTGCTGCAGGCCGCCGGGGTGGGCGAGGGCCGGCCGGTGCTGATGCCGGGCTTCACCTTCTCGGCCACCGCGCACGCCGCGCACTGGGCGGGCGGCACCCCGCTGTTCGCCGAGGCAAGGGAGGTGGACATCACGCTGGACCCGGCCGACGCCGAGGCCAGGCTGAAGGCCGCCGACCGGCCGGCCGCCCTGATGGCCACGCACGTCTATGGCACTCCCTGCCAGACCGAGGAGTTGCAGCGGATCGCCGACGCGGCCGGGCTGCCGCTGGTGTACGACTCCGCGCACGGTTTCGGTTCCAGCCGCAAGGGCGTGCCGGTGGGCAACTTCGGCCTGGCCGAGGTGTTCAGCATGAGCCCGACCAAGGTGGCGGTGGCGGGTGAGGGCGGCCTGGTCGCCACCCGGGACGCGGCGCTCGCGCAGACCCTGCGGCACGGCCGGGACTACGGCAACCCCGGTGACTACAACACGCTCTTCCCCGGCCTGAACGCCCGGATGAGCGAGCTGCACGCGGCGGTCGGCCTGAGCTGGCTGGCCGAGCTGCCCGAGCGGGTGGCCCACCGGGGCGCGCTGGTGGCCGAGTTCGCCCGCGCCACGGCCGGACTGCCGGGACTGCGGCTGGCGCTGCCGGAGGAGGGCGACGTCTCGACCTTCAAGGACCTCACGCTGATCCTGGACGCCGAGGCCTTCGGCCTCACCGCGGACGAGCTGGGCCGGGCGCTGAAGGCCGAGGGCATCGACACCCGGCGCTACTTCCACCCGCCGGTGCAGCGCCAGCAGGCGTACGCCCACCTCGGCCAGGCCGAGGCGCTGCCGGTCACCGACCGGCTGGCCGCCTCGGTGCTGACCGTGCCGCTGTGGACCCAGATGGACGCCGCGACCGTCCGCAGGACCGCCGAGGCGGTGGCCCGGATCCAGCCGTATGCGGAGCGCCTGCGCGCCGCAGGGCTCTGAGACCGCGGCTTGCCGTCCGGTGCCGTCCCGGGCCGGACGGCAAGCCCATTCGGGTCTCGCACGGGGGTGCGGCGATTAGGCGGATAGGGTGAACTCACTTGGACCACAAGGGGGTTGAGTGGGCAGAATGACCCGCTGGGCCTGCTGGCCCCACCCTCCCCCGGCCGGTCTCCCGGCCTACTCATGGTTTGGAGTTCCCGGTGTTCAAGGGATTCCGCAGCTTCCTGCTGCGCGGAAACGTCGTGGACCTCGCGGTCGGTATCGTGATCGGCGCGGCCTTCACCGCCGTCGTCACCGGCTTCGTCACGGCCTTCCTCACCCCGCTGCTCGGTGTCGCCACCGGCGCCGTCGGTGACTACAGCAAGCGCGCCTTCGACATCGGCGGCACCAGCTTCCCGTACGGCGCGTTCCTGAACGCCCTGATCAGCTTCGTCCTGATCAGCGCGGTGATCTACTTCGCCGTGGTGCTCCCGGTCGGCCGGCTGCAGGCCCGGTTCGAGCCGGTCAAGGACGTCCCGGTGGCCAAGACCGACTGCCCGGACTGCCTCAGCTCGATTCCGGCCGCCGCCGTGCGCTGCTCGCACTGCACCTCGGAGCTGGCCGGCCGCCCCGGCTTCCCGGCCCAGGCGCTCGCCTCCCGCTAGGTACCGCGGTGCCCCGCCCGGCCCGGCAGTCCCGTACTGCCGGGCCGCGGCATGTCCGCCGGCCGGCCTCGGGGGCTCACGCGGTTCCGACACGCGCCCTCTGCTCGTCGCCGGGTTCACGGGTGCGCGCGGACACGGCCCGTTCGCCGACTGTTCGACCGCCCGTCACCCGCCGCCGCAACCCCTGAGTGGCCGGAAAACGACGGCGAAATGTCCGATCGTCATACTTTCGAGTGAGTTGTTCTAGCGAAGAGTACGTAAACACTGGAACTCCTACGCCTCCCACTCTCCTCAGCAGGCACATTGTGGGCTTACGGTATGCCCCATGACCTCGCCCCGCTCCTACGACGGAGTCGGCTACCCCTCTCCGTCCTTCAGCTCCGGCACGCCCATCTACGACAGCCTCGTCGCAGAGCGCGGTGTCCCGCAGATCGCCCCCATCAATGTGCCCGCCGCCCTCCCGCCGGCCTCCACCGGATACGGCTACGGCACCAACTACGGTTCCGGGTACGGGAATCCGGGCTTCGACAGCCCCCTGAGCAACCTGCCCGCGCTACCGCCGGCCCGGCTCGCCCTGGGCCCGGGACCGAGCAGCGTCGCCCCGGCCACCCAGTACATCCCCACCCAGCAGTACGCCGCCGCCCCGCAGCCGCCGGTCCCCGGCTACGGCGGCCAGCAGCAGCCGTACCTGCCGCCGCAGCGCCCCGCCGCGCCCGGCCCCGGCTTCCAGCAGTACCAGCAGGCCGGCCAGGCCTTCGGTGCGCAGGGCTACGCGACGGCGCCCAACTTCGCCACCCAGGGCGGCTACCAGGGCGCGCCGCAGGGCTTCAACGGCCAGGCCGCGCAGGGCTACCAGGACCAGAGCTTCGGCGGTAACCAGCTCCGCCCGGCCGCCCCGGTGGCCCCGGTCCGCCCGGTCCAGCAGCAGCGCCCGCAGTACGCCGAGCAGGGCCAGTACCCGCAGCCCGGCCACCAGGGGAACGCCTACTGACCCCAGCCACCGCACCACCTGCCCGGCCCCAGGGGGGAGCCGGAAGGAGCAGGGCACAGGGCCGCCCGGACCACTCAGCACCACGGTCCGGGCGGCCCTCGCGCGTACCCCGGCGGCCCGGCGCCGCCGAGCCGGTGGCCCTGGGGCCTGTCTGATCATTCGCGTCGGATCAGGCCGGGTCGTTCGGTGCGTGCGCTCGGCGTGCGGCCGGGGCGCCCTCGTAGCGGAGCTACTTGGGCGTTGCGGCCGTGCGGCGAGCGTGCGTGCCGGGCGGGCCGGACCCGACGGGAATGATCAGACAGGCCCCGCGACGGAGCCGCCGCGACAACTGGCAGGATGGGGCCCATGCCACAGCTCACGGGACTGCACATCTACCCCATCAAGTCGACCTACCGGCTGAGCCCGGAGAGCGCCCAGGTCGAACCCTGGGGTCTGCTGGGCGACCGGCGCTGGATGCTGGTGGACGAGAGCGGCCGGGCGGTCACCCAGCGGGACGAGCCCGCCCTCGGCCAGTTCCGGGTGCTGCCCTCCCCGGACGGCTCACTGACCGTCACCGCGCCCGACGGCGACCGGCTGGAGGTGGCCGCACCGGCCACCGCGAACGGCGACCCCGAGGTCAAGGCCGAGGTGTTCGGCACCTTCTTCACCACCGCGCTGGCCGCCCCCGACGTCAACGACTGGTTCGCCGGCTACTTCCCCGGCGTCCGGCTGGTGCACCTGGACAACCCGCTGAGCCGGCCGGTCGACCCCGGGCACGCGGGCCCCGGCGACACCGTCACGATGGCCGACGGCTACCCGCTGCTGCTCACCACCACCGGCTCGCTCGAGGAGCTGAACGCCCGGATCGCCGAGGACCACCCGGACGACGAGCTCAAGGCGGCCGCCCTGCCGATGGAGCGGTTCCGCCCCAACCTGGTGGTCGACGGCACCGCCGCCTGGGCCGAGGACGGCTGGCGCCGAGTCAGCATCGGCGAGCTGACCTTCCGAGTGGCCAAGCCCTGCGGCCGCTGCCTGGTCACCACCACCGACCAGGAGACCGGCGTCCGCCGCGGCCCCGAACCGCTGCGCGCCCTCGGCCGCCACCACAGGATCGGCCAGAAGCTGGTCTTCGGTCAGAACCTGATCCCCGAACGGCCCGAGGGCCACACCGGCCTGATCGGCACCCTGCACCTCGGCGACGAACTGACCGTCCTGGAGTGACCTTTCGGAACGGGCGCGTCGGAACCGAAAACCTGCTCGCTCGTTGTATCCCGTGTGGCTACCGAGCAGCTTCCGTGCAGGTCGTTGACTGAGGTGGGGATGGCAGGTCGTCATGGGTGAGCACAGGGTCCGGGTCACGCAGGACAGCGCCTCGCGCTGGCGGCGCCGCGCGGGCGATTACGAGACCCTGGCCGAGGCGGTCGCCGCCGCCGAGCCCGGCGACACCCTGACCCTGCGGGCGGGCACCTTCCGGGAGAACGTACTGCTGGACAAGGCCGTCGTGCTGCGCCCCGCCGACGGCCCCGGCAGCGTCCGGATCAGCCCCTCCGGCGGCATCCCGCTGACCGTCACCGCCGCCGCCCAGGTGCACGGCCTGGTGATCGAGGGCGGCGAGACCAGCGCCCCTGCCGTCCTGATCACCGGCCCCGAGGCCACCGCCGAGCTCACCGGCTGCCGGGTGGAGACCGCGGCCGCCGTCGGCATCGAACTCACCGACCGCGCCGAGGCGGTGCTCCGCGGCTGCACCGTGCTCAACCCGACCGGCCTCGGCGTACGGCTGCGCTCCGGCGCCGCCCTGCTGGCCGAGGACACCGAGCTGGCCTCCTCCGCCCAGGCCGGGCTGGCCGTGCTGGACGGCGCGAGCGCCCGGCTGACCAAATGCCGGGTGCACCACGCGGGCGGCGCCGGGGTGCTGCTCGCCGAGCAGGGCAGCACCGCCGAGCTGACCGGGTGTGAGATCTACGAGATCCGCGGCAGCGGCGTCCAGGCCGAGTCGCAGGCGACCGGGCGGCTGACCGACTGCGAGATCCACCGGGTCACCGGCAACGGCCTCACCCTGGACACCGGCGCCGAGCTGACCCTGACCGGCTGCCGGGTGCACGACCTGCCGGAGAACGCCGCCGACCTGCGCCGGGGCTCCCGGCTCAGGCTGGAGCAGACCATCCTGCAGGATTTCGGCCGGGGCGCGCTCTCGGTCTGGGAGCCCGGCACCCGGGCCGAGGCGGTGGCCAGCGAGATCCACTCCAGCACCAGCGACTTCCCCGCCGTCTGGGTCTGCGCCGGAGCCGAACTCACCCTCACCGACTGCTCGCTGCACGATCTGCGGGACGCCCTCTCGGTGCTCGACCAGGGCTCCCGGGTGACCGCCAAGGACTGCTCGTTCAGCCGGATCGGCAGCTCGGCGGTCTCGGTCAGCGGCGGCGCCACGGTCGCGCTGGCCGACTGCCGGATCCAGGAGGCCGGCACCGGTCTCTGGTTCCGCGACCACGGCAGCGGCGGGCGGCTGACGGGCTGTGAGATCTCCGAGGTGAGCACCGGGGTGATCGTCACCAAGGGCGCCGACCCCGAGCTCTCCGACTGCACGGTGCGCGGCGCGGCCGAGGCCGCCGTCTACGTCTTCGCCCAGGGCCGGGGCAGCTTCACCGACTGCCGGGTCTCGCACGGCAAGGGCTTCGGCTTCTACGTGCTGGACGGCTGCCGCACCGCGCTGACCCGCTGCCGGGCCGAGCAGAACGAGCAGGCCGGCTTCGAGTTCTCCGAGCCCGGGCCGGTCACCGAGGGCTGCATCTCCGACGACGTGGCTCCGGTCGCGCCGGAGCTGCCCGCCCCCCGGACCGCCCAACTCACCACCGCCGCCGCCCCGGTGGCCACCGCGATCGCCCCGATCCCGGACTACCGGCCGGCCGACGAGGCGCTGGCCGAGCTGGAGTCGCTGATCGGCCTGGCCACCGTGAAGCAGGAGGTGCGCACCCTGATCGACCTGATCTCGGTCGGCCGCCGCCGCCGACAGGCCGGCCTCAAGGCCCCCTCGCTCCGCCGCCACCTGGTCTTCACCGGCTCCCCCGGCACCGGCAAGACCACGGTGGCCCGGCTCTACGGCGAGATCCTGGCCTCGCTCGGCGTGCTCCAGCAGGGCCACCTGGTCGAGGTCGCCCGGGTGGACCTGGTCGGCGAGCACATCGGCTCCACCGCGATCCGCACCCAGGCCGCCTTCGACAAGGCCAGGGGCGGGGTGCTGTTCATCGACGAGGCGTACGCGCTGGCGCCCGAGGACGGTGCCAGGGACTTCGGCCGGGAGGCGATCGACACCCTGGTCAAGCTGATGGAGGACCACCGGGACGAGGTGGTGGTGATCGTCGCCGGGTACACCGTCGAGATGGAGCGCTTCCTGAGCGCCAACCCCGGGGTGTCCTCGCGGTTCTCCCGCACCGTCACCTTCCCGGACTACTCCGCCGCCGAGCTGCTGGAGATCGCCCGCTCGCAGTGCGCCGAGCACGAGTACGCCCTCGACGGGCCGACCGAGGGCGCCCTGCTGGAGCACTTCGCCGGGCTGGAGCGCGGCCCCGGCTTCGGCAACGGCCGGACCGCCCGGCAGGTCTTCGAGACCATGGTGGAGCGGCACGCGATGCGGGTGGCCCAGCTGGCCGACCCGTCCACCGAGGAGCTGCAGCTGCTGGTGCCCGCCGACCTGCCGGTCCCCTCGCCCCGTACCGGTGCGACGATCTGACAGGATGGCGGAGGGAACCCACCGAAAGGCCGATCAGATGTCCGACACCAGCAACCTGCTCGCCGAGCAGCGCCGGGCGCTGATCCTCGACGAGGTCCGGCGACGTGGCGGGGTCCGGGTCAACGAGCTCACCCAGCGCCTCAACGTGTCCGACATGACGATCCGTCGGGACCTGGACGCGCTGGCCAGGACCGGAGCGGTCGAGAAGGTGCACGGCGGCGCAGTCGCACCCGGTGCACCGCTCGCCCACGAGCCCGGCTTCGAGGCCAAGTCCTCGCTCGAGCCCTCCGCCAAGGAGCAGATCGCCAAGGCCGCCGCCGCCCTGGTCACCCCCGGCAGCGCGATCGCCCTCTCCGGCGGCACCACCACCTACGCGCTGGCCCAGCAGCTGCTGGAGATCGACCGGTTGACCGTGGTGACCAACTCGGTGCCGGTCTCCGAGGTCTTCGAACGGGCCCGTCGCCAGGGCGCCGGCGCGGCCACCACCGTGATCCTCACCGGCGGCGTCCGCACCCCCTCCGACGCCTTGGTCGGCCCGGTCGCCGACCGGGCGATCCGCTCGCTCCGCTTCGACCTGCTCTTCCTCGGCGCCCACGGCCTCTCCGCCGAGGCCGGCCTGAGCACCCCCAACCTGGCCGAGGCCGAGACCAACCGCGCCCTGATCGACTCCGCCCGCCGCACCGTGGTGGTCGCCGACCACACCAAGTGGGGCGTGGTCGCGCTCTCCTCCATCGCCCCGCTCGCCGCCGTGGACAGCTGGGTCACCGACCCGGGCCTCCCTGCACAGGCCGCCGACGAGGCCCGTGCGCAGCTGCGCGAGCTGCTGATCGCGGACTGAGCCTGCTACTCGCTGTCCACCAGCGGAAGTTCGTAGTGCAGCGAGTCGCCGTCGGTGCGAACCAGCGCCAGGCCCGCCTTGCGCAGCACACCCTGGGAGGCCGGGTTGTCGGTCGTGGTCTCCGCGCGGAACACCAGCGCGCCCGCCGACCTGGCGTGCGCCAGCACCGCGAGCACCGCCTCGGTCGCGTACCCCTGGCCACGGGTGGCCTCGGCCAGGCCGTAGCCGACCTCGACCCCGCCGTTCTCGTCCGGGCCGCCGTGGAAACCGATGCCGCCGATCGCGACGCCGTCCTCGCGGCGGCGGATCTCGAAGTTGCCGAACGGGTGCGGGTCGTTGCCGTCCTGACAGCCCTTCAGGAACATCCGGGCACCCGTCTTCTCCCCCTCGGTCGGGTAGCCGGGCGCCCAGAGGTCGGTGGGCCCGGGTTCACCGGCCACCACCCGTCCTGCCTCCTCGGGGGTGAACGGGTGCAGGGTCAGGCGTTCAGTCAGAAGATCATCCATGGCGCACTGAATATCATCCGCCCAGCTCCGGGCGCCAGCGGTTATTCAGCTCAGGCCGGCCTCGCCCTTGAGGAAGCGCTCCAACTCGTCCACGTACGGGGCGATGTCGATGCCCTGGCCGGCCAGCCAGTCGTCGTTGTAGTACTTGTCCAGGTAGCGGTCGCCCGGGTCGCAGATCAGCGTCACCACGCTGCCGCGCTGCCCGGCCGCCCGCATCTCGGCGACGATCCGCAGCGCGCTCCACAGCCCCGTCCCGGTCGACGCCCCGGCCGTCTTCCCGAGCACCCGCTCCAGCACCCGCATCGCGGCGATCGACGCGGCGTCCGGCACCTTCATCATCCGGTCGATCGCCCCGGGCACGAAGCTCGGCTCCATCCGCGGCCGCCCGATCCCCTCGATCCGGGACCCCCGGTCACAGGTGGCGTCCGGGTTGTGGTCGACCCAGCCCTCGAAGAAGCAGGAGTTCTCCGGGTCGGCGACGCAGATCCGGGTGTCGTGCTGCTGGTAGTGCACGTACCGCGCGATGGTGGCCGAGGTGCCACCCGTCCCGGCGGTGGCGACGATCCAGGCCGGCTCCGGGTGCGGCTCCAGGCTCAGCTGAGCGAAGATCGACTCCGCGATGTTGTTGTTCCCCCGCCAGTCGGTGGCCCGCTCCGCGTAGGTGAACTGGTCCATGTAGTGCCCGCCGGTCTGCTCGGCCAGCTGCGCCGAGACCTCGTAGACCTCACAGGCACTGTCGACAAGGTGACACTCGCCGCCGTGGAACTCGATCAGGTCGATCTTGGCCTGACTGGTCGTCTTCGCCATCACCGCGACGAACGGCACCCCGATCAGCTTGGCGAAGTACGCCTCCGACACCGCCGTCGACCCACTGGACGCCTCGATCACCGGCTTCCCAGGCCTGATCCACCCGTTGCACAGCGCGTACAGGAACAGCGACCGGGCCAGCCGGTGCTTCAGACTCCCGGTCGGGTGGGTCGACTCGTCCTTGAGATAGAGGTCGATCCCCCACTCCTCCGGCAGCGGGAAGCGCAGCAGATGCGTGTCGGCCGACCGGTTCGAGTCGGCCTGGACCTTCCGAACCGCCTCCTTGAGCCAGGCCCGGTACACCGGGTCGGTACGGTCCACGTCCGTGCTCTCGCTGGCCATCGCGCTGGTCTCCTCGGTATCGCGGTCAACTCCCGTGGGCAGTACCGAGTGTAACAAGTAATTACGATAAGTAACTTTACTGCTAACCCCAGCTTCCGCTTATCGCACGCACCCGCTGTATCGACCCGGGCCTCGGACTGGCAACGGAGGCGGCGGCAACATCTCAACGGTGACCGGGCGGCCGAGCCGCAGTGCAAGCGGGAACAGAATCCCGTGGAGTGCGGCCAACCACCTGCGGGACGTGTTCGTGCGCAAGCTCTCCCTGCCCGCTCCCGGCCCCCGGGCGGTCAGGATCCGCCTCTGGGAAGGAGCCGATACTGTCGGCGAACCCCAGGCCGAGACGGAGTGGTCACGCGAGTGACGCACCCGGCCCCAGCTGACGAGATCCGTACGCCCACCAACTGTTCGCCCGACCGTTCAGGAGCATCCGTAGCTGCCAACGGTCGCGTTCTGACTGGTGACAGCTCGACGCGTGGCCGCGCTCACCCGTCGAGTGCCGCCGCCATACGGTCGACGTCGGCGAGGAGCTGGGCGAGACGTTGCTCCGGGACTGCGTCGGTCATGCGTTGGTCGATGGCGTAGACAGTGGAGCGTGCCGCCGCGAGGCGGCGGTGGCCCTTCTCGGTGAGGTGGGCGGGCAGAGCACGGCCGCGGTCGGTGGTGGCCGGCCGGGTGATGAGGCCGGCGTCTTGCAGTCCGCGCAGGACGACATTCATGGACTGCCGCGTAACGAAGGTGCCGCGGGCCAGCTCGGCATTGGACAGGCCAGGGCGCTGGTCCAGGAGTTCGAGGCAGGCGTACTGCGGCACCGTCAGGTCGTACTCACGCAGCGCTCTGTCCATCGCGCCTCGCAGTGCGGCGGCGGCGCGCTTGAGGCGATATCCCAGGCGCTCGGTCACGTCGGCGGCCGGGGCCTGGCTGGAGGGTGTCCCATCATGCATGTCAGGAGTTTGACATGCATGGAAGGTGCCGTCTATTTTCGGGGCATGTCAAAGTCCTGACATACACCGTGTTCAAGGAGTACTCATGACTGTCACCGTCAGCGGGCCGGACTTCATCGCTCTGCAGGTGCGCAATGTCGAAGCCGCCGCCGCCTTCTACGAGGAGCACCTCGGGCTGCGCCGGACGCCCGCTTCGCCGCCCGGCGCCGTGGTGTTCGCCACCGAGCCGGTTCCGTTCGCCGTCCGCGAGCCGCTGCCGGGAGTGGATCTCGACGCCGTCGAGCGACCCGGCCTCGGGGTCGCCCTGTGGTTCCGGACCACTGACGCGCAAGCCCTGCACGACCGGCTCCACTCCGCCGGGATCCCCATCGTCAAGGCCCCCGAGGATGGTCCGTTCGGCAGGATGTTCACCTTCGTCGGACCGGAGGGCTACGCCATCACCACACACGAGGGCTGACCATGACCGCCGTCGCCATCACCCCGCGCGGGCCCTTCTCCCTCGCGGCGAGCATGCACTTCCTGGAGGGCTTCACACCCGCCGGGTACACCTCGGACGGCAGAGTGCTGCGCCTGGCCTTTCCCTCCGACGACGGCCGCTCGACGGTGAGCGCGAGCGTGTGGCAGGCGAACGACCCGGAGGGCACCGTGCTGGCGGATGTCACCGTGCACACCGGGAATCCGGGCGAGGAGAGGATGGGCCCGGCAGCTGCGGAATCGAATGGTGGGAGCGCGGTGCGGGCGCAAATGGCCCGCATCCTCTCGCTCGACGTCGATGGCAGCGGGTTCCCACGGCTCGCCGAGGACGATCCGGTCCTGGCCGAACTCATCGCGGCGTACCCGGGGTTGCGGCCGGTGTGCTTCTACTCGCCGTACGAGGCTGCGGCCTGGGCGGTCATCGGCCACCGCATCCGGATGGTCCAGGCCGCCGCGATCAAGGCCCGCATCTCCGAGCACCATGGACAGCGCGTCACCGTCGCGGGAGAGTCGCTGCACGCCTTCCCCACCCCTCTGGTCCTTCGCGGACTCAGCGGTTTTCCGGGCCTGCCCGAGACGAAGGTCGAACGGCTGCGTCTCCTTGCCGACGCGGCTCTCGCCGGTGATCTCGACGCCGCCGGGCTGCGCGCGATGCCGGTGGAGGACGCCCTCGCTCATCTGCGGACCCTGCCCGGCATCGGCCCCTTCTCCGCGGAGCTCATCCTCATCCGCGGTGCCGGACACCCCGACACCTTCCCCCGCCATGAACGTCGGCTCCACGCCTCGATGGCCGATGCCTACGGACTCGGCGATCCCGCCGCCTCCGACGCGCGCCGGCTCGCCGGGATCAGCGACCGCTGGGCGCCCTACCGCAGTTGGGCCGCGCTCCTGCTGCGCACCCGCTGGGAGGAGATGAGCCGGGCGGCGTCCCGCGGTCGCTCGGTGCGCTAGTGCTCGCGGCGGGTCCGCCGGCACCGCAACCGCCACGGGGCCTTATCGATCGTGCCGCGTGCCACGCCGAAATGCTTGGCGAGCTCGGGGTCCTCGGCGCCCTGAGCGAGTGGTCATACAGCTCATGGGCTGGTCGTCCACCGCAATGGCAGCCCGGTATCTGGCAGGTGGCCAAAGGACGCCGAGGGTGGCGATCCGGAGGGCTCCGAAAAGGGCCGTTGAGACTACAGATGAGACTGTGAACGCCGAAGGCCCCGACCGCTGAGCGGTCGGGGCCTTCGAGCTGCCCTGGCGGGCAGAGGCGGAGGATACGAGATTCGAACTCGTGAGGGGTTGCCCCCAACACGCCTTCCAAATTTTCGTCCGGCTGTTCGCGATAGATCAGCGCTGTCCTGACCTGCGCCGGAACGGCTATCGGGCGGGGCTGTGAACGGTGCGGGACGGGGATGAATGCAACCAAAACTGCAACCAGTCCTGGGTCTACTTTCCGGCTGCGGGTCCGTACCACTGGAGAGCTTGTCCGGTGAAGGCAGCGATGCACTCAAAGTCCCGGTCGCGGTGCAGGAGGGTCAGGCCCTGCAGTTCCGCCGTGGCGGCGACCAGCCAGGCCGAGTCGGTCCTCGAACGCGTATACGAGGTGCGGGGCATCGACCTCGCCGACCAGCTGAGCCGGGAGGCCAAGGACCTCGACGAGACGGTGTGAAACGGGTCGGCCGGGGCCGGTCCAGGCTGAGCTTGCTGGCGCGGTGCCGCCGAGCGCAAGCTTGTGACATGGGTCCTCATGGCAGCCCTACGCTCATCACTTCAGTGCAGCGAGCCTTCCGCTTGATGGAAGCCGTAGGGGCACACGAGAGCGGTGCTCCGGCGAAGCAGCTGGCACGTGAGGCAGGACTGCCACTGGCCACCACCTATCACCTGCTGCGGACGCTGGTCCACGACGGGTACCTGCGGAAGCTGGAGGACGGGGCGTACGTCATCGGAGACAGGCTGCACACGCTGCACGCCGGAAGCCGCGGCCAGGGGCTGCTCACCCGTATCCGTCCCATGCTCGCCGCTCTGCGGGACGAACTATCGGCCGCCGCCTATCTGACCTTCTACGAGGAGGGCGAGATCCGGGTCGCCGAGATTGTCGACGGCCCACGGTCACCACGGGTCGACCTCTGGGTGGGATTCGAGGACGCCGGGCACGCCACGGCGCTGGGCAAGTGCGTGCTGCGCGAGCTCGACGACGACTCCCGCAACGACTACCTCTCCCGGCATTCCCTCGCCGACCTCACGCCCCGCACCATCACCCACCGTTCCGAACTGCTTCGGCAACTCGACTCAACCCCCACCGCCCCGGCCATCATGGACCTGGAGGAGTACGCCCTGGGCACGATCTGCGTCGCGGTGCCCGTGTACAGCGGGCACAAACTCGGCTCGCTCGGTGTCTCACTCCGGGCAGACCGGCTCTCCCGCATCGAACAGGTCCGAGCGCGGCTGGTCCCGACAGCGAGCCGTGTGACCAGGGGCCTTTCGCTCACTATCTGAAAATATCGTCCTTGCGGCTCCCGCACGGCTACCTGTTCTCTGGATGAAACGGACAGGCGCACGCGCCATGAGCAGGAGAGAGCTGCGGAAGAGGACATGAGCCATGCCCAAGAGCATCAGCGCGATCATCGGCCGACGTCGCAGCTCAGGAAGCGGCTTTGCCTGGGGTCGGCGGGCCCGGCCCCGAGAACAGCGCCGCCGGAGCAGTCACGCATCGCCGCCCACCTCGCCGCCTGGGCGCCCTCACTGATCGTCTCTGCCGTTGCACTCCTCGCCCTCATCAGCGGAGCCGGGATGACCTGGTTGCCGCTGCTCGCCGTCGGGCCTGCGCTGGCCGCCGCCACCACCAGCCCGTGGGGAGTGCTTCGGATCGGCTTCCTCGCCGTGGCGCTGGGTGCCGTGCTCGGCGCCCGTGGCGGTGCTTCGGTCCGTGAGCAGGCAATCGTGCTGTCCGCGCTGCTCGCCGTTACCCTAGCGAGCAGCCAGGCCAGCGCGCTGCGCGGCCGTCGCGAACGGGTACTGGCGGCCGTCCGCTCAGTCGCCGAGGCTGCCCAGCACGCCCTCCTCAAGCCCGTGCCCGCCACTGTCGGCGAGTTCCAGGTGGCCGTCCGCTACAGCGCCGCCGCGGCGGAGGCCCGGATCGGCGGCGACCTCTACGCCCTGATCCCCACTCCGTACGGGGTCAGGCTGATCGTCGGCGACGTGCGCGGCAAGGGGCTACCCGCGGTGGGCACCGCCGCTCTGGTGCTCGGTGTCTTCCGCGAGGCCGCCTACGACGAACCGGACCTCCTCGACGCCGTCGGCAGGATAGAGCGGAGCCTGGCGCGCAACCTGGGTCCCGACGACTTCGTCACCGCCGTGGTCGTCGGGTACCCCGGGGCCGGGCGCATGGAGGTGGTCAACTGCGGACACGCCCCGCCGCTGGTGGTTCGCGATTTTGAGGTCACGGCTGTCGAGCCGACGCATCCGGCTCCACCGCTCGGGCTGCGGGCCCTCACCGGCGAGACCCCGAGTCTCCAGGTGCTGCCCTTCGCCGACGGTGACCAGCTGCTCCTCTACACCGACGGGGTCACCGAGGCCCGCAACCACAGTCGTGAGTTCTACCCGCTCATGGAGCGGGTGGCGCGGCACGTGTCGAACGAGCCGTCCCGTACCCTCACCGCACTCCACGACGAACTGCTGGCACACGTCGGCGGTCGGCTCCACGACGACGCGGCGCTGCTCCTGCTCCGGAAGCCGGCCGTTGTCGGCTCCACGTCGGCCCCTGAGCGCCGGGCTTCGGTCGCGGGCCGGCTTCTTGCCCAGCCGAAACACACGGACGCAGTCGTGGAGACGTTCGGTCGCGACGGAAACTGAGACGCATCAACGACGAAGGCCCCGGCCGGTCTCCCGGTCGGGGCCTTCGTTTGCCCTGGCGGGCGGGTGCGGAGGATACGAGATTCGAACTCGTGAGGGGTTGCCCCCAACACGCTTTCCAATTCTGCGCGGAGCTGTCCGGCGGCATCCGTATGCGTTCTGACCTGTGGTGAAGCGGCTGGCTGAGCAGCGATTGAACCTGGCCGGACGGGGGCGAATGAGACCAGAAGTGAGACCAAGCGGCTGCTCAGCTGTGGTCCGCTAAGGCACCTTCCACGGTGCCGGTCCACGCCGATGAGGGCGCCCGTACGCGAGTACCGTGCCGACTGAACGGACTACGTCCAGCGATCCGGCGGTGCATGGGATCCACCTCCACCGTGCCGAAGCCTGGTTGCCACAGAAGCGCCGGAACGGTGGACCAGTCGGGCGCCTCGGGTCGTGGGGAACGGAGCGCGCCTCTGCCGATGCCGTGGTTCTCACCCCCGCAGAGACAGTCGCACGGGCTGTCCGGTGCCGCGTCCGCGCAGCTGGCCGAGCCGCAGAATGGAGCTCCGTCGGCGTCCGGGTGGTGCGGGCAGAGCCTGGGTGAGCACGGGGTCTGGAGATACCAGTCGAGGCATGCGACGGCGCCGGTCAGCTCGCGGTCCAGGACCGCGAGCATGACGGGTATGACGTCCTCCAGGGTGGTGATCGCGCTCCAATAGGCGACCGGGGGTGCGCTACCAAAGATCGGTTTCTGGTAGCCGGAGGCGAAGGTGCGCGCCATGGCATGGTTGCTGACCGCACACATATCCGCACCCACGCCAAACGGGCGGAAGTCACCAATTACCCATGAGTCGTCGGACACATGAGCCCACCGACTGCCGGTGATCTCGCACTGGACGTTGCCGCCCCGGATCTCGTCCCACTCGCGCACCATGCCGATGAGAACGGCCTCAGTATCGCGGCCATCGGTGAGCTCTCGCTGTTCAGCGGGCGCCTTCGCAAGGACACGGCGAAGTGTGTCTTCACCTGGCCGGGGAGTGGGCTTGTTGGAACGTGACTCGCCGCGTGACGGCTTCAAAAGGCACCTCTCACGAGAACGTGCGGCACGGGACCGGAGCGATCCTGCTCACCACGTGACTCTCGCAAACCAGCGCTGAGCCAACCTCCCTTCGAGGAACAGCGCTGCGTCTGCCCGAGCCGGTAGGTTGGTGAGGCAGGCATGAACGGCCGGCGGCGCCCATTCCGCCGGGCTGACCGAGGGGAGCGCGTCCAAAATGGCCCTTCAGGAAACGTCGCCGGGGCAGGCGCGGGAGTGGTCGGCCGGGGAGCGACTGGTGGCCGAGCAACTTCAGGTGCCCGTGCTCGCGGGGCGCCTGTACCTGCTACCCGACGAGACCGTCGATGGTGCGGCCGCCTACCGCGAGGACATTGCGGGGCTGATCAAGACCCTGCGGCGGGACGGGGTCGACATCGATTTCGCGCTTCCGAAGAACGCCCGCGGCTACCGGAGCGAGTACAGCGCGGAGAGTGTTGTTGCATCGATTGCAGTCGCTGTGGCCATCGGCGTCTCCAGCGACGCGATCAAGGCTGCGGCAAAGGCCATCGCGACGGCAGTCCGGGCGCGGGTGCGATCCACTCTGGGACGTAGCGAGACCGGCATGGAGGGACTGCATTGAGCCAGTACTACGACATAGGTGACGAGACCCTGTGGAACCCGTCGAACGGGGCGTCCCGGCTGTTCATGACCCAGGTAAGCGTCTACCAAGCCGAACTGGGTCTGCCATCCGGCATCGGCCCCATGCAGGCTGACGAGTGCCAGATCGACCCCATCGTGTTCAAAGAGTTCGTCGACGCCCTGCTCGTATGGCACCGGAGAACAAGTCACGCCGTCATGGTTGCCCTGTCCGAGGGCTTCGTCGCTACGGTGCTGGTCCTGGCAGAGAGGGCAAGCATCGAGGTGAACTGGCAGCCAGCGGGCTTCGCTGAGAACGACAGCCGCAAGGATGTTCAGGTGCCAGCGGCTCCGCGTGAGGAAGCTTGGGCGACCGCCCTCCAGGCCAAGTCGCGCGAACTGGGCCGCTTCATGGCAGCCTGAGCCCGGTCTGCCCCGCGAAGTGTTTGGAAGCCATCAGAAGGCGATGTCCTATGAGTAGAGCAGGACGTGCTTGCGGAGGAGAGCGAAGCCGGCTCGGCCGAACATCTGGCGCTTGAGCATCTTGATCCGGTTGACATGGCCTTCGACGACGCCGGAGTTCCAGGGCAGGGTGAGGCCAGCCGTGACGGCATCACGATCGCGGTCGATGCCGGTGGCAAGGCTGTGGAGGCTGGGCAGGTCGTCCTGGCGGACCGCGTCGAGCCATTCCGGGAGCCGTTCGCCCTGGCGTTCCGTCAGCATTACCGCGAAGGAGCGGACGTGTCGAGTCAGGGCGCCGAGCTCGGGGCAGTGAGCCAGGACGTTCTTGAGCTGGAGCTCTTCGGCTTCGGACAGCGCCGTGGGCCGTCGGAGGATCCAGCCGGCGACGGTGCGGGGCGACGGCGGCTGCGCGGTCACAGGCCGTGGGGAGGTCCGCTTCTGCCGCAGGTAGGCGCCGACGCGCTGGTAGCTGCCCTTGTAACCGAGCGGGACGATCTCTTCCCAGAGTTTCCAGGCGTTGGTGCAGCCCTCGTGCCACGGTCATCCAGGTAGGGCCTGTACTCGTCGAGAACGGACGGTCGGTTCTGCCACTGGCCCCGGAAGAGTTCCTCCGGATTCGCGGTGTCGGCCATTAGCTTGACCGTTCGGTAAGTCATGCCGAGTTGCCGTTGGACAGCTCGTCGGCTGTGGCCCGCGGCCAGCAGCGCGTGCACGGTGGCGTGCCGGGCTCGGGTGCGGTCGGCGAACCGGTGGCCCGTCGGCCAGGGGTCCACGGGCCCCTCCGCCGGAGGGTGTCTGGTTTCAACCTCCCTGCCAGATAGCAGAGTTGCCGCACGAAGACATTCCCGGTGGCGAGCGACGGCCCGCTCGGCTGCCTCGCTGAGGTTGTGCCAAGGTGCCAGCGATCCGCGACCTGCACAGCCTGGGGCGCTCCGGCGGTTGCACCTTCCGCGAAGAACGGAGCGCGGTCGCGGCAGACGACCTCGGCCTCCGGGCGCTCGGCCAGCCAGGCCGCCAGGCTCGACG
The DNA here is from genome assembly GCF_001424875.1 of Kitasatospora sp. Root107. Lineage (GTDB taxonomy): Bacteria > Actinomycetota > Actinomycetes > Streptomycetales > Streptomycetaceae > Kitasatospora. Next base: position 38,224 of record NZ_LMCT01000018.1, on the reverse strand, counting down.
CCTCCCGATCGGGCAGCATGTCCACCGGCCGACGGGTCTCGACGTCGACCAGCACCGTCCCGTAAGCACGGCCCTTGCGCGTCGCGTACTCATCGACGCCCACCACCCGAGGGACCGGCGACTCCGGGTCGGGAAGTCCCTCGACCAGCCGCAACACCGTGCTGCGACTCACCGACACCCCGAACACCTCTGCCAGTCGGGCACCGGCCCGCCCGGCCATCGCCAGACCGACCGCGGCGAGCGTCGACCGCAGCCGCTCGGTCCACCGACCGTGACGCCGCGTCAGCCCTTCGATCTGCTCGACGAACGTCCGCCGCCCGCACGACGAGTTGACGCATACGAAGCGCCACACACGCAGGCTCAACCGGACCCGTCTTCCCCCAACCGGCCCGTCGACAGGAAACCGCAGGTAGGAGCTGTGAACACGGGTCGACCAGTTCTCACACCCCGGGCAACTGTCACCAGTTGCCGAGGACTTCACCCTCACGTTCACCGACTTGAGGTCCACGTCGACCGACAGCACCGCGACACCCGAGACCGACGGGAACAGCAACCCCTCCAACCGGGGCACCAGATCATCCACAGTCCCGCACTGTCAGCCATCACTACCCGGTCACGGGCGAATTTCAGGCAACTTGCCTACGCCAACCGCACGGCCACATCGTCACACACCGTGCGCAGACCACGGAAGTTGAGCCAGAACCGTTCTGGTTCTGGCTCAACTTCCGTGGAGAGGAGACGACGAGTGGCGAATGGGCTCCCGATCCGCTCGTCAGCCCCTACCTGGACCGCGCCTTCGCCTACGACTCGACTCGGCAGGAGCCGGCCCGGCCGGCCAGTGACCGGGTCGCAGGCTAGAGGAGGCCCGCGCGATTGTGCTGTGGGAGGTCGGCGAGGAGCTCGCGCAGCCACGGCTTGCGGACGGCAGGCAGCCGGACCAGGGTGTGTTGGAACACTCCCCGGTCAGCCCAGAACAGTCGGCCAGGGAGCAGCGCCGGCGTGTCGAAGTCGTCGCGGAGGACGCCGTCGGGCAGGCTGCCCGACGTGGGAACGGGCGGGTTCGGCTCAGGGGAGACCATCCACAGCCACACCCCGAACGGCAGTGGCACCAGATACGCCGCCGGGTCGGCCGGGCCCCAGACCTGCCCCGTCTGTGGATGGGTCGGCACAAGGAGGATGTCGGTACTCCTGTGGGGAGAAGGCTGTCCCGGTCCGGCCAGGACGGCGCGCCGCGCCAGCGGACCGGCGGGCAGCAGGGTGTCGAGCGCGCGTTGGAACACCTCCCCGACCAAGCCGTCCGGGACGACTACCGGCCGGGCCTCCGAGGCCACCAGCAGGTGAGCGAGCGCCCGGCCTGCTGCCGCCTCCCACTGCGGGCTCCACGACCACCAGTAGTTCGACCAATGACCCGCACCCGTCCGCGACCCCCATGCGGCGATTGGTTCGAAGGGGGGTGTGCCCTTCCCCTCCGTCATCAGGTCCGTCCAGGAGAGCGGTTCGGCGTCGACGCCGTCGACGGGGAGACGGCGCACGGCGTTCGGGGCGAGCCACATCGCCTGCCAGAGCGAGCAGTCGTCGATCCGGCTCGCCACGGGCAGGGCACACTCCACGCAGGCCACGTTGGGGCCGTCGGCCCCGTCAAGGCCGCAACAGTAGCCGCCCCCGCGATTCTCCGGGATCAGCACGGTTCGGCGGGCGTCGCCGGGCGCGATGACGATCGCGCCCGGCGCGCCGTCGGACAGGGCGTAGACCTGCGCGTAGACACCTCGGGCGGCCGCCTCGTTCGGATGGATCTCTTCCCACGTCCGCCACGGCGGTCCCCAGGGCTCCGAGTCCACGGCGAAGGTGCCCGACTCCATGAGCACTGGGAGCTGAATCCCGTTCCCGTACTTCTGATGGGCGTGGACCGGCAGGGTGACTTGGGACAGCGGAATGGTCAGCTCAGCGCCGCACCTCCCGCACACGAAAACGAACAAATGTCCTCCGTCTGGGAAACGGAGGCATCATCGCAGCTCGGCAGCGGCTGGCCAATCGATTTCCGGGACGGCCTGAGGCACAGTCACCCGTCACGCAGCGTGTGCAGCTCACGGAAGTTGAGCCAGAACCCGTTCTCACAGACAGAGCCAGGCCGGCACTCTTCCAGGTGATTGACGTACAGATCCGCTGACGGCCAGTCAGTCGCGGCGGTACACCGGATGGCAAGAGAGACCATCACCTCGATCCGGAGGTCCACGTGCACTTTCAGCGATCCGCTGTACGGCGAACCATCACCGCGGTGGCCATCGCGTCAGGGCTGGCACTCCTGGCACCCGCGCCTGCCACAGCCGCCCCGCCGAAGCCGCACCGGCAGGTCTACGCCTACGTCACCAGCCTCGACGGCCACGTGTACGTGATCGACACGACGACCAACACCGTCCAAGGGCTCGGGACCACCGCCGTCGGCGGCGGCCCCGACCATGTGGCGGTCACCCCCGACGGCGCCAGTCTCTACGTGACCAACGCCTTCAAGTACGTGTCGGCGGTCAACATCGCCAAGAAGACCGTCACGAACATCCCCTACGACAAGAGCGAACTCTCCCCCGACATCCTCTACGGGGAAGCGATCGCCCCCAACGGCAAGCACGCCTACGTGGCCGTCCAGAACCCCTTCCACGGGGACAAGGTGTCGGTGATCGACACCGCCACCAACCAGGTCTCCGACACCATCAAGATCAGCAGGCCCCACCAGGTGGTGATCAGTCCCAACGGCAAGCGCCTCTACGTGACCGGCGACAAGGGCGGGCTGTCCGTGATCAACACCACCAACGACCAGGTCATCGCCGCCATCCAGCTCGACGAGTCGGCCAACGGCATGGCGGTCACCCCCGACGGCAAGCGCCTCTACGTGACCGGGAACAGCGGGACCGTCTCGGTGATCAGCCTCGCGAAGCGGAAGATCGTCCACACTATCCCGGGTGCCGGCACGGGTGGGGTAGCGATCAGCCCCAACGGCAGCCGGGCCTACGTCGTCGGCGTCGACAACAAGGCCAAGCAGGGCAAGGTGTCGGTGATCAACACCGCCACCGGCACGGTCACCAAGACCATCCCCATCGGCGACGCCCTGCCGACCAACGGGCCGGGCCGGTACTTCCTTCCTTCCGAGGTGGCCGTCACCCCCGACGGAAAGAGCGCCTACGTGGTCGGCTCCTACGGCCACGGGACAGCCCAGGGGACGGTGTTCGCGATCGACACGGCGACCGACGCGGTGACCCCCATCGCCGTCGGCGCCGGCGACACCATGGGAGTGGCCACCGGGCGGCTGTGACGGCGACATGAGCTGACGCAACATCGTCGCATCGGATAATCGAGGTCGACCCGGCGCACTACAAGGTGCTGGACGCCCTGCATGCCCGGGACCAAGGGCGGCCGACCGTGAGCGGGGAGGGCCTGCGCTCCGGGCAGGTCGCCGAGGCGGCCGGGGTGAACATCCAGACCCTGCGCTGAATGCTGGAGACCGGCCGCCACAGCCGCCCCGTCCCCGGCCTGCAAGAGCGCGTCCGGTCCAAACTCGCCAAGGCGGCGAGGCCACCCGAACCGCCATTCAGCGAGCAGAACACGCCCGCACAGTAGTCGAGTTGGACGACCTCGACGGCTTCGGCGGCATCATGACTTTCCCGCTGCCCCGTCAGCTGTACTACGTCGCCGAGGCCACCGTGCACCTCGGCGAGGACCCCGCACTCGGCGAAGCCCAGTCGGAGGTCGCCGTCAACGCCTACTGCACCGCCTCCGAGGACGAGCACGTGGGGGCTGTCGGGAGCCGCAGGTGCCGCAGCGGAGGCGGTCGCCTTCATGGCGCCTTTGTCGCGGTCTACGGCCACAAGAAGGCTGAGTATCTGATCAAGCTGTGGCGCCCTGCTCCGTAAGCGCTGCCTGCCGCGGGCCGAAGAAGGTGCACAGGCACTCGGATGCCGCTGTACAGGGGTGAATGCAACCAAAACTGCTACCACGGCACGACGAAGGCCCCGACTGCTGTGCAGTCGGGGCCTCGCGTTTGCCCTGGCGGGCGGGTGCGGAGGATACGAGATTTTCGAACTCGTGAGGGGTTGCCCCCAACACGCTTTCTAAGCCAGGGGGCTACTGGTACCCGCAGGCCCTACCTGACGGCCGGGATACGGACCGCCGCTCCGCTGACCCGGATGCGCGGGTCGCCCGCGCGGAGCTCGACGCGGAGGAGCCCCGGCCGCCCGAGGTCGTGGCCCTGGTGGAGGGTCAGGACGGCGTCGGGGGTGGTCTCACCGAGGTCGCGGAGGTAGGCGCCGAAGGCGGCGGCTGCTGCGCCGGTGGCCGGGTCCTCGATGACGCCGCCGACCGGGAAGGGGTCGCGGACGTGGAAGACGTCCTTGGACTCGCGCCAGACCAGTTGAAGGGTGGTCAGGTCACGGGCCGTCATGAAGCGGGCCAGGCCGTCGAAGTCGTACGCGAGGTCGGCCAGCCGCTCGCGGGTGGCCGCGGCGAGGACCAGGTGGCGGGCGCCCGCGTACGCGATCCGGGGCGGCAGGGCGGCGTCCAGCTCGGTGGCGGACCAGCCGAGCAGCGCGAGCGCCTCGGCAACGTCGGCTGCCGAAACCTCCAGGACGTGCGGCTCGACGCTGGTCAGCGTCGCCTCCAGCGCGTCGGTTCCGGCCGTGACCGCGATCGGGACGGGACCGACTCCGGTCTCGAACAGCAGCTCACCGGGGCCGATCCGCTCGGCCAGTGCGACGGCGGTGGCCACGGTGGCGTGACCGCAGAACGGGACCTCCGCCAGCGGGCTGAAGTAGCGCACCGCGAAGCTGCGTTCGGACGCACCCGGGGTGAGGAAGGCGGTCTCGGAGTAGCCGAGCTCGGCCGCGATCGCGAGCTGGTCGGCGGAGTCGAGCCCGGTGGCGTCGAGTACCACGCCGGCGGGGTTGCCGCCCGCCGGGTCGGCGGTGAATGCGGCGTATCGGAGCACCTCAGGGGCGTTGTCGGTCATGCCGGTCGGCAACACCGCCGCCCGGCCGCCCATTCCCGGTAACACTCGACCCGCTCCGGTCACCGAGGTTTAACCCGCCCGCCCCTGCTCGGCATCCGGACGAGACCCGATGGCAAATCCCCCGTCATGACGGCCGGTCAGGCTGGAAGCACCAAACACCCCGAGAGGAAAACCCTGATGAGCGACTTCGCCTTCCTTGCCACCACCCTCGCCGCTCTCTACGTCGAGACGGACGACGGCTCCGGCGCCCCGCAGCGCGTGTCCGGCCACGAGGCCGACCGCCTGGCCACCCTCCCCCGCCACGAACACCGCCGGCCCCGGGCCGCCCGCCGCCCCCGCCTCAGCACGCGTCGACAGGCCTGACTCACCCCACGCCGAGACCCACATCGAGCAGCTCCGAGGCGCTCTCGATGACTTCGTCCAGCACGTCGCGGGAGCGGATCAGGTCGGCGATCAGACGGTTGATCCGGTCGCGTTCGACGCCGAGTTCGTCGACCAGTTGCGGGGTGGCGCGCTCGCTCGGGCCGCCGTCCGTGTCCCGCATGCAGGGCAGCAGTTGGGCGATCTTCCGGCTGTTCAGCCCGGCCGCGTAGAGTGCCTGGATCCGGATCACCCGGTCGACCGCCCAGTCGCCGTAGGTGCGTTGGCCGCCGGGGGTGCGTTCGGACCGGAGCAGGCCCTGGGTCTCGTAGTAGCGGAGCGACCGCTCGCTCACCCCGGTGTCCCGAGCCAGTTCACCGATCCGCATGCCCCMCCCCACTCGCCGCCCAACCGACTTGAACCTGACACTGATGTCAACTCCTACGGTACCGGCATGACGAACGCACCGGTGGAGTCCCGCCTCTTCGAACCTGCCCGCCTCGGCACCCTCGACCTGCCCAACCGGCTGGTGATGGCACCGATGACCCGTAACCGCGCGACGGCCGACGGCGTGCCGCTGCCGATGATGGTCACCCACTACGCACAGCGCGCCTCCGCCGGACTGATCATCGCCGAGGCGTCCAGCCCGAACGCGGTGGGGCAGACCTACCCCAACATCACCGCGATCCACACCGAGGCCCAGGTGGCCGGCTGGCGACGGGTCACCGAAGCGGTGCACACGGCAGGCGGCCGGATGTTCCTGCAGCTCCAACACGGCGGCCGGGTCGGCCACCCCGACACCAGCGGGCTGACACCGGTCGCACCCTCGCCGGTCCCGCTGCCGGAGACGGTCTTCACCCCCTCCGGCCACCAGGACGCGGCGGTGCCACGCGAGTTGACGGTCGAGGAGATCCGTTCCACCGTGGCCGACTTCGCCGCCGCCACCCGCAACGCGGTGGACGCGGGCTTCGCCGGGGTGGAGGTGCACGCCGCCAACGGCTACCTGCTGCACCAGTTCCTGGCGCAGGGCACCAACCACCGCACCGACGCGTACGGCGGCCCGGTGGCTCACCGGATCCGGTTCGTGGTCGAGGTGGTCCGGGCCGTTGCGGCGGCGATCGGCCCCGAGCGGGTGGGGGTACGGCTCTCCCCCGGAGTCAGCGTCAACGGCATCGAGGAGGGCGACACCGAGCAGATCTATCCGGCGCTGGTCACCGCCCTGGCCGAGATCGGGCCGGCCTATCTGCACCTCGTCTTCGCCGACCCGGCGCAGCCGCTCTTCCGGCAGCTCCGCAAGCTCTGGCCGAACACCCTGGTCGCCAACCCGATGCTGGGCTGGGGCGAGCCGCTGCCCGCCGATGGCGGACGGCTCAAGGGCGAGCAACTGCTGGCCGCCGGAGCCGACCTGATCTCGCTCGGCCGGGCCTTCCTGGCCAACCCGGACCTGGTGGAACGCCTGCGGACCGGCGCCCCGCTCAATCCGGTGCAGGACCACGGCCTGATGTACGTGGGCGGCGAGGCTGGGTACAACGACTATCCGACGCTGGCCGACGCTCCCGTTCCCACCGCTCCGACCTCACGTTAAGCTCCCGTTGACTGATGATCATCAACAACGGGGAGAGCGGATCATGCGCGTCAAGGACTTCGATCACCTGGTGCTGAACGTCCAGGACGTCGAGCGGGCCCTGGAGTTCTACTGCGGGCCGCTCGGCCTGGCGCCGGTCCGGGTCGAGGAGTGGCGGGCCGGAAAGGCGCCGTTCCCGTCAGTCCGGGTCAGCCCGACCACCATCATCGACCTGGTCGCCCGCGAGCGCGGCGAGTCCAACGTCGACCACTTCTGTCTGGTGGTCGAGCCGCTGGACTGGCAGGAGGTGATCGACTCCGGCGCCCTCACCGTGCTGGAGGGCCCGGTCGACCGCTACGGCGCGCGCGGCAGCGCCCGGTCGGTCTACGTCCAGGACCCGGACGGCAACGTGATCGAGCTCCGCTGGTACCCGGCGGACGCCCATCAGCCCGGAAGTGGCAGCACCGACTGAGGGTCGTTCAGGTACGGCGCCCAGGCGAGTTCGCCCGCGCCGACCAGGCCCGCGTGGGTGACCTCGGCGGACACTATCGGCACCCGGCCGCTGCGGCCCCAGAGGCAGCGCTCGGCGACCACCGAGGCCAGCCGGTCGGGTGCGGCGGCCAGCAGGTCGAGGTGCAGTCCGCTGAGCACGATCCGGTCGGGGTTGAGGATGTTGACCAGCCCGGCCAGGCCGAGGCCGAGGCGGTCCACGGCGGCCCGGGCCAGCTCGCGGGCCTGGGCGAGCAGCGGCCGGTCCGGGTCGGGGGTACGGCCTGCGGCGGCGAACAGGGCGTCGGGGTCGGTCTCCGAGTTGAGGCAGCCCAGGTTGCCGCACAGACACGGCCGCCCCTGCGGATCGACCGTCAGATGGCCGACCTCCAGGGCGAGTCCGGCGCTGCCGGTGTGCAGCCGGCCGTCGATCACCAGCGCGCCGCCGACGCCGCGGTGGCCGGAGGTCACCAGCAGCAACTGTCGGGCGCCCCGCCCGGCGCCGTGCCGGTGTTCGGCCAGCGCGGCCAGGTTGGCGTCATTGGCGACCGCGCTCGGGAACGGGTACTGCGCCCGGGGGCCCTGGTCGGCCTTGCGCACCTGCTCGGCGAACAGGTCGGCCACCGGCGTACCGCTCGGCCAGGCGAAGTGCAGCGCCACCAGCGCAGTGCCGTCCGGTTCGGTGACGGGGTTGGGCAGGGCGAGGGCGGTGCCGAGGCAGCGTCGGCTGCTGGCCCGGGCCAGTTCGGCCCCGGCCTCGGCGACGGCGCGCAACATCCGGACCGGACCGGTGGCCGGAGGCAGCGGCAGGTGGACGGGCGGTTCGAGCTGACCGCCGAGGCCGACCAGCGCGAGGCTCAGTCCGTCCGCGTGGATCTGGGCCGCGATCACCACAGGACCGGCGGGGTTGACGGCCAGTCGGTGTGAGGGGCGGCCGCGGCCGCCGCCGGCCGGGCTGGAGTCGACGGTGATCAGGCCGAGGGCCTCCAGTTCGGCGCTGACCGCCCCGGCAGTGGCTCTGGTCACCTCGAGCGCGTTGGTCAGGGCGGAGCGGGTCGGGGCCTGCCCCGTGTGCACCAGCGCGAGCGCGGGGCCGAGCAGGGTGCGCCCCCGGTCGGGCGCGGCACGCCTGGCGTGGGCGCCGGTGCCCTCGGCTGCGGTCAGGCGTGGGAGTGCGGCCGAGAGCGCAGAGCCGCCCGTCCGCGCCCCTGGGCGCTCCTCGGCGGTCCGACCCTGAACGCGAGCTGACGGTTCGGCAGATTCCCCGCGGCGGCGGGCATCGCCGGACGGCGGCGGACTTGAAGGTGTGTGCGGCACTCCCCTATTCTGCTTTTGTGCCGCTACTAAACAAAACCCGCGTCCGTTCAGCAGCCCACAACCACCCGGTCGGCCCAGCGCCTGCCCCAGTCTGGACCACCGCCCGGATCGCCCTGACCGCCTTCTTCGCCGTCGACGGCTTCCTGTTCGCCGCCTGGGTGGTCCGGATCCCCGACATCCGTGCGCAGGTCGACGCCTCGCACAGTGCACTGGGCCTGGCCCTGCTCTGCCTCTCAGCGGGCGCCGTGGCCACCATGCCCCTGATCGGCCGACTCTGCGTCAGGTACGGCAGCCGCCCGGTCACCGTCGCCTCGCTCGCCGCCCTCAGCCTCGCCGTCCTGCTGCCCGCACACACCGGTTCGGTGCTCACCCTGGGCGCCGCCCTGCTGCTCTTCGGCGCGGCCTACGGCGCAGCCAACGTCAGCATGAACAGCGCCGCCGTCGACCTGGTGGTCGAACTCCGACGCCCCGTCATGCCCAGCTTCCACGCCGGGTACAGCCTCGGCGGCCTGCTCGGCGCAGCCGTCGGCGGCCTGCTCGCAGGCACTCTCAGCACCGCCTGGGCCCTCGCCCTCAGCGGCGCGCTCGGCCTGCTGGTCACCGTGGTCGCCGGCACCGCCCTGCTCAGGACCGCCGGCACCACAGCCAAGCCCGTCACCGTCGCCACCGCCACCGCCACCGCAAAGCCCCCGGTACGCCAACCCGCCCGGAACGCCCGCCTGTTGGTGGTCCTGCTCGGCCTGGTGGCACTCTGCGACGCCTACGGCGAGGGCGCGCTCGCCGACTGGGCCACCCTGCACCTGACCGACGACGTGCAGGCGAGCGCCAGTCTGGCCGCCACCGGCTACGCCGCGTTCGCCTTCGCGATGACCGCCGGGCGGCTCGGCGGCACCTGGCTCTCCGTCCGGGCCGGGCAGACCCGGGTGATGGTGATCGGCGGACTGACCGCCGCCATCGGCATGCTGGTCGCCGCGCTCTCCCCCGCCGTCCCGCTGGTGCTGGCCGGTTTCGTCCTGGTCGGCCTCGGCCTGGCCAACATCTTCCCGCTCGCCATCGCCGCAGCCGGCGCGGCGGGCGGACCGCAGGGCGTCGCCACCGCCTCCACCCTCGGCTACGCGGGCATGCTGGTCGGACCGCCGGTGATCGGCTTCCTCGCGGACGCCACCACCCTGCCGATCGCCCTCACCACCGTCGCCGCCACGGCCACGCTGGCCGCCGCCCTCTCGCTGCTCGTCCGGCCGAAGCCCGCCACCCGCTGAGCCCGAACCTGCCTGACCCCGAGCCGACCTGAGCCCGAGACGCCTTGAGCCCGAGACGGCCTGACCCGTCGTCGGTTCCTCAGTCGTCCCGCCCGATCCGGAACGACGCCATCTCGAGGCCGTACCAGCGGTCGGTGAGGCCGATGGCCGTCATCCCCAGCCGCCGGCACACCGCCACCGACGGCTCGTTGCCGGGCCGGACCACCGCGTGGATCTCCGCCAGGCCGTCCGCGAACCCCTTGGCCAGCGCGCCCCGGGCCGCCTCGGTGGCGAAGCCGTGGCCCCAGCTGTCCGGGTGCAGGTGCCAGCCGACCTCCACCTCGCCGTCCCCGTCCGGCAGGGGCAGCAGCAGGACGGACCCCACCACCGTCCCGGTGTCCCGCCGCTGCACCGCCCACACCCCGTAGCGGGGATCAGCCGAGCGCGCCCGGCAACGCTCCACCAGCGCAGCCGCCTCGTCCGGTGTCTCGAGCGCGCGGGGCGTACTGCCCAGCCACTTCGCCACATCCCAGCGGGAGTAGATGTCGAACGCACGCTCCTGGTCGGCCTCGTCCCACAGCCGTACGCTCAGCCGGTCGGTCTCGAACACGGTGTCCTCCAGTTCTGGGCAACTGACCGTCATGCTGCAGGATCGGGCCGCGCCGGTGCGCGGGAATTCCGCTTCATCCAGGCAACGCCAAAATCCTCGCCGAGGCAGCAGCACTTACCCTGGGAGACCCGGTCCCGGGCCGACCGGCCCGGCGTGAGCAGCGAGGCACTACAGATGACGACGGTTCAGGTACTCCGCGCCGACCAGCGCCCGGCCACCCCGTGGCTGAACGGCGGCGGCATCACCCGCGAGGTGACGGGGTACCCGGCCGGGGCCGGGCTGGCCGACTTCCACTGGCGGGTCAGCCTGGCGGACGTCGCGCAGGGCGGCCCGTTCTCCCGCTTCGAGAACGTCGACCGGGTGATCACCGTGGTGGAGGGCGCGGGCATGGCCCTCACCGTGGCGGGCTTCGAGCACCGGCTCGCCGAACCGTTCCGCCCGTTCGCCTTCCCCGGTGACGCCGAGACCGGCTGCGAGCTGCTCGGCGGCCCGGTGGTGGACTTCAACGTGATGACCCGTCGGGGGCAGGCCACCGCCGAGGTGGAGGTGGCGGACGGGCAGCGCGCCGTCACCGTCCCGCCGGACGCGACGGTCCTGCTGGTCTGCCTCTCCGGCACGGCCGAACTCGGCGCTGCGGACGTCCGCTTGGGCCGCTATGACGCTGCGCTGCTCTCCACTCCCGGCGAGCAGCAGCTCCGGGTGGACGGCCGCACGGCGGTGGTGACGATCCGTCGGACCGCCTGAGCCCTGACGCGTGTGGTCTGGACCTGTCGAGGGTGGCGGCCGCAGACTGCTGCGATGAGCATCGACTTCCCCGTACACGGGCTGATGGTGCCCGAGCCGCATGTGCTGCCGTTCGCCATCGGGTCGTTCGACACCATCGGGGAGCTGTCCCGGGCCGGATTCCCGCACCGGCACTCGTTCTACGAGATCGTGCATGTCACGGGCGGGCGCGGCACCCACGTGGTCGACCTGGCGCACTGGCCGCTCGACCCACCGCACCTGTGCGTGATCGCGCCGGGGCAGGTGCACTACTGGGACGAGGTGGACGGCCTCACCGGCCAAGTGCTGATCTTCAACGAGGACTTCCTGCTCTCGCACCCGGAGGACGTCGCGGCGCTCCGCACGCTGGCCGCCCGCCCGTGGCTGCGGCTGACCGGATCCGACCATGAACTTCCCGCCCTGATGCACGAGTTGGACCGGGAGTACCGGACCCTGGCGGACGGCTACCCCGGGGTGCTGCGCTCGTACCTGCACATCCTGATCGTCCGGGCCCTGCGCGCCTCGGCGCCGGGCGCGGAGTCGGCGGCACCCGGCCGTACGGACGAACTGGTCGCGTCGTTCCGCCAGTTGATCGCCGAACCGGGACGGTCGGTGGCGGACTGTGCCCGACAGCTGGGAGTCTCGGCCGGCCATCTGCACGCGTTGGTCAAGCAGGCCACCGGCCGGACACCGGGCCGGCTGATCCGCCAGCAGCAGACCATGACGGCCAAACTTCTGCTGACCCACACGGATCTGACGGTCCGCCAGGTCTCGAAGGAGTGCGGCTTCGGCGACCCGGCGTACTTCTGCCGGTTCTTCCGGCGGGAGACCGGGATGACGCCCGGGGAGTTCCGGGGCAACGCCGGAGGAAATCACCACGATCCCCGGCTGGAGTCCATCGCCGCCCTCCCGGAAGGACCGTAGGTTCACAGCTGGCCGCCGCGCCGTTCCCGGCACCGTCGGCTGTCATGAGCCCATCATGGCCGTACCCCCACGGCGGCCATATCCCCCCAGGAGACCCCATTTCCGAGCAGGACGAACCTCAGGTGCACGAACCCCAGGCACCCGAGCGCCTGTTGAGCCGCAAGACGCTGCTGAAGGCGGTCGCCATGGCCGGCGCCGCGCCCCTGCTGCTCGGGGTGGGCACCGCGCTCGCCCGCGACCAGCGCGGCACCGGCGTGGCCCCCGAGCTCACCCCCGACTGCGACGACGGTGACGACCCGACCGTCCCGCAGACCGAGGGGCCGTACTTCAAGCCCAACTCCCCGCTGCGCACCTCACTGATCACGGCGAGCACCCCGGGCACCCGGCTCACCGTCAGCGGGTACGTCTTCGGCTCCGCCTGCCTGCCAATCGCCAATGTGCTGCTGGACTTCTGGCAGGCCGACAACAACGGCGCCTACGACAACACCGGGTTCACCTTCCGGGGCCACCAGTTCACCAACGCCCAGGGCGCGTTCAGCCTGAGCACGATCGTGCCCGGCCTCTACCCGGGCCGTACCCGGCACATCCACGTCAAGGTCCAGGCCCCGAACCGGCCGGTGCTCACCACCCAGCTGTACTTTCCCGACGAGCCCCGCAACAGCACCGACAGCATCTTCGACGCCCGGCTGCTGATGACCGTCCGGCAGATCGGCTCCGGCAAGGAGGGCACCTTCGACTTCGTGCTGAACGTCCCGCAGACCCCGAGCCCCAGCCCCACCCCGACCAGCAGCCCGACCGCCACACCTACGGCCACTCCCACCCCCACCCCCACCGGCGGCAGTTGGGCCCCCGGCACCGCCTACCGGGTCGGCGACCGGGTCACCTACGGCGGCGCGTCGTACCAGTGCCTCCAGGCCCACACCTCGATGACCGGCTGGGAGCCGCCGAACGTCCCCGCGCTCTGGCGCCGACTCTAGTGAACCGGGTCGGGCGGGCGGCCAGCCGGGCGCGCGCCCGACCTCAGGACAGACTGTTTGCCCGCCGCCCGTAATGCCGTGATGATGACGTTATGTCACGTACCTTCGAGGACCTCGTCGCCGAGGCCGAATCCGTCTCCGTGGACGGCTGGGACTTCTCCTGGCTGGACGGCCGGGCCACCGAGCAGCGCCCTTCCTGGGGCTACCAGCGGACCCTCGGCGCCCGGCTGGCGAGGGTCTCCGCCGCGCTGGACATCCAGACCGGTGGCGGCGAAGTCCTGGCCGGGGCCGGGAAGTTCCCGCCGGTGATGGCCGCCACCGAGTCCTGGCCGCCGAACGTGGCGAAGGCGACCGCGCTGCTGCACCCGCTCGGCGCGGTGGTGGTGGCCGCCCCGGACGAGCCGCCGCTGCCGTTCGCGGACGCTGCGTTCGACCTGGTGACCAGCCGTCACCCGGTGCGGCCGTACTGGTCGGAGATCCACCGGGTGCTCCGGCCCGGCGGCACGTACCTGGCCCAACACGTCGGCCCAGCCAGTGTGTTCGAACTGGTGGAGTACTTCCTCGGGCCGCTGCCCGCCGAGGCCCACCGGGGCCGCCACCCCGACGACGAGCGCGCGCAGGCGGAGGCGGCCGGGCTGGAGATCGTCGACCTCCGGTCCGAGCGGCTGCGGACGGAGTTCCTCGACATCGGCGCGGTGGTCTACTTCCTGCGCAAGGTGATCTGGATGGTCCCCGGCTTCACCGTCGAGCAGCACCGCGACCGGCTGCGCGAGCTGCACGAGCAGATCCGGGCCGAGGGGCCGTTCGTGGCGCACTCCGCCCGCTTCCTGATCGAGGCCCGCCGACCCCGCTGATCGGGCGTACCGTCAGGAACCCTCGCCGGGCAGCCGCAGGTCCCAGCCGATCAGCTCGCGGAGCTGATCGGCGGTCAGGTCCCCCGGCAGGGCGGTCGGCGGCGCGTGCCGGAACGGCGGCTGCCAGCCCTCGGCCTCGGACCAGCTGCGCACCACCTTCGCCGGGGCGCCCGCGACCACGGCGAAGTCGGGCACCTCGCCGCGTACCACCGAACCGGCCGCCACCACCACGTTCCGCCCCAGCTTCGCGCCAGGCAGGATCACCGCACCGGTGCCGATCCAACTGCCGGAGCCGATCTCCACCGGCTCGTTGCGCGGCCACTGCTTGCCGATCGGCAGCTCGGTGTCGTGGTACGAGTGCGCGGTGTCGGTGATGTAGACGAAAGGTCCGGTCCAGACGTCGTCCCCGAGGGTGATCGACTGGTGGCCGACCAGGTGGCTGCCCCGGCCGATCACGCAGCCGCCGCCGATCCGCACGATCGGCTCGTCCCCCAGGTCGAGCCCGGGCACGAACCCGGCCGAGATGGTGACGCGTTCGCCGATGATCGAGAACGGGCCGATGGTGATCCACTGCTCGTTGAACACCGTCCCGAGCGGGAAGGCCAGCTTGGTGCCGTCCCCCAGCTCGCGGAACCGGTACGGACCGGGGCTCTGGTTGGAGACCGCGCCGACTCCCTGCACCCAGGCCCACCCTCGGTGCACCAGCCGCCCGGCGGCCCGGCGGCCTCGAGCGCGGACTGCGGCGAGCAGGGAACTGGAGTTCGGCATGACTCCCACGCTATCGGTCCTGACCGGCCGGTAACACCGGGAGGGGAGCAAGCTCACACCGGGTCTGGCCGGGCCGCCTTCACCCCGTGCACGGCGGCGTACTCGGCCACCAGCCACGGGCCGAGCTCCTCGGTGAACATCCGCAACACCTCCCGGTCCCCGGTCGGCGCGAGCGCCACCTCGGCCGCGGTGCGCAACTGCCCGGCCCGCTCCGGATAGTAGCCGCCGGCGATCTCGGCGGAGCGGGTGAGCTCGCTGGTCCACCCGGCCCAGCGGGGCATCACTCAGACCGACCGGTGATTGGGGGGTGGGTGAAGGAGCGGTGTTGGGGTGCGTGGCTCGGCGGTGCCGAGGAGGGAATGCCACCGGAGCTGCGGCGACTGACGAGAAGCCGGCGAGGTGCGTGCCCCGGCGCCGCGACGCCACCCCCCAATCACCGGTCGGTCTAAGTGAACGCCGTCCTGACGAGCCGTCGGGCCACCGCCCGGTTCAGGGTGCGCGGGTCGGCGGTGCTCCCGCGCCAGCGGGGCAGCGCGAGCGCCAGGTCGCCGTTGGTCTCCCGGGCCAGCAGTGAGGTCGGCCGGTACCTCGGCAGCTCGGCAGCCAGGTCGGGGCCGAGCAGCGGGGTGCACAGGCAGGCCAGGAACCAGCCGAGGTCCTACCGTTCGAGCTCGCTGAGCGCGGTGGCGGTGTCGACCAGCAGGATGCCGACGCCGTCGACCACACCGTGCCCGGCGTCCAGCGCGGCCTCCAGTGCTGCCGCGTCGGCGCGGTCCGCCTCGGTCGGCGGCCGGTGCAGGGCGAGCAGCAGGTCCAGGTCGGAGCGGCCCGGGCGGGCGGTGCCGCGCGGGATGCTGCCGTACAGGTAGCCGCTGTGCAGCCGGTCCGGGCCGAAGGTCTCGGCGATGCCGCGCCGCGCTGCCTCGACCAAGGGGCCGAACTCCGGCTGTACGCGGTCGAGCGAGCCCTCGCGCGCGATGAAGCCCTGGTCGTCCAGCCCCTTGTCGATCATGCTCCGTACGGTACTACTCCCGCGTTACTCCGCCCACGGAGCAGGCCGGCGCTCCAGGAACGCCCGCATGCCCTGCTGCGCCTCGGCCGAGCCGAACAGCCTGGCCGACTGGGTCACCCGCTCGTCCGCGTCCCGCTCGAACGAGGCCACCACCTCGGCGTTGGCCAGCCGCTTGCTCTCGGCCAGGCCCTGCGGGGAGCACAGCCGGAACGCGTCCAGCAGCACCTTCGCGGCCGCTGACGGGTCGTCGGCCGCCTCGGTGATCAGACCGATCCGAGCCGCCTCGGCGGCGTCGAAGGTCTCGCCGGTGAGGTAGTAGCGGGAGGCGGCACGCGGGTCCAGCTTGGGGCGCAGCGGGAGCGAGATCACGGCGGGCGCCAGACCGAGCCTGACCTCGGTGAACGCGAAGGTGGCCAGCGGTCCGGCCACCACCAGGTCGGCGGCGCCCAGCAGGCCGAGCCCGCCCGCCCGGACGTGCCCGTTCACCAGCGCGACCACCGGCTTCGGGCAGTCCACGATCGCCCGCTGCAGGTCCACCAGTCCGCGCGGCCCGACCGTCGGGTCCGCCCCGGTCGCCTCGGTCAGGTCGGCCCCGGCGCAGAACACCTTCCCGGTGTGCCCGAGCACCACCGCCCGCACGGCGGGATCCGCCGCCGCGTCGGCCAGACCCCGGGTCAGCTCGGCCATCAGGCGGCTCGACAGGGCGTTGCGGTTGTGCGGGGAGTCCAGCTCCAGGGTGGTCACGGCATCGACGGTGCTGACGCGGACGAAAGGTACCTCGCGGGTCATCGCGAAACTCCTGCTTTCCGGCTGAGGGTGGCTCGGCACGGACCGGTGGGCCCGTCCGGACAGGACTCTGACATGCCCACCCGCCTCCGGACCAGAGGCCCCACCAGGTCGACCGGGAGAAACCCGCTGGTCCGGCCGGGGCGGCTGCGGCAGCATCGGGCCCATGTTCACCGACCGACTGCTGCTGCTCGCGCCCCGGATCAACGAGACCGGCCTGCAGCTGCTCACCGCCGCCCACGCCCGCGGCCTGCCCGCCCGCACCGCGACCGGCTGGCGGGCGCCGCAGGACGTACCGCCGCTGGTGCACCTGTACGGCGGCCCGCTGTACGCCGACGCGGTCGGGCGGGAGCTGGGGGTGGCCGCGCTGGAGGAACTGCCGGGCTGGCTCGCGGAGTTGCCCCGGGAACTGACCCGCCGTTCGGTCGAGCTGCTGCCCCTCGCCGAGGCCCGGGCGCTGCGCCGACGGGCGTTCTGCAAGCCGCCGTCCGACAAGCTGTTCGCGGCCCGGGTCTACCAGGACGGCTCCGGCCTGCCGGGGCCCGACGCCCTGCCGGACGACCAGCCGGTGCTGGTCAGCGAGGTGGTGACGTTCCGTCGGGAGTACCGGCTCTTCGTCCTGGACGGCACCGTGCGGACCGGCAGTCGGTACGCGGTGGACGGCGAGCTGGACGTGACGCCGTTGGCCGAGGACCCGCTGCGCCAGGAGGTGGCCGCGTTCGCCGCCGAGCTGCTGACGGTCTGTTCGGCCGGGCTGCCGAGTGCGGTGGTGGTCGACGTCGGCCTGTTGGCGGACGGCGGCTGGGCCGTGGTCGAGGCCAACCCGGCCTGGGCCAGCGGGGGTTACGCCTGCGACCCGGACGGGGTGCTCGACGTGGTGCTCCGGGCGGCCGGTCCGCTGATCGAGCTCCGAGCGGCGGACCGGCCGTACTGCCGGGAGCTGCCGGTCGTCACGGGGTGACGGGGGCCGGCGGCCTGGTGCGCTGGGCCCAGCGGACGGTGGGCGGCATCGCGACGGCGGCGGCCAGCATCAGGGCGCCGAGCAGGATCCAGCCGAACAGGCCGTTGGTGATCACCACCGTGGTGACCAGCACCGGGCCGAGCATCAGGGCGGCGGCCAGCCCGGAGTTGAAGACCCCCTGGTACGAGCCGTGGTTGCCGTCGCCCGCCAGGTCGTAGCTGAGCGCCCAGCCGGCCGCCTGGCAGAGGATCTCACTGAGCGTCTGGCACGCCACCCCGGCGATCAGCAGCACGGCGGCCAGCCAGCCGGGCAGGCCGTGGGCCAGGCCGATCAGCAGGCAGGAGGCCGCGATCATCAGGCCGCCCCGGCGGAAGATCCGGGCGGCGGCGGTCGGCTCCTCGGTGCCCCGGGTGGCGCGGACCTGGAGCAGCACCACCAGTACGGTGTTGACGATGAGTGAGACCGCGACCAGCACCCGGGGCGCCTCGGTGTGCTCCACCACCCAGAGCGGGATTCCTACCTCCAGCATCGAGAACTGCAGGCCGAGCAGCCCGTTCAGCACGGTGACCGCCAGGAACGGCCGGTTGCGCAGCGCGGGGTTCCCGGTCCGCTCACCGGGCACCGTCGGCGCCTTGACCTGCGGCGACACCGAGAGCGCGGCGTACATCAGCGCGACCACCGCAAAGCTGACCGCGTCGGCCAGCAGCGCCGTCACGTACGCGCCCCGGGTGTCCACGTGCAGGGCGAGCGCGGCGACGGCCGTCCCCGCGCCGATCCCGACGTTGGTGACCACCCGCAGGTAGGCCCGGCCGGCCACCCGCCTGTCGGCGGGCAGCACCTCGGCGTAGAGCGCGCTGCGGACGGCGGCCGAGCCCCGGTCGAGGCCGGCCACCAGGCAGGCCAGCGGGACGAACAGCGCGAAGGAATGCACCAGCGTGTACGCGGCGACGCCGAGCGCCTCGCCGGTCACCAGCACCACCAGCACCCGCTTGCTGCCCCACCGGTCGGCGGCCCGCCCGGCGGGCACCCCGGCCAGCACTCCGCACAGGCCCGCGGCGGTCAGTGCGGTGCCGACCTGGACGGCGCCGAAGCCGAGCACCCGGGTGAAGAACAGCACGCCGAGGGTCATGGACAGCCCGTTGCCCAGGCAGTTCAGCAGGGTGATCCGGGCCAGCCGGCGCACCGTCGGGTCGGGGTGCAGCAGCCGGGGCGCGGTGGCCTCGGTGGTGGGGGTCATGGGGAGATCCCACCGCCGACGGCCGCGAGCCGGTATTCATTTAGGCTATGCCTGACGAGTGCTCAGGCCCCGGGGAGGACGAATGCACCGCTTCCAGCTCGAACTGGACGACCTGGCCTCGGCCGCCTTCGCCTGCTCCCCGCTCCAGGAGGCCGTCCTCAGCCTGCGGATGTGGACCCACCCCGGCACCTACCACCCGGCCCAGACCGCCTGGTTCGAGCTGATCAGGCCGGAGTTCGAACGGCTCCCGCAGGCCGGGCTGCTCCGCTCCCTGGTCGCCTCCAACCGGTGGGTGCCGGACTTCCTGACGCCCCGTCCGGCCACCCCCTTCCCGGACTTCCGCAGCGAACTCGCGCTGGTCCGGGCGCTGCCGCCGGAGCGGCTGGCGACCGAGCTGGAACGCGCCCACCTGCCGCACGACCGCCGGCTGCCCGCGCCGCTTGCGGCCGGTCTCGCGGCCGACCCGGCCGGACTGCTGGCCGAGATCGCCGACGCCCTCGCCGCGTACTGGGACCGCTGCCTCGCCCCCGCCTGGTGGCCCCGGGCCCGCTCCGCCCTGCAGGCCGACATCGTGCACCGCTCCCGGATGCTCGCCGAACGCGGTGCGGCCGCCCTGTTCGCCGACCTGGACGGCCGACTGCAGTGGGCCGACGGCGTGCTGACCATCCGTCGGGACTGGGCCCCCGGCGATGCCGACGTGGTGGTGGCCCGGCGCGGCCTGGTCTTCTCTCCCAGCTGCTTCATCCGCGGCGCCGTCACCTCGATCAGCGACGACTACCCGCCCTCGATCGTCTACCCCACCCGCGGCCAGGCCACCATGACCCCGTCGCCCCAGCCCCCGCCGGCCCGCGAAGCCCTCGAACTCCTCCTCGGCGCCCCCAAGGCCCGCCTGCTCGCCCTCCTCGACGAACCCACCTCCACCACCGAACTCGCCGCCCGCCTCGGCGTCACCCCCGGCGCCGTCAGCCAGCACCTCACCGTCCTGCACGCCACCCGCCTGGTCACCCGCACCCGAAGCGGCCGCCTCGTCCTCTACGCCCGCAGCCCCCTCGGCGACCAACTCCGCAGCTGACCTCCGGCCCGGTTGATTGTTTCGATTCCCGAAGCTGGCGACCAATTCGGCCGCCTGTTGGAATCTAGTCAGCGCGGATGCCCGGCGGTCTGTATGCGAATCCGGCTTCACCACCAGACGAGATCCCCCGGAGGAATTATGCGATCAACCTTTATGACCCGGACCGCAGCTCTGCCCGGCACGAGTGTTTCGGGTGCGACTGCGAACGGTGCGGCCACCGAGGCCCGCAAGGCCACGATCATCAGCTACCACGGCACCGAGCCGGAGAACGCACTGATACCCGGTCATACGACGGAGTCCGGTGGGGTCAAGGTGATCGCGGCCCTGTTCCGGGGGCTGATCTCCTACGACCCCATCGACGCCCACCCGAGGAACGCGGTCGCGAAGTCCATCAGGACCACCGACTCCACGGTCTTCACCATCGAGCTGAAGAGCGGCTGGACGTTCCACGACGGCACGCCGGTCACCGCGAGCAGCTTCGTCGACGCCTGGAACTACACCGCACACGGCCCGAACAGGATGCAGGCGGCCAGCTTCCTGGCGCACATCGAAGGCTTCGGCGAGGTGAACGCCGCCGACTCGACGGTCACGGAGCTGTCCGGCCTGAAGGTGGTCGACGACCACACGTTCGTGGTGACCCTGTCGGCGCCGTTCTCCGAATTCCTCGTCACGCTCGGCTGCAGCGCGTTCTTTCCGCTGCCGAAGGCCTTCTTCGACGACCGGGCGGCGTACGAGGCCCACCCGATCGGCAACGGCGCGTTCAGGTTCGTCTCCCGGGAGCCCGAGAAGAACATCCTGCTCGAGCGCTACGACCACTACGCCGGGGACGACAAGCCGCAGATCGGCGGCGTCGACTTCCGGATCTACGCGGACCTGGGCGACGCCTATCACGACGTGATGGCGGACCGGCTCGACTACCTGGACGTCACCCCGTTCTGGGCGCTGGAAGGCAACCGGTACCGGAAGGACCTGCCGAACCGCACGTACGACCGGACCTACCTCGGGATCCAGACCATCACCTTCCCGCTCTACGACCCGCGCTACGCCGACCGGCGGGTGCGGCAGGCGATCTCGATGGCGATCGACCGGGTCAAGCTGATCGACAAGATCTTCCAGGGCCACCAGGCGCCCTCCGACGGCCTGGTCCCGCCGGCTGTCTCTGGCCGGGCCGAGAACCAGGGCGGCGAGTTGTGCAGCTACTCCCCGGTGCGGGCCAGGGAGTTGTTCGAAGCGTCCGGATTCCAGGGCGACATCGAGCTGACGTCCAACATCGACTCGCCGAACCAGCCCTGGATGGAGGAGGTCTGCGCCTCGGTCACCGAGACGCTCGGCGTGCCCTGCCGCTTCGTGTCGATCCCGACCCTCGGGGAGTTCCGGCGCAAGCTGAACGCCCAGGAGATCACCGCGGTGTTCCGCTCCGGCTGGATCGCCGACTACCCGTCGATCGAGAACTTCCTCAGCCCGATGTTCCGGACCGGCGCCTCCGACAACGTCGGCAGGTACAGCAACCCTGCCGTCGACGCCCTGCTCTCCGCCGCCGACACCGCACCGACCAGCGAGCAGGCATGGGACCTCTACCAGCAGGCCGAGCGGGCGATCCTGCAGGACATGCCGACCGTCCCGATCTGGTACCAGAGCACGCTGTCGGCCTGGTCGACGCGGCTGCGGACGGTCCAGCCCAACCCGTTCCGCGAGCTCGACCTGTACAGCGTCACCGTGGCGGAGCCGGCCGAGGACCGCACGTACGACCGCGCCGCCCCCACCGAGACCCGCCGCCGCACCGGCCGGCCGGGAGGCCGACCCGGTGCCTCGACCCGCCCGTAGCCCCACCACCATCGGCCCGGCTCCGACCGAACCCGCACGCAGTACCGGACTTGACCACGGTGCCGCGTGCGGGTTCTGCGTTGTTCCCGAAAGGCGGTTGACGCCCCGGGGCGGGCGCGGTCTCCTACTGCGATGACCGATCTTCGCATCGAGCCGGTGAGTGGTGACCTCGGCCTCCGGGACTGGCAGCTCGTCCACAACCTGATCATCCCGACCGACCCGCTGTCGCTGGCGGAGATCCGCGAGCGGGCCGGGCGCAACCGGCTGGAGGTGGCCCACCTCGGCGAGACCCTGGTCGGCTGCTCGACCGTACGGCCGCCGGTGGACGGCACCGCCACCGTGATCGCCCGGGTGCTCCCGGCGTACCGGCGGCAGGGCATCGGCGCGCAGCTCTACACACACTCCCTGGCGTACGCGCGGTCGCTCGGCGCGACGGTGATCGAGACCGTCGTCCTGGCGTCCAACCCGGACGGGTTGCGGTTCGCCGAGGGGCAGGGGTTCGTCGAGATCGAGCGGTATCTGCTGCCCGGTGACACGGTCCCGTACGTCGATCTGCGGCTGGCCTGACCCCGCGGGCGCGGGCACCCCGTCCGGCACGAGAGAATGACGTCATGACCGACGAGCACATCGAAGCACCGAAGTCCGCGAACGAACGCAGGGAGCAGCTGTTCCAGGCCATGCGCAAGGGCGGCGGCAACTGGGACTGGACCCGCGCACGCGAGACGTACTACGAGCAGCCGGACCCGCGCACGGTCCGCCGCGACCTCGAACAGCTGCGCAAGGCGGGCAGGCTGTTCCGCGACCGCGAGACCGGCCTGTACGAGGCGATCGGGTACTGAACCCGATCGCTGACGAAGGTGGCCTCCTCCCGGACGGGAGGAGGCCACCTTCGTCAGCGGGCCGGCGGTGTCAGCGGGACGCGATCGAGGCGAGCCGGCGGGCCGCCCGGTAGTCGCGCATGATCTGGGCGAAGGTGGTGTGCCCCTGGGTGGTGCGGGCGAACGCGCGCCAGGCCGGGCCGACCAGGCAGACGGCGGCGTGGAACAGGTGCGGGCGGCGCTCGAAGGCGCCCAGCATGACCTTGCCCGCGCGCATCTCCACGCCCAGGCCCGCCTTGATCGCGAAGGCGTAGTTCAGCGCCTGCCGCCGGACGTCCGCCGAACCGTCCGCCTCGGCGATCTTGACCGCCCACTCGCCCGCCAAGCGGCCGGAGCGCAGCGCGTACGAGATGCCTTCCCTGGTCCACGGCTCCAGCAGCCCGGCCGCGTCCCCCGCGACCAGCACCCGGCCCCGGGAGAGCGGCGAGTCCTCGGCCCGGCAGCGGGTCAGGTGACCCGACTCGATGCTCGGGGTGAAGCCGGACAGGCCCAACTGCCGGATGTAGTCGGCGAGGTAGCCCTTGGTCGCCTCGCCGTCGCCGCGCGCGGAGATCACCCCGACGGTCAGCGAACCGGACTCGGTCTTCGGGAACACCCAGCCGTACGAGCCGGGCAGCGGACCCCAGTCCAGGTGGATCCGGCCCTGCCAGTAGCGGAGCACCGACTCGGGCACCGGGATCTCCGCCTCGAGCCCGAGGTCGATCTGGTCGAAGGTCACCCCGACGTACCGCCCGATCCGGCCGGCACTGCCGTCCGCTCCGACCACCGCACGGGCCTCGATCCGGCGGCCGTCCGAGGTGGTGACGGTGACGGTGCGTCCGGCGCCGGCCGGCTGCTCGACCCCGGCCACCGTGACGCCGGTCACCAGCACCGCGCCGGCCTGCTCGGCCGACTGCACCAGGCGCAGGTCGAACTCGTCCCGGTTCACCAGCCCGAACAGCATCCGCTTGGAGCGCCGGGTGCGGGTGAACCGGCCGCCGAGCGCGAAGGTGACGGCGTACACCCGGTCCTGTAGCGGGAGCTTGAAGTCCTCCGGCAGGCTGTCCCGGGACGGGCCGATGATGCCGCCGCCGCAGGTCTTGTAGCGGGGGTGCTCGGCCTTGTCGAGCAGCAGTACCCGACGCCCCTGCCGGGCTGCGCCGTACGCGGCGGAGGACCCGGCCGGACCGGCGCCGACCACCACGACGTCCCAGACGCCTGCCAACGGGTCTGGCCCGTCCGACACTTCGTCAGCGTCCGGCCCGGGCGCGGCGGGCGGGTCGATGCGGTCCTGGCCGTGGGAGCTACCGGAGTCAGTCACGGACAGCAATCCTAGTGCCGATATGCAGGTACGAAGCCAGCCCCGGGCAAAGACACCCCAACGCCGCGACGCCGCCCACCAGCTGCCGGAGGGTCCATGTGGCGGGCCTATGATCGATCCATCCCCAGCAGCGCCATTTCATCCGCACACCACCGGAGTTTACCGATGACCCAGCAGTCCGTGGCCGCGGCCGTCCGATCCCTGATGCCGCAGGCCAGGGCCGAGCTCGCCGAACTGGTGTCGTTCCAGTCCGTCGCCGACCCCCGGCAGTTCCCGGTCGAGGAGTGCGAGAAGGCGGCCCGCTGGGTCGCCGACGCCTTCGCCGCCGAGGGTCTGACGGGCGTTCGGCTGCTGGACACGCCGGACGGCACCCAGTCGGTCTACGCCGAACTGCCGGGCCCGGCGGGCGCTCCGACCGTGCTGCTGTACTCGCACTACGACGTGCAGCCGCCGCTGGACGAGGCCGGCTGGCACTCCCCCGCCTTCGAGCTGACCGAGCGGGACGGCCGCTGGTACGGGCGCGGTGCCGCCGACTGCAAGGGCAACATCCTGATGCACCTGACGGCCCTTCGGGCGCTGCGCCAGGTGGACGGCGGCTACCCGGTCGGGCTCAAGGTGATCGTGGAGGGTTCGGAGGAGCAGGGCACCGGCGGCCTGGAGCAGTACGCCCACGCCCACCCCGAACTGCTCACCGCCGACGTCGTGGTGATCGGCGACACCGGCAACTTCGCCCCCGGCCTGCCGACCGTCACCGCCACCCTGCGGGGCATCACCGAGGCCGCGATCACCGTCTCCACCCTGGCGGGCAACCTGCACTCCGGAGCGTTCGGCGGCGCCGCCCCCGACGCCCTGCAGTCGCTGATCAAGGTGCTCGCCTCGCTCCACGACGAGCACGGCGACGTCGCCGTGGACGGCCTGCGGGCCGACCAGACCTGGCCCGGAGTCGCGTACCCCGAGGAGCAGTTCAGGGCGGACGCCAAGGTGCTCGACGGCACCGCCCTCACCGGCACCGGTACGGTCGCCGACCGGCTCTGGGCCCGCCCCGCCGTCACCGTCCTCGGCATCGACGCCCCGCCCGTGGTCGGCGCCACCTCCTCCGTCCACTCCACCGCCCGGGCCCGGGTCAGCCTGCGCATCCCGCCGGGCATGGAGCTCAAGGCCGCCCAGGAGGCACTGGAGGCCCACCTGCTGGCCGCCGTCCCGCTCGGCGCCCACGCCGAGGTCGAACGGCTCGGCGGCGGCAGCCCGTTCAGCGCCGACACCACCGGGCCGGCCTACGAGGCGATGGGCGCCGCCATGCAGGACGCCTTCGGCACTCCCATGGTCGCCTCCGGCGAGGGCGGCTCGATCCCGCTCTGCAACACCCTGCACACCCTCTACCCCAGCGCCGAGATCATCCTGATCGGCGTCGAGGACCCCACCACCCAGATCCACGCCGTGAACGAGAGCGTCGACCCGACGGAGCTGGAGCGGATGGCCCTGACCGAGGCCCTCTTCCTGCGCAACTACGCCGCCATGAAGTCCGGTTCACCCTCCTGAACCCCGGCGGAAGGCCGCCGGGTGCCGGGCGCCGAGGGCGTACACGGTGAGCCCGGCGGCCAGGCCCGCGCCCGCGCCGAAGCAGAACTCGCTGATCAGGCCGCGCTCCCGGCGGGCCAGCCGGTGCAGCACCCCGGCCGCCGTGGCCAGGGCCAGACCCGCGACGGCGGTCCGGGGCAGCGCGGGTGCAGGCGGGCGGTGGCGGGTGAGCAGGGCCAGGCCGACGGCCGAACTGCCGTACTGGAGCACGGTGTAGAGCGGGATCCCGGCCGACTCGGTGTTCAGGACCGGGAAGGCGCGCACCCCGGCCCGGCCCTCGTGGGTGAAGGAGTCCCAGCAGACGTGGGTGGCGGCGCCGATCGCGGCCGAGACGGCGAACCAGCCGTACCGCCCGAGCTCATGCCGCCCCGGGCGGACCAGCCCGTACCACCACCAGGTCAGCCCGCCCGCGATCAGCACGTCCACGGTCGGGACGGCCCACCAGCGGTGGGTGACGGCGCCGAAGTCGTAGCAGCCGCGCAGCAGCGAGTCGGCGAAGTACGGGACGTCCGGCGCCATCGACCCGGCCACCAGCCCGGCGGCGACCAGCGGGCCGCGCGCCCTGGTTCCCTCCAACAGCGGGAGCACGGCGGCCGGGTGACTGAGCGTGAAGGGCACCCGGCCATCCTGTCAGAGCAGGTCCAGTTCCTCGCCGATCGCGCGCCGAAGCCCGTCGTGGCGCGCGCCGAGCGTGTGCTCCGGCGCGGGCGCCGTCCAGTGCGACCGGGGGTACAGCCAGACCGGGCCGCCGACCAGTTCGGCCGGTTCCCACCCGTAGCGGGGCCAGATGTGGGCGTGCAGGAAGCCGTCGGTGTTGCCGAGGATCTCCAGGTTGACCCGGCGGAAGGCCGGGTCGAGCCGGCGGCAGGCGCGTTCGACGGCCTCGCCGAGGCGGTCCATGTCGGCCAGGAAGGCGGTGCGCTGAGGGCGGGTCAGCTCGGAGAGCCGCTGCACCTCGGGCCGGTCGGTGAGCAGCACCGCGTAGCCCGGCAGGAACTGCACGTCGCCGATCACCGCGAATCCGGCGGTGAGCCGCCGCAGCACGGTGGGGTTCTCGCCGCGCAGCGCCGATCCGATCCGGTCCTGGCGCCAGTCCGCCCCTGCGTTCTCCGTCATGCTCGCGAAGCTATCCCAGGCTTGGGGCACCGACCGCGGCCGGGAGCCCGGCTTCCAGGTAGCGCAGCTCGCCGCTGACCCGGGCGTCCAGGGCGGCGGCCAGTCGCCGCAGCCGGTTCGGCGGCAGCAGGGTGGCGGCCTCGTCCAGGGTGACGAAACGCCAGCCGCGCAGTTCCTCGGCCGGAAGCCGGAGCGCGCTCCGGGCCCGCGCGTCGAGCCGTCCGCCGTCGTACATCAGCCGAAGCCCGCCCCGGCGCGGGCCGGTGCGCGGCTCCCAGTCCACCGCGAGCAGGCGCAGCGCGGTCGGCTCCAGCCGGAGGCCGAGCTCCTCGGTGGTCTCCCGCAGGGCGGCGTCGGTGGGCGCCTCGCCGCGTTCGACCACGCCGCCGGGGAACTCCCAGTCGGGCTTGTAGACGGGGTCCACCAGCAGCACCCGGTCCTGGTCGTCGAAGAGCAGCACGGCGGCCGCCACGGTGTCCCCGGTGGTGTCGGCGCTCTGCACGATGGGGCAGACCGCGACACCGTCCTTGACCAGGGCGGCGAGGTGTTCGGCCGTCTGACGCGGGGTCAGCCCTGCGGTGTCGACCAGCTGGGCGTCTCTACTGAGCCAGCGACGGGCCAGCCGGTACTGGGTCAGGTGCTCCCGGCACCAGGTGCGGACCCGGGCGCTGGCCTCGGGGTCGCCGGGGCACTCGTCCCGGTTGTCGATCCGCTCCTGCAGGATCGTTTCCGCAGGGTCCAGCACGAAGTGGTGCACCGCCAGCCCCCGGGCGGCCAGCGCACCGAAGATCTCGTCCCGGTAGTCCTCCCGGAGCAGCGTCATCGGCACCACCAGCGGCCCCGGCACCTCGGCCAGCACGGCGGCCGCCACCTCGGGCACCAGGCGCCGCCAGGCGGGCAGGTCCTGGAAGTCGGAGACGGTGGCCATCCGGTCGGCCGGCAGGATGTGCCGCAGCCCGTGGCCGACCAGCTCGGGGTCGTACAGCACGCTGCCCGGCAGCAGCTCGACCAACTCCTGGCAGGCACTCGTCTTGCCCGCTCCGAACGTGCCGTTGACCCAGACGATCACAGTGCCCCTGCCTTCCGCCGCCCCGATGGCCCAGCCCACTCCGGCGCCATCGAGGTGGTCCCCCGCCACGGCCAGGACCATGCCTGTCCGCCCGTGCGGGTGTCGGTTCCCGGCCGTACGGCATGTGTCAGCCGCACTCTCGCATCGTCTGACCTGCTCAGGTCAATCAGTCGCCCGCAGTCGCCCGCCCGGTCAGCCGAGGTCCAGCAGCTGCTTCTTGAGCACCTTTCCCATCGCGTTCCTGGGCAGCTCGTCCACCAGCACCACCCGCCGGGGCCGCTTGTGCACCGAGAGCCGCTCGGCCACGAAGGCGGTCAGCTGATCCCCCGTCACCACCCCGTCGGCGATCACGTACGCCACCACGGCCTGGCCCAGGTCCTGGTCCGGCGCGCCGATCACCGCCGCGTCGGCCACCGCCGGGTGGTCCCGCAGCGCGGCCTCCACCTCGCCCGCGCCGATCCGGTAGCCGCCGCTCTTGATCAGATCCACCGAGGCCCGGCCGACGATCCGGTGGAAGCCGTCCGGACCGATGGTCGCCACGTCCCCGGTACGGAACCAGCCGTCGGCGGTCCACGCCTCGGCGTCGGCGTCCGGCCGGTTGAGGTAGCCGGTGAACAACGTCAGCCCGGCCACCTGGAGTTCGCCGACCGTCTCGCCGTCCGGCGGCACCGGGCCGCCGTCCTCGGCCACCAGCCGGGTGCGGACACCGTCCAGCGGCAGCCCGACACTGCCGGGGCGGCGCTCGCCGTCGGCCCGGGTGGAGACGGTGATCAGCGACTCGGTCATGCCGTACCGCTCGATCGGCGCCTGCCCGGTGAGCGCGGCGATCCGGTCGAAGACCGGTGTCGGCAGCGGGGCGCTGCCGGAGACCAGCAGCCGGGCGGTGGCCAGCGCCCGCGCCGACGGTTCGTCAGCCGCGATCCGGGACCAGACCGTCGGCACCCCGAAGTACAGACTGCCGCCCGCCTTGGCGTACGCCTCCGGCGAGGGGCGGCCGGTGTGCACCAGTCGGCTGCCGGTACGCAGCGCGCCCAGCACCCCCAGCACCAGACCGTGCACATGGAACAGCGGCAGCCCGTGCACCAGGGTGTCCTCGGCCGTCCACTGCCAGGCGGCGGCCAGCGCGTCCAGGTCGGCCGCGACCGCGCTGCGCCGGATCACCGCGCCCTTCGGCGCTCCCGTGGTACCGGAGGTGTAGAGCACGAAGGCCGTGCACTCCACCTCCGGCTCGGCGTACGTACCGCTCGAACGGGCCGTCAGCTCCACCGGGAGCGCCTCGATCCCGTCCGGCGCGTCCGGCGTCGGCGTTCCGATTGGCAGCGCCAGCAGGGTGGCACCCGAGTCGCGCAGGATGTGGGCGCGCTCCTTGGGCCCGGAGTCCGGCGGCAGCGGCACCACCGGTACGCCCGCCAGCAGCCCGCCGACGGTGGCCACCACGGTCTCGACGGTCGGCCCGGCCAGCACCGCGAGCGCCGGTGCCCCCGCCACCCGGTCGGCCACCGCCGTTGCCGCGCCCAGCAGTTGCTCCCTGGAGAGCGGCCGTCCGTCGATCCGCAGCGCGTCGGCGGCGTCGCCGAAGCCGCCCTCAAGTGCCGTCAGCAGTCCCATGGGCGGGACTCTAGCGGAGGGGTCAGGCGCGCACCGGGGACGGCCGCCGCCGGACCACGCCGAGGGTCGCCACCGCACCGAACGCCGCACAGCACGCCAGCGCCCCCGCCGTACCGCCGAACGCCGTGGTCGGACCGGCCCGCTCGACCAGCACGCCCCCGGCCGCCGCACCGAGCGCGGCCCCCAGGTTGTAGGCGGTGTTCACCCACGCGCCCGCCTCGGTCCGGGAACCCTCCGGGACGAGCTCCTCGACGAGTTGGTAGGCGGTGATCAGCAGCACGTCCGTGCAGGCACCCGCGAGCAGCAGTGCCAGCGCCGTCGCGGGCAGCACGTCGAGGGCGGGAACCGCGTAACAGCAGGCGGCCGCCGCGACCAGCAGCACCGGCCGCCGCAGCAGCGCGCCGCGCCACTGGTACCCGCCGTACACCAGCCCGCCCAGCACGCCGCCGACCGCGAACAGCGTGGTCAGCACCCCGGCCGCCACGGTGCCCCGGGCGGCCACGATCGCGATCTCGAACACGGTCAACGCGGCGGCCGCCCCCAGGATCGGCAGCAGCAGCGGCCCGAATCCCTTCACCCGCAAGGGACTTCCGGAGCGCTTCACCCCGGGCGACACGCTCATCGACGCCCCCCGCAGGGCCGCCGCCAGCAGACCGAACCCGACCAGCACGAGCACCGTGCAGGCCCCGACGGCAGCGGGGGCGCCCAGCGCCGCGACCAGGAAGCCCCCGAGCAGCGGTCCGAGTGCGAAGACGGTGGACTCGGCCGCCGTGTCCAGGCTCAGCGCGGACTGCCGCTGCGCCTCGTCGGCGGCCAGCCTGCCCCACAGGGTGCGCATCAGCGGACCGACGGGCGGCGGGAAGACACCGGTCAGCACCGCGAGCACGGCGATCAGCGGGGCGGGTGCGTGCACGGCACAGGTGGTGGCCAGCACGGCGAGCAGGAGGGTGTAACTGACGGACAGGCAGGTCAGCGCGGCGGGCCGACGCTCCACCAACCGGGCCCGGGCGGGCCCGAGCAGGGCGCTGACCAGTCCGAACAGGCCGGTGACGGTGCCCGCCACGGCGTACGAACCGGTGCCCTCGTACAGCGCGAGCAGCAGCGGCAGCCCGATCACGCCGTAACTGAGCCGGGCGAGCATCGCGGCGGTGAAGAGCCTCGGGGCGTGCGGAAGCATGAGGACAGCGCGATAGGAGGCGCTGCCCCGGGAGGGGCGTGACATGGGGTGATCTCCGATGAACAGGCGCGCCGAGGCTCAGCCGGGCGCGCGCGGGCACGACGGGGGCGTGGCCGGCCCCACCGGCCACCCCTGCTCAGCAGGGGCGCGGTGCGGGCGGGCTGACGGCCCGTCAGTGCGGATCGGAGAGGTACACGGACGGAAGCATAGCCGGACACGGCGGAGCCCCGCCGGAGTTTTCCGACGGGGCTCCGCTGATGCCTGCTTCGGGGTCAGCCCTTGCGGGTGTTGACCTCGGTGGTGAGTTGGGGGAGGACGGTGAAGAGGTCTCCGACGACGCCGTAGTCGACGAGTTCGAAGATGGGGGCTTCGGGGTCCTTGTTGATGGCGACGATGGTCTTGGAGGTCTGCATGCCGGCGCGGTGCTGGATGGCGCCGGAGATGCCCGCGGCGATGTAGAGCTGCGGGGAGACCTGCTTGCCGGTCTGGCCGACCTGGTTGGTGTGCGGGTACCAGCCGGCGTCGACGGCGGCGCGGGAGGCGCCGACGGCCGCGCCGAGGGCGTCGGCGAGGTCCTCGACCACCGAGAAGCCTTCGGCTGCGCCGACGCCGCGGCCGCCGGAGACGACGATGGCGGCYTCGGTSAGYTCGGGGCGGCCGGAGGAGACGCGGGGGGTGCGGGCGGTGACGGTGGCGGCGTTGCCGGTGAACGTGAYGGTGACGTTCTCGACSGYRCCSGCGGCGGGGGCCGGYTCGGGGGTGGTGGAGTTCGGCTTGACGGTGATGACCGGGGTGCCGTGCGAGACCTTCGACTTGACCTGGAAGGAGGCGGCGAACACCGCCTGGGTGGCGACSGGGCCGCCGTCGGTGCCGGCTTCGAGGTCGACGGCGTCGGTGATGATGCCGGACTCCAGGCGCAGGGCGACGCGGGCGGCGATCTCCTTGCCCTCRCCGGAGGAGGTGACCAGGACCGCGCCCGCATTGGCGGTCTTGGCGATCTGGGTGAGCGCGTCGACCTTGGGGACGACGAGCTGGTCGGTGAACTCGGGGGCGTCGGCGGTGTAGGCCTTGGCGGCGCCGTATTCGGCGGCCTTGGCGGCGATGGCCGTGGCGGCTTCGCCTGCGCCGAGGATGACGGCGGAGGGTTCGCCGATGCGGCGGGCCAGGGTGAGCAGTTCGAGGGCCGGCTTGCGGACCACACCGTCGGCGTGGTCCACGAGAACCAGGATCTCAGCCATGATCTTGTCTCCTGAGGGATCGTGGAATGTGGCGCTGGTGACGGTGGGTTAGATGAACTTCTGCTCGGCGAGGTAGGCSGCCAGGGCGGTGCCGCCGGCTCCTTCGTCCTTGACGATGGTGCCGGCGGTGCGGGCCGGGCGGGCGGTGATCGTCTCGACCGCGGTCCAGGCRCCGGYGAGGCCGACGGTGTCGGCGTCGATGCCGAGGTCGTCGAGGTCGTAGGWCTGCACCGGCTTCTTCTTGGCGGCCATGATGCCCTTGAAGGAGGGGTAGCGGGCTTCGCCGGACTGGTCGGTGACCGAGATGACGGCGGGCAGCTGCGCGGTGATGGTCTCGGTGGCGGCGTCGCCGTCGCGGCGGCCGGTGATGGTGGTGCCGTCGAGGGTGACCTCGGAGAGCAGGGTGGCCTGCGGGATGTTGAGGCGTTCGGCGAGCAGGGCCGGSAGGACGCCCATGGTGCCGTCGGTGGAGGCCATGCCGCAGACGATGAGGTCGTAGCCGGTCTGTTCCAGGGCCTTGGCGATGATGGCGGAGGTGCCGATCACGTCGGTGCCGTGGATGTCGTCGTCGTTGACGTGGACGGCCTTGTCTGCGCCCATGGAGAGGGCCTTGCGCAGGGCGTCCTTGGCGTCGTCGGGGCCGACGGTGAGGACGGTGACCTCGGCGYCGTCGCCGTGGGTGGCGGCGATGCGCAGGGCCTGCTCCACGCCGTACTCGTCCAGCTCCGACAGGAGGCCGTCCACGGCGTCCCGGTCGGTGGTGGTGTCGTCCGCGAAGCGACGGTCACCGGTCGCATCGGGCACGTACTTCACACAGACAACGATCCTCAAGCTCACGGCCTGTCTCCTGTACTGGTCTCGTCCGGCGGCTGCGGCTGTGCAAGCGGGCGCGAACTCGTCACGCACCCGCTCCGGGCAGCGGATTCCTGTGCCCGTCCGGAACTTGCTGGCAGCATACTCGCGAGTAGCTTAGCCGTCACTACTGGCCAGTAGCTTAGCTCTGCCGAAGCCCGGTCGGGTGCTCCGCACCCCGCGTCGCCCCTGGCCACGAAGGGCCAGGAACGGCCGCACTGCCGTCTGCGCCCCATCCTGCCCCAGCCCGGGCCGCCTACCTGCTGACCGGGCGGCAGATCGACTGTGAGATTGAACGGTCTTGACAGATTCACCTGGGCGGACGGGGTCGGACGGTCCCTCAGATGCCCTGCCCGCCATGCCCACTTCACGCCACATCCGGGACGGGCTGCGTCAGATCGCCTCGCCCAGCGCGGCGATCACATCGGCCCGGCGCGGCTGACCCGAGGCCCGGCGGACCTGTCGGCCGCCCGCGTCCAGCACCAGCACGGTCGGCGTCCGGAGGATGTCCAGCCTGCGGACCAGGTCGAGCTCCTGCTCGGCGTCCACCTCGACGTGCGCCACCCCCGGCACCAGCTCCACCACCTCGGCCAGCACCCGCCGGGTCGCCCGGCACGGCTGGCAGAACGCGGTGGAGAACTGCACCAGCGTGGCCCGCTCCCCCAGCTCCACCCCGAGGTCCCCTGCGGTCAGCACCACCGCACCGTCCTTCGCCCGCATCCGCAGCCTCCCGTCCCGCCGGGCCCGGAACAGCCCGAACCCGCTCGCCAGCACGAGCACCACAGCACACACCAGCAACCCGGTCATCGCTCCAGTGTGCGGCATCTCACCGCCGCCCCGGCCGGGGGGCGTACCATCACCGCCATGAACTCCCCGAGGCCGAACCGCCTGACCCGCCGTCGGGTGGTCGACCTGTGCCGGGCGACCACGATGCGCTGTCGCTGACCCGCCGTCAGCCCGCTCGTCCCCTCGCCTCTCGGAGTTCCCCATGCAGATCGACCCGCGCGGCCCGCGCTTCGCCGCCGTGCTCACCTCCCTGGTACTCGCCGCCGTCCTGATCACCGGCAGCGGGTGGCTGCTCGCCCTGCAGGCCGCCGTCTTCGCCGTCGGGGCCCTGATCGGCCTGCAGTACTCGCCGTACGGCTGGCTCTACCGCGTCCTGATCCGGCCCCGGCTGGCGCCGCCGACCGAGCTGGAGGACGCCCGGCCGCCCCGGTTCGCCCAGGCGGTCGGCCTCGGCTTCGCCGTCGTCGGTACCGTCGGCTACCTCACCGGCGTGACCTGGCTCGGCCTGCTCGCCACCGCCTTCGCGCTCGGCGCGGCCTTCCTGAACGCGGCGTTCGGCTACTGCCTCGGGTGCGAGATGTACCTCCTTCTGCACCGTGGCCGGGCCCGGCTGGGTGCAGCCGGCCGGTAGCTCCGCCCTCCCCTTGGCCACCACCGGTCGGACAGGCGTGACATCCGACCATCGTTCGGGGGATCATTCGGGTGTATCACCCGGGGCCACCGCGGCCTGCCGCGCCTCCGGTCCGGCTCGCCCGCGCCCCGGGACCACCTGACCGGGCCCCAAGCCCGTGGGAAGTAGGGCTGACCCGTGGCAGAGTTCGTCTACCCGCCGGTGATCCGCACCGCGCTCACCGTGTTCAAGGCGCTGGACTGCCAGATCAAGATCATCGGCGCGGAGAACATCCCCGCCAAGGGCGGCGCGGTGCTGGTGAGCAATCACATCAGCTACCTGGACTTCCTCTTCGCCGGTCTCGGCGCCTTCAAGGGCGGCAAGCGCAAGACCCGCTTCATGGCCAAGGACGACGTCTTCAAGCACGGCATCTCCGGCCCGCTGATGCGCGGCATGAAGCACATCCCGGTGGACCGCTCCGACGGGCAGCCCGCGTACGACGCCGCCGTCAAGGCACTGCAGGCCGGCGAGGTGGTCGGTGTCTTCCCCGAGGCCACCATCAGCCGCTCCTTCACCCTGAAGAAGTTCAAGACCGGCGCCGCCCGGATGGCCGCCGACTCCGGCGCCCCGCTGCTCCCGGTCATCCTCTGGGGCACCCAGCAGCTCTGGACCAAGGGCCGCCCGAAGACCCTGACCAAGCGCCACGTCCCGGTCACCATCATGATCGGCGAGCCGATCGTGCTGGCTCCCGGCGACAAGCCCGTCATGGTCACCCGCCGGCTGCGGGCCGCGATGACCGAGATGCTCGAGCAGGCCCAGCGCGACTACCCCGGCAAGCCCACCGGCCCCGACGACACCTGGTGGCTCCCCGCCCACCTCGGCGGCACCGCCCCCACCCTCGAGGTCGCCGAAGCCGAGGACGAGGCAGAGGCCGAGGCCCGCGCGGAGAAGCGCGCCCAGCGCTGAACCTCAGCACTGACCTGAACGAACACGGAAGGTCCCGCCGGATGACGGCGGGGCCTTCCGCGTCTGTCCCGGGGCTGTCCGCTCGTCAGCCGGGCCTTGACGCACCGTCAGCCGTTCTTCCCAACTCCCTTCGACGGCAGGCAGGATGGTCATGTCAACTCCGGCAGCGCCAGCCAGCGAAGGGCCGTCCCATGACCACGATCACCCACCGCCAGGTCGAATCCACCAGCGGACTGTCGATGCACATCGCCGAAGCGGGCAGCGGCCCCCTGGTCCTGCTGCTGCACGGCTTCCCCGAGAGCTGGTACTCCTGGCGCCACCAACTCGTCGCCCTGGCCGAGGCCGGCTACCACGCGGTCGCTCCCGACCAGCGCGGCTACGGCGGGACCGGCGGACCGGACGAGGTCGACCAGTACTCCCTGCTGCACCTGTCCGGCGACATCCTCGGCCTGCTCCCCGCGCTCGGCGCCGACCGTGCCGTGGTGGTCGGCCACGACTGGGGCGCCCCGGTCGCCTGGACCACCGCGCTGCTCCGCCCCGACCTGGTACGCGGCGTGGTCGGGCTCTCGGTCCCGCCGTTCCCGCGCGGGCCGATGCCGATGCTGCAACTCTTCCGCCAACTGCTGGGCGACACCTACTACATGGTCCACTTCCAGCAGCCCGGAGTGGCCGACGCCGAACTCGCGCGCGACCCGTACACCACCTTCCGTACCGTGCTGGCCGGCCGCCCGCTACTCAGCCCCGACCGTACTGCGCTGGTCCCCGAGGGCAACGGCTTCCTGGACATGTTCACCCGGCCCACCGACCTGCCCGACTGGCTCACCGAGGACGATCTCGCCCACTACGCAGCCGAGTTCGCCACCAGCGGCTTCACCCGCCCGCTCAACTGGTACCGCAACCTCGACAACAACTGGCACCTCACCGCCCCCTGGCACAACGCCCGGATCCTGCCCCCCGCCCTCCTCATCGTCGGCGAACAAGACCTGGTGGTAGCCAACGACCGCGCCCGCGCAGGCCTCACCACCCTCGGCGAACTCGCCCCCAACATCGCCGAACCCGTCTGGCTCCCCGACTGCGGCCACTGGACCCAGCAGGAGAAGCCCAAGGAGGTCAACCAGGCCCTGCTCGGCTTCCTCGACGGCCTCGCCGACTAGGGACTCCCTTCCCCGCACGGGGTGGAGCCCGAGAGCTTTGAGTGCTCTCGGGCCCCACCCTCCGGCGCGAAGCGGTGCACCGGGGTGCGGGAAATTCAGCGGAACATCAACGCCCTTGGAGGGACTTGACGTTGTCGCCGAAGGTCCAGCCCTTCGAGCCGTCCCAGTTGATCGACCACGTCATGAGCCCCTTCAGCCCGCCGCCGAAGGCGTTCCACGACTGGCTGACCAGACTCGGCGTCATGTAGCCACCGCCCGCACCGGATTGGGCCGGCAGACCGGGCACCTGCTTGTCGTACGGCACCTTGATCGTGGTGCCCTGGATCACCAGGCCGTTGTTCAGGCAGGTGGTCTGCGCGGTGAAACCCTGGACGGTACCGGCCTGGTAGGAGTCGCCGGAGCAGCCGTACATGCTGCCGTTGTAGTACTGCATGTTCAGCCACCAGAGGCGCCCGTTGTCGGCGTACTTCTTGATGATCGGCAGGTAGGAGCCCCAGATCGACCCGTAGGTGACGCTGCCGCCGGTGACGTACGCGGTCTCGGGGGCCATCGTCAGGCCGAAGCCCGCGGGCATCTGGGCCAGCACGCCGTCGATGATGCGCACCAGGTTGGCCTGGGAGGCGGACAGCGTGTTGATGTTGCCGCTACCGGACAGGCCGGTCTCGATGTCGATGTCGATTCCGTCGAAGTTGTACTTCTTGAGGATCGGGACGACGGTCGCCACGAACTTGTCGGCGACGGTGCTGGAGCTCAGGTCGATACCTGCGGCGGCGCCACCGATCGACATCAGGATCGTCGCCCCGGCCGCCTTCGCCTGGCACATCTCGGCCGGGGTCGAGACCTTGACGTTGGCGTCCATGCCGTCCTGCCACAGGACGGTGCCGTCCGAGAGGATCACCGGGAACGCGGCGTTGATGACGTTGTAGCCGTGCGCGGCGATCCGGCTGTCCGTGATGGGCACCCAGCCCATGCCCGGGTGGACGCCGTTGGAGGCGCCGTCCCAGTTCTCCCAGTAGCCCTGCAGGACCTTGCCCGAAGGCTTGGGCTTCGTGGCGCAGGTGTCACCACCGGTCGGGCTGGTCGACGGCGAGGGGCTGGTGGACGGACTCGTGGACGGGCTCGTGGTCGGCGACGGACTGCTCGATGGGCTGGCCGACGGGCTGGCCGACGGCGTGGGACTGCTGCCACCGGGGCCGGTGAGCGACACGTCGTCCGCGTAGTACGTGGGCTGCCCGTACCAGCCGTGCAGGTAGACGGTCACCGAGGTGGTGCTCGCCCCGGTGGTGAAGCCCACGCTGAGCTGGCTGTACGACGCGCTGTTCGGTGTCCAGGTGGACTGCGCACCGGTGATGCCGGTGCCGGTGGCACCGAGGTAGACGTAGCTGCCCTGGACGTAAGCACTCAGCGTGTACTGGGAGTTGGGCTGCACGCTGATCGTCTGGGTGCACTGGGCGTTGTCCTGGCCGCTCGGCGTGGCCTTGAGCGCGGAAGCCCCGGAGTGGACCGGACTGCTGACGGCCGCGCCGGAGCCGCTGGAGCAGGTCCAGCCGGAGAGTCCGCTCTCGAATCCGGGGTTGGCCACCAGGTTGGGGGCGACGGCCCCGGCCGAGACGGAGCCCGCCAGGACGATGCCGGCACCCAGGACGGCGGCGGCGCTCACCCCGGCGAGGGAACGCCTCAGGACGGTTGGTTCGTGCCCGGCGCGGCTGGTTCGATTCACCTGCGATGCGCGCTCCAGACAAGGGCGGCTATCACCCGGCTGGCGTGGAGTACGCGACCTCCGACGGAACATGTTGTGCTCCCTTCCCGCCGAGCGTCATGGACATGACTGACGTGGGGGCGTGACGCCCGGCTGTGGGTGAGGTGGGGACATGTGGGGCTGTGCCGGACCGGATCGTAGAAGGGGCGGCGCGGCCCGTCAATAGGTCTGGACCAATCGCGGCCAGCCGGCGGTGCGGCCGCAGGAGTCGGGCGCGGACCGGTGCCTCCGGCGGCCGGCTGCTGACCTGTTCCGGAAATGCAGAAAGCCCCACCTGTTACCCGGCGGGGCTTTCTGACTAAAGATTGTTCGGCGGCGTCCTACTCTCCCACAGGGTCCCCCCTGCAGTACCATCGGCGCTATGAGGCTTAGCTTCCGGGTTCGG
>NZ_LMCT01000017.1:113889-177125 GCF_001424875.1 Kitasatospora sp. Root107 | reverse complement strand
TCCAACTTCGCCGACAAATCCTTCACCGCAGCCGAGAAATCCTCACCGACCGCCGCCATGCTCTTCCCCTCAGCCCGAAGACTGACCGGATCCACCACAATCTGCTGCGACATCAACACCCCCGTGTTCCCAGCTCACTGACCATCTCGAGGCCCACCCCGAAAGACCGTCAGGGGCGGTGCCGGTCCAGTTCCCAGTCCTCGGGCTCGTCCGGCCCGTACTCGGCCTCGGTCTCCTCGCGCAGTTTCTCGGCGCGGCCTTCGGAGGCCTCCCGCTCGGCCGGCGACAGGTTCTCCGCGGCCGTACGGATCTGGCCGAGCCGGTCACCGATCGCGCCGAGATAGGTGTCGGACTGGACGACCTCGCGCATTCCGACCCGCCCGGCCAGCACGTCCCGGGCCATCCGCTGGAGCTGGTCGCCGACGGAGTCCGATTCGGCGAGGGTGCGCAGCGCGCGGTGCAGTTCCCTGGCCTGGGACGGGTTGTCGGCCACGTCGAGCAGTTCGTCGTCCGAGATCTCCGGAATCTCCCGGTCTGCAGCCATCTCTCCCCCTGAATCCCGGCTCCCCGCACCGTGGGACCAACTGGGCCCACGGCGAAGAGCATTGCTCATGAGATCATAATGTTTAAGGCTGGGCCTGTCCTCGTTCGGTCTCGACCTTGCAACAGGTAGCCTCACCAAGTCCGGCCGCTGCGCGCCACAGGCAGCATGACAGCGGCCCAGCGCCCGAACGACAGAACCGTGCGGGCAGCACAGCACCCACACAGCACACGAGGAGTCTTCGTGATCACCCAGGAGCACGCGCTCAGCACGGCTGACGCCTGGCTGAACGGCAGCGGCGGCGCGCAGCGCGAGGTCCGCTTCCGGGAGTTCGACCTGGGCTGGGTGGTGTGGGCGGCCCCGGCTCCGCTGGAGCGCGACCCGGTCACCGGGCAGCGGCGTCCCCCGGCCGACCTCGGCGACGCGTGCGGCGTGATCGACCGTCAGAGCGGCGCACTCAGCGTCTGGTCCTCGATCCCGGTGGACGAGGTGATCGAGGCGTACCGCGAGCACAGCCGCCCCGCCACCGGCCCGGGCAACACGCTGACCGCGACCTACCCGCACCCCACAACCGGCGAGGACACGCTCCTCGAGCTCACCTCCGGGCCCGGCCACCCGCCGGTGGAGCACCAGTTGGTGGCCGAGCTGGCCCGCCGCGGCGTACCGGCCACCGCCGTCCGCACCATCCACACCGCGCTGCGCCCCGCCACCCTGCCCGGCGGCTACGGCGCCGCCCTGCTGGAGCAGCACTTCCCCGCCGCCGTGGTGAGCTTCGACCACCCGTACGGCATCACCGCCGAGGAGCGCGCCCAGGGCGTCACGGCCCTCACCGACCAGACCCGGCCCACTGCCAGGC
Source organism: Kitasatospora sp. Root107 (assembly GCF_001424875.1). Taxonomy (GTDB): domain Bacteria; phylum Actinomycetota; class Actinomycetes; order Streptomycetales; family Streptomycetaceae; genus Kitasatospora. The sequence goes on along the minus strand of NZ_LMCT01000017.1, from coordinate 175,728 downwards.
CGAACCGGGTGCCCGCTCCCCAGCCGGCCGAGGTCACCCCCGCCGAACCGGTCCGCGACGTGGCGCTGGGCCGTCAACTCCCGGCTGCCTTCGGCGAGGTGCTCCGCTACGACGCCGACGACCTGGCCGCCAGCGCCCTGCCCGAGGCCACCCGCTCCACCCTCACCTGGGCCGGGCTGCCCACCGAGCTCCCGCTCTTCTTCACCGCCGACCGGGCCGACCGCCCCGACGCCTCGCCGGCCGGCGGCCTCTTCGCCGACCTGCGCACCCACCTGACGGCAGCCGGTTCCCCCGTCGAGGCCCAGACGCTCGACATCCTCGCGGGCTGGACCCGGATCGGCTCGGACGGCCTCTGCGCCATCGCCGTCCAGACCACCGGCGACGAGCCCGGCTCCGTCTGGGCCGTCCACCCCCGCACCGGCAGCGGACGCTACGTCAACAGCTCCGTCTCCACCTTCGTCCGCAGCCTCGCCCTGCTGTCCGCCGAACGCCCGCAGCTCACCGGCCTCGACCCGGTCGCCGCCGCAGCAGCCCTGGCCACCCTCCAGACCGGCCTCGCCGAGATCGACCCGGAGACCTTCCGCAAGGACACCACCTGGTGGTCCGTCGTCATCGAGCAGATGTGGCACGGCCTGCTCTGAGCCCAGCCGTGAGCCGGACGCCACCCCATGGGCGTCCGGCTCAGCCGTCCCATGCGCAGGCGCCTCGGTGTCGTCAAAGCGCGGGGCAGGCGCCGGGCACCGGCCACTTCGCCCCGCATCACCATGGAGTAGACCGGGATCACCGGCCTGCCGCCGGGTCTCCGCGCTGCGGCCCGTTCACCGACATACCGTCACGGTAGGGTGCAAATCGCCCCATCCCACGGAGGTGTGCCCGTGCTCAGGCCGCTCGTCGCGCTGCTCGCCATCGTCCTGGTCACCCTCGCGGTCGGCTGGGTGGCGGACCAGGTGCTGCAACGGCTGGCCGCCAGCCATCCCGAGGCGCCGATCTGGGCGCTGCTGCGCCGCTGCCGGGTCCCGCTCCAACTGGTGGTCTGTACAAGCCTGCTGATCGCTGTCCGGCCGATCGAGCGGCTCTTCGGCCTGGAGGGCGACGACGCCCACCACGTGGTGCTGCTGGTGCTGATCGCCTGCCTCGGCTGGCTGGCCGTACGGATCGTGGCGGCCACCCTGGAGGCGTTCTTCACCCGGTACCAGGCGCTGGCCGACGACCCGGCCCGGGTGCAGCGGGTGCAGACCCAGCTCGGGATGACCCGACGGGTGGTCAGCGCCCTGATCGCCGTCGTCACGGTCGCCGTGATGCTGCTGACCTTCCAGACCATGCGCACCGTCGGCGCCAGCCTGCTCGCCTCGGCGGGCATCATCGGCATCGTGGCCGGCATCGCCGCCCAGAGCGCCCTGGGCAACTTCTTCGCCGGGCTCCAGATCGCCTTCGGCGACACCGTCCGGCTCGGCGACACCGTCCTCGTCGAGGGTCAGCAGGGCACCGTCGAGGAGATCACCCTCTCCTACCTGGTGATCAGGCTCTGGGACTACCGCCGCCTGATCGTCCCGACCTCCTACTTCGTCAGCAAGCCGTTCGAGAACTGGACCCGCAAGGACCCTGGCCTGCTCGGCTCCGTCCTGCTCCACCTCGACCACACCACTCCGGTGGACCAACTCCGCACCGCGCTGGGCGACTTCCTCCCCACCACATCCCACTGGGACGCCCTGGAATGGTCCCTCCAGGTCACCGACACCACCCCCAGCACCATCGTCGTCCGGGCCACCATGACCGCCCGGACCCCGGACGACGTCGCCACCCTCCGCTTCGAGGTACGCGAGCACCTGCTCGCGTACCTCCGCGACCACCACCCCACCGCCCTCCCCCGCATCCGAACGGGGGAGGGCGAGTAACGCACACCGCCGCTACGCGCCCGTCGGACGCTGCGGAATCTGATGGAACTTCAGCGGGGACGTCACGTTCCCCGAGCCCGCTGTATCGCGATCGAAGGCAACGCCCGGCACGCCGAGCGACTCGGAGACACCCGGGACGACCGGCAGACCCGGCGGTGCCTGGTGCTGGCCGACGTGCGCGGCGCCCAGCACCACCACGTACTTGCCGCCGCCGAGCCCCTCCTGGTGTGCCCGGATCGCCTCCACCGCGTAGGCGTTCATCCGCTTGGCACGCTGGTAGTTCTCCGGCACCACGGCACCGGCCGCGGCACCGGGGTGCCCCCCGAGCGCCTGCGGTCGGCGGGCGGGGTAGCCGTCGACCAGCTGGACGCCGACCTGGTTGTCCCGAGCCGCGATAAATGTGTCCAGAACCGAGTTCTCGGTAAGCCTGTAGCGCTCCTCGTACTTGGTGATGTACCCGGCGAGCGGGTCGCCCGGACTGGGGTCGTTGCTGTTCATGAACGCGGTCAGCTCGGCCTGCAACGCGTCGTCCCGGAAGTTCTCCAGGTACACCGTCTGCACGCCGGCGGCGTGCAGCGCGGGCATCTGCCCGTTGAGGAACGACCAGGTCTCCCGGTCGTTGTGGTTCTCACCGAGCACGAGGCCCTCGTACTCGCCCAGCAGACTGACGGCCTGCTCACCGGCTACCTGGCTGCCCGCCAGCACCGCGTCCACCTCCTGCATGTTCAGCAGCGGCAACTGCTCGGTCGCGAGCGTGTCGGCGAAGGTGTCGATTTCGCTCACCCGGCTGTCCTGCGCCGCCCAGTACGCCTGGGTCTCCGGGTTCTGGCGCCCGTACTCCACCAGGAAGTTGCCGTCGGAGAGCATCCAATCCCCGTCGATGGTGGGGTCGCCCTCGCGGCGCGGCGCGTTCTGGATCAGCGCTCGCGCCGCTCTGGCGACCCCGGTGTAGCGGTCGTTCAGCGTGGTCGGGTCGAGCCTGGATGTGAACCGGCCGGTGGCCGGGTCGTAGCTGGCGTCGGGGTTGGCGGGGTCGCTGCCCAGGTGCCAGACACCCGCGACCTGCCTGCCGTGATCCTCCATCGCGGCCACCAGGCCGGCCGTGGCCCTCTCCCGCGCGGCGTTGGCGTCCTGGTGGTCTCCCATCTGGGTCTGCCAGACCCCGTGGGCCGGGGTGCACGGCAAATACGCGGCCCAGGACTTCGACGGCATGGGGGCGACCGGCGGGTAGGTGGCGGTGGTGGAGGGGCCGTCCGGGTTGGTGTGCGCCGCACCCGGTTCTGCGGGGGCGCGGCGGTCGTCGGCCGGGTCGTGGTTCGGGTCGGCGTGGGGAGCCGGGGTGACGGGGTGGCGGTCGGGGGTGAGGGGGATGGCGAAGACACCGTTGTCGCCGTTGTGCAGGGGCTGGTCGCCGCGTGCGCCGGTCTGGCCGTCGATGTAGGTGACCTTGCCGTCGTGGTTGACCGCGTTCCAGGAGTGGGCACGTCCGTCGGCATCGGTGGTGATGATGACGGCCTGGGAGCCGTGCCCGTTCTGACGCAGCGTCTGCTCCAGGCGGTCGAACGCCGCCCTGCCGTCCCCGAGGTCGGAGAACCGAGCACCGAGGGAGTTCTCGATCCGGTCGCGGCCGTCGGCTTCCCCTGCCGATGACGGCGGGGTACGGGGGGCAGCGGCCGTGGGGTGCCCTAGATAGGTGTCGACGACGGAGAGTGCGACGTCGACGCAGTTGTTCGCACGCCCCGGCGCCGTGTGGCCGTCGCCGTTGACGGCGCTGATCCAGTCACCGTCGGCATCCGGGCTCGGGTGTACCTCCGGTGTCCCGTCCACGCGCGGCACCGCACCGTCGATCCGGGCGTGGTCGGCCTCCGTCGGCTGCACCAGCCCGCCCGAGCCGCTCGGCCGGTAGGCCGTGGCGGGGCGGTAGTCCGGAGCGGCGTCATGGGCCGCGGGGTGGGCGGTCACCTCGGTCGTCAGCTGGTCCAGCCACCGGCCTTCGGGGGTGAACCACTTGAGTTGGTCGTCCACCGTGCCCTGGCGGTCGGCGGCCTGCTTCCAGTCGCTGCCGAGGCCGGCCACGACCTGGGCCGACAGCATCGCCTTGGTGTCCTCCACCACGGCGGTCCTGCGCTGCTTCGCCTGTGTGGCGAGGCTCTGGAGATCGGCGAAGGTGGTGGGCACCCGCTGGTTCCCCGGCGTCTGCTGCTGAGCCCCCTCCGGCTGCTGTGGTGGCATCGCCACCGGGTTGGTCCCGGTGAAGGGAACTGTCGAGTCCGAGCCCCCCATGGTGCGCAGCGCGTCGCGCTGGGCCTCCATCTGCTGCCGGAGCAGACCGAGTTGGTCCGCCACCTCCTGCCTCCCCGCCGGGGTCCAGTACGGCTTGGCGAGCAGTTTCGTCGCGGCCCGGTCGAACTCGACCAGTTCCTTCTGAGCCAAGCCCGCATAGATCCGGGCCACCTGCGCGGCCTGGTCGTCCTCGGTCCCCGGGGTGAGCTTCAGCGGACGGGTCCGGACCGTGCTCACCTGCTCCTCGGTCTTGGTCTCCCGGTTCTCCTGGCTGACGATGTGCCAGCCACCGTCGTTGTCCTGCCAGAGGGTGTTGGTCACCTCGAAGGTCTTGGTCCTGTCGCTGTCCCCGGTGTCGGCGCTCTCGTACTCCTCCCAGCCGAACCAGTCCGTGGGGCGCTGGTCACGCCGGAACAGGGCAGCCTTCTCGTTGGCCACGTTGCCGTTCGGCGACTGGTAGTGCCAGGCGGTGAAGTGACCGGGCCGGGCGCTCGGGGTCACGGCGAAGGCGCACCCGTTCATCGTGGGTGTGACGACAAGCTTCGAAGGCCCCGAAGTGCCGTTGCCGGACAGCGGAATGTCGGCGTGCCCGATCTTGCCCAGGTCGATCCGCTGGACCCCGTCCGAGCCGGTCACCGTGGACGGCGCCCCGTACTTGAACGGGACGTACCCGGACTGCAGGTAGTCGGTGTCAGGCCCCGCCGCAGGCATCGGCTTGTTCCCGATCAGGGTCCGGATCTCGCTGTTGGCCTCGGCGTACTTCTCCAGCGCCGGAGTGAGGACATAGGCCGGCTTGCCGTCGGTGCTCCGACTCGGGTCGGGGACCATCGTGAACCAGTGGTTCGTCTGACCGTCGATCAGCTTCTGGAGGGCCGCACGCTCGGACTGGGTGAACACACCCTCGTGGCGCAGGGCCAGCCCGGTGTCGGCATTGGTGAAGACCAGATTCTCCTTGAAGAAGGTCTTCGGGTCGGCTGCGAGCGAGTCCTCGGTCGTCAGCGGCCTCTCCGGCGCATTCGAGTCACCCGTGTCGCCCGGGTCGTCAGCGCCGTTCCCGTCGTCCGATCCGTCCGAGCCGGACGACTCCCCCGGATCGGTACCGGCCGGCTCCAGGGGCGTGTCCGACAGACCCGGGTCACTGGAAGGCCGGTCCGTGACGTCGGGCGCCGAGGTGCTGGGCTTGCGGTCGGGGTCGAGCGGGATGGCGAAGACGCCACCCTCACCGTTGTGCAGCGGCTTGTCGGACCGGCTGCCGGTCTGGGCGTCGATGTACGTGATCTTGCCGTTGTGGTTGACCGCGTTCCAGGCGTGCGAGCGGCCCTCCTGGTCGGAAGTGATGATCACTGCCTGCGAACCGTGGCCGTTCTGACGGAGCTTGTTCTCCAGCCGGTTGAAGGCGGCGGGGCCGTCGCCGAAGTCCGAGAACTTGGCGCCCAGGGAGTTCTCGATCCGGTCGCGACCGTTCCGCTCGCCCAGGCTGGACGGGCGGTCGGCGGAGTCGAGGTCGGAGGTACGGGAGGCAGCGGCCGTCGGGTGGCCGGAGTAGGTGTCGACGGTGGCGAGGGCCACGTCGACGCAGTTGTTGTTACGGCCGGGAGTACGCGGGCCGTCGCCGTTGATGCTCGCGTGCCAGTTGCCGCTGTTCGGGTCCGGATGCACCTGCGGACGGCCGTCCGGGGCGTGCGGGACCGCGTTGTTGATCCGCTGGTTGTCGAGATCCGACGGATCGTCAAGACCACCGGGGCTGCCCTGCGGCCGGTGCGCGCTGGCAGAGTGGTACGGCTCGGTCTCCGTGTGCCCCTCCTGGGGACGGCTCGGAACCACGTCCGACTCGGCGGCCGGCCGCGCCCCCTTCCCTGCACCGGAGTCGATGCCCGTGTCGGGCGAGCCCGACGAGCTGGGGGCCACCCGGCCGAAGGCCGGCGGCGCCTGACCCGGTGTGTCGGACCCGCGGACCGGCGGCACCTGCCCCTGTACCGGTACCGCATCCGCGGTCGGCGCGGCCGGCGCCGGCTCGATGTCCAGGCGCAGGTGGTAGTTGGTGCCGTCCTTGATCACCATCACCTGCGAGATGGCGAGCTGCCCGTCCCGCATGCTGTTGAACTGCTTGACGATGTTGTTGGTCGACTTGCCGTTGTCGGTCTTCAGCACCTCGGCGAAGACCGCGTCGCCCTTGTGTCCGACGAGGGTTGTCGGCAGCTTGGCCTCGACCTCCGGGAGGGCGTCCGCCTGGACGATCTGCTCCAGCTTCTTGCCCTTGATCGCCTCGGAGAGCGTCTTGCCCTCGCCCATCTCAGCGATCACGGAGGGCGTCAGGACGTTGTCCCGGCCGCTGGTGTCCACCGCCTGCTGGACGACCGGCCCGTGGACCAGCAGATCGAGCGTGGCCTTGGCGGGACCGCCCGAGATGTTCTGACGGTAGATCGAGTCCGGCATCCCGGTCGGACCGTTCTCGTGCAGCTCCGTGAGTGCGGTCTCCGCATCCGTACGGTTGCCCGACTCGGCGGCCTGCCACTGCGTCAGAAACGCCTCACTCGCGAAGTACGGGGCCTCCGGCCCCGCCTCGTGAATGACGTTCCCGTCTCCGTCGAGGACCGCCTTGCCGTCGTAGCGGTAGGTCTCCATCGCCACCGCGAACGATTTGCCGTCCTTGCAGCCGAAGGCCGTGGCGAACCGCCCACCCGCGATCGGCCGGCCCGCCGCCGCGTTCTCGGTCGACTTCGCGTAGTCCGTCGACTCCTGCTCCACCCCGAAGATGGTGGCGCCCGAGAACGTCTTGGTCGGGTCGACCTTCAGGGCCGGCAGGTTCTGTTCTTTGACGGTGTAGAGCTCCGCATCACCCATGTTGGCGAAGTAGTCCGCCATCCGCTCCGTCGGCAGAACGTCCTTCAGCGCCCTCGGTGCGGGAGCGGGTGCCTCGGCGTCCGCGGTGTCCGGCTGCTCCGACCCCTCCTGGTCCGGCGTGGCGGGGGAAGAGTCCTGGTCCTGCCCGCCGGCGTGCCCGGGGGTCTCGTCCGGACGCCGCGCCTGACCGTCGACCCGGGTGTCGCCCGAAGGGTGGACGATGTCGAACTTCAGGTGGAAGTTGCCGTTGGCGTCCTTCTTGACCTCGACGCTGCCGATGTCGACCCGCTGATCACCCGTCAGGCCGTTCAGCTCGTTGAAGGTGGCCACGGCGTTCTTGGTGGTCTTGCCGTTGGCCGTCTTCAGGACGTCACCGAACTTGTCGTCGTCCCGCGTGAACCTGCCCTCACCGATCTCCGCGAGTGCGACCTTGGCCTCGGGGTTGGAGATGTTCTGGCGGTAGACCTGGTCCGGGAAGCTCGTCGGTGGCTCGGCCTCGATCCGGTCCGTGTTCTTCATGTTCTTGCGAACTGCGGGAAGGGCGAAGTCTGCGTCCAGCGCCATGGAGAGCTGGCACATGAAGGCGTCGCTCGCCGTGATGCCCTGCGCGACCTTCTCCCGCCGGAGGAACTCCTCGACGTCCTTGACGTCCATGTCCCCGAGGGAGTCGTTGTCGACGGACTCGTGGCCCGCCGCCTCGGCGACGGCCTGCTCGATCGCCGTCTCCACCTCGCTCTCCGGGGCGGGATTCACCGGGTCGGCCAGCTTCGCCTTCTCTGTGGCGATCTTCCCCTCGAGCTCGAGGAGCTTCGGCGAAATCGGGTACCGGTAGTTCTCCTGCATGATCGAGATGAGCCGCCCGTCGGCCGTCACCCCGTAGGAGTTCGTGTAGTTGGACCCGATCCCCTTCTTGGGCGGATTCGGCTCATCGGGCCTCTTCGGGTCGTCCTCCTGCTTGGGGTAGGTCGCGTGGGAGATCTCGACGCGCTTGGGAAGGCTCTGGTCGAAGTCGCTCGCCCCGGCCGGGTCGAAGGCGGCGATCGCCGAACTCTTCTTGGGCTTGGACACGCCGTTGTCCCGGATGCCGTCGTGATGCGACATGTAGTCGGTGAAGAGCCCGAAGCGCTCCGGAGCCGGCTTGATGTCCGGACGTGCCCTCCCGGAGGGAGCCACCGGCGTCTGCCCCGAGTCCTGCTGGGTGTCGGGGCCGGGCCCGGTGGTGTCCGCGGCCGACCGGTCCGCGGTGCTGCCGGGGGAGTTGGTGTCGGTGTCGGGCGAGCCGAACGATCCGCCGGCGACCGGCTGGACCTCGAAGCGGAGGCTGAGGTTGCCGCTCTTGTCACGCCCCACCGTGATGGCGGTGATCTCGGCGCGGTGATCCGGCTTCATCAAGTTGAAGTCGTTGACGATGGCGGAGGTGGTCTTGCCGTTGACGGTCTTGCCCAGGATCTCCTGGAAGCCCGACTGGTCCGGCGTCATCCTGACCAGGAGCGGCCTGTCCCGCTCCTGGCTCTGATGGGGGTTCACGTCGGTCCAGGCTGCGCGGTCCGCCGCCCGCTGGTCCACCCACTGCTTCCACTGCTGCAGCTTCTCGCGGTCCCCCGGGGTGCTCTGGTCGAGTCGGTCCTGCCACTCCTGCCCCCACTCGACGCCCTGCTCCTTCTGCCGGTTGAGCCACCCCTCCCGCTCACCCTTTCTCGTGAACGGGGACGCCGGCTCCGGTGAGACGTGCCCGCCTCCGGCGAGGGCGTCCTGCAGGGCGGTCTTCGCGAGGAAGCCCGAAACGTTCTGCCGGTAGATGTTCTCCGGCAGGCTGTCGGGGATCTCCAACGCCGACGGGTTGGCCAGCCGGCCTTCGATGTCCACGTCCGTCCGGCCGCCGGGGTGCACGGCCGCCCACTGGGTGAAGAAGCCGTCGCTGGCGAAGTAGGCCTTGCCGCTGGCCCGGTCCTCCTTGGTCGTCTCCGCCTTGTAGTTCTCCATCATCAGCGCGGAGCCGCGCCCGTCCGCGTCGAACCCGTAGGCGTTGGTGAACTGCGCACCCTTCTCCGGTGCGCCGTCGGCGGTGTTGCCCGCCTTCTCCTCGTAGTCGCTGGTCTTCTGCTCGATCTGGTGGAACTTGAGGGGCGGGGTCCCGCCGTCCTGGAGGAACCCGTTCACCAGGGGCGACTTCTTGAAGGTGCTGTGCTCGAACTCCCCGCCGTCCATGAGTCCGGCGAGGGTGGCCACCCGGCCCTTCACCTCGGCCTGGACCTGCTCCGGGGTCTTGGAGTCGTTCGCGCCGAAGTGCTCCCGGAAGTTCTGATCGGGCGTCATCCCCGGCAGGGTCTGCTCCCTGCCGTCGACGGCAGAGGCCCACACCTTCCAGTCACCCGCACGCCGGTCCGGAAGGGCACCGGGCTCGGCGGGCCAGGACGTCTTCTTGCTCGTGTCGACCCAGTGCGGCCCGCCCGGCTTCCCGCCCTGCGGCGGCAGGTTCACCAAGGCGAGGGCGTGGCCCTCCGCACCCTCCTTGCCCACCATGACGGTCGCGAAGGAGCCGGGCCCGCCCTGCTGCACCTTGGCGATCAGGTCGTCGACGGCGGGCTGCCCCTTGCCGAAGAGGTGCGGCACGTCATGACGCTTGTTCAGCACCGAGGCCACACCCAACTCCGCCTCACCCGTGAAGGTCTGGCCGGAGGGACGGGGACGGCCGAAGTGGGTGTCGCGGTACGCCTCGACCCCTTCGAGGCAGTTGTGCAGATCACTGCCCGGCTTGAAGCCCGGCGGCGGCGTCACCGGCACCTTGTGCGGGTCCACCAGGTCGAGCAGTTCCTTGGTCGGCTCCGGGAACTTCGTACCCTTCGTGTGGTTCGCCAGAGCGTCGTACTGATCGTCACTGGCCGGCAGGTACCCCCGGTCGGTCAGCACGCCATCGCTGTTCTCGTACGCCGGGGTGCGCCGCCACTTGTCCGGCGTCTCGTCCGGCTCCTCGTCCCGGCCACGCTTTCGATCCGAACCGTTCCCGTGCCCCGGCGCCGGCTGGTGCGGTGGGGTCGCCGGGGCCGACGGAGTCGCCGGCCCCTTCGGGAGGGAGCCGTCAGGCACCGTCGTGGGCGTCGTCCGCCCGAAAGCCAACGGCACCTGCTCCGGAGAACCGAAACCACCGACCGGCGGCACCTGTCCCTGGGCGGGCTGGGCGTTGGCCGGCGGCGCAACGGGCGCCTCCTGCTGGACGTCGAGCCGAAGGTGGAAGCTGCCGTTCGCCTCCCGGATCACGAGCACCTGGCTGATCTCCAGGCGCTCGCCCTCCTGGCGGCCGGAGACGTCGTTGAACTGGTCGACGATCTGCTGGGTGCTCGAGCCGTTCTGAGTCTCCGTCAGGAGACGGGCGGCCTGCTCCGGGGTCGCGACGCGGTTGTAGGGCCCCGCGTCCGCTCCCATGATCGAGACCAGGGCGACCTTGGCAGCCGTACCCGAGATGTTCTGCCGGTAGATCGAATCCGGCAGGCCGGTCGGCACCGCTACGGGCTGGTTCTTGCCCAACTGCTTTTCGATCTTGTTCGGCTTGATCCCTTCCGGACCGTTCTCGGCCGCCAAGGTCTCCACGGCCTGCCACTGTGTCAGGAAGACGTCACTTGCGAAGTAGGGCACACCCGGCCTGATGCGAACACCGTTCGCGTCCTTCTCCCCGTTGTAGCGGTAACTCTCGACCGCGATCGCGAAGCTCCGTCCGTCTTCGGTGTAACCGAACGCGGTCTTGAACTTCGCCCCGGCCACCGGCGCCTCGCTCTCGGGCCGGTCCGGGTGCACCTTGTAGCCGTCAGAGGTCATCTCCACGTCGAACATGGCGGTGACGGCGTGCTCGTCCAGTGACTGGTCGGCCTTGAGCGCGAAGACGTTCTCCGGCTTCTTGACCACCATCGCGTCGATCGAGTCGACCTTGCCGAGGTAGCCGGTCATCCGGGCGTGGGAGGCATCCCCGGTGGCGCTCCGGTCCGGCGACCCGAAGGACGAGACCTGGTCGGACGTGGCAGACCTGGGCGTGCTGCCGCCCTCGGTCGGGGCCGGCGCAGGGGCTGTCTTGTCGACGTCGAACCGCAGCTGGTAGTTGCCCTTGTCGTCCTGGAGCACCACCACCTGCTTGATGGCGTTCTGCTGCTGCCGCATCCCGTTGAACTGGTCGACGATGCGCTTGGTGGAGTCGCCGTTGTCGGTGGCGAGGATCTTCGTGTAGCCGTCGCTGCCGGCCGGGAAGGTCCGCGGCGGCGTGGCGCCGTTCAGTGCCTCCCCGATCAGCGCCTTCGCCTGGTCACCGGAGACGTTCTGACGGTAGATCGAATCCGGCAGGCTGCTCGGACCGTCACTGCTCGGCCTGCCCAGGCCGTCCTTGATCGAGGTTCGGTCCCCCGAGACCCCTGCCAGTTCGACGGCCTGCCACTGGGCCAGGAAAGCGTCGGTCGCCCGGTACGGCGGCTTGTCCGCACCGTTGGCCCGGTAGTTCTCGATCGCCACCGCGAAGGTCGAGCCGTCCGACTTGAACCCGAAGGCGTTGTAGAACTTCCCCCCCGCCACGGGCCGACCGGCCGAAGCACTGCCTTCCGCCGCCTTCTTGTAGTCGTGCGACTGGTGATCGACCCCGAAGACCTTGGTGATGTGCGGTCCCCCCGTCCCCGCGTCGAGCGTGACCGCGGGCATCCTGCTGGGGTCGACCGTGCCGATCTCGACCGTGGCCCGATCCTTCTTCGGACGGGACTGGCTCATCAGCTCGTCGAACTGCTGCATCCGCAGCGGCGCACCGGGGTCCGCGTTCCTCGGCAGGACCGGGGGCAACTGCGTGTCCGCCGGAGCGGGAATCACGGACGACTCCGTGCCCTCGGGCGCAGGCGAGCCGAACGAGCCCCTGGCCGTGGGAGCGGGAGGCTCCGTAGCGCCTCCGTCCTTGGGAGCAGACGGGTCCGGCGCGCTCCGGTCCTTCGGTGCGGACGAGTCCGGGAGGTTCCCGTCCTCCGGGGCGGGCGCGGACCGGGAGGTGTCGCCGCCCTGATCCCCCGTCAGCGGCTGCTTCGAGTTCTCGACGTCGAACCGCATGTGGTAGTTGGTGCCGTCCAGCGTCACCACCACGTTCTTGATGGCAGCGACCGACTTGCGGTCGCTGCCGTCGGCGGTCGCCTGGTCGGCACTCATCCGGTTGAACTGGTCGACGATGCTCTTGGTCGACCCACCGTTGACCGTGCTCAGAACCCCGGCGAATCCGGCGGAGTCGATCGGGATCTCGATGCGCTGCCCGACCGCCCCCTTGACCTCGGCGAGGTACTCCGGCTTGACGAAGACGTCGAGGTCCTTGCCCTTGACCACGTCGACCGGAGTCTTCACACCCTTCGCGCCGTTGTCCTTCGGCTTGCCCACCTCGTCCGACGCCTCGGACGTCAGCACGTCCTCGACCTTCAGACCGTGGCGGCCGGCCACCGTCTCGACAGCGTGCATGTTCATCACACCGCCGAGCGTCTTCTTCGCCTCGTCACCCGAGATGTTCTGCCGGAAGACGTGCTGCGGGAACGCATCGGGGAACTTGGTCTCCGAGTCGTGGAATCCGGACTCGACGTTGTCCGCGAACCTGCTGTTCTTCTTGGCGCCGCTCACCGCCTGCCACTGCGCCAGGAACGCGTCACTGGCGAAATAGCGCGGCGCAGGCCACACCTTCTCGAAGTCCTCGTCCTTCGTCTTGCCGTCGTGGCGGTAGCTCTCCATCGCCACAGCGAAGGTCTTTCCGTCCACCTCGCCGAAGGCGGTCTGGAAATGGCTGCCCCGCACCGGCCGACTGGCCGAAGCCACCTGCCCCGTCGGCATTTTGAAGTCGCCGGACACCTGGTCGACATCCACCACGAAGGTCGCGGCCGCAAGGTCGAAATCCGGATCCACATTGACTGCGGGAAGGGTACCGGTCAGACGGTTGGGCCTGATGGAGAGGACGTCGTTCGTCCCGTCGATCACCTTCGTGTCCTTGCCGTCCTCGACCTCCACCCCCTTGACGTCGTTCTGGAAGTTCGTGATCCGGTCCTTGGCAGGGACCTTGGCAAGCGGCGGCAGCGACGCGTCGGGCGCCGGAGCCGGAGCCGGTTGGGTGATCGACCCCTCGTCCGTGGCCGGGGCCTGCTGCTGGGGCCTGGCAGTGAACGTGCTGTTGCCGACGTTGGTGGGCGGTGCGACCACCGGCGCCTCGGATCGCGGAACCGTGGACGTCGGCGGTGGCGTGGTCGGACGAGACGCCGATGCTCCGGCGTTGTTCCCTGCGCCCTGGGGGACGGCGCCCGGTGCGACGGTCTGCGCCGGTGCGTCCGGGGTGACCTGAGGAGGCGTGAACTCTGCGGTGGGGCTGGGTGCGTAGCCCGGGGTCGACGGTGCGGTCCGCGTTCCGACGGATCCCATACCGGCGACCCGGGTGCCCGCCGGCTGGTCGTGCTGGTCGGTGTCCGGAGCCTGACGCTGGTGCGGCACATCGGCGGGCGGGCCGTCGGAAGTGGGCGCTGCCCGGGGCGTGGGCGTCGGGTCCGGGGTGCTGTCCGGGGTGCGCTGGGTCGGCGGCTCGTACGGGGCGAGCTGGGGGGAAGGCTCGCCTCGGGTGGTGGCCGGGCCCTGGTACGGGGCGGTGTCGGGAGTCGGAGTACTGGCGTCCCGGTTGGCGGAGAAGGTCCGCGGGGTGTCCTCGGAGTAGTTCTGACGGATGTTGTGCCCGTCGCTCCCGACGTCGGACAAGTTGGACTGGTTGGACTGGTTGCCCCAGTCGCTGTTCGTGTCGGGGTTGGTGCCCTCGGGGTAGTTCTGACGGATGTGGTGACCGTCGCTGCCGATATCGGACAGGTTGGACTGGTTGCCCGAGTCGCTGTTCGTGTCGGGGTTGGTGCCCTCGGGGTAGTTCTGACGGATGTGATGGCCGTCGCTGCCGACGTCCGACAGGTTCGGCTGGCTGTCCGGGGTGGTGTTCCCGTGGGTGTCGGGCTTGCTCGAACTGCCGGAGTCGGTGGAGCCGTTCGAGCCAGAGGGGTTGGACGAGCTGCTGTTGCCCGTGGTCCCGTTGCCGGAAGAACTGTTCCCGGACGTGCCGCTTCCTGGCGTGCCACTGTCCGAGGTACCGCCACCCGAAGTGTCGCTGCCGGAGGCGCTGTTGCCGGTACCGCCGGTGGTACTGGAACCCGAGGAGTTGGAGCCGCCCGAGCCCGGGATGTCGGTGCCGCCCGCGAAGTCGGAGGCGTCCGGGATGTCGGAGGAGTTGAACTTGCCCTTGACGGCGGAGGCGCCGCGCATGATGGCCGGGCTGCCCGCACCGCTGAGGGCGGAACCGCCCAGGCCGGAGCCGTCCACCTCACCCGTGAGGGCGAGTTGGGTGACCACATCGGCGCCGACATCGGTCAGGGCGCCCTCGACCATCTGGGCCGGGAGGGTGTCCATCTTTTTGCCGATCAGCTTGCCGCCGGCCGCGCCGAGGCCCTTGCCGATCAGGCCGCCCGCCGCACCGCCGATCGCGCCGCCGGCCGCGCTCATGCCGAGCTCCTTGCCGTCCAGCTCCTTGCGGTTGCCCGCCGCGAGCTGGATGCTCTGGGCCAGCAGGTTGATGGCGACCTCCTGGAAGGCCTCCTTCAACGCGTACTCGATGATCTCCTTCGCCAGCTTCTTCAGGATCATCTGGACCGTCGTCTTACTGACGGCGATCGAAGCCGGGATGGTGGCCAGCGAAGCACCCGCCGTGACCGGAGCAGCAGCCTCCGCAGTGGCGATCTCGAAGGCCAGGATGCCGAGTTGGGCCACGATCGAGATCTTGGCGGTCTCGGTGGAGTTGGCCATCGCCTCCAGGCTGTCGGCCATCGCGTTGCAGGACTTCACCATCCCGGGGAAGAATCCGGGCTTTTCGCCGTCGACCGGCAGGACGAGCTTGCCCCACTCCTTCTCCAACCCCTCGGCGGCGGCGCCCTGCTGACCGTCCAGCGCACGCCGCACCGCCGAGTCGGCGGCCCGGCCGGCCTCGTCCAGAGTCTCGGCAGCGGCCCGCCAACGGCGACCCATGTCCCGCATCAGGTCCTCTTCGCCCTCGGGCCACCGCGTACCGGCGAGCAGGAGCAGGACCCACTGGAGGGGCTCGGGGAGTTCGACAGCCATGGTGGGTTCAGTGCCTTCCGTTGAGCTTGCCGTTGGCGATGTCCCGCAGCACCAGGTCCGGCTGACCTGTTCCGGGAAGCGGGAGTTCGGGCTTGCCGAGCCCGTCGAGGCTGAACTGCTCGGCGTTGTCGTAGCTGTCGCCCAGTCCCTTGAGGATCTTGCCGATCCGCTCGACGATTTCCGGGAGCAGCTTCAGGCCATCGAGAATGTCCTTCTCGTTGCCGAGGTAACCCGGCTCGCCGTCCTCGCCGTCGGCGAAGGCTGGTGTACAGCTCCTTGAGATCGTCGGCCACGCCCAACACCGGCCCGGCAGCCGCCCGGTACTGCTCGGGGATCGCGACGAACCCCGCCCCCGCACTGCCACTCGACGAACGGGCAGCCGACAGCGCCTGCTTGGAGACGACCTGATCTCCGCCCACCTTCAGCGCAGCAGTCGTCCCGTCATTCATGGGCATCGCCTGCATCGCGGGAACCGAACCATCCGCACCCACCTTCAGCGCGGCAGTCACCCCCTCGCTCGGGGGGACCGCCTGCATCGCAGGGAACGACCCATCGGCTGCGGCAGCCCGGCTCGACCGCGCCTCCGTGACGGTCCCGAACGCGTCCTCCCCAGCCATGGTGTGCATCTGCTGCTTGGGCATCATGCGCTCGGAGGTCTGCTCCACCGGCGTGTAGAACGGCTCAGCCGCCGCCTGCGCGGGCATGATGCGCTCCGACGACCGCTCCACCGGCGTGAAGAGCGGCTCCGCCGCCTCCTGCGCCGGCGTCAGACGCTCGAACGACCGCTCCGCCGGGATCACGTCGTCCCCGCCGCCCCAGAGCGGCGCAGCCTGGGGTTCCATGACGGCTCGTCGTACGGGTGTCCCCACCTGTTCGGCCGGTCGGAACTGCGGCTGTTCTTCCATGACGGTCCCTCATCGAGTCGGCGGGGTACGGGTGCTGGGCAAAAAAGGGAGGGCGGCGGAGGGCTGGAGGTCCTCCGCCGCCCGGTCTCAGGGGAACCGGAACCAGGTCACGGCCTGGGCGTTCCACCACCCTCGGCGCCGGCGCCGGCGGCGATCCGGGTCAGCGCCGCGCGCAGGAACGGGCTGGGCACGTCGTACCCGCCTTCCTGCCGGATCGGCGTGGGCTCCACGACGGCCGCCGCAGGGGCCTCGGTCACCTGGCCCTCCTCGTCGGGGCGTCCGCGCCGTTCGGCCACCGAGCGCGCCCGGTCGAGGTACTCCTCCTCCGGCGCGGGCGCCGCCGGCGGGGCGGTGGTCGTCCCTTCCGGGGCCACCGCCCCACCGGTCGACGCGACCGGGGAGTCGGCGGAGGTCACAGCTCCGCCCGCCTCCGCCCCGGCCTCGGCCACAGTCGGCTCGGCGCCCAGCAGCGCGCCTGCCAACTGGGTCATCAGATCGCCACTCCCGCCCACCGCGGGCTGAGAGGCGGCAGCCGCCGCAGCCGCAGCGGCGGCTTCACCGGACGAGCCCCCACGGGCTTCGTCCAGCCACTGACGCCGCATCCGTTCGAAATGCGGGTCACCCGCCTCGTGGTCGACCTGTTCCCCGCCGACGACCCCACGATCGCGGCGGCGCTTCTCCTTCTCCTCCTCCGAGCCCAGCCGGGTGGGCCGCAGGAAACGGTTGCCGCCACCGGCGCCACCGCCCTTGCCGCCACCCGCGCCACCGCCCGGTGCGCCCGCGCCGGGCGCACCGGCCGTGCCACGACCCGACGCGGCCCCGGCCGCACCGCCCGCCGTGCCGCCACGGCCACCGCCGGCCGCACCACCGGCGCCACGGGCCCCGGCACCACCCGCACCGGCCAGCCCGCCACCGCGTCCGTACGCCCCGGCACCCGGGACACCGCCACCGCCGAAGGCACTGCCGCCGCCCGCGCCACCGCCGACGCCACCACCCGCACCCGCACCACCGCCACCGCCGGAGCCCGAGTACGGGGTGATCGACCCGTCGCCGAGGCCCTGGTAGCCGGGGTGACCGGCCAGGTTCAGGCCAGGCGGCTGGACGGCGGTCTTGAACAGCGGCTTCCCGTCCGGGCCGAGACCGTTGCCACCGAGGTACGGGTTCTTGGTCGCCGGCGGCTTGTACGGCTGCACCTTCGGCGGCGTGTACGGCTTCGGCTTCGGAGCACCGCCGCCCGCGCCACCACCGGCCCCGCCGCCACCGGCACCTGACCCCGCGCCGCCGCCACCCGCACCCGCACCCGCACCGCCACCACCGGCACCGGCACCGCCACCGGGCGGCGCCGAGTCGATCTTGGTCGGCGGCGGGGTGTCCCCGCCGGGCGGGGGCACCTTGCCGCCAGCCAGGTTGGCGATCTGCGTCGCGGCGTCCGTCGCCGCACCGTGGTCGGCACCCGCCTTCAGCATCGTGTCGACGCTGCCGGTGACGTCCTTGACGTACGTGTGGTACGCCTCGACCGCGGACTTGACGCCCGCCGACTTGGCGATGTCGTCCTTCTTGCCGGCCGGGTTCTGCTCGATGTACTTCTTCGCGTACTCGAGCTGGTTGATCATCGTGGTCTTGGTGTCGGTGATCGCCGCGGCGGCACCCCTGAGGTGCGCCTCGACCATCTTTCCGGCCGTCAGGATCGTCCCGGCGTGCGAGCCCTCACCGACGCCGTACTTCTCCAGATAGCGCTCGTAACTCTGCGCCGCCTCACCGGACATGTGCTCGCAGGCGCGCTGAGCATGGGCCCAGATGGTCCGGATCCGGACATCGGCGACGTCGTTGAACGTCTTCCAGGCCGCCGCCAGGTCGTTGATCCGTTCCTCGTTGCCGTCGGGAAACTGGACGTCCCCGCCCTGCTCACTGCTGTGCAAGGTCTTGAGCACGTCCGCGAGCTCAGGAGGCAGCTCTTTCTTCACCGGTGGTCACTCGTTTCCTGGTCGACGCTGTTGCACGGAGGGGATGACGACGGGCCGGGGCTCACATCACCTGCGGGCGGCCGTAGGTGGGCGCGGGCTTCGGCTCGGGGCGGTCACCCGCGTGGTTGTAGTTGAGGTTCGGCCCCTTGGTCGGCGAGACGTACCCCGGTCCGGTGCCCGCCGACGGCGGGGGCGGCAGCGGGATGTCCGTTCCGTCGCCGATCTTGTTGAGCAGGTCGGCGTGCTCGGAGTCGGTCTCGCGGTGACTGCCGCTCATCATCTTCAGGTTGCCCGCGACCTGGGCGGTGTTCCCGAGGAAGGCCTTGAAGCCCTCCAGGGTCTTCTTCTGCTGCTCGGCCAGCCCGATCACCGAGGCGGTCGCCCCGCCCAGCGACTTGCCCACCAGGTCGGTGCCGTAGATGTCGTCCTTGACCGTGGCGACCAGTGTGGAGAGCTTGATGTACGCCTCTTCGAGGTCGTCGTGCATCCGCTGGATCATCGTGGCGGCGGCCTCGACCTCGTCCAGGTCGATATTGAAGGAATCCCCTGCCATGCTTCCCAACCCCTAGGAAATTCGGAACGATTGAACGGACGGCGGTGCTCAGAGGGTGAGCGCGCCACCCGGTCCGACCACGTACAGGCCGGTCTCGCCGAAGGCGATCGCCAGCGGTGTGCGGTCCAGCGGCGCCTCGTTGACCAGCGTGCCGGTGGCCAGGTGCCAGAGCCGCAGCGTGGCGGTGGCGTCTCCGGCGGCCACCAGCACCTCGCCGTCCAGCTCCTGGCAGATCAACGAGCGGACCTCGGCGGTGCCGCCGGGCAGATCGGCGATGCCGTGCCCGCCCATCACGTCCCAGCCGAGGACGGAGCCGTCGGTGCAGCCGGCCAGCACCACGGCCCGGCCGTCCAGGGTGCCGACGGTCAGCTTCTCGGCCGACTCCCGAAGACCCGTCAGGACCGGTCCGGCCTGGCCGCCGTCGACGTCCCAGAGCCGGACGGTACGGTCCCGGCCCGCGCTGGCCAGCACCCGGCGGCCGCTCACCTCGCCGATCGCCAGCGCGGTCACACCGTCCTGATGGGCCGCCAACTGCCGGAGCGGGGCGCCGTCCTGGGCGCTTCTGACCCGTACGGTGCCGTCCGCCCCGCCCGAGACCAGGATGGCCGTCGTACCGGGCACCGGCTCTCCGAAGACCAGCGCGGTGACCGGTCCGGTGTGCGGCGTCGGCACCGAGAGCGGCACGCCGTCGCTCAGCCGGTGGCAGCGCACCGCGCCGGCCACCGTGCCGCAGACCAGCACCGGTTCGCCCTCGGCCGGCAGCACCGCCACCGAGCCGACCGGGCCGCCGTCGGAGTCCAGCGCGTACAGCTCGGTCCTGGCCGCCGCGTCCCAGAGCCGGATCCTGCCGTCGCCGTAGCCGGCCACCAGCACCGGGCGCCCGTACAGGTCGCCGACCGCCAGCGCGTTGACCGGAACCGGGCCGGCGCCGTCCGCCCGCTCCGGCTCGTAACTGCCCACCGGCTTACCACCCTTGGTCTCCCAGAGGCGGATCCGGCCGTGCTCGTCGCCGCTGGCCAGCAGCTCCTGGCCGCCGACCGTGACGGTGGCCAGCGCGGTCAGCCAGCTGCCGCCGGCCGGGCGGCCGCCGAGCGCGGTGGCCGCGTACACGTCCCAGGTGCGCAGCGTGTTGTCGAGCGCGCAGGAGGCCAGCACCGGGCGGCCGTCCAGCTCGGTGAAGGTCAGACCGGTGACGGTGGCCGAGTGGCCGGTGAACAGTGCGACCTGGCGCCCGGTGGCGAGGTCCCAGAGCCGGATGTCCTGGTCCTGGCCGCCGGTGGCGAGCAGTGCCTGCTCGCCGAGCGGGAGCACCGCGAGCGCGATGACCGGCGCCGAGTGGCCGACCAGCAGGTGGAGTTGGGCCCCGGCACCGGCGTCCCAGACCCGGACCGTGCCGTCGGATGCGGCCGCCACCACCAGGTCGACCGAGGCGCAGCGGGCGTGCAACAGCGCCCGGGCACCCTCGCCGCCGATCTCCAGCAGGCCGAGCCCCTTGCCGTCCTCGGCCCGCCAGGCCCGGACCTCGCCGCGCCGGCCGCCGGAGAACACCAGCGGGACGCCCTGCACCAGCCCGGCGGCCACCACCTGCGCGCCTTCACCGCCCGAAGTGCCGTGCACCAGCGCGCCGCTGGCGGCGTCCCAGACCTGCACCGCGCCGTCGGCCGCACCGACCGCGAACAGCTCCCGGTCGTCCACCACCCCGAGCGCGACCGCGCTCGGCAGCAGTCCCGCCTCGCCGTCGGAGCCGCCCAGCGAGCCGCCGTCCGGCAGTCGGCCGAGGTCGAAGCCCTGACCACCCTCGGCCAGCGCGTAGGCGGGCAGGCCGTCCACCGTGCCGATCGCGGCGGCTGGCAGCACCGTGTCGGCGGCGGCCTCGACGGCTGCCGACTCGACGACGGCGAGCGGGAGTTGGCCGTACTCCAGCGGCTGGAGTAACTGGACGGCGAGCGCCTCCAGCAGCCGGGCCACCGGGGGCACCGGGTGCTCGGTGCCGTCGGTCCAGGCGGTGTCACCGACCGTCAGCCGCCGGGCCGCCCGGTCCGCGACCGGCTCCTCGGCGGACGCTCCGGGGGTGGCCCGCAGTGTGGTCAGCAGACGCTGCGGGACCGCCTGGTCCAGCCCGCCGTACCGCACCGTGTCGCCCTCGGGCAGCTGCCGTTCGACCAGCAGCGAGCCGTCCTCGTCGATCGTCAACTCCATGCGGCCGACGGCCAGTTGACGCGATCCAGCGGTGAAGCGAATGGTGCCCGACACAATGCCCCCAAAAAACGTCCGGGTCGGAAGATCAGCAGTCAGCAGAGGGGCCCGCCAGCCGGGCCCGCGGGTGGTCAGCAGAGCTCGCCGRGCACCACGGTGGCGTACACGGCGTCGTGCAGCGTCTGGGTGCTGGAGCTGCGGAACAGCTGTGGGCGGAAGCCTGCCCGGCGGAAACCGATGAAGGCTCCGACCACCTGGACGGGCATGTTGTCCGCCGCCGCATAGGCGTCGATCCGCTCCAACTCCAGCTGCTCGAAGCCGAATCGGCAGACCAGCCGGAGCGCCGAGGCGGCCACCCGGAGACTGCGGGCGGCCGGCAGCAGCCAGACCGCGACCTCGGCCGCACCTTCGTCCGGACGCAGGTCCGTGAGCTCGGCCCAGCCGACCGCGGGCCCGGGGCCGTCCAGCACGGCGAAATACGCGGCCCGGTCGGCGGCCCAGAGTCCGGGGGCGACCTCGGTGATCCAGCGCACCGCCGACTCCCGGTCCGGGTGCGCGAGGACACCCTGCATGAACTCCCGGACCAGTGGATCGCGCGAACCTGCCAGCAGGGTGTCCGCGTCCTCCTCGATCGGGCGGCGCAGCTCCACCCGACCGTCCTGAAGAGCCGGAACGGTGCCCGACGAACTCAACCGGCGCACCTGACCCCCAGCCCTATTCGCGCGTGTGAGCCGTCATCGAAGCATTCCAAACCTCCGATGCTCAAGCCACGGTGGGCCTCCGCGGGGGTTCTGCGGAAACACTGCCCGTGCGTACATCGGACAGGGAGCTGGAAGGGCAGAAAAAGGGATCCGGGCAGCCCGCAGGCCACCCGGATCCCCGGTGTTTCACAGCTTTCGGTGCGTCAGATCCGCCGCGTCACAGCTGCCGTGTCAGAGCTCTGCGTCAGAGCTTCCGCGTCATGGTCCGGTGCGGGATTCCGGCGTCGTCGTAGACCGGGCCCTCGGCGACGTACCCGAGGCGCTCGTAGAAGCCCAGTGCCTGCACCTGCGCGTGCAGCTCCAGCTCGGTGCCGCCGTGCTCGCGACCGGCCTGCTCCAGCGCCCGGACCAGCTCGGCGCCGAGCCCGGTGCCCCGGGCGGCCTTGCGGACGGCGAGGCGGCCGAGCAGCACCCGCCCGGCGATCCCGGTCTTGCCGAGCGCCTCGGCGCCGTGGATCAGCCGGCCGGTGCCCAGCGCCATCCCGTCCGCGAGCGCCAGCACATGGACCGCGGTGGCGTCGTACTCGTCGTACTCCAGCTCGGCCGGGACACCCTGCTCGACCACGAAGACCTCGTGCCGGATCAGCTTGACCAGCGCCAGGTCGACGTCGCCGGCGGCAACCCGCAGCTCGGCGGCCATCAGCTCTCCGAGGAGATGATCTCGAGGGCCCGGCGCAGGTCCTCCGGGTACTCGCTGTCGAACTGCACCCACTCGCCGTCGCCGGGGTGCTCGAAGCCGAGCGAGACCGCGTGCAGCCACTGCCGGGTCAGGCCGAGCCGCTTGGACAGCGTCGGGTCGGCGCCGTAGGTGATGTCACCGACGCAGGGGTGCCGCAGCGCGGACATGTGCACCCGGATCTGGTGGGTGCGGCCGGTCTCCAGCTTGATGTCGAGCAGCGAGGCGGCCCGGTAGGCCTCGATCAGGTCGTAGTGGGTGATCGAGTGCTTGCCGTCCTTGGTGACGGCCCACTTCCAGTCCGAGCTGGGGTGGCGGCCGATCGGCGCGTCCACGGTGCCGCTCATCGGGTCCGGGTGGCCCTGCACCAGGGTGTTGTACTTCTTCTCCACGATCCGGTCGTGGAACTGCCGCTTGAGGTCGGTGTACGCGCGCTCGGACTTGGCGACCACCATCAGCCCCGAGGTGCCGACGTCCAGGCGGTGCACGACGCCCTGGCGCTCGGCCGCGCCGGAGGTGGAGATCCGGTAGCCGGCCGCGGCCAGGCCGCCGATCACGGTCGGTCCGGTCCAGCCGGGGCTGGGGTGGGCGGCGACGCCGACCGGCTTGTCGACCAGCACGATGTGCTCGTCGTCGTGGACGATCCGCATGCCCTCGACGTGCTCGGCGACGATCTGGACGGGGGCGGCGGGGGCCGGGATCTCGACCTCCAGCCAGGCACCGGCCATCACCCGGTCCGACTTGCCGGCCGTCACGCCGTCGATGGTGACCTTCCCGTCGGCGGCCAGCTCGGCGGCCTTGGTCCGGGAGAAGCCGAACATCCGGGCCAGGGCGGCGTCGAGGCGCTCACCTTCCAGGCCGTCGGGAACGGGGAGGCTGCGGGTCTGCGCTGCGGTACTCACCCGTACGAGTATGCCGGACCCGGCGCCACTACCGGACCGCACGGCCTGCACGCCGGGCGTGATCCGGGTGCTACACGCTCTTGTCTTCCTTGGTCACCTGGTGCACGGTGCCGTCCGGGTTGCTGCCCCGGAAGGAGAGCAGCACGACCAGGATGCCGCCGCAGACGATGGCCGAGTCGGCCAGGTTGAAGACCGCGAAGTGCTGGACCGAGATGAAGTCCACCACGTGCCCGCGGAACACCTCGGGCGAGCGGAACAGCCGGTCCGTCAGGTTCCCCAGGGCCCCGCCGAGCAGCAGACCGAGCGCGATCGCCCACGGCAGGCTGTAGAGCTTGCGGGCGATCCGCCAGATCACCACGATCACCGAGGTGGCGATCGCGGTGAAGACCACCGTCATCGCCTGGCCCATCCCGAAGGCGGCCCCACCGTTCCTGATCACCTGGAAGGTGACGATGTCGCCGATCACGTCGATCGGCTGGTGCCCCTCCAGCCTGGCCACCACCAGCAGCTTGCTGCCCAGGTCGATCAGGTAGGCGAGCAGGGCCACCCCGAGCAGCAGTGCGATCCGGCGACGGCGGAGCGCCTCCCGGCGGGCCGGCTCCTCAGGGGTGCTCACCGCGTCCTCCACGGCCTCGGCCGAAGCAGCCTCCGCCGGTGCAGCCTCGACCGCTGCGGGCTCGGCCGACGCGAGGTCGGCCGAGGCGGGCTGGACGGAGTCGTCCTGGGTCTGGGGAGAGCCTGGAGTGCTGATGATCCGCTCCGCTGCCGAGAGTGAACGAGTACTGGGGTCGAGCGTACGGTACCGCCCGACCCCCGTGGCCGACTCGTTACCTGCGCTCCTGCTTGGCCTTGCAGGTGACGCACAGGGTCGCCCGCGGGAAGGCCTGCAGCCTGGCCTTGCCGACCGCCTGCCCGCACGACTCGCAGACCCCGAAGCCCACGCCCTCCAGCCGGGCCAGCGCCCGCTCGGTCTGGGCCAGGCTGTCACGGGCGTTGTTGGCGAGCGCGAGCTCACTCTCCCGGCTGATGTTCTTGGTGCCGGCGTCGACCTGGTCGTCGCCCGCGCCGTCGTTGGAGTCCCGCATCAGCCCGTCCAGGGCCTGCTCGGCGGCGGCGATCTCGCTGCGCAGCCGGTCCGCGTCGTCGTTCAGCTCCTGGTGCAGCTCGGCCACCTCGGCCGTGGTCCAGGACTCCTCGCCGGGGCGGACCGGCAGCTCCGCCGGGTCCACCGACTCGGCCCCGCGTGCCCCGCTCCCCGCCGGGGCGTGCTTGCGGCTGGTCGCGGCCACCCGTCCGGTGCCGGTGCTGGTCTTCCGCCGTGTAGTGCTCACGGTCCCCTCCCCTGAGTCGCCTGCCACGGCCTTGCGCGTCCGCTTGGTGACGGTAGTGGCGGTAGCGCCACTTGCCTTCTCAGCCATGGCTTCGACCTCATCTACGAACGAAACGGACCGCCGGTTCCCGGCGGCCTCCGGTGCCGGAACGATAATCCCCATCGAATCCACCCACAACGGGACATACCGATAAGGCCCTGGGTTCCCACCCGGGCAGCCGCCCGAGTGCTGACCGTGTTGTGCCCAGATCGTCATCCGCTAACCACGCGTGTGGGCGCGCATAACGCCTTGCCGGTCCCGATACACTGAGCCTGCAAGGCGCTGATGGGACGAGTACCGACGTACGCAGCCAGGAGCGACCCGGGGATGGTGTGAGCCCGGGGGTGTGCGCGGCGGGAAGATCACCCCGGAGCCACCGGAAGAACGGCCTGACGGCCCATTAGACCCGGTAGCAAGCCCAAACAAGAGGGCCGCAGTCCCCATCCGCGGCCAAGGAGGGTGGTACCGCGGGACGGCCTGCCGTCTCGTCCCTCCGTCGGAAGGCTGTCCACGCATCCGTCGGAGGTAGACCCCGCGATGACCACGTACAACTCCGTACCCGCTCAGGTGGACCTGCCGGTCCTGGAGCACCAGATCCTGTCCTTCTGGCAGGACCAGAAGATCTTCCAGCGCAGCCTCGAGCAGTCCGAGGGCCGCCCCGAGTGGGTGTTCTACGAGGGCCCGCCGACCGCCAACGGCATGCCGGGCGCGCACCACATCGAGGCCCGGGTCTTCAAGGACGTCTTCCCGCGCTACCGGACCATGAAGGGCTACCACGTCGCCCGCAAGGCCGGCTGGGACTGTCACGGCCTGCCGGTCGAGCTGGCCGTCGAGAAGGAGCTCGGCTTCGCCGGCAAGCAGGACATCGAGAAGTACGGCATCGCCGAGTTCAACGCCAAGTGCCGCGACTCGGTGACCCGGCACACCGACGCCTTCACCGAGCTCACCACGCGCATGGGCTACTGGGTCGACCTCGACGAGGCCTACCGCACCATGGACCCGTCCTACATCGAGTCGGTCTGGTGGTCGCTCCAGCAGATCTTCGACAAGGGCCTGCTGGTCCAGGACCACCGGGTCGCCCCCTGGTGCCCGCGCTGCGGCACCGGCCTCTCCGACCACGAGCTGGCCCAGGGCTACGAGACCGTGGTCGACCCCTCGGTCTTCGTCCGCTTCCCGCTCACCTCGGGCCCGCTGGCCGGCACCGCCGCGCTGCTGGTGTGGACCACCACCCCGTGGACGCTGGTCTCCAACACCGCCGCCGCCGTGCACCCGGACGTCACCTACGTGGTGGCCACCGACGGCACCGAGCGCCTGGTGGTGGCCGAGCCGCTGCTGGCCAAGGCGCTGGGCGAGGGCTGGGAGGCCACCGGCGAGTCCTTCACCGGCGCCGAGATGGAGCGCTGGGCGTACCGGCGTCCGTTCGACCTGGTCGAGATCCCGGACGCGCACTACGTCCTGAACGCCGACTACGTCACCACCGAGGACGGCACTGGCATCGTCCACCAGTCCCCCGCCTTCGGCGCGGACGACCTCGCCACCTGCCGCAAGTACGGCCTGCCGGTGGTCAACCCGGTCGAGGCGGACGGCACCTTCGCGGCCGACGTCCCGCTGGTCGGCGGCGTCTTCTTCAAGAAGGCCGACGAGGCGCTGGTGGCCGACCTGCAGGCCCGCGGCCTGCTGTTCCGGCACCTGCCGTACGAGCACAGCTACCCGCACTGTTGGCGCTGCCACACCGCGCTGCTCTACTACGCGCAGCCGTCCTGGTACATCCGCACCACCGCCGTCAAGGACGCGCTGATCCGGGAGAACGAGGGCACCAACTGGTTCCCCGAGAACGTCAAGCACGGCCGCTTCGGCGACTGGCTGAACAACAACATCGACTGGGCGCTCTCCCGCAACCGCTACTGGGGCACCCCGCTGCCGATCTGGCGCTGCGAGGAGAACCACCTCACCTGCGTCGGCTCGCTGGCCCAGCTCTCCGAGCTGACCGGCACCGACCAGAGCGCGCTGGACCCGCACCGGCCGTTCATCGACGACGTCACCTTCGCCTGCCCGACCTGCTCGGCGACGGCGACCCGGGTGCCCGAGGTGATCGACGCCTGGTACGACTCGGGCTCGATGCCGTTCGCCCAGTACGGCTACCCGTACCAGAACAAGGAGTTGTTCGAGAGCCGGTACCCGGCCCAGTTCATCTCCGAGGCGATCGACCAGACCCGCGGCTGGTTCTACACGCTGATGGCCGTCGGCACCCTGGTGTTCGACAAGAACAGCTACGAGAACGTCGTCTGCCTCGGTCACATCCTGGCCGAGGACGGCCGGAAGATGTCCAAGCACCTGGGCAACACCCTCGACCCCATCCCACTGATGGACCAGCACGGCGCCGACGCGGTGCGCTGGTTCATGGCCGCGAGCGGCTCGCCGTGGTCGGCCCGCCGGGTCGGGCACGGGGCGATCCAGGAGGTGGTCCGCAAGACGCTGCTGACCTACTGGAACACCGTCGCCTTCCAGGCGCTGTACGCCCGCACCGCCGAGTGGGCCCCGTCCGCCTCGGACCCGCGTCCGGCCGACCGGCCGCAGCTGGACAAGTGGGTGCTGTCCGAACTCAACACCCTGGTCCGCGACGTGGACGCGGCGCTGGAGCTGTACGACACCCACCGGGCCGGCAAGCTGCTCTCCGGCTTCGTCGACGACCTCTCCAACTGGTACGTCCGGCGCGGGCGTCGGCGGTTCTGGCAGGGTGACGCGGCCGCGCTGGCCACCCTGCACGAGGCGCTGGAGACCGTGACCCGGCTGATGGCCCCGCTCACCCCGTTCATCAGCGAGCGGGTCTGGCAGGACCTGGTCGTCCCGGTGGTCGCGGACGCTCCGGCCTCGGTGCACCTGGCCTCCTGGCCGGTCGCCGACGAGGCGCTGATCGACACCGAGCTGTCCCGGAACATGGCGCTGGTGCGACGGCTGGTCGAGCTCGGTCGGGCCACCCGCGCCGAGTCGGGTGTGAAGACCCGTCAGCCGCTGTCCCGTGCGCTGATCGCGGCGCAGGGCTGGGACGAGCTGCCCGGTGACCTGCGGGCGCAGATCGCCGAGGAGCTGAACGTCTCGGTGCTGGAGTCGCTGGCGGAGGTCGGCGGTTCGCTGGTCGACACCTCGGCCAAGGCGAACTTCCGGGCTCTGGGCAAGCGGTTCGGCAAGGGCGTTCAGGACGTCGCCAAGGTGGTGGCCGCGGCCGATGCGGCTGCACTGGCTGCTTCGCTCCGTGCCTCCGGCACCGCCTCGGTCGAGCTGAACGGGGAGACCGTCGAGCTCGGTCCGGACGAGGTGATCATCACCGAGACCCCGCGCGAGGGCTGGGCGGTCGCCAACGAGTCCGGCGCCACCGTGGCGCTGGATCTGCACATCACGCCGGAGCTCAAGCGGCTCGGTATCGCCCGGGACGCCATCCGGCAGATCCAGGAGGCCCGGAAGAACTCCGGCCTCGACGTCGCCGACCGGATCGTGCTGCGGTGGCGGGCCGCCACCGAGGAGACCGCCGAGGCGATCGCCGAGCACGGCCAGCTGGTCGCCGACGAGGTGCTCGCCACCGACTTCCTCGCGGGCGCGGCGGAGTGGGTCTCGGAGACCTTCACCGACGAAGGGCTCGGCCTGAGCTTCCAGCTCCGCAAGGCGTAGGCAGGCGCTCAACCGGCTACGGTCCAGGGGCTCGGGGAACGGCGACGAGATCTGGCGTGCGGGTCACAGGCGAAAGTGCCTGACCATGCACGCGGGTGCGACCTCTTCTGAGGTCGGCGTCGCAGTTCCCCGAGCCCCTGATGTGCCCTACCGAGGCACGTGCCAAGAGGTCGGCGTCGCCCACGCGGCGGAGCCGCACATCAGCAGAGCCCCGAGCCCCTGCCTGCCGAAGCGTGTGCCAAGAAAAAACGAGGGCGCCCCCACGGTGACGGTTCGTCACGGCGGGGGCGCCCTCGATGGTTACTGCTTAGTTGTCGCCGTCCTCGTCGATCAGGAAGCCACGCATCGGAGCGGGCGCCTGCTGCATCGGCTGCGGAGGCTGCGGCCGGACGGCCGCCATCGGCTGGGTCATCCCGGCGGGAGCCATCTGCGCGGCGCCGCTGGAGGCACCGTTCGGCTGGCCACCGAAGGAGGGCTGACCGTTGCCGCCACCGAAGGAGGACTGGCCGCCGAAGGACGGCTGGCCCGCACCGGCGAAGGAGGACTGACCGCCGAAGGACGGCTGACTGCTCATCGCCGAGGCACCGGCCGGCGGCAGCGAGGCGGTGGCCGGGATCCGCGGCGGGGCGAGCGAGTCGTCCGCCTGCGACTCCAGCTGGCGCAGCTGGGTCTCCAGGTAGGACTTCAGGCGGGTGCGGTACTCACGCTCGAAGGCACGCAGGTCCTCGACCTTGCGCTCCAGGGTGGCGCGGGCGGACTCCAGCGAGCCCATCGCGACCCGGTGCTTCTCCTGCGCGTCCCGCTCCAGGGCGTCGGCCTTGGCGCGGGCGTCCCGCTCCAGGCCCTCGGCCCGGCTGCGCGCCTCGCCGACGATCTTGTTGGCCTCGGAACGGGCCTCGGAGATCGCCTGGTCGGCAGTCTGCTGGGCGAGCGCGAGCACCCGGGCGGCACTGTCGCCACCGGGGGCCTGCTGCTGCTGCATCGGGGCACCCATCGGGCCGCCGAGCTGCTGGCCCATCGGGCCGCCCATCGGCTGCAGCTGCTGGCCGCCCATGGTCTGGCCCATCTGCTGCTGGCCCATCGGCTGCAGCATCTGACCACCCATCGGCTGCACCAGCTGCTGCTGGCCGCCCATGGTCTGGCCCATCTGCTGCTGCATCGGCTGCTGCATCTGCTGCTGCTGGCCCATCGGCTGCAGCTGCTGCTGGTTGGGCTGGCCCATCGGGCCGCCCTGACCGGACGGGAGCTGCGGCGCACCGGACGGCAGGCCGAGCGGCTGGTTGCCCATCTGCTGCTGCATCTGCTGCTGCTGGCCGGGACCCTGCTGCATCTGACCCTGGCCGGGCACCGGCGGGCCGGATATGGCGGCGGGGACGGGAGCACCCTGGCGGCCGTCCTGCGGCTGCTGCTCCTTGCGCATGTTGGCCTGGTTCTGCGCGGCGGCACGAGTGGCCGCGGCGAGCTTGGCCCGCAGGTCCTCGTTCTCGCGGAGCAGTCGGGTCAGCTCAGCTTCGACCTCGTCGAGGAAGGCATCGACCTCGTCCTCGTCATAGCCTTCACGCAGCCGGACGGTCGTGAACTGCTTGTTCCGAACGTCCTCGGGGGACAGTGACATCTCTTCACCTCAACGTGATCGTCGGCACACCGGCATCCTGTCGCAGCGCTCAAGACGGCAGAGTCAGCACGAGCGATCTCAGGACAAACACAATGATCATCAGTACGAAGAAGGACAGGTCGAGCGCCACGCCCCCGAAACGCAACGGCGGAATGAATCGCCGAAGAAGCTTGAGCGGCGGATCGGTGACAGTGTACGTGGCCTCCAGCACCACGACCATGGCCTTCCCAGGACGCCACGAGCGGGCGAACTGGAAGACCCAGTCCATGACCAGACGGAAGAGCAGGACCAAGAGGAAAGCACTCAGCGCATAGAAGAGCACTCCCCGCACGATCCCCATCGCGTCTCCCTGTTCATATCCGGCATACCGGACGATCCGTCAGTCACGTACCACTGCCACGAGATCCACCGAGAAGTCGTGGTCGGGTCAGCTCTGGTTGAAGAACCCACCCTCGGCGATCCGAGCCTTGTCCTCCGCCGTTACATCGACGTTAGCAGGAGACAGCAGGAACACCTTCTGTGTCACTCGCTCGATACTGCCGTGCAGACCGAAGACGAGTCCAGCGGCGAAGTCTACGAGCCGCTTCGCATCCGTGTCGTCCATCTCGGTCAAATTCATGATCACCGGGGTGCCGCCACGGAACTGTTCCCCGATGGTACGGGCCTCGTTGTAGGTCCTCGGGTGCAGCGTGGTGATGCGGTACGGCTCTCGTTCGTTGACGACCTTGGGCATGATCACCGGGGTGCTCTTCTCCAGGTTTTGGCGGCGGTCGGGTGTGATGGACGACACTGGGGCCATCCGCGGCTGCTCCTGCCGGATCGGCACGGCAGCCGGGACGGGCTGAGGCGCGATGTGGGCGACGGGCGCCGGCGCGGCGGGTGCCGCCGCGGGGCGCTCCAGGCCCTCGGTCCGTCCGGTTCGGATCGGCTCGGGGTCCGTGTCGTAGTCGTCGTCGGGGTCGTAACCCTGGCCGTCGTACGTCTCGTCCTCCACGAGGCCGAGGTAGACCGCCATCTTGCGCATTGCGCCGGCCATGCTCCTGTCTCCTCCGCTCTGTGGTGGATCGTCACCGGCGGCCTTCGCCTGCGGGATTCCGCACACCACCCGACGCTCCGTCATAGAGTGGGAGTGGCTGCGGGTTTGCGATCGATCCACGGTTCACTAGCGCTGTAGCCAGCTGCTAGGTTCTGTCCTGTTTTGTCCTGCAGTCTGATCTACTACCCGGTGACGTTACCGGAGCGTTGACCGCACTCCGAGCACCGCCGTACCGACGCGCACATGTGTCGCTCCGGCGGCCACCGCCTGCTCCAGGTCACCGCTCATGCCCGCCGAGACCATCGTGGCAGCCGGATGCGTCGACCGTAGGGCAGTTGAGATTTCCGCCAGCCGCTCGAAAGCCTTCGCCGGATCACCCGCCAACGGCCCGGCCAGCGGAGCGACGGTCATCACACCGGACAGTCGCAGCCCGGGCGTGTCGGCGATCGCGTCGGCCAGTGCGGCGACCTCCTCGGGGGCCGCCCCGGCCCGGCCCTCGCCCTCGCCGGCCTCCTTGTCCAGGGCGACCTGGACCAGGCAACCTACCGGCGGACGCCCGGCGTTGGCCACCGCGGCGGCCAGTGACTGCACCAGCCGGAGCCGGTCCACCGAGTGCACGTGGTTGGCGTAGCGGACCACCGAGCGGACCTTGTTGGTCTGCAGTTGGCCCACGAAGTGCCAGTCCAGCGGCAGTTCGCGGCACAGCTCGGCCTTGGGGGCGGCGTCCTGGTCGCGGTTCTCCGCCACGTCGGTGACGCCCAGGGCGGCCAGCAGGGCGGTGTCCTCGGCCGGATAGGTCTTGGTGACCACCACCAGCCTGACCGCGTCCCGGGCCCGCCCCGCCGCCGTACAGGCGTCCGCGATCCGGCGCTGCACCACCTCGAGGTTGGCGCCCAGCTCCTCGTACCTGGCGCGCTGACCCTCGGTCAGCGCCGCCAGGAACTCCGGTCCGCCCGGTTCCGGTCCGTACAAGTCAGTCACAGTCGCCCCACACAGCTCGCCACAGCAGATGATCGCACTCCGGACCGCACGATGCCCACCGTGTTCCCGACGGGAACACGGTGGGCATCGGGTGCCTCGGTTACTTCAGGAAGTCCGGTACGTCGAGCTCCTCGGCCGGGTTCTCCAGCAGCGGCTGCCGGACCGGCTGCACCTGCGGGGGGACCGGCGAGGCCGTGGTGGTGGTGCCCTGCTCGTCCTTCGGACGGTCCGTCACCGAACCGATGCTGCCGTAGGACGGGCGGCCCGCCGGGCGCTCCGGGGTCGAACCACCGGCGGCCGGGGTGGACTTGACCACCGGGTCGCGGACGATGGCGGGCGGCTGGCCGCCGTCGAACCCGGCCGCGATCACGGTGACCCGGACCTCGTCGCCGAGCGCGTCGTCGATCACCGCGCCGAAGATGATGTTCGCCTCGGGGTGCGCCGCCTCGCTGACCAGCTGGGCCGACTCGTTGATCTCGAAGAGACCGAGGTCGGAACCGCCGGAGATGGAGAGCAGCACGCCGCGGGCGCCGTCGATGGAGGCTTCCAGCAGCGGGGAGGAGATCGCCATGATGGCGGCCGCCTTGGCCCGGTCCTCGCCGCGCGCCGAGCCGATCCCCATCAGGGCCGAACCGGCGTCCGACATGACCGACTTGACGTCGGCGAAGTCGAGGTTGATCAGACCGGGGGTGGTGATCAGATCGGTGATGCCCTGCACGCCGGAGAGCAGCACCTGGTCGGCCGAGCGGAACGCGTCCAGCACGCTGACCTGGCGGTCGGAGATGGAGAGCAGCCGGTCGTTCGGGATCACGATGAGGGTGTCGACCTCCTCGCGCAGCCCGGCGATGCCGTCCTCCGCCTGGTTCGCCCGGCGGCGGCCCTCGAAGGTGAACGGCCGGGTGACCACGCCGATGGTGAGCGCGCCGAGCGAGCGGGCGATGTTCGCCACCACGGGGGCGCCACCGGTGCCGGTGCCGCCGCCCTCGCCGGCCGTCACGAAGACCATGTCGGCCCCCTTGAGGACCTCCTCGATCTCCTCGCGGTGGTCCTCGGCGGCCTTCCGGCCGACCTCGGGGTTGGCCCCGGCGCCGAGGCCCCGGGTGAGTTCACGGCCCACGTCGAGCTTGACGTCGGCGTCGCTCATCAGGAGGGCCTGCGCATCGGTGTTGATCGCGATGAACTCGACGCCCTTGAGACCGACCTCGATCATCCGGTTGATGGCGTTCACACCACCGCCGCCGATACCGACGACCTTGATGACTGCGAGGTAGTTCTGCGGTGCTGCCACGTCGAAGGCCTCTCGCCTCGAGATTCCGGGTCGGCTTCCTCCCGTTTGTGAGGGCCGACGGATGTCGATGGGTGGGGAGCCCGGGGTATTTCCTGACTGTATGTCCGAAATTCCGACCACCGACCCGAACCCTAAACTTGACCTTTAGGGTTGTGGCTGTGCCTGCGTCACATCACCGTGGGACACAGCCTGGTGACACAGGACACTAGGTGGCAACTCATCCGTGTTCAACGAACACGCCGAGCTTCCCGTTTTTCTTTTGAGCCTATGTGATCATCCATCACCCGGTGAAACCGGGGTGACCACCTAGGTTCGGGGCGGAGGTACTACTCCGTCAACACCGCCCCTGGGAAGAGAACTTACCGGATCTTCCCGACACGCCGGGCCATCATCCGCCGATACCGGGGGCCTCGGGCGCACTCACGTCGTAGATCTTGGCCTTCCGGGGCAGCAGCGCGGCCAGCACCTGGGCCTTGCGCACGGTCCGCTCCGCACTCCCCCAGCGCACCACCACACCGTCGGCGAGCTGCAGTTGGATGTCGTCGTAGCTGTGTACCCGAACGGCTCCGGCCAGCTTGGCCACCTCCGGTGGCAGCCCCGCCGCCACCGTCACCGCGGCCCGCACCAGCTCGGGCTTCCCGAACACCGCCAGGGCGTCGTTCGCCTGCTGACTGAGCGCCAGCTCCACCACCGGCACCCCGGCCGGCGGCGCGTCCTCGGTGGCGAAGCCGAAGCCGGTCGCGTCGACCTGGGTGAACTTCCCGTCATCGGTCCGCACCGCGGCCACCGGGCGCCGCTCCACCACCTTGATCCGCAAGGTGTGCGGCCAGCCGCGCCAGACCTCGACCCTGGCCACCCGCGGCAGCCCGGCCACCCGTCGCTCGGCCTCGGCCAGGTCGACCCGGGCCAGCGGGCCGTGCTGCCCGCTGCCCAGCACCTCGCGCACCTGGTGCGCCGTCAACTTGTCGCCGGTCAGCCCCTGGACGGCGACCACCCGGACGTCCAGCACCGAGGAGAAGAACACCAGCCAGCCGAGCGCGCCCAGGAACACTGCCCCGAGCGCACTCAGCACCACGATCCCGCGGCGGGAGAGCCGGAGCCGGGGAGCGTACTCCTCCTCGGCCTCCTCCTCGTCCTCCACCGGATCAGTGAGGACCGGCGTCTCAGCCACGGCGGCGACCACCTCTGGCCGCCTCGATCGCCTCGTACACCATCCCGACCAGCAGGTCGTCGGCGTCCCGGCGGCCGAACTCGGCGGCGGCCCGGCTCATGTCCCAGAGCTTCTGCGGGTTGGTGAGCACCGGCAGCACGTTCTGCAGCACCCAGTCCGGGGTCAGCGCGGCGTCGTCCACCAGCAGACCGCCGCCCGCCTTGACCATCGGCTGGGCGTTCAGCCGCTGCTCGCCGTTGCCGATCGGCAGCGGCACGAAGGCGGCGGGCAGGCCGACCGCGGCCAGCTCGGCCACCGTCATCGCGCCGGACCGGCAGAGCATCAGGTCGGCGGCGGCGTACGCGAGGTCCATCCGGTCCACGTACGGCACCGCGCGGTACGGCGGCATCCCGGGGATGTCGTCGATCACCGGCAGCTCGTTCTTCGGCCCGACCGCGTGCAGGATCTGCACGCCGTACTGCTGGAGTCGGGGCGCGATGGCCTGGACGACCTCGTTGAGCCGCCGGGCGCCCTGCGAGCCGCCGGAGACCAGCAGGGTGGGCAGCCGCTGGTCGAGCCCGAAGTAGTGCCGGGCCTCCGGGCGGACCGCGTTCCGGTCCAGGGTGGCGATGGTCCGGCGCAGCGGGATGCCGATGTACCGGGAGTCGCGCAGCTTGGAGTCGGGCGTGGAGACCGCGACGAAGTCGCTGTACCGGGCACCGATCTTGTTGGCCAGCCCGGGGCGGGCGTTCGCCTCGTGCACCACGATCGGCACCCCGGCGCGCTTGGCGGCCAGGTACGCGGGCATCGCGACATAGCCGCCGAAGCCGACCACGGCGTCCGCCTTGACCCGCTCGATGATCTCCTGGGCGGCCCGGACGGTGCCGCGCAGCCGGCCCGGCACCGTGATCAGTTCCGGGGTGGGCTTACGGGGCAACGGCACCGCCGGGATCAGCTCCAGCTGGTAGCCGCGCTCGGGCACCAGCCGGGTCTCCAGACCCCGCTCGGTGCCGAGTGCGGTGATCCCGATGGACGGGTCGTGCCTGCGGAGGGCATCCGCGAGCGCCATGGCCGGCTCGATGTGCCCGGCGGTTCCGCCGCCTGCGAGTACGACATGCACCGAAATTCACCGCTCCCTGCGCTTCGGCTTCGCAGCCTCGCGCGCTGTGGTTCGTCGTGGCAGCACCCGGGTCAGGACAGATCCGAACCGGCTGTTAGCCCATCTTTTTATGCGTAGGGGCCTGGCGGCAAGCGCCGCCTTCGCCCCCGGTGAGCTGCGTGCGAAGCACAGCAGCACCCCGACGGCGGACATGGCCGACAGCATCGCCGAACCCCCGTAGGAGAACAGCGGGAGCGGGACGCCCGCGATCGGCAGAAGTCCCAGTGCCGACCCCAGGTTGACCATGGCCTGCGCCATGATCCAGGTGGTGGCAGCTCCCGCGGCGTACCTGACGAAGGGGTCCTTCGTACTGCTGGCCACACGGATACCCGCGTAGCCTAGTGCCGCGAAGAGACCGAGCACCGACAGCGTCCCCACCAGACCGAGTTCCTCGCCCAGTGCGGCGAAGATGAAGTCGGTGTGCGCCTCCGGAAGTTGGCCCCACTTCTCGACGCCCGCGCCGAAGCCGGAACCGAAGGGACCGCCCGCCGCGAAGGCGTAGAGGCCGTGCAGCGCCTGGAAGCAGTTGACGTTCGGGTCCGGTTTGGTGACGCCGATGCAGGCCAGCCGGTCCAGCCGGTGCGGCACCGTGATGATCAGCGCCGTACAGGCCACCACCGCGATGCCGAGCGTCGCGGCGAACAGCCGGAGCGGGGCGCCGACCAGCCAGAGCAGGCCGAACAGCATCGCGATCAGGATCATCGTGGTGCCCATGTCGCCGCCGGCCATGATCAGCAGCACCAGCAGCAGGGTGCCGGGCACCAGCGGCACCAGCAGGTGCTTCCACTGGTCCAGGGTCCTGGTCTTCTGCTTCCTGGCCAGCAGGTCGGCCGCCCAGAGCACCAGCGCCAGCTTGGCGAACTCGGACGGCTGGACCTGGAAGAAGCCCAGGTCGAGCCAGTTCTGGTTGCCGCCGACGTTCTTGCCGATCCCCGGCACGGCGACCAGCACCAGCGCGCCCAGCACACCGAACAGCACCGGGTAGACCGTCGCCCGCATCAGCTTGAGCGGGGTCCGGGCGAACAGCACCATCAGGCCGAGCCCGAGCAGCACGGCGATCAGCTGCTTGCGGAAGAAGAAGGTCATCGGCAGTTCCCAGCGCTTGGCCAGGATCTGCGAGGAGGAGAAGACCATGCCGAGGCCGAGCACCAACAGCAGCAGCGCGGAGCCGAGGATCAGGTAGTAGGGCGTCAGCGGACGGTCCAGCAGGTACCGGACCCGGCCCCGGAACGCCCGCAGCCGGGTGACCGGGTCGGCCGCCTTGAAGGTGGCGGTACTCGCCGAGATCACCTGGAACTTGGAGGAGCTGCGCTCCGGCCCAGCCGTTCCCTGACCGGCCATCAGACAGCTCCCCCGTAGTCGTACCTAACCCCTTGGGCCCCGCTCAGAGCGCCCGGACCGCCTCGGCGAAGAAGTCGCCGCGCTGG
Source organism: Kitasatospora sp. Root107 (assembly GCF_001424875.1). Classification (GTDB taxonomy): domain Bacteria; phylum Actinomycetota; class Actinomycetes; order Streptomycetales; family Streptomycetaceae; genus Kitasatospora. The sequence continues at coordinate 138,924 of NZ_LMCT01000017.1, read as the reverse complement.
CCGTAGTTGACGAACATGTCCATCGAGGCACAGGCCGGCGCCAGCAGGACCGTGTCACCCGGTCGGGCGAGTCCGGCGGCCGCGCGGACCACCTCGGCCATCGCCACCGCGCCAGTCTCACCCTGGGCGGCCTCGATCACCGGAACATCCGGCGCGTGTCGCGCCAGTGCCTCCCGGATCAGCTCCCGGTCGGCGCCGATCAGCACGGCGGCCCGCAGCCGCGACGCCGCGCCCTGCACCAGCTCGTCGAAGGTCGCGCCCTTGGCCAGGCCGCCGGCGATCCAGACGACCGGCTCGTACGCGGCCAACGAGGCCGCCGCCGCATGGGTGTTGGTGGCCTTGGAGTCGTCGATGTACGTGACCTCGCCGACCACCGCGACCTCGGAGATCCGGTGCGCGTCCGGACGGAAGGCCCGCAGGCCCTCCCGGACGGCCTTGGTGTCCACCCCGTACGCCCGGGCCAGCGCCGCCGCCGCCAGGGCGTTGGCGATGTTGTGCGGGGCGGGCGGGTTGACGTCCTCGACCGCGCCGATCTCGGCGGCGTTCTGCTGCCGGTCCGGGACGAACGCGCGGTCCACCAACAGGCCGTCCACCACGCCGAACTGGGACAGGCCGGGGGCGCCGAGGCCGAAGCCGATCGCCCGGCAGCCCTCCTCGACGTCGGCCTCGATCACCAGTTCCTCGGTGGCCGGGTCGGCCAGGTTGTACACGCAGGCCACCTGGTTGCCCTGGTAGATCCGGCCCTTGTCGGCGGCGTACGCCGCCATCGAGCCGTGCCAGTCCAGGTGGTCCGGCGCCAGGTTCAGCACGGCGGCCGAGTGCGGGCGCAGCGAGGGCGCCCAGTGCAGCTGGTAGCTGGACAGCTCGACCGCGAGCACGTCGTAGGGCTGCTCGGCGAGCACCGCGTCCAGCACCGAGACGCCGACGTTGCCGACGGCGGCGGTGCGCTTGCCGGCCGCGGTCAGGATCGAGGCCAGCATCTGGACGGTGGTGGTCTTGCCGTTGGTGCCGGTGACGGCCAGCCAGGGGGCGGGTTCGCCGGTCTCCGGCAGCGGCTTGCGCAGCTGCCAGGCGAGTTCGACGTCGCCCCAGACCGGCACCCCGGCCTGCTCGGCGGCCAGGAACAGCGCGCTGTTCGGCGGCCAGCCGGGCGAGGTGACGATCAGTCGGGTGCCCTCGGGCAGGGTGGCGCCGTCGCCGAGCCGGACGGTCACGCCGTCCAGTTCGGCGGCCCGGGCCCGCAGGCCCTCGCCGTCGCCGCCGTCCACCACGGTGACCAGCGCGCCGAGGTCACGGAGCACCCGGGCGGCCGAGATGCCGGAGATGCCGAGACCGGCGACGACGACCGGAAGATCCTTGAAGTCGACGGAGGTCACCCGGTCACCCAGCCCGCGTAGAACAGGCCGAGGCCGACCGCGACGCACAGGCCCTGGATGATCCAGAACCGGACCACGATCAGCACTTCGCTCCAGCCCTTGAGCTCGAAGTGGTGCTGCAGTGGCGCCATCTTGAAGACCCGCTTGCCGGTCATCCGGAACGAGCCGACCTGGATGACCACCGACAGGGTGATGATCACGAACAGACCGCCGAGCAGCGCGAGCAGCAGCTCGGTCTGCGAGCAGATCGCCAGGCCGGCCAGGGCGCCGCCGAGCGCGAGCGATCCGGTGTCGCCCATGAAGATCTTGGCGGGCGAGGTGTTCCACCACAGGAAGCCGAAGCAGGAGCCCATCAGCGCCGAGGCGACCACCGCCAGGTCCAGCGGATCACGGACGTCGTAGCAGCTGGCGGTGGCGGTGACCTGGACCGCGCAGGTCTGGCCGTACTGCCAGACGCCGATGAAGACGTAGGCGCCGAAGACCATCACCGAGGCGCCGGTGGCCAGGCCGTCCAGGCCGTCGGTGAGGTTCACGCCGTTCGACATCGCGGCGATCATGAAGTACGCCCAGATCACGAACAGCACCGGGCCGATCGACCAGCTGAAGTCCTGGACGAAGGAGAGGCTGGTGGAGGCCGGGGTGCGCCCGGCCTCGTCCTTGAACTGGAGCGACAGGATCGCGAAGGTCAGGCCGACCAGCGACTGGCCGAGCAGCTTGGCCTTGGCCCGCAGGCCGAGCGACCGCTGCTTGACCACCTTGATGTAGTCGTCCAGGAAGCCGACCAGGCCGAGGCCGGTGGTCAGGAAGAGCACCAACAGACCTGAGGCGGTGGGCTTCTCACCTGTTATCACCTTGGTCGCCGCATAGGCGATCAGGGTGGCCAGGATGAAGGCGATGCCACCCATGGTGGGCGTACCGCGCTTGCTGGCGTGCGCCTTGGGGCCGTCGTCGCGGATCATCTGGCCGTAGCCGTGCTTGGCCAACAGCCGGATCAGCGCCGGGGTGCCGAGCAGCGTGAGCACCAGCCCGATCATCCCGGAGAAGAGAATCTGCTTCACTTCGCGGCTCCATCAGCCAGCAGGGCTTCGGCCACCCGCTCCAGACCCACCGAACGGGACGCCTTCACCAACACCACGTCCCCTGGCCGCAGCTGACCCCGCAGCAGCTCGACCGCCGCGTCCGCGTCGGACACCAGCACCGACTCCTCACCCCACGAACCTTCGTTCCTCGCGCCCAGTTCCATACAGGCCGCGTCGCGTCCACCGACCGCCACCAGCCTGGTGACGTCCAGTCGGACCGCGAGCCGCCCGATGGCGTCGTGCTCGGTGAGGCTGTCCTCGCCGAGCTCCCGCATCTCACCGAGCACCGCGAAGGTGCGGCGGCGCTCCGGGCCCCGGCCTCCCATCGACACCAGCGCCCGCAGCGCGGCCCGCATGGACTCCGGGTTCGCGTTGTAGGCGTCGTTGACCACGGTGACACCGTCGGCCCGTTCGACGACCTCCATGCGCCAGCGGGACAGCGCTTCCGCCTCGCCGAGCGCGGCGGCGGTGTCATCGACGGACATACCGAGCGCCACCGCCACCGCAGCGGCGGCGAGGGCGTTCGAAACGTGGTGCTCACCGTACAGGCGCAGCCGTACCGGTGCGGAACCGGCCGGGGTGGTGAGAGTGAACTGTGGCCGTCCGGCGTCGTCCAGGCGAACTCCGGTGGCCCGCACGTCGGCGTTCGGGCTCTCGCCGAAGTACAGCACCCGGGCCTTGGTGCGGGAGGCCATCGCCCGCACCAGCGGGTCGTCGGCGTTCAGGATCGCGATCCCGTCGCTGGTCAGCGCCTCCACCAACTCGCCCTTGGCCTCGGCGATCCCGGCCTTGGAGCCGAACTCGCCGAGGTGCGCGGTGCCGATGTTGAGCACCACGCCGACGGTGGGCGGGGTGATCGCGGTCAGGTAGTCGATGTCGCCCTTGTGCCGGGCGCCCATCTCCAGCACCAGGTGCTTCGTGGTCGGCTCGACCCGCAGCGCGGTCATCGGGTGGCCGATCTCGTTGTTCATCGAGCCGGGCGGGAAGACCGTCTCGCCCCGGCGGGCCAGCAGTTGGGCGATCAGGTCCTTGGTGCTGGTCTTGCCGGCCGAGCCGGTGAGCGCCACCACCTCGGCGTCGGCCCGCTGGACCACGGCCCGGGCCAGCCGGCCCAGCGCCAGCTGCACGTCGTCCACCAGCACGGTGGGCACGTCCAGCTGACGGGTCGCCAGCACCGCGACCGAACCGGCCGCGACGGCCTGCTCGGCGTAGTCGTGCCCGTCCACCCGCTCGCCGACGATCGCGACGAACAGGCTCCCCTCGGTGAGCTTGCGGGAGTCGTGCTCCACCGAGCCGGTGACCAGCGCGGCCGGGTCGGCGTTGTGCAGGGTGCCGCCGACGGCCTCGGCCACCTCGGCAAGGGTCAGTGCGATCACGGCTGCTCCACTACTCCTCGGCCGGCACGGTGCTCGATGGCCTCGCGCAGTACCTGCCGGTCGTCGAAGGGGCGGACCTCACCCCGGACGTACTGGCCCAACTCATGGCCCTTGCCCGCGACCAGCACGGTGTCCCCGGCGTGCGCGTGCTTCACGGCGTCGGCGATCGCCTCGGCCCGGTCCGGCACCACCAGCACCTCGCCGCGCTCGGCCTCCGGCACCTCGGTGGCGCCGTTCAGCATGGTGGCGAGGATCGCCAGGGCGTCCTCGGAGCGCGGGTTGTCACTGGTCAGCACGGCGGTGTCGGCCAGCCGGGCGGCGATCGCGCCCATCGGTCCGCGCTTGTACGGGTCGCGGTCGCCGCCACAGCCGACCACCACGTGCAGCCGGCCCTTGGTGACCTCGCGCAGCGACTCCAGCACGGCCTGCAGGGCGTCCGGCTTGTGCGCGTAGTCCACCACGGCCACGTACGGCTGCCCGGCGTCCACCCGCTCCAGCCGGCCCGGCACACCGGGGACGGCGGCCACCCCGGCCACCGCCTCCTCCAGCGGCACCCCGGCGGTGGCCAGGGCGGTCAGCGCGCCGAGCGCGTTGGCCACGTTGAACGGTCCCGGCAGCGGCACGCTCGCCTCGGCCGACTGCCCGTCAGGTCCGACCACGGTGAAGGTCGAGCCGAGCGGGCCGAGCTGGACGTCCAGTGCCCGCCACTGCGCGGCCGGGTCGCCCTTGGCGGAGAAGCCGGTCATCGGGATCGGTGCCTCGGCGGCCAGCCGGCGGCCGTACGCGTCGTCCAGGTTGACCACGCCGAGCCTGGCCTTGTCGGGCTGGAACAGCCTGGCCTTGGCCCGGAAGTAGTCCTCCATGTCCGGGTGGAAGTCCAGGTGCTCCGGCGTCAGGTTGTTGAACAGCGCGACGTCGTAGAGCACGCCGTCCACCCGGCCGTAGCTGAGCGCGTGGCTGGAGACCTCCATCACCACGGCCCCGGCGCCGCGCTCGCGCATCACCGCGAGGATCGCGTGCAGGTCGGTGGACTCGGGGGTGGTCCGCTCGCTCTTGATCCGGTCGGTGCCGACCCGCATCTCCACGGTGCCGATCACCCCGGGGGTCAGGCCCGCGCCCTTGAGGCCGCCCTCGACCAGGTACGCGGTGGTGGTCTTCCCGTTGGTGCCGGTCAGACCGATCATCCGCAGGCCCGCACTGGGACGGCCGTAGACCTCGGCGGCCAGCTCGCCCATCCGGGCCCGCGGGCTCGGCACCACCAGCAGCGGGGCGCCGCAGTCGGCGGCCTGCGCGGCGCCCTCCGGGTCGGTCAGCACCGCCACCGCGCCCTGCCGCACCGCCTGGGCGGCGAACTTGGCGCCGTGGTGGTTGGCCCCCGGGAACGCGACGTACACGTCGCCCGGCCGGACCGCCCTGGAGTCGTGGGTGACGCCGCTGACCGGCGCCCCCTCGACCGGCGGCAGGCCGAGCAGACGGGCCACCTCGGCCAGCGGGGTGGGGCGCACGCCGGTGGGCCGGGGCGGGCTCGCGGAGATTTGATCGGATTTCGGCACGGCCGGAAGGCTATCCGCCACACCCCCCGATGAGCCAAACGCGGCCCCCGACCCGGCATCTGCACCGGACCCGTCCGGAATCTCCCCCGAATCACCACGCGAGCTGGCACCGGGCACGGGCTGGGACGGGGTCTGGCTGTTCATCAGGGCTTCCAGTCGACGGGGAGGTTGGGCGCCTCGCTGCCGCTGGGGGCGACGCGCAGGGTCTTCAGGGTGAACTCCATCACCTGCTTGAACACCGGACCGCAGAGCTGGCCGCCGAAGTGGCCGTTCTTCGGGTCCTGGATCACACAGGAGACGGTGACCCGGGGCTGCTCGGCCGGCGCGAAGCCGATGAAGGAGGCGGTGTAGCCGTTGTACTTGCCGGTCTTCGGGTCCACCCGGTTGGCCGTGCCGGTCTTCCCGGCCACCCGGTAGCCCTCGATCTTGGCCTTGGCGCCGGTGCCCTGCTCGTCCGAGACCACCGACTCCAGCATCTCGGTGAGGGTCTTCGCGGTCTCCGGCTTGACCACCCGGGTCTCCTGGCCGGGCCCGGCCGGCAGGTACCGGCCGTCGGGCCCGGTGGTGCCCGCCAGCAGACTGGGCGTCACCCGCACTCCCCCGTTGGCGATGGTGGAGAACACCGAGGCGGCCTGCAGCGCGTTCACCGACAGGCCCTGGCCGAACGGGATGGTGAACTGCTGCGAGCCGTTCCAGTCCTCCGGCTTCGCCAGGATGCCCTTGGTCTCGCCGGGGAAGCCGAGACCGGTCGGCTTCCCGATGCCGAACCGGCCGAGGTAGTCGGCCAGCACCTTGTTGGCCTCCGGCTGGCTCTTGCCGAGCTGCTCGGCCGCCAGGATGGTGCCGATGTTGGAGGACTTGGCCAACACCCCGGCCAGGGTCAGGTACCAGGTCGGGTGGTCGATGTCGTCGTGGAAGACCCGGTCCGAACGCTGCAGCGTGTTGGGCACCGTGACGTGGGTGTCCCAGGCGGCCGTACCGGTGTCCAGCACCGCCGCCATGGTCATCAGCTTCGCGGTCGAGCCGGGCTCGAAGGCGTCGCCGACCGCGGCGTTGCCGAGCTGCTCGGGCTTGGCCGAGCTCAGGTCGTTCGGGTTGAAGCCCGGGGAGGCGGCCATCGCCAGGATCTGACCGGTCTTCACATCCTGGACGACCACATAGCCCTTCTCCGCCCCGGCGTTGGCCACCTGGTCGGTGATCGCCCGCTGGGCCGCCCACTGGATGTCCCGGTTGACGGTCAGCCGCAGGTCGGTGCCCTCCACCGGGGACTGCTGGCTGCCGCCCGCGGTCGGCACCATCCGGCCGTTCACCTGGGCGTACGTGCTCTTGCCCGCCTTGCCCGCGAGCTCGTCCTGGAACTGCTTCTCCAGGCCGCCGGTGCCGATCCCGTCCACGTTCACGTAGCCGAGCAGGTTGGCCGCCAGGCCGCCCGCCGGGTAGACCCGGCGCTTGCTCTCCTGGTTGATCACCCCGGCCAGCGGGTTGGCGCAGACGTTGTCCACGTACTGGCGGCCGCCCTGGTCGGCGGGCTTGCCGACCAGCTTGCGCTGGGCCCGGCAGGCGGCGGTGTCGGCCTGCTTGGCCAGCGTCGCCTTCAGGTCGGTGATCTGCTTCTTGGTCTCCGGGCTCTGCCGGGGCGCCAGCATCACCCACTTGGTCTTCGGGGTGCGCAGTGCGGCGGTGAGCTGTTCCTTGGTCCGGTCCAGGATCGGGGCCAGCAGCGCGGCGGCCTGCTCGGGCGCGTCCGGCACGTTGGACTTCTCGGCCGGGTACAGCGAGGGGTCGGCGGTGATGTCGTACGCGTCCACCGTGGTGGCCAGCGCGACGCCGTCGGAGGACGTTATCGAGCCCCGGTCGGCGGAGAGGGTGGCCTCCACGTAGTTGTTGGCCCCGGCGGAGGCGGCCAGCGCGTCGGAGTCGAGCAGCTGAAGCTGGATCAGGCGGCCCGCGAAGACCGAGAACACCAGCGCCAGCGCGACGGTGACCAGCCGCAGCCGGCGGCGCTGGTCACCGAGCTTGATGGTGCGCACCGGCGGCGGGCCGGGGCGAGGGCGGCGCTGGGCGGGGCGGCGGGCCGGCTCGCCGGTGCGCTGGCGCGGGGCGCGCGGCCGCTCGGCCGGGCGGGGCCGGCCCTGGATCCGGCCCGGCTGCGGGCGGGCGGGCCGGCGCGGTCCTGGGCCGCCGCGCGGGGGCTGACGGGGCGTACTCATCGCGGCGTACCTCCGGCGGGCGGGGCGGGAGTTGACGGAGCGGCAGGCGGAGCCGGGTCGATCTGGACCCCCGGGTCACCGCTCGGCGCGGCGGGCGGTGCGGGGGGCGGTGCGGACTGGGCGCTCGGTCCTGGCTGCGGCCAGAGCTCCTCACCCGAGCGCTTGACCGGCGGGCTGTCCTTGGCCTCGGCGGGCTTGCCCTTGACCGAGCCGTCGGCGGCCTCCAGGAACGCCGGGTCGCCGCCGGGCACCATGCCCAGCTCGCGGAGCCTGCGCTCCAGCGCGTCCGGCCCGGACTGCTGGTCGATCTGGGCCTGCAGGGTCTGCTGCAGGTCGGTCAGCTCGGTGGACTGCCGCTCCAGCCGGCTGAGCTCGAAGGAGCCCTCGTTCAGCGCGGTGTTCAGCATCAGCAGCCCGAAGAGCCCGCCCGAGAGCAGCGCCACCACCAGGACCGCGAACGGCGTCCGGCCCCGGGAGGACCCCCGGCCCGGCCGTACCGTGATCCTCGTCCTGCCGCCCTGGCCGGGGAGCGCACCGCGCTCCCGCTGTGTTCGACCCGTCAGGCCACCACCGGCCACCGGCACCGCGTCTCTCCCTCGCCCGTCCCCGCCCCCCGGTCCGACTAACCGCGGGTCTCCCTGATCCTCTCCGCCACCCGCAGCCGTACGGGCGCGGCGCGCCGGTTCTCCTCGATCTCCTGCTCGGTGGCCAGCTCGGCACCCCTGGTGAGCAGCTTCAGCCAGGGCTGGTGCTCCTCGGGGATGATCGGCAGGCCGTGCGGTGCGGTGTTGGTGGCCGCCGCGGCGAAATACTGCTTCACCAGGCGGTCCTCCAGCGACTGGTAGGACATCACCACGATCCGGCCGCCCAGTGCGAGCGAGTCCAGCGCGCCGGGGATGGCCCGGTCCAGCACCTCCAGCTCGCCGTTGACCTCGATCCGCAGCGCCTGGAAGGTCCGCTTGGCCGGGTTGCCGCCGGTGCGCCGGGTGGCGGCCGGGATGGCGTTGCGTACCAGATCGACCAGACGCGCGCTGTTGGTGAACGGTTCCTTCTCGCGCTCGCGCAGGATCACCGAGGCGATCTTCCCGGCGAACCGCTCCTCGCCGTAGACCTTGAGGATCCGGGCCAGCTGGCCGTGCGTGTAGGTGTTCAGCACCTCGGCCGCACTCAGGCCCCGGGTCTGGTCCATCCGCATGTCCAGCGGCGCGTCCTGGGCGTACGCGAAGCCCCGGTCGGCCTCGTCCAGCTGCATCGAGGAGACCCCGAGGTCGAACAGGATGCCCTGCGCCTTCGGGATGCCGAGGTCGGCCAGCACCTGCGGGATCTCGTCGTAGACCGCGTGCACCAGGGTGGCCCGGTCGCCGAACCGGGCCAGCCGCTCACCGGAGAGCTTCAACGCGGCCGGGTCGCGGTCCACCGCGACCAGCCGGATCTCGGGGAACTGGGTGAGCAGCGCCTCGCTGTGCCCGCCGAGCCCGAGGGTGGCGTCCACCACCACCGAACCGGGGGCGGTGATCGCCGGAGCCAGCGCGTCGACGCAGCGCTGGAGCATCACCGGGACGTGCTTGGGGGCGGGGCTGTCGGTGCTCATGACGACCATTTTGGCAGGTGCTCAGGCATCTACGGTCCAGGGGCTCGGGGAACTGCGAGGAGGTCTGGCGCTCGGGTTCACCGCGAAAGTGCCTGACCGCCCGCGCACGGATCACCTTGTCCGAGGCCGGCGTCGCAGTTCCCCGAGCCCCTGACCGTAGAACTGGAGCACCTGCCAAAAGGACACAGCCCGTGGTCCCCGCCCGCTCGCCCGGGGAAGGAGTGACCGCCCGGCACCGGGGAAGGTGCGCCAGGTGGCACGGAGCGGGAGGAGGCCACGGGCTGCGTACGGCCGTGCCAGGCAGGGGAGTTGACGGACCTTGCGGCCCGTGCTCCACTGCGCCGAACTCTACCGCCCGGGCCTGCCCAGTCAATCGTCCGCGACGGCGCACCACCCGGCTGGAGTCATGAATCACCGCAGGTCGGGACGGTTCGGGCGGGCCGGTCCCCCACTCGGCGGTACCGCGCACGAGGCTCGGCGTGCGCCGGGACAGAGTGGGGCGAAGCAGACGGGGAGGCCGGTCGGCGGATATGCGCTCCGTCACACCGGCCACACCCACCGGCCTCCACCCCACCACGGCGGCCGAAATCCCATTACCGTCTTCCGCATGACAGTGACCCCCGACCGGCCCACGCCGACCGCCGCTGCCGAACCCGCCATCATCGACCGTTTCGTCGAGGCCAACCGCGCCTACGCCGTGAACTTCCGCGACGGCGGGATGGATGCCCGGCCGGTCCGGAACGTCACCGTGGTGGCCTGTATGGACGCCCGGCTCGACCTCTTCGCCGCGCTCGGCCTCGAGCTCGGTGACGCCCACCTGATCCGGAACGCCGGCGGGGTGGTCACCGACGACACCATCCGCTCGCTGACCATCAGCCAGCGCGCCCTGGGCACCCGCTCGATCGCACTGATCCACCACACCGGCTGCGGTCTGCTCGGGCTGACCGAGGACTTCCGCCGGGAGCTGGAGCAGGAGGTCGGCCAGCGGCCGACCTGGGCGGTGGAGTCCTTCGTGGACCTGGACGGCGACGTCCGGCAGTCGATGCAGCGGGTCCGCACCTCCCCCTTCATCCCGCACCGCGACGACGTGCGCGGATTCGTCTTCGACGTGCACACCGGTCTGCTCCGCGAGATCCACTGACCGCTCGTTCCGTCCGCAGGGCCCGGCCAGCGCCGTCCGGGCCCGTTCTGCTGTCCGGGAACCACAGCGCCGCCCCCGGCGTCCCCGGACGAACCGGGACAGTGTGGCGCGTGTCGCCCGAGCGGGTGACGACAGGCCGCCTGACAGGGAAGAATGCGCCTGCGGGCCGACCCGGCAGTGTGGCGGCCAGGTGATTTTCGGGGCATGGGAGCAATCGCGTGACGACCTACAACGGACAGACCGGCGCGGGCAGTTCGAGCCTGCATGAGCTCGGTGCGGTGGCCGAGCGAGTCCGGGCCTCGGTGGAGAGTGTCATCGAGGGCAAGCCCGAGGCCGTCCGGATCGCGCTGACCGTGCTGCTGGCCGAGGGCCACCTGCTGCTGGAGGACGTGCCCGGCGTCGGCAAGACCATGCTGGCCAAGGCGCTCGCCAAGTCGGTGGACTGCACGGTGCGCCGGATCCAGTTCACCCCCGACCTGCTGCCGTCCGACGTGACCGGCACCAACGTCTTCGACCAGAACCGCCGGGACTTCGAGTTCCGGCCGGGCGCGATCTTCGCCCAGATCGTGGTCGGCGACGAGATCAACCGGGCCTCGCCGAAGACCCAGTCCGCGCTGCTGGAGTCGATGGAGGAGCGCCAGGTCACCATCGACGGCACCAGCTACGAGCTGCCCTCGCCGTTCATGGTGATCGCCACCCAGAACCCGGTCGAGATGGAGGGCACCTACCCGCTGCCCGAAGCCCAGCGCGACCGCTTCATGGCCCGGATCTCGATCGGCTACCCGAGCGCCGAGGCCGAGCTCGCGATGCTGGACGTGCACGGCGGGGCCAACCCGCTGGACGACATCACGCCGGTCGCGCACGCCCACGACATCCTCAAGCTGGTCGACGTGGTCCGCACCGTGCACGTCGCCGACACCGTCCGCCGCTACGCGGTCGAGCTGGTCGGCGCCACCCGTCACCACCAGGAGCTGCGCCTCGGCGCCTCGCCGCGCGCCACCCTGCACCTGATCCGGGCCGCCCGCGCCGCCGCCGCCCTGGACGGCCGCGAGTACGTGCTCCCCGACGACATCCAGGCGCTCGCCGTCCCGGTGCTGGCACACCGTCTGATCCCCACCGCCGAGACCCAGTTGAGCCGCCGCAGCACCGAGCAGATCGTCACCGACCTGGTGGCCCGGCTGCCGATCCCGCGTCCGCAGGGGCGGGTCTGAGGTGCCCCGGGCCGACAGTCCGTCCGGGCTGCGCACCGGCCTGCGCGGGCTGACCACCCGGGGCCGCTCCTTCCTGGCCGCCGGCTTCACCGCCGTGCTCTGCGCCTACGTCTTCGGGCAGGACGCCCTGCTCCAGATCGGCGTGCTGCTCGCCGCCCTCCCGCTGGCCGCCGCCCTGCTGCTGGTCCGCACCCGCTACCGGGTCGCGGGCGGCCGCCGGCTCAGCCCGTACCGGGTGGCGGCCGGGCAGGAGGCCCGGGTGCACCTGCGGCTCGACAACGTCTCCCGGGTGCCCACCGGCCTGCTGCTGCTGGAGGACAAGGTCCCGTACGTGCTCGGGCCGCGCCCGCGCTTCGTGCTGGACCGGGTCGAACCGCGCGGCTTCCGTGAGGTCTCCTACCGGGTCCGCTCCGACCTGCGCGGGCGCTACCCGCTCGGGCCGCTCCAGCTCCGGGTCGCCGACCCGTTCGGGATGTGCGAGCTGACCAGGTCCTTCGCCGCCTCCGACGTGCTGACCGTGGTGCCGCAGGTGCAGAGCCTGCCCGCGGTCCGGCTGACCGGCGAGTCGTCCGGGCACGGCGACTCCAACACCCGCACCCTGGCGCTGGCCGGGGACGACGACGTGATCCCGCGCGAGTACCGGCACGGCGACGACCTGCGCCGGGTGCACTGGAAGTCCACCGCCAGGTACGGCGAGCTGATGGTCCGTCGGGAGGAGCAGCCGCTCAAGGCCCGCGCGACCGTCCTGCTGGACACCCGGGAGATCGGGCACCGGGGCAGCGGCCCCGCCTCCTCCTTCGAATGGGCCGTCAGCTGCGCGGCCTCGGTCGGCGTGCACCTGATGGAGCGCGGCTACCGGACCAGGCTGCTCACCGACACCGGCCTGGCCGTGCCGGGCCCGGAGAGCGGCGTGATCGCCTCGGTCGGCGAGGCCGCCGGGCTGCTGCTGGACTCGCTGGCCGTGGTCGAGCAGTCCGACGGCGGCGGGCTGGCCCGCGCCGAGGAGGTGCTCCGGCTCGGCGGCGAGGGCGTCATCGTGGCGATCCTCGGCTCGCTGGACGACGACCAGGTGGCCCGGCTCGGCCGGCTCCGCCGCCGCGCGGGCGGCGCCGTCGCCATCCTGCTGGACACCGCCACCTGGGCCGGGCTCCGGCACATCCTGCCGGACGCGCCCGACGAGGACGCCGCCGACCAGGTCCGCGCCCTCCGGGAGGCCGGCTGGACCGTCCTGCCCGCGCGGGCCGGCGACTCCGTCCCCGCCCTCTGGCGACTGGCCGAACGCGCCGCAGGCCCGGCCCCCTACCGGAACGGGGTCGGCTCATGACCAGCTTCCGCACCACCCGCCCCGAGGAGCCCCGTACGTGACCACCCGGGCGAAGTTGACGCTCTACTCGGCGCTGGCCACCACGCTGGTGACGTTCTGTCTGATCCCGCTGGTGCAGCCGAGCGGCTGGATCGGCGAGGCCTTCGTCATGATCGCGGCGACCGGCGCGGCCGGCGCCGGCCTGCGCAGGCTCTCGGTCGCCCGCGCCCTGCAGGCCTCGCTCCAGCTGCTGCTCACCCTGTACGTGCTGCTCCTGCTGACCGTGCAGTCCTCGATGGACTACGCGGTACTGCCGGGGCCGCGCGCGCTGGACGCCGTCGGCACCCTGATCGCCGCCGGGATCGAGGACATCCAGCAGTACACCATCCCGGCCCCCGACTCCCCGGGGATCACGCTCATCCTGGTCGGCTCGGTCACCCTGATCGCCGTCCTGGTGGACACCCTCGCGGTGACCTTCCGCAAGGCCGCGCTGGCCGGGCTGCCGCTGCTCACGCTGTACTCGGTCGGCACCGGCATCGGTGCCCCGGACGCCGCCTGGCTCTGGTTCCTGCTGGCCGCGCTGGGCTACCTGCTGCTGCTCAACGCCGAGGGCCAGGACCGGCTGTCCCGCTGGGGCCGGGTCTTCCACGGCACCGCGCAGGACGGCTCCGGCGGCCTCTCCCAGAGCGGCCACCGGATCGGCCTGCTGGCGCTGGCCGTCGCCGTGGCGCTGCCGCTGCTGGTGCCCTACTCGGACCTCGGCCTGATCGACCGGGGCGACGGCGACGGGCTCGGCACCGGCAACGGCCGCCAGGTCACCTCGCTCAGCCCGGTGGTCGCCCTGACGGCCAATCTGAACCGGCAGGACAACGTGGAGATGCTCCGCTACTCCACCGACTCCCTGCAGGGCAACCAGCTGTACCTGCGGATCGGCGCCCTGGACAGCTTCGACGGCGTCCAGTGGAAGGTCTCCGAGCAGCACCTGCAGCCGATCCCGAACCCGATGCCGCCGGCCCAGGGCCTCGGCCAGGACGTCACGGCCACCACCTTCCTGACCTCGATCAAGATCTCCGACAAGCTCAGCACCGAGTGGCTGCCGATGCCGTACCCGGCCCAGTCGGTCTCCGTCCGGGGCAACTGGCGGTACGAGCCGAGCACCCGCACGGTGGTCGGTGACCGGGGCCAGAAGAGCGACGGCATCGGCTACGACGTGACCAGCCTGGAGATCGAGCCCAGCCCGGCCCAGCTGCGGGCCGCCGGAACCACCCCGGCCGACCTGGCGAAGCGGTACACCGCCCTGCCCGACACCCTGCCGCCGGTGGTCGCCGAGACCGCCCGCAAGGTGGTCGCGGGCAAGAGCAACCCGTACGACCAGGCGGTGGCCCTGCAGAACTGGTTCACGTCGAAGGAGTTCACCTACAGCCTCAAGGTGGACGCGGGCACCGGCAACGAGGCGATCACCAAGTTCCTGCAGAACAAGACCGGCTTCTGCGTGCACTTCGCCGCCAGCATGGCCGCGATGGCCCGCTCCCTGGGCATCCCGGCCCGGGTCGCGATCGGCTTCGCCCCCGGCGCCGACCAGGGCCGGGGCAACTTCATCGTGCGCAGCCAGGACTACCACGCCTGGCCCGAGCTGTACTTCCCCGGCTCCGGCTGGCTGCGCTTCGAACCGACCCCCAGCCGGGGCAGCACCCCCGGCTACACCTCGGAGAAGGTCACCCAGCCGACCGCCGCCCCGACCGTCCAGCCCAGCGTCCAGGCCGACCCCGGCGCCTCCGCCGCCCCCAGTGCCGGAAGCACCTGCACCGGGCAGCAGCAGCGCCAGGACGCCTGCGACGACGGGGTGGACGTCACGTTCAAGCCCGAGCAGCCGCTGCCCTGGTGGCTCTCCTGGCCCGCGCTGACCGGGCTGCTGGCCGTCCTGGTGGTACTGGCCCTGCTGGCCACCCCGATGCTCTGGCGGATCGGCCAACGCCGCCGCCGGCTGGGGGGCGGCCGCCATCTGGCCGGCTCCCCCGAGCTGACGGACCACCAGGTGCTGGCCGCCTGGGAGGAGCTGATCGACACCGCCTGGGACCTGGGCATCCCGCCGGACGACTCGTACTCCCCGCGCGGCACCGCGCACCGGATCGCCGAGGCCGGCCGGCTGGACGCCCCGGCCGCCGCGGCGGCGGGCCGGGTGGCGCTGGCCACCGAACGGGTGCTGTACGCCCGTGCGGCCGCTCCGGAGCTGCCGCTCGGTCCGGACGTCCGGACCGCCGCCCAGGGTCTGCGGGCCGCCGCCGGACGGCGCGGCCGGGCCAGGGCGGTCCTGCTGCCCGCCTCCGCCGCGCGGCTGCGCCGGCGGATCGCCGACCGGCGGCTGTCCGTCCAGGACGCCGTCCGGGACCGGATCGGGCGGGTCTTCGCACCCGTCCGGCGGCTGGCCGGGCTGCTGCGACGGAACAAGTCCTGACAAGGCTGAGGGCGGGCAGTCGATTCGACTGCCCGCCCTCACCAGCTCCGTACTTCCGGTCGGCTCACATTCCGTCGTGTTCGTCCCGACGGCGTTGCCAGCGCTGCTCCATCCGGTCCATCACACCGGCCTTCCGGCGAGGAGCAGGGGACGCCTTCGGTCCCGCTCCATGCCCGGCCGGACCACGCTTCCAGCCGGTAACGGCAAGGACCGCGCAGCCCAGCATCACCAGGAACCCGACGACGCTCACCCAGATTAGCTGGGCGACCATGCCTCCCATCAGGAGGGCAATGCCCACCACGAACCCTGCGGCGGCCTGGTAGACCCTCCGACGGGTGTAGGTGCGCAGCCCGGTTCCCTCAAGCGCTGACGCGAACTTGGGATCTTCGGCGTACAGCGCTCGCTCCATCTGCTCGAGCAGTCGCTGCTCGTGCTCCGAGAGCGGCACGGAGTCCTCCTACTCGTCGGTCGCGGGGCGACCGGTCCGCCACCCCTGGCTGGGCCTTGTGTCGTCCATATGCCCCACGCGCCGGGCTGTCATGCTTTCCGGCTTTACCCAGATCATACGGTCCGAGCGGCCGGATCGGGATGGTCACGCGTCCGTGGCCCCGGCCACGTTCGCTCACCCGATCCGAAGGTGACCAACGCAGGAGCGTTCCGACAAGTGCCCGGATCGTCGGAATGACCTCAGACCAGCGCGGCCAGAACGTGCAGCTGGGTGGCGACGGCGTGGAACGCGGGCTGCTCGGCGGCGGCCTGCTCCAGCTTGAGCAGCGCCTCCATCGCACCCGGCTCGGTGTCCACCAGGACACCGGGGACCAGATCCGCGAAGACCCGGACGCCGTGCACCGAGGTGACCGCGAGACCGGCCGCGACGGCAAGATCGCCGAGCTCCTCGACGCTGAACCGGCGGGGCATCGGGTCCTGCGGGCCCCAGCGGCCGTCGGGTGCGTCCAGGACGGCCCGGGCGTCGGTGAAGTGACCCGCCAGCGCGCGGGCCAGCACGGCGCCGTTCCGGTTCGCGGCCAGCAGGCTGACCAGGCCGCCCTTGGCCAGCGTCCCGGTCAGGCTGCTCAGCGCCTCGGTCGGGTCGTCCACCATCTCCAGCACGCCGTGGCAGAGCACCGCGTCCACCGTGCCGGGCTCGATCAGCTCGGGCAGGGTCTGGGTGTCGCCCTGGACCGCCCGGACCAGCTCGGTGACCCCGGCCTCGGCGGCCCGGCGCTCCAGCGCGAACAGCGCGTCCGGGCTCGGGTCGACCACCGTCACCCGGTGCCCGAGGCGGGCGACGGGCACGGCGAAGTTGCCCGTGCCACCACCGGTGTCGAGCACCTCCAGCACGGGCCGGCCGAGATCCCCGGCCCGCTGCTCCAGAGCGGCTCGCACCACCTCCCACACCACGGCGGTACGCAGGGCACTGCGAGGACGGGTCGGGTACACGGTGGAGGCTCCTCACCACAGCGATGTCACTGAACGCCACCACCTTACGGCCTGCCTGAGGCCCTCCGGGCTCCCTCGCTCAGCTCGCGTCCAGTGGTAGCGGCTGGTCGGGGCGGAGGTCGAGGAGGCGCTGGACCAGGCGGAGGTAGAGGGCCGTGTTCCGGATCAGGTCGTCCGCGTCGCGGGCGGTGGCCGCGTGCCGGATGCCCGCCTCGGCGGCGGCCCTGCGGCGGGCCCCGGCGGCGAAGTAGACGGCCCACTCGGCCAGCTCGGGTGCCACCTCGGGCAGCACCTCCCAGGCGCTGCGGATCGCCTGCCGCCGCCGGGTGCGCTTCTCCGGGCGCCCCCGGACGGCCAGCACGGCGGCGGTGGTGCGCAGCGCGGCCAGGTGCGCGGTGGCGTAACGCTGGAGCGGGTCCTCGTACTGGCGGGACTGGATCAGCGTCAGCTCGGCGTGCCGGAGCAGGTCCAGTGCGGCCCGGCGCGGGACGGGGTGGATGTCGGCGCCCCGGATCGGCCGGGCGGGCGCGGGCACAAGTGGGAGCAGTGGGGCGGTCTCGGGCTGACTGATGGTCATGCGATCCCCCGGTCCACAGCGGGTGACCCGGGCCGGCTGACCCGAGCCCCTCCATCGTGAACGGCAGCACTGACAATCCGGGTGGACCGTATGCGAAGACGCCCCCGCCCGGGCCTGGTAGCCGACCGCCGTCGGTACCTGTCCGGACGGGGGCGCCCTGCACGTGGCCCCCCGCTGGTCCCCCCGTTTTCCCCCGTGGTGACCCCCGTGTTTTCCGCCGCCGGACATTCCCCCCGTGGCCCCGGTCCGCCGCCCCGTGTCGGCGGTCCGTGGCCGGTGTCCGGCTTCGGTGTCGCGGCCCGAGGTGCCCACCGGTCCCCCACAGTCCGTGGGCGGGCCGGGCCGCTGCCCGGGAGCGGAGCTGACGGTCCGTCGTCCCGGGTGGCCCCAACTCTGCCGTTCCCGCAGGTCGGGGGCCATCCGCTGGAGTACTCAACTGATGATCTGAGTATCCGTACTCACCTTTCACCCGCCGCTCGGCCCCCGGGAACCGCACCCGCCCTCACCGCGTCCTGACCCGCCGGGGGAAGCACCGGATACGGTGAGCCCCGAACATCGGCAGGGTCCACGGAGGGGGAACGGATGAGCGTCGTCCCGTTGGTCTTCACCAGCGGCTGGGCGAGTGGGATCAACGCCTATGCGGTGGTGCTGCTGCTCGGGTTGCTGGGCCGGTTCGGCGGCGCCGACTCGGTGCCGCCGACACTGGAGCGCACCGACGTGCTGATCGCCGCCACCGTGCTCTTCCTCTGCGAGGCGGTGGCCGACAAGATCCCGTACGTGGACTCGGTCTGGGACGTGATCCACACCGTGATCCGGCCGATCGCGGGCGCCACCATCGGTGCGCTGCTGGCCAGTCAGGACCCGGGCTCGCTCGGCGAGGTGGCGGCCGGGGCGATGGGCGGCACCACCGCCCTGATCAGCCACGGCATCAAGGCCTCGCTCCGGATGGCGATCAACACCTCGCCCGAGCCGGCCAGCAACATCGTGGCCAGCATCACCGAGGACCTCTCGGTGGCCGGCCTGGTCACCCTGGCGATCTTCCACCCGTGGCTGGCCGCCTCGGCCGCCGCCGTCCTGATACTGGTCGGCGCCCTGCTGGTCTGGTTCGCGATCTCCCGGATCCGCCGCTTCATCGTCCGCCGCCGCGAGCGCAGAGCGGGCCGGGCCGCAGCCCACCAGCCTGCTCAGGGAGCGACCCGCGTCCCGTACTGACTCCCGCTCAGCCCGTCAGGAAGGACACGTCGATCCCGGCCAGCCGGTCGGGGTCGACCAGCAGGTTGATCTCGGCGATCCGACCGTCCCGGACGGTCACACCCATCACCGAGTACGCCCTGTCCTCCGGCACACCGACCAGGCCGACCGCGCCGTTAACCAGCGCCAGCCGGGAGTACGGGGCCATCGCGGAGAACATCAGGGCCTGGTTCGCCACCGCCTGTGCACCACGGATCAACCGGGACGCGCCCGCCAGGCCGCCCGCCCCGGTGTCGGCACGGAGCACCACGTCCGGGTCCAGCACCGCGAGCAGCGACTCGAAGTCCCCGGCCCTGGAGGCGGCCATGAAGGCCTCCACCACCACCCGCTGCCGCCCGAGATCAGCCTCCGGGACGGCCGCACCCTGCACCCGGCGGCGGGCCCGGCTGGCCAGCTGGCGGGTGGCAGCGGGCTCCCGGTCGACGATCGGGGCGATCGACTCGAACGGCACCGCGAACATGTCGTGCAGCACGAAGGCCACCCGCTCGGCGGGCGGCAGGGTGTCCAGCACCACCAGCATCGCCAGGCCGACCGAGTCGGCGAGCAGCGCCTGCTGCTCCGGGTCCACCACGTCCAGCTCGCCGACCACCGGGTCGGGCACGTGGCACTCCAGAGCGTCCTCCCGGCGGGACTTGCGCGCCCGCAGCTGGTCCAGACAGACCCGGCCGACCACGGTGGTCAGCCAGGCCGAGAGGTTCCGCACCTCCGCCACATCGGTCCGCTCCAGCCGGAACCAGGCCTCCTGGACGGCGTCCTCGGCCTCGTTCACCGAGCCCAGCATTCGGTAGGCCACGGCTCGGAGTTGGGTCCGCTCCGCCTCGAAGCGCTCGGCCAGCTGGTCCAGGTCACTCATCGGTCACATCCGCTCGTCGGGATCCGTCGGTGCTGTGCAGAGACTGAACTGACGATATGACAATGAAAGCCGCAAGAAGGTGGTTTTCGCCGGTCCCGACCACCCGCCGAGCCAGGATCACCGGACCGCATAGGATCAAGCCCCATGGCACGGATCGTCATCATCGGCGCTGGAATGAGCGGTTTGGCCGCCGCCGCACGACTGGCCACCCTGGGGCACCGGGTGACGGTCTGTGAGGCCGGCCCGACGTACGGCGGAGAGGTCGGCCGGTACGAGCGCGACGGGTTCGCCTTCGACACCGGGCCCACCCTGCTCGCGCTGCCCGCCGTCTACCGCGACCTCGCGCTGAAGACCGGCAAGGAACCGCTCGAGCAGCTGGTCGCGCTGGCCCCGGTCGAGCCCGAGAGCCGCCACCTGTTCCCGGACGGCACCGACCTGCTGCTGCCGAACGCCTCCCGGGGCGGTGTGGCCCAGGCGCTGGACACCGCCTTCGGCCCCGGCTCCGGCGAACGCTGGAGCGAGGTGATGAACCGGGCCCGCACGGTCTGGGAGGCCACCCGCCGCCCGCTGCTGGAGGAACCCCTCCCCGCCGACCCGACCCCGCTGCACACCGACCCCTACCCCGCCGCCCCCCGCCGCGGCCTGGCCCGGCTACGCCGGACCACCCCGCACACGGTGGCCGAGGTGGCGGCCAGGGAGCTCGGCGGCGCCGGACCGACCGCGCTGCTGTACGAGTACGCGCTGCGCTTCGGCCTCGACCCGCGCACCGCCCCGGCCGGGGCGACCGTGCTGGCGTACATGGAGCAGTCCTTCGGCGTCTGGTACGTCGGCGGCGGGATGCGCGCGCTGGCCGACGCGGTGTTCCGCCGGTGCGAGCAGCGCGGGGTGGAGTTCCACTTCGACACCGCCGTCACCGAGGTGCTCAGCGCCGACGGCCGGGTCACCGGGGTGGCCGCCGGGGAGCGCCGCTTCGAGGCCGACACCGTGCTGTCCGCCCACGCCGAAGGCACGGCGGGGCCTGGGCAGGCCCGGCTGACCGTACTGCTGGCCCTGCGGGGTGAGCGGCCGTCAGGTACCGCCGTCCGCACCGTGGTGCACGCCCGGGACACCGCCGCCGAGCTGGCCTCGCTCTTCGACACCGCCGAGTACCCCCGCTTCCCGACCGTCCAGGTGCACCGGCCGGACGACCCGGCGCTCGCCCCCGAGGGCCACGAGACGGTCACCCTGACCGCCACCGTCCCCCCGGGGCCGGCACCCGAGGGCTACGCCGACCACCTGCTCGACCACCTCGCGGCGGCCGGACTCGACCTGCGCGAGCGGATCCGCTGGAGCGAGCAGCTCGCCCCCGGACGGCCCCAGCCGCTGCCCTCCCTGGCGGGCGCCGGCGGCAGCTTCCTGAGCCCGCCGAACGCGGCCGGGCTCGACGGCCTGTACCGGATCGGCGCGGCCGCCCACCCCGGCGGCGGGCTGGCCCGCGCCGGGATGTCGGCCTCGATCGTGGCGGGCCTGATCGGCCCGGCCTGACGGCCCCTCACTCGCTCAGGTCAGACCGGCAGCACGGCACCGTCGGCGCCGGGCTGGCCCATCGCCCGGGCCAGCTTGCGGTAGCGGGCGGCCTGGTCGGCCCGGTTCTGGCGCTCCAGGGTGCGGCCGAGCACCTCGTACGCCCAGCCGTTGCCCGGGTCCAGCTCGATCAGCCGCTGGAACGTCAGCTCCGCCCGGCCGAGTTGGGCACTGTGGAAGTAGGACCGCCCGAGCAGCTCGACCGCGGCCCGGTTCTCCGGGTCGGCGTCGACGATCGGGGCGAGGATCCGGGCCGCACCGCTGTAGTCCTTCGAGTCGAAGAACAGGGTGGCCCGCTGGTACTCCTGGTAGCTCATGGGGGTGGGTCTCCTTCC
Organism: Kitasatospora sp. Root107; assembly: GCF_001424875.1. Classification (GTDB taxonomy): domain Bacteria; phylum Actinomycetota; class Actinomycetes; order Streptomycetales; family Streptomycetaceae; genus Kitasatospora. The sequence continues at coordinate 117,610 of NZ_LMCT01000017.1, read as the reverse complement.
GCTTCCGGCGACGTCAACCGAGACGGCCGTCCGGGTGTTCCCGGCATGCGCGGAGCCCGGCCGGGACCGAGGATGACGGTGTCCGCAGCCCGTACCCCCAGGAGGCCCGTCATGACCGGCCAGGAGAACTCCGACATCCTCGGCTCGATCGGCAAGCTGGTCGACGCCGAGAAGCAGCTGCGCGCCCGCATCTCGGACGGCACCGCCGACGAGGCCTCCGCCCGGGAGGAGCTGGCCGCGCTGGAGGTCCAGCTGGACCAGTGCTGGGACCTGCTGCGCCAGCGCCGGGCCCGGAGCGAGTTCGGCGAGGACCCGGGCACCGCACGGGTCCGCCCGGCCGCCGAGGTCGAGGGCTACGAGTCCTGACGGTCGGTCAGATCTGCTGCTGGTAGTTCCAGTTCTGCTGCTGGGGCTGTTGCCCGGGGGCGTACTGCTCCGGCTGCTCCGGGTTGAACTGCTGCGGGACGGCCGGCTGCTGCCACTCCTGCTGCTGGTACCCCTGGTCGTAGTACTGCTGCTGTTGCTGCTGCGGCTGGCCGTACGGGTCCTGGTACTGGTACTGCTCGTAGCCGTACTGCGGCTGCTGGTAGCCCTGGTCGTAGTAGGGCTGCTGGTAGTAGGCGGCGGCGTAGACCCCGTCAGCCGCGACCGGCTCGGGTGCCAGCTCCTGCATCTGCTCGAACTCGTAGGCCACCGGCGCCTGTTCGGGCTCGATCGGGCCGACCTCACCGACCTGCTGGACCACCTCGGCGGCCTCCTCCGGCTCGCCGCCGGTGGCGGCGCTGAGCAGCGGCACCTTGGCCAGTGCTCCCGGCAGCGCACCGTCGGCGCGGCGCAGCGACCAGCCCGCGACGTAGCCGCGCTTGACCGAGAGGGTGACCAGCACCTGGCCGGCCGCGAACAGGGCGGCCCCGGCTCCTATCACCAGCACCGACGAGAGCGCCATCCCGGCGACCACGGCGAGGAAGCCGCCGAGGGCGACCGCGCGCCAGTGCAGCGGGGCACGGTTCTGCAGCAGCAGCTCGGCGACCAGCCAGAGTGCGACGACCGCGAGCGCGGCGTACAGCAACAGGAACCCGATGCCCATACCGCGACCTCCAACGTCACCGACCCCGCGCGTTGCGGCGACTGTACAGGCTCGGCGGGCCGGGGCCCACATCCCTGGACGGACCGTGCTCAGCGCTGGTGCAGGCCGAGGTTCTGGTAGATCTCCAGGGTCGCCGTCGAGTGGTTGAGCGTGATGAAGTGCAGCCCCGGAGCGCCCTCGGCGAGCAGTCGCCCGGCCATCGCGGTGGCATGTTCGATGCCGATCGCGCGGACCGCCTCCGGGTCCTCGGCGACCGCCTCGAACCGGCGCTGCAGCTCGGGCGGGAATTCGGAGCCCGAGAGCTGCGGGAAGCGGGTGAGCTGCCGGATGTTGGTGACCGGCATGATCTCCGGGATGATCGGCGTCGAGCAGCCCGCCGCCTCGACCCGGTCGCGCAGCCGCAGGTAGTCCTCGACCTCGAAGAACATCTGGGTGATCGCGTAGTCCGCACCGGCCCGGCACTTGGCCACGAAGTGCCGGATGTCGTCGTCCCAGCTCTCCGAGCGCGGGTGCATCGACGGGAACGCCGCCACCCCCACGCAGAAGTCGCCGATGCTCTTGATCAGCTCGACCAGCTGGTACGCGTACTCGACACCCTGCGGGTGCCTGACCCACTCGCCCTCGGGGTCGCCGGGCGGGTCGCCACGGACCGCCAGCACGTTGCGGACACCCTCGTCCGCGTACTGGCCGATGATGTTGCGCAGCTCGGCGATCGAGTGGTCCACCGCGGTCAGGTGCGCGACCGGGGTCAGCGTGGTCTCGGTGGCGATCCGGCCGACCAGGTTGACGGTCCGTCCGCGCGAGGAGCCGCCCGCGCCGTACGTCATGCAGACGAAGTTGGGGTCCAGCGCCTCGACCCGGCGGATCGCGTCCCACAGCTTGGACTCACCGGCCTCGGTGCGCGGCGGCATGAACTCGAAGGAGAACGAGCGGTCGCCGGCCGCCAGCAGGTCGCGGACGGTATCCGCCCGGTCTGTTCTGGTGGAGGGGATACCGAGTGCCATGTCGAGCAGACTAGCCCGGCACGCGAAGGGCCTGACAATCGTGGTCCACTGGCTGAGACACCGATGCCCCGTTCGACGGACGGGCACACCCGGGGCGTTGACCCGGCCCGGTAAGAAGGTCGGTCTAAGCTGATCGTCACCCCCTCCTCGACTCCGGAGTCCATCGTGTCCTCGCCCACCGCCCGGCCGGTCAGCCCCATCGACGTGGAGGACGTCCGCGAGCGCGTCAACGCGGCGCTGGCGGTCTTCATGGCCGAGCAGACCGAGCTGCTCGCCACGGTCTCCACCCAGCTGGCACCCGCCGCCGACGCGCTGCGCGAGTTCCTGCTGGACGGCGGCAAGCGGCTGCGGCCCGCCTTCTGCTACTGGGGCTGGCGCGGGGCGGGCGGCGCGGCCGGCTCCGAGGGCATCCCCCGGGCCGCCGCCGCACTGGAGCTGCTCCAGGCCAGCGCCTTGGTGCACGACGATCTGATGGACCGTAGCGACACCCGGCGCGGCCTCCCCTCCATCCACCGCAGGTTCGAGGCGCTGCACCGCGAGCGCGGCTGGCGTGGCGACCGGGAGCAGTACGGGGCCTCGGCGGCGGTGCTGCTCGGCGACCTGCTGCTGATCTGGTGCGACGAACTCTTCCTGCGCTCCGGCCTGCCCGCCGAGCGGGTGCTCGCCGCCAAGCCCGCCTTCGACCTGATGCGCACCGAGGTGATGGTCGGTCAGTACCTGGACGTCCTGGAGCCGGTCGCCGGGGACTCCGCCGACGACGGTGCACTGGAGCGGGCGCAGACCGTGCTGCACTACAAGTCGGCGAAGTACACCATCGAACGACCGCTCCAGGTCGGCGCCCTGCTGGCCGGCGCGAGCCCCGAACTGGTCGCCGCCTACTCGGCGTTCGGCCTCCCGCTGGGCGAGGCCTTCCAGCTCCGCGACGACCTGCTCGGCGTCTTCGGCGACCCCGCCGTCACCGGAAAGCCCGCCGGCGACGACCTCCGCGAGGGCAAGCGGACGCTGCTGATCGCCCACGCCATGCGCGGCCTCTCCAAGGCGGACGCCCACCAGCTGGACGAGCGGCTCGGCGCAGCCGACCTGACGGCCGAGGAGGTCCCGGTCCTGCGCGAGCTGGTGGAACGCAGCGGAGCCGCCGAAACCGTCGAGCGCCGGATCGACGAACTGATGACCCAGTCCCTCGCCGCCCTCGACGCGGCCCCGCTCGCCGACGGCCCGACCCGCAGCACCCTGCTCGCCCTCGCCGAAGCGGCTACGGTCCGCAAGTACTGAGGCAGCTCCTTCGGTAGTGCGTCACCGCTGCTGCTTCTCAGGGGCGTTCAGCAGCTGGTCCAGCTCGGCGATGTCCGGGTGGTGCAGGTCGAACGCCGGGCACTCGGAGCGGACCCGGGGCAGGGTGAGGAAGTTGTGCCGCGGCGGCGGGCAGGAGGTCGCCCACTCCAGCGAACGGCCGTAGCCCCACGGGTCGTCCTCTCCGACCGCCTCGCCGTACATCGCGGTCTTCCAGACGTTGTAGAGGAACGGCAGGACCGACAGACCGAGCAGGAACGACGCGACGGTCGAGATGGTGTTCAGCGTGGTGAAGCCGTCCGAGGCCAGGTAGTCGGCGTAGCGGCGGGGCATGCCCTCC
>NZ_LMCT01000017.1:63239-113877 GCF_001424875.1 Kitasatospora sp. Root107 | reverse complement strand
AAGGCGCTCGTCGAGCATCTTGCCGGTCATCTTCGGCCACCAGAAGTGGAAGCCGGCGAACATCGCGAACACCACGGTGCCGAACACCACGTAGTGGAAATGGGCGACGACGAAGTAGGAGTCCGAGACGTGGAAGTCGATCGGCGGGGAGGCGAGCAGAACGCCCGTCAGACCACCGAACAGGAAGGTCACCAGGAAGCCCATCGACCAGAGCATCGGGGTCTCGAAGCTCAGTGAACCGCTCCACATGGTGCCGATCCAGTTGAAGAACTTGACACCGGTCGGGACCGCGATCAGGAAGGTCATGAACGAGAAGAACGGCAACAGCACCTGCCCGCTGACGAACATGTGGTGCGCCCACACCGTCACCGACAGGCCGGCGATCGCGATGGTGGCGGCGATCAGGCCGGTGTAGCCGAAGATCGGCTTGCGGCTGAAGACCGGGATGACCTCGGAGACGATGCCGAAGAACGGCAGCGCGATGATGTACACCTCGGGGTGACCGAAGAACCAGAACAGGTGCTGCCAGAGCAGCGCCCCGCCGTTGGCCGCGTCGAAGACGTGCGAACCGAACTGACGGTCCGACTCAAGGGCCAGCAGTGCGGCGGCCAGGACGGGGAACGCCAGTAGCACCAGCACGGCGGTCAGCAGGACGTTCCAGACGAAGATCGACATCCGGAACATCGTCATGCCGGGCGCGCGCATGCAGATGATGGTGGTGATGAACCACATGTCGGCGCCGATACCCGGCGAACGGACCGCGCTGTTCAGCGGCGCGTAGGCGAACCAGCCGAAATCCGCCGCACCGTTCGGCGTCAGGAAGCCGGCCATGGCGATCAGCGAGCCGAACAGGTAGAGCCAGTAGGCGAACATGTTCAGCCGGGGGAACGCCACGTCGGGGGAGCCGATCTGCAGTGGCATGATCCAGTTCGCGAAACCGGCGAACAACGGCGTCGCGAACATCAGCAGCATCGCCGTACCGTGCATCGTGAACAGCTGGTTGAACTGCTCGTTCGACACCAGCTGCAGGCCCGGCCGGGCGAGCTCCGCCCGCATCACCATCGCCATCAGCCCGGCCGCCAGGAAGAACGCGAACGAGGTGACCAGGTACAGGGTGCCGATCTTCTTGTGATCGGTGGTCGTCAGCCACGAGACCAGCACCTGGCCCCGGCCCGCCCGCCCCCGACGCGGCCCGCGTGGTGGCGCCACCACGACCTCACTTGGCAGAAGTGTCACGTGCCGCACCTTCCGTGCTCGGGTCGGACCTCTCGGCCGACAGCCGGTGGCTGCCCCATGACTACCAGTCAGGGACGGAAGGTGTGCGCGGGCACGCGGGGGGTGTCAGTCCTGAGCGTGACGGATCAGGCTCGTAGGCGCCGGGCCAGTTCGGCTGCGGCTGCGCCCGGGTCGGCGGCGGCGGTGATGGCGCGGACCACGACCACGCGGGTGGCACCCGCAGCGAGCACCTGGTCCAGGTTCCCCAGGTCAATGCCGCCGATCGCGAACCACGGGCGGTCCGTCACGGCCTTGGCCGCGTACGAGACCAGGTCGAGGCCGGGGGCGTGGCGGCCGGGCTTGGTGGGGGTGGGCCAGACGGGGCCGGTGCAGAAGTAGTCGACGCCCGGCTCGGCGACGGCTGCGTCGACCTCGGACTCGGCGTGGCAGGACCGGCCGAAGATCACGTCCTCGCCGAGGATCGCCCGGGCGGCGGGCACCGGCAGGTCGTCCTGGCCGAGGTGCAGGACGTCGGGACGGGCCGCGTGCGCGACGTCGGCCCGGTCGTTCACCGAGAAGAGCTTGCCGTGCCGGCGGGCGGCGTCGGCGAAGACCTCCAGGTACTCCAGCTCCTGCTTCGCCTCCAGGCCCTTGTCCCGGAGCTGGACGATGTCCACCCCGTTGGCCAGCACGGCGTCGAGGAACTCCGGCAGGTCGCCCTGCTCGCGGCGGGCGTCGGTGCACAGGTACAGCCGGGCGTCGGCCAGCCGCGTGCGGGCGTCCGTCATCAGATCAGCTCCGCCTGGGCACGGCGCTTGACCTCGGTGGCACGGTTCTCGCACAGGGCTTGGATCGGGCTGCCGGGCAGCGAGGGCTGCTCGGTGAACATCCACTCCAGCACCTCCTCGTCGGAGAACTGGGCGTCCCGCAGCAGGGTCAGCGTGCCGGAGAGGTGCTTGACCAGGCCGGGACCGTCGATGAAGGCGGCGGGCACCTGGAGGGACTTGTTCGGACCGCGGCGGACCGCGATCAGCTTTCCGGACTTCACCATGTCGCGGACCTCGGTGACGGGGACACCCCACTGCTCACTGATGTCGGGCAGGTACATCCACGCGGGGACAAGGGCTTCGATCTTCTCTGACGTCATCTCGCTCACGGCACCAGAATCTCACAGCGCGTTCGGGCCGACCGCCGCCTTCAGCTGCACCGACGGGTCGGCGGCCGCCGCCGGGTCCAGTACGACGCCGCGCTCGATCAGCTTCTTGGCCTGGTTGACGTCGCGCGGCCGGTCCACCGAGAGCAGCCCGGTCAGCCGCCCGTCCCGGAGCCAGAGCACCGTCCAGGCCGGGTCCTCGGCCGAGCCGCGCCAGAGCATCAGGTCGGTCTCGGCGTGCCGCCCGGCGTACTGCACCATCCGCCCGAACTGCTCCGACCAGAAGTACGGCACCGGGTCGTACCGCGTGCCCGCCCCGAGCACCGAGGCCGCCACCGCCCGCCCGGACTGCAGCGCGTGGTCCCAGTGCTGGACGTTCACCCGGGTGCCCAGCCGGGCCGACGGGTACGAGACGCAGTCGCCCGCCGCCCAGACCCCGGGCAGCGAGGTGCGCAGCTGATCGTCCGTCAGGACCGCCCCGGCCCGGTCCAGCTCCACCGGCGAGCCCGCCAGCNGCCGCCCGGGCCGCAGGCTCGCGCGCAGCGCCAGCGCGTCCTCGAGGGTGCGCAGCGTCCGGGCGCCGGGCAGGGTGACCGGCTTGGCGCCGGTGGCGGGGCGGGCGCCGATGCCGACCACCACCTCGTCGGCGGCCAGCTCGGTGCCGTCGGCCAGCAGCACCGCGCCCGGCTCGACCGCCGCCACCCCGACCCCGCAGCGCAGCTCCACCCCGGCGTCCGCGTACCACCGCGTCATCAGGCCGCCGAGTTCGGCGGGCAGCGCTCCGGCCAGCGGCGTCGCGGCGGCCTCGACCACCGTCACCTCGCAGCCGAGCTGCCGGGCCACCGTCGCGGTCTCGGCGCCGATCCAGCCCGCGCCGACCAGCACCAGGTGCCGCCCGGGCCGCAGGCTCGCGCGCAGCGCCAGCGCGTCCTCGAGGGTGCGCAGCGTCCGGGCGCCGGGCAGGGTGACCGGCTTGGCGCCGGTGGCGCAGCCCGGTGGCCCGCCAACCCGGCATCAGGTCGACACCCGCCCAGTCGATGTCCAGCGTGGTGCTGTCGCGCTGCCCGAGCAGCACGTCCTTGGAGAGCGGCGGCCGGTCGTACGGCAGCTCGCGCTCCGCGCCGAGCAGCCTGATCGGCCCGGCCCAGCCCCCCTGCCGCAGGGCCAGCGCGGTCTGCGCGCCCGCCATGCCGCTGCCGACCACGATCATCTGTCCACCCGTCAGCTCTGCCACGTCGGTCACCCTACCCACCGGAGTCGTCCACCCCTCGAACAGTGGTCTTCGGGCTGCCCCGGGGCCGGGGCTATGGTGGGTGCCGTTACACGGGAGCCCGGTGCACCGGGCTGAGAGGCGGGCTGGGGCAGCCTGCGACCGTCCGAACCTGATCCGGGTCATACCGGCGAAGGGAGAGCGAAGTACTTTGACACGCACCGAGAGCGATGTCCTGGTCATCGGCGGCGGCATCATCGGCCTCGCGGTCGCCTGGCGGACCGCCCAGCGCGGGCTGCAGGTCACCGTGGTGGACCCGGAGCACGGGCGGGGGGCGGCCCAGGTCGCGGCCGGCATGCTGGCCCCGGTCACCGAGCTGCAGTACGGCGAGGAGCCGCTGCTCCGCCTGGGCATGGCCTCCAACGACCGCTACCGCGACTTCGTCGCCGAGCTGGCCGACCTGACCGAGCTGGACACCGGCTACCGGGAGACCGGCACGCTGGCCGTCGCGCTGGACTCCGACGACCGGGCCGAGCTGCGCGAGCTGCACGAGTTCCAGCAACGGCTCGGCCTGGAGTCGCACTGGCTGAACGGCCGCGAGTGCCGCAGGCTCGAGCCGATGCTGGCCCCGGGCGTCCGGGGCGGCCTGCACGTGACCGGCGACCACCAGGTGGACGGCCGACGGCTGGCCGCCGCCCTGGTGCTGGCCTGCGAACGCTCCGGCGTCACGCTGCACCGGGCCTCGGTCACCGGGCTGCTGGTCGAGCAGGACCGGGCCACCGGCGTCCGGCTGAGCACCGGTGAGCGGCTGACGGCCGCTCAGCTGGTGCTGGCGGCGGGCGCGCAGAGCCACCTGCTGCCCGGGCTGCCCACCGGGGTGCTGCCGCCGATCCGCCCGGTGAAGGGGCAGGTGCTGCGGCTGCGGGTGCCGGAGCGGTACGCGCCGTTCCTGTCCCGCAACGTCCGGGCCGTGGTGCGCGGGCAGCACATCTACCTGGTGCCGCGGGCCGACGGCGAGCTGGTGATCGGCGCGACCAGCGAGGAGCAGGGCTACGACACCACCGTCACGGCGGGCGGGGTCTACGAACTGCTCCGGGACGCGCACGAGCTGGTCCCCGGGCTGACCGAGCTGCCGCTGGTGGAGACCGGTGCGGGCCTGCGGCCGGGGTCGCCGGACAACGCCCCGCTGCTCGGCCCGACCGCGCTACCAGGACTGGTGGCCGCCACCGGCCACTACCGCAACGGCGTGCTGCTCACCCCGGTGACCGCCGACCTGATCGCCGAGCACCTGGCCACCGGCGCCGTACCGGCCCTGGCCGCCCCGTTCTCCCCCAGCCGCTTCACCCCGAAGGCCGCCGCATGAACGCCATGAACGATATGAACGAGCTGACGCTGACCGTCAACGGCACCCCCCGCCAGGTGTCCCCGAGCACCACCCTGGCCGAGCTGGTCGCCACCCTGAGCACCGCTCCCACCGGCGTGGCCGCCGCGCTGAACGAGGCCGTGGTGCCACGCTCCGCCTGGGAGACCACCGCACTCGACGCGGGCGACCGGGTCGAGATCCTCACCGCAGTCCAGGGAGGCTGACCGGTATGGCCGACGACACCCTCACCATCGCCGGGGTCACCTTCGACTCCCGGCTGATCATGGGCACCGGCGGTGCCCCCAGCCTGGAGATCCTGGAGCAGGCGCTCCGGGTCTCCGGCACCGAGCTGACCACCGTCGCGATGCGCCGGGTCGACCCGGGCACCCAGGGCTCGGTGCTGGACGTACTGACCCGCAACAACATCCGGGTGCTGCCCAACACGGCCGGCTGCTACACCGCGGGGGAGGCGGTGCTGACCGCCCGGCTGGCCCGCGAGGCGCTCGGCACCGACTGGGTGAAGCTGGAGGTGATCGCCGACGAACGGACCCTGCTGCCCGACCCGATCGAGCTGCTGGACGCCGCCGAGACCCTGGTCGACGACGGCTTCACGGTGCTCCCGTACACCAACGACGACCCGGTGCTGGCCCGCAAGCTGGAGGACGTCGGCTGCGCGGCGATCATGCCGCTCGGCTCGCCGATCGGCTCCGGTCTGGGCATCCGCAACCCGCACAACTTCCAGCTGATCGTGGCGAGCGCGGGCGTCCCGGTGATCCTGGACGCGGGCGCGGGCACCGCCTCCGACGTGGCGCTGGCGATGGAGCTGGGCTGCTCGGCGGTGATGCTGGCCTCCGCCGTCACCCGGGCCCAGGAGCCGGTGCTGATGGCCGACGCGATGCGCCGCGCCACCGAGGCGGGCCGGCTGGCCTTCCGGGCCGGCCGCATCCCGCGCCGCTTCCACGCCGAGGCCTCCTCGGCGATGGCGGGCCGCGCCGACCTCGACACCCGCGAACGGCCCGCTTTCTGACGGTGGGTCATCTACGATCTACGACGTGACCCAGCTGCCCGTGTCCGGAACCGAGCCCGACGGGGCGCAGGTGGTCCGGCTGCTCAGTTACAACGTCCGTTCGCTGCGGGACGACCGCGAGGCGCTGGTCCGGGTGATCCGGGCCTGCCGCCCCGACCTGGTCTGCATCCAGGAGTCGCCCCGGTACTGGCGGCCCGAGGGCCAGGCCGCCTGGCTGGCCCGGCGGACCGGCACGGTGATCCTGTCCGGTGGCGGCCGGATCGCCGCCGGGCCGCTGCTGCTCGGGCGGCTGGCGGTGGACGTGCTGGAGACCCGGGACAGGCTGCTGCCGAAGACCCGGGGCCTGCACGCCCGGGGCTTCGCCACCGCGAAGGTCAGGATCGGCCGCTCGGCACCGTTCGTGCTGACCAGCTGTCACCTCAGCCTGGACCAGGACGAACGGCTGCGGCAGTTCGCGTTGCTCCCCGGCCAGGCCGAGGACGGCGAACTCGCCCTGATCGCGGGTGACTTCAACGAGCACCCGGACGGCCCCGGCTGGCAGCGCCTCGCCGCGGCCTACCAGGACGGCCACGTGGTGGCGCCCTGGGGCGGCACCAACACCTCGGTGCCGTCGAATCCGTACCAGCGGATCGACGCCGTCTTCGCCTCCCCCGGCGTCACCGTGCTCGCCTGCGGCGTCCCGCACGAACTCCCGGGCGTGGCTCCGGCCGACCTGCTGGCCGCCACCGACCACCTGCCGCTGCTCGCCGTCCTCCGGCTGCCGCCCGGCTAGCCGTTCTCAGACCCGGCGGATGGTGGAGATCTGAATGGCGTCGGCCTTCATCGTCTTCACCACGTCACCCGCGCGCGGCGCGTGCACCACCAGGCCGTTGCCGATGTACATCCCGACGTGGTGCCGGTCGGAGTGGTAGACCACCAGGTCGCCCGGCAGGGCGTTGCGCCAGTCGGTGCCCACGTTGGTGCCCACGTTGCCCTGATCCTGCGAGGTGCGCGGCAGCGAGACTCCGGCCTTCGCGTACGCGTACACCATGAGGCCGGAGCAGTCGAAGGTGTCCGGGCCGGTGGCGCCCCACTTGTACGGGTCGCCCTGCTGGTCGAGCGCGGTCTTCACCGCGATCGCGGCGTAGCCGCTGGCCGGGGGCAGGGTCGAGGGGTCGATCCGGGAGGAGCTGCGCGAGGCGGCGCCGCCGGCGCCGTCGGTGTCGCGCTGGATCGCTGCCCGGTCCACGGCACTGAGCTGGTTGAGCAGCCGCTGGGCCTCGCCGAGCTTCTTCTGCACCTCGCCCTTTGCGTCGTTCAGCACCTGGGTGTTGCGGTCCAGCTCGGCCAGGACGGCCGCCGCCTCCTGCTTCTGCTGGTCGAGGCGGCGCTGCTGGTCCTGCAGCGACTTCAGGGTCTGCGTCTGGGTCTGGTTCACCTGGTCGACACTGGACGCCTTGGTCAGGTNTCGAGGCGGCGCTGCTGGTCCTGCAGCGACTTCAGGGTCTGCGTCTGGGTCTGGTTCACCTGGTCGACACTGGACGCCTTGGTCAGGTAGTTCTCCGGGTCGGAGGAGAGCATCAACGCGACCGACGGATCCACCCCGCCGTCGCGGTACTCCTGCGCCGCCACCGCCGCCAAGCCGCCCTGAAGCTGCGTCATCTGCTCCTGGCCACGAGCCACCTGGTCCTGCAGCTGATCGGCCTGCTTGCGCAGCTGCTCGGTCCGCTCCTTGGCACCGTTGAACCGCTCCGCAGCCTGCTCCTGCTCGGCGTAGAGCTGGTCGACCTGGACCTTGACCTCGTCCTTGCTCGGCTTGGCCGGCGCCGCGTACGCACCCGCCTGCGCCGACAGCGCGACCGCGGTCGCTGCGGCGGCGGTCAACACGGAGACGCATGCACGGCTCGACTGCTTGGGACGGCGGTGGGAAGTCAAGGGAGGTGCTCCTTCTTCCTACTGGACTAACCCGTTGAGGCGATAATCCGGAATATAGGTTTGTCCTCAGACCGTAGTGAAGTCCCTTCCCCGTGTCCACTCCGTGATCTTCCGAATTCGTCCTGCCGGCAACCGAACTGACCAACCGTCAGTACGGGACGCCTCTGGACGGGTCATTCCCCCGGCGCCACCCGTGCGCCTGCCGCCCCGACCGGGCGGGTGGTCCGCAGAGTGGGCGGATGAGCGAAGCGGTGGCAGCGCAGGACGATCGCCGGGCAGGCTGGTTCGAGCTCTTCTTCGACCTGGTCTTCGTGGTGACGGTCAGTGTGCTGGCGCACGGCCTGCACGGTGATCCCGGACCGAAGGACTTCTGGACCTTCCTGGTGCTGTTCTTCCCGGCCTGGTGGGCCTGGGCCAACCTGATGGTGACCGTGAACGTCTTCGGCTCCGGCAGCGGCCGGGTCAGGACCGTCCTGCTCGCCGCGATGCCCGCCCTCGGCCTGATGGCGGCAGCCTCCCCCGAGGGCCTGGGCGACCGGGCCTGGGCGTACGCGCTCGGCGCCGCCTGGATCCGGCTGCTGTTCTTCGTGCTCTGGTTCGGCCGGGCCCGGGAGCCGGGCAGCCCGCTGCCGCTCTGGCGGCCGATGCTCTACTGCCTGGTGCCCGCGCTGGTCTGGGCGGTCTCGGCGGCGGTGCCCAACCCCTGGCGGTTCGTGCTGTGGGGTGCGGCGATGGCCCTGGAGATCGTGCTGCTGGTGGTGCAGAGCGGGATGACCGAGGGCTTCTACGACCGGCTGACGGTCGAGCACCTGGTCGAGCGGATCGGCCTGTTCGTGGTCATCGTGCTCGGCGAGAGCGTCTTCACCACGGTCGCCGCACTCGCCGAACACTTCACCGGACCGTCCGCGGCGGCCGCCCTGTTCGGCTTCCTGGTGGCCGCCGAGCTCGCGCTGATCTTCTTCACCTGGGGCACCGGCAGCGCCGCCCGGGGCCTGACCCGGGCCCAGCGCGGCCACGCCGTCCGGGCGATCAGGGACACCGTGATGTACCTGCCGTTCGTGCTGGTCTCCGGCATCACGGTGATCGCCGCCGCACTCGGCACCGCCGTCGCCGAGCCGGACCACCACCTGCCGCCCGGCGCCCGCTGGGCGCTCTGCGGCGGGGTGCTGGCCTTCTACACCGCCAACGCCGCCATCTCACTGCGCTACGGCGACGGCCTCGGTACCGTGCTGCGCTGGTACCTGCCGTGCCTGGTGCTGACGCCCGGCCTGCTGCTGCCCGCGACCCTGACCCTGCCGGCCTGGGGCGCGGTGGGCTGTGCGGCGGGGCTGGTCCTGCTGCTGGCCAAACTCTCCAAGCTCAGCCGGAACCGCGACCACCGCGGGGCGCCGGCCTGACCGGACGTCAGACCACGGCCCCGCCGTGCGGGTCCTCCGGCTCGTCCTCGTCGCGGTCCTTCATCCGGGCCACCAGCGTCACGAAGCCGCCGAGGAAGGCGCTGACGCCGACCCAGGCCGGCCAGCCGGAGACCTCGCGCCAGACCAGCACGTCGAACAGCAGCAGCGCCGGGCCGCCGAGCACCGCGAGCCAGGCGAACCGGGCGGTGGTGTCCATCGGCGGCAGCGGCGGCGGCTCCGGCGGGACGAAGTGGCCCTCGTCCGGGTCCTCGGCGGCCACGTAGGCCCGGGGATCGCCGACGGCACCGGCGGCCGGGCGGGGCCGGGGCTGCGGGGCGAGGTCGTCCAGCTCGCCCTTCGGCGCGCGTCGGACCTCCTTGGCCCGGAGGTTCTCGATCTCCGGCCACTCCGGGTTGTTGAGGTCGACCGGGTCGTCGAACTGCGCCACCAGAGCGGCGAAGATCGCGTCCTGCTCGGCCTGGCTGCCCCCCACCGGGCGGCGCGCGGGCGCGTCGGAAGCCCCCGTCGGCTCAGGCTTGGCCTGGCCGTCCAGGGGCAGTTCCTCGTCGTCGCCCGCGGTGTTGTTCATCTGCACTGCCGGCCCTTCAGCCCAGGTGGTCCTCGGCGCTCGCGTCCACGGCACTCGCCTCCGCGTGGGCCGCCGGGGTCAGCCGCCGGACGAAGTCGAGGCTTGCCTCGACGATCAGTCCGGCGTCGTGATCCAGCGTGGCCACGTGGTAGCTGCGCTCGCAGAGCAGCTCGGTCACATCGGTCGAGGATATCCGGGCCAGCACCAACTCGGAGTTGGCCGGGGAGACCACGTGGTCCTGCGGACTGTGCAGCAGCAGCACCGGCCGGCGTACGTCGGGCAGCTCGGCCTGCACGGTCTTCCACAGCCGGGCCAGTGACCAGGCGGCATGCAGCGGCGTCCGGTCGTAGCCGAGCTCGTACGAGCCGGGCTTGGCGATGTCGTTCGCCACCCCGGCCAGGCTCGGGACGAGGTGCCGGATCACCGGCAACAGCACACTTGCGGGGTTGTCGGAACGCACGGACGGGTTGACGAGCACCAGTCCGGCCACCGCCGCACCCTGCCGGGCGGTCAGCCGCAGGGCGAGCGCGCCGCCCATCGAGAGGGCGCAGACGAAGACCTGGTCGCACTCGGCGGCCAGTTCCTTGAACGCCCGCTCGACCTCGGCGTACCAGTCCTCCCAGCGGGTCAGCTGCATGTCCTGCCAGCGGGTGCCGTGGCCGGGGAGCAGCGGCACCGAGACCGAGTACCCGGCGGCGGCGAACTCCTCCGCCCAGGGCCGGAGCGACTGCGGCGAGCCGGTGAAGCCGTGCACGAACAGCACGCCGGTCCGGCCCCCCTGGTGACGGAACGGCTCGGCTCCGGGCAGCAACGGCATCAGCGGACTCCTTCGCGGTGCGGAGCCGCCCGGGCCCTGACGGGGCGTCGGCGGCGGGCTCTGGTGGCGACTTCTGGCACGGGCAGGCGAATCGTCCCATGGTCGGCGGCGACTCGTACAGCCCCGCCGGTGCTGCGGGACCGGCCGGAAGCATTAGGATCGACCGGTCCGCACAACAGGAGGCCCCGGTTGTTCTACCGACTGATGAAGATGATCGTCGCACCGCTGCTGCGGATCTTCTTCCGGCCTTGGATCGAGGGTGCCGACAACATCCCCGACGACGGCCCCGCGATCATCGCGAGCAACCACCTGTCGTTCTCGGACTCGTTCTTCCTGCCTGCCCTGATGAAGCGTCGGGTGACCTTCATCGCCAAGGCGGAGTACTTCAACACCCCCGGCATCAAGGGCAAGCTGACCGCCGCCTTCTTCAAGGGCGTCGGCCAGCTCCCGGTGGACCGCTCGGGTGTCCGGGGCGCCGGTGAGGCCGCGATCCGCAGCGCCGTCGCGGTGATCGAGCGGGGCGAGCTGTTCGGGGTCTACCCCGAGGGCACCCGCTCCCCCGACGGCAAGCTCTACCGGGGCAAGGTCGGCGGCCTGGCCCGGGTCGCGCTGGCCACCGGCGCGCCGGTGATCCCGGTCGCGATGATCGACACCGAGAAGGTCCAGCCGCCCGGCCAGGTGGTGCCGAACTTCGGCGTCCGCCCCGGCATCAGGATCGGCCGCCCGCTCGACTTCTCCCGCTACCACGGCATGGAGAACGACCGCTTCATCCTCCGCTCCGTGACGGACGAGGTGATGTACGAGATCATGCGGCTGTCCGGCCAGGAGTACGTCGACATCTACGCGACCGCCGCCAAGCGCCAGATGGCCGAGGACAAGAAGCGCACCGACGCGGAGCGCAAGGCCGAGCAGAAGGCGATCAAGGCCCAGCAGGAGGCCGAGAAGAAGGCCGCCGAGGCCGAGGCCGCCGCGCAGGCCGAGAAGGACGCCACGGCCGAGTAGTCGGCCGACCGAGGGGGGACGATGGCCGATCACCGGCCGGGGTATGGCGGCACGGTGGCCGCCGGGGGCATGTCGGTGGAGATGCCGCTCTGGCGGGCCATCTCCTTCTTCCGCGTGATGGCCCTGGCCTACGCGGTGCTCCGCTACGTCGGCTCGTTCCACGACTTCCTGCACCCGGTCTCCGGCTGGATCTTCCTCGGCGCGCTCACCCTCTGGACGCTGGCCAGCTCCCGGGCCTTCGCCGGTCCGCAGCGCTGCACCTGGTACGTGCTGGGCACCGACCTGAGCTTCGCGGTGACCGGCATCGTGATGAGCGGCGTGATCGACACCGCCGCCCGGATCCACGCGGGCGCCCCGACCCTGCCGACCATCTGGGCGGCCGGCACCGTGCTCGGTTTCGCGGGCAAGGGCGGCTGGCGCTGGGCGGCCTTCGCCGGGGCGGTGGTCGGGGTGGCCAACATCGCCGGGCACGGCGGGATCACCCCGGACAACCTGCACAACATCGTGCTGCTGAT
Organism: Kitasatospora sp. Root107; assembly: GCF_001424875.1. Lineage (GTDB taxonomy): Bacteria > Actinomycetota > Actinomycetes > Streptomycetales > Streptomycetaceae > Kitasatospora. The sequence continues at coordinate 101,675 of NZ_LMCT01000017.1, read as the reverse complement.
GGTCGCGGGCTGCGCCATCGGCTACGTGATCGAACTGGCCCGGGCCAGCGAGGCCGCCCTCACCAGGGCGCTCCAGGTCGAGGCCGCCACCCGGGAGCGCGAGCGGCTCTCCCGGGACATCCACGACGGGGTGCTCCAGGTGCTCGCACTGGTCCAGCGCCGTGAGGGCGACCTCGGCGAGCTGAGCCGGCTGGCGGGCGAGCAGGAGCGCGCCCTGCGCACACTGATGACGGGCAGTCAGCCCGGCCCCGGCGAGGACGGCGAGCAGGACCTGCTGCCCCTGCTCGGCCCGTACACCGACGAGCGGATCACCCTCTCCGCCCCGGCCACCCCCGTGCAGCTGCCCAGTCAGGTCGCCACCGAGCTGTCCGCCGCCGTCGGCGCCGCCGTGGACAACGTCCGCCGCCACGCGGGCGGGTCGGCCCGGGCCTGGATCCTGGTCGAGGACGAACCGGAGGCAGTCACCGTGAGCATCCGCGACGACGGCCCCGGCTACCCGGCCGGGCGGCTGGCCGAGGCGGAGCGGGCCGGCCGGCTCGGCGTCTCACAGTCCATCCGGGGCCGGCTGCTCGACCTCGGCGGCACCGCCGAGCTGTACTCCGCCCCTGGCGAGGGCGTCGAGATCGAACTCCGGGTGCCCCGCACCCGCCGCTTCGGCGATGACACCCCAGAGAGACCGGAGGGCTGATGGACGGTCAGGTACGGATCATGGTGGTCGACGACCACCCGATGTGGCGCGAGGCGGTCTCCCGGGACCTGGCCGAGGCCGGCTTCGACGTGGTGGCCACCGCCGGGGACGGCGAGGAGGCGGTCCGCCGGGCCCGGGCCAGCACCCCCCAGGTGATCGTGCTCGACCTCAACCTGCCCACCCTGCCCGGCGTCGAGGTCTGCCGCCAGGCCGTCGCCCAGGACCCGACCGTCCGGGTGCTGGTGCTCTCCGCCAGCGGCGAGCACGCCGACGTACTGGAGGCGGTGAAGTCCGGCGCCACCGGCTACCTGGTCAAGTCCGCCCACCGGGACGAACTGATCGACGCCGTCCGCCGCACCGCCCTCGGCGACCCGGTCTTCACCCCGGGCCTGGCCGGCCTGGTGCTCGGCGAGTTCCGCCGCCTGGCCACCGGCCCGTCCGCTCCCTCGGCCCCGCAGCTGACCGCCCGGGAGACCGAGGTGCTCCGGCTGGTCGCCAAGGGGCTGTCGTACCGTCAGATCGCCGACCGCCTGGTGCTCTCCCACCGCACGGTGCAGAACCACGTGCAGAACACCCTCGGCAAGCTCCAACTGCACAACCGGGTCGAGCTGGTCAGGTACGTGATCGAACAGGGGCTGGACGACGCGCTCTGAGAGCGCGCCGTCCAGGGTTCAGACCGCCACCACGCCGATGGCCGCCAGCAGTTCGGCGACCAGCAGGACGCCCTCGCGGGTGAGCACCGACTCGGGGTGGAACTGCAGGGTGGCGAAGCCGGGGCCGCGCAGCGCGTGCACGTCGGTGGAGTCGTCGGCCCGGGCCACCTCGATGCCCTCGGTGGCCAGCCGGGCGGCGTCGGCGTCGGTGCAGCGCGAGGTGAAGGTGTTGTAGAAGCCGACGGTGCGGCGGGTGCCGAACAGGTCGATGCTCTCCTGGGCGCCCTGGTAGGGGACGTCCTTGCGGGCCAGCGGCAGGCCGAGCTCGGCGGAGACCAGCTGGTGGCTGAGGCAGACCGCGAGCAGCGGGGCCGTCCGGGCTCCGCTGCGGGCGGCGGCCAGCGCCTCGGCCACGATCGGCCGCAGGATCGCCATCTTGGGGTCCGCCGGGTCGGCCGGGTCGCCGGGGCCCGGGCCGAGCACCAGCGGTCCCTGGTGGGCCGCCACCAGCTCGCGCAGGCCGGGGGTGTCGAAGCGCAGCACCCGGACCCGGTGGCCGAGCGAGGTGAGCAGGTGGGACAGCATCGAGGTGAAGGTGTCCTCGCCGTCCACCACCAGGGTCTCCCGCTCGGCGGTGACGGTGGCGGGCTCCTGCATCCGCAGCCAGAACGGGGCGAGCCTGGTGCGCCGGGAGTCCAGCGCGGCCTGCACCCGGTGGTCGTCGGCCAGCACCGGGCCGCCCTTGCGCGTGGTGCGGTGGGTCGGTGCGGGGCGGGCGCCGATCGCGGTCAGCACCCCGGCGGCCTTGGCGTGCGTCTCGGCCACCTCGGAGTCGGGGTCGGAGTGCCGGACCAGCGTGGCCCCGGCCCGGACCACCAGGCCGCCGGTGGGGTCGATGTCGACGGTGCGGATGCAGATCGGCGAGTCGAGCTGCTGCCCGCCGCTGGCGGTGCGGCCGATCAGGGCCAGCGCGCCGGAGTAGTAGCCGCGCCCGGTGCGCTCGTAGCGCTTGATCACCCGGGTGGCGTTCTGCACCGGGCTGCCGGTCACGGTGGCGGCGAACATGGTCTCCTTGAGCACCTCCCTGACGTCCAGTGAGGTCCGGCCGCGCAGCTCGTACTCGGTGTGCGCGAGGTGCGCCATCTCCTTGAGCCGGGGGCCGAGCACCTGCCCGCCGAGGTCGCCGACGGTGCACATCATCTTGAGCTCCTCGTCGACCACCATGGTGAGCTCCTCAAGCTCCTTGGGGTCGTTCAGGAAGTCCAGCAGCGAATCGATGCCCGGGCCCGAGGCGGGGTAGCGGTACGTCCCGGAGATCGGGTTCATCACCACGGTGCCGCCGCTCTGCCGGACGTGGACCTCCGGCGAGGCGCCGACCAGGTACCTCTCCCCCGTGTGCACCAGGAAGGTCCAGTACGCCCCGCGCTCCTGGTCCAGCAGCCGGCGGAACAGGCTGAGCGGGGTGGTCGGCCCGAAGTCGTCCAGCCGGGCGGTGAAGTCCCGCCGGATCACGAAGTTGGCGCCCTCGCCCCGGCCGATCTCGTCCGCGATCACCGTGCGGACGATCTCCGCGTACTCCCGGTCGTCGATGTCGAACGAACCGCCGACGAGCGAGATCGGCAGCTGCGGCAGCGCGGCCAGCACCTCGGCCAGCGGGAAGGTGTACTGCTCCTCGACCCGGATGCCCTGCAGCGGGGTGCCGTCGTCGTGCGCCTCGAATCCGCGCTCGCGGATCTGCCGGTACGGCACCAGGGCGAGCAGGTCGTGCCGCCCGCCGCCGGCCGGCACACCGAGCGGCACCGGCAGGTCGGCCAGCTCGTCGTAGGCGCCCGCGGTGCCGATCAGGACCTCGATGGTGTCCGGCGCGTGCCGGGGGGTGCGGCGGTGCAGCAGGGCGTACGCCGGGGCGTCGGCGGCCGAGAGGCGGTGCAGCAGCGAAGTGAGGCTGGTCACGGTTCGACTGGTCCTTCCGGGAGGCGTGCGGGGTGGGATTCCGCTTCCGGGGAGGGCCGTCCGGCTGTCCATACGCCGACGGCCGCCCCGAGGGGCGGCCGTCGTGTGCGTCTAGGAACGCGCGACTTGTGGACCACCCACGGGGTTGGTCCACCACCAGGAGAAGGTGTGCGGCGTGTTCACGGCGCGAGCCTAACCCAAGTCGGGGACAGGTGAGGCTGTTCGGCTCATTGTCCATCAGGTGTCTCACCCATCGGGCGGTGTGGCCTTATTTCCGGTGGCAACCCGTAGCCTTGACCCCGTGACCGTGACAAATCAGCACTCCTGGCAGTCCCTGCCCGCGGCGCAGCAGCCTGAATGGCCGGATCCTGAGGCGCTGCGCAAGGCTCTTGCGGACCTCGCCTCGTATCCGCCGCTCGTCTTCGCCGGCGAGTGCGACCAGCTGCGCGCCCGGCTCGGTGCCGTCGCGCGTGGTGAGGCGTTCCTGCTGCAGGGCGGCGACTGCGCCGAGGCATTCGACGGCGTCTCCGCCGACCACATCCGCAACAAGCTGAAGACCCTGCTCCAGATGGCCGCCGTACTCACGTACGCGGCCTCGGTGCCGGTCCTGAAGGTCGGCCGGATCGCGGGCCAGTACTCCAAGCCGCGCTCCAAGTCGACCGAGACCCGGGACGGCGTCACCCTGCCGGTCTACCGAGGCGACTCGGTCAACGGCTTCGACTTCACCCCCGAGTCCCGGATCCCGGACCCCGAGCGCCTCAAGCGGATGTACAACGCCTCCGCGGCGACGCTCAACCTGGTCCGGGCCTTCACCACCGGTGGTTACGCCGACCTGCGCCAGGTGCACGCCTGGAACCAGGACTTCGTGCGCAACTCCCCGGCCGGGCAGCGCTACGAGCAGCTGGCGCGTGAGATCGACAACGCGCTGGCCTTCATGAACGCCTGTGGGGTGGCCCCGGAGGAGTTCCGGACGGTCGAGTTCTACTCCTCGCACGAGGCGCTGGTGCTGGACTACGAGACGGCCCTGACCCGGGTCGACTCGCGGACCGGTGACCTCTACGACGTCTCGGGCCACATGGTCTGGATCGGTGAGCGCACCCGTCAGCTCGACCACGCGCACATCGAGTTCGCCTCGAAGATCCGCAACCCGATCGGCGTGAAGCTCGGCCCGACCACCACGGTCGACGAGGCGCTCACCCTGATCGAGAAGCTCGACCCCGACCGCGAGCCCGGCCGGCTCACCTTCATCACCCGGATGGGCGCGGGCAAGGTCCGCGAGCACCTGCCCACCCTGGTGGAGAAGGTCACCGCCTCCGGCGCCCAGCCGGTCTGGATCTGCGACCCGATGCACGGCAACACCTTCGAGGCTTCCAGCGGTCACAAGACCCGGAAGTTCGACGACGTGCTCGACGAGGTCCGGGGCTTCTTCGAGGTGCACCGCGGCCTCGGCACCCACCCGGGCGGCATCCACGTCGAGCTCACCGGTGACGACGTCACCGAGTGCGTCGGCGGCGGCGACGAGGTCATGGTCGACGACCTGCACCAGCGCTACGAGACGGCCTGCGACCCGCGCCTGAACCGGAGCCAGTCGCTGGACCTCGCCTTCCAGGTGGCCGAGCTCTACCGGGGTCACTGACCCCCGATGTGACGAAGGCCCCTCCGCTTTCCGGATGACGGAAGGCGGAGGGGCTTTTTCGTGCCCGCATTATTGGGTAAGGTAAGCCTTAGCTCAATGCGCCGGACTAGTCCTTGGGAGTAACCGCGATGTACGTGTGCATGTGCCATGCGGTCACCGAGGCCCAGGTCAAGCAGCAGATCGACGACGGCGCGCAGACCCCCCGCGAGATAGCCAAGGGCTGCAAGGCCGGTACGGACTGCGGCTCCTGCGTCCGCCGGATCCAGGCCCTGCTCGGGGAGCACGGGGCCCGCCCGTGCCCGACAGCCAGGCTGGCCGCGAAGCTCGGTCTGGCCGAGCCCGAGCAGCCGGCCGCCAGGGCAGCCTGACCGCTCCTCAGGTCAGCTCTCCGGCTGCTCGATGAGCTGCGCCAGGTAGAGCGCCTCGCCGAGCTTCTCCAGCAGTTCGAGCTGGGTGTCGAGGTAGTCGATGTGGTGCTCCTCGTCCGCCAGGATCGACTCGAAGATGTTGGCCGAGGTGACGTCGTTCTTGGCCCGCATCACCACGATGCCGCGCTTGAGCCGGTCGATCGCCTCGACCTCGACCTGGCGGTCCGCCTCGAACATCTCCTTGACGGTCTGTCCGACCCGGACATGGAACAGCCGCTGGTAGTTCGGCAGCCCGTCCAGGAAGAGAATCCGGTCGGTCAGCGTCTCCGCATGCCGCATCTCGTCGATGGACTCGTGCCGGGTGTACTTGGCGAGCTTGGTCCAGCCGAAGTTCTCCTGCATCTTGGCGTGCAGGAAGTACTGGTTGATGGCGGTCAGCTCGGCGGTGAGCTGCTCGTTGAGGAATTCGATGACCTCGGCGTCGCCCTTCATGGCGGTGCCCTCCTGCTCTTCGTCTACAACACACGCGGAACCACGGCTGACGGCATCGTGGCACTGTCCCGGGCGTAATTTCCAGTAAGTTCACACTTACTGGAACATGTATCGGAATATCCGATTTATACCGTTCGAGCGATGGTGCGCCGAGGGGCGCGCGCGGCAGGGCGTCCGCCGTCTGTCACCATGGAGCCATGGGTCAGTCAGAACACGAAGAGGTCCAGCCGCCTGACCCGAGGCTCCCTCCCGGCCAGCGTCTGCAGCGCGGCTGGCCGGTGCTGCACTACGGCCCGGTCCCCCGGTTCAAGCCGCTGACCTGGGACTTCCAGGTGTTCGGGGCCACCGCCTCGGCGGAGAAGCACAGTTGGGACTTCGAGGGCTTCCACGCCCTGCCCCGGGTCACCGTGCACGGCGACTTCCACTGCGTGACCCGGTTCTCGATGCTCGACAACGAGTGGAGCGGGATCGCCGCCGCCACCATCCTCGAACAGGTGCCGCCCGCCGACCAGGTCACCCATGTGATGGTCTGGGCCGAGTACGGCTACAGCGCCAACCTCACGCTGGCCGAGTTCGCCGCCCCCTCGACCGTCTTCGCCACCCACCACGACGGCCGGCCGCTCACCGTCGAACACGGCTTCCCGGTCCGCCTGGTGGTCCCCGGGCGGTACGCCTGGAAGGGCCCCAAGTGGGTCCGCGCGGTGGAGTACATGCGGGCCGACCGCCGGGGCTTCTGGGAGGAGCGCGGCTACCACAACCTGGCCGACCCGTGGGCCGAGCAGCGCTTCTCCTACCAGGAGGAGCCGGGCGACGGCCCGCTGCGCTGACGGTCCCTCAGCGAGTCGAGCGACTCAGATGAACGGGAAGGTGACGGTGACCGTCGCCCCCTGCTTGGCCGGCTGACCGGCCGCCGGGTTCTGACTGGTCACCTTGCCGGTGCCGAACAGGTTCAGCCCGGAGGTCTGCGACTTGAACCCGGCGTCCTTGAGCGCCTTCTCGGCCTCGTCCTTGGTCAGCCCGACCACGTTCGGCACCGGCCTCATCCCCTTGCTGACCGTCAGCGCCACCGGCGCGTCGACCGCGAGCGGGGTCCCCGCCGCCGGCAGGGTGGCGATCACCGCACCCTGGGCCACCGTGTCGCTGTACTCCTCGGTGACCGTTCCCGGCGTCAACCGGGCGGTGGTCAGTTCCTTCCTGGCGTCCTCCAGCGGCCGGCCGGCCACCCCGGGCACCGACACCCGCTCGGGGCCCTTGGAGAGCGTCACCCGCACCGGGTCGCTCTTCCGCGCCCGCGCGCCCACCCCCGGGTCGGTCGCCATCACCTGCCCGGCCGGGACGGTCTCGCTGAACTGCTGGACGAAGCTCCCCTGCAGCCCGGCGGCGTCCAGCGTCTGCACCGCCTGCGCCTGGGTCTGCGCGACGATCGCGGGCACCTCGGCGTAGAGCGCGCTGGACAGCGTGTACGTCGTCCCGCCGACCAGCAGCAGCACGGCGGTCAGCACCGCGGTCCAGATCAGCGGCTTGCGCGAACGGCGCGGCCGGGACCGCCTGGCCGGAGCGGGCTCGTCGTACGCCCGGGGCCGGGTGAGCATCATGGTGGGCACGTCCAGCACGCTGGTGCGCTCCACCGGGTTGAGCACCGAGGTGGCCTCGGTGGTCGGGTGCAGCGGGCTGCGCCGGGCGGAGGCGGGCGGCTCGGCGTCCAGCTGAGCGGGCGTCAGGTGACGCCGGGCCCGCTGCAGCGCGGCCAGCAGCTCCACCGCGTCGTACGGCCGGGCGCCGGGGTCGCGGGAGGTCGCGGCGGCGACTATCGCGTCCAGCTCGGCACCCGCGCCGGGGGCGACCAGGGACGGTGGCGGGACGTCCTCGTGCAGGTGACGGTAGATCACCTGCATCGGGTTCTCGCCCTGGTACGGCTTGGAGCCGGTGAGCATCTCGTACAGCAGGATGCCCGCCGCGTAGACGTCCACCCGCTGGTCGGTCGGCAGGCCGGGCTGGATCTGCTCGGGGGCGAGGTAGGAGACGGTGCCGAGCACGGTGCCGGCCGAGGTGGTCTCGGTGACCCCGTCCGCGCCGCTGAGCAGCCGGACCAGGCCGAAGTCGGCGACCTTGACCAGGCCGCCGTCGGTGATCAGTACGTTCTCCGGCTTCACGTCGCGGTGCACCAGGCCCGCGCGGTGCGCGGCGCCGAGCGCGGCCAGCACCGGTTCGAGCACGTCCAGCGCACCCCGGACGCTCAGCGCGCCCCGGTCGCGGAGCAGGTCCCGCAGGGTCCGCCCCGGCACGTACTCCATCGCCAGGAAGACCGAGCGGCCGTCCGCCCCCTGGTCGAAGACGTTCACCACGTTGGGGTGGGCGAGCCGGGCCACCGCCTTGGCCTCCCGGATGAACCGGCCGGTGAACTCGGCGTCCTGGGCCAGCGAAGGGTGCATCACCTTCACCGCCACCACCCGGTCCAGCCGGGTGTCGGTGGCCCGGTAGACGGTGGCCATCCCGCCGACCGCGATCCGCTGCTCCACCCGGTACCGGGCGTCCAGCAGCGTACCGATCAGCGGGTCGGGGGTGTTGTCCATCCGACGAGTCTATGGGCAGGCACCCGGTGTCCGAGCGCCCGCCCATCGAGGTGATCCAGCGTCAGATCCGGGCCAGGTCGGCCGCGCCCGCGATGCCTGCGGCGGAGCCCATGGTGGCGAGCACCACCTCGGCGCGGGGGCGGTGCACGCCGCCGGTGATGTACGTCTCGAAGGCGGCCGCGACCGGGGCGAGCAGCAGGTCGCCGGAGTCGGAGACGCCGCCGCCGAGCACGAAGACGGCGGGGTCGAAGAGCGCGGCCAGGTCGGCCATGCCGCGGCCGAGCCAGTCGGCCAGCTCGGCGTAGCACTCCAGCGCCAGCGGGTCGCCCTCGGCGGCGGCCTCGGTGATGTGGATGCCCCGGATGGTGTCGGCGAGGCCGTCGTTCAGCTCCAGCATCCGCTTGCCCGCGATCGGGTCACCGGCGGCCTTCTCCCGGCCGTAGCGGCGCAGCGCGCGGCCCGAGCCGTACTGCTCCCAGCAGCCCTTGCCACCGCAGCCGCAGAGCAGGCCGTCCGGCACCATGTTGAGGTGGCCGATCTCGCCCGCGACGCCGAACCGGCCGCGGTGCAGCCGCCCGTCCAGCACGATGCCGCCGCCGATCCCGGTGCCGACGGTGATCAGCACGGCGTCCTCGTGGGCGGCCGCCGCGCCGAACCTGAACTCGGCCCAGGCCGCGCAGTTGGCGTCGTTCTCGACCACGGTGGTGAGGCCGGTGAGCTCCTCGATCCGGACCTTGAGCGGCTCGTTCTCCCACGCGATGTTCGGCGCGAAGATCACCGTGGAACGGTCCCGGTCGACGAAGCCGGGAGCCCCGACACCGACCGCCGCGACCTCCGGGTGCTGCTCCTTGAGTTCGCGTACGGCCTGCGCGATGGCGTCGACCGCCCACTGGGGGTCGGCCGGGGTGGGTACCCGAGTCCGGGCGAGGATCTCGCCGTTCTCGTCGACCACGCCGGCCGCGATCTTCGTACCGCCGACATCGACGCCGATGGTCAGAACCATGTGTCCCTCAGCTATTCACTCGTTCCCGCTGAGCGGAAACGGTACCCGCCCAGGGGTGCTCCCGTACACACCGCTGCCTACATTATTCGAAGACAATTTCCCGGAAGAAGCGGAACGAGCATTCAGAAGTCGTACGATTTGCCTCGTTCGGTAACTCCGCGCGGGCGGCCGGTCACCGCCTCTGACCAGCGGGTTCACTACTTGTCCGACGCTCCGTCAAGGTCGATGCGCTCGGCGTCGGCGTGTCCGGGCGCGGACCAGCTGCGCTCGTGGCCGCTCACGGCCGCGCGGTAGGCGGCCAGCAGTTCGCCCCCGGCAGCGGCCAGGTGGCCGTACACCTCCGGGTTCTGCTCGCGCAGCCGGCCGCCGATCTCCTGGGCCTTCTCCCCCACCACCGCGGCGAACCGGCGCACCTCCTCCACCAGGTCGGCTCCGGCTGCGCGGTCTGACTGCTCGTCGGCCATCGGGCCCTCCTTCAGTGGATGCCTGCCGACGCTACCCGATGGCCCGGGGCCAGAGCTCGGGATCGGGGGCGAAGCGCACGACCAGCACGCCGTCGGTCAGCCCGGCCCCGCTCACCGTGCAGCGGCGCAGTGCGGCGGGCAGCGGCAGCAGCCGGCGGTAGGCGCCCAGGCCGACCACCAGTTCGTCGCCGCGCCGGACCAGCTCCAGCTCGGCCCGGTCGGCGCCCGGCAGCGCCAGGTGCCAGAGCAGCAGCCCGTCCTCGGCCAGCCGGTCCTCCACCCACCAGGGGTGCTCGGCCGCCTGCGGGGCGGCGGCGCCGCCGTACAGCTGCTCGGCCACCGCCTCCAGGGCGGGCCCGGGCTGACGGCTGGTCAGCAGCGGTACGTCCAGCTCGGCGGCCAGCTCGGCCAGGGTGTCCCGTTCACGGGCGGTCTGCCCGGCCAGCCAGGGGTCGGCGGAGTCGCTCGCGGCAGTGGGCAGCGCCCGGTGGGCGACCACCGCGTCCAGCCGGAGCCGGTGCAGGGCGAGCCCGGCCCGGATCCGGCGCAGCTCGGCCGGGCGGGGGGCGGCCGCGTCCACCACCAGGCGGACGGTGGTGCCGGGAGCCTCGATCACCGCCCGGGCCTCGGCCAGTGCGGCGGCCGCCCGGGTGCGGGCCTCGAACAGCCACTCGGCGGGCATCGGCACCCCGGCGACGGCGGCCAGCAGCGGGCGCAGCGCCCGGGCGGCCTGCCGCTGCTCGGGGAGCAGCCGGGCCAGGTAGCGGTCGAGTTGCTCGGGCAGTGCGAGCGCGGCGATCAGCTCGGCGGGGCGGGGGGCGGCCACCACCAGCACCTGGGCCCGGACGGTGCGCAGCGAGCGGAGCAGGGCGAGCTGGCCGGTGCCGGGCAGCGGGGTGAGCTCCTCCGGGTCCAGCGGGGTGGCGCCGAGCAGGTCGAAGGCGGGGCCCAGGACGCCGGAGAGCCCGCCGACCGCCGCCCGGAAGGCTGACGGTCCGTCGGTCCTGGCCACCGTCAGGGCGTCGGCGTACCGGACGGCCTGCTCGGTCAGCCGGGTGCCGAGCACGGTGTCCAGTACCCGGTGCGGGTCGTCGGCGGCCAGCAGATGGGTGGTCAGCCCCTGCCGCGCGTGGTGCAGGGCGGTGGCAGCGGCGACCTCTTCGGCCCCGTCGCCGCTGACCAGGATGGTCCGCATGGCGGGCGTCAGCTCTCGACGCGCTTCTTCAGCCCGGCCAGCGCGCGGTCGATGATGACCTTCTCGGCCTTGCGCTTGATCATGCCGAGCATCGGGATCTTGACGTCCACGGCCAGCTGGTAGGTGACCTCGGTGCCGCTCCCGGCCGGGGCCAGCGCGTACGAGCCGTCCAGCGAACGCAGCATCTGACTCTTCACCAGGGTCCAGCTGACCTCGCGGTCGCCGTCCCAGGTGTAGGCCAGCACGTGCTCGTCGCGGATCGCCCCGGCGTCCAGCAGCAGTCGCACCTGCGCGGCCCGGCCGTTCTCGGCGGTCTCCAGGACCTCGATCTCCTTGACCTCACCGGTCCAGGCCGGGTACGCGGCGAAGTCCGCGATCACCGCCATGACTTCGGCCGGGGTGGCGTCGATGGTGATGCTCGACCTGGTGTGTTCCGCCATGACACGGCCTCCGCTGTCCTGTTACAGGTGTTGCGCCCAGGGAAGGCTATCGCGCCACCGTCGCTCCCCCAGCCGCCGGTCCATCGGTCCAGGTCACAGCCGTCCGGGCTACCGGCGGGTCACGTGTGCGCTGTCATAGGGTGCGAGTCGGGAGTACCGGACCAGGTCGCCGGTGTGACTCTTCGAACACCGGGCCGGACAACTCTGGCCAATCTCACCTACCGGGCAGTAACGTCCTGCCGTCCCGCAGCGTCGCAGACGAGGAGCAGTCTTGCTCGAGTTCAGCCTTCCGGCCCGCTACCAGGTACCGAGCGGCGGTAACCTCTCCGACCTGGTCCACCAGAACGCCGAGCAGCACTCGGACGTGGCGGTTCTCAGCCGCAAGCTGGACGGACAGTGGGTGGATCTGACGGCGTCCCAGTTCCTCGCCGAGGTGCGCCGCACCGCCAAGGGCCTGATCGCGGCGGGCGTGGCCCCCGGCGACCGGGTCGGCGTGATGTCCCGCACCCGCTACGAGTGGACCGTGCTGGACTTCGCCATCTGGTGCGCGGGTGCGATCACCGTGCCGGTGTACGAGACCTCCTCCGCCGAGCAGGTCGCCTGGATCCTCGGCGACTCCGGCGCCGTCGCCGTGGTCACCGAGACCGACACCCACGCCGCCGTGGTGGCCGGGCTGCGCGACCGGCTGCCGGAGCTGGCCCACACCTGGCAGATCGAGCGCGGCGCCCTGGCCGAGCTGGCCGCGGCCGGCACGAAGGTCGCCGACAGCACGGTCACCGAGCGCCGCTCGGTGCCGACCGCCGACTCGATCGCCACCATCGTCTACACCTCGGGCACCACCGGGCGCCCGAAGGGCTGTCAGCTCACCCACGGCAACTTCCTGGCCGAGCTGGGCAATGTGACGGCCCGTCTGGAGCCGCTGTTCCGCACCGGGCACAGCTCGGTGCTGCTCTTCCTGCCGCTGGCCCACGTGCTCGGCCGGATCGCCGAGATCGCCGCCGTGATCGCCCCGATCAAGCTCGGCCACGTCTCCGAGATCAAGGACGTCACCGCCGAGCTGGCCGCGTTCCGGCCCACCCTGATCCTCGGCGTGCCCCGGGTCTTCGAGAAGGTCTACAACACCGCCAGAGCCAAGGCGCAGGCCGACGGCAAGGGCAAGATCTTCGACCGGGCGGCCGACACCGCCATCGCGTACAGCCGCGCCCTCGACCACGGCCGCCCTGGCCTCGGTCTGCGGCTCAAGCACGCGGTCTTCGACAAGCTGGTCTACAGCAAGCTGCGGGCCGCCCTCGGCGGCCGGGCCACCCACGCGATCTCCGGCGGCGCCCCGCTCGGCGAGCGGCTCGGCCACTTCTACCGGGGCATCGGCTTCACCGTGCTGGAGGGCTACGGCCTGACCGAGACCTGCGCGGCCACCGCCTTCAACCCGCACGACCGGCCGAAGATCGGCACCGTCGGGCAGCCGCTGCCCGGCTCCGCAGTGCGGATCGCCGAGGACGGCGAGGTGCTGCTCAAGGGCCCGCAGATCTTCACCGGCTACTGGAACAACCCGACCGCCACAGCGGAGGCACTGCGCGACGGCTGGTTCGCCACCGGCGACCTGGGCAGCCTGGACGCCGACGGCTACCTGACCATCACCGGCCGGAAGAAGGAGATCCTGGTCACCGCAGGCGGCAAGAACGTCGCCCCCGCCGTGATCGAGGACCGGATCCGGGCCCACGCCCTGATCGGCGAGGTGATGGTGGTCGGCGACCGCAAGCCGTTCATCGCCTGCCTGATCACCATCGACGAGGACTTCTTCCCGAGGTGGAAGGAGCTCACCGGCAAGCCCACCGACGCGACCCTCGCCGAACTCCGCGACGATCCCGACCTGCTGACGGCCGTTCAGGCCGCCGTGGACGAGGGCAACCAGGCGGTCTCGCACGCCGAGGCGGTGAAGAAGTTCCGCATCCTCGACACCGTCTTCTCCGAGGAGAGCGGGCACCTGACGCCCTCGCTCAAGCTCAAGCGCAACGTCGTCATGAAGGACTTCGCCGCCGAGGTCGAGGGTCTCTACCGCCGCTGAGGCGCTGCGCGGGCACGTCCGGCACGGTGCCCGGCGTGCCCGGCAGGAGCGTCTGATCCGGGATCAGCTGCCAACCCGCGGCCTCCATTTCGGCCCAGGCCAGCTCCTCCCGGTACCGGCGCTCGGCCCGCTGCCGGCCGGCCCAGCGGACGGCTGCGACAGCGAACCCCGTCACGGCGACAAGCAGGCCGACGACGACCACCGGATTCACCCATCCCGGCACCAGCTCGACACCGCTGTCCGCGCCGCGCTCCATGCACTGCGCACTCATCGGGAAGATGCGCTCCTTGACGACAGCGTCATGAAGGTGCAGGGACGGGCAGACATTCCCCGGGTCGAACCACGGCACCGAGAAAACTCCCGCGATGTAGGCACAGCCCGCCATCCCGGCCGCCACGAGCCCGACGGCTCCCGGCATCCTCGGCAGCGCCGACCATCCTCGCGTCAGGGTCCGCCACAGGAGCCAACCGCCACCCAGCAGCACCAGGAAGGGCGAGGCCATCAGCCACCCTCCGAACAGACCTAACAACTCCTTCTCGCCCATGGCGAAGCCCCCTGTTCCCGCCCTGCCCGGCAGCAGCCGAGCTTTGAACGCGTTCAATATAGCGCTCGCCCTCTGGCCGGGGGCAGCTCAGGCAGACGAAGCGGTTTTCGCCGGGGACAGCGCGGGTCACTCGGCAGCGAGCAGTGCGGTCAGCCGCCCCGCCAGCAGGTCCCAGCGCCAGGAGCGTTCGACCCAGCGGCGCCCCGCTTCGCCCATGGTGCGGCGGAGTTCGGGGTCGTGCAGCAGCCGTACGGTCCGTTCGGCGACCGCTTCCGGCGAGCCGCCGGGGACGACGTAGCCGGTCTCGCCCTCCAGGACGGCGTCGGGGGCCCCGCCGGAGTCCCCGGCGATCACCGGCAGGCCGGTCGCGCTGGCCTCCAGGTAGACGATGCCCAGGCCCTCGACGTCCAGGCCGCCCCGGCGGGTGCGGCAGGGCATCGCGAAGACGTCGCCCGCGCCGTAGTGGGCGGGCAGCTCCGACCATGGCACCGCCCCGGTGAAGCGGACCGAGGCGCTGACACCCGTGGCCTCGGCGAGCTTCTCCAGCTCACCCTGGTAGGGGCCGCCGCCGACGATCAGCAGCACCGCGTCCGGCACGTCCCGGAGGATCTGCGGCAGCGCGGCGATCAGGGTGTCCTGCCCCTTGCGCGGAACCAGCCGCGAGACGCAGACCACCACCGGACGGTCCGTCAGGCCGAGCCGGGCCCGGATCTCGGCACCGCCGGAGTCGGGGCGGAAGGTCTGCTCGTCCACACCGGGCGGCAGCTGGACCATCCGGGCGGCCGCCTCGGGGCCGACCGCGGCGGCGATCCGGGAGCGGGTGTACTCGCCGAGGTAGGTCAGGGTGTCGGTGCCCGCGCCGATCCGGCGGAGCAGCTGCCGGGCGACCGGCAGCTGGGCCCAGGCGGCCTCGTGACCGTGCGTCATGCCGAGCAGCCGGCCCGCGCCGGCCCGGCGCAGTGCGGGGGCCATCAGGCCGAGCGGTGCGGCGGCGCCGAACCAGACCGAGTCACAGCCCTCGGCGCGGAGGATCTCGGCGGCCCGCCGGGTAACCCGGGGGGTCGGCACCATCATCTTCGTCCGGTCCCGGATCACCGGGAACGGCTGCTCGGCGTCGAACTTCGCCACCTCGGAGCCGTCCCGCCAGGTCGAGGCGTACACCACGATGCTGCCGGCGGGCTGGCGCACCGCCATGTTGTGGACGAAGGCCTGGATACCGCCGGGCCGGGGCGGGAAGTCGTTGGTGACGATCAAGGTCTTGTGCATGCCACGGCTCGCTCGGTCGGGGGGTGCTCGGTGTACCGCTCGCTGATCCGTACCATAGGTCAACGCCCCGGTGTGCCGGGAACGCGACCGGCAGGTGCGGCCACGCTGTTGATTAGGGTGGGCAGCCCGGGCCGGTCGATGCTTGCGGAGACGGCACGGCGAGAACGGACGGGGGCCCGGGGGTGGATCTGCGCGGCGCGCACCAAGTCGAACGAGGGAGTGCGGTGGAGTTGGCCCCGACCGGGAGTACCGGTATCAGCGCGGGCGGTGCCGACCGCGGCCCGGCGACGTCACCGGCGGGCGGCGCACTCTGGGGCCTGGCGGGCGGCTGGCTGGCCACCCGGGTGCTGATCGTGCTGATGGTGCTCGGCCTGGTCAGCATCTCCGGTGCCGACGTCACCGCCGACGTCTCGGTGATCTACCACGGCTGGTACCAGGTGCTGCAGACCGGCACCTTCCCGCTGGACGACGTCACCTGGCAGTACCCGCCGGGCGCCGCCCTGGTGATCCTGCTGCCCGGCCTGCTGCCCTGGTCCTACCTGGTCTCGTTCTGGGTGGTCTGCGGGCTGGTGGACGCCCTCACCATGGGCCTGCTGATGCGGGCCGGGACGCGGCGCGGCCGGAGCTTCACCGGCGCCTGGGTCTGGGTCGCGGGTGTGCCGCTGCTCGGGCCGACGGTCTACTGCCGGTACGACATCGTGGTGACCGCGCTGGCGGTCGCCGGGCTGCTGGTGGTGCTGCGGCGGCCCGCGCTCGGCGGTGCGCTGCTGGGTCTGGGCGGGCTGATCAAGGTCTGGCCGGTGCTGGCGCTGATCGGCACCCCGAAGGGGCGGCGGACCAGGCGGTCCTGGACGGCGGCGGTGGCCTCGTTCAGCGCGCTGGGCTTCCTGCTCGCGGCCGGCATGAACGGCGCCTTCGAGTTCCTCAAGTTCCAGCGGGACCGCGGCATCGAGGTGGAGTCGCTCGGCGCGCTGCCGCTGCACTTCGCCCGGCTGGCCGGTGGCTGGCACGGCGAGGTGAAGATGAACTACGGCTCGGTGGAGATGCTCGGGCCGTGGGTCACGGTGATCTCCAAGGTCTCGGTCGGGGCCAGCGTGGCCGGCTTCGCCTGGCTGCTGTTCTGGCGGCTGCGGGCCAAGCGCTGGCAGACCGCGACCACCTTCGACGCGGCGCTGGCCGCGCTGCTGATCTTCACCGTGACCAGCCGGGTGATCAGCCCGCAGTACCTGGTCTGGGTGGTCGGCCTGACGGCGGTCTGTCTGACGGTGCGTGGCACCAGCCAGCGGCCGGTGGCCCTGCTGGTGCTGGCCGCGACGCTGTTCACCACGCTCGAGTTCCCGATGCTGTTCAACCAGGTGGTGAACAGTCAGCTGTGGGGCGTGGTGGCGCTGACGGTGCGTAACCTGCTGCTGCTGGCCGCCGCGATCCTGTCCTGCATCCGGCTCTGGCGCTCCACCCGGGCCCTGGAGCCGGTCCGGACGCTGGTGCTGCCGCCCGCGCTGGAGGCACCGGTGCCGGCCGGATATCCGGTCCGGCCCGGCATCGCCTACGAGCAGGACCTGCTGGACGGGATCGACAGCGCGAGCGTCCGTCAGTGATCCCCGCGCTCAGTGCGCGTAGCGCTGGTGCAGGTCCTCGCCCCACTGCCGGGTGAAGTCGGCCAGCCCGAGGCCGAGACGGGCCCGGCAGAGCCCGTCCAGCCACTCCTCCCGGCCGCCGGCGGGCTCGGTGGCCCCGGCGGCCCGGTAGAAGCCGACCAGCCGCTGCTCGCCGAACCGGCGGGCGATCAGGTCGCAGGCGGACCAGGCGAGTTCGTACGCCAGGCCGATGCCGGCCGAGCCGGCCGCGAAGTCGGCGTCGGTCGGCAGCACCGCCGTGAAGCCCTTGGTCGCGGCCGCCCTGGCGAGCTCCGGCGCGATCTGCCGGGGGCTCCGGCCGGTGCCCCGGTAGCCGGTGTAGTCGGCGACCCCCTCGGAGAGCCAGAGCGGGGTCCACGGCCGGGTGTCGGCCCGGGTCGCGACGTGGGTCGCCTCGTGCACGGTGACCACCCGGCGGCCCAGCTCGCTGAGCCCGGCGTACGCCTGCGGGTTGATCAGCACCCGGTCGGCCGGGCTGTGCAGCGGTGCCCCGGCGGCGGCCGTGGTGACGGCGGCTATGCCCTGGTACCCGGCGGCGGAGACCCCGAGCAGCGCGGCGAACTGCTCGCCGGTGGCCGGGAGGCCGAGCAGCAGCCGGCCCGCCCAGTCCCCGCCCCAGACCTCGGTCACCAGGGGGACGGCCCGGTCGGCGATGGCCGCCGCCGCGGCCAGCGCGGCCGGATCGGCCTGGCCGAGCACGATGCTGTGCCCGCCACGGACCGCCCGGACCTCGCCGAGGTCCCAGAGCGCGGCGCCGCCGACCGGCTGGTCGCTGGTCAGCAGCCACTCGCCGTCCGTCAGCTCGAAGCCGATCCGCCGGGTCAGGACGGCCGGGTGGTCGTCGAAGTCGGCCACCCGCCAGCCGAGTTCGGCGGTCAGGGTCAGGGTGGCACCGACCGGCTCGGTGAAGTCGGTGATCCGGTAGGAGAGTTCGGCCAGCGGGAGCTGGGCCAGCCGGGCCAGCCCGGCCTGCTCGGCAGCCCGGTAAACCGGGGCGACCCCGGCCGCCAGCGCGGTCCGGTCCAGCCGGAGCAGGGCCGTGGCCCGGTCGGCGAGCAGCGCCTCGATCCGGGGCCGGACCGGGACCGTCTCGGCCCCGGCCGAGGTGGCCGGGGCCACCAGGGGCGCCGCGACCGGCCGGGCCAATGGCGGCGAGAGCTGCACCAGACCGGCCGCCGCGAGCAGCAGCGCGGCCCGGCGGGACAGCACGGCGCCGCCGGCCCGCGCCCCGGCCTCCGGGGTCGGGTCGGCGGCCGACGGCCGGGCACCGCTCAGACCCGCACCACCCCGGAGACGGGCATCGCGCTGACGCTCTCGTAGCGGACCCGCGCGCCCGGGTACGGCGCGTGCACCACCACACCGCCGCCGGCGTACATCCCGACGTGGTGCATGTCCCTGTAGAAGATCACCAGGTCTCCCGGCCGGGCCTCGGCAAGGCTGATCCGCTGCCCCGCGCCGGCCTGCTGCTGCGAGGTGCGCGGCAGGGTCACTCCGGCCTGCCGCCAGGCCCAGTACATCAGACCGGAGCAGTCGAACGTACGGGGCCCGGTCGAGCCGTAGACGTACGGCGAGCCGATCTTGCTGCTGGCGGCCGCCAGCGCTGCGGCGGCCCGGCCGGAGGCGGCGGGCAGGTCGCCGAGGTCGACCCGCTCGGCGCCCCGGGCGGCCCGCTTGGCGGCGTCCCTGGCGTCGTCGTCGACCATCCTGGCCCGCTCCCCCGCACCCAGGGAGTTCAGCAGCCGCTGGGCCTTGGCCAGCCGCTGCCTGACCTCCTGCTTGCTCTCGTTCAGGGTGCGCCGGACGGACTCCAGCTCGGCCAGCTTGGCGGTGGTCTCGGCCCGCCGCTGGTCGAGCCGCCGCTGACTGTCGATCACCTGGCGCAGGGTGTCGTTCTGCCGCTCCGCCGACTGGTCCAGGGTGCGGGCCCGGTACAGGTAGCCGGCCGGATCGGAGTCCAGCATCAGCTGGACCGCTGGGTCGATGCCGCCTGCCCGGTACTGGGCGGCGGCCACCGAGCCGAGCCCGGAACGCAGTTGGTTCAGCTCGTCCTGGCCGGCCGCCACCTGGTTCTGCAGCGAGCCGGTGTCGGACTGCAGCTGACGCTGCTGCTCCAGGGCCGCGTTGAACTTCTCCGAGGCCTGCTCGGCCTCCTCGTAGAGCTGGTCGACCTGCGCCTTGACGTCCTTGCGGGTGGGCGGCTCGGCCGGGGTGCCGGGAGCGGCCCCGGCGGCACCGGTCGCGGCCACTCCGAGCACCGTGGTGGCCGCAGCGGTGAACACCAGCGCCCGGGTGAACCGGCGGGCACCTGGCAGGGGAGAACGACTGTACGTCGACATACCGGCGGCGGCTCCGTTCCTGCGCCGGGCCACCGCCGCCGCCCCGGTCGGGCGGCTGTCCTTGCGAAGGTCCGGGGGCAGACGTTAGCGAGTCGCAGCGATCTAGTCCAAACCCCTACAGCGCCGAATATTTGACCACCAATCGGACATTTGCTCGGCTCCCCGGAAACGCCGCAGGCCCGGCACGGGGCCGGGCCTGCGAGCGTTACTACGGACAGGTGGTCAGACCCGGACGATGCGGCTGATCGGCATCACCGTGGCGGACTCGTGCCGGACCAGGGTGCCGGTCCGCGGGGCGTGCACGATCTGGCCGTTGCCGACGTACAGGCCGACGTGGTGCTGGTCGCCGTAGTAGATGATCAGGTCGCCGGGCTTGGCGTCGGCGATGTTGGTGCCGATGTTCTGACCGGCGCCGGCCTGCGACTGCGAGGTGCGCGGCAGCGAGATCCCGGCCTTGTTGAAGGCCCAGACCATCAGACCCGAGCAGTCGAAGGCGCTCGGACCGGTGGCACCCCAGCCGTACGGCGTGCCGATCTGCGCCTCGGCGGCGGCGATCACGGTGGCGGCGTAGGAGCCGGCCGGCAGACCGCTCAGGTCGGTGCGGGTCTCCGAGCGGGTGGCCCGGGCCGGAGCGTCGGCCTTGGGGGCGGCGGCGACCTTGGCGGCCGATTCGGCGGCGGCCTTGGCCTCGGCGGCCCGCAGGTCGTCCTGCTCCTTCTTGCTGAGCGAGTCGAACAGCGCCTGCGCGCTGGCCAGCTTGCCCTGGATCTCGTCCTTGCCGGCCTTGAGCTCCTGGGTGGTCCTCTCCAGGTCGGCGAGCTTGTTCTGGGCCTCGGACTTCTGCTGGTCGAGCTTGTTCTGCTCGCCCTTCAGCGTCTTGAGGGTGTCGGCCTGCGAGGTGCCGAGCTGGCTCAGCGAGTCGGCCTGGCCGAGGAAGGCGTCCGGGCTGCTGGAGAGCATCAGCTGGACGGTCGGCGATATCCCGCCGGTCCGGTACTGCTCGGCGGCGATCTCACCGAGGGTGCCCTGAAGGGTGGTCACCTGGGCCTGCTGCCGGGCCACCTCGTCCTGGAGGCCGCTGACCTGCTTCTGCAGGGTCTGCTGCTTCTCCGTGGCCGCGTTGAACTTCTCGGTCGCGACCTCGGCCTGCTCGTTCAGCTGGTCGACCTGGGTCTTGACCTCGTCCTTGGTGGGAGTCGGGTCGGCATGCGCACCGGTCTGGGCGGACAGTGCCACTGCAGCAGCAGCGGCCGCCGTGATGATCGAGACGCGGGTGCGGCTGGCAGGCTTGGGACGACGATGGGACGCCACGAAGGCGGGCTCCTTCTTCCTACGTCCGCCTACCGGGTGAGCTGACGGGTTCGGGCTGGAAGAGATGCCCTACGACGCCTCACCGCCGAGCCGTCTCGCGACGGTCCGTCAGCCTGGCGCCGATTCACCCCGAGGAACGTGGTTCCCCGGCTCCGATCGACAGCGCCCTCGCAGGGGCTTCCCCGTAAGGCAGTTGGACTGCCTCGCTGTGTCTCGGACTCGGCGGTAACCCCCGCCGCCACCCAGGTTGGGTGGTCGACTGTGCGGTGGTTCGAGAAGGACCCTAGTAACCCAACCGTGATCGGTTCAAATCCTTGTAAGAAAAAAGTCGGAATGAAGTCGTGATTCTTTGGTGATTGCGACCGAGTGTGATCGAAAATGCACGCTGCGCCGATGAATTCTCAGGATGTGGTCACAGCGAGGCCCGCCAAAGGTGTCCCAGATCACAGGGAGGTTTTGGCGGGCCCGCGCGTGTCACAAGGCGTCAGTTGTTCACCTTGATGGGGAGATGTCCGTTATGCCGCATCAGGCTGACGGTGGATCAGACCCGACGGATGGTCTTGATCGTCATCGCGTCGGCCTTCATCACCTTCACCACGTCACCGGTGTGCGGCGCGTGCACCACCAGGCCGTTGCCGATGTACATCCCGACGTGGTGCGCGTCGGAGTGGTAGATCACCAGGTCGCCCGGCTGCGCGTTGGCGACGTTGGTGCCGACGTTGGTGCCGACCGTGGCCTGCGACTGCGAGGTGCGCGGCAGCGAGACACCGGCCTGCGCGTAGGCCCAGACCATCAGGCCGGAGCAGTCGAAGGAGTTCGGTCCGGTGGCGCCCCAGACGTACGGCTTGCCCTGCTTGCCCATCGCGGCGGCGACCGCCACGCCCGCGTAGCCGGCCGCGCGCGGCAGCGAGCCGACGTCGATCCGCTCGGCGCCGCGCGAGGAGCGGTCGCCCTGGATCGCCGCCCGGTCGGCCGCGCTCAGTGAGTTGAGCAGCTGCTGGGCCTCGGCGAGCTTCTTCTGCACCTCGGCCTTGGCGTCGTTCAGCACCTTGGTGTTGCGGTCCAGCTCGGCCAGCGTCTCCGCGGCCTCGATCTTCTGCTGGTCGAGGCGGCGCTGCTGGTCCTGCAGCGACTTCAGGGTCTGCGTCTGGGTCTGGTTCACCTGGTCGACACTGGACGCCTTGGTCAGGTNGGTCACCTTCGGCGTGCCAGGACGGCCGCCGCCTCCTGCTTCTGCTGGTCGAGGCGGCGCTGCTGGTCCTGCAGCGACTTCAGGGTCTGCGTCTGGGTCTGGTTCACCTGGTCGACACTGGACGCCTTGGTCAGGTAGTTCTCCGGATCGGAGGAGAGCATCAACGCGACCGACGGATCCACCCCGCCGTCGCGGTACTCCTGCGCCGCCACCGCCGCCAGACCGCCCTGAAGCTGCGTCATCTGCTCCTGGCCACGAGCCACCTGGTCCTGCAGCTGATCGGCCTGCTTACGCAGCTGCTCGGTCCGCTCCTTGGCACCGTTGAACCGCTCCGCAGCCTGCTCCTGCTCGTTGAAGAGCTGGTCGACCTGGACCTTGACCTCGT
This sequence comes from Kitasatospora sp. Root107, assembly GCF_001424875.1. Taxonomy (GTDB): domain Bacteria; phylum Actinomycetota; class Actinomycetes; order Streptomycetales; family Streptomycetaceae; genus Kitasatospora. Next base: position 79,474 of record NZ_LMCT01000017.1, on the reverse strand, counting down.
CCTTGCTCGGCTTGGCCGGCGCCGCATACGCACCCGCCTGCGCCGACAGCGCGACCGCGGTCGCAGCGGCAGCGGTCAACACGGACACCCGTGCACGGCTCGACTGCTTGGGACGACGGTGGGAAGCCAAAGGAAGAGCTCCTTCATCACTCCTGGACCCGATCTCACCCGTTCGGGTGCATGTCCAGAATATAGGTTTGACGCCAGACCCTAGTGAAGTTGTCACGGGTGCGCCACTCCCCTACCGCCACGAACTTCCGTCCGCAGACCGGAATTCACCGGACCGACACAAGCCGGTCACCCCGCCCTGACCAGCCGTCAGCCACATTCACGGCCTGGCCAGCCGCTTCAGCAGGAGCAGTGAGGCCACCGGGCGCGCGCCGGCCTTCTTCACGCCGTCGGCGACCTCCTTGTCGGTGGAGACCACCACCACCGGACGCCCCTGCGGCTCGGCCCTGACCAGCCGCCGGATCAGCTCGTCCGCCGTCTCGCCGGTCCGGCTGAAGCGGACCCGGACCCCGCGCGGTGGTGCCAGGATCACCGGCACGTCCAGGTCCTGGCCGTCGAAGACGCAGGTCACCTCCGCCTGGGTGCGCTGGGCCAGCATCGCCAGGCCGCCGAGCAGCCGGATCCGCTGCTGCTCCAGCGGCAGCGTCGGGTACCCGGTCTTGGTCACGTTGTAGCCGTCCACCACCAGGTGGACCTGAGGGATCGCCAGCAACTGGTCCAGCAGCGCCGGGTCGTCCTCGGCCAGCGCCCGGCGGGCCACGTCGTGCGGCGAGGCCGAGGCCGGTGCCACCGCGTCCACCAGATCGGCCGGGTGGATCTGCGCCACCGGCAGCGCCAGCTCCCGCTGGAGCCCCTGAGCGGACTGCAGCACGGTGTCCAGCAGCAGCCGCAGCCGCATGTCCTCGACACTGCGGCCCTCCCGGGCCGAGCGGCGGCCCGCCTCCAGGGCGGTCTCCAACTCGGCGATCCGGTGCCGCAGCCGACGGGCCTCGGCCTCGGCCGTACCGTGCTCGACAGCCGCCGCGGCCCGCACCTCGGCCAGCTCCGCCTGCACCTTGCGGGCCTCGGCCTGCGCCCGCCGGGTGTCGCTCTCCAGCGTGCGGACTTTCTTCCGAAGCGATTCGGCCTCGCGCCGTACGCCCTCGGAGTCGGCCCGGTGCCGGTCCAGGTCAGCCCTGGACTGGGTACGCAGCTCGGCCAGCTCCTCCTGGAGCTTCTCGACCAGCCGCGCCGCCTCGGCCGCCGCGCCCTCGGCGCCGGCCCGCTCGACCTGCTCACCCGCCTCGGTGACCAGCCGGGCCCAGCCCGTCGGCCGGAGCAGATAGGCGGCCGCCGCGACGTCCATCGGGTCGGCGGCGCCCGGCACACTGCCCGCCTCCAGCGCCTTCACCAGATCCGGCTGCCCGAGCCGGAGCCGATCGGCTATCCGCACCCGGAAGGCCGGGTCCGCCTCCAGCGCGGCGGCCAGCGCGGTGGCCGCGTACTTGGCCCGCCGGGCCGGGGTGAACTTCGCGTACTGGCGCAGCGAGACCGGCAGTTCGGCGGCCGGCAGGCCACCCAGCGCGTCGGCGGCGATCCCCACCACCCGGTGCCGCACGCCCTCGGGCAGCGGCCGGCCGAGGTGTTCGGGGCCGCCGGCGGGAGCTACGTCGCCAGCGGGAGCAGCGTCATCCGTGGAAGCGGGGCTGCCGGCAGGAGCGGGTGGCAGAGCGTCGTCCGGTCCCTGGGCGGCCGGGGTCGTGGCCGCGGGAGGCTGCTCCTGCGACTCGGCCGCCCCCCTTGCTGCGTCCACCACGTCCTCGGCTCCGATCCTGCTGCGCGGGGTCCGTACGGCCGGTTGCCGCTGCCCTCAAACACACCGCTCTCTGCAATTGTCGCGGTTACCGTGCCCCGACCCGACCCGCGCCACACTCCGCGCGGGCCCGGGCGGTGCACTGCGTCAGGACTCCTGCTGCTCCTGGGCCGCCTGCTCGGCGTCCGGACGGGCCACCAGCTCGACCTGGTCGACCGCGTTGCACCAGCGGCAGCGGACCGACTCCAGCGTCTCGGTCAGCACCTCGGTCTCCTCCACCTTCGAGTCACCGGCGAGGTCGAAGTGCAGGAACTCCACCACCTTGGAGGACCGGGTCACGTCGAAGCGGGTCAGGTTGCCACAGAGGGTGCAGCGCCAGCGGGTCTCAGCGGTCGGGGCGGCGATCGTCATTCTGCCAAGTCCTCTCGTTGGTGCCGCCTTACGGCGGTCACCCAGGGTCCGGAAGGCCAAGCCTATTGCCTGCGGGTTCACCCGGGTCCACCTGGTCCGTGATGCGGGCAGTAGGCCACTCGCAGTACCCGACGGTGTCGGCGGCGGCGCCCGGAGGAATGCTCTCCGCTATGGCCACCCCCGTCCTGGACCACCTCGACGCCCCGGACGGCAGGACGCCGGAGCGCCCACCGATCGTCACCTTCACCCTGATCGGGCTGAGCGCGCTGACCCTGCTGATCGGCCCGAGCTTCGGCCTCAACCCCCGCTACGGCACCGGCGCGGCCCGGGTCTGCGCCGAGCAGCGGTACGAGCAGCGCTGGGGCGCGGTGCCCGCCGAGCTGCTGTCCAACCGGCCGCTGACGGCGGGTCAGCTGGGCCGGCTGCCCCCGGCCACCGCGGACTGCCCGCCGCCGGTGACGCCCCGGAAGATCCCGGTGCTCTCCGTGCTCAGCTCGCTGTTCGTGCACGCGGGGTGGCTGCACCTGCTCGGGAACATACTGTTCCTGTTCGTCTTCGGCCCCGGCGTCGAGCAGCGGTTCGGCCGGGTGCGGTTCCTGCTCGGCTACCTGACGGTCGGTTACCTGGCCACCTACGGCTGGGCGCTGGCGGAGGCGCACGGGGCGGACTCGGTCCGGGCGCTGGTCGGGGCCTCCGGCGCGATCGCCGGGGTGCTCGGCAGCTACCTGCGGCTGTACCCCCGGGCCCGGGTCACCACGTTGGTGCCGCTGCTGCTCTTCCTGCCGCTGCGCTTCCCGGCCTGGCTGGTGCTCGGGCTGTGGTTCCTGCTGCAGTGGCTCTCGGTCCGGCAGGACGGCCCCGGGGTGGCCTACCCGGTGCACGTCATCGGCTTCGCCGCCGGGTACCTGGCCACCTGGGTCACCGTTACGCTGACCCGGAACCCACGGACAGGAGCGACAGAGTGATCACCGCGATCGTGCTCATCAGGACCAGCGTCGACCGGATTCCCGAGATCGCCGAGGCGATCGCCTCGATCGAGGGCGTCAGCGAGGTCTACTCGGTGACGGGTGGCTACGACCTGGTCGCGATGGTCCGGGTCCGGCACCACGACGACCTCGCCGCAGTGATCCCCGGCCGCCTCAACAAGATCCCGGGCGTCGAGCACACCGAGACCCAGATCGCCTTCCGCACCTACTCCAAGCACGACCTCGAAGCAGCCTTCGCCTTGGGCCTCGACGAATAGACACCCAGGTTCGGAAGGCAGGGGCTCGGGGAACTGCGACGCCGACCTCGTAAAAGGTGATCCGTGCGTACCGGGTCAGGCACTTTCGCATGTGACCCGCCTGCCATGAACCGTCGCCGTTCCCCGAGCCCCTGGTGGTGCACCTACTACCGCCGGGTGTCGGCCACGCAGCGCCCGCCCTCGTTGCGGTAGCTCCAGGCCGCCCCGTCGGAGACCAGTTCGCGGACGGCCGCCAGGAACCGCTCCAGGTGCTCGTCCGGAGTCCCGGCCCCGAAGCTGACCCGGATCGCGTTCAGGCTGCGCTCGCCGGGCAGCGACGGCTCCGGCGCCCCGCACTCGGACGGTGCGGCCTCCTCACCGCCGAGCAGGGTCCGCACCAGCGGGTGGGCGCAGAACAGCCCGTCCCGGACGCCGATCCCGTACTCGGCCGAGAGCGCCGCCGAGAAGTGCGAGCTGTTCCACCCCTGCACCACGAACGAGAGCACCCCGACCCGGGCCGCCTGCTCGCCGAACAGGCTGAGCACCCGGACCTCGGGGATCGCGGCCAGCCCGGCCTGCAGACGGTCGATCAGCTGCTGCTCGCGCGCCTCCAGCGCGACGAACCCGGCCTCGGTCAGCGCCCGGCAGGCGGAGGCGATGGAGTAGGCGCCGATCACGTTCGGGGAGCCGGCCTCGTGCCGGGCCGGGCCGGTCTGCCACTCGACCGCGACCGAGCCGTCCAGCTCGCGGGCCACCGTCCGGCTGGCGCCGCCGCCGGCCAGGTACGGCTCGGCCGCGTCCAGCCAGTCGCTGCGCCCGGCCAGCACCCCGGCGCCGAACGGGGCGTACAGCTTGTGGCCGGAGAAGGCGATCCAGTCCACGCCCAACTCCCGCACCGAGACCCGGTGGTGGGGTGCGAGCTGGGCGGCGTCCAGCACCACCCGGGCGCCGTGCCGGTGCGCGACCTCGGTCAGCTCGGCGACCGGCCAGAGCTCGCCGGTGACGTTGGAGGCGCCGGTGACGCAGAACAGCCGGTGCTCGGCGGGCTGCTCGGCCAGCGCGGCGTCCAGTGCGGCGACCGCCTCGGCGTGCGAGCGCGGGGCGCGGAGGTAACTGACGGTCAGGCCGTCCCGGCGCCAGGGCAGCAGCGAGGCGTGGTGCTCGGTCTCGAAGGCGAACACCCGGGTGCCCGCCGGCAGCACACCGGCCAGCAGGTTGAGCGAGTCGGTGGTGGCCCGGGTGAAGACCACCTGGTCACCCTCCCGCAGGTCGAGGAACTCCTCGACGGTGCGGCGGCTCTGCTCGAACAGGTCGGTGGAGAGCTGGGAGAGGTACCCGGCGCCGCGGTGCACGCTGCCGTAGTACGGGGCGTAGGCGGCGACGTCGTCCCAGACCCGCTGCAGCGCCGGGGAGCTGGCGGCGTAGTCCAGGGCGGCGTAGGTGACCTTCTCGCCGGAGACCAGCGGGACCTGGACGTCGTGGCCGAGGACGGCGAGCGGGGCGCAGAGTTCGGTGGAAACGGACATGAGGGTGCACTCCTGGAAAGGTCCGGGACCTCGGGGTGCAGCTGTGCCGCCGACGTCCGCGCTTGCCACGCGGACGGTTCGCCGCGGAGCCCGGTCCTCACCCAGGGCACCCCGCCACGGACGGAGGGTTGCCGGACAGCAAGCTGGGGCTTGTCGCTGTCACTCATGACCTGCCGAGGACTCTAGGCGAGCCGCCGAGAAGTGGTCAAACAGATGTCCGCCATCCGGACAGCAGGAAGGCCCGGCAGGTAGCCTGCCGGGCCCTCAACTCACCGTTCAGGAACGGGTGGTGGCCGCCGCCCAGTCCTTCAGCAGGGCCTCCGCCGCACCCGAGTCGATGGCGGCGGCGGCCCGCGCCATCCCGGCCGCGAGCTGCTCGGCCAGCGGGGCGTCGGTCAGCTCCAGCGCGGTCAGCGCGGCGGCGCTGTTCAGCAGGACGGCGTCCCGGACCGGGCCGCGCTCCCCCGCCAGCATCCGGCGGGCCACGTCGGCGTTGAACTGCGGGTCGCCGCCTCGCAGTGCCTCGATGCCCACCGGCTCGATGCCGACCTCGCGCGGGTCGAAGACGGTCTCGGTGACCTGACCGTCCTTCACCAGCCAGACGTGCGAGGTGGTGGAGATGGTCAGCTCGTCCAGGCCGTCGTCGCCCCGGAAGACCAGTGCGGTGGCGCCGCGCCGGGCCAGCACACCGGCGATCAGCCCGGCCAGCCGGGTGTCGAAGCAGCCGATCGCGTGCGCGGTGACCCGGGCCGGGTTGGTCAGCGGGCCGAGGATGTTGAAGGCGGTCGGCACCCCGAGGTCACGGCGGGCCGGGGCGGCGTGCCGCATCGCCGGGTGGAACATCGGCGCCGGGCAGAAGGTCAGGCCGACCTCCTCGGCGATCTCGGCCACCCGGGCGGGCGTCACGTCCGGGCTGATGCCGAGCTTCTCCAGCACGTCGGTGGCACCGCTGGCGGAGGAGGCGGCGCGGTTGCCGTGCTTGACCACCTTGGCTCCGGCGGCGGCCGCGACGATCGCCGACATGGTGGAGATGTTCACCGTCTTGGCACGGTCGCCACCGGTGCCGACGATGTCCACCGCCGGGCCCGGGATGTGCAGTTGCACGGCGTGCGCGTACATCGAGTCGACCAGACCGGCGATCTCGTCCACGGTCTCGCCCTTGGCCCGGAGCGCGACCACGAAGCCGGCCACCTGGACGGGGGTGGCCTCGCCGCCCATGATCCGGTCCATCGCCCAGGCGGTGTCGCCCTGGCCGAGGTCCTGCCCGGCCAGCAGTGCGCTCAGCAGGTCCGGCCAGGTGCGGACCACCTGCGTGGGGTCGCTACCGCCGTTCGCAGGTTGTGCGTTCACCATGGCTGACTCCAGCTCTCGATCGGGGATGCTGGAGCCAGCCTAGCGATCCGGGGTGCCCGGATGCGGGGTGCTTCTCTACAGGTGAGACGCGGGCTGACGGCCCCTCAGCGGTGCGCCGGGGTGCGCTTGGCCACCCGGCCCCGGAGCAGGGTGGCGGCGGCCTCCGCCAGCGCCACCGGGTCGACCGGGTGGGAGATCGCGGCCTCGGCCCGGCTCCAGGCGGCCAGCCAGGAGTCCTGCGGGCGGCCGATCAGCACCAGCACCGGCGGGCAGCCGTAGATCTCGTCCTTGATCTGCCGGGCCACCCCGAGGCCGCCGGCCGGGACGGCCTCGCCGTCCAGCACGCAGAGGTCGATCCCGCCCTTCTCCAGAGCGCGGAGCACGGCGGGCACCGTGGCGCACTCCAGCACGTCGACCTCGGGGAGGTCGGCGGCGGGGCGGCGGCCCAGCGCGAGGGTGACCTGCTCACGGGTGTTCCGGTCGTCGCTGTAGACGAGGACGGTGAGCGTCTCGTCGGTCGTGTGCGCCATGGGCCCTGCTCCCGGGTACTCGTCCTCTTATATGGCTGTGCTCATTTTTGTACCGTGCGTCGTACCGTGTGTCGGCTCAACCCGGCCCGGTGTGACCCGGACCACGTTCACCTCCGGATGCTACTCCCGCACACCCCCCGTGGTGACCCCCTGGCGCGATCTCCGTCCGACGAGCCGCCACGCCCGTCGCGCACACGGGCGACGGATCGTCACCCCAGAAGTGCTGTTCCACTCGTACGGCGGACCCGCTAGCCGACCGGCACCCCCGCGCCCCGCAGGAACACGCGGAGCGAACGGGTACACCTGCCGTCAATGAACCGTCAGAAATGGGACACCGCCTCCTCGGAGCCCTCGTCCGACGCCCCGTCGGCTGCCAACAGGGCATACCGCACGCACCGGACACTCCGAGGTACACCCCCCGGCGTGAAGACGGAATAAGGGACCGACATAATGTCCGTCGTGGCGACAGCAACAGCAACAGAAACCGGACACGCGCACGGAGCGGTCAACAGGCCGAACCTGGTCAGCGTCGGAACCATCGTCTGGCTGAGCTCGGAGCTGATGTTCTTCGCGGCCCTGTTCGCGATGTACTTCACGCTCCGCTCGGTCAAGGGCGCGGAGTTCTGGGCCGAGAAGGCTCACGCCCTCAACGTGCCCTTCTCCTCGGTGAACACCACGATCCTGGTGCTCTCCTCCCTCACCTGCCAGCTCGGCGTCTTCGCCGCCGAGCGCGGTGACGTGAAGAAGCTCCGCTCGTGGTTCATCATCACCTTCGTGATGGGCGCGATCTTCATCGGCGGCCAGATCTTCGAGTACACCGAGCTGGTCAAGAAGGACGGCCTCTCGCTGTCCTCGGACGCGTACGGCACGGTGTTCTACCTGACCACCGGCTTTCACGGCATGCACGTGACGGGTGGTCTGATCGCGTTCCTGCTGGTCCTGGCACGGACGTACGCAGCCAAGCGGTTCACGCACGAGCAGGCCACCGCCGCGATCGTGGTGTCGTACTACTGGCACTTCGTCGATGTCGTGTGGATCGCCCTGTTCGCGACCATCTACCTGATCAAGTAACCAGCTGATCAGGTCGCTGGCCGACGGCCGGAGCCGTACCCGCACCGACCGACCGCGCGCGTCCCCGCAGCCGACCCGGGCAGACCGGGCCGCGAGGCACGCCCACCAGCCGACCAGATCCTGACCCCGGGGTTAATCCGTGAAAAAGCTCTCCGCACGACGGCGCCATCCACTGGCGGCGCTGGTCGTCCTACTCTTCGCCCTGGCGGCCACCGGGGGGCTGTACGCCGCGTTCGCGCCCGCCGAGAAGGCGCAGGCCGACAGCTCGGTGCAGACGCTCGCGATCGAGGAGGGCAAGAAGCTCTTCGCCGTGGGCTGCTCCTCCTGCCATGGTCTGAACGGCGAGGGCAGCTCGGACGGTCCGAGCCTGGTCGGCGTCGGCTCCGCCGCGGTGGACTTCCAGGTCGGCACCGGCCGGATGCCGGCCCAGCAGCCCGGCGCCCAGGTGCCGAAGAAGAAGACCATCTACTCCCAGCCCGAGATCGACCAGATGGCCGCCTTCGTGGCCTCGCTCGGCCCGGGCCCGGTCGTTCCGGGCAAGGAGCAGTACACCTCCACCAACCCGGACGACGTCGCCAAGGGTGGCGAGCTGTTCCGTACCAACTGCGCCCAGTGCCACAACTTCGCGGGCCAGGGCGGTGCCCTCTCGCAGGGCAAGTACGCTCCCGCTCTCGACGGCGTGGACGCCAAGCACATCTACGAGGCCATGCAGACCGGCCCGCAGAACATGCCCTCCTTCCCCGACGGCATCATGCCCGAGGAGCAGAAGCGGCAGATCGTGGCGTTCGTCCGCCACACCACCAACGACGAGCCCAACCCCGGCGGTCTGACCCTGGGCAGCCTCGGCCCGGTGACCGAGGGTCTGTTCGGTTGGATCTTCGGACTCGGCAGCCTGATCGCGATCGCGATCTGGGTCGCCGCCCACACCACCAAGGCCAAGAAGTCATGAGCCACGACATGTCCAAGGACACCCTGCCGGAGTCGCACGACTCCCACGGCACCGAAGTCGCCGCCCACGGTGACCCGTTCGCCGACCCGGGTCTGCCGGCCCACGAGCCGCGTCGCACCGACATCGACGAGCGGGCCGCCCAGCGGGCCGAGCGTCAGGTCTCGCTGCTCTTCATCCTGTCGATGCTGTCGACCGTCGGGTTCATCGCGTCCTTCGTGATCTTCCCGATCGACAAGATCGTCTACATCTTCCCGATCGGTCACGTCAGCGCGCTGAACTTCTCGCTGGGCCTGACCCTCGGGGTGGCGCTCTTCTGCATCGGCGCGGGCGCGGTCCACTGGGCCCGCACCCTGATGTCGGACCACGAGCTGCCGGCCGAGCGCCACGCGATCGAGGCCGACGACGAGGTCCGCGCGGACGTCATCGAGCAGTTCAAGACCGGCGCCGCCGAGTCCGGCTTCGGCCGCCGCAAGATGATCCGCAACACCCTGATCGGGTCGATGGCCCTGGTGCCGCTCTCCGGTGTGGTGCTGCTCCGCGACCTCGGGCCGCTGCCCGAGGACAAGCTGGAGCACACCGGCTGGGACGAGGCCACTCCGGCCAAGCCGATCCAGCTGATCAACATGAACACCAACGAGCCGATGAAGCCCGAGGACATCACCGTCGGCTCGCTGAGCTTCGCGAAGCCCGAGGGCCTCGAGGAGGACGCGCACGACTTCCAGGTCCAGATCGCCAAGGACGCCCTGATGCTCGTCCGGATCGCTCCGGGGGACCTCAAGGACAAGCAGTCCGCCGAACTGGGCTTCGAGGGCATCCTCGCCTACTCGAAGATCTGCACCCACGTCGGCTGCCCGATCAGCCTCTACGAGCAGCAGACCCACCACGCGCTCTGCCCCTGCCACCAGTCGACCTTCGACCTGGCGGACGGCGCCCGCGTCATCTTCGGCCCGGCCGGTCACCCGCTGCCGCAGCTGAAGATCACTGTTGACGAGAAGGGCTTCCTGGTCGCCACCGGCGACTTCGACGAGCCCGTTGGCCCGAGTTACTGGGAGCGCAGCCGATGACCGCGAGCAGCACCAAGGGTGCCGCAAAGCCGGCCAGCACCCGTGCCAAGCCCGCCAACAAGGCGGAGTCGGCCGCGGACTGGGTGGACGGCCGGCTCGGCCTCTACACCCTGGCCAAGTCCAACCTGCGGAAGATCTTCCCGGACCACTGGTCCTTCATGCTCGGTGAGATCTGCCTCTACACCTTCATCATCATCATCCTGACCGGCGTCTACCTGACGCTGTTCTTCAACCCGAGCATGGGCGAGGTCGTCTACCACGGCTCCTACGCCCCGCTCGACGGCATCCGGATGTCGGAGGCGTACGCCTCCACCCTGCGCATCTCGTTCGAGGTCCGCGGTGGCCTGCTGATCCGTCAGATCCACCACTGGGCCGCGATCGTCTTCGTCGCCGCGATGCTCGTGCACATGATGCGCGTCTTCTTCACCGGCGCGTTCCGCAAGCCGCGCGAGATCAACTGGCTGTTCGGGTTCCTGCTGCTGTTCCTCGGCATGTTCGACGGCTTCATGGGCTACTCGCTCCCCGACGACCTGCTCTCGGGCACGGGTGTCCGCTTCATGGAGGGCGCGGTCCTGGCCGTGCCGCTGGTCGGCACCTACCTGCAGATGTTCCTGTACGGCGGGGAGTTCCCCGGCACCGACATCGTGCCGCGGTTCTTCACCATCCACGTGCTGCTGATTCCCGGCATCATGCTCGGCCTGCTGGTCGCGCACCTGATCCTGGTCTTCTACCACAAGCACACCCAGTGGGCGGGCCCGGGCAAGACCGAGAAGAACGTCGTCGGCATGCCGCTGATGCCGGTCTACATGGCCAAGGCCGGTGGCTTCTTCTTCCTGGTCTTCGGCATCATCTCGGCCTGCTCGGCGATCGCCACGGTCAACCCGATCTGGGCGTACGGCCCGTACCGCCCCGACCAGGTGTCCACCGACGCCCAGCCGGACTGGTACATGGGCTTCTCCGAGGGTCTGATCCGCATCATGCCGGGCTGGGAGATCGGCCTCTGGGGCCACACCCTCAACCTCGGTGTGTTCGTGCCGCTGATGGTCTTCCCGCTGGTGCTGGTCGCCATCGCGGTCTACCCGTTCATCGAGAGCTGGGTGACCGGCGACAAGCGCGAGCACCACATCCTGGACCGCCCGCGCAACGCCCCGGTCCGCACCGGTCTCGGCGCGGCCTGGATCAGCCTGTACCTGGTGCTGCTGATCGGTGGTGGCAACGACCTGCTCGCCACCCACCTGCACCTCTCGCTGAACGACATCACGTACTTCGTGCGGGTCGGTTTCTTCGTGGTGCCGGTGATCACCTTCTTCGTCACCAAGCGCTGGTGCCTCGGCCTCCAGCGTCGCGACAAGGACAAGGTGCTGCACGGTCGCGAGACCGGCGTCATCAAGCGCCTGCCGCACGGTGAGTTCGTCGAGGTGCACGCCCAGCTGCCCGCGGCCAAGCTTCACACGTACACCGCGCACGAGCAGCCGCAGCCGCTCGAGCTGCCGGCCGAGTTCGACGAGAACGGCGTCAAGCGCAAGGTCGGCGTCATCGCCAAGACCCGCGCGAAGCTCTCCCAGGGCTTCTACGGCGAGGGGACCCAGATCCCCAAGCCCACCGCCGAGGAGCACCACGAGATCACCAGCGGCCACGGCCACCACTGATACTCGTACCGCCACAGCCGATGGCCCCCCACCGTTCACGGTGGGGGGCCATCGGCCTTCCTGCGGCAGAATGAGTGGTAACGAACCGTCAGGAGATCCCGTGCAGCTGTCCGTCGACCACGATGCCGCCACTCCCCCGTACGAGCAGGTCCGGGCCCAGATCGCCGACCAGGCGCGGAGCGGGGCACTGCCGGCCGGACTCAAGCTCCCCACCGTCCGGGCCCTCGCCGAGGAACTCGGCCTGGCCGCCAACACGGTGGCCCGCGCCTACCGCGAACTGGAGGCCGACGGCGTGGTCGAGACCCACGGCCGCCGCGGCACCCTGATCGCCGCCACCGGCGACACCGCCCACCGCCTCGCCGCCGCAGCCGCCACCGACTACGCCGAACGCGCCGCCCGCCTCGGCCTCACCCACACCGACGCCCTCGCCGCCGTCACCACCGCCCTGGGGCTCGCCTATCGCTGAGCCTCCGTCAGGGGGTACTCGGGCAACGTGATGTCCCCCGCCTTGGCGAACTGCGCGGCGAGTATCCTCCGCATCGGCCAGCGGTTCATCGACCGCATCGAGGCGTCCCGCAGCCGGATGCCCAGCGCACCGTCCGGCGCGTAGCCCTTCACCCCGCCGGGCGGCAGTTGCTGGGCCCTGGCCACGTACGGGCGGAGCACCCGGTCGTACCGGGCGAAGGCCACCCGGTGGTCGCCACCGGCGGCGCCCAGCTCGCCCGCCAGCACGTAGGCGCCGACCAGGGCCAGGCTGGTGCCGGATCGTCGCCGAGCTGCGGCAGCGGATCGAGACCGGCGAGCTGGCCCCCGGCGACCGGGTGCCCTCGACCCGGGAGATCACCCGGCAGTGGGGCGTCGCGATGGCGACCGCCACCAAGGTGCTCACCGAACTGCGCCTGGCCGGGCTGGTGCACGCCGTCCCGGGCGTCGGCACCGTGGTCGCAGCCCGGCACCGTCCGGCGCCCCCCACGCCGGCGCCCGCCCCGGTGCGGACCGCTCCCGCGCAGGCGCTCACCCTCGAACGGATCGTCAGCACCGCGACCGTCGTCGCCGACCGGGAGGGCCTGGCCGCCGCCTCGATGCGCCGGGTCGCCGCCGAACTGGGCGTGGCGACGATGTCGCTCTACCGCCATGTCGCCGACAAGGACGAGCTGCTGACCCGGATGATGGACGCGGCCTTCGCCGAGTGGCCGCTGCCCGCCACCGCACCGGACGGCTGGCGGGACCGGCTCGAACTGGCCGCCCGGCAGCTCTGGCGGATCTTCCGCAGCCACCCCTGGCTGGCCCCGGTGCTCTCGCTGACCCGCCCCCGGCCGGTGCCGGCCGCGCTGCCCTTCACCGAGTGGGTGCTGGCCTCGCTGGAGAGGCGCGGGCTCGACACCTCGACGGTCTTCACCGCGCACCTGACCCTGTTCAACTACATCCGGGGCACCGCCGTCGCCATCGAGGCGGAGACCGAGGCCGAGGCCGCCACCGGCCTGGACGCAGCCGAGTGGCTGGACTCCCAGGAGCCCGCGTTGCTGACCGCGCTGGCCGACGGCCGCTTCCCGGCCTTCGAGCGGCTCATCGCCGCCGAGTACGAGTTCGACCTGGACAGCCTGTTCGAGTTCGGCCTGCAGCGCCTGCTGGACGGCCTCGCAGTGCTGCTCGGCGAGCGGCTCTGAGGCCCCGTCAGCCGATCACCGGAGCGTCGCCCGCGGCCGCGGCCTGGGCCCCCGCGGTGGCGACCGGCCGGCCGAGGGCGGAGTGCTTGAGCCACTCGTCCCAGGGGACGTTCCAGTCGCCGAAGCCGTTGCCGAAGCGCTCCATGGTGGCGCCCTTGCTGTTGACGACCTGGACCAGGTCGCCGATCCGGGTCTGGTCGAAGAACCACTTGGCGTTGTCGGTGCTCATACCGGTGCAGCCGTGGCTGACGTTCTCCTCGCCCTGCGAGCCGACCGACCAGGGGGCGGCGTGCACGTACTCGCCGCTCCAGGTGACCCGGGTGGCCCACTGCACCTGGAGGTCGTAGGCCTCGGTGCTGCCGTCCCGGATGCCGATCGACTCGCCGTTCATCCGGACCTGGGCCTCCTGCCCCAGCACCACCTTGATGCCGTTGCGGGTGTCGAAGCCGGGTTTGCCGGTGGTGACCGGGATGGACTTGATCTCCTGGCCGTTGCGACGGTACGTCAGGTAGTGCGAGGCGGCGTCCACCACCACCTCGACCCGGTCGCCGGTCCGCAGTGAGCGGGTGACCGCCTCGCCGCCGTACAGGCCGTCGGCGACCGGCACGCCCTGCAGGTCGTAGCCCAGCCGGATCTTCGTGTTGGCGGGCCAGTACTCCTTCGGCCGGAAGTGCAGGTTCCTGTCGTCCACCCAGTACCAGGCACCCGTCACGGCGGGCTCGGAGACCACCGTCAGGCCGCGTTCGACCTCCTGACGCCCGGCAGGGTCCTTGACCGCCTCGGAGAGCTTCACGGTGAGCGGCTGGCCCACACCGTAGAGGCCGGTGCCCGAGGAGTCGGGGCCCAGCTCGGCGGTGAGCAACTGCTGCGCGGCCGCGGTGCCGAACTCGCTGCTGGTCTCGCCCCGCCCGCCCCGGCCGTCGTCGGCGGCCACCCGCACCGTGTACCTGGTGCCCGCCTTGAGCCGGCTGGTGCTCTGCCAGCTCAACAGGTCGGCCGCCAACTGCCCGGCCACCACCCGGCCGTCGGCTCCGGTGACGGTGACGTCGGTGAGGTGGCCGCCCTGGTCCGCGGTGATGCTGAAAGGTTTCGCCGGGTCCACCTCGCCGCCGGCCGAGGTGTGCACCAGCCCGCTCACGTCCACCGGCCCCACCGGCTGTATCGCGGCCGGGGCACTCCCGGAGGAGGAGCAGCCGGCCACCGGGGCCAGCATCAGTACGGCCGTCAGTGCGACTCCGTGCCTGGTCTTCACGGGCTGCCTCCTCGAACCGACGACGTATCAGATCGTAAGAACAGTCAGCCCCGGGCAGCCTCCGCCCGCAGTCCGGGTTGGCCCGACCGGGTGAGCGGACCACCCGGTGGGCCCTGACGGGGCGGTCCGACGCGAACGGCCGGACACCCCGTCAGGGATGCCCGGCCGCCCGGTGCGGAGGAGAGGGGAACCTACTGGTTCTGGTCCTCACCGCGGTAGAACTCGAAGACCCAGCCGAACAGGCCGATCAGGATGATCGGGATCGACCAGTACAGCAGCCACCAGCCGAAGATGACGCCCATGAACGCGAGCGCGCCACCGATCGCCAGCGAGAGCGGCTGCCAGCTGTGCGGGGCGAAGAAGCCCATCTCGCCGGAGTCGTCCGCGACCTCGGCCTCGGGGTTGTCGCCCGCGCCGGTGTCGACCCGCTTGGCGGTGTAGGCGAGGTAGTAGCCGACCATCGCGCACAGGCCGAAGGCGAGGAAGAGCGCCGTGGTACCGGCGGCCTCCACACCGAGGTCGGAGTGGTTGGTCCACACGCCGTAGGTGATGGCCATCGCCAGGATGAAGACGGCGAAACCGATGAAGATCTTGCCCTGTTCCTTCATCAGGCGTCACCCTCCTTCTTCAGGCCCTTGCCCAGCGAAGGGGCGTCGTACTTCGCGGGCGTGACGCCCTCGAAGTGCTTGGCCGGCTCACCGTGGTACTCGAGGTAGTCGAGCGCGGCGATGTCCGGGTGGTGCAGGTCGAACGCCGGGGATTCCGAACGGATCCGGGGCAGGGTGAGGAAGTTGTGCCGCGGCGGCGGGCAGGAGGTCGCCCACTCCAGCGAACGGCCGTAGCCCCACGGGTCGTCGACCTCGATCTTCTCGCCGTACTTCGCGGTCTTCCAGACGTTGTAGAGGAACGGCAGGATCGACAGACCGAGCAGGAACGACGCGACGGTCGAGATGGTGTTCAGCGTGGTGAAGCCGTCCGAGGCCAGGTAGTCGGCGTAGCGGCGGGGCATGCCCTAGGCGCTCGTCGAGCATCTTGCCGGTCATCTTCGGCCACCAGAAGTGGAAGCCGGCGAACATCGCGAACACCACGGTGCCGAACACCACGTAGTGGAAGTGCGCCACCACGAAGTACGAGTCCGAGACGGAGAAGTCGATCGGCGGGGAGGCGAGCAGAACACCCGTCAGACCACCGAACAGGAAGGTCACCAGGAAGCCGACCGTCCAGAGCATCGGGGTCTCGAAGCTCAGCGAGCCCTTCCACATGGTGCCGACCCAGTTGAAGAACTTCACACCGGTCGGGACCGCGATCAGGAAGGTCATGAACGAGAAGAACGGCAGCAGGACCTGTCCCGTGACGTACATGTGGTGCGCCCACACCGTGACCGACAGACCGGCGATCGCGATGGTGGCCGCGATCAGGCCGGAGTAGCCGAACATCGGCTTGCGGCTGAAGACCGGGATGACCTCGGAGACGATGCCGAAGAACGGCAGCGCGATGATGTACACCTCGGGGTGGCCGAAGAACCAGAACAGGTGCTGCCAGAGCAGCGCCCCGCCGTTGGCCGGGTCGAAGACGTGCGCCCCGAACTTCCGGTCCGCCTCGAGGGCGAACAGCGCGGCCGCGAGGACCGGGAAGGCCAGCAGCACCAGCACGGCGGTCAGCAGGACGTTCCAGACGAAGATCGACATCCGGAACATCGTCATGCCGGGCGCGCGCATGCAGATGATGGTGGTGATGAAG
>NZ_LMCT01000017.1:24815-63219 GCF_001424875.1 Kitasatospora sp. Root107 | reverse complement strand
GCGCGCATGCAGATGATGGTGGTGATGAAGTTGACCGAACCGAGGATGGTGCCGAAGCCGGAGAAGGCCAGACCCATGATCCACATGTCGGCGCCGATGCCCGGCGAACGGACCGCGTCCGACAGCGGGGAGTAGGCGAACCAGCCGAAGTCGGCCGCACCCTGCGGGGTGAGGAAGCCGGCCACCGCGATGATCGAGCCGAACAGGTAGAGCCAGTAGGCGAACATGTTCAGCCGCGGGAAGGCGACGTCGGGGGCGCCGATCTGGAGCGGCATGATCCAGTTCGCGAAACCGGCGAAGAGCGGCGTCGCGAACATCAGCAGCATGATCGTGCCGTGCATGGTGAACGCCTGGTTGAACTGCTCGTTCGAGAGGATCTGCGTCCCCGGACGAGCCAGCTCGGCGCGCATCACCAGCGCGAGCACACCACCGATCAGGAAGAACGCGAACGACGTTCCCAGGTACAGGGTGCCGATCGTCTTGTGGTCGGTGGTGGTCAGCCACTTGATGATGGTGGACCCGGGCTTGCGGGTCGACTCAGCACCGGCCGTGACCGTGGCCCCGGTAGTCCCGCCGGCAGCGGCGGGCTCGTTGAGGATAGTCACTTCTCACTTCCCATGGTGGTGATGCCCGAGGGCACCGCGCCCTTCTGGCCCTTGGCCCGAAGCTCCGCCAGGTGCTTGTCGTACTCCGCCCGGTCCACGACCTTGACGTTGAACAGCATCCGCGAGTGGTCGACGCCACAGAGCTCCGCGCACTTGCCGCGGTAGGTGCCCAGCGCGGTCGGGGTGACCTCGAACTTGTTCACCACGCCCGGGACGACGTCCTGCTTCATCAGGAAGTTGATCGTCCAGAAGTCGTGGATGACGTCCCGCGAGGTGAGGCGGAACTGCACCGTCTCGTTGATCGGCAGGTAGAGCGTCGGCGGCTCGGCCGGCGTGCCGACGTCGTACGCGGCCTGGGTGTTGGCCGGGTCCGGATTCTCGGTGTTCTCGTAGTTGAACGCCCAGCTCCACTGGAAGCCGACCACGTTGACCACGTGGTCCGGCTTGGCGGAGGTCGAGGTCAACCGGGCCTCGTCGCGCGCGACGAAGTAGAAGAGCACCGAGACGATGACGAGGGGGACCGCGGTGTACAACGCCTCGATCGGCAGGTTGTACCGGGTCTGCGGGGGGATCTCCACCTTGCTGCGGCTGCGGCGGTGGAAGATCACACTCCAGATGATCAGACCCCACATCAGTGCGCCGACCACCAGTGCCGCGATCCACGAGCCCTGCCACATCCGGAGGACCATCGGGCCCTCGGCGGTGACGGGACTCGGAAGGCCAAGCCTGGGGAGGTCGTTGGCCGAGCAGCCGGTGGCGGTCGCGATGACGAGGCCCAGTGCCAGCGCCTGAGGCAGCTTCCGCCGCATCGTGCGCCGCGGCGAGCGGTCGGAGCCGTTGGGACTCACGTAGCGCCTTCCCGAAGTCTCGCCCGAGATCGCGTCGCTGCCGGGAGTCGCTGTGCGCGCCTCCCCGGCGACCCGGCCACGGGCACGGTTTGAATGCTTATGCGGGCCAAACGCTACTGCATCCTTATGCGGCACTCACGAGCAGCCCCCGGTAACGCGCCGCCCGGCTACCCGATCAGCCCCCAAAGGAGTGGACCCGCAGGTCAATGCGGCCGTTCGAGGGTCGCACGGACACCCGGACGGCGGCGCCCGGACACGCGGGTGACGGACCGTCGGACACCCGTCCGGGTACCCACGAACCCTCACAAAATGGGTGTCGTCTGACGGTGAGTAGGGTGTCTTCGTGTCCTACTTCGACGTGGCCTCCACCGCACCGTTGCACCCCGTCGCCCGGCAGGCGCTGACCGCCGCCCTGGACGAGGGCTGGGCCGACCCGGCCCGGCTCTACCGTTCGGGCCGGCAGGCCCGGATGCTGCTGGACGCCGCCCGGGAGACCGTCGCCGAAGTGCTCGGCTGCCGCGCCGACGAGGTCTCCTTCACCGGGAGCGGCACCCAGGCCGTCCAGTTGGGGATGCTCGGTGCACTGACCGGCCGCCGCCGGACGGGACGTCACCTGGTCCATTCGGCCGTCGAGCACTCCAGCGTGCTGCACACCGCCGAACGGGTGGCGGCGGACGGCGGAAGCGTCTCGGTGGCCCCGGTGGACCGCCAGGGACGGGTCGCCGCCCCGGAGTTCGCCGCCCTGGTCCGGGACGACACCGCGCTGGCCGTGCTCCAGTCCGCCAACCACGAGGTCGGCACCCTCCAGCCGGTCGAGGAGACCGCCGCCCTGCTCGGCGACGTCCCGCTGCTGGTGGACGCCGCCCAGTCGGCCGGCCGGCTCCCCGTCCCCGGCGGCTGGTCCCTGCTCACCGCGAGCGCCCACAAGTGGGGCGGCCCGGCCGGAGTCGGCGTCCTCGCCGTCCGCAAGGGCGTCCGGTACGCCTCACCGCTGCCCGCCGACGAACGGGAGAACGGCCGGGTCCCCGGCTACGTCAACGTCCCCGCCATCGTCGCGGCCGCCGCCTCGCTACGGGCCGTCCGGGCCGAGGCCGAGGCCGAGAACGCCCGGCTGCACGCCCTGGTGGAACGGATCCGCCGTCAGGTGCCGCAGCTGGTCCCCGAGGTGGAGGTGGTCGGCGACCCCGCCCACCGGCTCCCCCACCTGGTCACCTTCTCCTGCCTCTACGTCGACGGCGAAGTCCTGCTCACCGCACTCGACCGGGCCGGCTTCGCGGTCTCCTCCGGCTCCTCCTGCACGTCCAGCACCCTGACGCCCAGCCACGTCCTGGCGGCGATGGGCGTACTGACCGAGGGAAACATCCGGATCTCGCTGCCCAACGGCGTACCCGAGGCGGACGTCACCCGCTTCCTCGAGCTGCTCCCCCGCCTGGTCGCCGACATCCGGTCCCCACTCGGCCTCGACCTGCCCGCCCCCGCCGGCAGCTCGGACACCCTGGTCCTCGACATGCTCGGCAAGCGCTGCCCCCTGCCGGTCATCGAACTCGCCAAACGGATCACCGAAGTCCCGGTCGGCGGCACCGTCGTGGTCCTCGCCGACGACGAGGCGGCCCGCCTCGACATCCCCGCCTGGTGCCAGATGCGTGCGCAGACCTACCTCGGCGAGGCCTCCCCCACCGACTACGGCTTCACCCGCGGGACGGCCTACCTCGTACGGCGAGCCCCGTAGGGGCTCGGGGAACTGCGACGCCGACCTCGTACAAGGTGATCCGTACGTAAATGGTCAGGCACTTTCGCAGTTCCCCGAGCCCCTGACCGTAGATGCCTGAGGCCCTGCAAAAGTTCTACGCGGTGAGCTTCGCCCGAACCTCGGCCGCAGCCTCGGCCCCGTACGCCACGGCGAACCGCTCCAGGAACGCCCCGTGCCGCAGCTCATACTCCTGCGTCCCGACCGTCTCGATCACCAGCGTCGCGACCATGCAGCCGATCTGCGCCGCCCGCTCCAGCCCGAGCTCCCAGGAGATGCCCGCCAGGAAGCCGGCCCGGAAGCCGTCGCCCACGCCCGTCGGGTCGGACTTCCGCTCCTCGACCGGGCAGCCGACCGTGACGTCGGGCTCGCCGGCCCGCTGGATCCGGACTCCCTTGGCGCCGAGCGTGGTGACCCGGGTGCCGACCCGGCCGAGGATCTCCTCGGGGCTCCAGCCGGTCTTGGTCTCGATCAGTGCGGCCTCGTACTCGTTGGTGAACAGGTACGTGGCACCGTCCACGATCTCGCGGATGTCGTCGCCCTCCAGGCGGGCGAGCTGCTGCGAGGGGTCGGCGGCGAAGGCGTAGCCGCGGGTGCGGCACTCCTGGGTGTGCCGGACCATCGCCTGCGGGTCGTCCGCACCGATCAGTACCAGGTCGAGGCCACCGACCCGGTCGTGGATCGGCTTGAGCTCGATGTTGCGGGCCTCGGCCATCGCGCCGGTGTAGAACGAGGCGATCTGGTTGTGGTCCAGGTCCGTGGTGCACATGAACCGGGCGGTGTGCGAGGTCTCGGAGATGTGCACGGACTCGGTGTCCACGCCGTTGCGCTCCAGCCAGCTGCGGTACTCCTCGAAGTCCGCGCCGGCCGCACCGACCAGGATCGGGCGCAGGCCGAGCACACCCATGCCGAAGGCGATGTTCGGGGCGACCCCGCCGCGGCGGATGTCGAGGGTGTCCACCAGGAACGAGAGCGAGACCGTGTGCAGCTGCTCGGCGACCAGCTGGTCGGCGAAGCGGCCCGGGAAGGTCGTCAGGTGGTCGGTGGCGATCGAGCCGGCGACGGCGATGCGCACTGGGTCTCCTCAGGTGGGCCGGGTGAGCGGCCGGAACAACGGTGAAAATCGACCTTTACACGGTACCGGCCCGGCCGTCGCCCGCCCACCACGCCTCCGGCTTCACTCCGCCGAGTACTACCGCGCGGTAGCTCTGGCCCGGCACGCAGGGCCGATCTAGGGTCGGGGATACCGGGGCCGGAACAGCCGCCCCGTCCTGGTCCGTGGCATTTCCGCCCACGGCCCGCCGATCGGAGCGAAGACCGATGATGCCGAACCGGCCTGCCCTGCGTGTCCCTGCCGCCCTGAAGGGTGAGGCGGACGCCGACTCCCTTGACGCGCTGGTGAGTTCGTCCCGGCGGATGGGCCTGTTCTGGCCCGCGTACGCCATCCCCGCCGAGCCCGTGCCGACCGCCCCCGCCGGTGTCTCGGTGCCCCCCAGGACCCGCCGGCTGGTGGCCGGGATGTCGGAGTACGGCGCCTCGGAGTACGGCGCCTGACGGAACCGGAATCCTCCGGGGCACGTCAAAGCCGCACAGCGCCGCTGCGGTGGCGGAGTGCTGAGCCCTCGGGAGGAACGCGCACCATGGACCAGAAGACCGCAGCCACCCCACCCCGGCTCCGGCGAGCCGTCGGCGCCGCCACGTTGCTGCTCGCCCTCGGCGCCGCCACCGCCTGCGGGTCCGGGACCTCCAGCACGTCCTCCACCTCGCCCGGCTCGCCGAGCGCCGCACCCAGCTCCTCGGCATCCAGCCCGGCCGCGAGCCCGTCCACCCCGGATCCCCGGCCGTCCAACCCGCCGAAGCCGTCCATCGAGCCGACGCCCGCCGAGAGCAGGCCCGGCATCGCGGTGGGCGAGCCCGACCCGTCCGGCAAGCTGGTCGGCAGCTCGTACCGGGTGGACGGGCTGCGGCTCTCGGTGACGTTCTACGGCGGGATCTGCGAAAAGTACGGCCTCAAGCTGGACGAGTCCAAGCCCGGCACCGTGGTGGCCAAGGTCGTCGTGACCGAGCCGCAGAAGGCGGGCACCGACTGCGTCGCGCTGGCCAAGCAGCAGGAGGTGTCGGCCGACCTGAAGGCCCAGCTGGGCGGCCGGACGGTCTTCGACCAGGCCACCAACCGGGAGCTGCCCCGGTCCCAGGGCCCCGACCCGGTCGGCGGGCCCCAGCACTGAGCCCGGCGCCGGGCATGCGAAAGGCCCCCGCCGTGGCGGGGGCCTTTCGCGGTACGACTAGCTGAACGAGTCGCCGCAGGCGCAGGAGCCCGTGGCGTTCGGGTTGTCGATCGTGAAGCCCTGCTTCTCGATGGTGTCGACGAAGTCGACGGTCGCGCCGCCGAGGTAGGGGGCGCTCATCCGGTCGGTCACGACCTTGACGCCGTTGAAGTCCTTCACCACGTCGCCGTCGAGCGAACGCTCGTCGAAGAAGAGCTGGTAGCGCAGGCCCGAGCAGCCACCGGGCTGCACGGCGACGCGCAGCGCGAGGTCGTCGCGGCCTTCCTGGTCCAGCAGCCCCTTGACCTTGGCCGCGGCGGCATCGGAGAGGAGCAGACCACTCTCGACGGTGGTCTCGTCCTGGACGCTCATCTGTGTACTCCCGGTCTGTGACGACGATCTGCCGCCAGTACCAACCAGCGGCCACCCGGATTCATTTCCCGAGCGGTGTTCTTCTGAGTTCTGCGGGCCGTGGGACCCACTCCCCCACGCACCCATGCTCGCACACCGGTGGACCGTGGTCATCGTCCGATCCTGCCAAACAGGCCGTCCCGGACCCGCCACGGCGGCAGGATGACGGGGTGATCATTCGTCAGCTCCAAGACACCCCTGCCGACGCCGCGGCCGTCGAATCCGTGAGCCGGGCGGCCTTCCGCGATCTGGCCGGCGGGGACGACGGCTCGCCGCCCGACCCGTCCCAGCTGGTCCGGGAGCTGGCCCGGACGGTGCACGCGATCCGGCACGACCAGCCGGGGTGCTGGGTCGCCGAGCAGGACGGCGAGGCGGTCGGGGTGGCGCTCTCGATGCGGCGGGAGGGGCTGTGGCTGTTGTCACTGTTCGCCGTACTGCCGAGCGCCCAGGGCAAGGGCGTCGGCCGCCTGCTGCTGGAGCATGCCGGCGCGCACGGCCGGGGCTGCCTGCGCGGGATGCTCTGCGCCTCGCCCTCCCCCGCCGCCGCCCGCCGCTACCGCCGGGCCGGCTTCACCCTGCACCCGACCATGCGGCTGACCGGGACGGTGGACCGGGCCGGGCTGCTCGACCCGGGCGACATCCCGGTGCACCCGGGCAACTCGACCCACCGTGACCTGCTGGACTCCGTCGACCGCCGGGTCCGGGGCTCGGCCCACGGGGTGGACCATGAGTTCATGCTGGCCCACTACGACGAACTGCTGATCGCCGACACCCTGGCGGGCACCGGCTACTGCTACCGCACCGGCGGCGCGGTGAAGCTGCTGGCCGCCACCTCCAAGCGGATCGCCACCCGGCTGCTCCGCGAGGCACTGGCCCGTACGCCGGACGGGGCGGAGGTGGTGATCGACTGCCTGACCGCCGAGCAGGAGTGGGCGGTGGACGTCGGCCTGGAGGTCGGCCTCTCGCTCTCCACCGAGGGCTACCTGGCGGTGCGCGGGATGCGGCCGCCCGCCCCGTACATCCCGAATCCCGCCTTCTTGTGACCGCCGGGGACGCACTGCGCCGGGCGGCCGCCGTCGGCCCGTTCTTCGCCACCGTCGAGGGCCCGCTTCCGGACGGCTTCCGGCCGCTGGCCGAGCTGTCCGCGCCGGAGTTCTGGCGGCGGCGGATCACCGAGGTCGGCGAACGGCTCGGTACGGACGAGCCCCGGGTGGCCGCCTCGGTGGCGCAGCTCGGGGTGGCCGCCCGGCTCTGGTCGGTGGCACTGGGTACGGCCGTCCTGGGCGGGGCGGTGCCGGACTTCGACCGGGCGTACTGGCGGCTGCCGACGGGCGGCTCGCTGGAGCTCTGGGTGCCGGGGGTGGTGGTTCCTGACGGCCCGTTGGCGGCGGAGCTGCACCACATGGTGGTGGAGCGTCAGCTGACCCCGCTGGCCGCCGGGATCCGGGCGGTGACCCCGGTCGCCGAGGGCCTGCTCTGGGGCAACGCAGCCTCGGCGCTGGCGGGCGCGGTACGGGTGCTGCGGTCCGGCCGGGAGCTGGCCGCCGAGCTGCTGGACCGGCCCCCGCTCCGGGGCGGGCTCGCGCCGTCGGGGCGCCGGACCAGCTGCTGCCTGTACTACCGGGTGCCGGGGGCGGGCCTGTGCGGGGACTGCGTCTTCGACCGCCCGCCCCGGGTCCGCTAGACCATGGTGGCGAGGATCTCCTCGACCATCTCCATCGTGGTGCCGGGGTGCAGGAAAGCGAACCGGGCCACCGTCTCGCCGTCCCAGCCGGTCGGAGTGACGAAGCCGATCTGGTCGGCCAGCAGCTGCTGGGACCAGCGGTAGTAGTCCTCGCGGGTCCAGCCGGTGCGACGGAAGCAGACCGAGGAGAGCTGAGGCTCCATCAGGAGCTCCAGGTGGTCCGTCCGCTCGATCAGCGCGGCGCTCTCCCGAGCCAGAGTCAGCCCGGCCTCGATCGCGTCGGTGTACGCCTGGGTGCCGTGCACCGCGAGCGAGAACCAGAGCGGCAGGCCCCGGGCCCGGCGGGTCAGGTGGTAGGCGTAGTCGGTGGGGTTCCACTCGTCGCCCTCGGTGTGCAGCACGTCCAGGTAGGAGGCGTCCTGGGTGTGCACGGCGCGGGCCAGCTGCGGGTTGCGGTAGATCAGCGCGGCGCAGTCGAACGGCGCGAACAGCCACTTGTGCGGGTCCACCACGAACGAGTCGGCGTGCTCGATGCCGTTGTAGCCCTCCCGGACGGACGGGGCGAACAGCCCGGCCCCGCCGTACGCGCCGTCCACGTGGAACCACAGGCCGCGCTCGCGGGTGACCTCGGAGAGGCCCTGCAGGTCGTCGACGATGCCCTCGTTGGTGGTGCCGGCGGTACCGACCACCGCGATGACGGTCTCGGGATGGGGGTCGGCGGCCAGCGCGGCGCGCAGGGCCTCGCCGGTGAAACGGCGGTCCACGGCGGGGACCTTGAAGGCCTCGACGCCGATGATGTTGAAGGTGTTCTTCACCGAGGAGTGCACCTGGTCGCAGACCGCGATCCGCAGCTTGGCCTCCGGGCCGAGCCGCCGCCGGGCGGTGTCCCGGGCGACCACCAGCGCGGACAGGTTGCCCGCCGAACCACCGGAGACGAAGGTGCCGCCGGCCGTCTCGGGCAGGCCGGCCCGGTCCGCTATCAAGCGCAGCACCTGGTTCTCGGCGGCGATCGCGCCGGCCGCCTCCAGCCAGGAGATGCCCTGCAGCGAGGCGCAGGAGACCACCATGTCGAAGAGCAGCGCGGCCTTGGTGGGGGCGCACGGGATGAAGGACAGGTAGCGCGGGCTGTCGGCGGAGATCACCGCGCGGGACAGCTCGTGGTCGTACAGCTTGAGCACGTCGGCCGGGTCGTTGCCGTTCGGGTTCAGCAGACCGGCCAGCTGGGCCTTCAGGTGCTCGCCGTCACCGGGGTGGTCGAGCGGGACAGGGTCGTACTGCAGCCGCTCCCGCATGTAGTTGAACACCAGGTCGACCAGCTCGTTGTCGGGCCGGTGCATGCGGTCGGGGGCTGCGGACATGGCTGTCCCTCTCACTGAGTGGGTGTCATGGGAGGCCCGGGACAGGTGGGGCCTGCCAGGCATGATCAGCCTAGGCAGCGGGAGTGCGCCCGCGCGCGTCGGAACCCGGCCGGTCGGGCCGGATTCGAGCGCGTTCGACGGGGGCGGCGCAGCTTTCCTGCGCAGGTGGCCGGACTGCTCCGTCCGGGTCTAGCCGATCAGCCGGGAGAGCACCACGGAGCTGCGGCTGCGCTGGACGCCGGGCTCCTTGCGGATCCGCTCGATGACCGCCTCCAGGTGGCGGGTGTCTACGGCGCGCAGGTGGACCAGGGCGTCGGGATCGCCGGTGACGGTCCAGGCGGCGACCACCTCGGGGAACTGCCGCAGGCTGGCCAGGATCTCCTCGGGGGCGGTCCGCTCCCGGCAGTACACCTCGACGAACGCCTCGGTCTGCCAGCCCAGTACGTCGGGGTCCAGCACCACGGTGAAGCCGCGGACCACCCCCCGGGCCCGGAGCCGGTCGATCCGGCGGCGGACGGCGGTGGCGGAGAGGTTGGCCAGCAGCCCGATCTCGGCGTACGAGGCCCGGCCGTCCCGGCTCAGGTGGGTCAGCAACAGGCGGTCGGTCTCGTCCAGGGATGCCCCGCCCGGTTCTGACGGTCTGTTGGTGCTCATGGGGGAGGCTCTCCACTGGAAGAAACGAAACGCCGCACCATTCTGCACCGAACGGGGCCCACCCGTGGTCAGTCGACCAGCAGGACGATCTTCCCCCGGGTGCGCCCCTCCGCGTTCAGGGCCTGGGCACTGGCGGCCTGGGCGAGCGGGAAGGTGGAGGCGACCGGGACGGTCAGCTGGCCGGCGTCGGCGAGGCGGGCCAGTTCGGTCAGATCGGCGGTGTCGGGGCGGGCCCAGACGTAGTGGCCGCCCTTGGCGACGACGCCGTAGTCGGCGACGGAGGCGATCCGGGCCGGGTCCTCGACCAGGGTGGCGGAGACCTCGACCGCGTCGCCGCCGACCAGGTCGAGCGCGGCGTCCACCCCGTCCGGGGCCAGCGCCCGGACCCGGTCGGCCAGCCCGTCCCCGTACGCGACCGGTTCGGCACCGAGGGACCGCAGGAACGCGTGGTTGCGCTCACTCGCGGTGCCGATCACCCGGGCGCCGAGGGCGCGGGCGATCTGCACCGCGAGCACCCCCACTCCCCCGGCGGCGGCATGCACCAGCACGGTCTCGCCGGCCTGCACCCCGAGCGCCTTGACCAGCGACTGATACGCCGTCAGCCCGGCCAGCGGCAGCCCGCCGGCCTGGGCCCAGTCCAGCGCCGCGGGCTTCCGGGCCAGGGTGCGGACCGGGGCGGCGACCAGTTCGGCGTACGTGCCGTGCTCGACGGTGTCCTTGCGGACGTAGCCGATCACCTCGTCGCCGGGGCGGAACTCGGTCACCCCGCCGCCGACGGCCTGCACCACACCGGCCAGATCCCAGCCCATGATCAGCGGGAAGTGCGCGTCGATGATGCCGTCCAGGTACCCCTGCCGGACCTTCCAGTCGACCGGGTTGACCCCGGCGGCCTTCACCCGGACCAGCACCGAGTCGGGCCCGACCTTCGGGTCGGGGAGCTCGGTGTACTCGACGACCTCCGGGCCGCCGTACTGCCTGATCGCGATTGCTTTCATGCCCGGTAGCCAACCCGACGACGGTGGGAACACACCGCAGCGGCACGCGGTTCTCGTCACATCGACACGTTGGCCATCGTCAGAGTGACGCGAACGGGTTATCATAGATAGCGTCAGATAGACGAAAAGGCATGGCCCCAGCTCAGAGCTCCGCGCACAGGAGGGCACCCGCCCGTGACCACCACCACCGAGACCTACGGCGTCGACCCCACCCCGACGCCGCTCGCTCTGCTGCTGCTCGGCCGCGAGGCCGACCCGAACAGCGAGCGCGGCGTCGAGTGCCCCGGCGACCTGCCGCCCGCCTCCGACCCCAACCTGGTCGAGCGCGCCCGCGCGGCCAAGGCCGCCCTGGGGGACCGGGTCTTCATCCTGGGCCACCACTACCAGCGGGACGAGGTGATCGAGTTCGCCGACGTGACCGGTGACTCGTTCAAGCTGGCCCGCGACGCCGCCAACAAGCCCGAGGCCGAGTACATCGTCTTCTGCGGCGTGCACTTCATGGCCGAGTCGGCCGACATCCTCACCAGCAGCGCCCAGCAGGTCATCCTGCCGGACCTGGCGGCCGGCTGTTCGATGGCCGACATGGCCACCGCCGAGCAGGTCGCCGAGTGCTGGGACGTGCTCACCGAGGCCGGCATAGCCGACGTGACCGTGCCGGTCTCGTACATGAACTCCTCCGCCGACATCAAGGCCTTCACCGGCAAGCACGGCGGCACCATCTGCACCTCCTCCAACGCCGAGCGCGCGCTCACCTGGGCCTACGAGCAGGGCGAGAAGGTGCTCTTCCTGCCGGACCAGCACCTCGGCCGGAACACCGCCGTCCGCGACCTCGGCCTCTCGCTGGACGACTGCGTGCTCTACAACCCGCACAAGCCGAACGGCGGCCTGACCGTCGAGCAGCTGCGGAACGCCAAGATGATCCTCTGGCGCGGCCACTGCTCGGTGCACGGCCGGTTCACCCTCGACTCGGTGAACGACGTCCGGGCCCGGATCCCCGGCGTGAACGTGCTGGTGCACCCGGAGTGCAAGTACGAGGTGGTCGACGCGGCCGACCTGGTCGGCTCGACCGAGTACATCATCAAGGCGCTGGACGCGGCCGAGCCCGGCTCCAAGTGGGCCATCGGCACCGAGCTCAACCTGGTCCGCCGGCTCGCCAAGGCGCACCCGGACAAGGAGGTCGTCTTCCTGGACCGGGCGGTCTGCTTCTGCTCCACCATGAACCGGATCGACCTGCCGCACCTGGTCTGGGCGCTGGAGTCGCTGGTCGACGGCCGGGTGCCGAACGTGATCACCGTGGACCCGGAGGTCGCCAAGTACTCCAAGGCCGCGCTGGACCGGATGCTGGCCCTGCCGTAGTCCGTACCCCGACATGACGAAGGGCGGGCCCCCTGGTGGGGGCCCGCCCTTCGCCGTCGCTCACTCCGGGAGACCGGGGATCAGCCCGTCGCCCTCGTCCCGCAGCAGTGCCCGGACCTCGTCCAGCGTCGCCTCCGGATCCGGCAGGATCAGGTCGGACGGCTCCAATGAGTCGTCCGGCAGCGGTGTGCCGTACTCCTTGACCGCGCTGAGCAGACTGCCGAGCGCCGCCCGGAAGTGCTGCTCGTCCCCCGACTCGAGTGCGGCGAGGAGTTCCTCGTCCAGCTGGTTGAGCCGGTTGAGGTGGCTCTCGGCCACCTGGAACTGGCCCTCGCCCATGACCCGCATGATCATGCCGGTGGTCTCCCTGCGTCGGGGGTTACTTGTTGTAGTTGATCGTCGGGGGGTTGTCCTGCTTTCCCTGCTCCAGCTGCGGAGCCGCCGCCGGTGAACCACCGGTCAGCTCGGCCTTCATCCGGGCCAGCTCCAGCTCGACGTCGCTGCCGCCGGCCACCCGCTCCAGCTCGGCCTCGATGTCGTCCTTGCGGCCGAGACCACTGACGTCGTCGAGCGCACCGGAGGCCAGCAGCTCGTCGATCGCCCCGGCCCTGGCCTGCATCTGGGCGGTCTTGTCCTCGGCCCGCTGGATCGCCAGGCCGACATCGCCCATCTCCTCGGAGATCCCCGAGAAGGACTCCGCGATCCGGGTCTGCGCCTGGGCCGCGGTGTAGGTGGCCTTGATGGTCTCCTTCTTGGTACGGAAGGCGTCCACCTTGGCCTGCAGCCGCTGGGAGGCCAGCGTGAGCTTCTCCTCCTCGCCCTGCAGGGCCTGGTACTGGGTCTCCAGATCGGTGATCTGGGACTGCATGTTGGCCTTGCGGGTGAGCGCCTCGCGCGCGAGATCCTCCCGGCCGAGCGAGAGCGCCTTACGGCCCTGGTCCTCGTACTTGGCCGACTGCTGCTGCAGCTGGGTCAGCTGGAGCTCCAGCCGCTTGCGCGAGGTGGCCACGTCGGCGACGCCCCTGCGCACCTTCTGCAGCAGTTCGAGCTGCTTCTGGTAGGAGTAGTCGAGCGTCTCGCGGGGGTCCTCCGCGCGGTCCAGGGCCTTGTTCGCCTTGGAGCGGAAAATCAGCCCCATACGCTTCATGATTCCGTCGCTCATGGGCCTCGGGTGCCCCCTTCTCGGGCCTGCGTTCCGACTCGTACTGGACAGGATCGAGTCTATGCGCGGCGGCCTGCTCGCCGCAGTGCTCCTGCCTGCAACAAGCCTGCTACAGCCGAGAAGCTCCGGCCTCATCCTCTGGACGGAGACGACCCCTGACCATGATCCTCCGGACCCCTGGTGATGCCTAGGGGACACTCCGAGGGCATCCGAGGGCATTCGATATCGGTTTGGGTCCTATGGCACTCCGATTTGCCGGGAGCGACCACGTACGCTGGTGGTGTGTTCCGACGCCGCTCAGACGATGCCTCCTCCTCCGCCACCGTGCTGGCCGAGCAGGACGACCTGCCCCGTGACCCGCAGGCCCCCAAGGGCCGGCCCACCCCCAAGCGCAGTGAGGCCGAGGCCCACCGCCGCACCCGGGTGACGGTCCCCAAGGACCGCAAGGAGGCCGCCAAGCAGTCCCGCGAGCGGATGCGCTCCGAGCGGGAGAAGCAGCGCACCGCGCTGCTGGAGGGCGACGAGCGCTACCTCCCGGCCCGCGACAAGGGCCCGGTGCGCCGTTTCGCCCGTGACTACATCGACTCGCGCTGGTCGCTGGCCGAGTTCTTCCTGCCGTACGCGGTGCTGGTGCTGGTCCTCAGCGTGGTCCCGTCGAACATCCTGAAGCTGATCTCCACCCTGCTCTTCATGGTCTTCTTCGTGCTGGTGATCGCCGACTTCGTGCGCCTCGGCTTCGGCCTGCGCAAGGCGCTGGCCACCAACTTCCCCGGCCAGAACGCCAAGGGCGCGGTGCCGTACGGCCTGATGCGTACGCTCCAGATGCGCCGGCTGCGGCTGCCGAAGCCGCAGGTCAAGCGGGGCGAGAAGCCCTGACCGCCGAGCCCGTGCAGCAGCCGTCCTGGGCCCAGCCTTGGACGGCTGAGGGCTGGTCCGGGGGCCATGGGCTGCCCGGACAGGGCGGCGGGCTGCACGACCGGCTGCCCACCCGGGGTTCGCTGCCGACCGCGGCCACCTGGCTGGAGCGGCAGGGCGGGCTGCGCGCGCTGGTCCGGCAGGAGCTGGTGGCCCGTCAGCTCGCCGGGCAGCTGACCGGGCTGACCGGGCTGCGGGTGCTGGACGTCGGCTGCGGCCAGGGCACCCAGGCGCTCCGGCTGGCCCGGGCCGGCCATCTGGTGACCGGGCTCGACCCGGACCCGGTGACGCTCGGTGCGGCGCAGGCCGCACTGGCCGCCGAGCCGCAGGCGGTCCGCGAGCGGGTCCAGCTGCTGGGGGGCGACTGCCACCAGGTCGGCCGCTGGTTCGGCCCGCGCAGCTTCGACGTGGTGCTCTGCCACGGCGTCCTGATGTACCTCTCCGACCCGGACCCGATGCTCGCCTCGCTGGCGCGGCTGCTGGCCCCCGGCGGAATACTGTCGCTGGTGGTCCGCAACGCCGACGCGCTGGCCATGCGCCCCGGGCTGAACGGCGACTGGCGCACCACCCTGGACGCCTTCGAGACCACCCGGTACACCAACCGACTCGGTCTGACCGCCCGCGCCGACCGGCTGACCGACCTGACCACCACGCTGGCCGAGATCGCCGTCCCGCTGCGCTGCTGGTACGGCGTCCGGGTCTTCACCGACACCACCCCGGACCACCAGGCCCCGGTGGACGGCCGCCAGCTGGCCCAGCTGCTGGACGCCGAGGAGCGCGCAGGACAGCAGGATCCGTACCGTCAGGTCGCGGCCCTGCTGCACCTGGTTGGCGCGAAGTGACGGCTTCTCAGCCCTCCTGAAGGCTCATGGTGTAGATCACCTTGTCGTCGTCGAGCAGGACGACCTGCTCGATGCCCTTCGCCAGCAGGTCCTTCCACTCCTCGCCGATCCAGGACTCGGCGTCCCCCTGCCCGGGGAACTCCTCCTGCTCGCCCGGCTGCTGGACGAGAGTGCCGTCCGCCTTCTCGTACCGCCACGTCCAGACCATGCCCGGCTCCTCGCTTCTCGGTTCTGCTGCGCAGGTTAGCGTGCCCGCCCCCGACCGCCTCATGCCTCGTCGGGCAGGATGGGCGGCATGGCACTCCCCCGCACCCTGATCCTCGGCGGCGCCCGTTCGGGCAAGTCCACCCGCGCCGAGCAGCTGCTCGTCCCGTACGAGGACGTCCTGTACGTGGCCACCAGCGGCAGCCGGGACGGCGACCAGGACTGGGCCCGGCGGGTCGAACTGCACCGGGAGCGGCGGCCGGTGACCTGGCGCACCACGGAGACCTGCGAGCTGGAGGCGGTGCTGGCGGACCGGAGCGACCCGGCGCCGGTGCTGATCGACTGCCTGGCGCTCTGGCTGACCGCCGTGATGGACGAGTGCGGGGCCTGGGACGACGACGCCTGGTACTACGGCGCCGAACTGGCGGTGCAGCAGCGCTGTGACGCGCTGGCGGCGGCCTGGCGGGTGACCGGTCGTCAGGTGGTCGCGGTGAGCAACGAGGTGGGGATGGGCGTGGTCCCGGCCACCGCTGCCGGGCGGCGGTTCCGGGACACCCTGGGGCGGCTGAACATGGCGGTCGCGGACGCCTCCGAGCAGGTCCTGCTGGTGGTCGCGGGGCAGGTACTGACCGTCAAACCCACCGGCGTGTAGCCTTCCAGACGATGGACACCACCGTGGATCTCGACACTTTCTCCTCGCTCGTGGAGCGCCCCGACGAGAGCGCTCGCCGGGCCGGCGAGGAGCGCTGGCAGCAACTCGACAAGCCGCGCGGCGGCCTCGGGCAGCTGGAGGAACTGGGCAGCTGGCTCGCCTCGGTGCAGGGCGGTTCGCCGGTCCGGCCGCTGGCCGCCGCCAAGGTGGTGCTGTTCGCGGCGGACCACGGGATCGCCGCGGCCGGCGTCTCCCAGCTGCCTGCCCTCGGCGGCACCGCCCGCCGGGTGCACGCGGTGCTGGACGGCACCGCCCCGGTGGCCGTACTGGCCCGCCGGTACGGCGCCGGGCTGCGGGTGGTGGACGTCGCGGTCGACGCCGATCCCGCCGAGTTCCCGGCCGAGGTCAGCCGCTTCCGGGTGCGCCGGGGCTCCGGCCGGATCGACGTGGAGAACGCGCTCACCGAGGCCGAGGCGATCGCGGCCTTCCGGGCCGGTATGGCGGTCGCCGACGAGGAGGCCGACGCCGGGACCGACCTGGTGGTGCTCGGCGACCTCGGGGTCGGCTCCACCACCGTGGCCGCCGTACTGGTCGGCGCGCTCTGCGGGACCGACGCGGCGGCCGTCACCGGCCGGGGTTCGGGCGTCGACGACCGCACCTGGATGGTCAAGTGCGCGGCCGTCCGCGACTCGCTGCGGCGGGCCCGCCCGGTGCTCGGCGACCAGCTCGCGCTGCTCGCCGCCGTCGGCGGCGCGGACTTCGCCGCCATCACCGGCTTCCTGCTCCAGTCCGCAGCCCGCAAGCTGCCGGTGGTGCTGGACGGCGTCGTCTCGGCCGCCTGCGCGCTGGTCGCCCAGCGGATCGCCTTCCGCGCCCCCGAGTGGTGGCGGGCCGGGCAGTCCACCGGCGAGCCCGCCCAGGCGAAGGCGTACGACCGGCTGACCCTGACGCCCCTTCAGGGCCTGAACGTCTCGATGGGCGAGGGCGTCGGCGCCCTGCTCGCACTGCCGCTGCTGCAGGCCGCCGCCGACACGCTGGCCGAGCCCTCGGACGTACCGGCGATGACCGTGGCCGAGCGCGGCCCGGTCGAGCCGCCCCGGCTGCCGACCGCCGCCGAACTGCTCAACCGGGGCTGACTTTTTGGACGGCCTGCGGTTCGCGTTCGGGACCCTGTCGGTGCTGCGGGTCCGGGTCGACCGTTGGGATCGCGAGACCGGCGGGCGGGCGATGCTCGCCGCCCCCGTGGTCGGGCTGGTGCTCGGGGCGTTCGCGGCCGGCGCGGGTGCCCTGCTGGCCTGGCGCGGCGGGCCACTGCTCGGTGCGGTGGCGGCGGTGGCGGTGCTGGCCGGGCTGACCCGGGGCCTGCACCTGGACGGCCTGGCGGACGTCGCGGACGGGCTCGGCAGCGGGAAACCGGCCGAGGACGCGCTGCGGATCATGAAGCAGTCGGACATCGGCCCGTTCGGGGTGCTGACGCTGCTGCTGGTGCTGCTGGCCCAGATCGCCGCGCTGGCCGGGCAGTTCGAGGTCTCGCTCTGGCGGGGCGCCGCTGCCGTGCTGACCGCCGCGCTGGCCGCCCGGTGCGCGCTGACCTGGGGCTGCCTGCGCTCCGTACCGGCTGCCCGTCCTGGCGGACTCGGTGCGATGGTCGCCGCCACGGTGCCCTGGCCGGCCGCGCTGGGAGTTTCGGCGGCGGTGGCGTTCGGGCTGGGCCTTGTCTCACCGTGGCACCCGCTCGCGCTGGTCGTCGGGCTGGGCTGCGGGTGGCTGCTGCTGCGCCGCTGCGTACGGCGGTTCGGCGGGATCACCGGCGACGTGCTGGGGGCGACGGCCGAGACTGCCGCCACCGGGGCGCTGCTCGCGCTCACGCTGCACTGACCAGGGGGGGGACGCGTTGACGAGCCATCAGGACCGGGTGCACGGCTGCCTGCTCGGCGGGGCGCTCGGGGACGCCCTCGGCTTCCCGGTCGAGGGCGTGTCGCTGTACACGATCCAGGACCGGCACGGCCCAGCCGGGATCACCGAGCCGGTACCCGACCGCGACGGGGTGGTCGGGAGGATCAGCGACGACACCCAGATGACGCTCTTCACCGCCGAGGCGGTGCTGCGGGGCGGTGGTGTCCCGCACGTGCAGCAGGCGTACCTGCGCTGGCTGGACACCCAGGAGCACCCGGAACCACCGCCGGCCGACAGTGCACCGCACCGGACCGGCCGACTGCGCGAGGAACGCTGGCTGTACGCCCGGCGCGGCCCGGGCCGGGCCTGCATCCTCGGGCTCCAGCAGCAGTACGTCCCCGACCCGCGCCGCCCGCTCGACGGCACCCCTGGCCTGGTGAACCCGGACTCGAAGGGGTGCGGCACGGTGATGCGCTCCGCCCCGTTCGGGCTCGTCCCCGGCTCCTTCGAACTCGCCGCGCACTGCGCCCTGATCACCCACGGGCACCCGACTGCCTCCTACGCCGCCGGCGCCTTCGCTGCGGTCATCGGCGAACTGATGACCGGTCAGCCTCTCGATCGCGCGGTCCGGCACGCCCTGGCCCTGCTCGCCGGCTACCCCGGGCACCAGGAGACCAGCACTGCGCTGGAACGCGCCCTCGCCCTGGCCGAGGCCGGTTCGGACCAGTTGGAGACCCTCGGCGCCGGCTGGGTCGCCGAGGAGGCCCTGGCCATCGCGGTCTACGCCGCCCTGACCGCCCCCACCCCGGCCACGGTCGGGCCCGCGCTGCTGCTCGCCGTCAACCACTCCGGCGACAGCGACTCCACGGGCGCGGTCTGCGGCAACCTGCTCGGCGCCCGCCACGGCGCCGGGGCCCTGCCCCCGGAGTGGCTGGCCCAGCTGGAGGGCCGGGCGGTGATCGCCGAGCTGGCGGCGGGCTTCGGCGCCTGACCTTGCGAAGGTCGGCGCCGATAGGCTGGTGACGGATGATCAGCCGAGGGGAGCCAGCTGGTGGGGGATGTGGCGTGGGGCGAGCTGGCGGTCTACCGTGCGCGGGTCCGTGGCTGTCTGCTCGGCGGAGCGATCGGCGACTCGCTCGGTTATCCGGTCGAAGGGCTGTCGCTGGCTGAGATCCAGGCCCGGTACGGGGAGCGTGGCCTTAGCGGGCTGGTGGCGGATCGTGCGGGGGTGGTCGGGCGGATCAGTGATGACACGCAGATGACCCTGTTCACGGCCGAGGGCTGGATGCGCGGCGGTGGGATGACCGGCGCGGAGGCGACTCCGGTACAGGAGGCGTACCTCCGTTGGCTGGACACCCAGGACCACGACGGGCCGCCGCCCGCGTACGGCTTCCAGCATCGGACCGGGTGGCTGCGCAACGAGCTCTGGCTCTACGAGCGTCGTGCGCCTGGCTTGGCGTGCCTTTCCGGTCTCCGGGAGGGTTACGTCCCGGATCCGAGCAGAGTGATCGACGGTACTACGGGCCGGGTGAACCCCGGCTCGAAGGGCTGCGGCACGGTGATGCGGTCCGCGCCGTTCGGTTTCACCGCCGGGGGAACCCGGCACGCCTTCGAGTCCGCGGCCCGGTGTGCGCAGATCACCCATGGGCACCCCACCGGCTACTACGCGGCAGGTGCCTTCGCCGCCATGATCAGCTGTCTGGTCGACGACGAGTCACTGGAAGGCGCGGTCCTGCGCGCTATGGACCTGCTCGCCCGCTACCCCGGGCACGAGGAGACGACCGCGGCGCTGCGCAAGGCGGTCGACCTGGCTACGGACGGCACGGCAACGCCCTCGAAGGTGGAGTCCCTGGGCGGAGGTTGGGTGGCGGAGGAGGCGCTGGCGATCGCTGTGTACGCGGCGCTGGCCCGTCCTGATGACGAGGCGGCCCGCAATCCGGTGGAGGCGGCCCTGCTGTTGTCCGTGAACCACTCCGGCGACAGCGACTCCACCGGTGCCGTCTGCGGCAACCTGCTGGGTGCCCACCACGGTGACGCGCTGCTGCCGCCACAGTGGCTGGCCCGCATCGAGGGCCGGGCCGTGATCGCCGTGGTGGCGGACGACCTCGCCTCCGAGGTCCGCCCCGGTGGCCAGCGGCTGTGGGGAAGCTGACCTTTCATCAGGGTCGGCTCCCCGTAGTCGGCCACTGCTCGAGCGCTTGTCCTCGCCCAGGAGCAACTCCCGATCGCCGCCTGTCTGTGATCGACTGTCCGACGGCGCGACGGGGCTCCTCGGGCAGCGCCGCCCACCACGCCTCGGCCAGCGCGGCGGCCCGCTCGGCGGGCAGGGCCGCCATGTCGAGCAGGGTGCCGGGCGGCGGTACGCGAGGCGAACTGGACCAGCCCTGGGCTCGGGTGGACCTGGTCGCACGGCGATTGGGCGCGATCACCGGCGACGGGTTGGGGCGACGGCTGCGACCGGGGCGCTGGTCGTGCTCGCTTCTGCCTAGCGGCCGCCTCTCCCTGTCGCTCCCGGCCAGTTCCCCGTGCCGTTCACGTTGACAACTATGGCGGGCCGCCCTGACATCCGTCTGACACGCCGCTGACGCCCCCACAAGCGGTTCCGGCCGGTGCGCGTCCGTCACCGTCTCCTGATCCGCCGTCAGTCCAGAGTGATGCTGAGCACCTGGTCCGGCAGCGCCAGGCAGATCCACTTGCCCCGGTCGATGACGGCCGAGTGGACCGGGGCGTCCAACCGCAGGTCGAGCACCGTGTCCAGCCGCTCCCCGCGTCGGCGCAGCCGGACCAACCCGTCGGCCCAAGCCGCGACGGTCAGCAGGCCCCCGTAGATCTCGGCTGCGGCGACGGCGGTGACCGGGCTGTCGCGCTCGTCGACCGGTGCCTCGGATGACGGACGGCTGACGCCCCAGAGCATCACCCGGCCGTCCGCTCCCCCGCTGGCCACCCAGAGCTCGTGGCGGGCGTCGGCCACAGACAGGGCGGTTACCGGCCCCCGGTGCGAGGTTTGGTCCGGTGCCATGCCGGGCCCGAAGTCGTTCAGGAAGAGGGCCACCGTTCCCTGAGTGTCACCGATGGCCAGCGAGGCACTGCCCTCGTCCCGTTTCGCGGCGACCGTCGTCAGGTTCCCGCCCGCCCGCCCGGCCACGTGCTCCACCACCCGGACTGCGCGGTTAAAGCTCCCCGGCATCGAGGAGGGCAGGATACCCAGGGTCCTGGCCCGGTCCAGCGCGATCAGCACCCCCTGCTCGCCGCACGCCAGCGAGGACGGGGTGACCGGCAGCCGCAGCGGCGCGGCGCCTTCCTCCCGGCCGGTCTCCTCGTCGAGGACGTGCACGACGGTGCCGGTAGCCACCAGGATCCGGTGGGAGTAGGGCTTGCGCCCCAGGGCGAGGGCGTCCACGGCACCGCCGGGCGGCCGGTACGTCCAGTTCACCCACCAGGCGGGTCGGACGAAGGCGGCCAACTGACGGAGGTTCAGCTCCCAGGACGCTCCGTCGGGGCCCGGGGGCGACAGCGCACCGGCCCGGGCGACCGCCTCGGCCCCGCCCGCGCCGGGCAGTGCGGCCCACTCCTCGGCGGACACCGCGCACCCTGCGACTGCCAACGCCCGGACGGTGGGCCGCAGTTCCTCGGGCAGTGCCTCCCACCAGGCGGCGCACACCGCTCGGGCTCGCTCGGCCGGCGGCGTGGTGGGGTCGACCGCGACCCCACCATCGACCAAGGCCGCGAGCTGCGCCAGGCCTGGACTGGGGTAGAGCGAAGCGGCCGATGGGCCGGGCAGTCGGGCGCACCAGGCGGCGAAGACGTCCCGGTCGGTCCAGCGGGGATCGTCCAGGTCCAGGACGGCCGCTCCGGGCACGGCGGCGGTCAGCAGTTCGGTGGCGGCCGTGCCGTCGGCGGACTCGACCGCGAGCCGCAGGCCGGGGACGGCGAGCAGCGGGACGAGCACCTCAGCGGCGATCTGCCGGGGCCAGTCGGGCGGGCCGCCGGCCTGGTCCAGCCCGGTGACGACGATCGTCCGAGGCTGCCCGTCCTGCACGATGGCGAGCAGCTCGGCCGGGGTACGGGCGAAACCGCCCAGCCGGTTGGCGAGCAGCCGGACGGCGTCATCGACCATCAGCCCGCCAGTGGGCAGCACAGCGTGGACCCGGCGGGTGCTCCTCGGGTGGTCGGCCGGGGCGGCAGCGGCCAGCCAGGCCAGCAGGTGGGTGCGGCCGCTGCCGGAACTACCGGCCACTCGGCAGAGTCTGGGTGCCCGTGGGTCGTCCAGCCAGCCGAACAGCGCCAGCCCCGCCGCGCGGCGGCCCGCCCGCAGCGGCGGCACCCGGCGGGCCTCAGCAGCGGTCCAGTTGTCGGCGCTCATCGGTTGTTCATCTCCATCACCCTGCGACGCTGAGGCTGATGACTCGCTCCGGCAGCGCCAGGCAGATCCGACCGCCTGCGTCGATCGCCGCTGAGCGGACCGGGGAGCCGAGGCGCAGGTCGAGCACGGTGTCGCCGAGCTCGGACTGGCGGCGCACTCGGACCAGACCGTCGGCCCAGGCGGAGACGACCAGCAGGCCGTCCGTGCTCCCGGAGGCAGCGACGGCGGTGATCGGGATGTCGCGGGTTTCGACGGGGGGATGGGCCGACCGGCGGCTGACACCCCAGAGCCCGACCCTCCCGTCCGCTCCGCCACTGACCAACCAGGACTCGTAGCGCGCCTCGGCGGTCGCGAGGGCCGTGACCGGGCCGTCGTGGAGCGGTTGCTTGGGCCGCAGCCCGTCGTGGGAGTCGTCGGTGAAGTAGGCGACCCCACCCCGGGCATCACCGACGCCGAGTGCAGGGCTCCCCTCGTCTCGCTGGACGGCGACCGCTGTCAGCTCGCCTCCCAGGCTCTGGGCCGCACGGCCCGTCACCTGAAGGGCACTATTGGGGCTTCCGGGTACCGGTGAGGGCAGTACGCCCAGGGTTCCGGTCGAGTCCACGGCGATCAGGACAGCGTCCGCACCACAGGCCAACGAGGCAGGGACGACTGGCAGTTGGAGGGGACCGACGCCGGTCTCCTGACCACTCTCCTCGTCGAGAACGTGCATCCCGGTGTCGGTGGCGACCAGGATCCGTCCGGCGTAAGGTCCGCGCCCCAGGCTGACCGCCCGCACCTGCCCGCCCGGCGGGCGGTACGCCCAACGGGTCTGCCAGGGCGATTCAGAGGGGCGCCGGTCGTGATCAAGCCACGCGTTCAGCACAGTTGCCCGCTCCGACGCCGACCTCAGCGTGACCAGCGCCGGGCCTGCGGAGTGCCAGGCCCCAGCGAGCAGGCCGGTATCGGCCTGGGCATCGAAGGCAGCGGTGACCGCGAGGGGATCGGCGTTGGCCAGCAGGTCCGGGTCGTCGAGGAACCGGCCTCCGACGCCGTGGCGGAGCAGCAGGCCGAGCAGGGCCTCCGAGCGTTGGCCCGCGAGGTCGCGGACCAGTGCGGCACTGTCGGCCGGCGAGGCTTCCGTAGCGACCTGGGAGGCGAGCTGACTGAGGTTCAGGCGCCAGGAGATGCCATCGGCGTGCGGCGGCAGATAGGTACCGACTCGGCGAACCGCCTCGGCGCCGCCCGCGCCCGGCAGCAGGGCCCACTCCTCGGCCGGCAGTTCCTGCTCCGTCACAGCCAGAGCCCGTACGGTCGGCTGCAGGTCACCGGGCAGGTTCGCCCACCAGGCGGCGCACACCGCCTGCGCCCGATCCGCCAGTGGGGCGGCGACATCGACGACGACTCCGCCGGCAGCCCTGGCCGCGAGCTGGGCCAGACCCGGGCTGGGGTAGAGCTGTGCGGCGGCAGCCGGGGCCCCGGGCAGCCGGGCGCACCAGGCGGCGAAGGCGTCCGGGTCGGTCCATCGAGGGTCGTCGAGGTTCAGCACCGCTGCCTCCGGCGCCGCCGCACCCAGCACTTCGCCGACGGGGGAACCCTGGGCGGACTCCACCGCCATGCGCAGCCCTGGGAGGGCGAGCAGCGGGGCGAGGAGTTCGGCCGCGATCCTACCGGGCTGGTCGGGCAGCAGGCGGCCGCCGGCCCGGTCCAGGTCGGTGACGACTACCACCCGCGAGCGGCCGTCGTTCAGTGCGGCGGCCAGCTCGACGGGGGTATGTGCGGCTACGCCCAGCCGGTCGGCGAGCAGCCAGGTGGCGCTACGGACCGTCAGTCCAGCGGCGGGCAGAAACGCGTGCACCCGGCGGGTGGTTCGCGGGTTGTCGACCGGTGAGCCGGTCGCCAGCCAGGCCAGCAGGTGCGTCCGGCCGCTGCCTGATGAGCCGGTGACCCGGCAGAGCCTGGGTGCCCTCGAATCCTCCAGCCAACCGAACAGCGCCTGCCCCGCCGGCCGTCGCCCGGCCCGCAGTGGTGGCACCCAGCTCGCGTCGCCCGTCACCTTTGTTGGTTCCCCTCAGTTCGGTCCTGGAATGTGTGAACGACAGTCAGGCTCTGCCGCCCGGCGCCTGACGAGCGGTCATCCGTCCTCCAGCCAGCGCATGGTTTCGGCGAATTCAGCCTCGTGTGCCGCTCGGATCGCCGGATCGAAATCGAGCCAGCGCAACTGGCGGAGCGAGACCTTGGCGGTGGCCTCGGTGCCCGGATTGATGATCAGCACCAGGCCCGGGACTTGGGCAGCGATCTGACGGCCGGTCATGAACCGGTGCTCCGGCCAGTCCGGCGGCACCAGCCGGGGAGAGGTGTAGGCGGAGACCCCAGCCCGCCCGTGCCGTCCTGCTTCGAGATACACACCGGGATCCTCCGGTTCGATCCGAACGGCGAGCGGAGCCTCCAGCACGGCCAGTTCAAGCTCAAGCTGGCTACTGTGACCGGCCACCACCCGCTGCGTCGTCGCCTCCGCTACGGTCTCCGGTTCCTGCATGCCCAGAGCGCGGGGGCTGGGCTTGTAGGCGGGGTTGTGCCGAAAGCGCACCGGCATTCCCTGATGGTCGATCAGCCAACTGCCGATCGTGCCGTACAGCGGGACGGCGTCGGCAGGGCCGAACGCGGGATCGACCTCGTCCAGCCAACTACCGGGCTGCTTGCGGGCCCGGAGTCGCAGTGCATGTGTGATCGACGGCGCCACCGGCCCGGCAGCCTTGCCGGCCGCGTTCGCAGCAGCCTCGCGGAGGAACTCCTCGCGCAGTTCTTCTGCCGAACGCCGGCGCGGGTCGGCCGGTTCAGGGTGGAGCAGCCATCCCCGGGTGGCACGCTCCTCCAGTACGGCCACGCTGGTCGCACGGGCGAGCTCGCCCGGCACCGCCAGGTGACCCGCCCTGGCGTGCTGTCCGGCAATCAGCTCGGCCAACGCGTGCGACGGAGGCAGCTCACGAGCCTTCGCCTCCCGCGTGTACGAGTCCCAACTGGTACTCGCGCCGTGCGCGTTCGACCCGGCCGCCGCCCGTTCCACGAATCCGGCGGCATCGTCGGCGTCGCAGACCCACGCCCAACCGAGCACACCGACCAGCTTGTCGGCGACAGCCACGTACTCAACGGGTTTGTCGGTCTGCTCGGTGTACCTGGGCGGCCCACCCACCCGGGTGAAGGACAGATCCTCGCTCAGCCGCGGACTGTCCCATCCATCGCCACTCATCAGAGAGCCCCCTTGAGCACGATCTCGGCATACAGATGGACCGGGCCACCCGGCGGGTCGGACACCCGGTTGACCTTCCACTCCAGCCCCCGGCCGAGCAGGAGTTCGCGCTCGGCACCGCCGCCATGCGCCACCTTCTCCACCCACAGGCCTGGCGTTCCCTCCGGGACCCGGAGGTGCACGAAGGCCTCTTTGGTGTCGAACGCGCCCGCCAGGCGACCCAGCGAAGTCGACATGTATCCCTCCTCGGTGAACCTCGCACCGACCTCCGGCTTCGCACCGAGAAAGCGGAGGTCGGTAGCCCGGCTGACGATCACGTCCTCCGGCACCTTCGCGCTCGCAATCGCCTGGTCGATCTCCCCGACCGCCTTCTGGACCTCGGGGGTCAAGCCGTCGCTGCCACGAAGCTGACCATTGATCTCCTTGTAGGTGGGACCATCGTCCGAGACCTGGCGGGTGTAGTCGCGCAAGGCTTCCCGCTGTGACTCCGGCAGGTTTTCGACGTGGTCGTTCCAGTGTTCGGCCCCGTACTTCAGCGCGTCCTCATCGCTGCTGAAGGTCCGCGCGTGCTGCTTGAGTTCAATCTCAGCAAGGCGCTGCACCTCCTCGGGGGGCTTGTCCTGGAACTGGTAGTCCTTCATCACCCGTCGCTCAGGCGCTGGTTCGACCGTTGCCTCGGCCGCCGAGGGTGACGTGCTCTCAGGAACAGCCGCCGTGTCGGGCTGCGACGCGGCGCTGTTCTCCGACTCGGCGTGGTGGGTCGTCGGTGAATCCGGCTCAGAGACGTGCGGGGTCTCCGGTGCGGACGACTCCGGAGTGTGCGGGGTCTCGGGCGCAGACGGTTCGGGTGCGTGAGCGGGGGCGGGTTCGGGCGCGTGCTGGTACGCCGCGTCGGGAAAGCCCTCTACCCGAGCTGGCGGTGCCTGCTGATACGCCGCATCCGGGAAGCCCTCCAGTCGCGTCGGCGGTTGGTGGTACGCCGCGTCCGGGAATCCCTCCAGCCGGACCGGCGGGCTCGCCTGGGCGGGCAGCGGGATGTCGGTGTGGCGGGCGGTGTCGGTGGCCGCTCGTCGGGCGAAATCGTCCGCCCCGCCCAGCACGGTGCGTTCGGCGGAGTGCTCCAGGGCGTTCACGGCGGCCCGCTTGGCGGCCACGCCTGCCGTACTGCCGCCACCGGTGGCGACACCGGACGCGGTATCGAAGATCACCCGGCCCAGCGCCTCCGCCGGGTCGGAGCTCCAGCCGGAGCCGGCAAGGGACTTGACCAGTTCGGTCGGGTGGTTGGCCGTGCGGGTCAGACCCATGGCGGTGCTGAAGACGTGGTCCTGGTACTGCGCGGGGTGGGTCAGGTTGTACGGGTCCTGCGGATTGAGGCCGCGGGCGAACTTGACCGTGTCGGCGCCCGCCTTGGCCACCCCGCCCAGGAGGTGGAGCCCGCCGACCGCGACGCCCTGGGCCAGGTCGGTGTGGGCTGCGGCGACCTGGTCCAGGAAGCTCGGCTCGCGCGGCGCGGAGCCGGTGGCGGCGGCGACCGCCTGGGCTGCCGTCCGGGCCGCGCTGTCGCGCTGCTTCCGGGCGTCCCGGAGCAGCTCCTGAGCCTGTTTCAGACCGGCCTCGCCCGGGTCGTGGAAGTTTCCGGGCTCGGTCGGCCGGGTCGGACCGGCACCCTCGGCGGCGGCCTTGTTGTAGTGCTTGACCGCGTCGTTGTACTGGTCGATCTGGTGGTTGAAGGCGTCCCGGGCCTCCTGGGAGGCTTTCCGGGCCGCCTCGAAGGTGTCGATCGCCTGCCGGGCCTGCTGCTGGGCCCACTCGACGGTCTGCGCGTAGCTGTCGAGCGCCGTGGCCGCAGCGCCGCAGGCGTCCGCGGCCAGCAGCCAGAACCCGGGCTGCGGGCCGAACTTGGCCCGGAACGCGTCCCCGGCCTGCCCCTTCCAGTGGTCGGCGTCCAGCCGGGTCAGGCCGGAGCCGGTCTCGTCGAACGCCGTCCGGAACTTGTGCAGGTGCTTGGCTGCCTCGCTGATCGCGCCGACGTTGCCGTGCACCAGCTCCTTGGGATCGTCGGTCTGACCGAGGTTCAGTTCGCCGACCAGCGCGCCCAGACTGTCGGCAACACCGTCGCCCCACTTGTCGACGGCGTGCGCCGCGCTGTCCAGGCCGACCAGGTCGAGACCGTCGCCGACCAGGTGGGCGCCGGCGTTGACGGTCTCGCCGACGGCTCGCTTACCGCCGTCGATGACCCGCTCGAACAGGTTGCTCATCAGTGGCCACCGTTCGACTTCAACTGCTCGGCCTGCTGCCCGAGTTGTTCGGCTCTGCCCTTGGCCTCGGCGCTCTCCTCGGCGAGCTCGTCGCCGAGGCCGAGGGCGGCTGCGTGCCCGGTCAGGAAGGGGTTCTCGAGCAGATCCGCCTTGGTGGCTGCCATGGTCGAGGCCGAGTGCAGCTGGGCCTGCTGGAAGGACTCGGCCGAGAAGTCCGCGTCCCGGACCTGGGTGAACGGGTTGTCCGCGAGCACCTGGCCCCAGGACATCTTCTCCAGGTCGTCACCCGTCAGGTTCGGGTTGCCCAGGGCCGCGTTGGTGAGCTCCTTGGCCGCGCCGGAGACGTACTCCTCCTGCTCGTGGTAGATCCCGGCAGAGAGGTGCAGCCGGCGGGCGATCTCGTTGCCGTCCTGGATCAGCGCCCGGACGCCCCAGGACCAGCGGTCGCAGAACTCCTCGAAGACGGACTGGAGTTCGGGGTGGCCGATCTCCAGCCCGGTCAGGCTGATGTCGCCGAACCCCCGCCCCACCAGTGCGGCCTCCTCGATGCCGAGGGTGCGCAACTCCTCGATGGCGTGGTCGATCCCGTCCGCGGCCAGCTTGAGCGCCTGCGGGTCCACTTCGTACTGGGTCACCGGCCGTCCACCGCCGCCGCGTCCGGCACGATGCCCCGGACCGGCGGAAAGAGCATCGGCATGCTCCCCGCCACGTTCAGTGCCACCCCGGCGGGCACCCCGACCGCGGGCACTCCGACGTCCAGCAGGCGCGCCCCGTAGACCGTCAGG
This sequence comes from Kitasatospora sp. Root107, assembly GCF_001424875.1. Lineage (GTDB taxonomy): Bacteria > Actinomycetota > Actinomycetes > Streptomycetales > Streptomycetaceae > Kitasatospora. The sequence continues at coordinate 34,988 of NZ_LMCT01000017.1, read as the reverse complement.
TAGTCCAGTACGCCGCCCTGGTGAGCCCGGGCAGTGGCGAAGGACACCAGTTCGGCCTCGTCGGTGAAGGCGTAGATCCAGCGCACGCCGCCCTGGTCTCCGGTCCACACCGGACCGCCAGGGCTGATCTGCGGCACCAGCACCAGGCCGGCCCGGAACTCGGCCAGCAGCGTGAGCGCATCCCCCACCCCGGTGTACTGCATGCGCAGTTGGTGTCTCAGTCCAGCGTTCGACACCGGCCCCCCTCTCCCCGGCCGAGAAGGATAGTCCACCGACCATCTGACCCGTCGTCGGATTCCGGCGGCCGGACCGGGCGGCGGTGTCGCACCGACCGTGACCTGATCCAAGGGGTAGGGTGCGGCGCCTTTATCCCAGCATGCGGACTACCATGCGGTGAGCACCGTGACCCTGCGCCCTGTTCCTGCGGAGCACGCCGGGGTCGTTGCCGGTGCGGCACCGGCGCCGCACCTGGCTTGGACCGCGAAAGAACAGGACTCGTTTAGTGACTGCACTGTCTGTGAGCACCTCCTCCGCCGCCTCGCTGCGCGCGGACGCCCTGGTGATCGGCGTGGCCAAGGGCCCGAAGGGCCTGCTGCTCGCGTCCGGCTCGGAGGCCGTGGCCGAGGCGTTCGACGGCAAGCTGGCCGAGCTGCTCGCCACCCTGGGCGCGACGGGTGCCGAGGGCGAGGCGGTCAAGCTTCCCGCTCCCGCAGGTGTCAAGGCTCCGCTCGTGCTCGCGGTCGGCCTCGGCGAGGCCGAGCAGGGCCACTCGCTGGAGACCCTGCGCAAGGCGGCCGGCGTGGCCGCCCGCACCCTCGCGGGCACCAAGAAGGCCGCACTGGCGCTGCCTGCCGGCTCCGCCGAGGAGATCGAGGCGGTCGCGCTCGGCGCGCTGCTCGGCTCGTACTCCTACAGCGCCTACCGCAACGGTGACGGCAAGGCCCCGGTCGGCGAGCTGACCGTGCTGACCGAGCGCAAGGGCAGCAAGGACGCCAAGGCCGCCGTCGAGCGCGCCGCCGCCATCGGCGAGGAGATCAACCGCGCCCGCGACCTGGTCAACACCGCGCCGAACGACCTCAACCCGAAGTCCTTCGCCGCGATCGCCCTGGCGGCCGGCAAGGAGCACAGCCTCAAGGTCGAGGTGCTGGACGAGAAGGCGCTCGCCAAGGGCGGCTTCGGCGGCCTGCTCGGTGTCGGCACCGGCTCGGCCAACCCGCCGCGGCTGGTGAAGGTGGCGTACACCCACCCGAAGGCCAAGGCCACCGTCGCCCTGGTCGGCAAGGGCATCACCTACGACTCCGGCGGCATCTCGCTGAAGCCGGCCGGGCACAACGAGACCATGAAGTGCGACATGGCCGGCGCCGCCGCCGTGTTCGCCACCGTGGTCGCGGCCAAGCGCCTCGGCCTGCAGGTCAACATCACCGCCTGGCTCGCGCTGGCCGAGAACATGCCGTCCGGCACCGCCACCCGCCCGGGTGACGTGCTCCGGATGTACGGCGGCAAGACCGTCGAGGTGCTGAACACCGACGCCGAGGGCCGCCTGGTGCTGGCCGACGCGATCGTCCGGGCCGGCGAGGAGCAGCCCGACGTGATCGTCGACGTCGCCACCCTGACCGGCGCGATGGTCCTCGCCCTGGGCAACCGCACCTTCGGCGTGATGGCCAACTCCGACGAGCTGCGCGACCGCCTGCACGCCACCGCCGAGGCGGCCGGCGAGCAGTCCTGGCCGATGCCGCTGCCGGCCGAGCTGCGCAAGGGCATGACCGAGACCACCATCGCCGACCTCGCCAACATGGGTGAGCGGATGGGTGGCGGCCTGGTCGCCGGCCTGTTCCTCAAGGAGTTCGTCGCCGAGGGCATCGACTGGGCGCACCTGGACATCGCGGGCCCGGCCTTCCACGAGGGCGGGCCGTTCGGCTACACCCCGCGTGGTGGCACCGGCAGCGCGATCCGCACCCTGATCCGGTTCGCCGAGGACACCGCCGCCAACGGCGCGGTCTGAGCTCTCTGAGCCCCAGCGGGGCCCGGCGCCGAGTGGCGCCGGGCCCCGCTTTTTGCGGTTACCCGCCGGTAGTGGATCTGACCGATTCTGACAACGCGTGTTCGCCGCGGGCGAAACTTTGTTCCGTACGGTGGAACAGCCCGGCCCGCCGACCGGCCCGGCCGGCCCTCTCCCGGCTGGTCGCACCGCTGTGAGCTGCGGATATACCCTGACGTACGGGACATCCGGCAGCCCTCCTGGCAACCGGCCGAGCTGTCCGGGGCAGCCCCGGACACCAGCCGCCGCGAACAAGTGCGAGGATGTACTCCCGGACGACTGGGCGCCTTACAAGGGCGCCCTGCCCTACCGGACCGCGACCGGCCCGGCGAACCGCACCCCTTTGCATGGAGGACGTGACGTGGCGAACGACGCCAGCACCGTTTTCGACGTAGTCATTCTCGGAGGCGGAAGCGGCGGTTACGCCGCGGCGCTCCGTGCAGCGCAGCTCGGGCTGAGCGTCGCACTCATCGAGAAGGGTGAGCTGGGCGGCACCTGCCTGCACCGCGGCTGCATCCCGACCAAGGCCCTGCTGCACGCGGCCGAGATCGCCGACGAGACCAAGGAAGCCGCCGAGTTCGGCGTCCTGGCCACGTTCCAGGGGATCGACATCAACGGCGTCCACAAGTACAAGGACGACGTGATCGCCGGCCTGTACAAGGGCCTGCAGGGCCTGGTGGCCTCCCGCAAGGTCACCTTCATCCAGGGCGAGGGCCGGCTCTCCTCGCAGACCTCGGTGGACGTCAACGGCCAGCGGGTCGAGGGCCGTCACATCGTCCTCGCCACCGGCTCGGTGCCGAAGTCGATCCCCGGCCTGAACATCGACGGCGACCGCGTGATCTCCTCGGACCACGCGCTCAAGCTCGACCGGATCCCGAAGTCGGCCGTCATCCTCGGCGGCGGCGTGATCGGTGTCGAGTTCGCCTCGGTCTGGAAGTCCTTCGGCGTCGACGTCACCATCGTCGAGGCCCTGCCGCACCTGGCCCCGTTGGAGGACGAGAACTCCTCCAAGCTGCTGGAGCGCGCCTTCCGCAAGCGTGGCATCAAGTTCGAGCTGAAGGCCCGCTTCTCCGGTGTCGAGTACACCCAGGACGGTGTGCGGGTCTCCACCGAGAACGGCAAGCAGATCGACGCCGACCTGCTGCTGGTCGCCATCGGCCGCGGCCCGGTCTCGGCCGGTCTCGGCTACGAGGAGGCTGGGGTCGCGATGGACCGCGGCTACGTCCTGGTCGACGAGTACATGCGCACCAACGTGCCGAGCATCTCGGCCGTCGGCGACCTGGTCCCGACCCTGCAGCTGGCCCACGTCGGCTTCGCCGAGGGCATCCTGGTCGCCGAGCGGCTGGCCGGCCTCAAGGCCGTGCCGATCGACTACGACGGCGTGCCGCGGGTGACCTACTGCAACCCGGAGGTGGCCTCCGTCGGCATCACCGAGGCCAAGGCCGTCGAGCTGTACGGCAAGGACAAGGTCGTCACGCTCAAGTACAACCTGGCCGGCAACGGCAAGAGCAAGATCCTCAAGACCGCCGGCGAGATCAAGCTCGTCCAGGTCAAGGACGGCGCCGTGGTGGGTGTCCACATGGTCGGCGCCCGCATGGGTGAGCAGGTCGGCGAAGCCCAGCTGATCTACAACTGGGAGGCGCTGCCCTCCGAGGTCGCGCAGCTCATCCACGCGCACCCGTCGCAGTCCGAGGCGCTCGGCGAGGCGCACCTGGCGCTGGCCGGCAAGGCACTGCACGCGCACGACTGATCGCGCTCGTCCCGGCAGTTCACCCATTCCTGTACGCAAGACTTGATAGGAGTCGCTGAAACCATGGCGGTCTCAGTAACACTGCCCGCACTGGGCGAGAGCGTTTCCGAAGGCACCGTCACCCGCTGGCTGAAGGCCGAAGGTGACCGGGTCGAGGTCGACGAGCCGCTGCTCGAGGTCTCGACCGACAAGGTCGACACCGAGATCCCGGCTCCCGCCTCGGGCATCCTGGCCTCGATCAAGGTCGGCGAGGACGAGACGGTCGCGGTCGGCGCCGAGCTGGCCATCATCGACGACGGCTCCGGTGCTCCGGCTCCGGCCGCCGCCCCGGTCGCTCCGGCCCCCGTGGCCGAGGCCCCGGCTGCCGCTCCGGCTGCTGCCGCCCCCGCCGCTGACGCCACCCCGGTGCTGCTCCCCGCCCTGGGCGAGTCGGTCGCCGAGGGCACCGTCACCCGCTGGCTGAAGGCCGAGGGTGAGACCGTCGCGATCGACGAGCCGCTGCTCGAGGTCTCCACGGACAAGGTCGACACCGAGATCCCGTCGCCGGTCGCCGGTGTGCTGGTGAAGATCCTGGTCGGCGAGGACGAGACCGCCCTGGTCGGCGCCCAGCTCGCGCTGATCGGTGCGGCGGGTGCGGCTCCGGCCGCCGCCGCTGCTCCGGCCGCCCCGGCCCCGGTTGCCGCTCCGGCCCCGGTCGTCGAGGCTCCGGTCCCGGCCGCCGCCCCCGCTCCGGCTCCGGTTGCCGCTCCGGCCCCCGTGGCCGCTGCGCCGGCCGCTGCCGCCCCGGTCGCCGCTCCGGCTCCGGTCGCCGCTGCGCCGGTTGCCCCGGTTGCTCCGGCCGCCGACGGCTCGGACGCCTACGTCACCCCGCTGGTCCGCAAGCTCGCGGCCGAGCAGGGCGTCGTGCTCTCCGCCGTCACCGGCACCGGTGTCGGCGGGCGCATCCGCAAGCAGGACGTGATCGCCGCCGCCGAGGCCGCGAAGGTCGTCCCGGCCGCCGCCGCACCGAAGGCCGCCGCCGTGGCGTCCCCGCTGCGCGGTCAGACCGTCAAGATGACCCGGATGCGCAAGGTCATCGGCGACAACATGATGAAGGCCCTGCACGAGCAGGCCCAGCTGACCAGCGTGGTCGAGGTGGACGTCACCAAGATCATGCAGCTGCGCGGCAAGGCCAAGGACTCCTTCCTCGCCCGCGAGGGCGTGAAGCTGTCCCCCATGCCGTTCTTCGTCAAGGCCGCCGCCCAGGCGCTGAAGAGCCACCCGGTGGTCAACGCCCGGATCAACGAGTCCGAGGGCACCATCACCTACTTCGACTCCGAGAACATCGGTATCGCGGTGGACTCGGAGAAGGGTCTGATGACCCCGGTCATCAAGGGTGCGGGCGACCTCAACCTCGCCGGTATCTCCAAGAAGACCGCCGAGCTGGCCGGCAAGGTCCGCGGCAACAAGATCAGCCCGGACGAGCTGTCCGGCGCCACCTTCACCATCAGCAACACCGGCTCCCGCGGTGCGCTGTTCGACACCGTGATCGTGCCGCCGAACCAGGCCGCCATCCTCGGCATCGGCGCCACCGTCAAGCGCCCGGTCGTCATCGAGGTCGACGGCAGCCCCGTCATCGGCATCCGTGACATGACCTACCTGTCGCTCTCCTACGACCACCGCCTGGTGGACGGCGCCGACGCCGCCCGCTTCCTGGTCGCGGTCAAGGAGATCCTCGAGGCCGGCGAGTTCGAGGTCGAGCTCGGCCTGTAAGGGCGTCGGTTCCACCGCGTTCTGCTCACGGAACCCCGCGTCGTCCACCCGGACGGCGCGGGGTTCCGCGTTTCGCGGGCCACATCACGTGCGGGACACCGGTCGAGCGGCGATGCTGGAGCGGTGATGTACGAGACGGACTTCTGGCAACTGATCGACGAGACCAGGGACGCGGCCGAGGGCGATCCGGACGACCAGGCCGAGGCACTGGTGGAGCGGCTGGCGCAGCTGACGCCGGATGACGTGGTGGACTTCGCCCGGCTGTTCGAGGCGCGGTTCCAGCGCGCCTACCGGTACGACCTGTGGGCGGCGGCGTACCTGATGCTGGACGGCGCGTCGGAGGACACCTTCGACTTCTTCCGGTGCTGGCTGATCGGCCAGGGCCGGGAGGTCTTCGAGGGCGCGCTGCACCAGCCGGACGACCTGGCCGAGCTGGTGCCGGACTTCGACGAGGAGGAGGACGGCGAAGCCGAGGACCTCGGCTACGCCGCCGACGAGGCGCACGAACAGCTGACCGGCCTGCCGCTGCCGGACCTGGGGACGCGGCAGCCCCGGCAGCCGGAGGGCGACAGCTTCGACTTCGAGGACGCCGGGCAGATGGCGAAGCGGTTCCCCCGGCTCTGGGAGCTGTACGGGGGCTGACGCCGGCTCAGGCGGCGCGGTGGCCGTTCCTACGGTGGCCGGGCGTGGGTGCCGCTTGGGCCATAGGTGGTGCCCGGGTGCCGACGGGCGCGTACCGTACTCGGGTCGAGGGGTACGGGCCTCTTGCCCAGCGAAGCGGGAGACGTCGGGACAGTGTTCGTCAAGATCTGCGGTCTGAGCACCGCGCAGGACGTCGCGGCGGCCGTCGCGGCCGGTGCCGACGCGATCGGCTTCGTGCTCACCGAGAGCCCGGCGGCCGCCCGGCGGCTGGCCGAGCTGGTGCCCGCCGGGGTCCTGACGGTGGCGGTGTTCGGCCGGGAGCCGTCGGCGGAGGTCCGGCGGGCCGCGACGGCGGCCGGGGTCGGTGCCGTCCAGCTGCACGGCGACCACCCGCCCGCCGCCTTCGCCGAACTGCGGGACCTCAGGCTGCAGCTGATCCGGGCCACCTCGGCAGCGGCCGGGGCGGCAGCGGTCTGTGGCGACTTCGGCGAGGACCTGCTGATCCTGGACTCGCCGGTGCCCGGTTCGGGCGAGCCGTGGGACTGGTCCGAGCTGGGCGCCAACCCGCCGAGCGGATCGTGGATGCTGGCCGGCGGGCTCGCCCCGGCCAATGTGGCCGAGGCGATCGCGGTGGCCCGGCCGTGGGGCGTGGACGTCTCCAGCGGGGTCGAAGTGCGGCGCGGGGTCAAGGACCCGGCGCTGATCACGGAGTTCGTCCGCCGGGCCAAGGCGGCGGGCTGACGGCCCGTCGGCCTAGACCGACACCCCGGTACCGGCGGAGCCACCGCCCGTACCGCCGGGCAGCGGGCGGATGGCGGCGACCAGTTGGTCGAGCAGTTCGGGCGAGGGCGCGTCCGGGTGTTCGTCCGCCGAGCCGACCAGCACGGTGAAACCGCCACCGGCCGCCCGGACCGCCACCACCAGCACGTAGCCGGGGACGCCCTTCACCGGGTCCACCCGCCAGCGTTCGGCGTGCCCGGTCACGCCCGCCACCGTCACCGGGGCCGAGACCACGGTGCGGGTCGAGGTGAGGTCGCCGTACAGGAGCGGCGCATAGGTGGCCATCTCCGCCCGGGCCACCGCCTGGGCGGAGGCGCCGTCGGCCCGTTCGGCCACCACGGAGAAGTTGGCCCGGACGCAGCTGCCGCTGCCGACGTCGCAGGAGTACGGCTTGGTGGAGAACTGCAGGGTCACCTTGTCGCTGTGGTCGTCGATCCTCCAGCCGGCCGGTACCGGTACCTCCCAGCCGCGCGACAGCTCCTGCACCGAGCGGGTGGAGGGCAGCGGGGCGCGGCTGGGCTGCGCCGGGGTCGGGGTCGGACTCGGCGTCGGGGTGGGACTGGGCGTCGGGCTCGGGCTCTGGCTCGGGGAAGCACTGCTCGTCACCACCGGTGGCGCAGCCGACGGCACACGCACCGGATCGTCACCCCGGGTGGCCCAGACCAGCACGCCCGCTCCACCGGCCAGTACCGCCAGCACCAGCGCGATCACCAGCCCGATCCTGAGCCCGCGCTTCGGCTTGGCGCCCGGCACGCCTCCCACCGGGCGGATCTCGGCGGTCCACGCCTCGCCGTCCCACCAGCGCTCCTGGGCAACCCCGTCCGGCCCCGGGTCGAGCACGGGGTACCAGCCGGGCGGCGTCGAGTAGGTCACGGCGGTACCGTACCGTTCACGCGTTCGCCCCGTCAGCCGCTTGGCACTTGACGGTCCGTCAGTCGACCGGCCTCAGAGCCGGCGGCCCATCCAGACGTCGTCCACGTACGCGCCGTCCAGCCAGAACTCCTCCGGCAGGATGCCGGTCACCTCGAAGCCGCAGCGCTCGTAGAGACGCCGGGCGGGGGCGTTGTGGGCGAGCACCCGGAGGGTGATCCGGCGGATGCCGTCGGCGCGGGCCAGGTCGCAGGCGGCCTCGACCAGGGCTCGGCCGATGCCCCGGCCGCGGGCCTCGGGGTCGACCACGAAGCCCTGGATCTGGCGGATGTGGCCGTTGCTGGCCAGCGGGGTGGCGGGGCCCTGGTGGATGTATCCGACGATCCGGCCGGCCGACTCCGCAAGCAGAAAGTGCTCGGGCGGGCGGCGCTCGCTGAAGAGTTCGGCGTCCGGCTCGGGCGGGGGGACCACGTCGCTGAGCCAGGACCAGGAGACCCGGTCGAGGCGGGCGAGCTCCGGCTCGTCCTGCTGCCGTGCGGTACGTATCGTCAGGTCAGCTGCGCCGTTCGCTCCCATGGCCGCCATCGTAGGCGACCACCTGCCGGCCTTGCCGGGGCATTTTGGGCGGGCCGTTCCGGCGGGCCCGATCGGTCGCCGGGCGGGCTCGGCTGCCAGGATGGGGCCATGCGTATCGCGGTGACTGGGTCCACAGGTCTGATCGGTTCGGCGCTTGTCCGCTCGCTGTTGGCGGACGGGCACGAGGTGGTGCGGTTGGTGCGGCAGCGGTCAAGGACCGGGGTACAGCCGGACGGCACCGTCGGGGTGGGGTGGAACCCGCACCTGCTGCAGATCGACCGGGCCGGGCTGCACGGGGTGGAGGCGGTGGCACACCTGGCGGGGGCCGGGGTCGGTGACCGGCGCTGGACGGAGGCGTACCGGCAGGAGATCCGGGACAGCCGGGTGCTCGGCACCGAGACGCTGGCCGCCGCGCTGGCCGAGCTCAAGGAGCCGCCCCGGGTACTGGTCAGTGGTTCGGCAGTGGGCTTCTACGGCCAGACCGGGGATCAGGTGATCGACGAACAGGCGCCGCCCGGGGACGACTTCCTGGCCCGGGTCTGCGTGGAGTGGGAGGCTGCCACCCGCCCGGCCGAGCTGGCGGGCGTCCGGGTGGCGCACGCCCGTACCGGCCTGGTGCTCTCCGCGAAGGGGGGCGCGGGCGGGCGGCTGTTCCCGCTGTTCCGGCTGGGGCTCGGCGGGCGGCTGGGCGACGGGCAGCAGTACTGGAGCGTGATCTCGCTCGCCGACGAGGTGGCCGCGCTGCGCTACCTGATCGACACCCCGGAGCTGTCCGGGCCGTTCAACCTGGCGGGCCCCGAGCCGGTCACCAACGGCGAGTTGACCGAACTGATCGGCCGCGCCATGGGCCGGCCGACCGTCTTCGCGGTGCCGGAGTTCGCGCTCAAGGCGGTGCTCGGCGAGATGGCGGTGGAGGTGGTGGGCAGTCACCGGGCGGTCCCGGCGCGGCTGTTGGCGGCCGGCTTCCGGTTCCGGCACCCGACGGCGGAGGCGGCGGTTCAGGCAGCGGTCTGACCCGGCGCGGCGGCAGGCGCGGGCGCGGGATCAGGCGCGGGGCAGGCGCAGGCGCAGGGGGGCGCACGGCAGCAGGTATCCGGCGCATCTCGCGCCTCCGGTGACCGTACGCGCCCGCCGACCCGTCGAACACGCTCTTCCGGCGCACAGTCCGTGACCGTGCCCCGTCGCCTGTTCCCACTCCTCCCGATTCAGGCCCGACTCCCGGCCTGATCCGCGGATTGACGGGGCATCACATGCTCGGACCGTGTCCCGGCACCCTGCGGCCTGCCCGGCCGCAGCCCCGGGACCAGGGAGGGAGCACACTCGTGCCCGCACATGACTTCACCCGCCGTACCCGCCGCCAGTCCGACCCGGACGTCGTGGTGGTCGGGGCCGGACTCGCCGGGCTGGCCACCGCCCGCGCGCTGACCGCCCGGGGCCTCACCGTGCAGGTCCTGGAGGCCACCGAACGGATCGGCGGCCGGGCGGCCGGGCGGGAGCTGGACGGCTTCCGCCTCGACCACGGCGGCCAGCTGCTGAACACCGACTTCCCCGAGCCGGGCCGGGTGCTCGACCTGGAGCGGCTCGAGCTCAGCCTGCTCGCCCCGGGCGTCCTGGTGCACAGCGCCGGGCGTCGCCACCGGTTCGGCGATCCGCAGCAGACCCCGGCCAGGCAGGCCACCGCCCGGGGCCCGCTGGGCAGTCCGCTGGACCGGGCCCGGCTCGCCTCGGCCTTCGGCCGGCTCSCCAGCACCCCGGTACCCCGGCT
>NZ_LMCT01000017.1:0-24806 GCF_001424875.1 Kitasatospora sp. Root107 | reverse complement strand
CCGCCCGGAGACCACCACCGCGCGGTCGCTGACCGACCGCGGCCTCCCGCCGCGCACCGTGGACGGCCTGCTCCGCCCGCTGCTCGGCGCCCTGCTCAGCGACCCGGCGCTCGGCACCAGCAGCCGGGTCGCCGACCTGGTGCTGCGCTCGTACGCGCGCGGGCGGCTCTGTCTCCCGGCGGCCGGACTGGCCGCCGTACCAGCACAGTTGGCCGAGGGCCTGCCCGCCGGGACGCTCCGGCTCGGGGTCCGGGTCACCTCGGTCGCCGCCGACGGCGTGCAGACGGCCGCGCACGGCCGGGTCGCCGCCCGGGCCGTGGTCCTGGCCACCGACGCGCAGTCGGCCGCGCTGCTGCTCCCCGGGCTGCGGGTGCCGGACTTCCACCCCGTCACCACGTACTTCCACGCCGCCGACCGCTCACCGCTGGACGAGCCGGTGCTGCTGCTCGACGCCGACCGGCCGCAGGGCCGCCCGGCCCTCTCGCACTCGCTGGTCCTCAGCGACCTGCACCCCTCGTACGCGCCGCCGGGACGGGCGCTGGTCGCCACCACCGTGCTGGGTCGACGCAGGTTCGACCAGGGCGGCCCGGCCGGGTACGAGCCGGTGCTCCGCCGCCGCCTGGTGCACCTCTACGGCTCCGCCGCGGCGCACTGGGAGTTCCTGACGGTCCGGCACGTCCCGGACGCGGTACCGGCGATGCCGCCGCCGCACAACTTCCGCCGCCCGGTCCGGCTGCTGGCCGGCCTGTACGTCTGCGGCGACCACCGGGACACCAGCACCGTCCAGGGCGCCCTGGTCTCCGGCCGGCGGGCCGCCCAGGCCGTCCTGCGCGACCTCCGCGTCCCGGCGACGGCGACGGCGGCCGAGGCGGCGTAGCGCCTCCGGCGGGGCTCGGGGCTGCGCCGTAGGCAGGTGCTCAGCTTTTGGCAGGGCGCAAGGTTGCACTACCAAGGGACTCGGGGAACTGCGAGGAGATCTGGCGCCGGGGTCACCTGCGAAAGTGCCTGACCACCCCTGCACGGATCACCTTGCACGAGGTCGGCGTCGCAGTTCCCCGAGCCCCTGGGCAGTAGGCGGCTGATGCCTGGAGTGCAGGGCCTCCACGGCCTTGCCTCTGGGGTGCCGTCAATCGGCCGTGCCCGTATGCCGATATGACCCAGAGTCGGACATTTAGCTGATGTCGGCAGAAAGCGTCGACGCGATCGCGCTCGTGCTCATCCCGGCCTGCGCGGTGGCCGCACCGCTGCTCGCCGACCGCCTGCAACGCTGGTTGGCGGTCCCGACCGTGGTGTTCGAGATCGTGCTCGGCGTGCTGATCGGCCCGGACGTGCTCGGCTGGGCGGAGGTCGGCCACCTGGTCGACGCGCTCTCCGAGTTCGGCCCGATCATCGCGATCGCGGTGCTGCTCAGTGGCAACACCCCGGTCAAGTCGGCGGTCATCCTGGGTGCCTTCGCGTTGCTCACCGCGCTCGCCGTCAGCTACGCCCGGCGTCCCCGCCCGGACGTGGTGACCCGGCTGATCCGGCGCACCCTGCGGACCTCCGGCCAGTTCGCGATCCGGACCGTGATCCTGGTGCTGGCCGTGATGGTCAGCGCCGCGATCTGGCTCAGCCTGGACATGCTGCTGGGCGCCTTCACCGCCGGGATCATCTCCCGGCTGCTGCTGTCCGACGTGCCCGAGGCGGAGGAGGAGGTGATCGAGGCCAAGCTCGAAGGCATCGGCTTCGGCTTCCTGGTGCCGATCTTCTTCGTGGTCAGCGGTATGAACTCGACCTCGATGCGCTCCTCTCCGATCCCGGCACCCTGCTGCTCGTCCCGATCTTCCTGCTGCTGTTCGCCGCGCTGCGCGGAGTCCCGGCCGCACTGCTGGCGCCACCCGAACTGGGCGGCCGGGACCGGGTGGCGCTCGGCCTGTTCGGCGCCACCGCCCTGCCGCTGGTCGTGGTCATCACCACCATCGAGGTCGAGGCCGAGCACCTGCCGTCCTCCACCGCCGCAGCCCTGGTCGGCGCGGGCATGCTCTCCGTCCTGCTTTTCCCACTGCTCGCCCAGCGCCTGCGCGGCCAGTCCCAGCAGCCACCCGCGGAGGACCGCCACCGGGTCAGCGCGGAGAGCTGGTGACGGCCCCTCACCTGACTCGGCCTCAGATCACCCCCGACTGCCGGGCCGCTTCGTCGAAGGCGCGGGCGGACTGGTTGGCCCGGTAGGGGATCAGGCGGCGGTGGAAGTCGCGCAGGTACTCGACCGTGCGGGCGGAGCGCATCTCACCCGCCGCCCGGAGGGCCTCGGTGGCCAGGGTGCAGGCGTCGTCGATCTCGCCGAGGCCGAGGCGGGAGCCGGCCAGCACCAGGCGGCAGAGGATGCGGCTACGGGCGTAGGCCGGGGCCCGTAGTCGGAGCGACTTCTCGGCGTGCTGGGCGGCCGGGCGCCACTGCTGGAGGTCGCGGTAGCAGTGCGCGAACTCGTCGGCCAGCTGAGCCTCGTCGAAGTAGCGGGCCCAGGAGGGCAGTTCGTCGTTGGGTCGGGCGATGCCGAGGGCTCGCTCGCAGCGGACCAGAGCGGTGGTGCAGGAGCGTACGTCGCCGAGCAGGGCGTGGCCGCGGGCCTCGGCCGCGTGCATCAGGGACTGCACCGTGGGCGCGGCGGCCGCGCCGACGCCCTGCTGGGCGACCCGGGCCAGCTGGATCGCCTCCCGGCCGTGGCCGAGGTGGACGGCCTGCTGGCTCATCGTGGTGAGCACGTAGCCGCCGAGCACCCGGTCCCCCGCCGCCTGGGACAGCCGCAGGGCCTGGACGAAGTACCGCTGGGCCAGGCCGTGCGCGGCGATGTCGAAGGAGGTCCAGCCGGCCAGCCGGGTCAGGTCGGCGACCGCGCCGAACAGCGCCCGGCCGATCTGCTCGCCGTACCGGCCGCGCAGCATCGGCTCGGCCTCGCTCTCCAGGTACCTGACCAGCGCCTGGCGGGCGTGGCCGCCGCCGTAGGCGTGGTCCAGCGCGCGGAACAGGTCGCCGACGGCCCGGATCGCGGCGATGTCCCCCCGGCCGACCCGCAACGGCGGGCGCTGCTCCCGGGCCTCGGCGGCCTCCAGGGCGGACTGCGGCGTGGCGCCGCGGCTCTGGGTGGGCACCCGCAGCAGACCCGGCTGAGGGGCCCGTACGGCGCTCCGGGCGGCGGGCAGGCCAGGGCGGACTCCTGGCGGCTGCGGGCGCCCTGACGAGACGTCAGGGGCCCCTGCGGGCAGCCCGGGGACGGAGCCGTCCCGGGCGACCCGCTCGTCGGTGCGGCCGATCAGCCAGTCCCGGCTGGGCACCACCAGGCCGGCCGGGGTGAAGGCGATCCGGCGCAGCTCGGACTGCTGGCCGGTGTCCTTGTGCCACATGCTGGCGACGATGTCCACCGCCTCCTGCGGGCTCTCGGCGAACTCCAGGCCCGCGTACACCGGGGCGCAGGCCTCGAGACCGATGTCCAGCGCGGTCAGCCGCCGCCCGAGCCTGCGGGTGAACACCTCGGCGATCAGCGCGGGGGTGGCGCCCCGGGGCTGCTGGCCGCGCAGCCAGCGGGTCACCGAAGTCTTGTCGTAGCGCAGGTCGAGGCCGTGCTCCAGGCCGAGTTGGTCGACCCGGCGGGCCAGCCCGGCGTGCGAGAAGCCGGCCTCCTCGATCAGCGCGGCGAGCCGGGGGTTCAGGGTCTTGTCCAGGCCGGTCTGGCCGGACGGGCCCGCTGGCCCGGCTGAGCCCGCTGGGCCTGCCGCGCCTGACGGACCGGCAGCGGCCGCCACCTCGGCGACCTGCGGTGACACCTCGGGCGACCCGCCGGGTGTGGCCCCGGACGGCCCCTCGCGCGGATCGAGGTGCGGGTCGAGCGGGTCGAGCGGTCCGTACGCCGGGCTGTCGGTTGCAGGCCGTTGGGGCATATCAGTCACACCTCTCGAGCGCCTCACCAGTCCCCCCGGTGCATGGAGCGGCGCCCCCTGTCGGGAATCGGCGTGAATGTAGCGAGCATTTCGCCGCTATGGGTGGATCTGGGCGGGCAATCCTCCGAACGGGTGAAGCAATGGCGCCCGTTGTAGGGAAGGTGTCGCGGCGGGTGTTTGGCTGGACCAGGCTCTTCGGCCCGACCACCCGCATGGCACCGGTCGCCATGAACCCGCCCTGACCTGTGGCTGCCCGGCACATAGGAGTGAGCGCCGTCGGTTTCTACCGTTCTCGGCCATGGACACCACTTCAGCCCACTCGCTGGCCGGCCGTACGGCGCTGGTCACTGGGGCCGCCTCGGGGATCGGCCGGGCCTGTGCCGAGGCCTTCGCCGCAGCCGGCGCCCGGGTCTACATCGTCGACCTCGCGGCCGAGCCGGCCAAGGAACTCGCCGAGCGGATCGGCGGTGAGGCGATCGTCGCGGACCTCTCCGACCCGGCTGCGGTGGACGCGCTGCCGGACGACGCCGACATCGTCGTCAACAACGCGGGCCTCCAGCATGTCGCGCCGGTGCACGAGTTCCCGCCGGACCGGTTCGCGCTGATCCAGCGGGTGATGGTGGAGGCCCCGTTCCGGATCCTGCGCCGCACCCTGCCGCACATGTACGAGCAGGACTGGGGACGGGTCGTCAACATCTCGTCCGTGCACGGGCTGCGGGCCAGCGCCTTCAAGTCGGCGTACGTGACCGCCAAGCACGGCCTCGAGGGGCTGAGCAAGACCGTCGCGCTAGAAGGTGCCCCGTACGGCGTCACCAGCAACTGCATCAACCCCGCCTACGTGCGCACCGCCCTGGTGGAGAAGCAGATCGCCGCCCAGGCCCTGGCCCACGGCATCCGCGAGGACGAGGTGGTGGAGCAGATCATGCTCGACCGCACCGCCGTCAAGCGGCTGATCGAGCCCGACGAGGTGGCCCAGCTCGCCCTCTGGCTCTGCTCCCCGCACGCCTCCTACATCACGGGGGCCAGCCTGCCGGTCGACGGCGGCTGGACCGCACACTGACCTCCCCGACCTCCCCCCGCACCGCCCGCCCGCAACCAGACAGGTGACCCCCATGGCCAGTTCTCCCGACCCAGCGAGAACCCGAGGCGCATCGCTCCGCAAGGTGGTCGGCGCCAGCCTGATCGGCACCACCATCGAGTGGTACGACTACTTCTTGTACGGAACAGCCGCTGCGCTGGTCTTCAACAAGGTGTTCTTCCCCAACTCCGACCCGCTGACCGGCACCCTGCTGTCCTTCCTCACCTATGCGATCGGCTTCGCCGCCCGGCCGATCGGCGCGCTGGTCTTCGGGCACTTCGGCGACCGGATAGGCCGCAAGAAGCTGCTGGTGCTGAGCCTGCTGCTGATGGGTGGTTCGACCACCCTGATCGGCTGTCTGCCGACGTACCATCAGGCGGGCGTCGCGGCACCGCTGATGCTCACCGGGCTGCGGCTGGTGCAGGGCTTCGCGCTCGGCGGCGAGTGGGGCGGCGCGGTGCTGCTGGTCTCCGAGCACGGGGACGCCAAGCGGCGCGGCTTCTGGGCCTCCTGGCCGCAGGGCGGTGCGCCGGCCGGGAACCTGCTGGCCGCCGGTGTGCTCTCGCTGATGACGGCCGTCCAGTCCGACGCGGACTTCATCGCCTGGGGCTGGCGGGTGCCGTTCCTGCTGTCCGCGCTGCTGGTGATGGTCGGTCTGTGGATCCGGCTCGCGGTGGACGAGTCGCCGCTCTTCAAGCAGGCGCTGGCCGCCTCCGAGGCGCGCAAGGCGCAGGCGCCGGAGCAGCCGCCGCTGGTCGCGGTGCTGCGCCACCACTGGCGCGAGGTGCTGACCGCGATGGGCGCGCGGATGGCGGAGAACATCTCGTACTACGTGACGACCACCTTCGTGCTGGCCTACGCGGTCGGTCACGTCCACCTGCCGAAGCAGACCGCGCTGAACGCGGTGCTGATCGCCTCGGCGATCCAGTTCGCGTTGATCCCGCTGTTCGGGGCGCTCTCGGACCGGATCGGCCGCAAGCCGGTCTACCTGTTCGGCGCGGTCGGGGTCGGGATCTGGGCGTTCGTCTTCTTCGGGCTGGTGGACACCAAGAGCTTCGGCTCGATGCTGCTCGCGGTGACCATCGGACTCTTCTTCCACAGCGCGATGTACGCCCCGCAGGCGGCCTTCTTCTCCGAGATGTTCGCGACCAGGATGCGGTACTCGGGCGCCTCGATCGGCTCCCAGTTCGCCTCGGTGGCGGCCGGTGCCCCGGCCCCGCTGATCGCCACCGCGCTGCTCAAGGACTACGGCAGCTCGACCCCGATCGCGGTCTACGTGGCGATCGCCTCGGCGATCACCGTGCTCGCCGTGGTCTGCGCCCGGGAGACCCGGGGCCGCGATCTGGCCGAGATCGGCGAGGACGCACCGGCTCCGGCCGGGCAGCCCGTCGGCGTCTGACCCCTCCCGGAACGTCCGGTACCGGTTCGGCACCGGACGTTCCTCCACCCCCGCAGAACTGGCACGATGGCCCGCACCATGGACGACCCGCACCCCCACTCCAGCGCCGCCCCCGCCCTGCGGCGGCTGCTCGACCTGCTCGCCTCCGGCGCCGCCACCGAGGACTTCGCCGAGGTGCTCGCCGAGGCCCGGCGCCAGGGCGCGCCCGCGGCCGTGCTGGCCGAGATCGACGACGCCACCTGGCTGGCCCTGCGGGTACACCGGACGATGCGTCAGCACCGGCGCCGGGAGGCCGAGCTGACGGCGCTCTTCGACACCGCGGGAGACCTGGCCGCCTCCCGCGACCTGGACGCGGTGCTGCAGGCGATCGTCCGCCGGGCCCGGATGCTGCTGGGCACCGACACCGCATACCTGACCCTGCCGGACCAGGCCGCCGGGGACACCTACATGCGGGTCACCGACGGCTCGGTGTCGGTTCTGTTCCAGACCCTGCGGCTGAGCCTGGGCGACGGCCTCGGCGGCCTGGTGGCGCAGACCGCCCGGCCGTACGCCACGCCGGACTACCGGACCGACGAGCGGTTCCACCACACCGGCAAGATCGACGCCGGGGTGCTGGACGAGGGCCTGGTCGCGATCATCGGCGTCCCGCTGCTGCTCGGCGGCCAGGTGATCGGCGTGCTGTTCGCGGCCGACCGCTCGCCCCGGGCGTTCTCCCCCGACGAGGTCGCGCTGCTCTGCACCCTGGCCGCGCACGCCGCGATCGCCCTGGACACCGCCAAGGCGCTGGCCGACACCCGGGCCGCGCTGGCCGAACTGAACACCGCCAACGAGGTGATCCAGGCCCACTCCGCCGCCGTCCAGCGCGCCGAACGGGCCCACGACCGGCTCACCGACCTGGTGCTGCGCGGCGCCGAAGTCCCGGACGTGGCGGCCGCGGTGGCCGCACTGCTCGGTGGCGAGGTGGGCGTACGCGACGCCGAGGGGCTCGTACTGGCCGGGCGCACGCCGGGAGCTGACGGACTGTCGGATGCGGTCGCCGCCTCGCGCGCCGAGGGCCGCGCCGTCCGGGCCGGCGACAGCTGGGTCTGCGCGGTGCTGGCCGGGCAGGAGCCGCTGGGCAGCATCGTGCTGCACGACCGACCCGACCTGGACGACGCCGACCGCCGCCTGTTCGAACGGGCCGGAGTGGTCACCGCCCTGCTCCTGCTGCTGCGCCGCTCGGTCGCCGAGACCGAGAACCGGGTCCGCGGCGAACTGCTGGCCGACCTGCTCAGCTCCCCCGACCGCGACCCGGCCGGGCTGACCGCCCGGGGCCGCCGGCTCGGCGTCGACCTGGGTCGGCCGCACCTGGTGCTGGTCGCGATGGTCCCCACCGCAGAGCGGGCCCGGCTGGCGGGCGCGGCCTCCCGCTACCTGTTCGGCTCGCGCGGGATCAGCGCCGAGCACGGCGAGGCCGTCGTCCTGCTGCTGCCGGAGGACGGCGGCAGCACCCCCGGCGACGCGGCCGAACTGGCCGCCGACCGGCTGGCCCGGCTGGCCGGGGTGCCGGTCACGGTCGGCGCCGGCCGGGTCGCCACCGGGCCGGTGGCGCTCGCGGCGGCGTACACCGAAGGGCTGCGCTGCGTCCGGGCGTTGGGGGTGCTCGGCCGCGAAGGTGACGGTGCGTCGGCGGCCGACCTCGGCTTCCTCGGCGTGCTGCTCGGCGACGGTCACGACGTGGCCGCGTTCGTCGGCGCCACCCTCGGCCCGCTGCTCGACTACGACACCCGCCGGGGCACCGAGCTGGTCCGCACCCTGCGCGCCTACTTCGACTGCGGCGGCAGCCTGACCCGGGCCAAGGACGAGCTGCACGTCCACGTGAACACCGTGGTCCAGCGTCTCGACCGGGTGGAGATCCTGCTCGGCCACGACTGGAACCACCCGGAACGCTCACTGGAACTCCAGCTCGCGCTGCGGCTGCAACTCCTCGCCGACGGCTGACTGTGGGCAGGCGCTCGGCCGAGTACTACCCAGGGGCTCGGGGAACTGCGAGGAGATCTGGCGCTCGGGTCACATGCAAAAGTGCCTGACCAATTACGCACGGATCACCTGCTCCGAGGCCGGCGTCGCAGTTCCCCGAGCCCCTGACGGGGCCTCGCGGAGGCGCGAAGTGTGAGGCGTACAGTTGCCGGGTTGGTCTCGAACGCCATGGCAAGGAGCAGCGGTGAGCGAGCAGGTACGTTTCGTCCGGATGGGCATAGGCGAGCGGTCGGTGCCGTACGAGGAGGCCTGGGCGGAGCAGCAGCGGCTGCACGCGCTGCGGGTCGCGGACGAGATCCCGGACACCGTGCTGCTGCTGGAGCACCCGCCGGTCTACACGGCGGGCAAGCGGACCAACCCCGAGGACTTCCCGCTCGACGGCACCCCCGTGGTGCAGGTGAACCGGGGCGGCGAGATCACCTGGCACGGCCCCGGCCAGCTGGTCGGGTACCCGATCGTGAAGCTGCCGGACCCGATCGACGTGGTCGCGTACGTCCGTCGGCTGGAGGAGGCGCTGATCCGCGCCTGCGGCGAGTTCGGGGTGGGCACCACCCGGATCGAGGGCCGCAGTGGGGTCTGGGTGCTCGGTGCGGACATCCCCGGCGCCGTGCCGGACCCGTCCCAGGTCGTCGAGATCGGCAAACTCACCCTTCGGATGGGATTGCCGCTGGGGATCGACCCCCGGCTGGCCGGGCCCGAGTACGCGGCGTCCAACGCGGGCCAGCGCGGCGATGACCGCAAGCTGGCGGCAATCGGCGTGCGGGTGGCCCGCGGAGTGACGATGCACGGGTTCGCACTGAACTGCGACCCCGACATGACGTGGTTCGACCGGATCGTGCCCTGCGGCATCCGGGACGCCGGGGTCGGCTCGGTCAGCTCCGAGCTGGACCGTGACTTCGGGGTCGGCGAGGCCCTCCCGATCGTGGAACGCCACCTGCGCGAGGTGCTGGCCGAACTGCCGGAGCCCGCGCTGGCCCGCTGAGCGGGAATGCGCAGCGCCACCGGAGCGCTGTGCCCCCTGCGAATGCAGGGTGCAGGCCCGGTACAAGCCCTACAAGCACAGGCGTACCCTGGGGGTACCCCGTCTAGTTCTAGGAGTCGCACGTGTCCGCTGTCGCGCCCGACGGCAGGAAGCTCCTCCGCCTGGAGGTCCGCAACAGCGAGACCCCCATCGAGCGGAAGCCCGAGTGGATCAAGACCCGGGCCAAGATGGGCCCCGAGTACAACGCCCTCCAGTCCCTGGTGAAGAAGGAGGGGCTGCACACGGTCTGTCAGGAGGCCGGCTGCCCCAACATCTTCGAGTGCTGGGAGGACCGCGAGGCGACCTTCCTGATCGGCGGTGACCAGTGCACCCGCCGCTGCGACTTCTGCCAGATCGACACCGGCAAGCCCGCCGACTTCGACCGGGACGAGCCGCGCCGGGTGGCCGAGTCGATCGTCACGATGGACCTGAACTACGCCACGATCACCGGCGTCGCCCGTGACGACCTGCCGGACGGCGGGGCCTGGCTGTACGCCGAGACGGTCCGCCAGGTGCACGCGCTGACCGCCGACCGGGCGACCGGCCGGACGGGCGTCGAGCTGCTGATCCCGGACTTCAACGCGGTGCCCGAGCAGCTCGCCGAGGTCTTCTCGTCCCGCCCCGAGGTGCTGGCGCACAACGTCGAGACGGTGCCGCGGATCTTCAAGCGGATCCGCCCGGCGTTCCGCTACGAGCGCTCGCTGGACGTCATCACCCAGGCCCGCGCGGCCGGTCTGGTGACCAAGTCCAACCTGATCCTGGGCATGGGCGAGACCCGCGAGGAGGTCAGCCAGGCGCTGGCCGACCTGGTGGGCGCGGGCTGCGAGCTGATCACCATCACCCAGTACCTGCGGCCGTCGGTGCGGCACCACCCCGTCGAGCGCTGGGTGAAGCCGCACGAGTTCGTCGAGCTCCAGCAGGAGGCCGAGGAGCTGGGCTTCGCCGGCGTCATGTCGGGCCCGCTGGTCCGCTCCTCGTACCGGGCCGGGCGGCTGTACCGCCAGGCACTGGAGCACCGCGAGCGCGCAGGCGTCTGACGTACTTCGACCGGGGCCGGGGCGTGGAACACACGCTCCGGCCCCGGTCTTTCATCGGGCCTTGACCGGCGGGTCACCGTCCGGTAACACCCTGGGGTGATACTGACACCATGCCGAAGAAGACCGGAGTCCTCCCCTTCGCGATCATGGCCGTCGCTCTGCGGCGCACCGAACAGCTGCTCCTGACCGGCGGCCAGCAGCGCGCCCGCCGGAACGCCTGGTCGGCCGTCTGCGAGAACCGCCGCCATGCGGCCGACCGCTCCGAGGCCGCCGCGCTCCTCCCTGCCGAACGGGCCGGCGCGCTGCGGCACGCCTGATCTGTGACCTGCGTTGATGCCCCCGGGTTGCAGTTTGGGGGCGCCCTTGGATATCCCGTGCCCTCGCCACGTACCATGAGCGTTATGGCGAGGCAAAAATCGGATACCCCTGGGCGGCTCAGTCAGATCCGCCAGGCGTACACAATGACCAAGAAGGTCGACACCAAGATCGGCCTGATCATCGCGGCCGTCGGCCTCATCACCTTCGGCGTGTTCCTCGCCATCGGCTTTGTGATCGACCACCCGATCTACCTGGGTATTCTCGGCTTCATCGTGGGCTTCCTGGCCATGGCGATCGTCTTCGGGCGGCGCGCCGAGAAGGCGGCCTTCGGCCAGATGGAGGGTCAGCCGGGCGCCGTCGCGGCCGTGCTGAACAACATCCGCCGTGGCTGGAGTGCCAACTCGACCCCGGTCGCGGTCACCCGCAACCAGGACGCGGTCTACCGTGCGATCGGCCGTCCCGGCATCGCGCTGATCGGCGAGGGCAACCCGAACCGGGTCCGCAGCCTGCTGGCGGCCGAGAAGAAGAAGATGGCCCGCGTGGTCGGCGACGTCCCGGTGCACGACATCGTGGTGGGCAACGGCGAGGGCGAGGTGCCCCTGAAGAAGCTCCAGGTGCACCTGATGCGCCTGCCGCGGGCGATCACCCCGGGCCAGGTCACCGAGACCAACGACCGGCTGCGCGCCCTGGGCGACCTGCTCTCCAAGGCGCCGATCCCCAAGGGCCCGATGCCCAAGGGCGCCCGGATGCCCAAGGGCGGCCAGGCTCGCTGACCGCTCCCCCACCGACACACCACGGCCCCGCCGCGAGACTCTCGCGGCGGGGCCGTTCAACTTCTGCCGACCTGTGCTGACCTTCGGTCAGAACCGCACCTCGACGGTGCCGACCGCCTTGTCGTGCAGACCGCGGGTGTCCCGGTCCCAGACCACGGCCGGGACCACCAGGCAGAGCAGCAGGGTGCGCAGCAGCACCTGCGGGATGGACGCCCGGCCACCGTCCAGCCGGACCACCCGCAGCCCGAACAGCCGCTTGCCGACCGTGGTGCCGGTGGTGGCCATCAGCACCACCGTGACGACGTAGAACAGCGGCAGGGTCCACATGTTGGCGCTCGCCGCACTGCCCTGGGCGATCAGCCCGTACGCGACCAGGCTGCACAACCAGCTGTCGACGCACAGCGCGCCGATCCGCCGCCCGGGGCCGGCCAGTGCGCCGGGGCCCTCCTTGGGCAGGCCGAGGCGCTCGCCGCGGTAGCCGAAGTCGGCACCCATCCGCTCGGCGGCGGTCTTCGGGCCGTCGATCCACGATCCCAACGCTTCTCTGGTGTCCACGAATCCACACTATCCGGGCAGTGCGGGCGATCTTCGGGCCCCTCCCCCCGTACGGGTGATTCCGTCCCGACCGGCCTTCCGGAGTGGTCCAGACCACTTGTCGGACACCTCCTCGCCAGGGGTGGTGTTTTGCCCGGAACCGTATGCGTTTGCCGCCCGTCGGACCGGCGCGGTTAACATTCAGGAAACGGTGGAGTCACCAACCGGAAACGGCAGATTCCTAGGGTGAGCCACCACACCGCCCGCTGAGGAGGATGGATGTTCAACAACGCCGCCGAGGTCAAGCAGTACATCGCGGAGAACGACATCAAGTTCATCGACGTGAGGTTCTGCGACCTACCGGGCGTCATGCAGCACTTCTCAGTGCCTGCGGCGACCTTCGACCCGTCCGAGACGCTGATGTTCGACGGCTCGTCGATCCGTGGCTTCCAGGCCATCCACGAGTCCGACATGGCACTCGTCCCTGACCTGAGCACCGCCCGGCTCGACCCGTTCCGGAAGGAGAAGCACCTCAACATCAACTTCTTCATCCAGGACCCGATCACCGGCGAGGCCTACAGCCGGGACCCGCGCAACATCGCCAAGAAGGCCGAGGCCTACCTCGCCTCCTCCGGCATCGCCGACACCGCGTACTTCGGGCCCGAGGCCGAGTTCTACGTCTTCGACTCGGTCCGCTTCGAGACCAGCGCGAACGCCTCGTACTACCACATCGACTCCGAGGCCGGCGCCTGGAACTCCGGCTCCGCCGAGGGCGACGCCCGTGGCTACAAGGTCAAGTACAAGGGCGGCTACTTCCCGATCCCGCCGGTCGACCACTTCGCCGACCTGCGCGCCGAGATGTCCCTCGAACTCGCCGCCGCCGGCCTGGAGGTGGAGCGCCAGCACCACGAGGTGGGCACCGCCGGGCAGGCCGAGATCAACTACAAGTTCAACACCCTGCTGCACGCCGCCGACGACCTGATGCTGTTCAAGTACATCATCAAGAACGTGGCCTGGCGGAACGGCAAGACCGCCACCTTCATGCCGAAGCCGATCTTCGGCGACAACGGCTCGGGCATGCACGTCCACCAGTCGCTGTGGACCGCGGGCTCCCCGCTGTTCTACGACGAGCAGGGCTACGCGGGCCTCTCCGACACCGCCCGCTACTACATCGGCGGCCTGCTCAAGCACGCCCCCTCGCTGCTCGCCTTCACCAACCCCTCGGTGAACTCCTACCACCGCCTGGTCCCCGGCTTCGAGGCCCCGGTCAACCTGGTCTACTCGCAGCGCAACCGCTCCGCCGCGATCCGGATCCCGATCACCGGCTCCAACGCCAAGGCCAAGCGCATCGAGTTCCGCGCCCCCGACCCGTCCTCGAACCCCTACCTCGCCTTCGCCGCCATGCTGATGGCCGGCCTGGACGGCATCAAGAACAAGATCGAGCCGCTCGAGCCGGTCGACAAGGACCTCTACGAGCTCGGCCCGGACGAGCACGCCTCCGTCCCCCAGGTCCCCGCCTCCCTCGGCGCCGTCCTGGAGGCCCTGGAGGCCGACCACGAGTACCTCCTCGCGGGCGGCGTCTTCACCCCGGACCTGATCGAGACCTGGATCGACTTCAAGCGCACCAACGAGATCGCCCCGATCGCGCTCCGGCCGCACCCGCACGAGTTCGAGCTGTACTACGACCTGTAGGGGTACCTCTGACCTGCGGAAACGCAGTTTGATCTCTCATCGTTTCCGCAGGTCAGCACGGCTCTGACCTGCGGAAACGCGGTCCGGCCAACTCGCATCGAACACTCTAGGACTCGCGATGTGAAATGAGTGCACTGAGTTCGATCTCCGAGTGAGTTCTGTGTAGTGCCTGCTACGGACTCCCGGATACTGCGGCATACCCCGTCGACAACCAGTACTTCAGGACGCAGAACCCCAGGAATCAAACCCTGACTGGACCTGACGACCCGGTGCGTGATGTGGCGGGATGTGACTAGGGCCGAGTCGACCGCCGCTCGCAGGTGCTCACCGTCGGAGCAGAGACATGCTTCCCGCGTCCGCCCGCCAGGTACGGCGAGGGCGAGCGGACGGAGAGCGCCTAGGAGACCAGCGGATGGCCATGGGTGGGCAGGCGGCCGATGAGGTCGGCGGGGGTGGTTGCGGTTTCGCGGCCGGCGGTCACGGCATCTCCGTCAGGACGGTGTGGTCCTGCTCGACCGCCGGTGCCCTGGACCGCTCGACCTGGACCGTTCGCGCGGGCCGATCGAGTCCTCCCCGCGGAGGCCGGAGACGAAGTTGCCGCCCGGACAGCGGATCGTGGTGCTGCCGAGCTCCCGGACGAGTTCCACGACGTCCGTGCGGAACCCGTCCTCGTTCGCGCTCGGGTGCTCCGGCTCGTGGAACCCGGTCAGGTGCCAGGCCGGCAGCATCCGAGCTGTATGGATGGGAGTGGCGGCAGACGCAAGGATATTCGCACACGTGAGCGATATCCTGGAGGATGGTTCAGGCTTCGACGGGCAGACGGGCGGCCAGCCGGCCCCGGTAGTAGTCCACCACCACGGCGACCATGATGACCAGTCCGGTGATCATCTGTCGCTGGAAGTCGGAGACGCCCATCAGCAGCAGGCCGTTGGTGAGCACACCGAGCAGGCAGGCGCCGAGCAGGGTGCCGATCATCGAACCCTTGCCGCCGGAGAGCGAGGCCCCGCCGATCACCACCGCCGCGATGGCGCTGAGCTCGTAGCCGCTGCCCAGGATCGGGCTGGCGATGTTGAGCCGGGCCATGTACGTGACGGCGGCGATGCCGACGGTGAGACCGCTGATCACGAAGACGGCGACCTTGACGATCGAGGTGCGGTGGCCGGAGAGCCGGACCGCCTCCTCGTTGCTGCCGATGGCGAAGACCAGGCGACCGAACACGGTGCGGGTCAGCACCAGATGACCCACCGCGACCATCGCCAGCGCGATCCAGAAAAGGGTCGGGATGCCGAGCACGGTGGAGGTGCCGAACAGGCTGAACCCGGCCGGGAAGTCGTACACGGTCTTGGCGTTGGTGTACTGGAGGGCTGCGCCGCGCGCCACGTTGAGCATGCCCAGCGTGATGATGAACGACGGCACCCGCCAGCGCTCCGAGACGAAGCCGTTGACCAGCCCGCAGCCCATCCCGACCAGCGCCGAGACCAGCACCGCGAGCAGGATCGCGACCGGGGTGGAGAGACCGTGCGCGGTGAGCAACGGGCCGGCCACCACCGCCGACAGAGCCATCACCGAGCCGACCGACAGGTCGATGCCGCCGACCAGGATGACGAAGGTCATGCCGACCGCGAGCATGGTGTTGAGGGTGATCTCGGTGGCGATGTTGGTGAGGTTGTCCGAGGTGGCGAACTTCGGTGCGGCGACGGCGAAGACGACCACCAGGGCGAGCAGGGCGATCCCGATCCCCGCCTCCCCCATGACCTGGCGGGCGAGCAGAGCCGCGGAGCGGGGTTTGCGGGTGAGGGCGGCAGAGGTGGTCATCGGGTGTCACCGTTCGTTGAAGTGGCGTCGGCCGGCGTGCCGGTGGCGGATGCCTCAGCTGTCGGACGCTCGGCTGCCGACGCGTCAGCAGGGGATGCGTCAGCTGCGGGATCCGTGCTGGAGAGCGTCGCGGAGGCGGGGGCGGAAACGTAGCCGGAGTAGGCCAGGGTCAGGATGTGCGAGCTGTCGAACTCCTCGCGGGGCACCTCGCCGGCGATCCGGCCCCGGGAGAAGACCAGGATCCGGTCGCAGATGCCCATCAGTTCGGGCAGGTCGGAGGAGACGACCAGCAAGGCCTTTCCGGCCCGGGCCAGATCCACCAACTGCTGGTGGATCTCGTAGCGGGCGCCGACGTCGATGCCCCGGGTCGGCTCGTCCACCATCAGGACGTCGGTGTCGGCCAGCAGCCAGCGGCCGAGCACGACCTTCTGCTGGTTCCCGCCGGAGAGAGTGCGGACGGGGTGTCGGACGCCGGGGGTGCGGACGGCGAGGCTGTCCACCGCGTGCTGGGCCAGCCGGTTCTCCTCCGCCCGCCGGAGCAGGCCGCCCCAGGAGACCTTGTGGGTCGCGGTCAGGGTGACGTTGGCAGCCAGCGGCATGTCGAGCACCAGCCCCTGGCTCTTCCGGTCCTCGGTGAGCAGGCTGATGCCGTGCCGCACCGCGTCCCTGGGGGTCCGGAGCCGCGCCGGTACGCCCTTGACCAGGACCTTTCCGCCGACGGCCCGGTCCGCGCCGAACAGCGCCCGGACCGTCTCGGTCCGGCCGGAGCCGACCAGCCCCGCCACCCCGACCACCTCGCCGGCCCGGAGCGCGAAGCTGACGGGCTGTCCGTCCTGCGGCTGGAGCCCCTCCGCCCGCAGCAGCTCCGGACCGGGCTCACCGGGCAGGTACGGCGGGTACTCGTGCTGGAGATCCCGGCCCACCATCAGCCGGATCACCTCGGCGGTGTCGGTGTCGGCGAGGTCGCGGGTGGTGACGTATCGTCCGTTGCGGAAGACCGTCATCCGGTCGCCTATCTCGAACACCTCCTCCAGGTGGTGCGAGATGTAGAGCACGGCAGTACCGCGCGCGGTGATCCGGCGCAGCAGGGTGAACAGCCGCTCGGTCTCCCGGGGAGTCAGGGTCGCGGTGGGTTCGTCCATCACCAGGACCCGGCAGTCCTGCCAGAGCGTCCGGGCGATCTCCAGCAACTGCATCTGGGCGATGCCGAGCCGCTCGACTTTCGTCCGGGGGCTGATATCCAGGCCGACCTCGGCGAGCAGTTCGGCAGCGCGGCGGTTCAGCTCGCGGCGGTCGACCAGGCCGAACCGCCGCGGGAAGTTCTGCAGGAAGAGGTTCTCGGCGACGGTGAGGTTCGGCAGCAGGTTGAGCTCCTGGTGCACCACCTGGACGCCGGCCCGGATTGCGGCGGCCGTGTCGGCGGGCCGGTAGGGCTCGCCGCCGAGGGTCATGCCGCCGCCGTCCGGCTGCTGGATGCCGGCCAGGATCCGGACCAGGGTCGACTTGCCGGCACCGTTCTCGCCGAGCAGGGCGTGCACCTCGCCGGGGAGCAGTTCGAGCCGGACATCGTCGAGGGCCTGGACGCCGGGGAAGTGCTTGCTGATACCGACGGCAGCGAGCACCGGGGCCGGAGGGCTGGTGTCGGGTGTGTTCATGGGGTGGGCTCGCCTTCCGGCTGGGGGCGCGGGTCGGATGCGGATCGAGGGCGCGGATCGGGGCGCGGGCCCGTGGCGGGTGGGCCCGCCACAGGCCGGGGGCCAGGTCAGCCGAGGTCGGCCTTGGTGATCACCTTGACGTCGGTCTTCACCCAGGTGCTCACC
Organism: Kitasatospora sp. Root107; assembly: GCF_001424875.1. Taxonomy (GTDB): domain Bacteria; phylum Actinomycetota; class Actinomycetes; order Streptomycetales; family Streptomycetaceae; genus Kitasatospora. Next base: position 7,386 of record NZ_LMCT01000017.1, on the reverse strand, counting down.
TGCTGGCCGGCGATCTCGTTCATCGCCACGTCGATGCCGTCACCGGCCTGCTTGGCGGCGTACTGGTCCACGGTCGCCACCACGGTGCCGTCCTGGACGTACGGGTGGATGGCGTCGATATTGTCGAAGGAGGTGACCTTGATCTGCCCCTGCTTCTTGGCCGCCGCGATGGCCTTGATCGCGCCCAGCGCCATGCTGTCGTTGGAGGCCATCACGCCCTGCAGGTCGGGGTGAGCGGTGATCAGGTTGGTGGTGATGGTGTAGGCCTGGTCGGTCTCCCAGTTCGCGGACTTGGAGTCGAGCACCTGAAGGCCGCCAGCCGTGGCGGCGGCCTCGAAACCGGCCTTGCGCTGCTGGGCGTTGGCCGCGCCCGAGACGCCTTCGAGGATGATCACCTTGCCGCCGGCGCCGAGCGCCTTGGCCAGCACCTCACCGGACTTCTGGGCGCCGGCGGTGTTGTCCGGGCCGACGAAGGGGACGTCGAGGCCGGCGGACTTGAGCGCGGCGTCGTCCAGCTTGACGTCGATGTTGACCAGCTTCATCCCGGCCTTGGAGGCGCGCTGCAGCGGGGCGACCAGGGCGCGGGAGTCGGCGGGAGCGAGCACCAGGGCGGCGGCCTTGTCGGTGATGCACTTGTTGATGGCGGCGATCTGGCCGTCGATGTCGGTCTCGTTCTGGATGCCGGTCGCGTTGAGGGTCAGGTCTCCGCGCTGTCCGGCGTGCTCAACGGCTCCCTTCTGCATGGCCTGGAAGTACTCGTTGCCGAGCGACTTCATCACCAGGCAGACCGTGGGCTTGCCGCCCTTCGCGGTCGTGCTGGTCGACTTGGAGCTGTCGCCCTCCTGTCCGCAGGCGGTGAGGGTGGTGACCAGGACGAGAGCGGTGCAGGCGGTCAGGGCGAGCTTGGCGTTCATGAGGGTGCGGCCTTTCGGGTGGGGGGCGGGGTGTGGTGGCACGAAGGTGGAGCAGGCGCGGTGGGGGGATGTCGCGCGATATGTGACGCTTCGTCAGAACGGGACGCCGGCCCGGAGGACGACGTTGGCGTAGGGAGTGGCCTCGCCGGTTCGGACAATGACGCGGGCGGAGCGGGTGAGCTCCTTGAAGCGCTCGTGCGGGAGCCGGCCGACCGCGCCGGTGAGGCCGTGCTGCTCGAACCGGCTGTCAAGACCGGCCAGCAGGACCGGGTCGGTCAGCTCCTCGGCCAAGTCGGCGTGCTCGACCACGAGTTCGTCGAGGACCGCCGCCAACACCGGCAGGAACGGCGGATCGCCGCGCTGCCAGACCAGATCGATGCACTCCACGCCCGGCGGCACCGGGAGTCCCGGGTCGGCGACCACCAGCAGGTCGCCGTGGCCGAGCGAGCTGATCAGCTGGAGCAGCCGGGGGTGCCAGAGGCCGTCAGTGCGCATGCCGCACCTCGGTCCGCTGGACCGACCCGGCGGCTGCGGCGTCGGCCGGCTCGGCCGCCGCCAGCAGGGCGTCCACCTCGGCCCGGGTGGGCAGCGAGTGCTGCGCGCCGGCCCGGGTGGCGGCGAGCGCGCCGGCCGCGCAGGCCCGCCGGACGGTCTCGGCGAGCGGGCGGCCCACGCCCAGCGCGATCGAGAGCTGGGCGCAGAACGCGTCGCCTGCGCCGACGGTGTCCACGGCGGCGACCGGGAAGCCAGGCTGGCGGAGCCGTCCCTCCGGACCGGCGGCGACCGCGCCGGCCGCGCCGAGGGTCACCACCACGGTGGCCGGGCCGAGTTCGCGCAGCCGTTCGGCGTGGACCGTCCAGTCCTGCTCACCCTGGAGCGCGTCGGCGGCGAGGCCGAGAAGTCCGGCGGCCTCGGTCTCGTTGACCACCAGCACGTCCACCTGGCGCAGCAGTTCAGTGAGCACCGGCCCGGGGTCGGGTCGGGGGGCGGCGTTCAGCACCGTCAGTGCTCCGGCGGTGCGGGCGGCGCGGGCGGCGGCCAGGACGGTCGGCAGCGGCACCTCCAGCTGGAGCAGGACGGTGTCGGCCGGTCCGGCGAGCGGACCGTCCGTCAGCGACTCCAGCACGGGGACGTCGAGATGGCGGTTGGCGCCGGGCGAGAGGGTGATCGTGTTCTCGCCGTCCTGCTGGACCACGATCAGGGCCAGTCCGGAGGCCACGCCGGGCAGGTCGGCGACCGCCTGGTCGTCGACGCCCTCCCCCGCGAGGCAGCGGCGCAGCTCGGCGCCGAACGCGTCGTCACCGAGCAGTCCGACCATCCGGACCATGGCCCCGAGGCGGGCGGCGGCGACCGCCTGGTTGGCTCCCTTGCCGCCGGGGCCTCGGACCACATCGGCCCCCAGCACCGTCTCGCCTGGTTCGGGCAGCCGGGGGACAGTGATTGACAGGTCCATATTGAGGCTGCCGACGACGACCAGTCGTTCAGTCATTGCTCTGTGCTCCGTGGTTCTGTTGGTCAGGGGTGGGGCCGGGAAAGGCCCGGGTGGCGGCGCTCCCGGCGGCCGTCGGCGGGTCGGTGTGTTCCCCGCCCGCCGGGTCCGGGCAGCCGCAGGACCCCCGGGCCAGCAGGGTCACCGGCAGGATGTCCCGGGTGATCGGCAGGTCCGGGGCCTTCATCCGGTCGAGCAGCCGGGCGATCGCGGTCCGGCCGAGGTCCTCGACCGGCTGGCGCATGGTGGACAGTGCCGGGGTGGTGTAGGCGCCGCCCGCGATGCCGTCGAAGGAGACCAGCGCCAGGTCCTCCGGCACTCGGATGCCCAGTTCGGTGGCGGCTCGCAGGACGCCGGCGGCCTGCTCGTCGGAGGTGACGAAAAGGGCGTCCACCGAGCGGTCCCGGGAGAGCAGCGCGCGGCCGGAGCGGTAGCCGTCCAGCCGGCCGAAGGAGCCGTGCAGCAGCGGTGCGGCGTCCGGGCAGGCCTCCCAGCCCGTCCGGCCGCCCGATCCGGAGCCGGCCTTGAATCCGGCCTGCTCCAGCGCCCGCCTCCAGCCGACGACCCGGTCGACGGTGGGGTGGATGCCGAGCGGGCCTGCGATGCAGCCGACCCGGCGGCGGCCGTGCGCCAGCAGGTGCTCGGTGGCGTGCTGGGCGCCGAGCGCGTTGTCGACCAGCACCTGCGAGATGCCGGCCCCGTCCAGGGCCCGGTCGAAGACCAGGCTCGGGACGCCGCTGCGGGCCAGCTCGGTCCGCCAGGGCTGATCCCCTTGAGCGGGGATCAGCACCAGACCGTCGACCTGACGGTCCAGGAAGGTCCGGATGTACCCGGCCTCGCGGTCGGGGTCGTCCACCGTGTTGCCGACCAGCAGGGTGTAGCCGGCCGCCCAGGCGTGGTCCTCCAGGGCCCGGGCCAGCTCCGCGAAGAATGGGTTGGCCGCGTCCGGGACGACCAGTCCCAGGGTCATGGTGTGACTGAGGCGCAGCGAGCGGGCCACCGCGTTGGGCCGGTAGCCGAGCTCCCGCACGGCGGCCAGGACCCGCTCCCGGGTCGCTGGGGCGACGGTCCTGGGCCCGTTGTTGAGCACGTAGCTGACGACCGAGGGCGAGGTGCCCGCGAGTAGTGCCACGTCCTGCCGTGTTGCCATGGTGGAACTCCCGGAGCGCGGTCATGAGGAAAGCTGCCCCAACACGAATTGGCAACTCGTGTTGACTGCGAGCTCGGGAAGTATGAGAAGCAACCGGCGCAACTGCAAGAGCCTGGCCGAAACCGTTATCGGGGGGTGCCCCATGTGCTTGGTCAAGCTCGTGGGTCAGGACGGCGACATGATGAACCGCCCTGGGTTCGGTAGAGATCTCAGAGGACGCTATGTCTGTTTCTGGTACTGAACTTGATTGGGTGATGTCGGAGCTGTTCGCCTGACAGCGGCGGGGCCGTTCCGGTAGCCCTGGGGTGTGAGATACGCGCAGGGCGGCGGGTTGACCGACGCTGGGAGGGCCGCTCGCGAGCAGGTGCGGCTGCAGGCCGTGGAACGCTTCGAGGCCGGGGAGAAGAACCGGGAGATCGCTGCCGCGTTGCGGGTCAGCGAGCGGTCGGTGGAGCGGTGGCGCCGGCAGTGGCGCGAGCGCGGCGATGCCGGGGTCCTGTCGAAGGGCTCGCCGGGGCGGCCTCGGCTCAGCGATGCTCAGATCACCAGGTTGGAGCGGGAGTTGGAGCGCGGCCCGCTGGCACATGGGTGGGCGGACCAGCGGTGGACGCTGGCCCGGGTGAAGACGATGATCGGTCGGCTGTTCCACGTCTCGTACACGGTGGAGGGCACGTGGCGGTTGTTGCGGCGGAACGGCTGGTCGTGGCAGCAGCCGGCCCGACGCGCGATCGAGCGTGACGACGATGCGGTGGAGCTGTGGAAGCGGGAGGTGTGGCCGCGGGTAAGACCACCGCGGCGGCGAACGGAGCCTGGGTGGTCTTCGAGGACGAAGCCGGCCAGTCGATGACGCCGCCGCGCGCCAGGACCTGGGGTCGCAGGGGCAGTACCCCCGTAGTTCGCGTGCGCGGACGGGGCTCGGGCCGGGTGTCGATGGCAGGCATGACCTGCTACAAGGCTGGCGAGCGATCCCGTCTGATCTACGCGATCCGCGAGTACCGAGGCCGCAAGGACGAACCGAAGGGCTTCGGCTGGAAGGACTACCGAGACCTCGTCATCCGTGCGCATACCCAGCTCGGCGGACCGATCGTGCTCGTGTGGGACAACTGTGAGCATCATGGTGTGCCGCTGGGACCGGACGCTTGACCCGTGGGACAACTGGCCGCAGGTGCCTTGTGCAGGATCTGTCGGCGTCCGGCCCCGGCGGTGCCTGCTGTCGCCGGCCCGGTGGGCGTGTCCCGATAGGGGCTTTGCTGCACAAGGCACCATCACAGTTCTGACCGCTCAGCGGACCGGCGTCGGCCACCAGCCCCAGTCCGAGGAGCCTTGTGACCGTCACCAGCTTGCCCCAGCCCACACTCACCGCGCAGCACGTTCCGACGCCGGCCGAGGATGTGATCCTGGGGGTCGACACCCACAAGGACATCCACGTCGCCGCCGTGATCACCACCCTGGGAGCCTCTCTCGCGCATCAGGAGTTCCCGACCACGGCCGTCGGCTATCGCCAACTGATCTCCTGGGCACGGTCGTTCGGCGTCATTCGGCGCGCCGGCGTCGAGTGCACCGGCTCCTACGGAGTCGCACTGACCCGAGCCCTGCACCGAGAGGACATCGAGGTCGTCGAGGTCAACCAGCCCGACCGCGCCACCCGGCTCAAGCGCGGCAAGACCGACGCCATCGATGCGGACGCGGCAGCACGAGCCGTCCTGTCGGGACGCGCCACCACCATGCCGAAGACCGCGGACGGCCCCGCAGCCGACATGCGCGTCCTACGGCTGGCGAAGGAATCGGCCGTCAAGGCGCGCACCCAGGCGATGAACCAGCTCAAGGCCGTCCTCCTGGTCCTTGACCCCGATCTGCGCGAACAGCTCAGTGGCATGACCAACCCGGCCCTGATCGCGACCTGCGCGGCACTCGACGGCGATCACAGTGAGGCGGCCTTCACGATGCGCCTGCTCGCCTGCCGGGTCCAGAACCTTGCCCAAGAGGTCAAAGAGCTGACCAAACGCACCACCAAGGCCGTCAAGGCCAGTCGGCCGCAGCTGCTGGAGCTGCTGGAGCTGGTGGGCGTCGGGCCCGACAGTGCCGCGGTCCTCCTCATCGCCGCAGGCGACAACCCCGACAGGCTCACAGATGAGGCATCGTTCGCTGCCCTGTGCGGCGTCAGCCCGGTCGAGCAGTCCTCCGGCAAGACCCAGCGACGGCGCCTGAACCGCGGCGGCCACCGACAGGCCAACGCCGCGCTGTACCGCATCGTCCAGTCCCGCATTCGCTGGGACGAACGCACCCAGGCGTACCTGCAACGACGCACCGCCGAGGGCATGTCCAGACGCGAGATTATCCGCTGCCTTAAACGCTACGTTGCTCGAGAGCTCTACCGGCACATCCGGCCCTCGGCGACCACAATGACGGTGCCTGCTGCTTGACGAACCATAGGGGCATCCTGCGCATGCACCTGGTCGCGCCACTGAGAGAGTTCTTCGAGGCCAACGCCGCCTGGCTCGCGGTGTTCCAACTCCCGACTTACGCACCCGACCTCACCCCACAGGAGGGCATCTGGTCCCTGGTCAAACGCGACATCGGCAACCTCGCTGCCGCCGACCTTGGCCAGGTCACCCGCGCCGTGAAGCGCAAGCTCAAGATGCTGCAGTACCGGCCGGAGGTGATCGACGGCTGCCTGGCGGGCACCGGCCTGAGCCTGCTGACGTGATCGTCAGAAGGTCCCGAAGAAGCGATGCCACCAGCTGGGCCGCTGAACGTGCCAGGGCAGCCGACTCGGCCCGTCGTAGTCGAGCTCCAGCAGTTCCTCGGCGACCACCGTATAGCCGAGCTCGACCAATGCTCGATTGACCTTGGCAAGGTCAGCGCCGTCGAGCTCGCCCTCAGCCTGGGCCTCCTCTGTCCCGAGGAAGGCACCCGGGTTGTCCGCACAGACCAGAGCCAGCGAGCCGAGTTTGCTCACGCAGACGACGATCCGGGTTCCGCACTTGGTTGCGTCCCCGGGCACGACCACACGTCCGTACTCGCTGGAGTCCTGGGTGTCCTGCTCAGCCATGCAGTGAGCTTCGAAGTCACCTTCGAGCCGGGTCACCAGACCGCCGAGCAGGGCTGAGGTCTCGCCACGGTTGTAGTGCTGCGGCCACTCCAGCCATTCCGGATCATCGAGCTTGCGCAGCAACGCCAACAGATCCGCATCACTCTCAGTCATGCCCTCATCTTGACGCCACAGCCGTACACGGAGCGGCTCGGGGTACCACCACGCTCACCGTTCCCCGACAACGCCCATTCAAGTTCAGTAGCTCCGTGGTGCGTCCCCCGCGCGTCCACCGGACTGTCGACGTAGCTCCTGCGAGACCAGCCGTCAAAGCAGCGGCCAGGCAGCTACCGGTTTGGGGGCAATACTCCGTAGGACGTGGGCTTGGATACCCTTTCTGCCATACTTTGCCGCGAGTAGTTTCCACATCAGCATTGGCTGTTCCGAATGGACAGTTACGGGCTCGTACTTCCTCCAGCCTCATGCCGACAGTTGACAACTTGCGTCGGTCGTCTATCAAACCCAAATGTGCGCCGCGCATGATAAGAGCCTGAATAGAAACCTCCCTTCCTACTTCCAGCTACCCTCCGTATCCTGCTCCGGCAACTGCCTCGGTGAGGAATTCGGACTCGTCCAAGCCCTGAACGACAAGCCGGTCGGCCGTGGCCGACTGTGGGAAAGGTGCCGTGCCAAGTTGATGCATTCACTCAGACCGCGTTTGAGATCTGAGATGACTGGGCCTGGGGTCTGCCCGGGCAAGAACGGCCCGCAGACTACAGTGCGTTGCACGAGTTCAAGATCG
>NZ_LMCT01000016.1:135362-135776 GCF_001424875.1 Kitasatospora sp. Root107 | reverse complement strand
TACTGACTTCGGCTTGTCAGGGGGATGCTGGGGTGTCGAGGGTCAGGCCGGTGCCGGCTGTGAAGCCGTTGAGGGTTTCGGGGCGGTRCTGCAGGCGTTTGAGCTGGTTGCGTACGAGGGCTTCGAGTCGGTCGAGGGCCATGACGGCGAGGTTGGCCAGGCTGTGCTTGACGTGGGCCCAGACCCATTCGACGGGTTGAGGTCGGGCGAGTAGGCGGGAAGCAGGAACACCGTCAGCCAGGCGCGCTGGGCRATCAAGTCCCGCATGGCGTGGGAGACGTGGGTGTTCAGGCGGTCCCAGACCAGCACGATCGGTGCCTTGACGAGTTGGTGGACGCCGTCGATCAGGGCGATGAAGTCGCGCTCGCCCATGCTGCGGCGCTTGCCCCGGCCTGCAGGGTGGGTGATCAGGCG
>NZ_LMCT01000016.1:115419-135300 GCF_001424875.1 Kitasatospora sp. Root107 | reverse complement strand
TCCCGAGCGGCGGCCGCTGACCGTCACGACCGGGGTGCGGCCTCGCCGGCCCCAGGTGTGTCCTTTGGGCGGACGGCGGGTGAAGCCTGCCTCGTCCTCGAAGCAGATGTAGCCCCCGCAGGCCACCCGGGCGCTTTTACCTCCGCCCAGGTCGCCTCCTTCCAGGCGGTGACGGCCTGTTCGTCGCGCTCGGCGACCCGTCGTGCGGGGACCTGCGGGCTGAAACCGAGCCGGTGCATCAGCCTCGTCGCCCCGGAGACATTGCCGGCTCACCCGCAGAAGCTGTGCCACCTCCGACGGCCTGGTCCCTTGCTCGAACAGCTCCGCAGCCCGCATCCGCACCGACTCCCGGCGCAAGCGTCCCTCAGCGGTCAGCCCGCCCCCATCCGCATACCTCACACACCATCAGATACAGCTACCAACCCACACCCATCAGGAACTTCACGACAGTTCACCCTGACGCGCCGAAGCCAGTAGAGTCGGTCGGGTGACTGCCGGGTCGGCCTTGAGCCATAAACGAGTGAGACGCCCGGCTCTGGCGTGAGCATCCGGCGGGCCAGAGGCCCGCCCTCTCCGTGTCTTCGCTTCCGGCGCCCTTGCGCGGCGCCTCCTCGCAACGGAATCCAAGACCCGGAGAAACAGCACAGATGCCGCACGACCACCAACTGCCTGTCACAGCCGTCCAGTTGAACCACACCGTCGTCCACGCCACGGACCGTCAGCTGTCGGCCGAGTTCCTCGCCGAGATCCTGGGGCTGCGGGTCAGCGCCCCGTTCGGCCCGTTCCTACCCGTCGACCTGGCCAACGGCGTGACGCTCGACTACTACGAAACGCGCGACCAGCCGATCCAGCCGCAGCACTACGCCTTCCTCGTGCCCGACGACCAGTTCGACACAATGATCGCCCGCCTCGAAGCGATCGCAGTCACCTACTACGCCGACCCCAGCCACACCGACCCCGGGCAGATCAACCGGCTCTTCGGCGGCCGCAGCGCCTACTTCGCGGACCCGGACGGCCACAACATGGAGATCATGACCCGGCCGTACGCCCGGCGGTGAAACCTTCCCGGGGCGCGTAGGTCCCGGACAGCGGGGGCGGGTGTGGCGCACTGCCCGCCCCCGGTCCCTGCCCCCGGTGCTCATGACAGCCCCTCTCTTTCAGAAAGGTAAATCGCAGCCCGCCCACACCACCTGGGTGAGGTCGGTGAAGTCGTTGGGCGAGACGACCTTGCGCTGCACGGCGGAGAAGTAGATCTCCACCTGGTTCAACCAGGAGGCGTGTACCGGGGTGTGCACCATGACCGCGTTCGGGAAGGCTCCGCTCTCTCATGGAGTGGTCAGTGACTCATTCGCGACCAGTGATGGCTTCTGCGAGCGGGGTGAAGAGCAGTGTCCAGTTTCCGGGCAGGAGCTTCACGGACGTGAGGTAGCAGCGAACAACTGTCCGCTCGTCCGGGCGGCTGTCCGCCCCGTCCTCCAGGATGGCCTGCAGGCACTCGCCGATGCCCTTGACGAAGCTGCCCTCGTCGAACCCCAGTCGTGTGTAAGCCTGCTGAGCATCTGACGGCAGGGTGAATGAGTCGTCCCACTCGCTGGCCGCGTGCAGCAGGTAGAGAAGGTGACTCCCGGGGTTTGGCAGGTCGGCGCGCAGGCTTCTCGTGGTGAACTCCCGCTCTGTCTCCTTCCAGACAAGCTCTGACGTCTCGACAGCGTCGGCGACGAGGTCCGCCCAGTAGGTCTCGCCGTGTCTGCCGTCGGTCTGCCTCATGTGCTCGGCTGCGAATGCCGCCATCGCGTCCGGGTCGTCGATCAGCGGTGAGACAACGAGGTCGCTCGTGTAGTCGAAGCCGAAGTAGTAGCGGCGCCCGTCCAGTGTGAGTGACTCGATGCCGGCAACGTGGCCGACCCGTCCGGGCAGAGGATCGAAGCGCTTGGCAGGTTCCCGTTCCATGCAGGAGAAGGTAACCGTGGTCGCTGACACTGGAGCTGCCCGTCAAGCGCCAGAACATGATCAACCGTCAGACCTGGCGCACCCGGGACCCGCTCCGCCATGCTCAAGCTTTCCAGCGCAGCGCCCCGCGCTCCACCTGTCCGACCCAGGACTCGGACCGGCCCATTACGGCACCGACCTCGTGGTCACGGACCTCACCCTGGTCGTCGCACGTCGACCGTCTCCCGCTCCGGGTCAGGGCCCTGAGGTGCCGATCTTCTCGTTGGCGAGGCGGATGAGGTCTCTCGCGAAGGCGCGGTGGATCGAGAGGACGATCACCGTCAACGGATGTCCCGTACGGCGTTGGAACTCGAAGCGGCGGAAGGCCATCAGAATCCCCGTCGCCCCGCTCTCCTTGACGGTCCCGATGTCGCGCCACGCGACCGCGTCCCGGACGTGGCCGAAGAGGTCGGTCACGGTCACACCGTCCTCGCGGAGATAGCACTGACACATGCCGAGCCGTCCGGCCAACCAGCGCCAGGAAAAGGCGATGCCGTAGACCGCCAGCGGGATCCCCACCACGATCGCGGTCTTCACTGCGGCGTTGTCCGGCCGCATCACCACCAGCCCGATGAGCAGCGCCACGCAGAACAACAGGACGAACCGTCGCCCGACCTGCCAGATCACCCCGGGGATGCCGATGACGGAGGAACTACGGTGGAGCGCACCGAAATCGGACCCCCGAACCTGCCTTGCCATACCGAATCCCCACCCCGGTTGCAGAGCCGACCGGCGTAGTCGCCGGGTCTCGGCGCCCACTATTCAGGGAGCGCCGGGCAGTTGGCAAGGCTGTCCATGGCGACGTCCCGCGAACCGTGCCCGGCCGCTGGTCGAGGAACGGGTCCTCACCTCACCGCCGCGCCACCGCGATGGCGACAAGGGAGGCGCCCTGAAGCCGGGCGGCCCCGGATCCGAGAAGATCGTTGGCCTGACCCCAGCCGGCCTCACCGCCGCCGCCGAAGCCCTCGGCGACGACCGCCCCATGCGCGGCCGTGCACGCGGTGCACCGTGGCCCGACAAGTGCCGGACCACGGTGCACGGGTGACGGAGGCAATTCCGAACGAGTGTCAGCAGTCCGGAATGACGGTGCCGTTGTTGTCCTTGGCCACGTCGTTGCCCCAGCGCGACAGGTAGAACGCCGACACCCACTGACCGCCCGCTCCGACGTCCGGATCGGTCTTCAGCCACCAGTGGTTGAAGCTGCTCCCGCTGGAGATCTGCCGCCCCCAGGCCTTGCAGAACACGTAGTTGGTGCCCTGGTACAGCGTCCCCGTGGCGGCCGTACTGGTCGGCGAGCCGAACACCGAGGCGTTGGCGAACGTGTCCACCCAGTACTTCCCCGTGGTCGGCGGGGCGCCGCCGCCCGCGCAGTCTGGGATCACGGTGCCGTTGTTGTCCTTGGCCACGTCGTTGCCCCAGCGCGAGAGGTAGTACGCCGAGACCCACTGACCCCCCGGACCGACGTCCGGATCGGTCTTCAGCCACCAGTGGTTGAAGCTCCCGCCACTGGACACCTCCCGCCCCCACGCCTTGCAGAACACGTAGTTGGTGCCCTGGTACAGCGTCCCGGTGGCAGTCGTACTGCTCGGCGAACCGTAGACCGAGGCGTTCGCGAAGGTGTCCACCCAGTACTGGCCGCCACCCGACGGCGGCGGGGTCGTGGAGCCACCACCCGGTCCGTACAGCCGGATCGAGCCGTAGTAGTCGCCGTGCGAGTAGAGCGTCGCCACCTGGACGTAGCCGCCGGAGTACGGCGCCTCGGCGATGTACCCCTGTCCCAGGTAGATCGCCACGTGGTGGATACCGGCGGCGGTGTTCCCGTAGAACACCAGGTCGCCGGGGAGCAGCGGCGCGAGCCCGTCACCCCGGTAGTAGCGGGCCACCGCGCGGGACGTGGGCCACTGGGTGTACGTGGTCCCGTTGATCACGTCGGCGCCGACCGCGAGGTAGTAGGCGTAGCGGACCATGCCCGAGCAGTCCAGCCCGCGCACGTTGCAGTCGTTGGGTGCGCCGTTGGAGGCGTCACAACTTCCGTACGAGGGACCGGGTTGGGCGCCGTGGCCGCCGCCCCAGGAGTAGGGGGTGCCGATCAGGCCGCAGGCGGCGTTGACGGCGGAGGCGGCCTGCGGGGCGGCGCCGGAGGCGAGCACGCCGCAGGCGGGGGCCGCCTGGGCGGGCTGGACGCCGGCGAAGAAGACCGCGAAGGACGCGATGACGGAGAGCAGAGCGGCGTATCTCAGCGGGCGAAGTATCCACCGTGGCACCAGGTTTACGCGCGTAGTCACAGGGCCGTCCAAGTCTGTGGGGACCGGGGATTGATGGCGGCCATTCAAGCACCGGCGCAACGCGCGCCGATAGTCCTCCGACCCACACTCCTCAGTGACTTCTCAGGTCCGCCAGCAACACCCTGACGGCGCGTCGGGTGCTCGCCGCCATGTCGACGGCATCCGGGTCGAGCAGCCACTGCACCTGGAGCCCGTCCATCACCGCGACGATCGCGGCGGCCACCGACCCGACGTCGAACTCGGCCTGCAGCTCGCCGAGTTCGGCAGCCTCGACCAAGGCCTCGGCGACCATCGCCCGCAGGCCCCGGTACCGCTCCCGGAAGTAGCTCTGAGCGGGATGCCCGTCGGTGACGCTCTCAGCGGAGAGCACGGTGTACAGCCGGACGATACCCTCCCGTTCGGAGTTGTGCCGCGCGGTGTCGACCAGGTGGTCCAGGAAGGCAAGACCGCGCGGCCGTTCGGTGCCGAGCTGCTCGATGTCCGACTCGTCGCGCAGCGCCAGCACCCCGCTCAACAGCGCGGTCTTGGACCGGAAGTGGTGCAGCAGGCCGGCCTGGGTGAGCCCCACCCGGTCGGCTATCTCGGCCAGCGAGGCGTGGTGGTAGCCCCGGGTGGCGAAGGTCTCCATCGCGATCCGGAGGATCTCCTCGCGCCGGCTCACCCGGGCCGGTCTGACGGTCTGTCCGCTCTTCATCGCCCGAGTGTACGGGCGCCGCGCCGCTGACCACGGGTTACTTCGCGAGTAACTTCACGAGTAACTTCAAGTATTGAACAAAGAAGCGGCCAACTACTTACCAACCACTCGGTAGGTCTGCTTTCATGCTTGCTGCCACGCACCTCCGGCACCCCACCCAGGACTGGAGACACCTGCATGCACCGCCCCATCCTGCGCCGGCACACCCTGCTCGGCGCCGCCCTGCTCACCGCCGCAACCGTCGCCGCCGGCGCCCTCTCTGTCGTACCGTCAGCAGCAGCCGAAGCCCCAGCGACCATCGCGCCCTACCTCAACCCCCGCCAGCCGGTGGAGCGTCGGGTAAACGACCTGCTGGCCCGAATGACGCTGCCGGAGAAGATCGGCCAGATGACCCAGGCCGAACGCAACGCGGTCGACGGCGACCAGGCGAAGATCACCGAGCTCGGCCTCGGCTCGCTGCTCTCCGGCGGCGGCTCCACCCCCACCCCCAACACCCCGGCCGCCTGGGCCGACATGGTCGACGGTTACCAGGCCCGCGCGCTGGCCGGCCGGCTGCACATCCCGCTGCTCTACGGCGTGGACTCGGTGCACGGCCACGGCAACCTGGTCGGCGCCACCGTCTTCCCGCACAACATCGCCCTCGGTGCCACCCGTGACCCGGAGTTGGTCCGCGAGGCCGCCCACATCACCGCGACCGAGACCCGGGCGACCGGGCCGCAGTGGGTGTTCGCCCCGTGCCTGTGCGTGGCCCGGGACGACCGCTGGGGCCGCACCTACGAGAGCTTCGGCGAGGATCCCGATCTGGTCACCAGCCTGGAGACCGCGATCGACGGCTTCCAGGGCCGCGACGCGAGCCAACTCGACCGCCCCGACCGGGTGCTGGCCACCGCGAAGCACTTCGCGGGCGACGGCTCCACCGCCTACGGCTCCTCGGCCGGCGACTACAAGCTGGACCAGGGCGTGACCATCACCTCGCACGAGCGGTTCCGCCGGATCGACCTGGCACCGTACGTCGCGGCGGTCCGGGAGCACCGGGTCGGCAGCATCATGCCGTCCTACTCCAGCGTGGACTGGACCGAGGACGGCGTCGGCAACCCGGTGAAGATGAGTGCCCATCACGAGCTGCTGACCGAGGTGCTCAAGCAGAAGATCGGCTTCGACGGCTTCCTGATCAGCGACTGGGACGCGATCAATCAACTGCCCGGCGACTACCCGGCCCAGGTCCGGACGGCGGTCAACGCGGGGCTGGACATGTTCATGGTGCCGTACAGCGCCGCCAAGTTCGAGCAGGCGCTGCTCACCGAGGTGCAGGACGGCCGGGTGACCACCGCCCGGATCGACGACGCCGTCCGCCGGATTCTCCGCGCCAAGTTCGAACTCGGCCTTTTCGAGCACCCGTTCACCGACCGCCGGTACGCGGGCACCATCGGCTCGCCCGAGCACCGGGCGGTGGCCAGGGAGGCGGTCGCCAAGTCCCAGGTGCTGCTGAAGAACGACCACCGCGCGCTGCCGCTCAGGCGCGACCAGCGGATCTACGTCGCCGGCGCCAATGCCGACAACCCCGGTAACCAGGCCGGTGGTTGGACGGTCAGCTGGCAGGGCGCCTCCGGCGACACCATCCCCGCCACCACGATCCTCGAGGGCATCCGCCAGTACGCCCCGGACGCCGCCTACAGCCTGGATGCCTCGGCCCCCACCGCCGGCTACCAGGTCGGCATCGTGGTGGTCGGCGAGACCCCGTACGCCGAAGGCGTCGGCGACGTCGGCAACAACGGCCACACCCTCGAACTCTCGGCCGCCGACCGGGCGAACATCGACCGGGTCTGCTCGGCCGTCGCCACCTGCGTGGTGCTGGACGTGGCCGGGCGCCCGCAGATCATCACCGACCAACTCCCCAAGCTGGACGCCTTCGTGATGTCCTGGCTGCCCGGCAGCGAGGGCGCCGGCGTGGCCGACGTGCTGTTCGGCGAGCGCGGCTTCTCCGGGAAGCTCCCGGTCAGCTGGCCGCGCAGCGAGGCCCAGGAGCCGATCAACGTCGGCGACCGCGACTACGACCCGCTGTTCCGGTACGGCTTCGGCCTGACCACCCGCCGCTGATCCCCCCACATCAGGAGCGAACACCCGTGAATCCCAGACAACGGCGTTACAGCATACGCCTGTTCACCGCCGCCACCCTGCTGGCACCCGCCGCCCTGGTCTCCTCCGCTCCCGCCGAGGCCGCCGTCCCCACCGGCTGGACCACCCTGGTCAACCGCAACAGCGGCCGCTGCGTGGACGCCGCGGCCGCCGCCACCGCCAACGGCACCGCCGTCCAGCAGTACGCCTGCAACGGCACCAGCGCGCAGCAGTGGCAGCTCCAGCCGACCGACTCCGGCTACGTCCGGATCGCCAACCTGAACGACGCCACCAAGGTGATCGACGTGACCGGCGTCTCGACCGCCGACAGTGCCAAGCTCCAGCTCTGGGCCTACGGCGGCGGCGCCAACCAGCAGTGGCTGCCGGTCGAGGAGGCCGGCGGCGGCTACCACTTCGTCAACCGCAACAGCGGCAAGTGCCTTGACGTGCCCGGTGCTTCGACGGCCGACGGTGTGGTGCTCCAGCAGTACGCCTGCAACGGCACCACCGCCCAGTCCTTCACCTTCGGCGCCCCGGTCACCCCCGGCAATCCCGACCTCGGGCCGAACGTCACCGTCTTCGACCCGTCGATGTCCGCCGCCTCGATCCAGTCCAAGCTGAACTCGGTCTTCCAGCAGCAGGAGACCAACCAGTTCGGCACCCAGCGCCAGGCCCTGCTGTTCAAGCCCGGCAGTTACACCGTGGACGCCAACGTCGGCTTCTACACCCAGGTCGCCGGTCTCGGCCTGTCCCCCGACGACGTCACGATCAACGGCGGCGTACACGCCGAGGCGGACTGGTTCCAGGGCAACGCGACCCAGAACTTCTGGCGCTCGGCCGAGAACCTCTCGGTCAACCCGCCTTCCGGGACCGACCGTTGGGCGGTCTCGCAGGCCGCCCCGTACCGCCGGATGCACGTCCGGGGCAATCTCCAGCTGGACGACGGCGGCTGGTCCAGCGGCGGGCTGTTGGCCGACTCGAAGATCGACGGCCAGGTCCGGTCCGGCTCCCAGCAGCAGTGGCTGTCCCGCAACTCGCAGTGGGGCAGCTGGAGCGGCTCGAACTGGAACATGGTCTTCGTCGGCGACGTCAACGCCCCCGCCAACACCTTCCCGAGCCCGCCCTACACCACGGTCGGCCAGACCCCGGTGGTCCGCGAGAAGCCCTTCCTGTACGTGGACTCCGCCGGGGCGTACCGGGTGTTCGTGCCCGCGCTGCGCAGCAACTCCACCGGCACCAGCTGGAGTTCGGGCAGCCAACCGGGCGCCTCGCTGCCGATCGACCAGTTCTTCGTGGTGAAGCCGGGCGCCACCGCCACCCAGATCAACGCCGCCCTCGGGCAGGGCAAGAACCTGCTCTTCACTCCCGGCGTCTACCACCTGGACCAGACCCTGAACGTCGCCAGAGCCGGGACGGTGGTCCTCGGCCTCGGCCTGGCCACCCTGATCCCGGACAACGGGATCACCGCGATGACCGTGGCCGACGTGGACGGCGTGAAGATCGCCGGGCTGCTGGTCGACGCGGGCCCGGTCAACTCCCCGGTGCTGATGCAGATCGGCCCGGCCGGCTCGGCCGCCCGGCACAGCGCCGACCCGACCTCGCTGCACGACGTGTTCTTCCGGATCGGCGGCGCGGGTGTCGGCAGGGCCACCCAGAGCCTGGTGGTGAACAGCTCGGACGTGATCGGCGACCACATGTGGATCTGGCGCGCCGACCACGGCAACGGCGTCGGCTGGACCAGCAACACCGCCGCCACCGGGCTGGTGGTGAACGGCACCGACGTCACCATGTACGGCCTGTTCGTCGAGCACTACCAGCAGCACCAGGTGATCTGGAACGGCAACGGCGGGCGGACGTACTTCTACCAGAACGAGATGCCCTACGACCCGCCGAACCAGGCCGCCTGGACGAACGGCTCCACCAAGGGGTACGCCGCGTACAAGGTGGCCGACTCGGTCACCACGCACGAGGCCTGGGGGCTGGGCAGCTACTGCTACTTCAACGTCAACCCGGCGGTGGTGGCCGAGCACGCCTTCGAGGTGCCGAACCGCAGCGGCGTGCGCTTCCACGACATGGTGACCGTCTCGCTCGGCGGCACCGGGACCATCAACCACGTGATCAACAGCACCGGCGGCCCTTCCAACTCCGGCAGCAACGTGGCCAACCTGGTCAGCTATCCGTGACGGTCCTCAGAGCCACACGATCAGAGCTCCTGATCAGAGCCACATGAACGGCGCCCGGGCGGTGAACGACACCGCCCGGGTCGCCGTGTCCAAGGTGTTGTCGGTGACGGTCGCCCGCTGGTCGGCGAAGCGTGAGGAGGTGACGGTCAGGTAGTGGCCGACCGCCTCCACCTGAGTACTGGTCACCGGCTTGGCCGCGCCCGGCGAGGGGGAACCGGAGGCCGCCGGAGTGGCGGCGGGGTCGGCCGTGACGAAGGCGATCGCGGTGCTGTCGGCCGCCAGCACCTGGCGGGCCTTCTCGGCCCCCGCCTGGTCGGCGAACCGGAGCACCGTCACGCTGCTGGTCACCTGCCGGTCCTCGCGGAGGTAGCCGACCGTCACATAGCCCAGGCAGCCGGTGTCGCGCAGCACGTCACGGGCACGGTCGGCCATGGTCTCGACGCAGGGCTCGCCCTGGCGCCCCGCGGTGCGCAGCGCCTTGAACCCGTCCTGTTCGATCGGCTTGGCGGCCGGGAAGTACCGTTCGGCCACGAAGAAGTCCTTCTCGGACAGTGGCTGTACGGGCGGCACGGAATCGGAGGAGACCACCTGGATGGTCCGACCGGCGCCTTCCAGCCAGTCGCCGGTCTTGGCCACCACCACCCCTAGGGTGATCGCCACCGCGCCGACGGAGCAGAGGGCGATCGTCCGGCGTCGGCTGCCGTGCGCCCGATGGGTGTGGCGTTCCCCCTGCGTGGTCATGGCGCAGATTCTAAACGGATGATCCGACGAGCGGACTCACGGGGGCGGCGCTGTACCGCACCCGGGTGACTGTGACAACCCGCACACGTTCCGAGAGATCTTCTGGGTGGTTCCCTCTGGCGCGACTCCAGGTCGCCCGGGCAGGATCAAGTCCATGGATCTGCTTGACACCCTCACCGCCAAGGGCCTGCGCCGGGAAACTCCCACCCGGGAGGAGGCCCTGGCCGTACTCGCCACCACCGACGACGAGTTGCTGGACGTGGTCGCGGCCGCCGGCCGGGTGCGCCGCCAGTGGTTCGGCCGCCGGGTCAAGCTCAACTACCTGGTGAACCTCAAGAGCGGCCTCTGCCCCGAGGACTGCAACTACTGCTCGCAGCGGCTCGGGTCCAAGGCCGAGATCCTCAAGTACACCTGGCTCAAGCCCGAGCAGGCCGCCGAGGCCGCCGCCGCCGGTCTCGCGGGCGGTGCGAAGCGGGTCTGCCTGGTCGCCAGCGGACGCGGTCCGACGGACCGTGACATCGACCGGGTGGCCGACACCATCGCCGCCATCAAGGACGCCAACGAGGCAGTCGAGGTCTGCGCCTGTCTGGGCCTGCTCTCCGACAACCAGGCCGAGCGGCTGAAGGCGGCGGGCGCCGACGCCTACAACCACAACCTGAACACCTCGGAAGCCACCTACGGCGACATCACCACCACCCACACCTACGCGGACCGGGTGGACACCGTCACCAAGGCGCACGGCGCCGGGCTCTCCGCCTGCTCCGGCCTGATCGCGGGTATGGGCGAGAGCGACGCGGACCTGGTGGACGTGGTCTTCGCGCTCCGCGAGATCGGCTCCGACTCGGTGCCGGTCAACTTCCTGATCCCGTTCGAGGGCACCCCGCTGGCCAAGGAGTGGAACCTCACCCCGCAGCGCTGCCTGCGCATCCTGGCGATGGTCCGGTTCGTCTGCCCCGACGTCGAGGTGCGGATCGCCGGCGGCCGCGAGGTGCACCTGCGGTCGATGCAGCCGCTCGGCCTGCACATCGCCAACTCGATCTTCCTCGGCGACTACCTCACCAGTGAGGGCCAGGCCGGTCAGACCGACCTCGACATGATCGCGGACGCGGGCTTCGAGGTGGAGGGCGCGGGCGAGCCGACCCTGCCCCGGCACCGCTCGGAGGCCGGGCTCGGTGGCGGCTGCGGCACCGGTGGCGGTGGCTGCGGCGACGCCGAGGCTGAGACCGGCGCGCACGCCTGCGGCACCGGCGGCTGCGGTCCGTGCGGCGGCCACACCCCGGAGGCCACCGACACCCACGAGAACGACGAGCTGCGCTCCGACCTGGTCCGGGTCCGCCGCCGTGGCGCGGGTACCGAACTGGCCCCGAACGCCTAGGAACTGACGCACCGTGAGCACCCTTCTCGACCTCGACCGGGCGCACGTCTGGCACCCGTACGCGCCGATGCCCGGCACCTCGACCCCGTACGTGGTCGAGTCCGCCTCCGGGGTCCGGCTCCGGCTCGCCGAGCCTGTGGCCGGGCACCGGGAGCTGATCGACGGCATGTCCTCCTGGTGGGCCGCGATCCACGGCTACCGGCACCCGGTGCTGGACGAGGCGGTCCGCGACCAGCTCGGCCGGATGAGCCACGTGATGTTCGGCGGGCTCACCCACGAGCCCGCCGTCCGGCTGGCGGCCAAACTGGTGGAGATCACCCCCGAGCCGCTCCAGCACGTGTTCCTGGCCGACTCGGGCTCGGTGGCCGTCGAGGTCGCGATCAAGATGTGCCTGCAGTACTGGCAGTCGACCGGCCGGCCCGAGAAGCGCCGGATGCTCACCTGGCGTGGCGGCTACCACGGCGACACCTTCCACCCGATGTCGGTCTGCGACCCCGAGGGCGGGATGCACCAGCTCTGGGGCGGGGTGCTGCCGCGTCAGCTGTTCGCGGGCGAGCCGCCGGCCGGTTTCGCGGCCGAGCCGGACGAGGCGTACGCCGGGCAGCTGGCCGCCCTGATCGCCGAGCACGCGGACGAGCTGGCCGCGGTGATCGTCGAGCCGGTGGTGCAGGGCGCGGGCGGGATGCGCTTCCACTCCCCCGCCTACCTGCGGCTGCTGCGTGAACTCTGCGACCGGTACGGCGTGTTGCTGATCTTCGACGAGATCGCCACCGGCTTCGGCCGGACCGGCGAGCTGTTCGCCGCCGACCACGCGGGGGTCTCCCCCGACGTGCTCTGCCTGGGCAAGGCGCTGACCGGCGGGTACCTGACCATGGCCGCCACCCTGTGCACCGCCCGGATCGCCGACGGCATTAGCCAGGGCGAACTGCCGGTGCTGGCGCACGGGCCGACCTTCATGGGCAACCCGCTCGCCGCCGCCGTCGCCAACGCCTCGATCGACCTGCTGCTCCGTCAGGACTGGCGGACCGAGGTGAAGCGGATCGAGGCCGGACTGACCGAGGGGCTGGCCGAGGCGGCCGAGCTCCCCGGCGTCGCCGACGTCCGGGTGCTCGGCGCGATCGGGGTGGTCCAGCTCGACCACCCGGTGGACGTCCGGGCCGCCACCGAGGCCGCCGCCCGGGAGGGCGTCTGGCTCCGCCCGTTCCGCGATCTGCTCTACACCATGCCGCCGTTCATCACCTCCGACGCCGACCTGGCCCGGATCACCACGGCCGTGGCCGCTGCGGCGGTGGCCGGATGACCGCCACCGTCCTGTTCGTCACCGGCACCGGCACCGAGGTCGGCAAGACCGCCGTCACCGCAGCCGTCGCCGCCCTCGCCCCGTCGGTGGCCGTGCTGAAGCCCGGTCAGACCGGGGTCACCGCGACCGAGCCCGGCGACGCCGAGGAGGTCGCCCGACTGGCCGGCCCGCACGTCACCATCCGCGAACTGGCCCGCTACCCCGAGCCGTTGGCCCCCGACACCGCCGCCCGCCGGTCCGGCCTGCCGACCCTACGCCCGCAGCAGGTCGCCGACGCGGTGGCCGAACTGGCCTCCGTACACCGGCTGGTGCTGGTCGAGGGCGCGGGCGGCCTGCTGGTCCGCTACGACGCCGACGGCCACACCCTCGCCGACCAGGCACTCGCCACCGCCGCCCTCGGCCTCCGAGTCCAGGTCCTGCTGGTCGCCTCCGCCGGGCTCGGCACCCTGAACACCACCGCCCTGACCGCCGAGGCGCTGCGCACTCGCGGCCTGGACACACTCGGTGTGGTGATCGGCAGTTGGCCCGCAGACCCGGACCTCGCCACCCGCTGTAACCTCACCGACCTCCCCCGCGCCGCCGGGGCCCCGCTGCTCGGCGCACTCCCGCACGGCGCCCCGCACTCCCCCGACTTCCCCACCCTCGCCAAGTCCTTCCTGGCCCCACCCCTCGGCGGCACCTGGGACGCAGCCGCCTTCACGGCGGCCCACCCCGCCTGATCCTCAGACCAGGTGGGCGTAGACCACGGTGTTCTCCTGGTAACCGCCGTGCGCCCGGTCGTAGCGGCCACCGCAGGTGATCAGACGTAGCTCAGGGCGCGGGGCGGGACCGTAGACGCGCTGCTCGGGGAAGTCGTCCTTGGGGTGGTTCTGCACGGCGTCCACCGTGAAACGGGCGGTGGAGCCGTCAGCCCGGTCCACCTCGATCTGCTGACCGGCCGTCAGGGTGGCCAGGCGGAAGAAGACGGCGGGGCCACGCGCGGTGTCCACATGCCCGGTGATCAGAGCGGTGCCGGTCTCCCGGGCGCAGCGATCCGCTCTGATCGAGGGTCAACTGCCCCAGCGACGTGTCGATGCCGAGCACGGGAATCCGGACCCGGACCGGGACCGCACGGGCCAGCCCCACTGCCGCAGTGGCCGCCCGGCTCGCCACTGCCGGTGGGGCGACCACTGGAGCGGCCGAGGGCAGGGCCGGGCCCGGCGGGGCACTCAGGCCGATCTGCCAGGCCCCGGCCACCATCAGGCCGGACAGGGCCAGCAGCAGCGCGGGGGCTCGCAGGCCGCGTCGCCGCAGCACGCCGACCGCCGTGGCCATCCGTTCCTCCTCCGTGCGGTGACCGGGACGGCGGTCTGCCGTCCCGGCCCGGGCCGATGCTCGGTCAGTTCTCCTGGTTGGCCTGCCGACGCCGAAGTACGACCGCACTGCCCGCCATCAGCACGGCACCCGCGCCGAGCGAGAGCGCGACCGGAGTGCTTCCGCCCTCCGCCGGACCGGCGCCCGCCGCCACTGCGCCGTGCGGCGCCGGAGCGGGCGGGACCAGCGCGGCGGGGGTCGCGGCCGCACCCGGGGCCGGGACGGTGGTACCGCCCGGCAGACTGGCCGGCAGGTTCTCGCAGGCGATCCTGTTCTTGTTCGCGTCCAGCCGGTTCGGATCGGAGGGGTCCGCGTCGAAGACGGCCTGCGCCTCCGGCTGGGTCCGGAACTGCGGGCAGTCCAGGTCGCCGGTCTGGGCCTGGGCGGCCCCGGCGAGCGGCACACCGGCGAGCGTGATCAACAGGGCCGCGCCGACCGCATTGGCAATACGCATGAGCTGAACTCCAGTACGTCGAGTGACAGGACTGCCACCAGTTACGTCCGCAGTTCCCGGCCCGTGCCACTCGGCGGACCCACCGGCGTGAGCGCACGCCGGAGCGCGCCACCCCCTCGTACCGAGGCGCACATCCCGTCAGAGTGTCCGCAAGGCCACCCCGAGGTCCGGACCGCAGTTCTCCCAGCACACGATGTCCCCGGCATTGGACACCAGGTCGCCGAGGTACCAGTCGCCCTCCACGGTCCGAACGACGCAGGTTCCCTCCTCCACGTCGATCCCGCAGTCGACTTGGAGCAGCGTGCCCTCGTGGGTGACGGTACCGAGGGTGTCGAGCAGCCTGGCCTCCCGGCTGCCGGTGAGGCGCTGGATGTCGGCCAGGTACCAGGGCTCGGGCAGGCGGTCGTCGCGCGGGTCGGCAGGGAGGAGTTCGACCACTGCGTGGCCGAGCCGGGGCCTGATCCACTCCTCGTCGCGTTCGATGCCGAGGACCCCGCCGAGGACGGCCATGTCGAAGGTGCCGACAAGGGTCTGCCACCGGAACGGGACTCGCGAGACATGGGAGGGAAAGTCCCCTGCGGATGAACTGCCCGGGCCGAACTCCTCCTTCGGGCACGGCCCGTCGTCGGTGTACCGGTGGGCGAAGAAGGCGTTGATCCAGCCGGTGACCGAGGCGCCACCGGATCGCGACCGGTACTTGTAGAGCGAGCGCCAGAACTCCTGCTCCACACCCCGCCCTGCGGCTGTCGCGGCGATCTCGTCCAGTACCGGGTGCAGAGCGGTGAACCAGGGCCGCAGCCCCTCGAACCGGTCGGCGAGCCCGCGCACCCGCAGCGCCAGCAGGTCCCAGTCTCCGGCCGTTCCCTCCAGCCTGATCCGGGGGATGCCGCACAGGCTCTTCCAGCGGAAGCGGTAGTACGGGCTGACGACGTCCATCAGCGCCACCAGCGCGGCGGTGGCATCGGCGGACGTAGTGGTCGAGAAGGCCGGTTGGAAGAGCTCGGCCGTCTCGGTTCCGATCCGCTCGCGCAGCGGCTCCTGCACCAGGTTGATCGAGCGCTCCCAGTCCGAGGGCGCCGAATCGTCGTACACGGTGATGGTCTGCCGGAATCCCGGCGTATCGGTGAACAGCCCCTCGTACGCAACGGAGTTGAGGCGAACGTGCACGGCCACCTCATGCACGACCGCGTACCACAGCAGATCCGGCGAGAGACTCAGCGGAAGGTGCGCGGTGAAGGACAGGTGGAGGGCGCGCAGCAACAGACTGGAGTTCGGCTCGACCGCCCCCGGAGTCGCGGTGACCCAGCCGACCAGCCGGTCGGTGCTCCGATGGTGAAAAGCCGCCGGATCCCGCAGCACAGCCCGCAGGAACCGCTCGTTGCCGATCTCACCGAGCTCCCCGGCAAGCCGAGCAGCCTTGGCGTCCCCCTCCGGGTCATCCGTGAGCGGTAGGTAGATCTCGAAAGCCATATCGCCC
This sequence comes from Kitasatospora sp. Root107, assembly GCF_001424875.1. GTDB lineage: Bacteria > Actinomycetota > Actinomycetes > Streptomycetales > Streptomycetaceae > Kitasatospora. Next base: position 119,334 of record NZ_LMCT01000016.1, on the reverse strand, counting down.
CCTCGGTCGTAATCCCCGATTCTAGGATCAGCAAAGGGTATTCCGATGGTGTGTCAGATTTGAGCTTTCGTCATCTCTGGGACCACCGCCTTGACCTCGGGTTTTGTTGAGATTGAGTGAGCATTTCAAGGTGGTCGGCCCAGGCATCAGCTGATAGCAGTTAGATTGCCTCGCAATACGCGGGTCTGTCCCCCTCTCTCTTCGGCACAACAGGTCGAAGGGTCAGCCGCGTGGGAAAGGCAAAGGCACCCTCACCCATGAGTGCGAACACCACCACCCAGGCCGCGTCGCCTCCGGAGACCCCGGACCACGGCGCACCGGACGGCGGCCACCTGAAGGCCGGGCTCAAGAACCGGCACCTGTCCATGATCGCCATCGGCGGCGTGATCGGAGCCGGCCTGTTCGTCGGTTCCGGCGCCGGCATCGCCTCCACCGGCCCCGGCATCCTGCTGTCCTACGCGCTGGCCGGTGTGCTGGTGGTCATGGTGATGCGGATGCTCGGCGAGATGGCCGCCGCCGACCCGCAGAGCGGTTCGTTCTCGGCCTACGCGGACCGGGCGCTGGGGCGCTGGGCGGGCTTCAGCATCGGCTGGCTGTACTGGTTCTTCTGGGTCGTCGTGCTGGCGGTGGAAGCCACCGCCGGCGCCAAGATCCTCAATTCCTGGGTACCCGGCGTGCCGCAGTGGGCGTTCGCCCTGGCGGTGATGGCCGTGCTGACGGCGACCAACCTGTTCTCGGTCGCCTCGTACGGCGAGTTCGAGTTCTGGTTCGCGGGCATCAAGGTGGTGGCGATCATCGCCTTCATCGTGATCGGCGGTCTGGCCGTGTTCGGGCTGCTGCCCGGCACCGACGCGGTCGGCATGACCAACCTGACCGGCAACGGCGGCTTCCTCCCGCACGGGGTGGGAGCGGTGTTCACCGGCATGCTGACCGTGGTCTTCGCCTTCATGGGCAGCGAGATCGTCACCCTCGCGGCCGGCGAGTCCGCCGATCCTGAGAAGGCCGTCAGCAAGGCCACCAACAGCGTGATCTGGCGGATCGGCGTCTTCTACCTCGGCTCGATCGCGATCGTGGTCACCCTGCTGCCGTGGAACGACGCCTCGGTGAAGGGCAGCCCGTACGTCGCGGTACTGGAGCACGTGGGCATCCCGGGCGCGGGCCGGGTGATGGACGTGATCGTGCTGACGGCCGTGCTCTCCTGCCTCAACTCGGGTCTGTACACCGCCTCCCGGATGGCGTTCTCGCTCGGGCAGCGGGGCGACGCGCCCCGGGCCTTCGCCCGGGTGAGCGCGCGCGGGGTGCCGCGTACCGCGATTCTGTCCTCGGTGGTCTTCGGCTTCGTCGCGGTGTTCTTCAACTACACCTCACCGGACACCGTCTTCAAGTTCCTGATCAACTCCTCGGGCGCGGTGGCGCTCTTCGTCTGGCTGGTGATCTGCTTCTCGCAGCTGCGGATGCGGAAGATCATCGAGCGGGAGTCGCCCGAGCGCCTCACCGTCCGGATGTGGCTGTACCCCTACCTGACCTGGGCGACGATCGGCCTGATCGGGTTCGTCATGGTGTACATGTTCACCGACGCCGAAGGGCGCACGCAGATGTACCTGTCGTTGGTCGCCGCCGCCGTCGTGCTGATCGCGGCAGCCGTCGTGGACCGCCGCCGCAAGGCCGCTCTCCAGGCCTGACACCGCTTCAGGGGGTTCGGGCTCGGCACCGTCTGCGGGCCCGAACCTCCCCGGTCTCCTGCCCTGGGTTCTCGGCATGCTGCTGCCCGGGTGGTGGCGAAACCCGCTGGTAGGTCGGGATGGCGCGCCCGTAGAATCCCCTGCTTGTGACCGAGATCAGTACCGCCCCGAGCAACATCCCCGCCGCGCCCGACCGCTCGCCGCTGGCTGCGGATGCCGAACTGGTCGGCGCCGCCGTGGCAGCTGCGGGTCGGGGCATGGTCGACCGGGAGACGGTGGCCGAGGTGGTCATGCTCTGTGCGGTCGCGGGGGAGCACCTGTTGGTCGTCGGTGCGCCGGGCACCGCGAAGTCCGAGGCCGTACGCCGGATCGCCGGTCAGCTCGGGGGGCGCTACTTCGAGTACCTGCTCGGCCGGTTCACCGAGCCGAACGAGCTGTTCGGCCCGGTCGATCTACGCGGACTGCGGGAGGGCCGGGTCGAGTTCGAGACCGCCGGGATGCTCCCCGAGGCCGAGATCGCCTTCCTGGACGAGGTCTTCCTCGGTTCCACGGCGGTGCTGAACACCCTGCTCGGACTGCTCAACGAACGAGTCTTCCGCCGGGGTCGGACCGTCCTCGCCAGCCCGCTGCGGATCTGTGTGGGCGCTGCCAACCACCTGCCCGAGGACCCGGCGCTGGCCGCCTTCGCGGACCGTTTCCTGGCCCGGGTGTTCGTCGAGCCGGTGGCCGACGCCCGGCTGGAGGAGCTGCTGGAGGCCGGCCGTCGCCCCGCCGCCGCACCGGCCGCCCACGGCACCCCCGGCGGCATGCTCGCCGCCGTGGACCGGCTGGCCGCCGCCGCCCGCGCCTGCGACCTCGACGAGGTCACCCCGCTGGTCGGGACGGCGCTGCGCCGACTGCGCGGCGCCGGGGTGCCGGTCAGCGACCGGCGGGCGGTTCGCTCACAGAAGTTGGTCGCCGCCGCTGCCGTGCTGGACGGCCGGACGGTCGCCTCCGCGCGCGACCTCTGGGTGCTGCCGCTGGTCGCCCCGACCGCCGACACCCAGGCGCTGGCCCGGGACACCCTCGCGGATCTGGTGGAGAAGTCCGCCAACCGCAGCCTGGTGCACGCCGCCGAGGASCTCTCCCGCAGCACGGCCGCCCGCGCCGAACGGCTGGCCCACACCGGCACCGCGCTGCTCGCCGAGCACCGGGGCCTGCCCGAGGGACGGGACTCGCGGCTGCGGCTGGAGGCCGCCCTGCGCGAGATCGATGCGGGCTTCGACCCGGCCGAACTGCCGGCCCCGCTGGCCGGGATACGGGCCGAGCTGGTCGCGGCGGTCACCCCCTCGTGACCCTCGATCAGCTCAGCCCGTCCTTCCCCCTCCAATGGGAGCGCCGCGAGCCGCCGCTGCCGTCCGTCGCCGTACTCGCGGTCGGCGCCGCGGTGCCCGGCCTGGCCGTCGCAGCTCGGGAGCGGGTCCGTGCCGGGGCCCGCCTCGCCGTACTCGCCGAGGACGGTCCTGGCCTGCCCACCACCGACCGGGTGCTGCTCGTACTCGGCGCGGAGCAGGACCTGCCGTGGGCGGACGGCGCCCGCTACCTGGGCCGGGACGCGGGCCTGCTGACACCCACCACCGCCCGCCCCACACCCGCCGCCACGCTCTGGCGCCGAGCTCTCGGCGCGGCGGAGGGTCAGCTGTGCGTGCTCGTCCCCGGTCGCGCCCTGGTCGCCGACCCGCCGGTGCCGCTCGTCTCCGGGGACGCGCTTGATCCGTTCACCCGGCCGACCGGCACCGATCCCGACAGCGGAGCGGACGGCACCTCGTGACCCGGCCGGTGACGACCTCCCGACTGCCCGCCGCCCTCGCCCCGTGGGCCACTGCCCTCTCGGCGATCTCGCCCGAACTCGCCGTCGCGCTGGGCCCGTTGCTGCGTCGCCTGGATGCCCTGGTCGGCGAGCGCGAGCCCGTGGCCGACGTCCACGGTGACCCCGACGGCCTCGGCGGGCTCTCCCGCTCGGGGCGGCCGGACCAGCTGCTGCCCTCCGAGTGGCTGCTCGCGGACGAGTACCCCGAGGAGTTCCTGCGCCGCCTGGTGGACGGTGAACTGCTGCACCTGGCACCGGAGTTCAACAAGCCCACGGTGCGCGGCCGAATGGTCGCGCTGGTCGACGCCGGCCCCACCCAGGCAGGTGCCGGGCGGCTGGTCCAGCTCGCCGCACTGCTGGTCCTGCACCGCCGGGCGGCCGCGC
>NZ_LMCT01000016.1:114257-115401 GCF_001424875.1 Kitasatospora sp. Root107 | reverse complement strand
CGGCGTGCTCGGCGACGCGCCCGGCCGCACGCTGACCGGTGACCTCGCCGAGCTGCTGCCGGCCTGGCTGGCCACCCGCCGAACCGACGAACCGACGCCCTCGGACGTCGAACTCGCCCTGGCGGAGCTGGACGCTGCCGACCAGGCCTGGCTGCTGACCTCGCCGCGGTTGGCCGAGCGGATCCCGCCCCGCCCCGGAGTTCTGACCAGCGAGCCCGCCCGCTGGTCCGCCGACGGCGCGAGCCACGTGACGATCAGGCTCGACGGTACGACGGCCGAACTCCCGCTGCCCGCAAGCCGGATCGCCGTCCGGGCGCTGCGCGGCGCGGAGTTCCGCCGGGGCGGCCCGGTCGCCGTCACCCCACCGGCCGACAACGCCGGGAAAGCAGGACACCCGACCCTGCCCGTCTTCAATACCGAGGCCCGGACCCTGCTGGCCCGGGGAGGGCAGCCCACCACCCTGTTCTCCGTCAACCTGCCGAACCACGACAGGCACGCCGCCACCGCCCTGCGGATGCACCGCCACGACCTGCCAGGACCGGTGCTCGCCGCCGGGCGCACCGGTCGCCGCCTGATCGTCCTGTGCGTCGAGGGCGACCAGCTCATCACCCACGTCATCGGCCGTCAGCTCCCCGACCCTGGCGGGTACTCCGCCCAGCTCGCGGCCTTCGGGGTCGAACCCGCCCTGCTGGCGGAGGTGCTCGCGGGCCCGGTGCTGCCACTGCTGCGCCGGAGTGCGGACCTGGAGCTTCCGCTGGCCGGCCGCTGGTGGCGGATCAGGCCGGACGGCCGGGTCGCCGACTACGGCGCGGTCGGTCCGGGGACACGTGGCCGCACGCCGTTCAACCGGCTCCGCGAGCCGAGGCTGTTCGACGGCTGGTTGCACGACGAGGCACGCGGCGTCCACCACTTCCTGCACAGCAACGACACCCAGGCCTGGTCGCACGACAGCCGGACCTGGGAGGTGCGCACTGCGCACGGCGCTCCGCACGAAGCCCCGCGCGGCTCCGCGTTCCGCATCGCGTTCTCCGAGCAGGCCGAGGTGATCGGCCTGGTCGGCTCCGGGTTGATCACCCTCAGCCGCGCCGGCCACCTGGTGCGCAACGTGACTGCCGACGGCGTGCGGACGCTGACCCGCCTCTCC
>NZ_LMCT01000016.1:105250-114235 GCF_001424875.1 Kitasatospora sp. Root107 | reverse complement strand
CCCGGCACACCCACCGTGCACCCCAGCAGGCCGCTGATCGCCGCCGAGACCCGGCCGGGCCGGATCGTGGTCGGCGACCCGACCACCGGCCGCATCCATTTTCTGATCGGGGGCACCGAGTGACCAGCACCCAGAACGCGGCGTTCCGCGCCGCCGTCACCGCCACCGGGTTCGTCCTCGACGTGCCCGTGATCGGCGCGGCCGAGGCCGCCGAGCGGGTGCTCGAGTCCTGGCAGGACGGCGCCGAACTGCGCCGACTGCCGGACGGGCGCTGGCTGTTCACCCTGGCAGCCCCGATGGAGATCCGGGCCGACCGGGCTCCCGGGCTACCCGTGCTGCGCACAGGTACGGGCGGGTCGGCCGCAGTCGGAGCCGACGCCTCGCTGGCGACATCCGGTCAACTCGCCCTCGCCTCGGGTGGCCTGACGACCACTCAGGCCATCGCAGAGCTCGCCGAGTTGAACCCGTCCGACTGGCTCGACCTCTCCGGGCTCACGGTGCACCGCCCCCGGCCGGTCGGCGCCGCCGCACCCGAGGCCGCGCCCGTCGTCGAGGCCCTGCCCGAGAAACCGCGCCCCGACCTGCGGGCCGCGGCCCGCATCGCGCCCCCGACGAAGCGGACCCTGCGGCTCGCCGAGGACACCCCCGCGGGCTCCCGTCGCCGATTGTCCCGATTCCTGCCGCGGCTGCCCCGACTGCCGCAACTGCGCCCGCCGACCTGGCTCAGGCCGCTCGCCGTCGGCACGGCGGTGGCGCTGCTGCCCGGCCTGCTGCTGATCGTCGGGTCCACCCGGGTGAGCCTCGAGCACGACCCGCGCATCTGGGTGCTGGGGCTCGCGCTCGCCGTCGTCGTGGCGGTCGGCCGCTCCCGCAGACTTGCGCGGGAAGCCGCAGCGGCCACAGCTGCCGCCGCCTCCGGTACCGGCACCGGCACCGGTTCTGCTGCCGGGGCGGCGTCCGGTCGCGCGAAGCCGCGCCGACCGCTGTTCGGCCCACTGCTGGCCCGGCTGACGATGCGTACGGCGGGCAACCTGATCCGAGGTCGGCACGCGCGCTACCTGCGGGAGCTGACCAGGGCGTTCGAGCAGCGCCAGTGGGAGGACGCGCTGCGGGACGCGATCCGGCTGGCGGACGAGCGGTCGGCCGGCCAGGAGTCCTGGCTCACCCTCGGCCTGCCCCGCCGCCACACGGGCGAGCTGCGCGCCACGCCCCTGGCCGGCGAATCGGGTGCCTCGTCCCCGCTCTCCGGCCCCTCCGTGCACCAGCACCTCGCCGCGCTCTACCGCAGCGCCGCCGAGGACCTGGAGCGTGCGGGCCGGATCGACGAGGCCGCCTTCGTCCTCGCCGACCTGTTGGACGCCCCRGCCGAGGCCGTCGCGCTGCTGGCCCGGCACGGCCGGCCTGCGGCGGCGGCCGAACTGGCAGAGGGCCGTGAGCTCGCCGCCGACCTGGTGGTCCGCCTCTGGTGGCAGGCGGGCGAGCGCGAGCGGGCCGTCCGGACGGCACATCGCCGGAGCGTCTTCGCCTCGGCCGTCGAACGCCTCTCGACCGAAGACCCGGACGCCGCACGCGAGTTGCGCGCCGCCTGGGCCGCACACTGCCGGGACTCCGGCGACCGCCTGGGCGCTGCCGAGGTGCTCTGGCCGGACGAGTCCCTGCGTCCCTCGGCGGCCGCTGACCTGCGCGAAGCGGTCGCCCTCGGCGGGGCGACCCGCAGCCGCGCGCTGCCCTACCTGCTGGCGCTCGGCGCGGGGGATGCGACCCGCGCGCTCGCCCTGGCCGTCCTCGACAGCGAGGGCGACCCGACCGTCACCGGACGGTCGGTGCTGGCCGCCGGACTGGCCCGACTCCCCGCCGCCGACCCGGCCGTGGACCGCGAACTCGCCACGGCGGCGGCCCGCTCGGTGGTCCGGGACGGCGGCTCAGCGGCTGCTGGGCCGGGCCGACCCGCTGGTGGCGGCCGACCTCGCCAAGCCGCACCGCCCGGCCCCGCACGGCGTGCGCGCCGCCGCCGTGCACAGCGCCGCCGACCGCCCCGGCACGCTGCCAGTGCTGGACGCGGCGGTGCTCGGCTCCGGCGCCGTCCTGGTCGCCTGCGGCCAGGCGGGCGTCCGCCTGCTCACCTCCGACGGCCGCACCAAGGCCCAATGGGACGTGCCCGCCGACCAGTTGGTGCTCGCCGACCACGGCGGCTCCGCACTCCTGGTGGCGGGCTACGGACAGACCAGGGAGATCAGCCGACTGGATCTCGCCACCCGCACCGTCCGCCCCTGGACGACGCTGCGCGCCCGGCAGATCGCCGGCTCCTACGACGGCCGCCACTTGGTCACGGCCGACGGCGACGGCATCCTGGTACTGGACACTCTCGCCCCCGGGCCCACCGTGGTCTGGCGCGAACTCGGCGGCACCGAGCGGCTGGTGGGCACCGTCGCCCGTACAGCCGACAAGTGTTCGGCCGTCGTGGTCTCGCCGCTGCCCGACGGCTCACCGCTGGTCGAGCTCTGGCGCTGGGACCTGCCCGGCTGGGAGCTGCGCTCCCGGATGGTGCTGGACGCGTTCCACCCCGACCACTGCGTGCCGCTCGCGAGTGCGGGGCTGCTCACCGCCGTACCGCAGGTGGCTGACGAGCCGTCCGGGCCTGACGGGGCCTCGGACCGGACCGTCCTGAGCCTGGTCACCGGGCTCCCGCCCACGCCCGCCCGCGACCTCGCGGGCATCGCGCCGTCGGGCCCGATCGGCGACGGCGACCACTGGGCGCTCCCGGTGCCCGACCCGGCCGGCACCGGATTCCTGCTCCACACGGGCAGCGGCGCGGGCCCGGCCCCGACGGCCACCGTCCTGTTCCCGGCGGCCGACCTCCGCCACACCCCGGGCCTGCGGCGGCACGCCGACGCGGTCACCTACTGGCACCGCTCCGGCCGCATCCTCGCCACCACTCCGGACGGCGCCACCGTGCTCGCCAACCTGCGCGTCACCGGCACCCGCTGACGAAGGTGGTGAAGCTCTATCTGGCCCGGCCCGACAGCGCCCTCCCGCGCCCGGTCCGCTGGCTGGCCGGCTTCGCCGTGCGGGACTCCTTGTCCGCCCACAGGTGGACGAGGAGCCTCATCCGGTCGCATGACCCGTCTCCTCCGTTGAGTTGACGTTCCGTCAGATGCCCGAGCCTAGATTCGGAGGCATGAACAGACGCCTGACCGCCACCGCCGCCCTGCTCGCCGCTGCTCTCGCCCTGCCGCTGGCACCCGGTATCGCAGGCGTCGCCACCGCCGCCCCGGCCACCGTTCAGCAGGCCCGCACGAAGCTCGAACTCCCGCGTCCCACCGGCCGGTTCGCCGTAGGCCAGGACGTCATGCACCTGGTGGACCGCAGCCGGGTCGACCACTGGGCGAAGTCCGGCCCGCGCGAGCTGATGGTCACCATGTACTACCCGGCCCGCCCGGGCACCGGCCACGCCGCAGGCTACCTCGGCACCGAAGAGGCCCGGCTGCTGCTGGCCTCCCGGCGCCTGGATCAGCTGGTCCGCGCCGACGTGCTGGCCCGCACCCGGGTCAGCTCCCGCGCCGACGCCCGCCCGCTGGGCGGCCGGTACCCCCTGGTGGTGCTCTCCCCTGGCTTCGGGGTGCACCGGGCCAGCCTGGGCGCACTCGCCGAGGATCTGGCCTCCCGGGGCTACGTGGTGGCCTCCGTCGACCACGCCTACGAGAGCGCCGGCACGGCCTTCCCGGGCGGTCGGATGCTGGAGTGCATGGCCTGCGAGCAGCTGGGCGAGGACGGACGACCCGTCACCGACGGCCGGGCGGCCGACGTCTCGTTCCTGCTGGACCGGCTCACCGGGCGTCACCCTGCCTGGCACGGAGCCGAGTTGATCGACCGACAGCGGATCGCCATGGTCGGGCACTCGATCGGCGGAGCGGCAGCCGCCGCCACCATGTCAGCCGACCGCCGGGTCCGGGCCGGGGTCGACCTGGACGGCAGTATCTGGTCCCCCGCCGATCTGGGCGGCCGCCCGTTCCTGCTCCTGGGCGCCGAGAGCTCGCGCCCCGGTGGCGACCCGACCTGGGACGCGAACTGGCCCCGCCTGGACGGCTGGAAGCGCTGGCTCACCGTCACCGGCTCGACCCACTTCACCTTCACCGATCTCGCGGTGCTCGGCGACCAGTTGGGACTGCCCGACCCCACCTCCTCGCTCACCGGCGCCCGTTCCACCGAGCTGACCAGGCGCTACGTCGGTGCCTTCCTCGACCTGCACCTCAAGGGCCGCCCCCAGCCGCTGCTGGACGGCCCGTCAGCGGACGCTCCCGAAGTACTGTTCCACCGGCCGTGAGCGCCGCCACCGCCGCTCTCCTCCTGCGCGAACACCCGCAGTCCGCCCCGAGCCGTCTCGCAGAGTGAGAAATCGCCTCGGCCGCGGCGGGCACCCGCTGCTAGAACATGACCCCATGGAGAACATCAAGATCCGCGCCGCGACCCTGCCCGAGGTACCTGGCCTGCTGACCTTCTGGTCCCGGGCCGCCGAGGGCACCAGCATCACGGACGACCAGGCGGGCGTCGCGCGGCTGATCGAGCGTGACCCCGAGGCCCTGATCGTGCCGAGCTGGACGGACTGGTGGTCGGCACCGTGATCGCCGGCTGGGACGGCTGGCGGGCATCGCTCTACCGACTCGCGGTGCTCCCCTCGCACCGGCGGCAGGGCATCGCCAAGGCACTGCTGGCCGCCGCCGAGGACCGCTTCGTCACCCTCGGCGGCCGCCGGGGCGACGCCATGGTCCTCGAGGACAACGAGCGCGCCCATCACACCTGGACCGCCGCTGGCTACGAACGCGAGGACCGCTGGCGCCGCTGGACCAAACCGCTGACCGCGAGCTGAGCCCACCCGGACGTACGTCACCTCGAAGGACACGGCGGCTGACACCCCGTCAGGTGGCGTAGGGTCTGGGCACCAGCGCCGGTCTGGTGCAGTGGGAAGGCAGAGCATGAGTTCAGCCGTTGTCGACACCGCAGCCCTCCAGGAGTTCGTCCGGGCGCAGACCCGGCTCGCCCCGGTACCCTTCGTGCCCGAAGTGCAGCTGCACCAGGCAGCCGAGGCCATCGGACTGTGGGAGCGGACCGAGCAGGCCAAGGGCGAGATCGGCCTGCCGCCACCGTTCTGGGGCTTCGCCTGGGCAGGCGGTCAGGCGCTGGCCCGGTACGTGCTGGACCACCCGGAGCTGGTAGCCGGGCGCAAGGTGCTGGATCTGGCGGCCGGTTCGGGGCTGGTCGCGGTCGCCGCCGCACTGCGTGGCGCGGCCGGGGTGACGGCGGTCGAGATCGACGCCTACGCGGTGGCCGCGATCCAGATCAACGCCGAGGCGAACGGCGTGGCCGTGGACGCCCGCTGCGAGAACCTGCTGGACGGCGACGGCGCACCGGCCGAGGTGGTGCTCGCCGGCGACGTGTTCTACCAACGCGCGATGGCCGAGCAGGTGCTGCCCTTCCTGACCCGGGCCGCCGCCAGGGGCGCGGTGGTCCTGGTCGGCGACCCCGGCCGGGCGTACCTGCCCCGGGCCGCGTTCGGCTCGGTGGCTGTCTACGAGGTGCCGACGGCGGCCGACCTGGAGGACCGCCCGGTGAAGACGACGACGGTGTGGCGCTTGGGAGACTGAACCCGCCGACCGGCGGGGCTACGTACCGTTTTCATACCGAACAGGTGATGAGCTGCGGAAACGCTCGCGGGCCGGTGGCCCGCCGAGTAGCATCCGGCTCACGCCCTCCGGCGCCCGTACCCCGTGTCGCGCTGCCCGGTCGGCTCGTCACGCGGGGGCACGCACGAACGGCTCCGCGCACTCGGTACGCGCGCCACTGCTGTCGCGCGATCTGCGGAAGGGCAGCGACTTGGCGGATCGGCTCACCGGAGGAGACTCCTCGCTGCTGCGTCGGATCAACGCTGCGGTGACCCTGCGGGCACTCCGGGACGGACAGGCGGTCACCCTCACCCAACTGGTGGGCGACACCGGGCTCTCCCGGCCCACCGTCGAAGGCGTGATCGAGGGCCTGCTCGAGGCCGGACTCGTCGCCGAGGTCGAGCAGTCCCAGGACGGCGGCCGCCAGCGCGGCCGCCCCGCCCGCTGGTTCAGGTTCCGGGCGGAGGCCGGGCACATCCTCGGCATCGAGATCGGGGTCCACGAGATCCGGGTCATCCTGGCCGACCTGACCGGCCGGGTGCTGGGCACTCACGCCAAGGCCGCGGCCGAGACCCTCGACCCGGAGGAGCGGCTCACCCTGACCCGCGCCACCGTCGCCGAGGTGCTGCGCAAGGCCGGGGTCTCCCGGGACAGCCTCTGGGCGGTCGCGGTCGGCAGCCCCGGCATCGTCGACCGCGAGGGCACCGTCAAGCTCGGCACCGCGATGCCCGGCTGGACCGGACTCGACCTCGGCGCGCGGCTGCGCCGCTCGTTCCGGTGCCCGGTGATGATCGAGAACGACGCCAACCTGGCCGCCATCGCCGAACACTGGCAGGGCGCAGCGGTCGGCAAGGGCGACCTGGTCTTCGTGATGGCCGGGCTCAGCCCCGGCGCCGGTTCGCTGATCAACGGTCGGCTGCACCGGGGGTTCGGCGGCGCGGCGGGCGAGATCGGCGCCCTGCACCTGCTCGGCCAGGAAGCCACTCCCGAGCGCCTGCTCTCCACCACCGGCAAGCCGCTCGACCCGCTGGACGAGGCCGCCGTGGCCCGGGTGCTCCGGCTCGCCCGCGAGGGCGACCAGGTGGCCCAGGTCGCGATGGACCGTTTCCTGCGCCGGCTGGTGCACGATGTCGCCGCGCTGGTGCTGGCCCTCGATCCGGAAATCGTGGTGGTCGGCGGCTGGGCGGCCGGTCTTGACGGTGTGTTGGAACCGCTGCGCGAGCAACTGGAGCTCTACTGCCTCCGGGCACCCGAGGTGGCGCTCGCCGCACTCGGCGAGGAGGTGGTGGCGATGGGCGCGCTGCGCGTCGCGCTGGACACCGTCGAGGAGCAGCTCTTCGCCGTGGACTCCCCTGGCGCCTCGGCCCGCTGACACGACGGTGCCCCCGATCCGTCCGGACTGGACGGATCGGGGGCACCGTCACGTTGTCAGGAGGCTGCGCCGACCGGCTGCTGGGCCTCGACCGGGGTGACCTCGACCAGACCGGTCTCACCGAAGGTGAGCTTGCAGGTGTCGGCCCGGTAGGTGGAGACGGCGACGGCGGCCAGACGGCCGGCCGAAGCGTACTGGCTGGTGACGATCAGCACCGGGGTGCCCGGCGGGCGCTCCAACAGCGCGGCCTGGTCGGCCTCAGCGACGCCGAGCTCGACCGAACGCGACTCACCCTCGATGCCGAGCCGCTCCAGCCGGCGGAGCACCGAACGGGCCGGGTCGCCCTCGCCGCCCACCACGTGCGGGACGGCGGGCAGCTGCGGCAGCACCGCGTCCGGGACGTGCAGTGACTCGGTGGCCATGATCTGACCCTGCACCAGGCGCAGGCGGCGGACGGTGTGCACCGTCTCCCCCGGCGCGATGCCGAGCGCCAGCGCGATCTGGGCGGAGGCCGGAGCGCTCACGCAGTCGACACTGCGCCAGGACTGGCTGCGGGCGGCGCCGGGCCAGCCCTCCTCACGCCGGCTGACCGGGACGCCGACCCGGGGGGCGGCGATCAGGGTGCCGATACCGCGCCGGCGGACCAGCCGCCCTTCCAGCTCCAGCTGGTCGAGCGCCTGCCGCAGGGTGGCCCGGGCCACGCCGAACCGGGAGGCCAACTCCCGCTCGTTCGGGAGGATTTGACCGGTGGAGAACTCCGCGTCGATGGTGCGCACCAACACCGTGCGCAGGTGCCAGTACTTCGGCTCCGGTACTGCCGCGAGCTGTCCCTGCCCCACCGTGTCCTCCACCCTGAAGGACGCCGGGCCTGCCCCACGCCCGATGTTCCGGCAGGTGGGAGGGGCGGGCTTTATCCGTCCTTCTTTATTAAAGGTCTTTGCAGTAAGGACCCTAGGGGGTGGTCGCGGAGATGGTCAAGACCAATGGCGCCGCTTGACGGCGATCGAACAAGGCTTCACAGGTCGTTCACGACGCGAAGCAACCCGGCACTCCCGGGCCCGACCGGCCGGATACCCTTCCCGGGTGACAATCGTGACTTCGGTGAACGTGAACGGGATCAGGGCAGCCGCCAAGAAGGGCCTGCTGGAGTGGCTGGCGACCACCGAGGCGGACGTGATCTGCCTCCAGGAGGTACGCTCCGAGCCCGGCCAATTGCCGCCCGAGCTACGGGACTTGACCGGCTGGCACGCTGTCTGGGCGCCGTCCGCCAGCAAGGGCCGGGCCGGCGTGGCGATCCTTTCCCGACAGGCGCCCACCCGGGCCGCGATCGGTTTCGGTTCGGCCGAATTCGACATTTCGGGCAGGTATGTCGAAATCGACCTTCCCGGCCTGACGGTCGCCAGCCTCTATCTCCCCTCCGGCGAGGTCGGCACCGAGCGCCAGGACGAGAAGGAACGCTTCATGGCCGAGTTCCTGGTGCACCTCACCGAACTCCGCAAGCGCGCCGAGGCCGACGGCCGCGAAGTGATCGTCTGCGGCGACTGGAACATCGCCCACCGCGAAGCCGACCTGAAGAACTGGAAGGCCAACCAGAAGAGCGCCGGCTTCCTCCCCGAGGAACGCGCCTGGCTCACCCGCGTCCTCGACGAGGTCGGCTACGTCGACGTGGTCCGCACCCTCCACCCCGACCAGGAGGGCCCCTACTCCTGGTGGTCCTACCGCGGCCGCGCCTTCGACAACGACTCGGGCTGGAGGATCGATTATCTGATGGCCAGTCAGAAACTCGCGAGCAAGTGCGTCAGGGCCTACGTCGAGCGGGCCGCCACCCACGGGGAACGCTGGAGCGACCACGCCCCCGTCACCGCAGAGTTCGATCTCGACACCAACTGACTTACGGGTATGGGTAGTTGAGAGAACATCAGGCGGCCCTGGTGTGCGGAGCTCCGCACACCA
>NZ_LMCT01000016.1:104783-105243 GCF_001424875.1 Kitasatospora sp. Root107 | reverse complement strand
AGGGCCGCCTCACACCAGCAAGCCCGGCCGGGTGGGACTGCGATCCCATCACATGACCTCGCCGGGGATCTTTTAAAAAAGGTCGCTGCACCAGCTCCTCCGGAGTGAACCATGGCCACCATCCCAGGACCATGCGCGTCGTCTACCTGGCCTGGCGCGGCCGGGCGCCGAGGTCCATCGCCAGGGCGAGGCCGTAGAATCGGCCAACTTGGGATCGACGCCGCCTTGGTTCCCTGGCCCAGCGTGTCGGGGCAGCGCGAGCGGGGGGTCAGCCGTCCTCGCGCGTGGCGCCGAGGGCGTAGCGCTGGTCCGCCACGCGCGAGCGGGGGTCAGCCGACGGGCTCAGTACCTGCGGTTGTAGATCGCCCGCAGCCACGGCTCCCGGACGGCTGGCATCCGCGCCAGCGTGTAGTCGAACGCGTGGCGGGACGGCCGGAACAGCGACAGCGGAAGTGGCGGG
>NZ_LMCT01000016.1:95257-104765 GCF_001424875.1 Kitasatospora sp. Root107 | reverse complement strand
GGGTCGTCGCGCTCCACGCCCGTTGGCAGCCCGCCGACCACCGGCAGCCGCGTCTGCTGGGGTGGGAAGGCCACTCGGCCCAGAGCGTGGCCTCGACAGGCACAGCCACCGCACCGCYGCTCGGCCGCCACRCCTCGCCGGTCTGCGGATGGACCGGCACCAGCACCAGTTCGGCGGCCGGCTCACCGATCCCCGGGCCCGCCAGGCCCAACCGCTTCGCGCCCTCCCCGGAGGGCAGCAGCGCGGCGAGGGCACTGCCGAGCAGTTCCTCGGCCGGGCCGGGCAGCACCTCGACCGGGGCACCCCGGCAGCGACCACGACCTGGGCGAGCGCCACACCGGCTGGGATGTCCCGGTACTCGCTCAGCCTGTGCCASAGCGCACCRTCGRTCGYCAGYTCCGCCCAGTCCATGACCGGCCGCTCCGGCGGGCCGGGCAACCGCACCACGGCCTGTGGGAGGAGCCTGACCACCTGCCACTCCCCGCAGTCGTCGATCCGCGATCCGACCGGTAGCCCGCAGCCCAGACAGGCGAGGTTCGGCCCGCCGCTCCCGTTGATCCCCATGCAGTACCCCTCGGTACGCTCGGGRATCAGCCCGGTGCCGCGCATGTCACCYGGGGCGAGCAGRACRGTGYCTGACGGYCCGTCGGACAGGCCGCCGAACCGAGTGAAGATCCCCCGCGCCGCTGCCTCCTGTGACCCGACCTCATCCCACGGCCGCCACGGCGGCCCGTACSGCTCGGGGTCGACGGCATAGGTCCCCGCCTCCARCAGCGGCRGRTGCAGCGCCTCCCARTAGGTGTCGMTCAGGTGGATCGGCMGTGCCACCTCCGACACCGCCGCCGTCAGCACCGCACCGCAGCCCGCACACCCGAACACCGCCAAGCCGTCCCCTCCCRCCGTCGAAACCCCTGCATCCCACCAGGCCAGCGCCCCGGAGGCAACGGCTTTTCGACCGCCATCCGATGCCCGACAAGCGGCGGGACGACTGACTTGGGCGCCACTGGCCGACTGCCGCCGTTCGCGGCCAGGCACAGATCCGGTGGCGCCCCACTCATCACGAAAGACCCACCGGTCAAGATCAAGGGGCAGACCCCAGTGGCCGTCGAGATCATGTGTCACAGGACGGGCCATTTGCAGAGGTAGTTGGCCAGCAACTTGGCGACTTCCCCGGTCGGTCTTGTAGGCGGTGATGAAATCGAAGAGCAACCAGCTTCTGATCCGCCGTCTTGGACTTCGATTCACCTTTGCCGACAGGCACCTTGCCACACGCCTCGGACTGGGCGCGAGCCGTCAGAAGTCGCGGAGCCGGCCGACCGGGACGATGGCGGTCCAGGTGCCCTTCTGGACCTGGTAGATGGAGGCCACCTGGCTACGGGCATCGCCGAACTCGTCGAAGGAGACGTCGCCGGTGACACCGAAGAACGAGGTGTCCTGAAGGGCGTCCGCGACGGCCTTTCGCAGTTCAGGGCCGGTGAGGTCCGTCCCGTTCCCGCCCTGGCGGGCTCGGCCGACGGCCTGGATGAGGGCCCAGGTGGAGTCGTAGGCGTAAGGGCCGAACGGGCCGGGCTCCTCCTTGTGGCCGGCCTGGCGATAGGCGTCAAGATAGGTGTAGGCGGAGGCGAGACCCTCCACCGAGATGCCCGGCTGGCTGGAGAGGTCGCCGTTGGCGGACGGACCTGCGGCCTTGAGGTATCCGTCGGTGTGCAGGCCGTCGCCGCCGGCCATCGGTGCCTTCACTCCGGCGGCCTTGAGTGCCGCGGACAGCGGGCCGCCCTCCGGGTGCTCGCCTCCGTAGTACACGATGTCGGGGTGGGAGGCCGCGATCTGCGAGGCCAGCTTGGTGAAGTCCGTGGTGCCCTGCTCCACCGTGGCCCGGAACGCCACCTTGCCGCCGACCTCCTCGAAGGCGGTCGCGAACTCGGCCGCGAGGTTGGTGCCGTACGCCTTGGTGTCGCTGACCACGGCGGCCCGGTTGGCGCTCAGCCGACTGTGCGCATACCGGGCGAGCAGCGGGCCCTGGACGGCGTCGGTGGTGACGGTGCGAAAGTAGGTCGGGTACTGGCGCTTCTTCCCGCCGGCGCGGTAGTCGGCACCCCAGGTCAGCGCGGGTGCGGTGTTGGACGGGGAGATCTCGGCGAGGCCCGCCTTCGACAGGACCGGAGCCATCGCGAGGGCGCCGGACGAGGTCAGCGGGCCAACCACTCCCACGACCTTCGGGTCGGCGGCGAACGCCTCACCGTTGGCGCGGGCGGCCTGTTCGTCGGCCTGGTCGTCCTTGGCGTCCAGGAGGAACTTCACACCGGGGACGGTGTTCTTGGCATTGGCTTTGGCGACAGCCAGCTCAGCCGAGTATCGGATGCCAAGGCCCAGGTCGGCGAGATTGCCGGTCAGCGGACCGTCAACGCCGATGGTGACCGTGATCGTCGATCCGGACCCCAGGCCGCCCGACGAACAGCCGGACAGCAGCACCGCGCAGACCACTCCCAGCACAGAGGCTCTGGGCAGAGTAGAACCGGTCACCGTGCATCCCTTGCGACGTTGGGCTTACTCATGGGACGCCGGACCGCGGCCGTCCACGACCGCAGGGCGGCGGGACGGCGCGAAGGAAGGCACGATTAACCATCTGTCCGGCTAACTCTGCACAGGGACAGGGTGGTTGGCGCCTCAGTGGACCGCCCGGCGAGGGGCGGCGGACCGGGTCCAGGAGCGTGCCGCGCGCCCGGTCCGGATCACCGACCGGCGTCCATGGGGCGTGACCCTACGGTGTGCCGCCGGGGGCGTCAACGGGTTCACCCAAACACGGTAGGTGGCGGCAAAACGCCTGCCCACTCCCCGGATTGGCACCCCACACAGGGGCTCCGGGGCGGCGGGACAAGCGGGATGTGGCTACCTCACGCCACATCAGCAGAACTGCTGATACTCGCTCTCTATGGGGCCGACCGCCCAAACGGAGGCACGCGCGCTGTCCGCCTGGAGTAGGTGTGACGCCTCGACGTCATCCGCACCCTCCACCCCGACCAGGAGGGCCCCTACTCCCGGTGGTCCTACCGAGGCCGCGCCTTCGACAACGACTCGGGCTGGCGGATCGACTACCTCTTCACGACTCCGGGCCTCGCGGCCAAGGCCGTCTCCGCCAGGGTCGAACGGGCTGCCACGCACGAGGAGCGGTGGTCGGACCACGCGCCCGTCACCGCGGAGTTCGATCTGGGCGGTAACTGACCTACAGGCGCCGACAGTTACGGCGAGGCAGTAGGCGGCCCTGATCGGAGATGCTCCCCGCACCAGGGCCCGTCGTCGTTGGGAAACGCGTACGCCATGTCGGGCTCGAGGAGGCCTTGGGACCCGGCCGTAATTCGATTGACCTGGCCACGGGTCGACGCTGCACTGTGGCGGGACACCACGAGCCGTGGTGCCGGTATCCCAGGGGAGGCAGCGGCAGCAATGGAAATCCGTCCTACGACCGACCAGGACCTCGACGTCTTCGTCGACACGCTCCATGCCGCGTTCGGGCGCTTCCCGGAAGCCCCGGCCGACAGCAGCGGGGTCTGGTGGTCGGCGCTCGAGATGGACCGCAGCCTGCTCGCCGTGACGGCGGACGGACGGCCCGTCGGCACCGCCGGCGCGTACTCCTTCGAGCTCACCCTGCCTGGTGAGATCCTCGCCCCGGCCGCCGGGGTGACCGCCGTCGGCGTCCTGCCCTCGCACCGACGCCAGGGCGTGCTCAGCACGATGATGCGGCATCAGCTCACCGAGCTGCGGGCCCGCGGGGAGTTCCTCTCCGTGCTGCTGGCTTCGGAGGCACTGATCTACCGCAGGTTCGGCTACGGACCGGCGACCTACACAGGGCGGTTGACGGTCCCGCGCCACCAGGCCGCCCTCGCCCTCCCCCGGGCGCGCCCAGCGGCCGGCTCACCGGTGACCGGCTCGGTCGAGGTGCTGAGGCGCACCGAGTGCGGCGAGGTCCTGGAAGAGGTCTACGACCGGTACCGCCGTGCGCAGCCCGGCGCCCTGTCCCGGCCGCACCGCTGGTGGGCCTCGGGCGCGGGGCAGCCCCCGATCGCTCCGGCGCCGCGCTACGTCGCCGTCCACCGGGACGCCGACGGTGTACCGGACGGCTACGCCAGTTACTCGATCGGCGAGGCGGAAACCTTGACGGTCGACGAGACCATCGCCACCGACGACGCCGTCTTCACGGCGCTGGCCCGGTTCTTGCTCGGACACGACCTGGTCTCCCGGGTCGTGTTCAAGCACGTCCCGCCCGGGCATCCGATGCGCTGGCAGTTCGCGGACTTCCGCGCCGGCGAGGTGAGCGGCGACACCGACTGGCTCTGGGTGCGGCTGCTGGACGTCCCGCGTGCGCTGACCGCGCGCGGCTGGTTCACGGATGGCGAGCTCGTCCTCGATGTCGACGACCCGTTTCTCGGCGAGCACGGCCGCTACCTGCTGACCGTCCGGGACGGCAAAGCCGACTGCGTCCCGACGGACCGGGAGCCCGACCTGTCCCTGGACATCAGCGACCTCGGCTCGATCTACCTCGGCGGCACCGCCCCGAGCACACTCGTACGTGCCGGACACATCCGGGCCCACCGCCCGGGCGCGGCCGCCCTCGCCGACGCCCTCTTCCGCGCCGAGCGCTCCCCGCACTGCCTGCACTGGTTCTGACCGAGCCAACCGCTACGACAGGCCCCCGATCGGGATCCTCACCACCACCCGGGTGCCGGTCTGATCTGCGCGGACAGTGCAGTCCGGCGCGTACGCCTCGACGAGTCGCAGGCCACGGCCGCAGGCAACGCCCGCGTCGGCGGCCGCCCTGCGGTGCGTGGCACGGGTCAGCCAGCGTCCGCCGTCCCGCACCTCGGCGGTGAACATGTTCCGGTCCACCGCGAGCAGCAGGACGACGTAGGGGCTTCCGCTGTGCAGCAGCACGTTGGTGGCCAGCTCGGTGACCACGACGGACAGCGCCTCCTGCACGTTCTCCGCAAGCCCCCAGCCACCGGCGAGGTGGTGGGTGAAGCGTCGTAGGGCCGGTACTGACTCCGGGGTCGCCGCCATGGTGCAGAGCGCGATCCGGCGCGTCGACGTCCGGGCTTCGGTAGTGGTCATGGACGGCTCCTGCCCGCCGGAGCCCGGAGGGGCCCGGCCGGATGGGGACGGTCCATGGTGTGCACCGTCCGCCGTACGGATCGGGCCACCCCTTCACACCATGTACCAGCACCATCCGCCGCCGGGTCCTCCCCCACAATCAGGGGACACTGAAGTACGGATACGCAAACAACCTCCGACCGGTGGCGCACTCGGCCGGCGGACGTGGGAGCAGGTGATGACCGTACAGGCCGTACCCGATCGGGATGCGTGGCTGCGCGAGCTGACCGTCTCGGCGGGTTCGCGCGGACCGCTGCTCGTCCTCGTCGAGGGCCGGGCCGGTACCGGCAAGACCCGCCTGGTCAGGCGTCTGCTCGACCAGCCGCCCAGCGCCGGCCTGCCGCGGGTGGCCATCTCCTTCCCCTCTGCCGGGCCGCCGGCCGTCGACGCCGCCGACCTGGTCGGAGCCAACGCCGGCCAGGCCAGCCCCAGTCCCCAGCCGCCGGTCCGCCGCCCGGACCCGTACGCCCTGCTGGCCGAGTTGCTCGACACCCCGGAGGCGGCACTGTTCGTCGCGGACGACGTCCACCGGGCCGACGACGCCGCCCGGGCGCTGCTGCAACGCCTGCTGGCACACCCGCCGGCCCGGCTCACCGCGGTGCTCACCTACCGGCCCGAGGATCTCGCCGCCCCCGGCCTGCCGCTCGGCGGCCCCATCGGCTATCCGCCCGAGCTGGACGTCCGACGTGTCCGCCTCGAAGCGCTGGACGCAGGTCAGGTTCGCGACTGGGCGGCCGCCACGCTCGGCGCCCGTCGCTGTCCGGCCGAGTTCACCACCCGCCTGTACGAGCGCACCGGCGGGATCGCCCAGGTGGTGGCCGACCTGCTGCGCGAGCTCGACGACGGCGGCCGGCGCGAACGCTACACCGCCCGGGACGTGGACACGGCCCCCGTACCGGTACGACTCACGGAGCTGACCCTCGGCCGCCTCGGTGCCGTCCCCGTCGGTCAGCGCGCCGTCGTCGAGGCAGCCGCCGTACTCGGAGCCCCGGTCACCGACACGGAGTTGGCGGAAGTGGCGGGCCTGTCCGAACAGGACGGCCGTCAGGCGCTGCTCACCGCTCTGGACGCGGCCGCCCTCGACGAGTGCCCCGGGCCGACCTACGGCTTCCGGGTACCGCTGGCCGCCCAGGCCCTCTACGAGATGCTGCCCGGTCCGACCCGCACTCGGCTGCACCGCCGCGCAGCCGAGCTGCTGACCCGGCGTCAGCCGCCGCCCTGGGAACGCCTGGCCCAGCACCAGCGCGCCGGCGGCGACCTCGACGGGTGGTTGAAGAGCGTGGAGGCGGCCGCCCGGGAGGCGGCGCAGGCCGGTCGGCACCAGCTCGCGATCCGCCTTCTGGAAGAGGTGCTGGCCGACCCGTCCGTGCCCGCCGGGAGCCGCGCGCGTCTTGCTCCGCTGCTGGCCGGCAGCGCCTCGGTCGGGCTGCGCTCCGACCAGACGGTGCAGGTGCTGCGCCGGGTCGTCGACGACCTCGACCTGCCGACCGGCGTACGGGGCGGGATCCGCCTCGATCTCGCTCTCGTCCTCGGCAACCAGCTCGGCCGGAGCACGGCGGGCCGCATCGAGCTGGCACGCGCGGTCGGCGAACTGGACGACCGCCCGGCCCTGGCCGCCCGGGCGATGTCCGCGCTCGCCCTCCCCTACTGGCCCGGCGGCACGCTCGCCGAGAACCTCGGCTGGCTGGAACGCGCCGAAGCCCTCGCGGCCTCCAGCGGCGACCCCGTCGTCAGTGCCGCGGTCGCCGCCAACCGGGTCACCGTCCTGCTGAGCGTCGGGGACCCCCGCGGCTGGCAGCTGGCCGACCGGCTTCCCGTCGACACCGCCGACCCCGCCTGTCTCCAGCACTACGGACGCGGCCTGTGCAACGCCGCGGACGCTGCGGTCTGGCTGGGCGAGTACGAGCGGTCGGCGGAGCTGCTGGAGAAGGGTCTGGACCTCGCCGTCCGCAGCGGCCAGGCCTTCGCCGAACAGACGGGTCGCGCCACCCGCCTGCTGCTCGACTGGACCACCGGCCACTGGAGCGACCTGCCGGACCGGGCCCGCGAGTTCGTCGCCGAAGCCGGCGAGATGCCCTGGATCGCCGCCGACGCCCACCTCGTCCTCGGCATGGTCGCCCTCGCCAAGGGCGAATGGACCCAGGTCAACACGTGGCTCACCGGCGCGGGCCTGCCCGCGCCCGAGGACGGCGCCGTGCCGCTGGTCGCCGCCGCCTCCGGCGCCCGGATCCGCCTCGCCCTCGCCCGGCAGGACGTCGAGCTCGCCGCAGCCGAGGCCGACCGCGCCTGGACCCGCCTGCGCGACAAGGGGGTGTGGGTGTGCGCCGCCGAAGCGGCCCCCTGGGCCGTCCAGGCGGCGCTCGCGGCAGGCAGGCCGGAGGTGGCGGCGGGCCGGACGGCCGAGTTCGCCGAAGGGCTGAAGGGCCGTCAGGCTCCCATGGCCGCCGCCGCTCTCGCCTGGTGCCGCGCTTTGATCACCGAGGCCGCCGGGCAACCCGAGCAGGCTCTCGACCACTTCCACCGCGCCCGCGACGCCTTCGCCGCCCTGCCCCGCCCCTACGAGGCCGCGCTCACCGGCGAAGCCGCCGGACACTGCGCGCTCACCGCCTGGGGCACCGCCGGCTCGACCGCGGTGGACGACCTCAGGGCCGCCGAGTGCTCGCTGGAAGAGCTCGGAGCGGTGTGGGACGTGGCCCGCGCCCGTGCCACGCTGCGCGCCCACCACGTGGAGGACCGCCGCCCTCCCGGACGGCCCGGGTACGGGGAGCTCCTCTCCCCCCGTGAGGAAGAGGTCGCCGCCCTCGCGGGCAGCGGCCTGACCAACCGTGAGATCGCGGCCACCCTCCACCTCTCCCCCAGGACCGTCGAGCAGCATGTCGCCCGGGCCCTGCGCAAGCTCGGCCTCCGGTCACGCCTCGACCTCGGCCGCTCCCGGCAGCCGGCCGACGACAGCTGACGGCCGAGAGCCCGCGTGGTTCTTTGCGTATCCGTACTTCGTGCTCCCGGATTGCCCGGGTGGCCCGAAGGCCGCGACGGTTGCACGGATGATATGCACCGAGATCGACCCATTCCAGGCAGCGCTCAGTCGCACCTTCGCAGCCGGATCAGAGCGCTCGCGTAGTCGTGCCGAGGCAGTTCCAGGGGCAGCCCGTGCGTCATGAGGACGGCGCCGTGATGGATGTCGCCGGTGTCCTCGTCGCGGTAGCGGGCACTTCGCCGGAGACCGCGCAGGCGCAGCGGTGCGGCGGGTTGTCCGTGCGCCGGGCTGAGTCGCCAGGCGAGCACGACGGTCCGGTCGCCCTCGGTGTACTGCACACCGTCGCCGTCCAGGCGGTACTGCGAGCCGTGCTGGACGACCGGCCTGATCTCCTTGTACTGCGCCACCAGCCCGGCGGCTTCGGCGCGTTCCTCGGTGGACCAGCCGAGCAGGTCGCCGCCCAGGCCGAGGGCGCCGGCCATGGCGATGTGGAAGCGGAAGCGCAGCGGGACGGTGCGTCCGGTGAACGGGTTGGGGCAGTCGGTGACCCAGGCGGCCATGGTGCGGGCGGGGTAGAGCTGGCTGTAGCCGTGCTGGATGGTGATCCGGTCGACGGCGTCGGTGTTGTCCGAGGTCCACGCCTGGTCGGTGCGGGCGAGGATGCCCAGGTCGACCCGGCCGCCGCCGCCTGCGCAGGTTTCGATCCTCAGCTGGGGATGGCCGGCGCGCAGCCGGTCGATGACCGCGTACACCTGGCGCACGTGCTCGGACCAGAGCAGGTCGGAGTTGTCACGGGCCTCGGGCCAGCCCGCCTGGCTGAAGGGCCGGTTCATGTCCCACTTGAGGAAGTCGATGGCGTGGTCGGTGACCAGCCGGTCGAGCCACGCATGGGCCCAGGCGGCGACGTCGGGCCGGGCGAAGTTGAGGACGAGTTGGTTGCGCAGTGTGGTGCGCTCGCGGTGTGCCATGTGCAACACCCAGTCCGGGTGGGCGCGGTAGAGGTCGCTGTCGGGGTTGACCATCTCGGGCTCCACCCACAGGCCGAAGCGCATGCCGAGCCGGTGCACCTCGGTGATCAGCGGGGTGAGCCCGTTCGGGAAGGCCTTGGGGTGGGGGGTCCAGTCGCCGAGACCCGCGGTGTCGTCGCGGCGGGCGCCGAACCAGCCGTCGTCCATCACGAACAGCTCCGCCCCGACCTCGGCCGCGAGCGAGGCGAGGCGCCGCTGGCCCTCCTCGTCGACGTCGAAGCCGGTGGCCTCCCAGGAGTTGTAGACCACGGGCCGCAGCTCGTCGGGCTGCGGCAGCACGTGGCCGGCCTGGTACGTGTGCCAGCTGCGGCTGGTGCCGCCGAAGCCGTCCGCGCTGTAGAGGCCGGCGAAGACGGGG
>NZ_LMCT01000016.1:45585-95231 GCF_001424875.1 Kitasatospora sp. Root107 | reverse complement strand
CTCCACTGCTGCCCCGGCTCGAGCTGCCAGGTGAGGCCGTCGTGGCCGGCCCCGCCGGTCCAGCCGACCCGGTTGCCGGGGCTGCGCCAGGCGGTGATGTGCCAGCTTCCGCTCCAGGCCAGGGCGGTGCTCCACACCTCGCCGGTCTCCTCGGTGGCGTCGCCCGCGTCGATCATCAGCCAGGGGTTGGCCTGGTGGCTGGTGGTTCCCCGACGGCTCGTCAACACCAGTTCGCCGTACGGGAGTTCGGTGCGTCGCAGCTGGCTCTCGTAGCCCCAGTCCCCGATCACGTGGCTCGCGCGGTAGCCGGTGCGGTAGGGCACGCTCCAGGCAGCGGAGTCGGCGCGCTGCAGGGCCAGGGGCTCGCCTTCGCCGGTGTGGTGCAGTTCGGCCCACCGTTCGATGACGTCGCTGTCCGGGTGGACCCGGTAGTGGAGCACGATCTCCAGGGGGTGGTGCCGGTCGCGCCAGCGGATGGCGAGGTGACCGCCGTCGACGGCGTGGCCGAGGTGCAGCCACTCGACGCCACGGCCACCGTCGGCGTACCGGACCTGCAGCGCGGGCGGTCCGTAGGCCGCGCCGGCCTCGGTGGGGTACTCCTCGCGGCCGTGGGCCGTGCCGGCGAAGCTGCTGGCGGGCGCGGGCGGCGGCGGGATGGTGAGGGCCTGCTCGAGGCTGAGCCGTGGTCCCCAGTGCACTTGGCGAGGGGTGTCGTCGTCGTCCAGGCAGAGGGCATAGGCGCTGTTCGGAGTGGTGAGCAGCCACAGCCGGCGGGAGGGGTCGTAGGACACCGGATTCATGGTGGCGAGCGTAGATTCCGGCTTCCTCGAATTCAATCCTTGACGAAGGTAATTATTTGCCTCTACGGTCTCGCCATGCCTCGAACCTCTGAGTCCCCCGCTCCGATCACCACACCGGCGTCCGCTGCGGTGTTCACCACCGTGCTGACCGGCGGGCCGGTGTCGAGAGTGGAGATCGCCCGGCGCACCGGGCTCTCCTCGGCAGCGGTCACCCGGACGGCCCGCCCGTTCATCGAGGCGGGCTACCTGGAGGAGACCGAGGCCGGCGAGCGGACGGCCCCCGGCGCCGGACGGCCGGCCAACCCGCTGGCCATCCGGGCCGACCGGGAGTTCTTCATCGGTGTGAAGATCACCAATGAGGACCTGATCGGAGTGGTCTGCGACCTTCGGGCGCAGGTCCGTACCTCCCGCCACCACGTCCTGACCACGCAGAACGTCGACGGCGTGGTGGCGGCACTGGCCGAACTGGTCGAGGAGCTGCTGTCGGAGTCCGACGCCTACCGCGAGCGGACCTACTGCCTGGGTGTGGCGGTCTCCGGCGACGTCGACCGGGCGTCCGGGCTGGTGCGCTACTCGCCGTTCCTCGGCTGGCGCGACGTGCCGCTCGCCGCACTGCTCTCCGACGCCACCGGCCTCGCCACCACCCTGGAGAACGACGTCAAGGCGCTCACCGTCGCCGAGCAGTGGTTCGGCAAGGGAGTCGGGGCGTCCTCCTTCGCCCTGGTGACCGTGGGCACCGGCATCGGCTGCGCGATGGTCGTCAACGGCGGCCTAGTCGCGGGGGCGCACAACGTGGCGGGAGAGCTCGGCCACGTACGCGTCGCCGATGCCGGTCCCGTCTGCCACTGCGGTGGCAGCGGCTGCATCGAGGCCATCGCGTCCAGCGGCGCCATCGTCACGCAGGCCCGGCTGGCCTCCGGCGACGCGGAACTCTCCATGGACGAGGCGGTCACCCGGGCCAGGGCGGGCGAGGAGGGCATCCGATCCGCCTTCGACCGGGCCGGACACGCGATCGGTCTCGGGCTGGCCGCCGTCGCCAACCTGATCGGACCCGAGCGGATCGTCGTCTCCGGCGAGGGACTCGCCGCCTACGACCTGTTCGAGGAGCAGATCCGGGAGACCTTCGCCGTCCAGGCGTTCGGCGCCGCCGCCCGCTGCGAACTGATCATCCGTCCGCTGCCCTTCGAGGAATGGGCGCGCGGCGCAGCCGCGACCGCCGTCCAGACCCTGTTCACCACCGAATCCGTCTGACCACCCCGCTCCACCCCCACCCTCTCACCGTCAGGAGCACGACCATGAACGCCACCCCGAACGCCTTCGGCCGCAGACGCTTCCTCACCACCTCGCTCCTGATAGCCGGAGGCGCCGTGCTCACCGGCTGTGCCGGCGACCCGCTGAAGAAGAGCGGCGACGGCTCGACCGCCAAGATCACGCTCAACCAGTGGTACCACGCGTACGGCGAGAAGGGGACCCAGGAGGCTGTCAAGCGGTACGCCCTGGAGTACACCAAGGCCAACCCGGATGTCGCGATCAACATCACCTGGGTGGCCGGCGAGTACGAGACCAAGCTCAACTCCGCCCTGCTCACCGCGGACGCGCCGGACGTGTTCGAGATCGGCGACTTCCGCCACCAGATGGTGAAGAACGGCCAGTTGGCCCCGCTCGACGACATCCTCGCCGACACCAAGGCCGAGTTCTCCAAGGCCGACCTGGACGTGGCGACCGTGGACGGCAAGGTCTACGGCATCAAGATGATCGACGACATCATGATGCTCTTCTACCGCCGCAGCCTGCTGGAGAAGGCAGGCCTCACGCCGCCCAAGACCTACGCCGAACTGGTCGATGCAGCAAAGAAGTTGACCACCGGCAAGATGAAGGGCCTGTTCGTCGGCAACGACGGAATCGGCGACGCCGGCTTCCTGCTCGGCTGGTCCGCCGGCGGCGACCTGATCGACAACGGGAAGGTCGTCTTCAACCGCCCGGAGACCGTCGCAGCCGTCGGTGCCCTGCGCCAACTGCACGACGAGAAGGTCCTGTTGCTGGACTTCACCACCGACTGGTACGACCCGGGTGCGATCAGCCAGAACGCCACGGCGATGCAGTGGTGCGGCCTGTGGGCGATGCCCGACATCAAGAAGAACATCGGCGACGACTTCGGCGTGGTGCCCTGGCCCGCCTTCGGCGCCACCGGCCGCCCCACGGCGCGCCTGGGCGGCTGGTACGAGCTGGTCAACGCCAAGGGCAAGCACGTCGAGGAAGCCAAGAAGTACCTGCAGTGGCTGTGGCTGAAGCAGACCGACCTCCAGCAGGACTGGTGCGTCAAGTACGGCTTCCACGTGCCGCCGCGTGCGAGCGTCGCCGCGAGGACCACCGAGTTCGCCACCGGCCCGGCCAAGGACGCCGTCGCGATCTCGCAGCAGTACGGCAAGTCCTTCCCGAACCTGTGGAACTCCGCCATGGCCACCGCCTTCGGCGACGCCGTCACGAAGATCGCCAAGCAGAAGGCCGACGCCACCGACGCGCTCGGCCAGGCGGCCGCCAAGTGCCAGGCCGAACTCGACAAGCAGCTCGGCTGAGGGACGGCGCAACCATGACACTGTCCACCCCCACCCGATGGGCCGGGGCGGTGCGGGCCTCGGCCCGCACCGGCCGACGGCCCCGGCCCCGAACGGACCGGTCCGCACTCGGAGCGTTCGCCGTCCTGACCGCACCCATGGTGTTCGGCCTCGGCCTGTTCAAGTACGTCGCGATCGGCTGGAGCCTGCTGCTCAGCCTGGGCGAGGCCCGCGGAACGCTCGACCCCACCCGCTGGGTCGGCCTGGACAACTACCGGTTCCTGCTGGCCGATCCCGGCTTCCGTGACTCGCTGCTGACCGTGGTGCTGTTCACCCTGTTCATCGTGCCGGTCACCTTCGCCGCCTCCCTCGCGCTGGCGGTGCTGGTCAACCAGGTCCGGCGCGGGCGGGCGTTCTTCCGCACCGCCTTCCTGGTGCCGGCCGCGGTGTCCTACGTCGCCGCCGCCCTGGTCTGGCGGATGGCACTGTTCAACGGCCTGCCCTCCGGTATCGCCAACACCCTCGGCGGACTGCTCGGGCTCGACCCGGTGCCCTGGATCGCCACCCAGCACCCGCCGCTGTACTGGATCGTCCTGATCACCCTGCGCCTGTGGCTCCAGGTCGGCCTCTACATGGTCCTCTTCCTGGCCGGCCTCCAGGCCATCCCGCCCCAGCTGTACGAGGCCGCCGCCATCGACGGCGCCTCCGGGTGGCGGATGTTCCGGCACATCACCCTGCCGATGCTGCGCAACACCTCGGTGGCGGTACTGCTGCTGATGACCATCGCCGGATTCCAGGCGTTCGACGAGTTCTACAACGTCTTCAGCGGCGGCCTCGGCGGCAGCCACACCGCCCCCGTGCACCCGCCGCTCGTCTACCTCTACGACATCGCCCTCGGTGACCAGAACTACGGCCTCGGCTCGGCGGGCGCGTTCCTGCTCACCCTGCTCATCGTCGCGGTCACCCTCCTCCAGGGGCGCATCACCGGCCTCGGCCGCAAGGACTGACCATGATCCGACCGATCCGACGCCGTACGGTCACCACCCTGGCCACGTACGCCGCCCTCGGGCTCGCCGCCACCGCCTTCCTGCTGCCGTTCTACGTCATGCTGCGCAACGCGCTGATGACGACCCGTCAGGTCACCTCGCCCGACTGGCAGTGGCTGCCCGATCCGCTCACCTTCGACAACTTCACCGAACTGTTCAGCGACCCGGCCGTCCCGATGGCGAGCGCGCTCGGCAACTCGCTGCTGATCGCCGGTGTCACCGCCCCCGTGTCCACCCTGCTGGCGTCGATGGCCGGATACGCACTGGCCAGGATTCCCGTACCTGGCAAGGGAGTTGTGCTCTCGTTCATCCTCGCCACCATGATGATCCCCGGGTCGGTGACGTTCATCCCGACCTTCGTGGTGGTCGGCGCGCTCGGTGGTGTCAACACCGAGTGGGGCATCATCGCCCCGGGCCTGTTCAACGCGTTCGCGGTACTGCTGTTCCGCAACTTCTATCTGCGCTTCCCCGCCGAGATCGAGGAGGCCGGCCGGCTCGACGGTCTCGGCTACCTGGGCCTCTACCGGCGGATCGCGCTGCCCAACTCCACCTCGATGCTCGCCGCCCTGGGCGCACTGTCCTTCATCGACAGCTGGAACGCCTTCCTGTGGCCCCTGGTCATCGGCCAGGACCCGAGCAGTTGGACGGCGCAGATCGCCCTGTCGACCTTCCTCACCGCACAGTCGGTCAACCTGCCCGGCCTGTTCGCCGGGGCGGTGGTCACGATCGTGCCCCTCGCCGTGATGTTCCTGGTGGCCCAGCGCCACATCGTCCAGGGCATCACCATGAGCGGCCTCAAGGACTGAGGCCGTCTCCCCCGGTGCCGACCCCCACGCGGCACCGCTCGACGAAGGAGTTCCCCCACCCGTGAACAACTCCGCCTCCACCCCCCTCAGACGCCTGGCTCAGGCCATGGCGCTGGTCACCGCCCTCCTCCTGGGCCTGCTGCTCCCCGCTCCCGCCGCCCAGGCCGCGCCCTTCACCGTCCCGGTCGGCGCGCAGATCACCGACACCACCGGCAACCTGGTGCACGCCCACGGCGGCGGGCTCATCCAAGTCGCCGGGTACTACTACTGGTTCGGCGAGGACCGCAACGCGGACGACACCTTCCGCTACGTCTCGGTCTGGCGCTCGGCCGACCTGTTGAACTGGGAGTTCCGCAACCACGTTCTCTCCCAGGCCAGTTCGCCCGAGCTCCAGCTGGCCAACCTGGAACGCCCCAAGGTCGTCTACAACGCCGGTACCGGTCAGTTCGTCCTGTGGGCGCACAAGGAGAACGGCGTCGACTACACCGAGGCCAAGGTCGCCGTCGCGGTCTCCTCCACCGTCGACGGCAGCTACACCTACCAGGGCAGCTTCCGACCGCTCGGCAACGAGTCCCGCGACATGACCCTCTTCCGGGACGACGACGGCACCGCGTACCTGATCTCCGCCGCCAACGACAACGCCGACCTCGACGTCTACCAGCTCACCGCCGATTACACCGGCGTCCAGTCGCTGACCAAGACACTCTTCCCCGGCAACCGCCGCGAGGCCCCGGCCATGTTCAAGCGGGACGGCGTCTACTTCCTGCTGACGTCCGGTCAGAACGGCTGGCTGCCCACCCAGCAGCAGTACGCCACGGCCGGCTGCGTCGCCTGCACCTGGAGCGCCAACGCCAACGTCGGCGACTCCCAGACCTACGGCTCGCAGACCGCGTACGTGCTCCCCGTCCAGGGCACCCAGGCCACCAACTACCTGTACCTGGGCGACCGCTGGGCCGGCTCCTGGGGCGGCCCGGTCGAGGACTCCACCTACGTGTGGCTGCCGCTCACCTTCCCGACCGGCACCACCATGACCATGTCGTACGCCAGGCAGCTGGCCGTCGACACCGCCGCCGGGACGATCACCCCGGTCGGCACCGGCTACGACAAGCTGACTGTGCGTCACTCCGGCAAGTGCGCCAAGGCGGGCCAGTCGGCCGTCGTCCAGTACGACTGCACCGGCAACACCGACCAGCAGTGGCGCATCGACTCCATCGGCAACGGTCAGTCCCGCCTGGTCTCGCGCAGCGCCAACAAGTGCATGGACCTCTCCACCGCCGTCATCACCTGGACCTGCGGCGTGGCCAAGCCCAAGCAGCACTGGACCGTCCAGGACCTCGGCACCGGCTACGTCCAGCTCGTCAACGCCGTCACCGGCGAGTGCGCCGAGGTCGCCAACGCCTCCACCGCCAACAACGCCCAGCTCAAGCCCGCCGTCTGCACCGGCGCCACCAACCAGCAGTTCCAGCGCACTTCGCTGTGACGACCAGACCATCGGAGGACACCGTGGCCGGACCACGCGTTACGGCGGCGCTGAGCGCCGCACTTCTGGCAGCCCTCGCCGCTGTCGTTCCGTCAGGCCCCTCGGCGCAGGCGGAGACCGTGCCGTCGAGCGGGACGCTGATGCCCACCAACCCGATCGTCCCCGCCGCCGGCTGGACCGACGACACCGGCCGCCTGGTGCAGGCCCACGGCGCCGGCATCTTCAAGGTCGGCTCGACGTACTACATGGTCGGCGAGGACAAGACCGCCGGGCAGCAGTACAGCGCCGTCGCCTGCTACTCCTCGAAGGACCTCACCAGCTGGCACTTCGAGGGCAACGCCCTCTCCCGCCAGGCCGACGGCGACCTCGGACCGAACCGCGTGGTCGAGCGACCCAAGGTGATTTACAACGACACCACCCGCCAGTACGTGATGTACATGCACGTCGAGGACCCGACCTACCAGGAGGCGAAGGTCGGCGTCGCCACCAGCCCCACCCCGTGCGGCCCGTACACCTACCGCGGCAGCTTCCGGCCCCTCGGCTTCCAGAGCCGCGACATGGGGCTGTTCAAGGACGAGGACGGCACCGGCTACCTGCTCACCGAGGACCGCGAGCACGGCCTGCGCATCGACAGGCTCTCCGCCGACTACCTCACGGTCCAGAGCAGTACCGCCCTCGTCGAGGGCTTCGAGTCACCCGCCATGGTCAAGGTCGACGGCCTCTACTACCTGTTCGGCTCCCGCCTGACCGGCTGGTCCAGCAACGACAACGCCTACGCCACCGCGCCCTCGCCCGCCGGTCCCTGGACCACGTTCAAGACCTTCGCCCCGGTCGGCAGCCGCACCTTCGACTCGCAGGTCTCCGCCATCGTCCCGGTCACCGGCAGCCGTGGCACCAGCTATCTCTACGTCGGCGACCGCTGGAAGCCCGAGCGGCTCTTCGACTCCCAGCCCGTCTGGCTCCCCGTCAGCATCGGCGGCGGCACCGCCAAGCTGGACTGGCAGGACAGCTGGAGCCTGGACGTCCACTCCGGTACCTGGATCCCGCAGAACGCCGACCGCTCGTACGAGGCGGAGGCCGCCGGCAGCACGCTCATCGGCGGTGCCGTCCGCAGCGGGTGTGCAGCCTGCTCCGCGGGCGGCAAGGTCGGCTGGCTCGGCATGGGTGCCGGCCTGCGGTTCAACGGCGTCACCGTGCCGCACGACGGTACCTACACGCTGAAGATCGGCTACTCCAACGGCGACGCCGCCGACCGCACCGCCACCGTGAAGGTCGACGGCGGCACGCCCGTCACCCTGTCCTTCCCGCCCACCGGCGGGGACCGAACCGGCGTGGCGACCGCCACCGTGCACCTGGCCGCCGGCGCCCACACCGTGGAACTCGGCAACCCCACCGGCTGGGCGCCCGACATCGACCGGATCGCGCTGCCCAACGGCCCCGCCACCAAGGTGTCGATCAGCGGCACGCCGGCCTACCCGGGCTCGCCCGTCGTGCTGGCCCACCCGGACCAGGACAACCCGCTCACCGCGTCCTTCACCGACCTCGGACCGACCGCCGTCACCGACCCGTCGGTGACGGTCACGGCTCCGGCCGGCTGGACCGTCACGCCGACCGGGAGCACCCGCCAGGGCAGCCTCGGCGTCGGCCAGGCCCTCGGCACTTCTTGGACGGTACGGCCCCCGGCCGGCACCGAGCCCGGCAAGTACCAGGTCAAGGCCACCGCCGCCTACCGCTGGAACGGCAACCAGGACGCCACCGTCGAGCAGGCCATCACGGTCACCGTGCCGCCGCCCGTCCCGACCGGCAGCCCCTATGCCAGCGACTTGGCGATCATGGCCTCGTCCGCCGACTGGGGCATCGTCCAGCGTGACAGGAGCCCGGCCGGCAACCCGATCACCATCGAGGGCACCCGGTACGACAAGGGTCTCGGTGCGCACGCCAAGTCCAGCGCGCTCTTCTATCTCGGCGGCAGCTGCAACACCTTCACCGCCACCGTCGGCATCGACGACGAGGACGGCCCCCAGGGCTCGGTGACCTTCGAGGTCTGGGCCGACGGCCGGAAGGTCGCCGACAGCGGCGTCCTACGCGGCACCGACCCGGGCCGGCCTTTCACCGCCGACGTCACCGGCGCCAACGAGGTCGAACTGCGATCCACCGACGCTGCCGACGGCAACTACTACGACCACTCCGACTGGGCCGACGCCCGCTTCACCTGCTGACACCTCGCGCCCCGACCAGGGCACCACTGCGGCTGACGAGCCGTCAGGCGCATAGGTGCGAGGGCCGTGCTGGTGTGCACGGCCCTCGCACCGGGTGTGGGCGCCCCGTTCCCGCCCTCGTCGTCCGGATCTGCACGTGGTGGTGAGCTGTTCGGTGTGCCCTGTCACCTGTACGCGATGCTGAGCTGCACTGTTGATGAGGAATCGAACCCCTGCGTTGCTCTTCACGCGCCAAGGGCCGGATAGACCGCCGACCCGCGGTGTGTGCACGCCTCCGTGACGACTACCTGCTTCCCACACCCAGCTTTGTGGGATCAGTCCTCGATCAGGTCGATCTCCCAGTTGCTGCGCTGGATCAGGGTGTCCACCTCGCGGATCTCCTTGGCCAGGACGTCAGCGTCGGCGCGAAGCTCGGCGACCGGCAGGGCGGAGAGGATCCTGAGTTCGGACCGCAACTGCCGTACGGCCCCGCGCTGGTCGCGTCCGGAGGCGGCGTCGGCGGCCGCGGTGGTCACCGAGTGGCGCAGCCGCAGGACATCCCGGCGGGCGAGGGCGTCGGTAAGAGTGCCGCCGCCCTCGATGATCGCGGTGGAGTTGGTCCGGTTGATCTGACGGATCAACCGCTCCAGCTCGTCCAGCACCTCCCCGGCCTGGGCCAGAACCTCCGCCGCGTTCTCGGCCGGTTCCTCGCCCTCCTGGTAACGGGCACTGCCGACGACACGCGCCCGCAACTGCTCCACCCGCCGCACCGCAGCCGCGCGCTCCGCGAGCGCTTCAGCCAGTTTCACCGCGTCATCACCTTCACCGTCCCACTGATCGTCCGCTAAGTATGCACACCGGCACCTCACGGCGCGGGTCGCGGGACTGGCCACCGCTGACCCCACGTCAGGCTCAGGTCGCCGGCAAACCCGGTGGTCGGCCGGGGCCGAACGCTGATTGACTGCGTCCGGCGGGCCGGTCAGCGGTCGGACGATTCACGGGGGTACGCATGGCCGACAACGCAGATCTGGTCTGTTTCCGTTGCAAACTGGTGCTTCCGCTCGGATGGTTCTGGAACATCGCAGATCCCCGGGTGCTGTTCCTGCCGTCGGGGCCCCGCCACGAGGACCCGGTCGCCACCCAGGCGGTCTGGCGATTCCTTGCCGAGCACGTCTACCACCCGATCGAGCTCCTCGGTGAGAACTCGCCTCGCCACAGCGACATCGACGACGACTTCACCACCGTCGACGACGAGAACCGCACCGGTGAACCCACCCTCGCCGAGTACGCCGGCGAGTGGGCAGGCCGCAGGCTCGCCCTCACCCCTCGGCCGCTCTGCGAAGCGATCCGCGCCATCGCCACAGCCGCCGAGGACGGCTGCTACCACGCCCGGCACACCCTCACCCCCGAGGATCACCGGGCACTGCGCACGCTCGACGACGCACTCGACTGGCCCGAGCCGGCCGGCCGGCCGGTCACCGACGACGACGTCGCCAGGCGGATTGCACGACTGCACCGCCGCCTCGACATCCTCGACAGCGCGGCCCCACTCGCCACCACACCCGCCGTGGTCACCTTCATCGCCGAATCCTCCCAAGTACTGGCACCAGCCCGCGAGTTGACACTCGCGGCACTGACCAGCGAACGGGACGACTACGCGCCACCCGCCCTGTTCGACGCCGAGCGGGCCATTGGCCTCGTGCGGTACACGGCCTGGCTGGTCCTGCCGTGACCGCCCACGCCTCGTCCACGGCTCGCTGACAACACCCAACCAAGTACCGCGTCAACACCCTCGCGGCTCAAGGCCGTGAGCAGCGATCGGAAGCTGCGCGGGCTCGGTCAGTCGTAGATCTCGAAGCTCAGCGGGCGTTGTCCATGCCGGCGCCAGACTGCTTCGCACGAGCCCGCCACTGGTCTGGTCTGAACCCGGTCTTGACGGGTCAGCGGGCGAGGGAGACCGCGAAGGGCTTGAAGCCGTGTCGGCGCAGGATGTGGGGAACCACGAGGATCATGGCCTCGGTGGCGCGTGCTGTGGTGATGCCGCCGAGGTCCTCGATCCATCCGGGCTGCCAACCCAGGTCGCCGAGCAGGCCGGTGACGGTCTTCTTCGCGTTCTGGTCATCGCCCGAGAGATAGGCGGTCGGTGGGGTGGCCAGGGTTTCGGGAGCGGTCATGACCATGAACAGCATGGTGTTGAGGGTCTTGACCACATGGGTGTCGGGGAGGGCGGCCTGCAGTTGCTCGGCGAGGCTGCTGCCGGGGTAGCACAGGTCGCCGGGCAGGCCGTCATCGGCGTCGCGGGTGGCGTTGGAGACATCGACGAGGAGTTTTCCGGAGAGCTCGGTGCGCAGGCCGGCCAGGCGCTCCAGGGAGCTGTCGCCGGGCGTCGCGTTGATCACGATGTCCGCGGTGCGGGCGGTGGTGCGCTGGTCGGCGAAGGCGATCTGCGGGGCGATGCCGGTGGCAACGGCTGCGGTCTCTGCCCGGTTCCGGACACCGAGGGTGACACGGTGTCCGGCTGCGGAGAGCTTGCCGGCGAGGTTGGCGCCGACGCGGCCGGCGCCCAGGATGCCGATGCTGGTCATGAGGTGATGCTCCTTGCGGTGTGAGGTGGGTGGAGCGGAGGCGTCCGGGTCAGGCGATCGGCGACAGGACCTTGAGGGCGGCGGTGTGGATGCCGGGGGCGGCGGCCAGGAAGTCGCGGCTGCCGGTGTTCCAGGGCTCGCCCGCCAGGTCGGTGACGGTGCCTCCGGCCTCGGAGACCAGCAGCGCGCCGGCGACCAGACCGGAACGGACGTCGGAGAACTGCCAGAACGCGTCCGTGCGTCCGGCCGCAACGTGGATGAGCTGCATCGTGGCGGGAACGGACACGCGCACGACCAGGCCGCTGATGAGCATGGCGGTGACCGAGTCACCGATTCGCCGGTAGGTGCGTTCGTCCTCGCCGGGCCTCGCCTGGCCGGTGCCGACGAGCGCGGCGCCCAGATCGGTCTTGGCGGACGCCTGCAGGGGCCGGTCGTTGAGGCGGGCACCGCCGCCGACGACAGCGGTGTAGGTGTCGCCGGTCAGTGGCAGGTGGACGACGGTGAGCACCGGCTGGTTGTCGCGGACCAGGGTGGCGGTCACGGCCCAGTCCTCCATACCGTGAACGTGGTTGATGTTGCCCTCGGCGGGGTCGACGACCCACCACTCCCCCGCCGGGAGCGCACCGCCGGCCAGCTCGTCCTCGGCCCACTGCGATCCCCGCCGGGCCCGCAGCAGGGGCTCCCGCAGCACGTCCAGCACCGCGTCGTCGTTGGCGTGGATCTCGCCCACGACCTCGTCCAGACTCACGCCCCGGGCGTACGGGGTGTGGCGGTCGCGCAGGGTGAGGCCGGCGGTCTTCACCGCGGCGGTCACCTCGGACAGCAGCGTCCTGTCGGCGGCGAAAGGCATGGCTGTGCTCATGGCGGGCTCCCTGGGTTCGATGTGTGCGGGCGGCTTGTCTTGCGCCTGCACTTCGAAGGTAGGCCTCCCGATCATTAACAACAAGTGCATGCTATTCACTCGTAGAGTTACTGCCATGCAACTGGATCTGAACCTGCTCACTGCCCTCGACGCCCTGCTGGAAGAGGGGAGCGTCGCCGGCGCGGCAGCCCGCCTCCACGTCACCGCACCGGCCATGAGCCGCTCCCTGGGCCGCATCCGCAAGGCGACCGGTGACCAGATCCTGGTCCGCACCGGCCGCAGCATGGTCCCCACCACCCGCGCGCTGGCGATGCGCGCCCAGGTCCACGCGGTCGTACAGCAGGCCCACCACCTGCTGTCCGCGCAGCAAGAACTCGACCTGGCAGCTCTGGACCGGGTGTTCACCGTGCGCTGGCACGACGCCCTGACCGCCGCCTGCGGCACCGCCCTGATCACCGCCGTCCACCGCCAGGCCCCCGGCGTCCGGCTGCGCCTGTCGGCCGAACCCGGCACGGACGATGCGGAGTTGCGTCGGGGTGAGGTCGACCTCGAATCGAGCTCCAGCGCTCCGACCCTCCCCGACATCCGCCACCGACTCGTCGGCCGGGACCGGCTGGTCGTCGCCGTCCGACCGGGCCACCCCCTCACCGAAGGCCCGCTGAGCATCGAGCGCTACGCAGCCGCCGAACACCTCACCGTTTCGCGACGCGGAAGCCTGCGCGACCCGATCGACGACGCCCTGGCAGACCACGGCCTCAAGCGACACGTCGCCGCCGCCGGGCCCACCGCGGCCTTCGCACTACAACTCGCCCTCGACACCGACCTCGTCGTCACTCTCCCCGACGCGGTCACCCGCGCAGCACGGGAACAACTCGGCCTGGCCACACTGCCGCCGCCGCTCCCGCTGCCTGAGGTCCCCCTGCACCTGCTGTGGCACCAGCGCTACGACGACGACCGCGCCCACACCTGGCTGCGCGACCTGGCCACCAAAACCGTCCAGACACTGTTCGCACCACCGACCGCCCCGCAACAGACGCTCACCAACACCAACCGGACCGGGCAGTAACGGATGGCGTACGGCGAGGCGAAGACCACGGTGTACCAGCCCGGGAGAACCCTGTGCCGCAGCACATGTGACCGGCGGCGTCGCCAGACTCGCAGAAGCCCCCGGCCGACTCAGGTCGGGGGCGTTCCTGCTCCGATCCGTCGGGGTTGCCTGATCCTCAGGAGGGGTCGCACGAGGGGCCTTCGTATCAGTGGCGCAGTTCCAGGGTGCAGCACTTGACGCTGCCGCCGGCCCGGAGCAGTTCGGTGAGGTTGACGCCGATCGGCGTGAAGCCCCGTGCGCGCAGCCGCTCGGCGAGGTGGACGGCCGCCTCCGGGAGGATGACGCGCTCGCCGTCGGAGACCGCGTTGAGGCCGAAGACCTGGGCGTCGGCGGCGGTGGCCTGGATCGAGTCGGGGTACAGGCGCTCCAGGACGGCGCGGGAGTCGGGGGTGAATGCCCCGGGGTAGTACATGATCTCGGTATCGCTGAGCACTGCGAGCGCGGTGTCCAGGTGGTAGTAGCGCGGGTCGGTCAGCTCGAGGGTGACCACCTCGCGGTCGAGGAACTCCGCGGCTTCGGCGTGCGCCCGGCGGTCGGTGCGGAAGCCGCTGCCGGCCAGGATCCGTTCGCCGACCACCAGCAGGTCGCCCTCGCCCTCGTTGGAGTGGGTGGTCTGGCGGACTTCGCGGTAGCCGTTCTGCCGGAACCAGGCGGCGAACGCGGGTGCCTCGGCGACCCGCTCCTGGTACCGGAACCGCGCCACCAGCACCTTGTCGTCGACCACGGTGGCGCCGTTGGCGGCGAACACCATGTCGGGCAGGCCGGGGAGCGGGTCGATCAGCTCCACGGTGTGCCCGAGCCGGAGGAACAGGGCGTGCAGTTGCTCCCACTGCGCCAGTGCGGCGCCGTTGTCGGTGGGCTTCGCCGGGTCCATCCACGGGTTGATCGAGTAGTCGACGGTGAAGTGGGCGGGCCGGCACATCAGGTAGTGCCGGGGACGGGCAGTACGCGGCGACACGGTGGTGTCCTTCCGGGGATGGCGGCGGAGCTGACGACCGGTCAGCAGCTGGGCGAAGACAAAAAGTGGTCAACTACCGATGGACTGCCGGAAGTTGAACAGTCCGTCCGGGTCATGGCGGCGCTTCGTGGTGACCAGCCGCGGATAGTTCGCGCCGTAGTAGGCGTGTTGCCAGTCAGGCAGGTCCGGGTCGGTGAAGTTCAGGTAGGCGCCGTCGATCGCGTGCGGTGCGATCAGCTGGTCAAGGCCGGCCAGCCAGGCCAGGTTGGCGGCCACCGCGCCGGGGTCGTCGTCCTCCTGCCAGGAGGTGTCGAGGCTGACCAGGTACTCGGCGCCGCGATGGACGAAGGCGGTGTCCTGTGGGTGGACCCGGTTGATCGCGCCGCCCCAGCCGAACAGGGCGAGGCCGCAGCCGTCGGGGTTGTCGCTGCCGGGCCAGGCGGCCAGCTGGGCGAGAGCGGCCTCGACCGCGGCGGGCGGCAGCGGCCGGGTGGCGAAGTGCGTGCGGACGGCGAACGCCCCGGCGCTGGTCTGGTGTTGGAGGTAGTCCATGGCGTCCCAGAAGTCCCGGTCGGCGATCTCGGCACGCAGCGGCGTGCCGGCCGCGAGCGCGGGGGCGAGCAGCTCGCGCAGTTCGGCGGCGGGGCCGAGGTGGAGTCCGATCGCGGAGACGATGGTGCCGGTGGCCCTGGAGGTGGCGGCGCCGAGCCGGAGCGAGGTCTCCTCGGGGAGGGTGAGCATCAGCCGCTGGACGGCGTCGAAGACCGCAGGGGCGTGTTCGGCCTCCCAGAGCAGCAGGCAGGTGCTGGCGGCGGGGGCCTCGACGGCCTGGAAGGTGAGGTCGAGGTTGATGCCGAAGTTGCCGCCACCACCGCCGCGGCAGGCCCAGAAGAGGTCGGGGTTGCGCCGCTCGTCGCAGTCCAGGGCCGTGCCGTCGGCGGTGGCCAGGGTGGTGTGGAGCAGGGTGTCGGCGGTCAGGCCCAGCTTTCGGGAGGTGGCGGCGGAACCGCCGCCGAGGGCGAGTCCGGCGATGCCGACACCTGCGCCGTTGCCGAGCGGCAGGGCGAGCCGGTGCGGGCGCAGCGCGGCGTAGAGGGCCCCGGTGAGGACGCCGCCGCCGACGGTGACCTGCCCGGCGGCGGGGTCGACCGAGATCGCGTCCAGGGCGCGCAGGTCGACCACCAGGCCGGAGTTGACGGAGTGTCCGGCGTAGGAGTGACCGCCGCTGCGCGGGACGATCGGCACGCCGCTCTCCCGGGCCCAGTCGATGGCGCGCAGGACGTCGGTGCGGTCGGCGGCCTGCAGGACGACGGCGGGGGCGCGGCCGGCGTACCGGCGGTTGAAGGGGGTGGAGGAGTCGGCGAAGGCGGCGTCGCCGGGGCGCAGCAGGACGCCGGTGGTGTGCTTGTCGAGCAGGGCCCAGTCCGGGGCGGTCATCCGGCCAGCTCCTCGATGGTGGAGGTGCCGTGGGTGGCGTGCGGGCCGTAGCGCTCCCACTGCTCGCGCAGCCGGATGCGGCCGTCGGAGGTGAGCGAGGGGGTGTTGTGGGTGCGACCGCAGACCACCTCGCCGTTGGTGAAGACGATGGTGTAACCCATCGCGAGGGTGCCGTCGGGCTGCCGGGTGCCGGCGGTCCAGCCGCGTCGGACGATGCCTCCGGTGACCTCGCCCCAGACCAGGTCGCCCTGTTGGTGGTAGACGGCGACGGTGCGGTGGTCGCCGTCGGGGGTGTGGAAGCGGCGGCCCTCGTAGTCGATCTGTCGGGGGTTCACACCTCCCACCAGATGGCGTAGTAGGCGAAGTCCTCGTCGTGCGGGTTGGCCACCGAGTGGTCGCTGTCGACGGGCAGCAGGACGAGGTCGCCGGCCGCGATCGGGTGGCTGCCGTCGGCGGAGCGCACCTCGGCCCGGCCGGCCATGCAGATGAAGAGTTCGCGTTCGGTGTGCTGGTGGACCTCGGTGACGTCGCCGGGCCGCAGCACACACCAGGCACCGTGGAAGGGGGTGGTGAGGTCGCCCCAGGGATGGAGCATTCCCAGGTCGAGGCCATGGGCACGTTCGAGCCGGGCGGGTTCCTGGCGGCGGATGATGAGGCCGGGGGCGGTCTCGGGCATGGGCCGACTCCGATCTGGGCGTGAGT
This sequence comes from Kitasatospora sp. Root107, assembly GCF_001424875.1. Taxonomy (GTDB): domain Bacteria; phylum Actinomycetota; class Actinomycetes; order Streptomycetales; family Streptomycetaceae; genus Kitasatospora. Next base: position 78,694 of record NZ_LMCT01000016.1, on the reverse strand, counting down.
GGCGGGAGTTGACGGTGGGTCAGGCCTGGGTGAGGCCGAGTCCGGCGTTCCGGGCGAGCACGATCGCCTGGGCTCGGTCGGCGACGCCCAGCTTTCCGAAGATGCTGGAGATGCGGTTGCTGATGGTCTTGGAGGCGAGTGCGAGCTCGCGGGCGATCGCCGTGTTGGACTTCCCGGCGGCGAGGTGTTCCAGCACGTCCCGTTCACGGTCGCTGAGTTGCGGGAACGGGTAGCTGCGCGGGCGGGGCGCGAGGCCGATCAGCGCGCTGAGCCGGGCGGCGATGGTGCGGTCGACGATCGCCTCGCCGGCGCCGACGGCGTGAATGCCGCGCAGGATCTGGTCGGCGGTGGAGCATTTGAGCAGGTAGCCGCGGGCGCCGGCGTGGAAGGCGGCGGCCACCGTCTTGTCGTCCCCCAGGGTGCTGAAGACCAGTACGCCGGTCTCCGGGGTGAGCCGCACCACCTGGCTGATCATCCGCATGCCGGGAGCGTCGTCCATCAGCGGGTCGAGGACCAGGACGTCCGGGCGGTGCCGGGTGGCGGCGGCGAGCACCTCGCCGGCGCTGCTCGCCTCGCCGACCACCGCGACGGTGCCACAGGCCTCCACCATGGCGCGTAAGCCCTGGCGGACGGCCGGCTGCGCGTCGGCGAGGAGCACGGTCAGCGGCGCGGTACTCCCGTGCTGGTTCATCTACCCCTCGTGACATGTGTGGTCGGCGGTCGGCGTGGATGCGGATGGTCCACTGGCGACCCGGCGGTGATGATTCGCAAACTCATCATGATGCCGGTCGAATAGTTACCTCAAGGTGTCAAATATCATCTGATGTTGATCAGCCTTGACTCTTGTTCGCCCTGACGACGCCGTGGTCTTGATGATTCGTCAGCTAATCCTCGGGCGGCTCAGTCCAGCACGCCGGAAGGTGCGAGCGCGGTGCTCCCCTCCTTGGCCTTGCGCATGATCTCCTCCCGGCTGCGCCAGTGCGACCAGAAGGCTCCCGTGTAGCCGAGGCCGACGAGGCCGGTCAGGAAGGGGTTGTCGGCGTAGTTGTTGTCGTGCTCGCTCATGCCTTCGACGCTTGGCAGCATCACCCGGAAGTGCTCGGCCGGGTCGACCAGGTCCCACAGCGCGGAGACCGCACCGTGCCAGCGCTCCTCGGGGTCGGCGGCCCGCGCCGGGTCCGGCAGCAGGTCGGGCGAGAAGTAGCAGACCAGTCGGAAGTTGCCCTGCTCGTCGAACATGAACTGCCGCTCGTACTCGGCCGGGGAGGCGCACTGCCGCAGCGGCTTGAGCACGATCGGGCCGCTCGCGGTGTTGGACTGCAGGCCGGGGAAGGTGCGCACCCCGTCGCACTGCCCGGCTATCTCCATACCCATCGGCGTGTACGGGAAGAGCCGCAGCCCGAGCGAGAAACCGGTGACGGTGGCGTCCAGCGCCATGAAGGCATCCACGCACGCCTTCATGGTCTCCGGAGTCTCCCCCGGCATGCCGAACAGGGCCTCCACCATGGTGAGGATGCCGCGTTCACGGCACAGCCGCACCAGCCGCTCGGTGTCCGCGAAGGTGTAGTAGGTGCTGCCCTTCTCGGTGACCTTCCAGCCGCTGAGCATGTCGGGGCGGATGTGGTCGCTGCCGACGTTGACGCCCCGGCATCCGGCCGCTGCCAGCAGGTCGGCGAACTCCTCGTCGAACGGGCTGGGTTGGCAGTAGACCCAGAGCCGCAGCAGGTTCAGCGGGTTGTCCCGGTCGGCGTGCCGACGGCGGACGATCTCCCGCAGCAGCGCCTTGGCGTGCGCGATGGGGAGGTTGAACTCGCTGTCGGTGGTGTGCTGGTCGAGGATGCCCTGGGCGGCCAGGTCCTCCATCTCGTCCACCACCGCGGGGATCTCCCGCTGCCCGTACCTGATGCCCTTGGCGTCCGGCTCCACGCAGTGCGAACAGCGGAAGGCACAGCCGTTCTTGGTGAGGATGGAGCCGAGGCCACCGCGCCGGTAGTACTCCAGGTTGTCCACCCGGTGGCGCTCCCCGGAGCGCCGGCGGTACACCGACAGCTGGTCGACCTGCCACACCCTGGACTCGAACTGTCCGGTGGCGTCCACCTCCTGGGCCGCGCCGTGGCGGACGGTGAGCACCGCGGGCGGGACCCGGACCGCGCCCCGCTCGGTGTTGCGGATCAGCCCGGCGACACCGGCGGTGTCCCGGCCCTCGGCGAGTGCGGAGGCCAGCTCGCAGAGGATCTTCTCGCCCGGGCCCTTCACGCCGTACTCGATGCCGAAGTACTCGACCAGGGCGAACGGCATGGTCGAGAAGCCGATCCCGCCGCCGACGATCGGGGCGTCGGTGAGCCGACGGATCTCGGTGATGATCTCCCGGTGCTCACCGACGAACGGGCGCTGCTCGAAGGCGTACACGGTGTCGGTGTTGCGGACGGTCACCCCGACCAGCATCGGGCTGCGCCTGGCGAAGTACTCGCTCAGGAAGGTCTTCCAGTCCTCGCGGTGGAAGGTCAGGTCCAGTACCTCCACCTCGAAGCCGGCGGTCTCCAGTGCGGTGGTCAGCACGTCGAGCGCGTAGGGGGCGATCGGCGGATGGACCTTGTTGGGGTTGACCAGAAGGACGAGTCTGCTCATGGGGTTCCTTTTCCGGGCCGCGCGCGGGCGCGGCAGGCTGGCGTCAGACGATGCCGAGGCAGATGCCGAACTCGGGCGTGCCGCCGAGCAGGTACGCCCCGGCGGACTGCAGGATGCGGTCCTGGGCGACCAGGTGCTGGGCCAGCACGGTGGTGTCACGCAGCCAGCGGTCCATCGGCGAGCTGCGGTTGATCGACCAGGTCTGCAGCAGGTCGTAGGTACGGGCCACGATGACCCGGGAGTTGCGGAAGGCGTGCAGCCAGGACAGCGGTGAGGCGGCGCGCTCGGTGGGCGTGAGGTCGTCCAGCGTCCCGCCGGCCGCGAGCACCTCCCACTGGCGGCGCATACTGCCGTACACGCCCTCCCGGGTGGCGTTGAACTCCGCTTCCAGCCGGGCCAGTTCCGTCTGCACCCGCCAGCTGTCGGCCCACGCCCGGCCGGCCATCCGGTCGAACCGGGTACTGGCGATCTCCCGGGCGTGGTCGAGCGCGGCGCGGGCCACGCCGAGCGGCACCCCGCACATCGCCCGGGTGAAGGCGTCGGGCTGGGCGAGCGGGCCGGGGCTGCTGTGCGCGGGGTCGAAGGTGTAGGTGCGCTCCTCCGGCACGAACACGTCGGTCATCGTGTAGTCGCAACTGCCGCTGCCGCACAGCCCGGTGGTGTCCCAGTTGTCGATCACCTCGACGGCGGAGCGGGGCACCAGGAACTGCCGGGAGTCGTGCGAGTGCTTGCTGCCCGGAGCGGCCCAGGGCTCGCCGTCCTGGAAGATGAACGCGCCGGAGGTCACCCAGTCGCTGTGCTTGATACCGGAGCCGAAGGACCACCGGCCGCTGAGCCGGAAGCCACCGGGCACCCGCTCGGCCCGGCCGGAGGGCTGGAGCAGGCCGGCCACCACCAGGTCAAGACGCGGGAAGAGCTCCTTGGCCACGGCCTGGTCCAGGAAGTTGGCGTAGATGCCGCCGTTGGCTCCGATCACGGCGCACCAGGCGGCCGAGGCGTCACCGTACGCCAGCGCCTCCACCACCTCGGTCTGCTCCATCGAGGTCAGCTCAGGGCCGCCCCACTCGCGGCCGAAGCACATCCCGAACACGCCGGTGCCACGCAGCAGTTCGACCACCTCGGCGGGCAGCGTACGGTTGGCCTCGATCTCCGCCGCGCGCTCGCGCAGCACCGGTGCCAGCGCGCGGGCCCGGCGCAGGATCTCCGTCGTCATGTCGTCACGTCCTTCCATGGGGTCAGCGGTCCAGGCCGAGGCTGATCCGGAACATCGGCGGCCGGCCGAGCAGGTAGGCGCCGACCGACTCCAGCACCGCGTCCTGGGCGGTGAGGTTCTGGCACATCACAGCGGTGTCGCGCAGCCAACGGTCCATCGGCGAGGAGCGGTTGATCGACCAGGTCTGCAGCAGGTCGTAGAGCCGGCCGACGACCGCCCGGGAGGCGCGGAAGGCGTGCAGCCAGGCGAGCGGCGAGGCGGCTCGCTCGGTCGGGGTCAGGTCGTCGAGGGTGCCACCGGCCGCCAGCACCTCCCACTGGCGCCGCGCGGCCCCGTACACGCCCTCTCGGGCGGCGTTGAACTCCGCTTCGCAGCGGGCGAGTTCGGTCTGCACCCGCCAGCTCTCCGACCAATCGCGGCCGGCCATCCGGTCGTACCGGGTGGCGGCGACCTCCCGGACGTGGTCGAGCGCGGCACGGGCCACACCGAGCGGCACCCCGCACAGGGCGCGCATGAACGAGTCCGGCTGGGCGAGCGGACTCGGTGTGCCGCGGACCTCGTAGAAGGTGAAGGTGTGCTCCTCGGGGACGAAGACGTCGGTCATCGTGTAGTCGCAACTACCCGTCCCGCACAGGCCCGTGGTCTCCCAGTTCTCCACCACCTCGACCGCGGAGCGGGGCACCAGGAACTGCCGGGAGTCGTGCGAGTGCTGACTGCCGGGAGCGGCCCAGGGCTCGCCGTCCTGGAAGATGAACGCACCGGAGGTCACCCAGTCGCTGTGCTTGATGCCGGAGCCGAAGGACCACCGGCCGCTGAGCCGGAAGCCACCGGGCACCACCTCGGCCCGGCCGGCCGGCGCGAGCACGCCCGCGGTGACCAGGTCCAGGCTCGGGTAGACCTCCTTGACCACCGACTGGTGCAGGAAGTTGCCGAGCAGGCCGCTGTTGGCGCCGATCACGGCGCACCAGGCGGCCGAGGCGTCGCCGTAGGCCAGCGTCTCCACCACGGCCAACTGCTCCACCGAGGTCAGCTCAGGGCCGCCCCACTCGCGGGCGAAGCACATCCGGAACACGCCTGTGCCGCGCAGCAGTTCGACCACGTCGGCGGGCAGCGTACGGTTGGCCTCGATCTCCGCCGCGCGCTCCCGCAGCACCGGTGCCAGCGCACGGGCCCGGGCCAGGATCTCCGCCGCGTCCTGCGGTGCCCCGAGGGCGTCCACGGCGCTCACTGGTCCACGTCCAGCAGTCCGGCGGGCATCGCGAACGGCGCGTCCTGCGCGGGCGGCCCCACCGGGGAGGCGTCCAGGCGGACCAGCGCGGCGGCGGCATCGAGCCGCTGCTCGCAGGCGGCCAGGGTGTCGGCCTCGCAGACCACGAAGGAGTGCCGGGCCAGGTAGCCGCCGGGGGGCAGCCGTAGCACGGTGCCTGGCGGGGCCATCGGGGCGGCGGCGACCAGGCCCGCGGCGTCACCGGCCGCGGGCACGGTCAGCGCGTCCAGCCGGCAGTCCTGCTCGGGGTAGCCGAACCGGATACCGGCCACCGCGGCGCGGGTGGGCGCGATCTCCGGGCGGCGACCGACCGCGACGTCGAAGAGCACCTCGCCGGGCTCCAGGCCGGTGGCGATCCGGCCGAGCAGCGGGATCAGGTCGCCGCCGAGCCGGCCGTTCACCTCGATGATCAGCGGGCCGCGGTCGGTGAGCCGCAGCTCGGTGTGGGTGATGCCGTCCTCCACGCCGAGCGCCCGGTGGGCGCTCGCCAGCACCTCCAGCAGTACGGGGTCGGCGAGCAGTGGGTCGGCGGCGTCGACGATGTGGCCGACCTCCTCGAAGTACGGCTCGTCGCTGCTGTACTTGCGTGCCAGGAAGAGCGGCAGGTACTCGCCCTTGTGGACGGCGCCGTCCACGCTGATCTCCGGTCCGCCCGCGTACTCCTCGACGATCACGCTGGCCCGGTAGGGCCCCGGGTCGACCCAGCTGGCGGACAGCGCGGTGTCGAAGGCCGCGTCGAGTTCGCCCGCGTCGGCAGCGAAGACCACGCCGATGCTGGCGCCCATCGCACGCGGCTTGAGCACCACCGGATAGCCGATCCGCTCGGCGGCGGCCCGGGCCTCGTCCAGGTCGGCGGTGAGCGCGAAGCCGGGCTGGCGCAGGCCGGCCGCGGTGAGCACGGTGCGAGTGCGGTCCTTGTCGCGCACCCCGCGCACGCCGCGCACGGACAGGCCGGGCACGCCGAGTTCGGCGGCCAGCAGCCCGGCGTCCAGCACCAGCGGCTCGTCCCAGCAGAGCAGCCCGACGATGGTCCGGCGGGCGGCGATCTCGCGGACGGTGGCGTTCATCACCTCGGTGTCGAAGACGTTCGCGACCACGATCTCGTCGAAGTACTCGCGCTGCCAGGTCGGCCGCAGGTTGTTGACCAGCAGCAGTTCCAGCCCGGCGGCGCGGGCGCGGCGGCTCATCGGACCGACCAGGTACTCGCGGTACTCCTTCAGTCCGCTGCCGATCACCAGCAGCGTGCCGGCGGTGGGCACGGCGTCCGCTTCCTGACGCTGGGTCATGAGGTCTCCTCCATGCTGTCAAGTTCGATCCGGACCAGGGCGGCCGCCTCGTCGGCGAGGCGGCGGGCCTCGGCGGGGGTGTCGGCCAGGGTGGTGACGATCCCGACCCGGTCCCAGGAGCTACGCAGCCCGGCGGTCCGGTGGCCGGGGCCGATGCCGATCGCGGCCAGCTGCACGCCCTCGGCGGCAGCCGCCGCGTCCAGCCCGTGCACGGCGGTGACGGTGCCGGGCCGGTCGGGGGCCAGGAAGCGGGCGGCGGTCGCCTGCTTGGCCCGCTCGGGCAGCGGACCGAGCGGCTCACCGCTCATCAACGCGAAGTAGGCGCGGACGAGTTCGACCGGATAGGCGGCCTCGATCAGGTCGGAGATCGAGTCGCCGGGGAGGCGTCCGGCGCACTCCACCAGCACCGGGACGCCGTCCTCCAGAATCCACTCACAGTGCAGCACCCCGTCGCCGAAGCCGACCGCGGCGGACAGCCGCTCCGTCTCGGCCACCAGCACTTCGCGCTGCTCCTCGGGCAGTTCGGCCGGGACGGTGTGACCGGCCTCGATCGGGTACGCGCCGGGATAGAGCACCTTGCCGGTGGTGTTGGCGAACACCGGGCGGCCGCCGGCGACCAGCATCTCCACGCTGAACTCCGGTCCGCTGACGAAGCGTTCGGCCAGCATCGACGACTCCCTCGGCCGGTCCGGGACGAATGCCCCCTCGTCCTGGTCCTGGCACTGCGCCCACGCCTCCTCGGCCTCCTCCGGGCGGTGGACCACCCGGGTGCCGACCGAGGCCTGCCGGTTGGTGGGCTTCAGCACCACCGGGCCGGGGTGCCGGGTCATGAAGCCGGCCAGCTCGGCGGCGCTGCCCACCGGCTCGGAGGCCGGGTTGGCGATCCCGGCGACGGCCGCGACGGTGCGCAACAGGTGTTTGTCGCGCAGCAGTTGGGCCGCGCCCAGGCTCGCCCCTGGTAGCCCGTAGCGCTCCGCCAGCCGGGCCGCGAACGGCACCGCGTACTCCACGGCGGGGATCACGGCGACCGGGTCGAGCCCCGGGTGGGCCGCGAAGAAGGAGTCGGCCCGGCCCGGCAGGTGGTACTCCCACTCGATCAGCCCGCGGGCGAACGGCACCTGCTCCAGCACCTCGGCGACGTGCCGCTTGCGGGCGACGTCAGGCTCCTCGATGTACACCACCGATTCGGGCTCCTGGAACGCAGCGATGCCGGGCACCGCGAAGGCCACATAGCCGACGATCAACACCGGCCGGGCGCTCTGGTGTGGTGTGCTCATACCGTCCCTCCGACGACTTCCTGGCCGGTCTCCGCCTCGGCGGCGGCCCGGAGTTCGGCCCGGCGCTTGAGGCCGAACACCCCGAGCACCCCGGCCAGGCCGTTGAGCAGGGCCATCAGCACCCAGAAGCCCGCACCGAGCCGGGTCCACGCGAAGACGCCGAGCAGCGGGCCGATCGCCGAGGCCAGGCCCACCACGGCCTGCATGGTGCCGAGGTAACGGGCCTTCGACTCGGCCGGGAAGGTGGCGGGGTGGGCGAACATACTGGGCCCGGCGATCATCAGCCCGCTCACCGCGAGCACTGCGCCGAACAGCACGAACACACCGGAGTGCACGGCCAGCCCGTAGACGGCGAGGCCGATCGAGTTGACCAGGTGGCCGAGGCCGACGGCCAGGTAGGTGGGAATCCGGATGATGTAGGCGGTGATCTTCAGCTCACAGGTGATCAGCACCACCGAGGAGGCGGTCAGCACCGCGCTGTACAGCCCGGTCGAGTAGCCGTCGTGCACGATCTCCAGCGGCAGCGAGATCGTGGACTGCACATAGGCGATCGTGCCCAGCATCACCGCGGCCAGGTAAGCGAGGTACGCCCGGTCGCGCAGCATCGCCGCGTACGCCGCCCGGCCGCTGGTACGGCGGGTGGCCTGGTCCTGCGCCCGCTCCTCCGGCGCCTTCTCCGGCACCGCATGCCGGGGCAGCAGCCGGTAGGCGAGCGCCGCGTAGACCAGGGCGGTGGCGCCGTCCAGCCAGAACAGCAGGTCCCAGTCGAGCAGGATCACTCCGGCGGCGATCAGCGGAGCGAGCGCCGCACCGGTGTTGAGGGCGATCCGCATCATGGAGAACGCCATCACCTGGTAGCGCTCCGGCATCAGGTCGCTGAGCAGCACCGCGGCGGCCGGCCGGTACGCCTGGGCGAACAGCCCGGCCAGCGCGATCGCGACCAGCAGCGGGGCCAGCAGCCCGGGTTTCGCCAGCAGCGGCAGGACGGCGACCAGCGGCGCGGAGCCGGTCATCGCGACCACGATCGTGGTGCGCGCGCCGAGCCGATGGGTGATCTCCCCGCCGAGCACGGTGCCGAACACGGTACCCAGGCTGTAGGCACCAAGGGCGAGACCGGCGGTGCCGGCCGACATCCCACGGTGGGTCAGATAGAGCACCAGGAAGGTCTGGACGAACGCGGCCAGCTGGTTGACCAGTACGCCACCGAGCAGGTATCGGACGGCGACCGGGGTGGCTCTGAGCGCCTCGAAGACGCCGATCGGTGGCTTGTCGTCGGTCATGCCGCCTCCTTCACTGCCGTGGCGATGCGTTCCGCGACCAGGGGCGCGGTGGAGAAGCCGCTGCCACCACAGGCGGCGCGGACCCACAGTCCCGGGGTGACCCGGTCCAGCAGCGGACCGCCGGTGGCGGCGTCCGCGGTGTAGTGGCAGACCCGGACGGCCGCCGGCGGGTAGCGGCCTTGACCGAGCAGCACGCCCTCATCGACCAACCGGTCGACGTACGGCTGTTGGTCCTCGCCGGTGCTGTCGGTGTGCTCGGCGGGCCGGCACACGGTGTCCGAGCTGAGCTTGAGCAGGGCGCCCGCGCCGGGTGGCACCACCCAGCCGCGCCCTTCGCGGCCCAGGCCGCCCGCGGCGGGCGCGTCCTGCCACCACTCCGCGTCCGGTGCGGGCGTGCGCAGGTAGAGAATGGTCTGCCGGTACAGCGTCACCTGATGGTCCGTCAACTCCCGGGTCCACGGCCCGGCGCAGAGCAGGGCGGCGTTCCCGCGGACCACCTCGCCGCCGGCCAGCACGATCCGCCCGGAGTCCGGGAGAACCGCGGTGACCCGGCAGTACGGTCGCAGCGCCACGCCGGGCCGCATCGCCAGCCAGCGGGCGGCGGCCCGCAGCACCCGGTCGGCGAGCAGGACCCCGCTGGGGCGCTCCAGCACCGCCCCCGTGCCCGGCGGCAGGCCGAGCCGGGGCAGCTGCCCAGCGGTCAGCCGCTGCACCGCCACCCCGGCCCGGCGCGCCTCCGCCACGATCCCGGCGAGCCGGTGCTCGGGCCAGGCGGTGACCGTCCCGATCCGGCGGTACAGCGCGGCGCCGAACACGGTCTCCAGCTCCTGCCAGTGCCGGAGCGCGGCAAGCCGGTCGGCGGTGCCGCCCGGATCGCCGGGCAGTAGGGCACGGAACGTCCGGTACTGGTCGTACGAGGTGGCGTCGGGGTTGGGGACCGGGCCACGCTCCAGCACGGTGACCCGGTGTCCGGCCCGGGCGCAGGCGACGGCGGTGAGCAGTCCGGTGACCCCGGCGCCGACCACCACCACGTGCGCGGCGGTGTTACTGGTCACCGTCCGCCGCCGGTGAGCCTGGACAGTGGCCGCGGGCGGACGGAACGGGCCTGCGGTTCGGCCGGGATCGCCGTCTCGACCAGGCCCGCGGCGGCCAGGTCGACCAGCAGCGGGGCGGCGCAGCGCAGGAAGAGGTCCAGCTCGTGCCAGAAGTCACCGGCGTCGCGCGCGGTCACCTGCCGGCGGTCGAGCCGACCGAGCTGCTCGGTGAGGGTGAAGGCGGCGCCGGTGAGGCTGAACCGGCGCGGGCCGAACGACGCGGCGAACCGCTCCACCATCAGCTTCCCGGCCTGCCGGGAGCGTTCGCTGACCGGCAGCTCGCCGAGGCCCACGAACTGCTCGGCCTTCTCGGCGACCCGGTTCCACGGCTCGACCAGGCGCTGTTGGCAGACCTGGTCCATCGAGGCGCGGGTGAAGTTGGTGCGCTGGCAGTCGGGGGCGGTGGCGGCCAGGTAGTAGCGGATCAGGTCGCGCGGCCCGTCACCACGTGGCCGCGGCTGGTGGAGAACTTGTCACTGTCCAGCTCGTAGAACTCGTTGGTGACGAAGTGCGCGGGCAGCGCCAACCCGCCGAGGGCGAGCAGCATCGCGGTGCCGGCCAGTGCGAAGGCGAAGCTGGCGTCGGAGCCGAAGAAGTACACCACTTCGGGCGCGGCCTGGGCGGTCCAGTACCGCTCGTGGTCGCCGGGCACCTCGCCGCGGGCCTCGGCGGCCAGCGCGATGGCGTGCAGGCTCCAGGCGATGGTCTCGGTGTCGGAGTACAGCACCTGGCCCGGGGTCTCGGCGAACGGCGCGGGGATACCCCAGTCGATCGGCAGCGTGATCGGGTAGTCGGGCAGCGGGGCGGCCATCAACTCCTCGACCAGCTGGGCCAGTCGGGGCCGCATGGTGGGTGCGAGCCGATCGAAGTACGCGGCCAGCGCGGCCCGGTGCTCCTCCAGCGGCAGCACCAGCACCTCGCGCTCGCGCAACTCCACCGCCAGCTCCGGGTGCTGGGTGGACGTCGGGCCGATCAGCTCGCCGGAGGCGATCCAGTGCCCGCAGTTCTCGCACAGCCCGGCGCAGCCCTCGCCCAGACAGACCGGGCAGCTGCCGCTCACGTAGGCGTCGGTGAGGAACTCCCCGGTGGCCGGCAGGTACGGGAAGGTCATCGGCCGGAGTCTCAACTGCCCCTCGGCGTGCAGCCGTTCGAAGAACCGTCGGACGGTCTTCACGTACCGCTCGTCGAACCGGACGAAGCCGTCCGGTTCGATGCCGGCCGCGGCGAGGGTGGCCTCGACCTGCTCGGCGGCGCGCAGCCGCAGCTGCTCGGGCTGCTCGCCGAGGCGGCGGGCGGTGGTGACGATGTAGTTCTGGGTGAAGTGCACGCCGGTGCCGAACAGGGTGTCCCGGCCGCTCGCGCGGGCGTACCGGGCGCACACGTCGGCGGAGAGGAACGGCCCGGCCAGGTGGCCGAGATGGAGGTCCCCGTTGGCGGTGGGGCCGGGAGCGACGATCAGCAGCCGGCCCATCACTGACTTCCCTGATCGGCGAGGGCGGTGTGCCGGGCGAGCAGCTCGCCGGAGATGTCGCGGGCCCGGTGGGCGAGCACGCTGATCAGGGAGTCGGCGATGCCATGGGTGGCCTCGTTGACGCCCTGCAGGTAGAGCGCGCCGCCTGCGGTCTCGCCCAGGTCGACCCGGTAGTTGCGGCTGACGTTGACCTCCGACACGCCCGCCTTCGCGGTCAACTCCCGGACCAGAGCGGGCATCCGACTGTCGTAGCCGGTGCCGAGCAGCACCAGGTCGCAGCGGTACTCGGTGACCTTCTCGGTGCGTCGGTCGCGCAGGTCGAGCACCACCTCGCCGTCCTCCTCGCGGGCGGCGACCACCTCGGTCATCGCCTGCACCTCGGCGCGGCCGGTGCCGATCATCTTCTCCCGGTACAGCATCAGGTACAGCTCTTCCAGGAACGGCGGGGCCAGGCCCGCGTAGTTGGTCAGCCGCATCTCGTCCAGCACCTGCGCGCGCATCTCGGCCGGGGCGTCGAAGAACTCGCCGACGAAGGACGGGTAGAACAGCTCGTTGATGAACTTGCTGCTCTGGTAGTTCTGCAGACCGATCGAGCGGACCAGCATGGTGACAGTGGAGTTCGGCAGGTTCTCGTACACCGCCATGAACATCTCGGCGGCGCTCTGCGCTCCGCCGATCACCACGGCGCGCAGCGGGGCGTCCTTCTCCACGGCGGATATCCGGCTGCGGAAGCGGGCGCTGTGGATCACCTTGTCGGCGGGCAGACCGGCGAAGACCGGCGGGACGTGCGCGTCCCGGCCGGCGCCGATCACCAGGTCCCGGCAGCGGATGGTGTCGCCGTCGGCCAGCGTCACCTGCCAACCGGTCAGCCGGCCCTTCCCGTCGTACACCGGCTCGGTGGCGGTGGCCTTGGCGTCGTAGCGGATCTGCACCTTCTCCAGCGAGGCGGCCACCCACTGCAGGTAGTCGGAGAACTCCCAGCGGTGCGGATGGAACGTGCCCAGGTTGATGAACTGGTCCAACCTGCCGTTCTGGTGCAGGAAGTTGAGGAACGAGAACCGGCTGCGCGGGTCCCGCAGGGTCACCAGGTCCTTCAGGAAGGACACCTGGCTGCGCGCCCACGGCATCAGCAGGTCACGCTGCCACTTGATGTCCGGGGCCTGCTCCAGCAGCAGGGTGCGCTCGGCCAGTTCGGTCGATCCGCACTCCTCGATCGCCGCCGCCAGTGCCAGGTTCGCCGGGCCGGCACCGATCGCCAGCACGCCCGTCTCTAGGTCAGCCACACTTCCCCCTCGTCGACTCGCGTTCCGGTAACAGGAGTTGTTGCGTGTGGAAACCTAGGCAGCGGCCGTTCCCCGCAGGTAGGGCGGGGTTCCCTGCCCCGGGGGAAATTTCGGACCCGAACTCACGGCACGTCGGGAAGTCACCCCCGGGACTTGGCGGCTCACCTCAGCTGGAGGTTGTCCCGCTGCTGCTGCGGGGGCGTGCGGACTGACCTTCCGTCACCACCCGGCCGACGGGGACGGGGTGGAGGTCCCGATTCTGGACAGCCCGGGGCCGGGGCGTCGACAATCTGACCATGACCGCTCCAGAGTTCCGCACCGCCCAGCTGGCGGCCAGACCGTCGCAGGCCGACCGCGACCAGGTGCTGGATGTGCTCCGGGAGGGTGTCGGCAACGGGCAGCTCTCCCACGACACGTTCGTGCGGCGGATGGAGCTGGTCCTCACCGCCAGGAGCCGGGCCGAACTGGCCACGGTGGTGGCCGACCTGCACTCGTACGGACGGTTCGCCCGGGCGCTGTTGCGCGGGGTGGCCTGGCTGTCGGCGTTCAAGGTCCGGATGGCGCGGACCTGGGAGACCGAGCAGTTGCCCGGCCTGCGACTGCCGGGCCCGGGTGCCGGGCGGCTGGTGATCGGCCGGCAGATCGGCTCGGGCCTTCGGCTCGGTGACGCCTCGGTGTCGCGCTTCCACGCGGAGCTGCGGCGGGAGCCGGAGGGCTGGGTGCTCCAGGACCTCGGGTCCAGCAACGGGACGTACGTCAACGGGCTGCGGGTGGCGGGGGCCGTATTGGTGCGGTCCGGCGACCAGGTGCGGTTCGGGCGGCTGGCCTTCCAACTGGTCGCGGACTGACGGACTGCCCGCCGTATTCCCCGGCCCGGGCCAGGCGGCGTGGGGACGCGGCTCAGCCGGGCGGACTGGGCGCAGCCTCGATAGCCAGCGGGCCGGACGGCGGCAGCAAGGCGGTCTGGACCAGTGTCCCGCTCCGGTGCCTGTGCGATACGTAGATGCCCCGGCCTGGCGGTAGCGGCTGCAGGCGGACGCCATGGAGCAGTTCGCCCTCCTGCTCATCACCGGAGAGCAGCACACCCTGACCGCCGAGCTCCTTCATGCGCTGCATGATCGGCTCGTACATGGCGCGGCCGGCACCGTTGGAGTTGCGCGCGATGATGATGCGCAGGCCGAGGTCGCGGGCGAACGGCAGATATTCGGCCAGTGGCGCCAGCGGGTTGCCCGAGGAGGTGGCGACCAGCTCGTAGTCGTCCACGATCACGAACATGTCCTTACCGGTGTACCAGCTGCGGTTGCGCAGCTGCTCCGGCGTGACGTCCGGGCCGGGCAGCCGTTGCTCGCAGGCACCGCGCACCGTCTCCGCGATCTCTGCGAGCCGCGGCGCCGATGCCGCGTAGTCCATCAGGTACGCCGTCGGCACCACGCCGAGCAGTGAGCGGCGGTAGTCGCCGACCACGATGCCGGCCTGGTCCGGGGCGTACCGCTGGGTGATCTTCTCGATCAGCAACCGCAGCAACGCGGTCTTACCCGACTCGCTCTCACCGAGGACGATGAGCAGCGGGTCGGTCTCGAAGTCGATGAACACCGGCGCGAGGTCGGTGTCGTCGATGCCGAAGGCGACACCCAGCTCAGGGAATTCGAAGCCGTCGGGCAGCGCAATTTTGTCCAGAACGAGCGGGAGCCTTCCGCCCGTCGGGGGTTGCACAGGCTCGACGGCAGTCAGCCGTTCGAACAGGTCATCCACACTGCCGTGCAGGAGGTCAGGGTCGTCGGCGTCGATCCGACGGTACAGGGCGGTGAGCACCGGGCCGGGTTCGACTCCGAGCTCCTCGACCAGCAGTTGCCGTGCGCCCCGGTATACGTTGCGCGCCTCTGCTGACCTCCGGCATCGGTGCAGGGCGAGCATCTGGAGCGCGCGCAGCCGCTCCCGCAGCGGGTGGTCGGCTGCGAGCAGAGCCAGCTCCCCCGCGCTCTCCTCATGCCGGCCGAGGTCCAGCGCCACCGTGTGCAGCACTTCCAAGGCCGCGATCCGCCGTTCGGCGAGCTCTGCACGCCGCCTCTCGGCATACGGTCCCGGAATACCGGCGAGCGGAGTGCCCTGCCACAACGACAGGGCGGACAACAGGAGTTCGTACGCCCTGTCGAGCGCTCCTGCCGCTCGCGCGGAGGTGGCCTCGGCCATCCGACTGTCGAACTCGGACAGGTCGATCGAAGCGGGCGGCACCATCAGCGCGTAGCCGTCGGCAACGGACATCAGGACCTGATGCGGCTGCCGCACGCGGTGGGAAGGATCGATGACCGCGCGAAGGCGCGACACGTAGGTTCGCACTGCTGCGACGGCCTGCGGCGGTCGATCACCCCAGATTCCGTCGACCAGAGTCTGCACGGTCACCGTCCGCCCGGCGTTCAGCAGGAGGATCGCGAGGACCGCCTGCTGCTGGGGTGGCCCGAGGGACAGGGGCTCGTCACGCCACGCCTTGAGCGGGCCCAGGATCAAGAAGCGCGGGCCCTGGCCGGGCAGCAGCAGGCCGGGATCCTGGGCGAGAATCCGGCCGTACAGGTCCGCGAGCTCCGCGCCCGGCCGGCGGCCGTGTTCCTCGCGGAGAACGCGTTGCGTGTCGATGTAGACGTCCACCGCCTCGGCCGACCGGCCGGAGCGATAGAGCGCGAGCATCAGGAAGGCCCGGAGCCGCTCCCGCAGTGGGTACTCAAACGTGAGTTCCTGCAGCTCGGCCACAAGTTCCGCAGCCTGCCCGAGCCACAACTCCGCCTCGAACCAAACCTCTTGCGCGTCCAGGTGGCGCTCCTGCAGACGGGCCCGCTGCGCCGACGCGAACGGTCCGGGCACGTCTTCCAGCGGCCTGCCCTTCCATACGGCGAGTGCGTCCCGCACGTGCCGCAGGGCAGCGCGCGGGTCGTCGTTCCGAAGGTCCTCGTCGGCACGGTGGAGCTGGTCCTCGAACAGCACCACGTCCACCGCCCCTGCACCGACGCGAAGGGTATGGCCGTCGTTCCCGGACACCAGCACGTCCGGCTCCGCGGATCCTGCATTCAGGGCGCGCCGAATCTGTCGGAGGTACGTCCCCAGCTCTTCGGCGGCCGACCGAGGTGCGCGCTGCCAGACTGCGTCGACCAGCTCCGACGTGGTGACCGGGCGGCCGTGGTTCAGGATCAGCACCGCAAGGACCGCGAGCTGCCGGGGGCTCAGTTCGACGGGGTCCTCTCCGCGCCAGGCGCGCACCGGCCCGAGCACCGTGAACCTCAGCGGCGACTCCGATTCCGACTCAGCCGGACGGTCGGGGCGGCGCAGCACCCCCGGTGAGGCGAGCCGCCGGGCGACTTCGGCCGCGGTCTGCGGTCGCAGGTCGGGGTCCTTCTGCAGCAGCTCACGGACAAGCACGTCCAGCGCCTGCGGCACCTCGGGCTCGATCTGCTGCGGGAACGCCGGAGCCGTGTCGATATGACGACTTGTCAGCAGTGCTTCCGACCGGTCGGTGAACGGCGGTGCACCGGTCAGCATCTCGTACAGCACGCAGCCGAGCGAGTACAGGTCGCTGGTGGGGCCCGCCACGGCGCCACCAGCCTGCTCCGGCGACATGTAACGAGGCGTCACCAGCTCACGGCTGATCTCGACGCTGGTCGTGTCGGACCCACTCCACCTTGGGCCTGCCCAGTCGAAGCCGTAGTCGCAGAGCACGGCCTCGCCCGCTGCCGGGATCAGGATATTGGCGGGCTTGATGTCGTGGTGGACGACGCCGTGATCGTGCAGGTAGTCCAACGCCTCTGCCACCCTGCGCGCGACCGCCACCGCGCGGCTCAGGGGCAGTCGTCCGCCCGCCAGGACGCCCCGGAGGTCCGGGCCGTCGATGAGGTCCAGTACGAGGTAACCCGTGTCGTCCTCGACACCGGCGTCACGCACGGTGGTGATCCCTCGGTGCCGCAGCCCGCGAACCGTCTCGGCCTGACTGAGGAAGCGCGAAAGCCGCCGACTGTCGCGCCCCCCGCGGGAACGGTCGAACAGTTTGACGACGACCGCCGAACCGCCCAGCTCGTCCACCGCCTTCCATACCTCCCCCGCCCCGCCCCGGCCGATCTGCCGAACCAGGCGGTACCGGTCTGCGACGATCCGGCCCGTGTCCTGGCCGGTGCGGTCGTGCGGTGCCGCCCGCCTCGGTGCGACAGACATCTCCCATACCTGGACGAGATCGTCCTGGTCGCCGAGTGACGCGCACTCGTACGGGGAATCGGAGAGGCCGACGATCGTCCTCGCCGCAGCGGGCCCGATGATGCTGAGGACGACGCGATCGGAGCCGTCGAGTTCGCACCGGTACACCAGGCCCGTGCTCTCGGCTACGAGCAGGGCCGACGGTCCGGCCACACGAGGAACCGTGGTCGCGGTCCTCCCGTCGAAGAGCGGGATGTCGGGCCGGGTCGCGCGGAGGGCGATCGGGTCCCAGAGGTGCGTGTGACCCTCGTCGTCCACGGCCCAGAGGGACTGGCTCCGGTCCGCGTGTCCGAAGCCGGCCATCGCGACCGGCCTGCGGGGAAACCCCTGGTGCCGCGCCAGCAAGGATCCGTCCTCGCTACTCCAGCACGACAGTTGGCCATCACGGTCGGCGGTGTAGAGCACGACCCGGCCGTCCTCGTCGCTCAGCGCCGCCATCGCCACGACCTCGGCGGCGTGCCGCAGCGTGATCGGTTCACCGACGACGGACCCGTCGGTCAGGTCATAGAAGTGCACCTGCCCGCTCCGGCCGTACACGGCAAGCCGTAGCTGCCCGGCAGGACTCGGAATCGCCGCCATCGCGACGGCGGGCTCGCGCAGCCGGTAGGTCCGGACGCGGCGCACCGCCGACTCCGTGGCCGAAGCCTCCAGGTCGCCCCCCTGAACGCTGAATCCGGCGATCGCGGTGAGCTCCGCGTCGAGGTCCCACTGCATCAGCAGGCCCGGGTTCCGTGGCAGGATTTCCAGCAACTGCCTCAGTTGCTCGTCCTGTTCACGGCCTGGGCTGAGCTCGTCGAGTCGGAGCCGCAGTTCGTGCAGCAGCTCGTCGTCGGTGAGTTCGCCGAGCGTGATGACCGTGGCGTCGTCGCGAGCCCGAGAGCTGTCCAGCAACCCCGTCGTGACGATCAGGCAGCCCGGTCCGGCGTCGGCGAGACCGAAGCGGACGCCAAGGCTGGTGAGGACGCTGTCCTGGGACAGACCGTCGATGACGATCAACCAGCCCGGGTGCTCGCGCAGCAACTGGCTGAGGGGTGGGAAAGAGGCGGACGGGAGGTCGGCCGGGTCCAGGGCCGATCGCAGCTGTGCGAGTCCAGCGACCACCGAGACGGTGTCTCCGTCGATCCAGTGGATGAAGGAGTGACGTGCCCCGTGCCACTGGATGTACTCCTGCACCAACCGGCGCTTGCCCAGGCCCGGCACGGCCTCGATGACCACCGTTGAATGACGGTCCGCCAGGGCAGCCTGCTCCAGGAGGGCGAGTTTGTGCTGACGGCCGATCATGCGCAGCGGGTCCGGCGGGCTGATGATCGGCGCAGGGCCGAGCAGCTCGTGGCGGATCACTGCCCCCCGGACCGAAGTACCGTCCGCCACCCCGGCACCCGCACCCGCGCCCGCCTCCACAGCAGCGCTCAACGTCCGTGCCAGCGCAGCGTGTTGCCCGCCCGCACCCGCCAGCACCGCCACCGCGACCTCCGCGAACGGCCGACTCCTGGACGGCAGCGCCAGCCCGCCCGCACCGGCGGTCGCCGCGAGCGCGCGGAAGTCCAGCGTCCCGCCGAAGGTGGCGGCGACCCGGCCCGACACCTTGGCGAGGACGCTCTCCAGCACCCGGACTGACTCACTGCGAGTCAACTCCGCCAGCAGTTCCTCCCGCACCGCCTCCCGGAAGTCGTACACCACCTCGTCCGGGTCGAGGGCTTCCTCGCGGAGCTCCAGCAGCCCGGAGAGGAAGAGTTCGGCGAGCTCCTGCTGCCCGGTTCCGGGCAGCGTGGCCTGCTGGACCAGCCGCATCACCGGCAGGCTCAACGGCGCCGCGGCGACGTGGCAGGCGAGCCGGTACGCACCGGGGGAACTGCCGGCCCGGAACCGGGCGACCCGCTCGGCCGCCGTCACCGGTTCCTCAACCGCACGCCCGGGGTGCTGCGGCCGGGGCACACCGCGAACGGGAGCGGCGAGCATGGGTGTCCAGCCGGAGGCCCGGCCGGCCACGACTTCGGCCCAGGGGGCGAGCCATTCGGCGTCGATCTCCAGCACCGGGAGCCAGCGCACCGCCGCCCGCGCCGCACTCCCCCGGGGGCCGCGCGGGATCCCCGGCAGGGCCGCGTCCGAGCGCAGGACCGGGGCGGACTGCCCGTGGGTGGCCGCACGGCCCTCGACGGGAGCGGGGCGCAGGGCCGTCCGGTGCCAGAGCCTGCGGGGCAGCACCTGGAGGACGGCCGCGGGCCGACCGCCGAGAGCGCGGGCGAGGAAGGCGGGGAGTTCCTCGCCGT
Organism: Kitasatospora sp. Root107; assembly: GCF_001424875.1. Taxonomy (GTDB): domain Bacteria; phylum Actinomycetota; class Actinomycetes; order Streptomycetales; family Streptomycetaceae; genus Kitasatospora. The sequence goes on along the minus strand of NZ_LMCT01000016.1, from coordinate 59,392 downwards.
ACCAGGCCGGGCCTACGCCGTCGGTGAGGACGAGCAGGATCCGCCGGCCCAGCGGGTCGGCGAGCGGACGGGCCCAGTTCCGGGCGGGGCCGGACGGCTGCGAGGCGGCCCGGGGCCGTCGACTCCGGCGGCGGAACGGCGTCAGGTGCGGGACGGCGTGGTCGGTGTCCAGGGACCAGCAACGCACGTCCACAAAGGCGCCGTGACGCTCCAACAGGGTCGCGAACTCACCGGCCAGACCGTGCCAGACCGCCATGGTTGCCCCGGTGTCCACCAGCAGGTCGACCGAGAACCGGCGCTGCTGCTCCTGCCGCCAGACGGGCAGCAGCACTCCCACGTCCGCGGTCGAGTCGGCCGTGGCTTCCTCGTCGAGTCCGGCCCGTTCCACGCGCCCGACCGGGTTACGCAGCGGACGCCGCAGCGGACGCAGCGCCCGAGCCAGGCCGAGTGCGCCCGGGAGGGCGGCCGGACGGGTGACCTGGACGGCCTCGCCGCCTCGGGAGCCGACGGGTCCGGTGGCCTCGGCGGCGGCGCGGAGGTCGCCGTAGACCTCGACCCGGGCCCGGGCAGTGCACAGCGCACTGCTCGCGGCGGCGCCGTCCAGGCCGCGGCGTGTCGCCGTGCGGCGCCGCGCCACCGGCGGGCAACGGGGCGAGCCCGGTGAGCCGGGAGATCCAGAGGACGTCCGCCAGATCCTGCGATAGCGGATCGCCGCCGGCCGGCGCGAGCAGCTGCGCAAGCGCCTCCCGCAGGGCAGCCTGCGCCGTCGCATCGGGTTCCCGTTCGTCCACCGAAGGATCCTGCTCGGTCACCGGACGCCGCCTCAGCTCTCGTTCAGCGGGCGCAGCAGCACGTCGTGGATGACGTCACGCCCCGCCCCGCCGTCCCAGAGGCCGCGTTCGGTCATCAGCAGGGCGTTCAGCAGCTGGTCGTTGGCCAGCTCGGCACCGTCCTCGCGCTGCCGGCGCAGGAACTCACTGATCAGCGCGGTGCGGCGCGAGTCGCCCGCCACGTCCTCGCCGAGGTGGGCGGCGACCATGGCGGCGAGCCGCTCCTCGGTGGGCGGCTGGATCTCGAGGCGGACGCAGCGCCGCAACAGCGCCGAGGGGAACTCCCGCTCGCCGTTGCTGGTCAGCACGACCAGGGGGAAGTCGGCGCAGCGCACCTGGCCGTCCCTGACGATCGCCGTGCGGCCGGGGTCGGCGGTGGACACCTCCTGGGCACCCGGGCCGAGGCGCTGGAGCTCCGGGATCTCGAACTCCCCCTCCTCGAACACGTTCAGCAGGTCGTTGGGCAGGTCGATGTCGCTCTTGTCGATCTCGTCGATGAGGACGACCCTCGGGACGCGCCAGGGCAGCAGAGCGGTGCCGAGCGGGCCGAGCCGCAGGAACTGGCCGATCGCGGGAGGCTGCCGTTGACCGTCCTGCGGGGCCCGGATGCCCGCCTCGTGGAGCCGCCCGATGGCGTCGTACGTGTAGAGGCCGTCGCGCAGGGTGGAGCGGCTGCTGATCGGCCAGCGCAGCACCGGGCCGAGCCCCAGCTCGTGGGCGACCGCGTAGGCGAGGGTGGACTTCCCGACGCCCGGTTTGCCGGTGATCAGCAGCGGGCGCCGCAAGTGCAGGGCCAGATTGACGAGTTGAACCTCGCGCTCATCGGCCTGATAGGCCGTCGCCTGCCGGAGGCGGCCGAGCCGACGTGCCGTCAGGCCTTCCGCGTCTTCGGCCGGCGGGCGCGGCAGTTCGTCCTTCCGTTCGACCCAGTCGCCGAAAGCACGCCAGACCGGGGCCGGCGGCAGGGCCTCGATGCAGGGGTGCGGCACGCCAGTGCCTTGGTAGATCAACCAGTTGTCGGGCATCGCTACCGCCTCGTGATCGGTCGTCATCTGATCGGTCGCCATCTGTCACGCCATCCCCGGGTAGGGGGCGTCCTGGTCGGGGTCCACACAGTCGGGGTCGTCCCAGAGCAGGGTGATGCCCTCCTGGCTCACCGCCGCCCGGGTCAGCTTCCGGTACTGGTGGACCGCCTCCGGCAGTTGCGCCAGCGAGCGCGGGCGCCGCGCACGCAAGGCGGTCACCAGGTCCGCCGGATCGCCCGCCACCCGGCGCCAGAGCATCACCGGCACCCCGTCGATGAAGATCGCTTCGTCCACGGCACGGCGCACCCGGGGGTCGAGTTCCTCGTACGGGGTGTCCAGCCCCATGCAGGCCAGGGTGGGCCGGCCGGCCAGCCACTGGGACAGTTCGGCGGCCCGTTCCGGCAGCAGCGAGGGCCAGCCGATCTGGTCCAGCACGTCCTGCTCGATGGTCTCGGCGAACATGTGCTGCCACCGCTCGCGCCACGGGACGGGGTCCAGCCACGGGTCGGTGTAGCGGTCCAGGGAGCGCACCACCACCGGGTGGTGGTGCCCGAGCCGCTGCCCGTTCCGGCTCGGGGACCAGAGTTCGGCGGTGTGGCCGAGCAGTGAGGCCGGCAGCAGGAACTCGATCCGGACGGGGTCTCCGGCGGCGGCCCGCATCGCGCCCAAGAGGGCTTCCCAGCCTGCCAGTCGGGCGCTGCCAGCCGTGATGAGTTCGTCCTTGGCGAGCGACTCGGTGACGCCGAGGGTGTCGATCCGCCGGAACCGGCCGCCGGCCAGCGGCTGGCGGTAGAAGGAGGCCCGCAGCAGGTAGCGGCTGTTGTCGATGTGCTCGGGCGTCTCGGGGTCCAGCCGGATCTGCACGATCAGGCGGCTCGTCCGGGCGGCGGCGGGCGCGCGGTCGGTGCTGCCCATCTTGCTCAACAGCGACCGTAGCAAGGAGAGTTCGGGCTGCTCTTCGAGCGCAGGGTCGGTGCTCACCGCATGCAGGAAGTACAGCACCGGACCGGGGTCGACGGCACCGCGCCGGTCCAGCAGCCGCCGCAGGATCTCCGGCAGGGTCGCTCCGGCTGGCAGCAGCGCCAACCCGCCGACCCCCTCGGGCAGATGGCGCCTGAGCTGCTCGGGGCCGGGCGACGGCGTCAGCGCCCGCAGGAGCTGGACGACCTTCAGCAGGGCCTCGGTGGGCAGTCCGCTCTCCCCCCTCAGCACCAGCGCGGTCAACTCCAGCCAGGCCAGCGCCCCGTCCTGCGGCGCCTGCTCGTGGAGCGCCCCGCACAGAGCCCCGAGCGCCGCCGCCGGGTCGCGGTGGCAACCGACTCCGGACACGATCTCCCGTACGTGGGCCCGGGCTTCGGGAAGTTCCTCGATGTCCGCGTCGATGCCCGGGCAGTACGCCGAGCGGCCCATCGTCTCCAGGAAGTCCTGACGGAAGTTCAGCCGGGAGATCCGCTGGAAGCTGAGCAGGATCTCGGACAGCAGCCGGTCGGCGCGGTCGGGCCACCCGGCGGCCCGACTCCGCTGCCCGTCGCCGGACGGTCTCCCTCCGTACACTCCTGCGTCCATCGCCCTACCTGCTCTCCCAGCCCCCGACCGCCCGCCCGATGACGGTCCGGAGATCCTCCAACGCGCCGTCGTACGGGACCAGTTCCTCCATCGCCGTGTACACCGCCCGCAGCGCGGCCCGCCCGTCCCGGTGGTGTCGGCAGCGGCGCACGATGCGGCTCAGGTGGTCGCGGCGGTCGGCACGCTCGTCGGCCTCGAAGGAGTGCGGCAGGTTGAGGTGGTCCCCCATCTTCTCCAGCAGGTCGAAGCGGCCGTCGGCGCGGGCCGTCACCGGGAACGCCATCAGGACCTCGACCAGCTCGGCATCACTCGGCAGCGCTCCGGGCCGGTCCCCCGGGGGCCCTACGCCCTGCCGGGCCGCCGCCGGACCGAGCACGGCGGTCAGCGCCGCCAGCGGGACGTACCAGCCGCCCAGGTCCTGCTTGTAGGAGCGGCTGCCCTTGAGGACACCCGCCACCAGGCCGTCCGGACCCACCACCATGCTGCCGCTGAAGCCCGGCTGGACAGCACCGTGCACCCGGACGAAGGGCCCCGAGAGGCCGACCACCTGCAGCGCCAGGGTGTCCGGTTCGACCCCCGGCGAGGGGGTGTGGGTGGAGAAACCGAGGGCGGTCAGCCGGGTGCCGGGCTCGGCCTCGGCGCCCGCGAGCGGGGCCACCACCTGGCCCTCCAGAGCAGGGACGGTGAGCAGGGCGAGGTCGGGGTACGCGTGGAACCGGCCGTCCCCTGCGGTGTCTGGCTCCATGCGGACGGCCTCCGCCGCCACCAGGTACTCGCCGGTCCCGTGCCGGACGGCCACGGCGTCGATGGCGCCCTCCCGGTCGGCCTGGAGCACGTGCGCGCAGGTCACCACCAGGCCCGGGGCGGCCAGGAATCCGCTGCCCCGGAAGGCGCCCGCGACCTCGACCCGGACCGCACAGCGGTGCAGGGCGTCGGCGTGCGCCCGGCCCAGGTGTGGCCCGCTCACTCCCCGGCGGCGGGGGCCGGGCCGGCTCCGGAGGCCGGGTTCGCACGCTCACGTCGGGCCGCGAGGTCCCAGGAGAGCCGGACGGTCAGCCCGGCCTCGCTGCCGGCCTCCGCGATGATCCCGAGCAACTGGCCCGACTTGACCGCCAGTTTGAGCCCGAACTCAACCTCGAAGGAGTCCGGCGAACCCGCCTGGCCCTGAGTGATGGACTCCGCCGCCCACCGGCCGATCCCCTGAACCGTGCCGCGGACCTGGTCGAGCGTGAGCGCCACGGCCGAGCCGACCTGCGCGGCGCGGTTCCGCAGGCCGACATCCCCGAAGTCGGAGTCGTCCCCGTCAGGCTGGAAGTTCACCTCGCCGATGACTTCGGCGCGCACGGTCGTACCGTCTCCCAGCTCGATCGTCTCGAGCGTCACCACCCCGGCCACCTGGACTCCCTCCCACCGCGACCAACAACCGTCCGACAGAATACCGCCGCCGGTCACCCCACGCCGGTCCCCCCGGAACGGGTCTGATGCTCCGTCAGTACGTGACACGGGCCCGGCGGACCGCTGCCTTGACCTGACTCTATCCGGCCGCCGGGGAGGAGATCTCCGGATACCCGGAACTGGGCGGCGGCCCGAGCATGGCGAACCCTGCGGGACCCTGCTACCCGGGGAGACGGAAGCCGTTGAAGAGGTCGTCCATGCCGCGCAGGGCCAGCCGGGCGGGAGTGGCACGGATCGCGAGGTCGCGGGCTGCCGCCACGAGCGGGTTGCGGAGGCTGCCCAGGCGGCCGGCCCGGCGGGCGCGGACCCGGAGCGCGTCGGTGCGGTCGCGGCGGGCGGCGGTATACGCGACGAGGGCGGCCGGGACGGAGTCTGATCCGTCGTCACCGTCTCCGGCGGGCAGCAGGTGGGCGAGGACCACCGCGTCCTCGATGGCCTGGCAACCGCCCTGGCCGAGGTTGGGCGCCATGGCGTGGGCGGCGTCGCCGACCCAGGCGATCGAGCCGAAGCGACGGCGGAGCTCGGCGCGGGGGTCGGCCGACCGGGTGCCGACCGGGACGATGGCGGTGGCGTAGAGGTAGTACCGGCCGTCGGAGAGCGGGGTCACGCCGAACCGCTCGCCCCGCCCCCAGGTCTCGCTCATCGCCGGTATCCGGAGGTCCGGGGCGTCCACGATGGTCCGCCAGGCGGTCTCGCCGATGTAGTGAAGGCCGGGATGGGCAGGGAAGTACACGCGGCGCAGCGGGCTGTGGATACCGTCTGCGGCGACGACCAGATCGGCGGAAAGGTCCGGGCCGTCGGCCGTACGGACGGTCGGGCGGCCCGCGGCGTCGTCGACGGCGGTCACGGCGGTGCCGTAGCGGATGGCCTCCGGCGGCAGTGCGGCGGCCAGGGCGGCGGTGAGGGCGGACCGCGGGACGGCGATCGGGGGCACGCCGTAGCGGGCCGCCATGTCGGCGGTGTCGGTCCGGGTGAGCCACCGGCCGTCGGAGCGGCGCAGGCCCATCGTCGCGGGGACGGCGCTGCCGACGGCGTGGGCGGCGTCGATGCCGATGGTGCCGAGTGCGCGCAGTGCGTTGGGGGCGAGGCCGATGCCGGCGCCGGTTATGGGGAGTTCGGGGGCGCGTTCGCAGACGGTGACGTGCCAGCCTCGGCGGTGCAGTGCGATGGCGGCCGTGAGGCCGCCTATGCCGGCTCCGACCACCACCGCTTGACGTTCCGGCATGGCACACCTATCCGTTCGGTCCAGGCGTTCGCGACGCTTGCGGAGCCCTCACTCTACAGCTGTAGAGTGAGGGCATGTCCAGCCCTGACCGCCGCACCCTCATCGCGGACACCGCGATCGCCACCGTGGCCGCAGCCGGCCTGCGCGGGCTCACGCACCGCGCGATCGACACCGCTGCGGGCCTGCCCGCAGGCAGCACCTCGTACTACTTCCGCACCCGCACGGCGCTGATCGGCGCATGCTACGCGCGCCTCGCGGAACTGGACCTGGACGACCTCGAGTTGAGGCAACCGGTCTCCCGGGAGGAGGCCGCGGCCGCACTCGGGGCACTGCTGCACCGTTGGCTGACCACGGGCCGCGAGCGCCAACTCGCCCGCTACGAGCTCATCCTCGAGGCTGCGCGCACACCGGAGTTGGAGTCGGCTCTCCACCAGGCGGGCCTGGCGGCCCGCGCCCGTGCGGCCACCCTCCTCGCGGCGCTGGGCGCCACCCGGCCCCAGGAGGCCGCCGAACTACTGGTCGCCTGGACCGAGGGCCTGCTCTTCGACCGCCTCGCCGGCGCGATGGCCCGCACCCGGCCCGCACCGGAACCGGCCGAACTCACGGCGGTGGTCCGCCGGATGCTCGACGCTGCCCTGGCCGGCTAGGAGTCTGAGTACGGGTACTCATGCATTCGTGTACGAGGCGCGCGAGGGTGGCAGGACGCCATGCAGACAGGTGTACTGACGCACCGTCATGACCACCTCGGAAGGGGAACGCCTTGCGCGTCACAGGACCACGCCCGTCCCGCCGCACCGCACTCGCTCTCGGCACCGGCGCGGCACTCTCCGCCGCCCTGTCCCTCGGCGGAACGGCGCACGCCTCACCTGGCGGGGACGGCATCACCTCGCGGCTGAGGGAGCTCGAGCAGCAGCACTCCGCCCGCCTGGGGGTGTTCGCCCGCAACATGCGCACGGGCAGGACGGTGGCGTACCGCGCGGACGAACGTTTCCCGATGTGCTCGCTGTTCAAGACGGTCGCCGTCGCGGCCGTGCTGCGCGACCTCGACCACGACGGCGAGTTCCTGGCCAAGCGCATCCGGTACACCGCGGAGTACGTGAAGAAGTCGGGCTACTCCCCTCGCACCGGCCGAGCCGAGAACCTCGAAAGCGGCATGACCGTCGCCCAACTGTGCGACGCAGCCATCTGTTACAGCGACAACACCGCAGGAAACCTGCTGCTCCGCGAGCTCGGGGGACCGACCGCCCTCACCCGGTTCTGCCGCTCGATCGGGAACGGCAGGACTCGGCTAGACCGATGGGAGCCCGAGCTCAACTCGGCAGAACCATCGCGCGTCACCGACACCACCACCCCCCGCGCCATCGGCCGAACCTACGCTCACCTCACGCTCGGCGACGCCCTCACACCCCAGGACCGGGAACGGCTCACCGGCTGGCTGCTCGCCAACACGACCAGCGGCGAAAGGTTCCGCGCCGGCCTCCCCGGCGACTGGATTCTCGCCGACAAGACCGGCGGCGGACGGTACGGGGGCAACAACGACGCGGGCGTCACCTGGCCGCCGGATGGCGGACCGATCGTGATGGCCGTCCTGACCACCAAGCACGTGGAAGACGCACCGGCCGACCATCCGCTGGTGGCCAGGACCGCCGCAATGCTGGCGGCGGAACTCATCTAGGGTCAGCCGATGGTTGGCGGACAGAATAGTCTCCACCCGCTGCCGAAACTTCTTCGAGAATGCGCAGTTACGGGGCGATTCTTCCAGGCTGCTCGGTTTTGCTCGGGTTATTCTGTGACTCTTGTGGGCCGGTCGGACGGATCAGTAGCCTGAGGCATTCCCGATGAAAGGCAGCAGACCCGTGCAACCTTTCCGCATAGATATCCCACAGGCTGATCTCGACGACCTGCACCGGCGACTGGAGCAGACCCGGTGGCCGGACGAGGTGGCCGGCGCAGGCTGGTCGCGGGGTGTTCCCGTCGGCTATCTGAAGGACTTGGCGGAGCACTGGCGCGTCGGTTTCGACTGGCGGGCGATGGAATCCCGGATCAACGAACTCCCTCAGTTCACCACGGAGATCGACGGTGCGAATATCCACTTCCTGCACGTCACGTCGCCCGAGCCGGACGCCAGGCCGCTGCTGATCACGCACGGCTGGCCGAGCACCTTCGTCGAGTTCCTGGACGTGGTCGGCCCGCTGACCGATCCGCGCGCGCACGGTGGTGACCCGGCGGACGCGTTCCACCTGGTGATCCCGACCATTCCCGGCTTCGGCTTCTCCGGCCCCGTCCGCGAGGCCGGCTGGGACCACTACCGGGTGGCGCGGGCGTGGAAGGAGCTGATGGCCCGACTGGGCTACGAGCGGTACGTGGTGCAGGGCGGCGACTGGGGCATGATGGTGTCGCTGGAGCTGTGCATGGCCGACCCCGACCACGTGGCAGGCGTGCACGTGAACTCGCTGGTGACCTTCCCGCCACCAGACCCGGCCGAGCTGGCCGACCTCGGGGAGGCGGAGAAGCAGCGGCTGGGCAAGCTGATGTACTTCGACCTGGAGCTGTCGGCGCACCTGAAGCTCCTGGCCACGCGCCCGCAGACGGTGGCCTACGGCCTCACCGACTCACCGGTCGGCCAGCTCGCGTGGATCATGGAAAAGTACCGCGAGTGGACCGACTCCGACCTGGTGCCCGAGGACGCGATCGACCGCGACCTGATGCTGGCGAACGTCACCGTCTTCTGGCTGACCGCGACGGCGGGCTCGTCGGCCCAGCTGTACTACGAGTCGCTGGACCGCACCCACCCGAACATCGCCGCCCGCCTGGGCGGCCCGTGGGAACTGACGATGCCGGCGGGTGTCGCGGTCTTCCCGCACGACGCCGCCCTCCCGTTGCGCCGGTTCGCCGACCGGGTGCTGCCGACGATCACGCACTGGTCGGAGTTCGACCGCGGTGGCCACTTCCCCGCGATGGAGGAGCCGGACCTGTACGTGGCGGATGTCCGGGCCTTCACCCGGTCCCTCGGGAAGGACTGAACTCCCGCGCGCCGAACCCGAACCGAACCCGAATCGCCGCCGGCGCAGCTGCCGGCGGCGGTTTCGCGTGAATGGCAGCAAGAGGAGGGGTGTCCGCCCCGGACACCCCTCCGAACCTGACCCCGCCTCAGATCAGGTGCGTGTTGGGCTCCAGCCCGCACAGCACGCGCCCGTACAGCTCGAGGTTCGTGTTCGGGTGCAGGACCCCGTGCAGGCTGAGCGCCTGGATGTCCCGCTCGATGCGCTGCATCGGCTGGTCGGAGTAGATGGACGACCCGCCGCTGGCGGTGTTGAGGATGTCCACCGCCTCCTTGGCCCGCTGGGTGGACGCTCCCATCTCCACCCGCGCGAGGGCCCGCTCCTCCATCGACCAGGCCTCGCCGTTGCCGACCTTGCTGTCCACGCGCTCGGCCGCGCGGCGCACGTGGAACTCGGCCTCGTCGATCTTCATCGCCGCCTCGGCCACCTGAAGATGAGTCAGGGGTGCCTCGGCCTGGCGCTCGTACCCGGTGTAGGCGATCTTGCGGTTCGGCAGCCGCTCGAAGAAGGCCTCCCGGGCGGCCTTGGCCATGCCCAGCGGAACGGCGGCGGCACCGGCGGCCGTGATCGGCGAGAACGGCGCCTGCCACATCAGGGACCCGGCGTTCAGCTGGGAGCAGTGCTGGTTCTGCAGCACCAGCGGGAGCATCGGCAGGATGCGCCCCTCGGGGATGAACAGCTCCTTCGCCACGGTCGTCACGCTGCCCGTGCCACGCAGGCCCACGGTGCGCCAGTCGTCGACGATCGTCAGATCCGAGGTTGGCACGGCGATCATCACGGGGGCGAAAGCGCCGTCCGCACCGGCCAGCACGGCCGAGTGGATGAACCACTGGCTGTGCAGCACGCCGGTGCTGAACGCCCACTTGCCGTTGAGGACCGCCCCGCAACCGGCCGGCACGGCGACACCGTTCGGGCTGACGCTGCTGCCGATCCGGACGTCGGGGTCGGCGAAGATCTCGTCCTGCACCTCGTCCGGGAACAGCCCGGCCAGCCAGGAGCTGATCGTCATCGTGCTCACGGTCCACCCGACGGAGCCGTCGCCACGTGCGAGCTCGGAGATCACGTCGCACACCGTGCGCACATCGGACTCGAAGCCGCCGTAGCGGATCGGGACCCGCATCTTCATCAGGCCGGCGTCGGCAACCCCCTGAAGCACCTCCTCGTGCAGGACCCGGTTCTCCTCCTGCCAAGCGGCGTGCTTTCGCACCAGGGGGACCAGCTCGGTTGCCCGACGGACAAGCTCAGCGCTCGCCGGCGCCTCGGTGGTCGTCATCTGTGCTCCTCAATACAGTGACAGTGACAGCGACATAAAAGAGGTAAGTTCTTGTCCCGGCTGAGCACCGAATTCACCACGGGTCGCAGCTACTCTGGCACTGTTTCGCATTCGCGCACTTCTCCCAAGTTGCCGAGTTCCGGAAAACCGCTGCAGGCAAATTGAATTCGCCGTCAGATGGTGTAACCGCCGTCCACGGCGAGGGTGGTGCCGGTGATGTAGCGGCCGCCGGGGCCGGCCAGGTAGGCCACCGCGGCGGCGATGTCCTCGGCCTCGCCGTAGCGGCCCAGGGCGGTGAGCGAACGCTGGAAATCGGCGGTCTCACCGGCAGCCGAGTTCATGTCGGTGTCGATCGGACCCGGGTCCACGATGGAGACGGTGATTCCGCGCGGACCGAGCTCCCGGGCAAGTCCCTTGGTCAGGCCGACGAGTGCGGACTTGGCCGTCGCCTGCAGGACGAAGTTGGCGCCAGGTACACGCCCGTTGAAGCACGACCCGATGCTGATGATCCGTCCGCCATCACCCATGTGCCGGGCCGCGGCCTGGGCGGCCAGGAACACCGACCGGATGTCCACGGCGAGCACCCGGTCCAGTTCGGTGACCGACACCTCGGCCAACGGGCCGTAGGTGAGGAAGCCCGCATTGTTCACCAGGATGTCGATCCGGCCCAGCTCGCGGACCGTCTGCTCCACCGCCTCCGCCGCAGCGGTCGGGTCTGTCAGGTCGGCCTGCATGACCACGGCCCTGCCGCCGGCCGCCTCGATCTGCTGGGCGACCTCGCGCGCCTGGTCCGCCGCTTGGACGTAGGTCAGCGCCACCGCCGCCCCCTCGTCGGCCAACCTCCTCGCTGTCGCCGCTCCGATCCCTCGGCTGCCGCCGGTCACCAGCGCCACCTTGCCGGTCAGGTCACTCATCTCTGCTTCCCTCCGTAGACCGTCTGTTCGGTACGCCGACAGGGTAGAAGTTGACACCGGCGTCAGGTTCAAGTCCTCCTCGCACGGCGGCGGGTGGGCGGTCGGCCGCGTCGTACGCGGCCGGGCAGGACGCACAGTGCGCCCATCACCCCAGGTGACGGCCTGCGCACCTTGGGTGGCGACCGGCGGTGATCCCCCCTAGCGTCGACAGGGTCGCCCATTCCGCCCGCCCGCCGGTACCGGCGGGCTCCGAAGACAGGTCACGACCCCATGCCCATCCGACCGGCCCACTCCCTGGCCGCCACCGCCGCCGCCGTACTGCTGTCCAGCCTGGGAGCGGCCCCGCCGGCCCAGGCCGCGAGCCCACTGCACGTGGTTCACCCCGGCGAGTCGATCCAGCAGGCGGTCGACGGTGCCAGGCCCGGGGACATCGTCCAACTCCTGCCGGGCACCTATCGGGAGAGCGTCCAGATCAGCGTCCCGAACCTGACGGTCCGTGGGATCGGCCCGGCCACCGTGATCGCGCCGCCTTCGACGCAGGCCCAGTCCGCCTGCGCCACGGCCGGGCACGGCGTCTGCGTCACCGGCACGGCGGACCGGATCGTCTCCGGGGTCCGGATCGAGTCGCTGGCGGTGGAGGGCTTCCGGAAGAACGGCCTCTCCGCCTCCCGGACCGACCGGCTGTCCGTGCACCGCGTACTGGTGCGGGACAACGGCCAGCAGGGCATCAGCCTGGAGCGGTCCACCCGAGCCGTGATCACCGACAACGAGGCCCGGGACAACGGCCAGTCCGGCGTCTTCCTGGCGAACTCGGTCGACGAGGAGGGTGGCGCCCTCGACACCCGGGGCACCGAGATCAGCCACAACCGGCTGGTCGGCAACCGCATCGGCGTCGTGCTCCGCCGCACCAGGGAGCTGACGGTCGACCACAACAGCATCACCGCCAACTGCGGCGGGGTGTTCGTGGTGGGCGACGAAGGCGTCCCCCGGGCCGGCTCGCTGACCGTCCGTCAGAACCACGTGTACGAGAACAACAAGTACTGCCCGCCCACCCCCCGGCTCGGGTACATCCAGGGCACCGGGATTCTGCTCACCGGCGCGGAGGACACCCTGGTGACGGGCAACCGGGTGGAGGACAACGACGGCGCGTCGGAGATGTCCGGCGGCATCGTGCTCTTCCGCAGCGTCGTGGGCTCCCCCAGCTCCCGGATCACCGTCCGGGACAACGTCGCCCTGCGCAACGGCCCTGCCGACCTCGCCGACCGCGACACCGGGGCGGGCCACACCTTCGTCGGGAACACCTGCGGCGTCTCCGAGCCGACCGGCCGCTGCTGACTCCCGGGCTCCCGAGCTCCCGGACTCCCCTCCCAGAGAGGCCCTCATGACCACCGCACAGCACCACTCCCCCTCCCCGCAGTCCGCGATGCGACTGCGCGAGCTCGTCTTCGGCGCGGCCTGTGCCGCTGCGGTCCGCGCGGCCGCCTCGCTGCGGATCGCCGACGTCCTGGACGAGGAACCGATGACGGCCGACGAACTCGCCGCAGCCGTCCAGGCCGAACCGAAACCCCTGCGCCGCCTGCTCCGCGCGCTGTCCTGCTACGGCGTCTTCACCGAGACGGACGACGACCGCTTCGCCCACACCGACATGTCCCGGCAGCTCCGCGAGGACGCCCCGAACAGCCTCCGGTACATCGCCCTGTGGTGCACGGAGCCGTGGACCTGGGATGCCTGGCCCCGGCTGGACGACGCGGTCCGCACCGGCCGGAACATCTTCCCCGACCTGTACGGCAAGGAGTTCTTCGACTACCTGCACGACGACGCCGACGACTCGGCCCAGGTGTTCAACAAGGCGATGACCCACTCCAGCCGGCAGTCCGCGGCGGATCTGGCCGCCTTCCTGGACCTTGACGGTGTGTCGAGCGTGGTGGACATCGGCGGCGGCCAGGGACACGTGCTGGCCGGCCTGCTGGAGAAGTACCCCGGGCTCCACGGGGCCCTCCTCGACCTGCCCCAGGTGGTCGCCCACGCCGACCCACGGCTCCGCGAGGGCGGTCCGCTGGCCGACCGGGCGCAGCTGGTGCCGGGCGACTGCCGGGTCGAGATCCCGGTCCGGGCCGACCTCTACATCATCAAGAACATCCTGGAGTGGGACGACGAGAGCACTCGCCGTACGCTGCGCAACGTGGTGGCGGCCGCCCGCCCGGGGGCCCGGGTGGTGGTGGTCGAGAACCTCGTCGACGACAGTCCGTCGATGAGGTTCACCACCGGGATGGACCTGATGCTGCTGCTCAACGTCGGCGGGGCGAAGCACTCCAGGGCGAGCCTGCTCACCCTGCTGGGCGAGGCCGGGCTGCAGGTCCGGGACGTCCGGCCGGTGAACCCGTACCTGCACGCGTTCGACTGCACGCTGCCTGTCTGACCTCCCGCACAACGCGATCCGGCCTCGCCCACCAGGGC
>NZ_LMCT01000016.1:0-45571 GCF_001424875.1 Kitasatospora sp. Root107 | reverse complement strand
GGTCTGACCTCCCGCACAACGCGATCCGGCCTCGCCCTGGTGGGCGAGGCCGGATCGCGTTGTGCGGGAGGTCAGACCGCGTCGGAGACGCCCGGACGCCGGCGGAGCACATGCGCGCCGACCCCGAGCCCGCCGGCCAGCAGGACCGCGCCTGCGGCCAGCCCGCCGCCGGAGAGGGCCGTGCCGCCGCCGCCGGTGTGCACGCCGCCCTTGGGCTGCTTGTGCTCCGGCGCCGCCTCGGTCGTGGTCTGCCCAGCCGTCTGGTCAGTCGTCGTACTGCCCGGCTTGCCGGTCGCCTGCTTCTCTTCCCAGGTCTTCTGCCCTTCGGCGGTGGCGGCCTTCGCCTGCTTCTGCTCCCAGGTCAGCTCGGCGGCGCCGTCCTCGGCGTACGCGGCGGGGGCGGCCAGCAGGACGGTGGCGGCGAGCGCGGCGCCGGTGAGCAGGTTACGTGCGGAACGCATGAGGGTGGTCCTTCCGGTACTCCGTGCGATTGCCGACACCGCGTCGGCAGGAGAGTCGCACCAGCACCTCAATCACCGTCTGTCATCGGCGAATTACCCGCCACCGGGGCGCGGCATCAGGGGGAGCGCACTCCTGACGATCCGTCACGCGCCGGTGCCGGGCGACCCACGAAGGGGTCGCCCGGCACCGGCTCTCGTCATCGTCGGACCTCGTCAGGCTCTGATCGTCACCTGCGGGCGAGTCTCCTCCGTCATCGCCTCGACCAGCCCGGTGGTGTGTGTCCCCGCGCGGAACTCCGGACGGTCGAGGACCCGGCGGAGGAAGCCGGTGGTGGTCCGCAGGCCGCTCCCGTCGATCCTGAACTCGCCCAGGGCCCGGTCCATCCGGGCCAGCGCCTGCTCCCGGTCGGGCGCCCAGACGACGGCCTTCGCGAGCAGCGAGTCGTAGTCGGGACCGACGTACCAGCCCGGGTAGGCGTGGGTGTCGACCCGGACGAACTGGCCGCCGGGCGGCACGAATTCGGTCAGCAGCCCGGGCGTCGGCGCGAAGTCGCGGTCCGGGTCCTCGGCGTTGACCCGGCACTCGATCGACACCCCCCGTGACACGACGTCCTGCTGGCGTATCGTCAGCGGCAGTCCGGCCGCCACGGTGAGCTGTTCGCGGACGATGTCGATCCCGGTGACCATCTCCGTCACCGGATGCTCCACCTGCAAGCGACAGTTGATCTCCATCAGGTAGAACTCCCCGGACGGCGCCAGGACGAACTCGAAGGTGGCTGCCCCGACATAGCCGACCGCAAGCGCGCCCTGGACTGCGGCGGCGCACATCGCCTCCCGCTGCTCCGGCGGGAGGTTCGGCCCCGGGGACTCCTCGATCAGCTTCTGGTGCCGGCGCTGGACCGAGCAGTCCCGCTCGCCGAGGTGGATCGCGGCTCCGTACCGGTCGCAGATCACCTGCACCTCGACGTGCCGGGCGTCGTCCACGAAGCGCTCCAGGTAGAGCCGTTCGTCGCCGAAGATCGCCCGGGCGTGCGCCCGGGTCTCCCCGTACGCGCGCAGCAGGTCGGCGGGGTCGCGGACCACCGCCATGCCCCGGCCGCCGCCGCCCGCCACGGCCTTGAGGATCACCGGGTACCCGACCCGCTGCGCGGTCTCCTCCGCCTCGGCCGGCCCGCTCAGCGCGCCTTCGCTGCCTGGCAGGACGGGCAGTCCGGCCCGCGCCATCAGCGCGCGGGCCACCGCCTTGTCGCCGAGCTGCTGCATCAGCTCCGGCGGCGGGCCGACGAAGGTGATGCCGTTGGCCTCGCAGATCTCCGCGAAGTCCGGGTCCTCCGAGAGGAAGCCGTAGCCGGGGTGGATCGCCTCCGCACCGGTCTGCAGCGCGGCCTCGATGATCGAGGGGATGTGCAGGTAGCTGTTCCTGGACGGCGCGGGGCCGATGTGCACGGCCTGGTCCGCGAACCGGACCACCGCCGAGTCCCGGTCCGCGGTCGAGTGGACGGCCACCGTACGGATGCCGAGTTCGCGGCAGGTCCGGGCGACCCGCAGAGCGATCTCGCCCCGGTTGGCGATGAGGACGGTCGAGAACATCTCAGGCGTCCTCATCCGGTGACGCCGGCGCCACCGGCTCCAGGGCGATCAGACGCTGCCCGAACTCGACGGCCGTGGCGTCGGGCGTCAGGATCTCGACCACCCGCCCGGCCGCGTCCGCCTCGACGGTGCTCATCATCTTCATGACCTCCAGGATCCCGACCGGCTGGCCGGGCGTGACCAGGTCGCCGACCGAGACCAGCGGCGGCGCCCCCGGCTCTCGCGCGTGGTAGAAGGTGCCCACCATCGGCGCGCACAGGTAGCCGAGCGCGCCGTCCTCGGCGACGGGCGCCGGGGGGACCGCCTCGGCGGGGGCGGCGGTCGCGGCCACCGGTTGGTCCGGCCACTCCATCTCCACCGTGGTGCCGCCGTGCTGCAGCTTGATCCTGCTGGGCGGCTGCGGCGCGGACCTGGCCAGCTCCCCCACGCTGCGGCAGACCGCGTCCAGGTCAGCCGGGTAGTCCGTGCCGGGCGGGCCGAAGATGATGCTCCGGGTCGGCGTGACCCAGCCGTTCTCCTGCGGGACGTTCTTGGTAGTCACTGTGTACCTCTTCCAGCCGGGGGCTTCGCCGCGATGCCGAAGTCGTCGAACCGGCTCTTGCGTTCCTTGAGCAGCTGTTCGGGCTCCCACGGGATCAGCTCGCCGAGCGCGGCGGTCAGGGCGGCGCCCAGCATGGTGGCCGCTCCCGCGTGGTCCTGGTGCGCGCCCTCGGCGGGCTCGGGCACGATGCCGTCGACGATGCCGAGCCGGAGCAGTTCCCCGGCGTGCACCCGCAGGGCGGCCGCCGCGGCGGGCGCTGCCGCCCGGTCCTTCCAGAGGATGGCGGCGCAGCCCTCGGGGCTGATCACCGAGTAGACGCCGTTGGCGCTGATCAGCACCCGGTCGGCGACCGCCAGGGCGAGTGCGCCGCCGCTGCCGCCCTCGCCGATCAGCACGGCGACGATCGGTACCGGGAGTCTGGCCATCAGCCGCAGGTTCTCGGCGATGGCGATCGCCTGACCGCCGCGCTCGGCGTCCGGTCCCGGATTGGCGCCGGGGGTGTCGATCAGGGTGACCAGCGGGAGGCCGAGTTTGGCGGCCATCCGCATCAGCCGGGCCGCCTTGCGGTATCCGGCGGGGGCCGCCATGCCGAATCGGCGACGTTGTCGTTCTGCCAGGTCGGGGCCGCCCTTGTGATGGCCGATCAGCATCACCGGCAGGCCGGCCAGGCGGCCCGGCCCGCCGACGATGGCGGGGCAGTCCTCGCTGAGCCGGTCGCCGTGCAACTCCTGGAAGTCGTCCAGCAGGTGCCCGACGTAGTCGAGGGTGGTCGGCCGGTCCGGGTGCCGGGCCAGCCGGACCGCCTCCCAGGAGTCACGTTCCAGTACCTCGTCCAGCTGACTGCGGATCAGCTCGTCCGGCGGGGCGTCCGCCACCGGGCCGACCCGGTGGCGCGGTGAGCGCAGGCCGAGCAGCCGGCCGAGCGTCGGGCGCAGTGCGGACCGCGGCACCACGTCGTCCACCATCCCGTGTTCGAGCAGGAACTCGGCGGTCTGGAAGCCCTCCGGCAGGCTCTCGCCGGTGGTCTGTTCGATCACCCGGGGCCCGGCGAAGCCCATCCGGGCGCCCGGCTCGGCGATGATCACGTCGGCCAGCGTGGCGAAGGACGCCGCCACTCCCCCGTAGGTGGGGTCGGTGATCAGCGAGACCACCAGGATGCCCGCCTCGTCGAGTTCGGCCACCGCCAGCGCGGTCTTGGCCATCTGCATCAGGGCGAGCACCCCCTCCTGCATCCGGGCGCCGCCCGAGGCCGTCACCAGCAGCAGCGGGACCTGCAGCCGCAGGCTGGTGTGCGCGGCCTCGGTGATCAGCGCTCCGACGCCGCAGCCGAGGCTGCCGCCGAGGAAGCGGAAGTCCATCACGGCCGCCACCACCGGCTGATCCTCGATCCGGCCGGTCGCGCAGACCACCGCCTCGCGCAGTCCGGTGCTGGTACGGGCGTCGAGCAGCCGGTCCGGGTAGGTCCGGCTGTCGACGAACTCCAGCGGGTCGTGCAGGGACTCCACGTGGTCGATCGGCACCGCCGAGCCCGGGTCGAGCAGCTGCTCCAGCCGCTGATGGGCCGTCAGCCTGGCGTGCAGCCCGCACTCCGGGCAGACCCGCAGGGTCCGCAGGAAGCGCTTGCCGTAGACCAGGGCGGCGCAGCCTTCGCACCGTACCCAGTCCAGCTCTTCGTCGGTCTCGGCCATGTGGATCGTTCCTCCTACGGACGGTGTCAGGCGGTGCCGGAGCGCTCCCAGCGGTAGAACTCGCGGGCCATGGCGTCCTTGGGTTCGCGCCAGGTCTCCGGGTCGTAGGCCTGGACGTACGACGTCAGCAGCCGGCTGACGTCGCGGAACTCCGGGTGCCCGGCCAGCTTGGCGACTTCGGGGCCGGGCGGCCGTTCGGCCTCGATCAGGTGCAGGTAGAGGTCGCCGAACTGGAACAGGCTGCGGCCGGTGACACCGATCAGGTGCGGCAGTTCACCCTGGTCCGAGTTCCCGAAGACCTCGGCGATGCCGGCCGCCGAGTCGGGCTTCATCCGGGCGACGATGAGGGCGCGGTGCATCGTGCTCACGCCCTCCCGGTCCGCTTCTCGACCTTGTCCCTGATCAGCTCCATCTGGGTCCGCGAGTTGCGGTTGATGTGGTTGGTCATGGCGTCGTCGTCGACCGGGGCGGTGGGCTTCATCGCGAAGTCCTGGATCCAGCGCATCCGGGTGCCGTCCGGCACCTCCGCGTACTCCCACCGGATGTCCATGAACTCGAACGGGCCCGGCTCCACCCGCCTGGCCCGGACCGCGAGGCCGTGGCGGTCGGTCTCCCGCTCGGAGACCCAGCTCCAGACCGTGCCGTTCTCGTCGGGGTGCATGGTCAGCCGGAAGGTGGTCCGCTCGCCTTCGCGCTCCAGCACTTCGACGGTGGCGTACTCGCTGAACAGCTGCGGCCAGTTCTCCAGGTCGTTGGTGATCTCCCAGACCAGGTCGACGGGCGCGGCGATGAGGATCTCGTTGTCGGTGTGGCCGGGCATCTCAGGCTCCTGCCGTGATGGCGGCGTTGACCGCGTCGAGGAACTCGTCCGGGGACTTGGACATCTCGGCTCCGGCGGCGATCTTCCGGCCGTAGCGGTTCTCCAGCTCGCCCACGATGCCGAGCAGGCCCAGCGAGTCCACGCCGAACTCCTCGAAGGTGGCGGTCGGGCTCTGCAGCGCCTCGGGGGCGACGGTGATGCCGGCCCGGGTCTTGATCAGCCCGGCCAGTTCACTGTGCGTCAGATGCTGGTTCATCAGGTGGTTCTCCTTCGTAGGATCGGACGATGTGTCAGGACTCGGCCCGGCGCAGCACCAGGGCCGCGTTGGAGCCCATCAGGCCCCGGCTCAGCACCAGGGCGGTCCGCAGCTCGGCGGTGCGCGCGAAGCCGGTCACCAGGTCGAGGCCGTACTGGACGTCGGTGACGTTCGGGGTGGGCGGCACCAGACCCTGCTCCATGGCGAGCACCGCGGCGGCGGTGTCGAGTAGCGGGGCACCGCAGTAGGACCGGCCGGTGCCGGCCTTGGGCGCCGTCACCGGAACGCGGGCGGCGTGCCCGCCGAGGGCGTCGGCGATCGCCAGCGCCTCGGCCCGGTCCGCCTCCGGCACGCCGAGCGCGTCGGCGAAGACCACGTCGATCTCGTCGGGGGCGCAGCGCGCCTCCTCCAGCGCGCCGCGGATCGCCCGGGCCAGCCCGTGCCGGGACTCGGCCCAGCGGGAGGCCCCGGTGAAGGTGGCCGCGTGTCCGGCCAGTTCGGCCCGGATCCGGGCGCCGCGGCGGCGGGCCGAGGTCTCGTCCTCCAGCACGAACATCGCGCCGCCCTCGGCGGGTACGAACCCGCAGGCGTCGGCGCTGAACGGCAGGTAGGCCCGGTCCGGGTCCTCGCTCAGGCTGAGTTCGCCGTACCCGAGCTGACAGACCATCGAGTACGGCGCCAGCGGCGCCTCGGCGGCGCCCACCACCACGGTGTCGGTGCCGCGCCGGATGGTGCGGACCGCGTGCGCCAGCGCGTCCAGGCCGCCGGCCTCGTCGCTGGCCACCACCGCGCAGGGGCCCTTGAAGCCGCCACGGATCGAGATCTGGCCGGTGCTGGCTGCGTAGAACCAGGCGATGGACTGGTACGGGCCGACGAAGTGCGGTCCCTGCGACCAGAGTTGCTGAAGCTCGCGCTGGCCGAACTCGCCGCCGCCGGAGCCGGCCGCGGTCACCACGCCCACGCCGTAGGGCGCGGCAGCGTCGGCGTCGAAGCGCGCGTCCGCCAGGGCCAGGTCGGCCGCGGCCATCGCGTAGTGCGTGAACCGGTCGGTCTGGACCAGGTAGCGCCCTTCGATGGTCTCCTCCGCGTCGAAGCCGCGGACCTCGCCCGCGATCCGCAGCGGCAGGTGCGCGCAGCCCTCGCGGGTGACCGGGCCGAGCACGGAGGAGCCCTCGCGGGTCGCCTTCCAGAAGTCGTCCGCGCCGATCCCGTTGGGAGCCACCACACCTATCCCGGTGACCACCGCGCGGCGGTCGGGTCGGGTGACGGTCATACCATGGCCCCCTCTCGGCGGAGCACCACCGCGGACTGGAAGCCGCCGAACCCGCTGCCCACCGAGAGGACGTTGCGCAGCGGGATCGAGCGGGCGGTCCTCGGCACGTAGTCGAGGTCGCACTCCGGGTCCGGGCTGTCGTAGTTGGCGGTCGGCGGCACCACCCCGTGGGCCAACGCCAGGGCGCAGGCCACCAGTTCGATCGCGCCGATCGCGCCGAGCGAGTGCCCGACCATCGACTTGATCGAGCTCATCGGGGTCCGGTACGCGTGCGCGCCCAGCGAGCGCTTCACGGCCGCCGTCTCGTGCCGGTCGTTCTGCTTGGTGCCGGAGCCGTGCGCGTTGACGTAGTCGATGTCGGAGCTGTCGACCCTGGCGTGCGCCAGCGCTCGGTCGATCGCCTCGGACATCTCCAGGCCCTCCTGGGTGAGCCCGGTCATGTGGTACGCGTTGCCGAAGGTGGCGAAGCCGCCGATCTCGCAGTACACCCTGGCCCCTCGGCGCCGGGCGTGCTCCAGCTCCTCCAGCACCAGGACGGCGCCGCCCTCGCCGAGCACGAAGCCGTCCCGGTGGGCGTCGAACGGGCGGGAGGCGTGCGCCGGATCGTCGTTGCGCTCGGAGGTCGCGTGGATCGCGTCGAAGCAGGCGACCGTGATCGGCGAGATCGGCGAGTCCGAGGCCCCGGCGATGCAGACGTCCGCCCGGCCGTCCTCGATGGCCTGGAAGGCGTACCCGACCGCGTCGAGGCCCGAGGTGCAGCCCGTCGAGACGGTCTGCACCGGGCCGTGGGCACCGGTCTGTTCGGCCACCGCCGACGCCAGAGTGCTCGGCGAGAACGCCCGGTGCAGCTGCGCCGCGGCCTTGCGGTGGTCGACGTCCCAGCGCGCGCCCGAGCTGCTCACCTCGGCGTAGTCCTGCTCCAGCCGGGTGGTGCCGCCGACCGCGGTGCCCAGGGACACCCCGATCCGCCAGGGGTCCTCGGCGCCCACCTCGAGACCGGCGTCACGGACCGCTTCGGCGGCGGCGACCAGGGCGAACTGGACGTACCGGTCGGAGCGCGCGATCTGCTCGGCGTCCAGGCCGGACGCCGCCGGGTCGAAGTCGCACTCGGCGGCGATCCGTGACCGGAAGCCGGCCGGGTCGAACAGCGTGATGCCGCGGGTCGCCGTACGGCCGGCGGTGAGCAGCTCCCAGAACGCCGGGGCGCCGGTGCCGCCTGGGGCGACGATGCCGATACCGGTCACCGCCACCCGCCGGTTCACGAGGCGACCTCGGCAGGTTCCGGCGGCAGACTTTCCGGGGTGTCCTCGGTGTCGACGTGGCCGAGGTCGGGCCGGGGGGCCAGCGGGCCGAGGTGGAACACCATCCGGGCCTCGGTGCTCCCGACGTTGCGGAACCGGTGGCGCATGCCGATCGGGATCATCAGGCCCTGGTCGGGGGCCAGGGCGTGCGGCACGCCGTCGAGGTCCACCTCCAGCCGCCCGGCGACCACGTAGACGAACTCCTCGGAGTGCGGGTGGTAGTGCTCACCGATCCGCTCCCCCGGCTGCACGATCGCCAGCCCCATGAATCCGCTGGTGGCGCCCACCGCGGTCGGGGTGAGCATGGCGCGCAGGTCGCCGCCACGTCGGCGGTTGGGTTCGGCCTCGTCGACGTGCACGATGCGTGGGAACTGCGTGGTCATGATTGTTGCCTCCAAATACCTGGACAGGGACGGTCCCTGACGGTTGGTCTCCGCTCAGGAGTCCTTGGCGCGACGGTCCGTGACGAGGGCCATCCGGCACTCGTCGAGGAACCGGCCGAGCTCCGCAGCGACCCGCAGGTCGTGGTCGCCGAGGTCGACCAGGCGGCTGAGCACGCTCGCCGCACGGGGGCCGACCACGCCGAGTGCCAGGCCAGGCACCGACTCCGGCGACGTGGTCAGGTCCACCACCCGGACCACGGTGTCCTCGCGCTGGAAGACGGTGCTCGCCACCAGCCGGCTCGCCTGTTCCTCGACGGCGAGCCGGTCCTGACGGGCCAGCAGCGCGGCGACCGCCGCCCCGCAGCCGGTCCGGACGGGATAGCTCAGAGCGTGCCGGGTGACCCCGGCGGACGGCATCCCGGACGCCGCCACATGGTGGACCGCGGGCAGCGCGGCCCGGATGAAGAACGAGCGCGCGGACTCCGCGTCGCTGAGGTCACGGGCCTCCTCGAGGTAGGGGTTGATGGCCTCCTCGACCGCCCTGACCTCGGGCTGCTGCGCCACGTGGCGCAGCGCGGCGGCCAGGTCGCCGGCCACCTCGACGGACCGCACCACCCGGTTGCCGCGCATGAACAGCGAGGTCCTGAGCAGTCGGGTGCGCTCGTCCACCTGGGCGGCGGGCGAGGTGTAGCCCGCCAGGATCTCGGCCACCTTGTGCTCGCTGCCGGGCTTCACCGTGAAGGTGAGAGCGTGCCGGACGGTGCCGTCGGTGACCGGGGCCGGTCCGTCGAAGGTCTCCGACCCCGCGGTCTCCCGCATGATGCTGAACCGCAGCGAACGGGTGTCCCGTACGCACCCGTGCAGGGGTCGGACCATCTCGCGGTGCGCCTCGCTGTCCACCCACGACAGGAAGGGCCGCGCGCTCTCCCACTCACTGGTGATCAGCCACTGCGCCGGGTCCTCGATCGACTGGCACAGCTGGTCGCTGACATGGCCGGGCACCGAGGCCACCTGGTGGCGCAGCTGCTCGTACGCGTCCAGGAAACGCTGCTGCGCGCCGTCCTGGATGTCGCACAGCAGCACCACCCTGAGCCGGGGGGTGCTCAACGCGGCACGGCGCGATACGGGTTCGGTCAGAGTCGTCATGGCTCTCCTTGAGGGCGACACAGTCCTAGGACCTCGGGGGGGCCGGTCACGGACTGTCACGCCGCCGCTGCGGCCCGAGGTCGATCGTGGTTCCCCCGCGCCCGTGGCGCGAGAGCTGGAAGCCATCTGAGCGAAACGCGCGGACATGCCATCGCTGACCGAGCGTCAAACCGCGTCGCACCGGAGGCTGTACCTGGGGCCTGTCCGACAACGACTGGAGCGATTGATGAACTCGAAGGCCGAGGACCACGTACCGGTCCTCATCGTGGGTGGTTCCCTGGTGGGGCTGTCCGCCTCGCTGTTCCTGGGCCGACTGGGTGTCGAGCACCTGCTGGTCGAGAAGCACGCGGGCACCTCGCACCACCCGCGTGGACGCGGCAACAACGTCCGGACGATGGAACTGTTCCGGGTGGCGGGGGTCGAACAGCCGATCCGTGAAGCCGCCTCCGTGCTGGCCGAGAACCACGGCATCCTGCAGGCCGACACCCTCGCCGGGCTGGACCAGGAGTGGCTGTTCAAGGAGATCGACCCCGGCGGTGCGCTGGCCCGGTTCAGCCCGTCCGGCTGGTGCCTGTGCAGCCAGAACGACCTGGAGCCGGTCCTGCTGCGCCGGGCCCGCGAACTCACCGGGGAGCTGCGGTTCGGCACCGAGCTGGTCGGCTTCGAGCAGGACGCCGACGGGGTGACGGCCGTGCTGCTCGACCGGGAGAGCGGCGAGCAGCGCACCGTCCGCGCCGACTACCTGATCGCCGCCGACGGGCCGCGCAGCCCGGTCCGGGAACGGCTCGGCATCGGCCAGGCCGGGCCCGGCGACCTGTTCCACAACGTCAGCATCACCTTCCAGGCCAAGCGGGTCGCCGACGTGGTCGGCGACCGGCACTTCATCGCCTGCTACCTGACCACCCCTCAGGGACCGGGTGCCCTCCTGCCGGTGGACAACCAGGAGCAGTGGGTCTTCCACGCCCCCTGGCATCCCGAGCAGGGCGAGACGCTGGCGGACTTCACCGACGAGCGCTGCGTCGCCCACATCAGGGCGGCCGTCGGCGTGCCCGACCTGGAGGTCGAGATCACCGGCAAGGCCCCGTGGCACGCGGCCGAACGGGTCGCCGAGCGCTACGGCTCCGGGCGGGTCTTCCTCGCCGGTGACTCCGCCCACGAGATGTCGCCCACCGGCGCGTTCGGCTCCAACACCGGTATCCAGGACGCCCACAACCTGGCCTGGAAGCTGGCCGCCGTGCTGGGCGGCTGGGCCGGGCCCGGATTGCTGGACACCTACGGCGAGGAGCGGCAGCCGGTGGCGCGCGCGACCAGCGCCCGCGCCTCCGCGCGCTCGGCCGAGCACAAGCACCCGGGGTACGAGGCTGCGCCGGGTACCGGGCGGCAGAGCAACGTGCTGGCCGTGGCGCTCGGCTACCGCTACCCCGTCGGTGCGGTGGTCGGCACCGACCCGGCCGGTCCTGCCGTGCCGGAGCGGTTCGAGGCGGCGGGCGAGCCCGGCAGCCGGGCACCGCACGTCTGGGTGCGCCGGGCGGGCGTCCGGCTGTCCACCCTGGACCTCTTCGAGACCTCGCCGACCTTGCTCACCGGGCCGGACGGCGGACCCTGGCTCGCGGCGGCACAGCGGACTGCCGAGCGGCTCGGCGTCCCGCTGGAGGCGTACCGGATCGGCACCGACCCCGAGCACGAGCTGGCGCCGGAGCCCGGCGCCGACTGGGCGGCGGCCTACGGTACGTCCGCCGAGGGCGCGGTGCTGGTGCGGCCGGACGGCTTCGTCGCCTGGCGTGCCGAGGGTTCGGTACCCGACCCGGACGCGGTGCTCGGTGAGGTCCTCGACTCGGTGCTCCGACTGAGGTCCTGACGCTGCGACGGCGCGGCTTCGTCGGTCAGGCCTTGTTTCGCCCGCCCAGCAGGTGGGTGATCAGGGCCAGGACGACGAAGCCGAGCGCCACCGCCAGGCCACGCTGGAAGGCACCGGACCAGTCCTCGTGCCGGGCCGCGACCTCGGCGAAGAAGACCGAACCGACCGCCGCGATGCCGACCGCGGAGCCGATCCGCTGCGCGGTCTGCAGTACCCCTGCCGCGCTCCCGGCCCGGACGACCGGCACCTCGCCCAGCGTCAGCGTCTGGTTCGGCGAGACCACCAGGCCGCTGCCGATGCCCGCCACCAGCAGCGGTACGACGGTGGCCCAGCCGACGTGGTGGCCGGACCACAGGTGGACGGCGAGCGCGGCACCCGCCAGGCCGGCCACCACCAGGACCAGCCCCACCGTCACCAACCTCCGCCCGAAGTGCTGCACCAACCGCCCGCCGACCAGGGCGGAACCGGCCGAGCCCAGGGCGAACGGCGTGATCGACAGCCCCGCCAGCAGCGCGCTGTACCCCTGCCCACCCTGCAGGTAGAGGCTGAAGATGAAGAAGATCGCGGTGAACCCTGCGAAGTACAGCAGCGCGAGCAGCACACCCAGCGCGTACGGGCGAGATTCGAACAGACTCATCCGGACCAGCGGCTCACCGCTGCGGCCGTAGCGGCGTTCCCAGGCCGCGAAGGCGGCCAGCAGGACCAGGGCGGCCGGGAGCAGCAGCCACTTTGCTGCGGCGTGCCACTGCTGCTGCATGAACGGGAGCAGCAGGCAGAGCGTGCCACCACCCAGCAGCAGGACGCCGACCGGGTCGAACCGGGGCCGACCCGGCGGCCGCGCACTCGGCCCCGGCAGCGTCCGGTACGCCATCACCAGCGCGACGGCACCGACCGGCAGGTTCACGTAGAACACCCAGCGCCAACCGTTCTCCTGGCCGAACACCTCGATCAGCAGACCGCCCAGCAGTGGCCCCACGGCGGTGGAGAACCCGATCGTGGAACCCAGTCGGCCGAACGCCCGCCCTCGCTCGGCTCCCTGGAACAGCTGCTGGATGAAGCCGGACACCTGGGGCACCAGCAGCCCCCCGGCCAGGCCCTGCGCCAGCCGGGCGGCCACCAGCCAGGTCTCGTTCCGGGCGGCGCCGGCCGCCGCGCTCGCCATCGTGAACAGCGCGAGGCCGGTCATGAAGACGACGCGCCTGCTGTACGCGTCACCGAGCCGCCCACCCGGCACGAGCACCAGCCCGAACGCCAGCGCGTAGCCGGAGAGCGCCCACTGCATCCCGCTCTCCGACATGTGCAGGTCCGAGCGGATGGAGGGCAGGGCGACGTTGACGATGCTGATGTCGAGCAGCGTCATGAACCCCGCGACCAGACAGACCGTCAGTGCCTGCCAGCGGTTCTCCCGCCCCGACCCGTCGTCCGCCGGTCGCGGCTCGTCCCGGGACCCGGGCACGGGAGGGCTTGGTGTGCTCACGCTGGAGCCTTCCGGGTGAGTCCCCGATTGGAGAGCGGGCACCCAGTATCGTGACAGCCCGCGCGCCAACCCGCCCGACCGGGCGCGGCACGGCCTGCGTACCGCCCGGACGGCGGAGCGTTCCGGACGGCGGGCTCCCACCACGTGCTGGTGTCCGGGCTTGTGACTGCCAGGAGTGGGCAGGGATGAACGCCTGTGGCGGGCTGGTTACTTGGAGGTAGTCGGTGCGAATAGCTGTCGCTCACAACCTGAGGTCGTCGGAAGGTCTGGAGCAACGGGGGTTCACCTCCCGGCAGGAACTCGACGACCTGATGGCGTCGGTGGCCGGCCTCGGGTACTCCGTCGAACCTCTCGAGGTGTCCGGAGCTCTCGCCGATGTGGCCGGCCTCCTTGGAGCCATGCGCCCGGATCTGGTGTTCAACCTGGCGGAAGGATGGAGCGGCCCGTGGCGGCAGTCGGTCCTTCCGGAACTTTACGAAGAGTTGGGCCTGCCCTACACGGGTTCGGGACCGGCTGCGCTGGCGCTGGCCCTGGACAAGCACCGCACCAAACTGACCCTGCACCAGGCCGGCCTGCCGACCCCGCCCTCGGTGTTCCTCACGCCGTTCCTCCCGCCGGACGCAGCGACGACAGCGCTGAGCGGTCTGCCGTTCCCCGTCATCGTCAAACCGAACTTCGAGTCCTGCTCGAAGGGCATCACCGGCAACTCCCTTGCGCACACGGCGGAGGAGGCCACCGATGTGGCGGCAGCCCTGCTCAACGACTACCCGGACGGGGTCATCGCCGAGGAATACATACCCGGCCGGGACATCACTGTCCCGTACCTGGCCGCAGCGGGCGGGCCCCTCGCCGTCGCGGAGACCACCATGCCCGCCACCGCCGCCGCGGGCGGCGTCTTCGACTACGACCTCAAACAGGACCCGACACGCTGGCAGCACCTCAAAGTCCCAGCCCCGGTGCCCGATCACATCGCCCGCCGGGCACGCCACCTGACGGGCCTGGCCGTGGACGCACTGGGCCTGCGGGACATGGCCAGAGCCGACTTCCGCCTCTCTCCGGACGGCGGCCTGCACCTGCTGGAGGTCAACGGACTCCCAGGGCTCCCCCTCAACGGCGCCACCCACCAGGCCTCCGTCCTGGCGGGCCTCGACCCCCGCCACGGCATGGCCGCCGCCATCATCGCCTCAGCCCTCACCCGCTACGACGGTTGACCGAGCGTCAGCCTGCCGCGCCCCGCCCGGGCGGTTCGTCCGCCCGGGACGGTGGCGGGATATCGACGGATCGGGGCGCTCTCGTCACTGGCGCGACGGCTTCTGGTGGCAGGAGGATCGGACCGTTGACCCACCGAGACGCCCCGAGCGGCAGTACGCACGTGATCACCGTGCACCTGAAGTACGAGATCGACCCCGACATGGCGGACTTCGAGGAGTACGGGCGGCGCTGGGTCAAGCTTGTGAACCGCTTCGGAGGCGACCCCCCGAGTGTGTCGCAGCCTTCGAACTGGCCCGCACCACCGGGTGCATCAGGCGGTACCAACGCCGGTTCCTCAAGCCCCTCGACAGCGGCGAGTGACCACGCTGACGAGCTGCCCGCGCTACAGCTGAACCTCGGTGCGGTAGACCCTCAGGCCCCGGCGCCGGTAGTTGCGCAGCGCGTTCGGATGGTCGCGCGAGCGCGTGTGCAGCCAGACCCGGTGCACCGCGTCAGCCTCCACGGCCTCGCTCGCCCATGCCTGTCGGACCGTCAGCGTCAGCGCGGGACCGCCGAGGCCCCGGCCGATGTACTCGGGCAGCAAACCGAACGTGACGATCTCCACGTCCCCATCGGGCTGGGGCTCCATGACGGCGACCCCTGCGGTCGTGCTCCCGAGCGAGATCAGCCAGAACTGGCGCAGCGGATGAGCCAGCGTCAGCTCCCGCCATCCCTGGGCGGAGCGGGTCGCGCTCCCCCACCCGTAGGCGCCCCCGATCCGGGCCAGCGCGGCGTGCAGCAGCGGGAGGGTCCCGTCCACGC
Organism: Kitasatospora sp. Root107; assembly: GCF_001424875.1. Classification (GTDB taxonomy): domain Bacteria; phylum Actinomycetota; class Actinomycetes; order Streptomycetales; family Streptomycetaceae; genus Kitasatospora. Next base: position 30,764 of record NZ_LMCT01000016.1, on the reverse strand, counting down.
GGTGGAGCGACAGAGCGGGCACTGCTCTGCCGGGCCGCAGGTCGTCGGGGTCGTTCATCTCCAGATACGTGACGGTCGTTCCCAGGTCGCGAGCGCGTGGCGGGCGGGCGAACACCACGACGTCCGCAGGCCCGGTCAGGCGCTGCCAGCCGTGCGCCTCGTAGAGCCTGATCGCGTCCAGGGCTTTCGGCGAGGTCAGCAGCCAGGAGTCGTCCGCGTCGGCGCACAGCAGCTGGAGGATGCGGCCCGCCAGGCCCTGCCTGCGAGCGTGCGGGGCGACCGCGAGTTCGTCCACCTCGAGTGTCCCGGCCAGCCGCGTCTCCACCTGGTCGCCGAGGGCGGCACGCACCCGGTCGTAGGCGCGGCCCGTCGGGAAGGGGCGTGGCGTTGGCCAGGCCGTACCGAAACCTGCGGGTATGCCGTTCGAACTGGCCAGCACCGCCACGAACCCCGGACGGCGAAGGTCCGTGGTCAGGCGGCGGGCGAAGGCGGCGATGCCGGGTCCGTCCTCGTTCCAGGGCGGTTCGTTGAACGCGAGGCCGTAGATCTCGATCAGTTCGGCGGCGCGGGCGTGGGTCTCGTCCGCGGTGAGTCGCTCCAGCTTCATGCGGGAACCTGGACCTTGCCGATGCCCAGGGTGCTCGCCGGGGGCAGCATCCCCGACTCGAACACCGCGCCCAGCAAGGGGCGGTTGAGGTGGGCCAGCCTCTCGGCGCCCGCCGCCCCGAGCGCTCGCCACGGCTGCGCCGCCAACTCGTCGGTGATCCGCTCGACTTGCTCGCGCAGTGCCCGCCCTGCCGGGGTGGCCACTCCCTGGGCATCGGTGAGGCCGCGGCCGGCCAGCCGTTCGCGGGCGGCCGCCCATTCCTCGGCGCTCCACCCGCGCCCGTCGAAGGCGTCGACCGGTGCGGCCCCGATGGAGGCGAAGGAGACCAGGGCCTCGCAGCCGTCCAGCCCCACGGACTGAAGCGCCGTCAGATGCCCGTCGCCCCGGTGCTCACGCAGCACCGCATACGCCTGCCACAGGGCCAGGTGCGGCTCCTGCGGCCAGGGCAGCTCGAGATTGGCCGCGGCCAGCGGCCGGTGGGCGAACTCGATACTCTCGGCGGCCCGGATCGCCAGCTCCGCCGCCTCGCCCAGGTCGGTCAGCTCACCGGGCAGGGCCCGGAACGCCCGATCCACCGCGCGCAACCGGGCTCGGAGCACCTGCGAGGGCGCGGCCGTGGCCCAGATGCCCGGCACATGCCGGGCGATCATCGAAGGGCTGAAGCTGTAGAAGGCGGCGGCCACGAGCTTCGGCCCCACCGAGCCGAGTGGCGCCGCGCGCCAGGCGAAGTAGCTCGGCCAGCGTGTCCCGACGTCGTAGCCGAGCGCCGCCGCCTCCTCCAAGGCTTCGGGAGCGAGGTAGAGCACGGCGTTCACCGGCTCGATCTGATGCCACATCTGACGGGCCAACCGTTCGAACATCGCGAAATCCTCACTGCCTAGGTAGGATACGACAGTGACGATAGAAGCATGGCGCATCACTGGTCAACCGGATCTAGACAGTCACATCGGATGGCGGGTCGAGTTGGCGGCCCACCTGGTGAACTGCCTCACCGCAACCTCGGCCCACGGCCGCCCGGTCACGCCACCCTCCGGCGGCGATGACCGACTCGCCGCGCTCACCGACCAGTTGGCCGCAGTCGGGCGCGTACCCTCCCTACTCACCGCCGACGAGGCCGACCGGATGGCCGCGGCCGGGCGGCCGCCCCTGTCGTTGACCGACGCCGACGCCGACCGACTCGCCGAGGTCGCCGCCGAACTGCGTCCGTCCTTCGGCGCCGGCGACCGCATCCTCGGCGCTGCCGCACGGCTCAACCAGCTCCTGGTACGGCACAACGCCGTACCCAACCTGCACGGCGATCCGCACCGACCTCTGGTCCTCTCCTTCCACCGGGCCGATGCGGACCTCGTGGACGCGTGGGCTGCGGACACGGGAACCGCCCTGGCCATGGTCATCGGAGTGGGCCAGGCGGCCAGGCTCGGCGCCTGCCAGGCCGACGAGTGCTCGCTGGTCTTCTTCGACACCACGCGAAACGCCTCCCGCCGGTTCTGCGATCTGGCCTGCCAGAACCGGACCAAGGCCAGCGCATACCGCGCCAGACGACGGGCGCAGAGCTCCTGACGGGGCCTCATGGCCGGGGACGGTCACACGTCGCGCCGCCGTACAGCCAGTACGGCGATCACCACCGCGGCGAGCGGCCAGAGCGCGAAGGCCGTCCACGACTCGGCCACCGTGGGAAGGGCGGCACCGCTGCGGGGGTGCGTCTGGGACAGGCAGGTGCGCCAGGCGTAGTAGGGGAACATGCCGTACAGGTCGTTCGCCCACTGGTGCACGCTCGGCTTGAAGAAGCCCGGCAGCACGACCAGCACCGCGCAGGCGGTGACGACGGTGGTGGCCGTGTGCCGCAGGAGCGCCCCGACGCCCATGCCGACCAGGGCGGCCACGGGCGCGAGCAGCACGTTCGCCAGGAGTACCCGGGGGACGCCGACATCGCCCACCGAGAGGCCGATGCCGCGGCCCGACAGGACGGCCTGGCTCACGCCGAACGTACCCACCGAGACGGCCAGGCCGACGGCGAGCATGACGCCCGCGACGACCACCACCTTGGCCAGCACCACCCGGTGGCGGGCCGGTACCGCGGTCAGCGTGGTGCGGATCAGACCGGAGGCGTACTCCCCGACGATCGTCAGGGCTCCGACGGTGCCCGCACCGATCATGAGGACGGCCACGCCGACGCTGCTGAGCGCCTCGGTCATCGGGTCGTAGCGGGACTTCTGCTGCGGCCCGTAGTCCGGCCAGTTACCGTAGGTGTCGAAACTGCTCTGGGCCGCGAGCCCGATCAGGACCAGGATGCCGAGCCCGAGTACCCAGCAGGTCGAGCGGAGCGACCACAGCTTGATCCACTCGGCGGCGAGGAGGTCGCTCGTCCGCAGGCGCGGTTGTGGCTCCGACTGGACAGTGGCGGTCGGCCGGAGCGTGGTCGGCGAGGTCATCGGCGATCACCCGCGAGGTAGTCCGCCCGGTCGGCGGTCAGTTCCATGAACGCTTCCTCCAACGATGCGCTGCGCGAAGCGAGTTCACGCAGCAGGACCCGGTGCTCGAAGGCGAGCTCGCCGATCCGGGCCGCGGTCAGTCCCGTCACGGTGAGCGACTCGGAGCCGTCCGTTCGTACGTCGGCGCCCTCGAGGGTGAGGACGCCCGCGAGCCGGGCGGGGTCGGGGGTGCGCACGCTGACCCGGCTGCCGGTGCCGCGCGCGGCGAACTCGGTGACGCTCTCCGCCGCGATCAGCTCGCCGCGGCCGATGACGACGAGTTGGTCGGCGGTGTTCTCCATCTCGCTCATCAGATGGCTGGAGACGAGTACCGTGCGCCCCTCGGCCGCCAGCCGCTTGAAGAGGTCACGCACCCACCGCACGCCCTCCGGGTCGAGGCCGTTGACCGGTTCGTCGAACAGCAGCACGGGCGGGTCGCCGAGCAGGGCGGCCGCGATGCCGAGCCGCTGCCGCATCCCCAGCGAGAACCCGCCGACGCGGCGGTGCGCCGCGCCGGACAGACCCACTTCCGCCAGGACCTCCGGCACCCGGCGGTGGGACAGGCCGTTGCTCCGGGCCAGCGCCGACAGGTGGGCGACGGCGCTTCGGCCCGGGTGGACGTCCCCGGCGTCGAGCAGCGCTCCGACCTGGTGCAGTCCGGCCTGCCGATGGGCGAACGGGCTCCCGTTGACGGTGGCGGTTCCCGCAGTGGGCCGGTTCAGCCCGAGGATCATGCGCAGCGTGGTGCTCTTTCCGGCACCGTTCGGTCCGAGGAACCCGGTGACCTTCCCGGGCCGCACCGTGAAGCTCAGGTCGTTGACGGCGAGGACGTCGCCGAAGCGTTTGCTCAATCCACTGACTTCGATCACGCGGTCCACGGTGCCGCCGGCCGGACCCCTGCCACATCGGCCGACGGACAGGAATCGGCGCTGCCACGTATGCCTGCAGGCGTACTCCTACGGGCTGACGCCCGGGCCCCGGGCGGCAACCTACGCTCGGGGCGTGCCCGAGAACCCGCCCCACCCGCCCTCCGCTCCACCGCTGCTGGTCTGGTTCGCGGTGGCCGCACTGGGCCTGGCCCTGTACGCCACGGTGGCGGGCGGCCCGGTGCCGGTCCTCGGGCCGGAGAGCCAGGGCGTCGCCCTCGCTCTGCTGACGTTCGCGATGGCAGCGCCGCTGGCGTGGGCACGGCGACAGCCACGGCTGGTCCTCGCTGTACTCCTGATCCAGGTAGCCGGCGCGCCGGTGCTGGGGCTGCGGGCCGAGCAGATCTGGCCCCTTCTTCCGGCCGGACACCTCCTGGTCGGCCTCGTCGCGGCGACCTGGACGCCCCGCGCCACTCTCGCGGCGGCAGGCGGCACGCTCGCCGTCCAGGAGACGGTCCTGCAACTGGGCCTATTCCGGGACGGCGGCTGGGCCCGTGTGCTGGCTCCGGGCTACCTCGGTCTGACGGCCTGTCTGGCCCTCGCGGTGCTGTTCGCATGGCTGACCGGCACATCCGTCCGCCAACGACGCGAGTACGGCGAGGCGTTGCGCGCGCAGACCTCCGCCCAGGCCGTCACGGCCGAGCGGCTGCGCATCGCGCGCGAACTGCACGACATGGTCGCCCACAGCATCGGCGTCATCGCGATCCAGGCCGGCGCAGGCAGCCGGGTGATCGGCAGCGACCCCGAGCTGGCGCACAGCTCGCTGCAGGCCATCGAGGCCACCAGCCGGGACACGCTGCGGGGACTGCGGCAGCTGCTCGATCTGCTCCGCCAAGCCGATCCCGAGCGGGAGCCGTCCCTCGAACCGACCCCGTTCGCGGGCCTCGCGGACCTCGACCGACTGGTCTCGACGGCGGCGGACGCCGGCGTCCGGGTCGAGGTACGGCACCGGGGGGAACCGCGCCCGCTGCCCACCGCCGTCGACCAATCCGCCTTCCGCATCCTCCAGGAGTCGGTGACCAACGTGGTGCGGCACGCGGCCACCCGGCACTGCCGGGCGACGGTCGACTACCGACCCCGCGAACTGCTGGTCGAGGTGGTCGACGGCGGGCACGGCGGCGCGGTCACCGCCGGCTCCGGCTACGGCCTGCGCGGCATGCGCGAACGGGTCGCGCTCCTCGACGGCAGCTTCACCGCCGGGCCACGGCCGGAAGGCGGCTTCCGGGTCGCCGTACGCCTGCCACTCCCCCTCGCCTCGACTGCTCCGACTGCTCCGACCTTTCCGACTGCCGAGGCCCGATGAGCATCCGCGTCGTACTCGCCGACGACCAGGCGCTGGTGCGGGCCGGGCTGCGGATGGTCATCGACCGCAGCCCGGACATCGACGTCGTCGGCGAGGCGGGCACCGGCACCCAGGTGGTCGGGCTGACCAGGGAACTGCGGCCCGACGTAGTCGTCATGGACATCCGCATGCCCGGCATGGACGGCATCGAGGCCACCCAGATGATCACCGCCGACTCGCCCGGCACCCGGGTCGTCATGCTCACCACCTTCGACAGCGACACCAACATCTACGCCTCGCTGCGCGCCGGTGCGAGCGGCTTCCTCCTCAAGGACATGGCGTTGGACGACATCCTCACGGCCATCCAGGTGGTCGCGGCGGGCGACGCCCTGATCGCCCCGAACGTCACCCGCCGCCTCATCGCGGAGTTCGCCGGCCGCCCCGAACCTGCTCCACCTCCGGCCGAGCTCGCCTCCATCACGCCACGGGAACGCGAGGTGCTGACCCTCGTCGGGCGCGGCATGTCCAACGGCGAGCTCGCGGCACACCTCCACATCAGCCCGGGTACCGCCAAGACCCACGTCGCGAGCCTGCTCTCCAAGCTCGGCGTCCGCGACCGGGTCAAACTCGTCATCCTCGCCTACGAGGTGGGACTGGTGTCACCGTCCCGCTGACGGACAGCCACCTCGGCGTCCACGGCGTCGAGCAGCTCGGGCAGCGACCCCGGGAACGACCGGATCAGCGAGTACAGCGCTGCTGAGCGCTCGGCCGGCACCTCTCCCGCAGCGCGGCGGTCGCCACATGCCGCGCGGCCCGCCCGCTCCAGGACGCCCGGACCACCTCGGCGCACCCCTGCTCCCCACCGAGGACGTCACCACCTGGGCCGGACGCGCCAGTTGAACCACCTCGGGCGGGCAGTCCGCGCGCCATGCCAGCACGACCGCAGCCCTGCGCGGCAGCCGTCCTGGCTTCGCGAGCCCCCGTCCGGGCCGGTCAGGTGGTCCGGCTACCGTCGTCGCGGCCGGACACGCACAGGGCCCAGATGACGAAGCCGCAGACGGCCATCACGGTGAGGGACCAGAACGGGTAGTACGGGATGGACAGGAAGTTGGCGATGATGAGCAGCGCTGCCAGGGCCACTCCGAGGATCCGGGCCCAGAAGGCCAACCGGAACAGCCCGAGGCCTACGCCGACGGCGAGGACGCCGAGGACCAGATGAATCCAGCCCCAACTGGTCAGGTCGAATTGGAAGACATAGTTCGGAGTTCGCACGAAGACGTCGTCCTCGACGATCCCCATGATCCCGCGGAGGATGCTGAGGGATCCCGAGATCAGGAGCATCACGGCGGCGAAGACGACCAGGCCACTGGCCACGGTCGAGGAACCGTCGTCGCGGACGCTCGTAGATGAGGACATGATGTGTCTCCGTTCCCGCTGATGCCCGCAGTGGACGCGGGCCGACGTGGATGCCGGGTAATGGGCCTACGCTCCGAGTTCGGCCTCGGTTTCGGCCACTGCGATGGCGAATCCGAGAGCCTCGGCGATGTGGGTGGCCGCCGACATCACACGGGCGGTGCCCACGATCGGTGCGATGGCCACCAGGACGTCCTGCACCTGATCGACCGTCAGGCCGGACTCCACGGCGGGGCCGATGTGGGCGAGGTAGGACATCGGCGGTGCGTCCATGGCGACGAGCGCGGCGATGCGCGTGAGGATGAGCCTGTCCGCCGGCAGACCGCAGCGTTCGATCGAGTCGACGGTCATGGCCGCCAGGGTGTCGAGGACTGGGGTTTCGGATGATGTCGTCACGCCGGGTCATCTCCTGAGAGAGTTCGGGGAGCCGACGCCGTCAGTGCCGGGGAACCTGGTTCTCCTACGCCGTACCCCTGTACATCGACCATAGGAAGACTCAGGCCCGCCTGCATCTCCTGTTGGGCACCTCCTCACCTACCTGAAGCTGCGGGAGAGCCGCGACCCGAACGCGACCCGGATCAGCCCGGCGCCGTGAACCGGTAGCCGTCGTCGATCAGCACCGGCAGGTAGGTCCGCAGCGCCGCGATGGTCTGCGAGCGGTCGCCGCCGCCGTCGTGGTTCAGGACGATCGAGCCGGGCTGGACCGCCTTCAGAACGCGGTCGGTGATCCGGGAGATGCCGGGGCGGGCCCAGTCGCGGGGGTCCACCGACCAGCCCATCGGGCGCATGCCCAGCTCCGAGCAGGTCCGCAGGGCGACGGGTGACCAGTCACCGCCGGGGGCCCGGAACCAGGTCAGGGGCTTCCCGGCGGCGGCCTGGAGGAGGTCGGAGGTGCGCTCCAGCTCGTCCCGGACCCGGGTCTCCGAGAGCCGGCGCAGGTCGGGGTGGGTCCAGGTGTGGTTCGCCAGATGGTGGCCTTCAGCGGCGATCTCGCGGACCAGGGCGGGGTGTTCGGCGGCGTTCTCGCCGACCAGGAAGAAGGTGGCCCGGATCCCGTACTTCCGCAGCAGGGCCAGCACCGCGGGCGTGTGTGTGGGATCCGGGCCGTCGTCCAGCGTGAGGGCCACCAGCTTGTCGGTGGCCGGGAGCTCGTACACCGGATTGCCGACCGCCCTCGGCGCCGGATTGGCCGAGCTGGGCGCAGGGGCCGGAGCGGGGGCCGGAGCCGGGGCTTCCACCTGCGAAGGTGCGGCGGCGGGTGGGAGGGGTACGGGGGAAGCGGGGCCCGCGTCGCCGGAGCCACCGGGTGGTGCGCCGCAGGCTCCGGCGGCCAGCAGGGTCACCCCGGCGACGGACAGGAGCTTTCTCCGGCTGATGATCTGACGGTGCGACAGCATGTTCCATCTGTCGCACGGAAGTCCCGGGACGGCGCGGCCGAGCGCCCCACTGGAGTGCGGTACCCATTCCAACGGCCGAGCCGGCACCCCGAACGGACCTGCCGCCCTCACCCGGATGAGCCGACCCCGGTGGCGCTCCGCCGCCCGGCAACTGACGGTGAGTGAGGCGCGCCTATGACTCCTTCAGCCGACGAAGTGTCGGCAGTCGTCCGGAGGCGCCGGAAGGATCCAGTCCCCATGCGTTCTCAATGCGCTCTGCTCGCCGGAGCAGCCGCCGCCGCAATCCTCGTCCTCGGCGCTCCTGCCGCCCAGGCCGACACCACCCCCGCTGCCCCCGACGGCCAGACGACCCAGCAGCAGCCCCGCGTCGTCGACGACCAGAAGATGTGGCAGGAGGCTCCGGCCGCCCCGGCCGCCCCTGAGGTGCAGAAGGCGGTGCCGGACCAGCCGCCCGCCGAGGAGAAGAAGCCGAACCACGAAGCTGCCAAGGACCAGGCCGTGGAGGACAAGTCGGCCGCCGAGCCGGAGTCGGACTGGCAGCACGGCCAGAAGCCGCACGGCGGTGTCCACACCGGTGGCGGCGGCCTGGCCGTCTCCGGCGGTGGCCTGGCCTCGGGCGTCGCGCTGCTGGCCGGCGGCCTCGGCGTCGGTGCCTACACCCTGCGGCGCCGCAACGCCGGCGCCGGCTCGGCCTGACCGGGCCGGCCCGCAGGCCTCGCGTCGTGGTCGTCGCCTCGGGCGGCGGCCACGACGAGGCGTCCGCAGAGCTCGCACCACTCCGACCCAGCACCCAGCGAGAGGAGCCGGCCCGATGGGCCGTCAGACAGCGCCGAACGGTGAAGGCGAAATCGGGTCTCCGGCCGCCCGGGAGGGCGGCAGTCTCAGGCCCTTCTGGTGGGCGATGGGAGCTGCTGCCCTGGGGCTCCTGGTGATGTACCAGTCCGTGGACACCGGCCCGGTGGCGCCCAGTCAGGTCGCCGCCGTCGCCCCGGCCGCCGCCCCCACCGCCGGGGCGTCCTCCCTCGCCGCCCCGGCGGTGCCCACGCTCCCCCGTTCCCGCCCGGTCAGGCTGTGGATCCCCCAGCTCTTCGTGGAGGCACCGTTCGTCGAGCTGGGCCTGGACCGGGCCGGTGCCCTGGAGGCCCCGGCCAAGGAGGACCGCAACCTCGTCGGGTGGTACCGCGACGGTGCCTCACCCGGCGAGCGCGGCAGCGCGGTCGTGGCCGGACACGTGGACACCACGACCGGCCCCGCGGTCTTCCTGATGCTGCACCGGCTGGCCCCGGGGAACACGATCGACATCACCCGCGCGGACGGCATCGTGGCGACCTTCGCGGTGGACTCGGTCCAGACCTTCCCCAAGGACCGCTTCCCGGACCAGCAGGTGTACGCGGACACCGATACCGCCCAGCTGCGCCTGATCACCTGCGGCGGCGCGTACGACCGGCAGCGCAAGGACTACACGGACAACGTCGTGGTCTTCGCCCATCTCCAGTCCTCCCGGCAGACCTGACCGTCGCAGGTGTTCGTGGAGCGGTGGCTCCCCGGCTGCCGGGGAGCCGGCTCAGACCCAGCCGCGTCGGCCGCCGACCGAGTGCAGCCACTGGTGCAGGTAGCCCGCCCAGTCGGTGGCGGCCACGTCGGAGTGCGCCACGGTGAACGAGCGGAAGGTGTCCGAGCCCTCCGTGAACAGGCCGCCGCGCTTGTCCATCTCCAGCACCACGTCCACGGCGTGCTCGTCCGCGACGAACGACAGCTCGACCTGGCTCAGCCCCGGGTACTGCGGCGCCGCGAAGAACTCGATCTCCTGGTAGAACGGCAGCCGCTGACGGGTGTTGCGGATCTGACCGCGCTCCAGGTCCGCGCCCTTGAAGCGGAAGCCGAGCTGCCCGAAGGCGTCCAGCACGGCCTGCTGAACGGGCAGCGGATGAACCGCGATCGGGTCCAGGTCACCGGCGTCGACCGCCCGGTCGATCGCCAGCTCGGTGTGCACCCCGAGCACCATTCCGCGCAGCTGCTGCCCGCCCACCGCCGTCACCGGCGTCTCGAACGGCACCTGGAAGGCGAACGGCACCGCGTGCAGCGCGCCCTCCTTCAGCTCGAACGCGCCACCGAGGCGGTGCTGTTGGAAGCGGATGTCCTGGTGGCTCTCGCTCTCGCCGCCCTCCACCTCCACCCGGGCCTGCAGGCTCAGGGTCAGCCCCTCGATCGCCTGGTCGACCTTGCCGCCCTGGATCCGGACCTCGCCGCGCAACATGCCGCCGGGCAGCACGTTCGGGTCCGCGAGGACCGTCTCGACCGAGGCACCTCCGGCACCGAGTCCGGCCAGCAAGCGCTTGAATCCCATCGAAGTTCCTCTCGTCGGCGCAACACCGCTGATCAGCGTAGCGAACGGCCGCTGCTGCTAGAATGCGGGTGTTGGCCTTCGGCGTGCCCCTCAAGTGCGGGCGTCCGGAGGCTTTTTTTATGTCTTCTCACACTCCTCCGCCCGGGGCGCCTGTCGTCACCGGCTACCGTGACCTGCTCCGTATCACCGAGTTCACCGGCCTGTATGTCGGCTTCACCCTGACGGTCGGCGCAAGTACCCTGTCCGGCTTCGCCCTTGGCACGCTGGTCAGCCGACAGACCAGTTCGCCGTTCCTGACGGCGGTCAGCATGTACGGCGCCACGTTCGCCGCCGTGCTCGGGGCGTTGACGCTGATGTCGGTCGCGGACGGGCGCCGCCCGCGCCGCACCGTCGTCGTGCTCCAGTGCCTCTCGCTGCTGGGGGTCGCCGCGCAGGCGATACCGGGGTTGCCGTTGCCGGCCCGGTTCGGGTTGCTGCTGGTGCTGGGGTTCTTCCAGTCGTTGGGCACCGGCACCCGGATGGGGCTGCTCGCCGAGGTGGTCCCGGCCTCCGCCTACGCGATGGCCCGTTCGCTGATGAACATCACCTCGGGCGGCACGGCCGTGCTCGGCTACGCGATCGGCGCCGTCCTCCTGCGGCAGCTGAGCCCCCACCAGGTCTTCGTGCTGGCCGCGGTCCTGACCGCGCTCGGCCTGGTCGTGCTGGCGGCCACCGTCCGGGACCACTCGATCCGGCTGACCCGGCGGCCCGGGCTGCGGCAGACCTGGAGCACCAACGCCGCGCTCTTCGCCGACCCCGGGCAGCGGGCGCTGCTGCTGAACCTCTGGGTCCCCAACGGCCTGGTCGTCGGCTGCGAGGCGCTGTTCCTCTCCTATGCGCCCGACCACGCGGGCACCCTGCTGGCCGCCGGATCGGCCGGCCTGCTGGTCGGTGACCTGGCCGTCGGCCGGCTGCTCACCGCCGACCGGCGACGGCGCTACGCGTACGGCCTGCGGCTGCTGCTCGCCGTCCCGTACCTGCTGTTCGTGCTGGATCCCCCGATGGCGGTGGTGACGGTCGCGGTCTTCGCCGCGAGTGTCGGGTTCGCGGCCACCCTGCCCTTGCAGGAGCAGCTGCTCGAGCTCACGCCCGATCCGGTGCGCGGCCAGGTCCAGGGAGTCGAGTCAGCCGGCCGGATGACCTGGCAGGGCCTCGGCGCCGCGATCGCCGGTGGCGCCGCCCAGTACCTCGCCCCGGGGGCTGCGATCACCGCCGTCGCCGTGGTCTCCCTCGCCGTCACGGTCCTCTCCCGTCCGGCCGTGGAACGGGCCCGCTCCGCCAGGGGTGTTCGGAGCGAGCCCGCCTGACGGAGGGTCACAGGACTGGGATGTCCACCTTCAGGACGAAGGCGTGCGGCACTGGGTCGGCCGGGGCCTCGTAGGTCAGGGTGGCGGTCACCTTGCCGCCGTGCGGGGCGGTGGGGCTGACCCGGACGGCGAAGCCGCGGTTCCGCCACGACCAGGTGTTGCTGACCGTGTCGGGGCAGGTCGCGGTGGAGCGGTCGGCCGAGAACTCGCACGGCGCCCCGTCCGGTGCGGAGCTCAGGAAGGTGGATCCGGGCGGGAGTTGGGCGACCAGACGGCCGCGCCACGGGTAGTCGGTGGACGGGCCGAGGTTGCGCTCCTCGACCTCGAAGTCGGCCGGGTTGCCGGGGGCGGCGGGCAGCGGGGGCCGGACCAGCGAGAGGTGGGCGCCGGTGACCGGGGCGGCGATCTCGGAGGTCCAGGTGGCGAGGTTGTCGGCCGGGTTCTGCTCGCCGTCCCAGCTGACCTCGGCGGTGCCGCCGGGGTAACTCTTCGGTCCGGCCAAGCCGCTGATGGTGCGTGAGCGCAGCTTGACGTGGCTGCACTGGTTCGGCTGGAGCCCTTCGGCGACCGGGATGCGGATCCAGTTCCAGCCGCCGTCGGTGGCCTCACCGAACTCGGGCGAGATCTGCATGCCCTCGTCCGGCGGCCCGTTCACCACCAGGGTCGCCGCGGTCTGCGGGGTCTCGGTGCCGTGGTTGCAGACCACGACGGTGAACGGCACGGTGGCGCCGGGCGGGGCGGCCGGATTGGGTGCGGCGACCGTCACGGCCAGGTCGCGGGCGTACGGCGGGGCAGGCTGCGGGGACGGGGCGGCCTGGGCGGTGACGGGGACGAGAGCGGCCGTCAGGGCGGCAGCCAGGGTTGCGGGGATCCGCATGAGGTCTCCATCGGGACGGTGGTGGGCTGCGCGGGTCGGCGCCCACGTTCGTCCACGAAGTTATCCCCGCCGGCCTGGTCCGACCCTGCCGCCGGCGCCCGACGCGGCCGAACCTTCGCCCTCCCGGGTGACCCACCCCGGGTGCCGACCGACGTGGAGGTCGAGGCGGATCCGCCGTACCGCCGTGATCGAATAGGGGCACCAGAACAGAAAGGGGGATGGTCACATGATCGAACTGTCGACGGCGCCGATGACCTGGGTGGCGGCTGGGGACAGCATCACCCAGGCCGTCCGGCACACCTACGGCGCGCGGGGCTGGGTCGAGCACATCCACGAGCGGATTCGCTGGCAGCTGGACCGGCTGACCGACCTGGTCGTCAACTCCGGTGTCTCCGCGTGGTCTGCGAGCGACGTGCTCGGCTGCTACGACCACCTGATCGGCCGGCTCTCCCCGGACGTGCTGTCGATCTCGCTGGGCACCAACGACGCCCGCGCCGGGCTGGCCGGGCTCGGTGCGTTCCATGCCGACCTGCGGGCGATCATCGCCAGGGCCGACGGTGCCCAGATCGTGCTCCACACCCCCGTTCTGACCAGTGTGAGCGGCCGCACCGCCCGGCCCGAACTCCCCGCCTACTGCCAGGCCGTCCGGGAGATCGCCCACGACACGGGCGCGCTGCTGGTCGACCACGAGGCCCACTGGCTGGCCCGCTTCCCCGACGGCGCCGACCCGATCCCCTGGCTCGACGACCCTGCCCACCCCAATGCCGTCGGCCACCTGCAGATGGCCAACCACACCCTGCGCACCCTGGGGCTGGGCGAGTTGACCGACGTGTAGCCGGCACGACGAAGCCTCCGGCCTCAAGAGGTGCGGCCGGGGGCATTCGCGCGACTACGGAACCAGGGCGTCGGCCGCCACGAGGTCGCGGCGCTGCTCGCCGATCGCCTCCGGGTCCCAGTCGGGACGGGGTACGGAGGCCAGCAGCAGGCGGGTGTACGGGTGTTGGGGCATGCTGAGCAGGTCGGTGACCGGCTGGTGCTCCACGGTCCGGCCGCGGTACATCACCAGGGCCTCGTCGCAGACGTAACGGACCACGGCCAGGTCGTGGCTGACGAAGACCAGGCCGATGCCGGTGTCGCGGCGGATGTCGGAGAGCAGGTTGAGGACCTGGGCCTGGACCGAGACGTCCAGGGCCGAGACCGCCTCGTCGAGCACCAGGACGGCGGGCTCGACGGCCAACGCCCGGGCGATGGCGGCGCGTTGGCGCTGCCCGCCGGAGAGCTGGCGGGGCAGCGCGGCGGCTTCCCGGTCGCCGAGGCCGACCTGGGCCAGCAGCTCCCTGACCCGGGCTGCCCGGTCCGCGCCGGACGGCGAGCCGTGCAGCCGCAGGACACCGTCCAGCGTGTCGCCGATGCTGATGCGGCCGTCCAACGAGAGGTACGGGTCCTGGAAGACGATCTGGACCGCCTTGGCGCGGGCCAGCCGCGCCGTCCGACCCCGCACCCGGGCCGCGAGCGGGGTGCCCTGGACCAGGATCTCGCCCTGGTCGGGGCGTTCCAGGCCGACCAGCATCCGGGCCGTGGTGGTCTTGCCGGAGCCGGACTCGCCCACGATGCCCAGAGCTCCCCCGGGGCGCAGCGAGAAGGAGAGATCGTCGACCGCGACGACCGTCGCCCCTCCGGACGGGTAGGTCTTGCGCAGGCCGCTGACCTGGAGCAGCAGGCCGGGGTCGGTGGTCAACGGATCTCCTGGGCAGCTGAATTGGCGAGTTCGTCCACTCGGTGGCAGGCGACCATGCCCGCCCCCAGGGGGGCCAGCGGCGGCGCGGCCTGGTCGCAGCGTCCGGGCTGCGCGAAGTGGCAACGGTCGAAGAAGGCGCAGCCGGGTGCACTCTGCGCCAGGCTCATCGGGCTGCCGGGGATCGGCACCAGCCGGGTGAGCTCGCCGTGCAGTGGTGGCGAGGAGCCCAACAGGCCTGCGGTGTACGGGTGTCGGGGCGCGGCCAGCAGCTCGGCGGCGGTGCCGGTCTCGACGATCCGCCCGGCGTACATCACGTAGATCCGGTCGCAGGTGGCGGCGGCCAGGTCCAGGTCGTGGGTGATCAGCAGCAGGCCGAGGCCCTTCTCGCGTTGCAGCCGGCGCAGGATCGCCATGATCTCGGCCTGAGTGGTGACGTCGAGTGCGGTGGTGGGTTCGTCACAGAGCAGCAGGCGGGGGTCGGCGGTGAGCGCCCCGGCGATCATGACGCGTTGCAGCATGCCGCCGGACATCTGGTGCGGGTACTGGCGCAGGTGCCGGGGCGGGTCGGGCAGGCCGACGGCGCCGAGCAGTTCGAGGACCCGGGCCTCCGCCTCCGCCTTGGACCGGCCGCCGACCAGCCGCAGCTGCTCGGTGAGGAAGTCACCGACCCGGCGCACCGGGTTGATGCCGGCCCGGGGGTCCTGGAAGATCATGGACGCCTTGCCGGTCCGCACCGCGCGCACGGTGTCGGCGTCCGCACCGATCAACTCGGCTCCGCCGACCCGCACTTGGCCACCAACCCGGGCACCCGCCGGCAGCAGGCCGAGCGCGGCGCGGGCGGTCACCGACTTGCCGGAGCCCGACTCCCCCACCAGCGCGACGGCCTCGCCCTCGGCGACGCTCAGGCTGACGCCGTCCAGGATCGGCCGGGCCATTCCGGGCAGGGCCACTTCCAGCGCCTCGTACTCAAGAATCGGCATCAGGATTCCCTCCCTGCGAGCCGGTCGCCGAGGTGCTCCCCGACGACGTTGAAGGCGACCACGACCAGCACGACCGCGACGGCCGGGACGATCGCCGACAGCGGCTCCCCCTGCAGCACGGCCGCCTGCCCCTGGTTGATCATCGCGCCCCAGTCGGGGGTGGGCGGCTGGACGCCCAGCCCGAGGAACGACAGGGCAGCGAGATCGAGCAGCGCGTAGCCGAAGTTGACCGTCGACTGGGCCAGCACGGTGGGCATGATGCCGGGCAGCAGTCGCCGCAGGGCCACGAACACGGCCGAGTGGCCCTGCACTTGGTACGCGGCGATGTACGGCCGCACCTTCTCCTGCGCGGTCAGGCTGCGTACCAGCCGCGCCGTGTACGGCAGGTAGGCGACCGCCATCGCGAGGACCGGCGCGGTCAACCCTTTGCCGAACAGGGCGACGGCGAGGATGGCCAGCAGCAGGGCCGGGAAGGCGAACAGGATGTCCAGCACCCTGCCCACCACCGTGTCGACCCAGCCGCCGCGCCAGGCGGTGAACAGGCCGACCGCGATGCCGCCG
This sequence comes from Kitasatospora sp. Root107, assembly GCF_001424875.1. Taxonomy (GTDB): domain Bacteria; phylum Actinomycetota; class Actinomycetes; order Streptomycetales; family Streptomycetaceae; genus Kitasatospora. The sequence goes on along the minus strand of NZ_LMCT01000016.1, from coordinate 14,819 downwards.
ATGGTGGCGAACACCACCACGGCCAGCGGGCCGACCAGGCTGGTGCGGGTGCCCTCGATCAGCGCCGAGAAGGTGTCGTGCCCGCCGCCGTCCGTCCCGAGCCAGTGCTCGGGGCTGGGGGCGACGAAGTTGTTGCCCAGTTCGCCGAAGGTCGGGTCCTGTGGGGAGAGCCACGGTGCGAACAGCGCGGCCAGCACGAACAGGACCAGGACCAGCGTGCTGACCCGGGTCAGCGGGCCACCGCCGATCCGGCGCAGCGCGCCAAGTGGGTTGCCGAGCAGGGAAGTCGAGATACTCACCGGGCTCCTCCGGCCGCGCGCACGCGCGGGTCGATCAGCGGATGGACCAGGTCCACCACGGTGTTGACGACCACGAAGACGGCCACCACCAGCAGCACGATCGCCTGGACGACCTGGAAGTCCAGCTGGTCCACGCACTGGACCAGCAGCGAGCCGATCCCGGACATGCCGAACGCGGTCTCCACGATCGCGGTGCTGACCAGCATCCCCGAGACCAGCAGCCCGCCCACGGTGACGATCGGTCCGAGCGCGTTGCGCAGCACATGACGCCGGATCACGGTCCGCCGGGGCAGCCCCCGGCTGAGCGCCACCTCGACGTGCTCGCGCCGCAGTTCGTCCAGCATCGACGAGCGGGTCACCCGGGTGACCAGGGCCATGAAGGTGACCGAGAGGGCGATCGCGGGCAGCGCCACGTGGTGCAGCCGGTCCAGCAGGTCGGTGCCGTTGCCGATGGTCGGGAACCAGCCGAGCTGTACCCCGAAGACCGAGCGCAGCACGATCGCCGCGACGAAGGACGGCACCGCGGCGCCGACCGTCACCAGCAGCAGCACGGCGGAGCCGGTCCGGGTGCCGCGCCGCAGGGCGCCGACGATCCCGGCGCCGACGCCGAGCACGGCGATCAGCAGGGCCGCCACCCCGACCAGCAACAGGGTCGCCGGCAGCCGGGCCGCCAGTACCTCGCCGACGCTCTGGTGGAACAGGTACGAGCGGCCGAGGTCGCCGTGCAGCACGCCCTCCAGCCAGTGCCAGTAGCGCACCGGGAACGGGTCGTCGAAGCCGTACTGCTGACGGATCGCCAGCAGCTCCTGCGGGCTCGCGCTCCGGCCCTTGACCAGGAAGCTCGCCGGGTCACCGGGCGCCAGGTAGAGCGAGGAGAACACCAGGAACGAGGTGACCAGCAGGGTCACCGCCATGCCCAGCAGCCTGCGCGCGGCCGACCCGGCCACCCGGAGCAGGGTGGTCGGCGTCATCCCTTGGCGCCGATCTCGGCGGCCCACGGGTAGTAGAGGTAGGCGATGGACGGCCGGACACCGGTGATCCGCTTGCCCATGAAGACGCTGACCGGCTCGGTGTACAGCGGCAGCCAGGGCAGCTGGGTCATCGCGATCTGCTGGGCCTCCCCGGTGGCGGCGGAGTTCGCGGCCAGGTCGTAGGCGCCGATGGCCCGGTCGACGGCGGCGTCGAACTTCGGGTCGGACCAGCCGCCGTAGTTGCTGAACGCGTCGGTCCGCAGTGAGCTGAACATGTCCAGCGGGTCGGTGATCGAGGTGTACCAGAAGGTCAGGAAGAGGTCGATGCCCTCCCGCGCGGCCGCGTCGGTGAACAGCGCGCTGTACTTGTCCGCCGCGATGGTGTTGATCTCCGGCTTGAGCCCGATCGCGGTAGCGGCCTGGGCGACGGCCTGGGTGATGATGGTGGTCTGCGAGTCCAGCGGGCTGGTCGCGATCACCACCTTCTGGCCGTTCACCCCGGCCTCGGCGGCGAGCGCCTTCGCCTTCGCGGGGTCGTACGGGTACTCGGGCAGCGCCTTGAGCAGGTCGGCCGCGCCCGGCGCGCCGTTCCAGTTGTTCGACGTCACCAGGGAGTTGGCCACCTCGCCGACCCCGGCGGCGCCGGCCTTGACGATGCCCTTGCGGTCGGTGGCCATCAGCAGCGCCTGCCGCACCCGGGCGTCGCCCAGCGGGCCCTTGAGGTTGTTGACCACCTCGGTGGCGACGGTGGTGTTCTGGCCGAAGTAGAGCGCGCCGCCCGGCGTGGACTTCAACTGCGCGTAGGCGCCGGCCGGGACCATCCAGCCGCCGTCCACCTCACCGGTGCGGAAGGCGTTGACCCGGGTGGTCGGGTCGGCCAGGAAGACGAACTTCGCCTGCGCGGACTTCGCCTTCAACTGCGGGTTCCAGTAGTCGTCGAACCGCTTGAGCACCAGCGACTGGCCCGAGGTCCAGGACCCGAACGAGAACGGCCCGGTGCAGTTCACCCCGCCGGCCGGGGTGCCGTAGTCCTTGCCCGCCTTGGCCAGTGTGGCGGCCGACTCAACCACGCCGGGCCCGGCGGCCAGGTACTTGTTGAAGGTGGAGTCGGGTGCCTTCAGCGTGACGGTGACCTCCAGCGGTCCGGACGGCTCGATCGACTCGACGTTGCGGTACTGGTTGCCCCAGACGCTGCCCACCTCCGGATCCATGTTGCGGCGCAGCGAGGCGACCACGTCGGCGGCGGTGAGCACCGTGCCGTTGTGGAACTTCACGCCGGGCCGGATCTGGTAGACCCAGCTGGTCGGCGTCGGGTTGCTGAACGCGCTGGCCAGGCCGGGCGAGGTGGTCAGGTCCGGATTCCAGCGCAGCAGGCTCTCGCAGACGTTGGCGAGGATCTGGTTCGGCGGGAAGTCGAAAGCGTACGCGTAGTCGATCGTGGTCGGCTCGCCGAACAGCGACCAGGTGAACGAGTCGAGCTCTCCGGTGGCGGCGGGGGTGGTGCGGTCAACTGGTAGGCGGCTCCGGTGCTGTCGGTCTGCTTGGCGCTGCCGCTGCACCCGGTGGTGACGAGGGCGGTGGCCACGGTGACGGCGGCGAGGAGGCTGCGAGGTCTCATGGGGGGTCCTTCGTGGGGGAGTTGGCGGTCAGGAGGTGGCGGTGAAGACCGCTCGGCCGTCGACGTAGGTGCGCAGCACCCGGGTGAGGCCGATCTCCTCGGCCGGGTGCTCGAAGGGGTCGCGGTCCAGCACGACCAGGTCCGCGCACTTGCCGACCTCGACATCCTCAAGGGTCTGATCGAGGCGGGAACGCTGATCCCCGCTCTCGACCGGACGTACCCGTTGGCCGAAGTCCCGGACGCCATAGCGCATCTGATGGCAAGTCAGGCGCGCGGCAAGCTGGTGATCCAGGTCCGGGAGGACTGAGCTGCGGATGGCTCTCCGGTACGACCGGCTCAGCGGATCCGGTCGTACCGGAGAGCCAAGGTGCCGTGCGCACCCGCGGTCTGGCCGGCGAGCGCCCACCGCCCCGTGGGCAGGCCGTCGTCGAAGAGGCGCGGCCCGCCGCCGAGGAAGACCGGGAAGACCGTGAGCGCCAGCCGGTCGACCTGGTCGGCCGCCAGCAGAGCCTTGATGACGCTCGCGCTGTTGAGGACGAGGATGTCGCCGCCTTCGGCCGCCCTGAGGTCCGCGACCACCTCGGTGGCGGGCTTGTCGACGACCGTCGTCCGCTCCCAGGGCGCCTCGCCGAGGCTGCCGGAGAGGACCACCTTGTCGGTGTCGACGAGCCACCTCGCGAAGCCCTCGTCGCGCGGATCGGCGCCCTTCGTCCCGATGACGGTGGGCCAGAACCCGAGGAACCCCTCGGCGTTGACCCGCCCGAGGAGGGCCGTCGTCGCGGGCTGCCAGAGGCTGGTCATGTGGTCGCGGGCGACGTCGCTGTGCGCGTACGGCATCACCCAGCTCATGTCCTGGGGGTTGTCCGGCGCGGCGTACCGGCCGTCGAGGGAGAGGCTCATGTTGATGACGACCCTGCGGCCGGCGGTCTGCTCAGTCACTTCGTGCTCCCTGTGTCGGTGGGGTGCGTGGCGAGGGTCGCCGCGAGCTTGTCGAGGCTCTGGCCGAAGCCGATCTCGATGCCTGCGACGAAGTCCGCGGAGTCGACGGTGCTGTCGGTGATCCGCCAGCGGACGTCGAGGTCCGTACCGGTGGCGGTGGGCCGCAGGCCGAGGTCGACGTGGGCGGTGAACGCGAGGCGGCCGTCCGGAAGCAGCGGGGAGAGCCGGTAGGCGAGGTGCTCACCAGGGCGTACGTCGTCGACGACGCCCTCCGCGCGCCCGGCGGTCAGGGCGGAGCCGTCGGCGTCCTCGGCGTCGCGGTACTCCAGGAGGACCCGCCCGCCGGGTCGCGCCTCGAAGACGAGTTCGGCGACGCGGAGGTCGTCCGGCGTCCACCACCGGGCGAGCAGCGGGGACTCGGTCAGGTGGCGCCAGACCAGCTCGGGGTGCGCCGCCAGCGACCGGAGGAACCGGAACGAGCGGCCGTCGGCCCACCCCGACTCCGCTGCGGCGAACCGCTCCGCGTCGAGGCTGAGCCCGTAGCGGTCGAAGGTCGAGCGCGGGCCGTCGGCCTGGTCCGCGGTGTCGGCGAGCCGGCCGAGCGCAGCCGCCAGGTCCCGCAGGGGATCGGACCGGAGCGCGTAGATGCGGCGCTGGCCGGTGCGCTGGGAGGTGACGACGCCGGCGCGCTCGAGGGCCTGCAGGTGCTTGGTCGTCTGCGGCTGGCGCGCCTCGGCGAGCTGGGCGAGGACGCCGACCGAGCGGGGCCGTTCGGCCAGCAGGTTCACGAGCAGCCAGCGGGCCGGGTCGGCCAGTGCGGCGAGGAGTGCGTCCATGGCGACGAGTATTCCTTGACACGAATATTCGTGTCAAGGAATATCTTGCTGACCCGCCGGACCCGTGCTGCTCAGTGGACGGTGTAGCCGGTGGTCAGTGGTGTGCCGACCGGACCGGCCGCGGTCACGGTGACCGTTCCGGCGGCGCTGTGCCTGACCTTCGCGGCCGCCTTTCCGTCGCTGCCGCAGACCGGGCTCGTGGTGGAGTCAGGGCCGCCGCCCCGGACGGCGAGCGACACCGGCTTGCCGGGCTCGCAGCCTAGGTAGGCGAGGGTCAACTCCTCGTTCACCTTGGGCTCTTGGGGCGTACCGAACAGCGCCGCGCGCGTGGTGAGCGAGGTCGACTGCCTGGTCCCGCTGGCCGTGACCTTCCCGGTCACCTCCCACGTGCCCGCCGCCGGCCCGGAGAACTGGCGCAGCCGCAAGGTGGCGGTCCCGCTCCGGCAGGGTTCGGCCGCCCCGAACACGCCGCTCAGGCCGGTGCGTTGGTCGCGCCAACTGAACTCGATCTGCTGGCCGGAGCTACAGCCCTCGTACGCCAGGGTGAGATCCCCGCGCATGGTGAACAGCGACGGTGAGACGGTCACCCGCTCGGCCACCGCGCTCGGAGTACGCGAGGCGGTCGCCGTGCTCCGGCTGTCGGAGCTCTTCCGCCCCTTCTTCTTCTTGTTTCCGCCGGTGCTGCAAGCCGCCAGTGCCACCACCAACGCCAGGATCAGCACACACTGAAGCCCTCGTCTGACCATCGGTCCCCCCGTAGTCGTTCCAATGGCCACAGGATGGGCTCGGTTCGGCCGCCGTGACTGCCCTTCGGCGCCGACTGTGGCCGAGCTGTGACCTCGCCGAACGGCTGGGCGGTGCAAGGTTTCTGCAATCCGGGGCGGTCACCATGGGTGGGTCAAATGCCTTTGCGAGTCGGGGAGTTCACGTCTTGACCGGTGCAGAAGTGAACGTGGACCCGAAGGCGCTCCGCCGGGCTCAGTCCGCCACGGGGGAGACCCGAGGGGACTTCCGGTCGGCCGCGCTGTCGCCGCTGGACGAGACCGCGGCCGCCGCCGGGAAGGTCAACGGCTGGCAGTCCGCCGAGGGCCTGAAGGTACTCGGGCAGCGGTGGGAGCAGCAGGTGGAGAGCCTGGACGCGATCCTGCGCGGTCTCGGGGAGCGGTTCGGGGGCTCGGCCGCGGCCTACGAGCGCACCGAGGCGGCCGTGCACGGTGAGATGTCCCGCATCCAGAAGGCGTTCGGGTAGGCGGCGATGAGATACGAGGACCTCTACCACGCGAACCTGAAGGCGTTGGACGCGGCGGCGGACAGCTGGGGCCAGGCCGCGAAGCGGCTCCGGGCAGCCGTCGGCGGCTTCAACTCCGGGACCGTCAAGCCGCTGTCCGCCTCGGACTGGCGCGGCGACGCGGCCGTCCGGGCCTTCACCACCCTCTCCGAGGCCGAGCAGGAACTCGACCGGGCGGCCGGCGAAGCGGCCCGCGTCCACGCCCTGCTGGAGGACATCCACGTCCAGTTCACGGCCGTGCAGAAGGAGTTGCGGACGCTCGCGGAGAGCGAGGCACCGGCCGCCGGCGTGCACATCGCCGCCAACGGCCAGGTGTCGCCGCGGAATCCGCTCGACAGCGCGTCCCACGAGCGCAACAGCCCGGACTTCCGCGACGCGCAGGCCCGGCAGAACCAGGCGGTCCAGCAGGTGGAGCAGCGGCTCACCGACATCCTGGGCAAGGCCGACACCCTGGACGCCGCCGCGGACCAGGCGCTGCGTCAGGACCTCAACACCGCCGCCGACCGGCGGTTCAACACCGACTCGTACACCAAGCTCGACCAGGTCAGGAATCCCAGTGAACAGGACTACCTGGACGCCGGGGACTTCATCTTCGACGAGATGAAGAACAACATCAACTCGTCCGACTTCAAGTCGATCAGGGACCTGTTCAACACCGACGACTCCTTGATCGGCCGCCTCACCACGCCCACCGACAAGCTCGCGGCGCTGGCGAAGTGGGCCCTGAAGGTCGCACCCGGCCAGGACTGGGACCACAAGCCCCAGTTGCAGGACCGGCTCGACCTGAAGAAGGCGGACGACTTCTACTTCCAGGTACCGGGCACCAAGGACAAGGTCTTCTACGACATCTACTCGAACATCCACTACGGCTACGTGGGCACCGCCGCCGGCATGGGCCCGGACACCCTGATCAAGGGCGCCACCGTCCCCGTCCCGATCCTGGTCGGCAAGAGCGACCCGGGCGACGTCCTGACCATGCAGGCCGGCATCGACCTGTGGAAGAAGTACGGCAAGGATCTGACGAAGGAACAGCTCGACGCCAAGATCCGCGAGGTGGTCGCCGAGATGAAGGCCAAGAACCTGACCCAGGTCCGCCCGGCCTGAACCTGCTTCGGCCTGGTGGCCGGGCCGGCTCGCAAATCCGGTCTTCCCCCGGTCAGCTGTGGCCAACTTCCGCCAACTGCCCGATCGTGACTCGCGGCGACTGGAAATCCCGGCCGGTCGGCACCAAAACTGCTTCACGTGACGCAAACCGGGCTGCAGCAGCCCCCACTCTCCGGCCCCGCCGCCGCGACCGCCGGGCCGGCGATCTGGTCCCGCAACTTCCGGTACTACTTCACCGCGCGCAGCGCCGGACTGCTCGGCCACACCATGCTGCCGGTCGCGGTCGCCGCCGGGCTGATCGGCTCCGGGCACGGGCTCGGCAGCGTCGGCCTCGCGCTGGCCTTCCTGACGGCACCGTTCGCCGGCCTGGTGCTCTTCGGTGGCGTGCTCTCCGACCGGTTCACCGCCCGCCGGATGATGATCGGCGCCGATCTCACCAACCTGATCGCCCGCGCGCTGATGGCCGTCCTGTTCTTCCAAGGCGTCGACCAGCTCTGGCAGTTGTACGCGCTGATGGCGGTGGCCGGCAGCGCCGCCGCGATGTTCCAGCCCGGCGCCGCCAGCACCGTCCCGCTGGTGGCCCGCGACGTGCAGGGGGCCAACGGCGTGCTGCGTACCTCCGAGGCGCTCACCGCGCTGCTCGGCCCGGCGCTGGCGGGCCTGCTGGTCAGCGCCGCCGCGACCGGCTGGGTGATGGTCATCGCCGCCGTCACGTACGGCATCAGCGCCTGCGGCCTGTTCGCGCTGAGGCTCGACCCGGTGCCCGCCCCACCGCCCGGCGACAGCCTCTGGCGGAACCTGGTGACCGGCTGGCACGAGTTCCGCTCCCGGAGGTGGCTGTGGGGCACCATCGTGGTCTGGATGTTCTACACCGTGCTCTCGACCGGGCCGCTGCTGCCCGTGGCCGCCGGGACACTGGTGCCCGTGTACGGGTCGACCCTGTTCGGCCTGCTCAGCTGCGCCTTCGCTGTCGGGACGGTGTGCGGCGGGCTGCTGGCGATCCGGCTGAAGCCGCCGCGACCGCTCGCGGCCGGCGCAGTGGCGTTGCTGGCCTTCCCGCTCTACCCCTTCGGGATCGTCCTCGGCTGGCACGTCCCGGCGCTCGCCGTCGCGCAGGTGCTGGTCGGCACGGGCGTGACCTTCTGGGGCGTCATGTGGGCGACCAGCGTGCAGACCCAGGTCCCCGGCGAGGTGCTCAACCGTGTCCACGCGTACGACGTCGCGGGCTCGGTCTGCATGCTCCCGATCGGCAGCGCACTCGCCGGGCCGGCGGCTGCGTCGTTCGGCCCGAACACCGTGCTCGCCGCAGTGGGCGTGGCCGCCCTGCTGGTGGTCGCGGCCCTGCTGCTGAGCCGCCCGATCCGGGAACTCCGGCGGGTGCCCGGCACCTAGTGCCGCGCCCGGACGGCGGCCGAGCGGACGGCTCAGAGGGTCGGGAGCTCCTCCCCGAGGCGGGGCTCGCGGCGCTTGATCAGCCAGAACAGGTAGCCGCGCAGGTAGTCCTCCAGACCGTGGTCCAGGTAGGCGGCGTACCGGCGTAGGGCCTCGCTCTCGTTCTGGTCGTCGTCAAGCTCGTCGGCTATCCACGCGCGGACCTTCTCGCGCCCGGCCCACCACAACCGCACTGCCTCGGGAGTCCACTGCTGGTCGCCGTCCCAGGCGTAACCGCCTGCTGGTTCGTCATCGGCGATCTCCACCAGGCCTGCCACCTCCCGGGGATTGGCGGGCTGACGGTATACGAACTCGTTGTGCTCGTCACTGGAGAGCACATGCTCCGGGAGGTAGTAGGGGCCGTTCAGCCCGGTGTCGGTCACGCCCGCGTAGAACGGACCGGGGACGTTGAGCCAACTGCGATCCTCCCAGCGCCCGTAGCCCATCGAATCCGTGAGCTCGCGCGCGCTGGGCAGCGGATCCCAGTACGCCAGTTCCTGCCAGTGCCCCTCGGTCGGATGGACCGTCAGCCGTTCCCGCATCTGCGCTGCCGCCTTCTCAAGCGTGTGCTGCCAAGTGCGGCCCATCACATCCACCTCCCACTGGGCGAGATCGCCTCGGAGCCTACGAGACTCCCTCCAGGTGCCCACCTCCCCGGAGACGACAGCCGCCATGAACTCCAGGGCGAGGCACGAGGGAACCCGGCCGAAGGCATACCCGTCGCAGGTGATCCTGCTCTCGGTGCCACCTTCCGCCAGAGAGACGACGAACTGCTGCCCCGTCGAAGCACCCAGGCGGACATCGACGGTCCGGGGCGACCGGACGACCTCCACTACTTCCACCGAGTCGAAGTGGGCCGCGCTCCTGGCAGAGGAGACGAACCCCTCGAGATCCACCGGTGGCCAGGGTCCGTCCGACAGCCGGGCCCGCGATGCAGGCCGTCGTCGCCCCTTCCAACCGGACCACGCGTCCACTGCTGCCGACAGCATTCTCATACCGCCACACCGTATGCCCACGGATCGGTCCGCCCGCCGCCAGGGCCAGGTCGCGACGGGAGGCACCTGCACCGACCGATTGTGCTGAGCCTGGGAGGTTGGCGGGCAAGCCCAGGTCCGAGGCGGTAGCCGGTGGTTCGATGTGCTTCAAGTGCGCTTCCTGAATGGCTAGTTGGTACCCTTCCGGACTCCCTGGCGGACACCTAGAATCGTCGGCGCCGGTCGCTCGAGACCTCGGATCGCCGGCCGGGACTGGGGGGACCGGATGGAGAGCAGGCAGAGAGTCGTCCGCAGGAACACGCTGCTGTCCAGGCTGCTGAACGCGGCGGCTGCGGTGGCGTTGGCACTGTTGGTCTACAGCGTGATCCGCGACAACCTGCCGGATCAGCTCCGGGGCAGCTGGCCGTGGAAGCTGAAGTTCCTGGACATCCAGAGCGCGACCACGGCGGCGCTGGCCGCACTGGGGGCGTCCCTGGCCCGCGCCCAGTACGCGCGGACGGTCAGGCCCGCGCTCGGGCACTCCGGACGGGCCGTGGACGGCATGGCCCCGTTCGGCCAACGAGCCTGGGCCTGCAGTCTGACGAACGCCGGCCAGGACGTCGCGGTGGTCTCGGAGATCAGCTATCTCGTCACCCTCCTGCCGGCCGTGCCCGGCGAACCGTCCCGGGTGCCGGGCACCTGGGGGACGGCCCTGCAGGCGATCGAGGGAATCGCCGCCGAAGGCCTGGAGGTTCGGAAGGACTTCATGCTCACGGTCATCACGGCGGGCACCCCGCTCCCAGGCCAAGGGATGCGCTTTCTGGGCTGGTTCACCGAGAAGGCCATGCGCGTCGTCGACGAGGTCTACATCCGGGTCCAGGTCGTCGACCGGGTGGGAGACACCCACGAGCGGATCATCGCCTGCCTCAAGGCCGCCGACCGCTCTCCGGCCCACATCGACCCGGAACTCTCCTGAGCATCGAACCCGCGCAGCCGTCAGCTGACGGCTGCGGATCGACGGGGATCGAACGCGGCTGACGTTGCGCCGTGCCGAAGCAGCCTGAACGGATCATGCTGAGACGGCGCCTCGCCCGCGACTACGAGACTCTACCCGCCAGCTCCGAGGCCATGATCCACATTGCCTCGATCGACAACCTCAGCAAGCGCATAACGGACGAGAGCACACCAACCTGGCGAGGCGCCTACTAGGACATAAAGGTCAAACTACTCTCATCAAATGCCCTCTCAGGGCCTCGTCAAGCCCTTCGGTTGCCGATCGGAGTGGACCGAACGGCGCCCGGGACGCCGAATGGGCGCTGTCACCACCGGATGTGGTCATCCGGCGCCTCGAAGGCACTCTGGGTCACCGGCCACACCGCCACCCCGTAGGACGATCTGACCCGGTGCGCGCATCGTGTGCGCGGTTGCCGACATTGATCACCCGGCGGGCATGAGCGTGCTGCAAGCCGGTGTGGTTGCGACCATTCAGAGCTTGCCGGTAACCACTCCGCGCCACGTCCAACCGGCGCCCAGGACGGTCTCCTGCAAGGGGGTCTTCAGGTCAGCGCTGTCGAAGCTGAACGTCTCGGTCAAACCGGAGCCGCCCTTCTCGCCCCCGCCGATGGTCCAGCGCTTCGAGGTCGTGTGTACCTGGCCGCGTTGGACCTCGGCCGCGATGGCCAGCCTGGGGATGCCGCCGACCCAGGTGACCTCGAACTGCTGGTCGAGGGTGCGGACTTCGTGCTTCTCCGGAACCAGGAGCATACGGACAGTGAACACCCGGCTCACCTGAGTGGCAACGAAGAAGTTATGCCAGGCCGGGTCCAGGATGCGCCACTCGGCCACCAGGTCGGCGCCCTCCGCGCGGCCGTCCCTGATGACGTACGGGACGTCGGCTCGGTTGAGCCCGAGCAGTGCCGCATGGACCTCGGCCGCGGATCGCGGGGCGACGCCGTCGGCGGGTCGCTTGGTTCCGGTCAGTTTGTCGAACAGCCCCATGGAATCTCCCTCTGCGGAGTCAGTTTGCCGAGTCCGGGCGGACGGTGCGCACGAAGTCCTGGAAGTCGTCCAGGACATCGGGAAACTGGGTCCTGGTGGCCGTCAGCACCAGGCGGATCACCGCCCGTTTGCGCGGATCAGCGACGTCCAGCATGGACAGGTACACCTGGGACTGGACGAGTTCGCGGGCCACACCGCCGACCACCGCCGTGACGGCCAGCGTCTGGGTGAGTCCGGGTGCGTCCGTAGAGCCGATCTCGCGGCCCCCGGCGACCTCGACCGACGTGCAGGCCTGGCGCAAGCGCTCCACGGACTCGAAGGCGATCTCCGGCAGCGTGGCCGCGTCCGGACGGAATTCGCCATCGATCGTGATATTTGCGGTGAATCCCGCATCCGGCTGCGGAGCCAGCGCAACGAACGCCGCGCCCGGTGCGCCTACTTCGTCCGGCGGTGCGGCGTGCCAGCCGTCCGGCAATTCGAACTGGATCGGTACGGGCAGGGTCGTGGCCATCTCAGGCCCTCCTTACTACAGCGGTGTGCCAGTGGGTCTGCGGAAGTGGGTCAGAACAGGCTGGCTATCCCACCACCGACCCACCCTGCCGCATCACCAATGGCGTGGGCGGCAGAACTCGCGGTGTCGGCGATCTTCCCCGGATCAACGGTGACCTCGAAGCCCACCTGACCCCCCAGTCCGACGGCGGCGCCCACCTTCGTGCCGATGTGCCACTTGCCGTCCGTGCCCTTGCCCAACGTCGCGTCGGCCGAAGCCCCGATGCCGGCCCAGCCCTCGGCCGTTGCGCCCACCCCGATGCCGCCGATGTCCGCGCCGCCCGCGGCGCCAGCCTTCGCCCCGGCGAACGCCTCCGCCCCCGCGTGCACCCCGTCGAGGCCGATCCCGACACCAGCGGTGGCTTCGGCACCCGCCTTGGCCTCCACCCGTCCGTACACCCCGACGGGGCCGGCGTCGGCCCGGCCGTTGGCCGAGGCTTCGGCGCCGGCGAAGGCGGTGGCCTCGGCCTTGATGCCCTCGTTGGTGATGCCGGCAGCCGCGGATGCCTTGGCACCCACATAGGCTTCGGCCGCCCCGGCGAGTTTCAGCGGACCGTTGGTGAGCGAGCCCTCCGCGCTGGCGCGGGCGAGGTCGGCGTGCGCCTCGGCTTCGGCGAGCTTGCCGGTCCCGGTGTTGGGCCCGCTGGCCGTTGCCCCGGCGCCCAGGCCGGAGGCTTCGGCCTTGCCTTCGGCCACCCAGCCGTCGGTCTTGGTCTGGCCGCCGCCTGTGCCGGTGTCCTTGAGGGCGCCGGCGGTCTTGAAGGTGCCACCATCGCCGACCTGGCCGCGCAGGGCCTGGCACGCGGCGTCATCGGCTTCGGCGGCGCGCTGCAGCGCACTCTCGATGGCGCGGACGAAGGCCTCGCAGGCGTCCTGCTGTGCGCTGATGGCGGCCCGGCCATCGGGGTCATGCCGGGCGGCGGCGTTCTGGGCGAGGTCATTGCGCGGGGTGACGGTGCCGTTGGCACTGATGTGGAGGCCCTGCTCCGGGGCCTCGACATCAGCGAGTTGGTGCAGGTACTCCTTGGCGTTCTTCAGCTCGGCGTGCAGCGAAGTGAGCACGCTCGCGATGCCTTTCGCCTCCCCGTAAGCGCTCTCGAACTGCTGCTGGGAGGCAACCATGTCACTGTCGGCCTTGGCCGCCGTCTCCGCGGGCTGGGTCCAGCCGGCCTGCCGGAACGGGCCGGCGACCTGATCGCCGTACGCGGTGTGCAACCCCGTGAACTTGGCGGCGGCCTCCTCCCAAGAGTCAGCGGCCGCGCTGAGGTTGGTGAGGTTGAGGTGGTACAGCTGCTCGTACGTTGGCATGAGCTCGGTGAATCCCCCGTGAAATGGTGCGTACTGTCAGGCTGGCGCTATGGCGACGCGCAGGCCAGGTTCAGCCGAAGCCGTTCGCCATAGACCGAAACGTCTGGCTGATGTCGGTTTCGACGCGCTGGTACTGCATCGCCGTGCTGTCGCACTGTTCGGCGAACTTGCCGCAGTCGGCCGCGAGTGCGGATACCTGAGCCGACCAGGTCTCCGCCGCGCCGGTCAGTGCCCCGTTCAGCCCGCCGTCCCAGTTACCGCTGCCGAAATCCCGGGCTGCCGAGTGCGTCTCGTCCACCGGATGAGCGCCGGTGGTCTGCGTCTGCCAGGCGATCTCACGCGCGCCGCTGCCCGCACGACTGAGCGCTGCCGGGTCCTGTATTTCCGTACCAGCCGACACGTCTGTCCCCCATGTCCTTTGCGCTCCGCCCGGAGCGAAAGGGCCCGCTCGACACGAGCACCCCGTCTGACTGATCGTCAAAGTACTCGAACTGAGAAGCCATCCGCAATTTACTCGGCAGAGAACAGCTCAGAGGGCATTTGATGAGAGTAGTTTGACCTTTATGTCCTAGTAGGTGCCTCGCCAGGTTGGTGTGCTCTCGTCCGTTATGCGCTTGCTGAGGTTGTCGATCGAGGCAATGTGGATCATGGCCTCGGGGCCGGCGGGTAAAGTCTCGTAGTGGCGGGCGAGGCGCCGTCTCAGCATGATCTACCCGAGGCTTCGTTCGACAACCAACCACCTTTTCACCACGTGAAATCCGGGGACGTCGGACTTCCGGTGAACGACCTCAATGTCGATTCCCAGGTTGGCTCCGTGCTCGACCATGGCGTTCTTGAAGCCGGTGTCGACCCAGCTTTTGGAGATGCTCGGGTAGGTTTTCTTTGTCTGGTCGAGGAGTTGGATTCCCGGGGCGTTTTCGGAGAGGCTGGCGCCGGGAACGGTCACGGCGAGGATCAGCCCGATGGTGTCGGTGAGGATGCCGCGCTTCCGGCCGACGATTTTTCCAGGGGATTCCCGTGCGGTTGATGTAGAGGATCGCGTTGAAGACGTCGCGCAGTTCGACCTTTGCCGGCTGTCCGGTGGGCCTGCGGTCGAGTCGGGCTTTTCTCCAGGCCGTCAGTTTCGGCTCGATCAGGGCCCATCGGGAGTCGGACAGGTCGCTGGGTACGGCTTGCGCTGGCTCACGGCACAGCGTCTGCATGAATGTGGCGGAAGACTCCGTTCCGCTGCCCCATGGGCGGTTCTATGACTTCTTCATGCCAGACGGACTTCCAGGTATAGAAGCGGATGAGACGGACAGTCATGCTGGCGGCCAAGGCGAGAACAGGTTTCCCATATCGGGCACATCATCGCGAATACGGTCAGGAATGAAAGCCGCATAGCGGAACAGAGCTCGCTAAACGCCCACTCAGACCGCGTTTGAGATCTGAGATGACTGGGCCTGGGGTCTGCCCGGGCAAGAACGGCCCGCAGACTACAGTGCGTTGCACGAGTTCAAGATCG
>NZ_LMCT01000015.1 GCF_001424875.1 Kitasatospora sp. Root107 | reverse complement strand
GACACCCCCGTCATCACCCTCGACGCCCGCCGCCGAGACAGCGCCAAAAGCGCCCTCATCACCCTCGTCGAACACGCACTGCTCGCACGCCTGCGGTGAGATCAGAACACCGAAAAGGGCCCGCCGTCCGTACGGCGGGCCCTTTCTGACCTTCGGGTCAGCTCTCCGGGTCGAGCCCGGCGCGGATCAGGCCGTAGGTGTAGGCGTCCTCAAGTGCCAGCCAGGAGGCCCCGATCACGTTGTCGGCCACGCCGACGGTGGACCAGGTGGCCACCCCGTCGGTGGACTCGATCAGTACCCGGGTCTTGGAGCTGGTGCCGTGCGCGCCCTCCATGATCCGGACCTTGTAGTCCACCAGCTCGAGCTCGGCCAGCTTCGGGTAGATGTGCTCCAGGGCGGTCCGCAGCGCCTGGTCCAGCGCGTGCACCGGGCCGTTGCCCTCGCCGGTGGCGATCCGGCGCTCGCCCTTGGCCCAGAGCTTCACGGTCGCCTCGTTGCCCGAAGTGCCGTCCGCCAGCTGCTCGCTGATGGTCCGCCAGGACTCCAGGGCGAAGAACCGCTGCCGGCTGCCGCGCACCTCGTCGCGGAGCAGCAGCTCGAACGAGGCGTCGGCGGCCTCGTAGGTGAAGCCGAGGTTCTCCTGCTCCTTGACCTTGGCCACCACCCGGCCGACCAGATCGCGGTCGGCGGAGAGGTCGTAGCCGAGCTCCTTGCCCTTCAGCTCGATCGAGGCCCGGCCTGCCATGTCGGAGACCAGCATCCGCATGGTGTTGCCGACCTGCTCCGGGTCGATGTGCTGGTACAGGTCCGGGTCGACCTTGATCGCGGAGGCGTGCAGCCCGGCCTTGTGCGCGAAGGCGGAGAATCCCACGTACGGCTGGTGCGTGGAGGGCGCCAGGTTGACCACCTCGGCGATGGCGTGCGAGATCCGGGTCATCTCGGGCAGCTTCCCGGCGGGCAGCACCCGGCGGTCGTACTTCAGCTCCAGCGCGCCGACCACCGGGAACAGGTTGGCGTTGCCGACCCGCTCGCCGTAGCCGTTCGCGGTGCACTGCACGTGGGTGGCCCCGGAGTCCACGGCGGCCAGCGTGTTGGCCACCGCGCAGCCGGTGTCGTCCTGGGCGTGGATGCCGATCCGGGCCCCGGTCCGGGCGATCACGTCGGCGACGATGTCGCGCACCCCGGCCGGGAGCATCCCGCCGTTGGTGTCGCAGAGCACCACCACGTCGGCGCCCGCCCGGTGGGCGGCCTTCACGACGGCGAGGGCGTACTCGCGGTTGGCCTTGTACCCGTCGAAGAAGTGCTCGCAGTCGACGAAGACCCGGCGGTCCTGCGAGCGCAGGTACTCGACGCTGTCCCGGACCATCTCCAGGTTCTCGTCCAGCGTGGTGCGCAGCGCCAGTTCGACGTGGCGGTCGTGCGACTTGGCCACCAGGGTGATCACCGGGGCGCCCGAGGTGACCAGCGCGGCCAGCTGCGGATCCTCGGCGGCCTTGCCGCCGGCCCGCCGGGTGGCGCCGAAGGCCACCAGCTGGGCGTGCTTGAACTCCAGCTCGGCGGCGGCCCGGGCGAAGAACTCGGTGTCCCGCGGGTTGGCCCCCGGCCAGCCGCCCTCGATGAAGCCGACGCCGAACTCGTCCAGGTGCCGGGCGATGGTCAGCTTGTCGGCCACGCTGAGGTTGATGCCCTCGCGCTGGGCGCCGTCGCGCAGCGTGGTGTCGAAGACGTGGAAGCTGTCGTGGGGTCGGGGGCTGGCCTCGGTCATGACCCTGGGTTCTCCGTTCGGGGAGGTACTGCTGCTGTTGCCGGGATACGTGATCCGGCTCCACTGTCCAGCATCCCGCGCGCTCCCGGTGTCCCCGAGCCCCCTCGTGAGGGGCCGGTGGCCGGTCCGGGCAAAACAAAAAACCCCTCGCGGATGCGAGAGGTCTGCGCGCGGGTCTGGACGCTGGTGGTCGCCCCGCGAATCTGGTTATTCGGGGACGGTCACTGCGGACCGGCGCGCCTGCTGCTAATAATCAGCGAAAGCGAGGACACCCTCGGAGTCTGGCACACCATCCGCGATGTGGCTCCGCCGTCTCGCGATCCGGGACGCTCAGGTCAGCCGGTCGGTCGAGAGCACGAAGTCGAACGGCGCCGGCAATGCCAACGGATCACCGGTCGGCACGCTGACGGTGGTCGTGTAGTCGCCGTGCCGTGGCTCGCTGAGCAGGACGATCCTGTTCTCGTCGCGGTCCACCAGCAGGTAGAGCGGAATGCCTGCTGCGGCATACCCCTTGCGCTTCGCCTCACGGTCCTTGGCGGGACGACTGGAGGTGATCTCGACGACCATGAGCACCCGGTCGGGCACCATCCACGAGGGCTGGCCGTCGAATGCACCTTCCTCTGCGAACGTTCCGTCGGGAATGTACCGGTCCCCGGGGACGACGATCCCCTTGTTGCCAGCGAAGGTGATATCCCCGGCGTACCGGCGGAAAACCTGCCGGACGATCCGACCGATCGCAGCCTCGTGGTCACCGTCGGGCGGTGGGGTCACGATGATCTCCCCGTCGATGAGCTCCGCCTTGAATCCCTCAGGGGTGTCCAGTGCCAAGAAGGCTTCCAGGAGGTCCCCGTCCGGACTGCGCCACGTCTCGGCATAGTCGTGCGACAGCGCGCTCATGGCCCCTCCTTCCGATCCACACAGCTCAACGAGTGGGGTTGGTTCGAGGTTACCCACGCCGGGCGCCCCGCCGGGGCGGGACGCCCGGACGGGCGTCAGACGATCTTGTGGAGCCAGCCGTGGGTGTCCGGGGCCTGGCCGCCCTGGAGGGCGAGCAGGGTCTTGCGGAGCTCCATGGTGATCGGGCCGGGCTCGCCGGTGCCCACCGTCCAGTCGGTGCGGGCGGACTTGACCGAGCCGACCGGGGTGATGACGGCGGCGGTGCCGCAGGCGAAGACCTCGGTGAGGGTGCCGTCGGCGTTGCCCTGCTTCCACTCGTCGGTGGAGATCTTCCGCTCCTGGACGGCGTAGCCGCGGTCGGCGGCCAGCGAGAGCAGCGAGTCGCGGGTGATGCCGGGGAGCAGGGCGCCGGAGAGCTCCGGGGTGACGATGGTGGCGTCCTTGCCCTCGCCGAAGACGAAGTACAGGTTCATCCCGCCCATCTCCTCGATCCACCGGTGCTCGGCGGCGTCCAGCCAGACCACCTGGTCGCAGCCCTTCTCGGCGGCCTGGGCCTGGGCGACCAGCGAGGCGGCGTAGTTGCCGGCGCACTTGGCGGTGCCGGTGCCGCCGGGAGCGGCCCGGACGTACTCCTCGGAGAGCCAGACCGAGACCGGCTTCACGCCGCCGGGGAAGTAGGCGCCGGCCGGGGAGGCGATGATCATGAAGAGGTACTCGTTGGCCGGGCGGACGCCCAGGCCGACCTCGGTGGCGAACATGAACGGGCGCAGGTAGAGGCTCTGCTCCGGCTCGCTCGGCACCCAGGACTGGTCCTGCCGGACCAGCAGCTCGACCGCCTCGACGAAGGCCTCGGTCGGCAGCTCGGGCATCGCCAGCCGGCGGGCGGAAGCCTGGAAGCGCTCGGCGTTGGCGGTCGGGCGGAAGGTGGAGATCGAGCCGTCGGCCTGGCGGTAGGCCTTCAGACCCTCGAAGATCGCCTGACCGTAGTGCAGGGTCATGTTCGCCGGGTCGATCTCCAGCGGGGCGTACGGGGTGAGCTGCGCGTCGTGCCAACCCCGGCCCTCGGTCCACCTGATGGTGACCATGTGGTCGGTGAAGACCCGCCCGAAGCCGGGATTGGCCAGCCTCGCCGTGCGCTCGCTGTCCGACAGCGGGTGCGCGGAGGGCTTGAGGTCGAACGTGATGGGCGCCTGGGTGGGCGTACTCATGACTGCCTGTCCTTCACCGTGGGGTTGGTCCGGGCCGCCACCCTCGGAAAAGAACATACGAAGGCACGGCCCACTGTCGATACTCGCATCCAGAGGGCCGTGCCGAACAGCCGGTGGGCTGCTACGTGAGGTAAAGCCGGCCCGTCAGCCGGATACTCGGGCGGCGAGCGCGTCGCCGACCTCGAAGGTGGAACGGGTGCCGGAGCGCTCCAGCAGGTCGGCGGCGACGGCCGCCTCGACCTTGGCGGCCTCCGCGGCGAAGCCGAGGTGGTCCAGCAGCATGGCGACCGACAGCACGGTGGCGGTCGGGTCTGCCTTGCCCTGGCCGGCGATGTCCGGGGCCGAGCCGTGCACGGGCTCGAACATCGACGGGAAGGCGCCGCTCGGGTTGATGTTGCCCGAGGCCGCCAGGCCGATGCCGCCGGTGACGGCCGCGGCGAGGTCGGTGAGGATGTCGCCGAACAGGTTGTCGGTGACGATCACGTCGAAGCGCTCGGGCTGGGTGACGAAGAAGATGGTCGCCGCGTCCACGTGCAGGTAGTCGGTGCTGACCTCGGGGAACTCCTGGCCGACCTCGGCGAAGATCCGCGACCACAGGTGGCCGGCGTGCACCAGCACGTTGTTCTTGTGAACGAGCGTCAGCTTCTTGCGCGGGCGGGCGGCGGCGCGCTGGTACGCGTCCCGGACCACCCGCTCGATGCCGAACGCGGTGTTCAGGCTGACCTCGGTGGCCACCTCGTGCTCGGTGCCGGTGCGCAGCGAGCCGCCGTTGCCGACGTACGGGCCCTCGGTGCCCTCGCGGACCACGATGAAGTCGATCTTGGGGTCGCCACCGAGCGGGGACTGCACGCCGGGGAGCAGCTTGCCCGGGCGGAGGTTGATGTGGTGGTCGAAGGCGAACCGCAGCTTGAGCAGCAGCCCGCGCTCCAGCACGCCGGACGGCACGCTCGGGTCGCCGATGGCGCCGAGCAGGATCGCATCCTTGGTCTTCAGCTCGTCCAGCACCGCGTCCGGCAGGGTCTCGCCGGTGCGGTGGTAGAGGCGGGCGCCGAGGTCGTACTCGGTGGTCTCGACCTTGACGTCGGCGGGGAGGACGGCGGCGAGCACCTTGAGGCCCTCGGCCACCACTTCCTGGCCGATACCGTCACCGGGGACAACTGCGAGACGAAGGCTGCGAGACATGCAGGCGACCCTACTCCGCGTCCCAGGGGCTGACACCTGACGTCCGCCATTCGGACGCCGCGTGTCGCCTCGCGGCGATCCGGTCGAAATTGGGACATTACCGGAGCAGCGAACAGACCGTCAGGAGCACCGACACGTGAGCGAATCCAGCCGCCGGGCCGAGTCGGCCGCGGCCGGACTCGCGGCCGGGATCTCGATGGGCGCGTACTGCCTGGCGATGGCGGTCCACGGGACCTACCCGTTCGGCGATCGCTCGCGGGCGGTGAACGACCTGGGCGACCAGTCCGTCCCGTTCCACGCCCACCTGTGGGACCTGATGCACGGCAACACGACAGGCGACCTGCTGTTCAACTGGAACAGCGGCTACGGCGCGCCCTTCCTGGCCGACTTCTTCAGCTACCTGATGAATCCGTTCTCCTGGCTGGTCGGCCTGTTCCCCCGCTCGGCGGTGAACTTCCCGGTCTTCCTGGTCACCCTGCTGAGCATCGGCCTCGGCACGGCCGTGATGACCCGCTTCCTGGGCCGCCTGCACCCCGGCTCCGGCCGGCTGCGGGCGCTGCTCGCGGTCGGCTACGGGCTCTGCGCCTGGGTGCTCGACGAAGGCTCGGCGGACCCGATGTGGATGTGGGGCCTGGTCTCGCTACCGCTGCTCTGCCTGGCCGGCGACTGGTGTCTGCGGGGCAGGCACTGGGTGCTCGGCAGCCTCGCGGTGGCGGTGGCCTGGGCGGGCAACTACTACACCGGGGCGATGGCCACCCTCGGCGCCGGTCTGGTCCTGCTGCTGCGGGTGCTGCTGCTGACGGAGCGCCCGGTGCTCGCCCGGCTGAAGGTGCTGGGGCGCGCGGCCGCCATGGTGCTGCTCGGGGTGCTGCTGGCCGCCCCCGTCCTGACGGTGGGTCTGAAGGCGAGCAGAGCCGCCCAGCCGGCCCCGCTGGAGACCTACGACGGGCCGCCCGGGCTGACCGACTACCTGGCCCAGCTGCTGCCCGGCGGGCGGTCGGACCACCCGATGCCGAACATCTTCGTCGGCATCCTCGGCCTGCTGCTGGTCGCCACCCTGCCGTTCAACCGCCGGGTCCGGGCCCGCGAGCGGATCGGCTGGTACGCGCTGCTGCTACTGGTCGGTGCGAGCTTCGTCTGGGAGCCGACCGTCCTGCTCTGGCACGGTCTCACGCTCCCGGACGGCAGCCCGTACCGGGCCGCCTTCGTGCTGAGCGGGCTGCTGGTGATGGCGGCCTGGGTCTCGCTCTCCCACCGCCCCGACCTGTTCGCACTGGTCGGTGGCGCCGGAGTGCTGGGGCTGATCGCGCTGCTCGGCCACGGGCAGAGCTCGGTCCGCACCTCGACCTGGGTACTGCTGTCGGTGGGCGGCGTGCTGGTGCTCGGCGCGCTCTGGCTCTTGGAGCGCGGGACGGCGCGAAAGGCGGTCTGTGCGCTGCTGGCGCTCGGTGTGCTCGCCGGGGCGACCTACTCGACGTACTCGGTGGCGGTGATCCGCGACCAGCTGCCGTCCTTCCGGCCCAGAACCACCGTCAGCGCCCAGTCGTCGGCGGCTTACCAGGTGATCCAGCAGGCGGACGACTGGCCGAACAGCAGGACCGACCCCGGGCCGCACGAGTTCACGGCCAACGACCCGCTGCTGCTCGGCGGCGAGGGCGGCTCGTACTACTCCCGCCATCTGCCCCGGACCACCGCCGAGCTGCTGCACGACCTCGGCGCGGGCTGGTACCGCCAGGGCCGGCACACCCTCAGCCCGGCGGACCCGGTCGGGCGGGCGCTGTTCGGGGTGACCACCTATCTGGAGAGCAGCTCGGCCCCGGACGGCTTCACCGCCGAGCAGGCGCCCGCCGTTCCGCTGATCACCGTGCAGCCGACCGGGCCCGCCCCCGACACCTCCTCGGTCTGGGCCAGGCAGCAGGCCCTGCTCGGTGCCACGGTCTACCGGGTGCCGCAGCTCACCCCGACCGCAGGCCCGGCCCCGACCCTGCACGGCAGCAGCGGCTGGTCGATCCCGGCCACTCCGGTGGGCGGCACCGGGACCGCCTTCGAGGGCAGCTGCCTCCCCGGCGACCAGGTCTTCTTCTACGGCCCGTGGTTCAACGGCACGGTCCTGGGCCTGGGCACGACGTACGCCGGCCACGGCCTCCAGCCGATGACCGCGATGCCGATCCGGCTGCTCGGCGACGCCCCCGCCGACGGCCGGTTCGCGCTGGAGCTGCGGACCGGGGCCGCCGCCCAGATCCCGGCCCAGCCGGTCGGCTGCCTGGACCGGACCGCGCTGAGCGCGGCGCTGGCCCGGCCGAACGGCGTGACCGCCGTGCACAGCACCGGACACTCCGTCAGCGCCGAACTGCCGCCCGGCTCCACCGGGACCGCGCTGATCTCCGTCCCGGCCGTCGACGGCTGGCAGTGCGCGGTCGGCGACGGGCTCGAGCAGCCGGCCCCCTCGGTGCTCGGCATGATCGGTGTCCCGCTCGGCACCGGGGCCTCCCGGCTGAGCTGCACGTACCGGCCCCCGGGGCTGCTGCCGGGGGCCGCGATGAGCGGAGCGGCGCTGGCGGTCCTGGTCGGTGTCGCGCTAGTCACCCTGCTGCGCCGGAGGGCCCGGGCCGATCGGGTTCCCCGCTGAGTACGTCAGCGCTGCACCCTGCTGACCGGCCGGGACTCGGCTGGGCCCTCGGCGCGGCCCTCAGCGCAGCCGGACCAGTTGGGCGCGGCGCCCGTCCGGGTTGAAGTGGTGGACCAGTAGCAGCCGGTCCGCCCCGGCCCCGCGCCGTCTGACCTCCAGGACCGCGCCGGGCTGCTCGGGCACCGCGACGGCCGTCGGGCCGCCCGCCCCGGCCCGGACGTCCAGCGTCGGGGCGAGCACGTCGACGGTCAGGGTGGGCCGCTCGCCCTGCAGGCCGATCGAGGAGAGCGCTGCCGCCACGTCGGGCGTGCCGGGGGCGGCGAAGGCGGTCCACAGGCCGTACCGGATCTTCGAGGTGCTCTGCCGGAGCCCGGGCAGCTTGGCCAGCCGGACCGGCAGCACCACGGTGTCACTGTCCAGCAGTCCGGTGTCGGTGTCGCCCCACCGGGCGTTCAGCGGCTGGACGTCCAGCTCCTCGCCGGTCCTGGCGTCCAGCGTCCTGGCCACCAGCACGTCACTGCCTTTGAGCCGGGCGGCGGCCACCACCACGTCGGTGACCTGGTCGCCGTCGGTGTCCAGGGAGGCCCGGACCGCGACGCCGCCGGCCGGGGTGGCGGCCGGGGCCCACAGGGTCGCGGCCAGGTAGAGCGTGCCGTTCTCCAGCGGCTCGCCGCCGACCGCAGGGGCGTCGCTGGCGGCGCCCACCGCGCGCAGGTTGGCGGCCCGGTCGCCCGGGGCGGTCACGCAGACACCCGCGGCCTTCTCCTCCTCCGCCCTCGCCCCGGGCAGGCAGTCCGGCCAGCGGGCCGCCTCGCCGCCCAGCGCGAAGGCGCTGACCAGCGCCCCGTGGGCGGTCGGCGCACCGGTGCCGGTGATGCTCAGCAGGGTGTTCGCGGCGGCCCGGACCTGCGGACCGGCCGTCAGCTCCGAGGCGGCGTGCGGCGCGGCGAACAGCGGCACCCGGAGCGCGGGCGGACCGGCCTCGGCCGGGGTCAGCAGCAGCCGCCCGGACAGCTCGCCCCGGTAGCTCCTGGCCTTGCCGCCCTGCACCAGGTCGAGGGTCGGGTCCGGCGCCCGGTCCAGCTGCCCGGGCACCCGCAGGGTGACGGTCACCCTGGCGGTACCGCCGGGCGGCACGGTGACCTGGGCAGGCGTCAGTTCGAAGGAGGCGCCCGGCAGTTCGGTGGCCGCCAGGTAGCCGGTGCGGTACTCCAGCGGGCGGTCGGCGAAGCTGCGCAGCTCGACCTCCCGGCTCTGCGTGGTCGGCCCGCTGACCGGCACCGGACCGAACGAGAGCCCGACCGTGCCGTCCGCCTCGGGCCCCGCCGCGTACGCGACCACCGGGGTGGCCACCGCAAGGTCGACCCTGGCCCGCCCGGCGCCGGTCCGCTCGGGCCCGTACACCGGGCCTGACCGGTCGTCACCCACCCAGGTGTCGCCGGTGGTGTTCATCAGCGCGGCCTTCAGCTGGGCCACCGTCCAGTCGGGGTGGGCGGCCCGGACCAGCGCGGCCAGCCCGGCCACGTGCGGGGCCGCCATCGAGGTGCCGTCCTCGCGCATGCCGCCGGAGCCCGCGCCCGCCTTGGCGGACCAGATGGTCTCCCCCGGCGCCGCCAGGTCCGGCTTGACCATTCCGGGCAGCCCGACCCCGCGCGAGGTGAAGGTGGTCAGGGTGTCGGTCCGCTGCGGCTGGTCCTGGGCCACCGCACCGTGCAACGGGTTGCCGGGGGTGGCCAGTTGGACGGTCACCTGACCCGCTTCGACGCCCCGGAACAGCCGCTCGCCGTCCGCCTTGGCGAGGATCGCCACCGGCACCCGGTCGTTGCCCGCCAGCTCGCCGAGGTGGTCGCCGTCTGCGGCGAACAGCGCGCCGAGCGCGCCCGCGTCGGCCGCGTGGTCGGCCCGGGCCGCCGAACCGCAGGCCCGGTCCGGGTCCTTGGTCCGCCAGGACAGCAGGGCGATCTTGCCCTTGAGCCTGGCCGCGTCGGCGGCCGAGAAGGCGGCGCAGCCGTCCGACTGGTCCACCGGAAGAGCGAGTGGGCCCTGCACCTCGCGGTCCGCCCAGTGCTGGTACTTGGCGCTCCAGTGCGCCGGGACCAGCCCGGCCAGCGGCTCGGGGGCCAGCACCCGCAGGCCGTCCGCGTCGCCGTGCGAGTCGACCGAGGCGGCCACCGTGAGCACCCGGGGTGCGGTGCCGGGGCTGCCGCCGATCGCGTACACGTCGCCCTCGTTGCCGGCCGCTGCGACCACCACCGTGCCCAGCGCGGCCAGCCGGTCGGCGGCGATCGCGTCCGCGTCGTCCGGGCCGCCGAACGGGCTGCCGAGCGAGAGGTTGACCACGTCGAGACGGTCCGTCAGATCGCCGTTCCCGTCCGGGTCGGCGGCCAGGTCGAGTGCCTGGGTGAGCTGGTCGGTCGAGCCGTCGCAGCCGAACACCCGGATCGCGAACAGCCGCGCCTCGGGCGCCGCACCCGGGCCGACCTTGAAACCGGCCGGGTCCAGGCCCCGGGTGTACGGGCCCCGGTAGGTCTGGCCGGCCGCGGTGACGCCGTACCCGGCGGCGGTGCCCGCGACATGCGTGCCGTGGCCGTTCAGCGCGCAGTCGATCGGGTTGTCGTCCGGCTTCGGGGTGCCGCCCTCGGGCGTGCCCGGGTCGTAGGCGTCGCCGACCAGGTCCCGCCCGCCGTAGACCTTCTCGGTCGGGAACAGGCCCTGGGGTGCGGGCTTGGCACCGTCCACCGCCTGGAACGCCTGCTCGGTGCCGGGCCCGCCGAAGTCGGCGTGGGTGTAGTCGATGCCGGAGTCGATGATGCCGACACTGACGCCCCGGCCGGTGTTGCCGGACAGCCCGGCGTCGGCGGACTGCCCGGCGTCGGCGGACTGCCCGGCCCAGACCGCGGGGGCGCCGAGCAGCGGGACGGAGTACCCGTTGACCCGGTTCTTCAGCGCGATCGGGTGTACCGCGCGCACCCCGGGGAGCCGGCCCAGCGCGGGCAGCGCGGCGGCGGGGGCGCTCACCGCGATCCCGGTCAGCAGAGTCCCGGTGCGGTACAGCTCGCGGGCGGCGGGGGCGGATCGCCGTACCGCGCCCGCGAGTTGGTCGGCGGCCCGGCCGGCCGCCCGGCGCTGTTCGGCCCCGGCGGCCGAGGCCGCCCGGCGGACCGCGTCCGGTGACCGGCGTTCGCTCCTGGCCTGGTCGGCGGCCCGCTGCCAGGCGGGCGCGGCGGCCTCGGTGTCGAGTTCGAGCAGGACGCTGCGGCGAGCGTCCGTACCGCGCTCGGCCGCCGCACCCGCGAGCGGTACGGCGGCGAGCGCGAGCGAGCCGGTCAGCAGTGCGATGCCGAACCGGAGTGCTGAGCTGGTGCGCACGGGGCTGTCTCCCCCGGCAGGGGCTCTGGCGGGTCCGCGCCGTGCGGAGCCCGATCACCCTTCCGGAGGCACCAAATTACGATCATCGCGCCGGAGAGCGCGAGCACCGTCCCTCGTCCGGGGGCGCACTGCACTCCTGCGGGTGACGGATCGTCAGGCGTTCGGCCCAACACCCGTAACCGGCTCGGCAACCGGACGAGTGAACGGCTCAGTGGCCGGTGGCACCGCCGTTGTCGCGGCGGTCCAGCGCGCGCTGGAGAGCAGCGGCGGCATTCGGGTTGGGCTCGGCACGGCGACGGCGGCGGGGGGCCTGCGTACGGTCGGCGGAAGCGGCGGCGTGGCGGTCTGCGGTGGGGGGCATACCGAACTCCTTGAGGTCATACGGGGAGAGGGTTTCGGGTACGCCGGCCAGGGATCGCCTGCCGTGCTGCGTACGTGCGCATCCGGGCCTGGCGCCCTCGAGTTGGAGGGGCGGCTCGCCGGATAGCTCTTTCACGGTACGACCTGGAACGGGTGCTGTCTGCACGGATAGTTGGATTTCCTAGTATCTGAGACAGCACGCACCCGGACGACGAAAAGGGCCCGGCCCGCCGAAGCGGACCGGGCCCCTCTGGCGAGTGATCAGCCGAGGTTGACCGCGCGGGCGAACTGCGCGCCGATCGCACCCGCGATCTCGGTCAGGACCTCCTGGGAGACCTCGCTGTCCACGGTGATCGAGGCCAGCGCCTCGGAGCCGTCCCGGGCCACCTGCATGCCCGCGATGTTGATGCCCGCGTCACCGAGGATCCGGCCGAGGGTGCCGACCACGCCGGGGCGGTCCTCGTACTTGAAGAACGCCATGTGGTCGGTGAGCGCCACGTCCACGTCGAAGGCGTCCACGCCGACGATCTTCTGGGTCTGCTTCGGGCCGGACAGCGTGCCCGAGATGGCGATCTCGCCGCCGCCGGAGAGCGTGCCGCGCACGGTGATCACGTTGCGGTGCTCGGGCGACTCGCTGGAGGTGGTGAGGCGGACCTCGACGCCACGCTCCTGGGCGAACAGCGGGGCGTTGACGTAGGACACCGTCTCCGCCACGACATCCTCGAACACGCCCTTGAGCGCGGAGAGTTCGAGCACCTTCACGTCGTGCTGGGTGATCTCGCCACGGACCTCGACATCCAGGCGGACGGCGACCTCGCCGGCCAGCGCGGTGAAGATCCGGCCGAGCTTCTCGGCCAGCGGCAGGCCCGGACGGACGTCCTCGGCGATCACGCCGCCCTGGACGTTGACCGCGTCCGGCACCAGCTCGCCCGCGAGGGCGAGGCGGACCGACTTGGCGACCGCGATGCCGGCCTTCTCCTGCGCCTCGTCGGTGGAGGCGCCCAGGTGCGGGGTGGCCACCACGTTGTCGAAGCCGAACAGCGGGGAGTCGGTGCACGGCTCCTTGGCGTAGACGTCCAGGCCGGCCCCGGCCACCCGGCCGTCGCGCAGCGCGGAGGCCAGCGCGGCCTCGTCCACGATGCCGCCGCGGGCGGCGTTGACGATCCGCACGGTCGGCTTGACCTTGTGCAGCGCCTCGTCGCCGATCAGGCCGATCGTCTCCGGGGTCTTCGGGAGGTGCACGGTGATGAAGTCCGAGACCTCGAGCAGCTCCTCCAGCGAGAGCAGCTTGACGCCCATCTGGGCCGCGCGGGCGGCCTGGATGTAGGGGTCGTACGCCACGATCTTCATGCCGAAGGCGGACATCCGCTGGGCGACCAGCACGCCGATCCGGCCCAGGCCGACCACGCCGAGCACCTTCTCGGAGAGCTCGACGCCGGTGTACTTGTTGCGCTTCCACTCGCCCTGCTTGAGCGCGGCGCTGGCCGGGGCGATGTTGCGGGCCGAGGCGATCAGCAGGCCACAGGCCAGCTCGGCGGCGGTGACGATGTTGGAGGTCGGCGCGTTGACGACCATCACACCGGCCTTGGTGGAGGCCGCCACGTCCACGTTGTCCAGGCCGACGCCCGCACGGGCGACCACCTTGAGCTTCTTCGCGGCCGCCAGCGCCTCCGCGTCCACCTTGGTGGCGGAGCGGATCAGGATGGCGTCCACGTCGGCGATCGCGGTCAGCAGCTCGGTGCGGTCCGCACCGTTGCAGTGCCGGATCTCGAAGTCGGGGCCGAGTGCGTCGACGGTGGCGGGAGACAGCTCTTCGGCGATCAGTACAACGGATTTGCTCACGACAGTGTTGTCCTTAACTGTCCGGTTCTCCCCGCGCACGATGGTGGCGTGGAAAGCGGGGGAAGGTGGCATGCCGCGTAGATAGACGCACGACGCTGTGGGCCTGACGCGCACTCGGAAGTGTATCGACGGGCTGGCGGCCGGGCTGCTCCCGTCCGGCGAAATCACCCGGACGGGAGCAGCCTAGTTGTACAAGGCAGTTACGCCTTCTCGTTGACCCAGCTCATCAGACCGCGGAGCTTCTTGCCCGTGGTCTCCAGCAGGTGGTCGGCGTCCGCATTCTTGTACTCGTTGTACTTCGGCAGGCCGGCCTTGTACTCGGCGATCCAGGCGTTGGCGAAGGTGCCGTCCTGGATCTCGGTGAGGACCTGCTTCATGGCGGCCTTGGTGTCGGCCGTGATGATGCGCGGGCCGGTCACGTAGTCGCCCCACTCGGCGGTCTCCGAGATGGACCAGCGCATCTTCTCCAGGCCGCCCTCGTACATCAGGTCGACGATGAGCTTCAGCTCGTGCAGGCACTCGAAGTAGGCGATCTCCGGCTGGTAGCCGGCCTCGACCAGGGTCTCGAAACCGGCCTTGACCAGGGCGGCGGTGCCACCGCAGAGGACGGCCTGCTCACCGAACAGGTCGGTCTCGGTCTCCTCGGTGAAGGTGGTCTTGATGACGCCGGCCTTGGTGGCGCCGATGCCCTTGGCGTAGGACA
Source organism: Kitasatospora sp. Root107 (assembly GCF_001424875.1). GTDB lineage: Bacteria > Actinomycetota > Actinomycetes > Streptomycetales > Streptomycetaceae > Kitasatospora. Next base: position 66,642 of record NZ_LMCT01000015.1, on the reverse strand, counting down.
GCGCCAGCTCGAAGGCCTTGCCGGTGGCGTCCTGCTCGACGGCCACGATGGCGGGAACGCCACGGCCTTCCTGGTACTGACGGCGCACCAGGTGGCCCGGGCCCTTGGGGGCGACCATGCAGACGTCGACGTCGGCTGGGGGCTTGATGAAGCCGAAGCGGATGTTCAGGCCGTGGCCGAAGAACAGGGCGTCGCCCGCCTTCAGGTGCGGCGCGATGTCGGCCTCGTAGACGTCGGACTGGATCGGGTCCGGCACCAGGATCATGATGACGTCGGCCTCGGCGGCGGCCTCGGCGGCGGTGACGACGCGCAGGCCCGCCTCCTCCGCCTTGACGCGGGAGGACGAGCCCTCCTTGAGGCCGACCCGGACGTCCACGCCCGACTCGAACAGCGACAGCGCGTGGGCGTGGCCCTGGCTGCCGTAGCCGATGATCGCGACCTTGCGGCCCTGGATGATGGACAGGTCAGCGTCGTCTTCGTAGAACAGCTCGGCCACGGGGGCACATCTCCTTGCGTGGTGGTGATGCCGGTGCGTACCTACCGTACGTGGACCCGGCGGGGGTGTGGGGCGGTGCTTCAGGGGGTGAGACGACTGATCGTCAGAGCCGGATCAGGCGCTGCGGTCGAGCGCCCGGAGCGAGCGGTCGGTGATCGACCGGGCGCCGCGTCCGATGGCGACCAGGCCGGACTGGACCAACTCCTTGATGCCGTACGGCTCCAGCATCCGGAGCATCGCCTCCAGCTTGTCCGAACTGCCGGTGGCCTCGATGGTCACCGCGTCGGGCGAGACGTCGACCGTCTTGGCCCGGAACAGCTGGACGATCTCGACGATCTGCGAGCGCGTCTCGGCGTCGGCCCGGACCTTGACCAGGACCAACTCCCGCTGGATCGCGGCGGACTGGTCGAGTTCGACGATCTTTATCACGTTGACCAGCTTGTTCAGCTGCTTGGTGACCTGCTCCAGCGGGAGGTCCTCCACGTTGACCACGATCGTCATCCGGGAGATGTCCGGGTGCTCGGTCGGGCCGACGGCCAGCGAGTCGATGTTGAAACCCCGACGGGAGAACAGCGCGGCGATGCGGGCGAGCACGCCGGGCTTGTTCTCGACCAGGACGGAGAGGGTGTGCTTGGACATAGTCATGACTCTCTATCGGTTGGTCGGGGCAGTCAGTCGAGGTCGTCGCCGAAGTCCGGGCGGACGTCCCGGGCGGCGAGGATCTCGTCGTTGCTGGTGCCTGCGGCGACCATCGGCCAGACCATGGCGTCCTGGTGGACGATGAAGTCGATGACCACCGGGCGGTCGTTGATCTCCATCGCCTGCTTGATCACCGCGTCCAGGTCCTCGGGACGCTCGCAGCGCAGGCCGACACAGCCCATCGCCTCGGCGAGCAGCACGAAGTCCGGGATCCGGGTGCCCTGCGCCGGCTTGGCGATGCCGTCGTGCTCCGGGCCGGCGTGCAGCACGGTGTTGGAGTAGCGCTGGTTGTAGAACAGGGTCTGCCACTGGCGGACCATGCCCAGCGAACCGTTGTTGATCACCGCGACCTTGATCGGGATGTTGTTCAGCGCGCAGGTGACCAGTTCCTGATTGGTCATCTGGAAGCAGCCGTCGCCGTCGATCGCCCAGACCGCGGCCTCCGGCTTGCCCGCCTTGGCGCCCATCGCGGCCGGCACGGCGTAGCCCATGGTGCCCGCGCCGCCGGAGTTCAGCCAGGTGGCCGGCTTCTCGTAGTTGATGAACTGTGAGGCCCACATCTGGTGCTGGCCGACGCCCGCCGCGTAGATCGCGTCCGGGCCGACCAGCTGCCCGATCCGCTCGATCACCTGCTGCGGCGACAACTCACCGTTCGGGGCGGCCTCGTAGCCCAGCGGGTAGGTGGTCTTCCACTGGTTGAGCTTGACCCACCAGTCCACGTAGTCGCCCTTGTGACCGGCGTCGAACTCGGCCTGCACGGCGACGATCAGGTCGGCCAGCACCTCGCGGGCGTCACCGACGATCGGCACGTCGACCGGGCGGTTCTTGCCGATCTCGGCCGGGTCGATGTCCGCGTGCACGACCTTGGCGTACGGGGCGAAGCTGTCCAGCTTGCCGGTCACCCGGTCGTCGAAGCGGGCGCCCAGGGTGAACAGCAGGTCCGCCTTCTGCAGCGCGGTGACGGCCGGGACGGAGCCGTGCATGCCCGGCATGCCCAGGTGCTGCGGGTGGCTGTCCGGGAAGACGCCGAGCGCCATCAGGGTGGTGACCACCGGGGCGCCGGTCAGCTCGGCCAGGATCCGCAGCTCGGCGCTGGCCTGCGCCTTGTGCACGCCGCCGCCGACGTAGAGCACCGGGCGCTTGGCGGCGACCAGCATCCTCGCGGCCTCGCGGATCTGCTTGGCGTGCGGCTTGGTCACCGGGCGGTAGCCGGGCAGCGAGGTCTCCACCGGCCAGCGGAAGGTGGTGGTGGCCTGCAGCGCGTCCTTGGCGATGTCGACCAGCACCGGGCCCGGGCGGCCGGTGGCGGCGATGTGGAACGCCTCGGCGATCACCCGGGGGATCTCGGCCGGGTCGGTGACCAGGAAGTTGTGCTTGGTGATCGGCATCGTGATGCCGCAGATGTCCGCCTCCTGGAAGGCGTCGGTGCCGATCGCCTTGGAGGCGACCTGGCCGGTGATCGCCACCATCGCGACGGAGTCCATGTAGGCGTCGGCGATCGGGGTCACCAGGTTGGTCGCGCCCGGGCCCGAGGTGGCCATGCAGACGCCGACCCGGCCGGTGGCCTGGGCGTAGCCGGTGGCCGCGTGGCCCGCGCCCTGCTCGTGCCTGACCAGGATGTGACGGACCTTCTGCGAGTCCATCAGCGGGTCGTAGGCAGGGAGGATGGCGCCGCCCGGGATGCCGAAGACGGTGTCCGCGCCCACTGCCTCAAGGGAGCGGATGAGCGACTGCGCGCCGGTCATCGTCTCCACGACGACGGTGGGCGCAGGAGCGTGGGTGGCCGGGGTGTCCCCGCGGCGGGGGGCGGCGTGCTCGGTCATCTGCCTGTCTCTTCTCGGGTTCTGCCGTCCCCGTCAGGTGAGGGTCCTGGGGTCGGGGGCCGGTCGCCGGTCCTGCCTCCATCGTCCACCCGGACGGTTGAGTACCGGACATCTGGCCGATTCGGCTGGGGTCTTGCATGGTCGGGCGGTTCCAGTGCAACAAAAAACCCCTCGTGCCAAGGGCATGCGAGGGGTGGCGCGTCGGTCTCTTCGTGCGGGGGGTGACCCGCTCAGCCGACGCGCCCGCCAAGTACGAGAATTCGGGTGCGCATGGCTCCGACCTTCCTCCCCGGCGGTGGGGCGTGTCAAGCAGGTGGGACGGCCGTCTCGCTATGCGGACCCCCGCCCGGACCCCAGGACGGACCGGGGGTCGGACGACGTTCTGCCAGGTCGGGGGCGTTCTGATGGTGCACCACCCGGCTGCCGCCGGGCTCCGGACGGCCACCCGATCGGGCGTCCGCCGCCAGGTAGGCGCGTCGCGCGGAGAGCCCCGTCGCCTGTTTCGGCAGCGGGTAGACCCGGCGCAGCAGGGCCCGCCGCAGCCGGTGCTCGTCGAGCGGCTGGGCGAAGGCCAGACCCTGCCCCTGACGGCACCCCAGCTCCTGCAGCGCGGTCACCTGCCGGGGCAGGTCCACCCCCTCGGCGCCGGTCACCAGACCGAGGTCGCGGGCCAGCCGGAGGGCGTGCCCGGCCAGCGCGCGGGTCAGCCGGGAGTCGGCCACGTCCTGGACCAGGCTGCGGTCCAGCTTGAGCGCGTCGAACGGGAGTCGGGCCAGCGTCCCGAGCGAGCCGCCGCCCGCGCCGAAGCCCGCCACCGCGGTGGAGACGCCGTGCCGCCGGAGCGCGGCGAGCCGGCGGCCGAGCTCGTCGGCGTGCTCGTCCGGGCCCGTCCTGGCCAGCTCGATCACCAGCAGCTCGGCGGGCAGGCCGGTCTCCCTGAGCACCGCGATCACCGCCTCGTACATGCCGGGCGCGCAGAGCCGTTGGGCCGACAGGCGGATCGTCACCGGGACGGGCACCAGCCGCGGGCCGGCCCTCAGGGCGGCCGCGGTGACCGTCTCCTGGAGCATCCAGCGGGCGAACCTGGTGGCCGCGTCACCCTGGTCGGCGGTGCGCAGGAACTCCGCCGGGGTGAGCAGCAGGCCCTGCGCCGAGCGCCAGCGGGCCTGCGCCTCGACGCCGGTGACGGCGCCGGTGGCCAGATCCACCACGGGCTGGTGCAGCAGCGTGAACGAGCCCTCCTGGACGGCCACCCTGAGCCGCTCCTCCAGCTCCGTCCGGCGGTCCAACTCGGCCCGCATCGCCGGGTGGTAGAGCACCACCCGGCCCTTGCCCTCGGACTTCGCCCGGTACATCGCCAGATCGGCGTTGCGCATCAGCTCGTCCGCCGCGGCCTGCGGGTCCGCGCCGGGATCGGGGTCGCAGCCGGCGAAGGCGATCCCGATACTGGCCGCCACCCCGAGCTCGGCCCCGCCGATCCAGTACGGCTCGGAGAGCGCCGAGCGGAGCCGCTCGGCCAGCTCGTGCACCTGGGCCCGGCCGAGCCGGCCGCGGACCAGCGCGGCGAACTCGTCACCGCCGAACCTCGCCACCGTGTCGCCGGACCGGACCGCGTGCTGCAGCCGGCGGGCCGCCTGTACCAGCAGCTCGTCGCCGACCTGGTGGCCCGCGCTGTCGTTGACCGCCTTGAAGCCGTCCAGGTCGAGGAAGAGCACCGCCACGGTGGCCTCCTCACCGCCCGGGTACTCCGGGTACCCCTCGGTCGGGCTCAGCGAGGTGCGCAGCCGCTGGGTGAAGAGCGCCCGGTTCGGCAGGTCGGTGAGTGGGTCGTGGAACGCGTTGTGCTGCAACTGAGCCTGCAGTATGACCCGTTCGGTGACGTCGCGGCTGTTCAGGATCAGCCCGTCCCGGTACCGGTTGACCGTCGACTCGACGTGCAGCCACTCGTCGTTGCCGGAGCGGACCCGGCACTCCACCCGAGCCGAGGGCTCGGCGGCCCCGTCCCGGTGCACCGGCCGGTCGGCCATCAGCCGCCGGACCTGACGCAGCACCCGGTCGACGTCGTCGGGGTGCACCAGGTTGAGCAGGTTGCCGCCGACCAGCTCCTCCGGGTCCCGCCCGTAGACGCCGATCGAGGCGGGGCTGACGTAGGAGAGCACGCCGCTGCCGCCCGCGATCATGATCACGTCGCTGGAGCCCTGCACCAGGGAGCGGAAGTGCGCCTCTTTCTGGGCGAGTTCCTGGGTCAGCGAGAGGTTGTCGAGCAGTATCACGCCCTGCCGGACGATCAGCGCCAGACCGACGGTGCAGGCCGAGGCCACCACCACCCGGTCCAGCGCGTGGCCGCCGAGCGCGTTGTAGAGGATGCCCGCGGTGCAGACCGCCGCCGCGACGTACGGGGTGAGCGCGCTGAAGGTGGAGGAGACCCGGCGGCGGGGGGCGCCGCCGACCGAGGGGTGCTCACGGCTCGGGCCGAACCGGCCGCGGGAGGCCCAGGGTGCCCAGGCGAGCAGCACGCTGCCGGCGAACCAGCCCGCGTCCAGCAGCTCGCCGGAGTGGTAACTGCTGCGCAGCGCGGGCGAGGTGAAGAGCGCGTCGCAGACCACCGTGACGGCGAGGCCGACCATCGCGGTGTGCACGGCGGCCCGGTTGCCGTCCCGGCTCCGGAACCGCAGGCCGACCACCAGGCTGACCAGCAGGATGTCCAGCACGGGGTAGGCCAGGTTGAGCGCCATCCTGAGCGGGTCCTCGCCCTCGCCGGCCGCGACCCGGCCGAGCGCCAGGCTCCAGCTGAGGGTGAACAGCGACCCGGCCACCAGCCAGCCGTCCAGCAGCAGGCAGAGCCAGCCGGCCGCCGTCCGGGGCCGCTGGGCCAGCACGGTCAGACCGATGATGGCGAGCGGGGCGAACAGCAGGAAGGCGTACTCGGCGGGCGAACCCTCGGGCAGCGTGGTGCCGAGCACCACCTCGTACCAGCCCCAGGTGCCGTTGCCGATCGCCACCATCGAGGAGGACAGACCGAACAGCAGCCAGGCGGGCCGGGCCTGGCCACCGGCCGCGCAGGCGTGCAGCAGGCAGGAGAGCGCGGCCGCCAGGGCAGCCCCGGCCAGCCCGAAGTCGCCCATGAACAGCGCGAGTTCCGGCGATCCCCAGCCGACGGCGGCGCCCAGGGCGTACCCGAGGCAGAGCAGCACCAGCAGCAGGCCGGGGAGGCGGCTCGGGTGAAAGTTCACTCGACTTCTCCCCCACGCCTTGCCGGTGTTCCCGCTCCGGACCTTACACCACTTCCGTCACTCAATGACACGCACACTCAACTTAGAGTAATGGGGCCCGGGTGGCGTTGTGCCCCACTCTTGACGGGATCGCCCCGGTTGGCCGCAGCGCACGACGGGGGCGCACGGCCTTCGGCCGGACCGCCCCGTGCGGCGAACGGCAGTTGACGCCTGGTCAGGCGCCGAGCAGGTGCAGCCGGTGCGCCAGGGCGGCCGCCTCGCCCCGGCTGCCGACCGAGAGCTTGGCCAGGATGTTGGAGACGTGCACGCTGGCGGTCTTCGGGGAGATGTAGAGCTCCTCGGCGATCTGCCGGTTGGTCCGCCCCTGGGCCAGCCGGTGCAGCACGTCCCGCTCGCGTGGGGTGAGGCCGAACTGGTCGGCTGGCTCGGCCGACTGGGTCGGCCGGGCCACCGCCACCGGACGGGCGGCCAGCGAGAGCCCGGCCCTGGCGGTCAGCTGGCCGATGTCCTGCCGCAGGTACAGACCGGCGGTGGCCAGCGCCTCGACCTCCCGGAGCGGCTCGACCGCGGCCTCCCGGCGGCCGGCCGTCAGCAGCGACTCGGCCAGCCGGTAGAGCGCCTGCCCGAGCGGGCAGCCGAGACCGGTGTCACGCAGCAGCTCCACCACGGCGGCCCACTGCTCGGGGGTGTCCGCGCCCTCCGCGCGGGCCAGCTCGGCCGCCAGCAGCGCCACCCATCCCTGGTGCAGCTCCGTCCGGGGCCGCAGTTGGGCGGCGACCTCGGCGATCCGCCGCAGCACCACCGGACGCCCCAGATCGGCCGCCGCCGCACCCCGCGAGTCGGCCTCCCCGGACGCGCCCTCCACCAGCACCGGCAGCAGCCCGTACAGGCAGCCGTCCGCGACGCCCTGCCCGACCGGGCGTTCGGCCAACCGGTCGAGTACGGCGAGCAGTTCGGCCCTGGCCTTCAGGGGCCGCCCGGCCCGGATCTCGATCCGCATCGCCAGCCGGGCCAGCGGGAGATCGTGCTGGGTCTGCCTGACCTGCCGCCCGGCCACCCTGGCCCGCTCCAGGTACTCCTCGGCGACCGCCAGATCACCTTGGTCCAGGGCGAGTTCAGCCCGCAGCCGGCCGAGGAAGGCATGGTCGTTGCTGCTCGCAGGGTCGCCCTCCCACTCGGCCAGCAGTTGCTCGGCCTCGGCCGGGCGGCCGAGCACCAGCAGGGATTCGACCAGATTCCCGGTCAGCAGGGCACCGATGTTGCCGAGCAGCCCGTTGCCCCGGGCGGCCGCAAGACCCTCGCGGGCGAACGCCTCGGCCTCGGCCGCCCGGCCCAGGCTGAGCAGCAGGCTGGACAGGTTGTTCAGCCCCCGGCAGAGCACGTCCACCGAGCCGGTGTGCCTGACCTGCTCGACCGCGTCGGCGAGCAGGGCGAGCCCGGCCGTCGCCTCGCCGAAGTAGACCGACAGGGTGCCCATGGTCATCCGGGCGTGCTGCTCGACCGCGTGGGCACCGACTTCGCGCGCGATCGCGGCGGCCCGCTCGGCCAGCTCCCGGTCGGCCTCGACCGGGTCGCCGAGCATCCCGTGCCCGGCTGCCAGGGCGAACACCTCGGCCTGCACCGGGGACGGCGGCAGACCGGCCACCAGCCGCTGGGCCCGCTCGATCTCCTCGTCGCTGCCACTGCGCTGGAGGTGACGGAACATCAGCGCGCGCTGGATCCGGAACCAGGCGGCGCGCTCCGGCTCGGTCTCCTCGTCCAGCAACTTGAAGGCCCGCTTGGCCAGACTGAGACCGCGGTCGCGGTCGCCCGCCCGGCGGGCCGCCAGCACCGCCTCGGCCAGCACGTCGACCATGTGCAGCAGCCGGCAGGCGCCGTCGTCGTGGCCGCACGGCGGATACGTGCCGGCCCAGTCGGCGGGCCGCAGGTTCTCCTGCCGCACCTCCTCCGAGACCTCGTCCCAGAGCTCCAACGCGCGCTCCAGCATGCCGAGCTGCTCGGCGAAGGCGTTCCGCCGCCGGGCCGACCTGGCGGCCTCCAGCGCCGTCGGCAGGGCCCGGCCGGGGTCGTGCGCGTGGTACCAGTAGTTGGCCAGCCGGGCGGCCCTGCCGTTGCCGCAGACCAGTGAACCGTCCTGCTCCAGCGCGGCGGCGTAGCGGCGGTTGATCCGGTACCGCTCACCGGGCAGCAGGTCGTCCGAGATCGCCTCGCGGACCAGCGCGTGCCGGAACCGGTAGCCGTCGCCGTCGCTGTCCGGGCGCAGCACGTTGACGCCGACGGCGTTCCGCAGCGCGTCGATCAGGACGTCCTCGCCCTCGTCCAGCACCGCCTCCAGCAGGGCGTGCTCGACCAGCGAGCCGCCCTCGGCGGCGATTCTGAGGACCCGTTGGGTCTCGTCCGGCAGGGCCTCGACCCGGACCAGCAGCAGGTCGCGGAGCGAGTCGGTGAGCCCGGTGTCGCAGCCGTCCTGGTGGGCGGTGGCCAGCTCCTCGACGAAGAACGGGTTGCCCTCGGAGCGGCGGTGGATCCGGTCCACCAACTGCCGGCCGGGGGCCTTGGTGCCCAGGATGCCGGCCAGTTGGGCGGCCACCTCGCGCCGGCCGAACCGGCACAGCTCCACCCGGTGCACGGTACGCAGCCGGTCCAGCTCCGCCAGGAACGGGCGCAGCGGGTGCCTGCGGTGCAGATCGTCGGAGCGGTAGGTGGCGACGATCAGCACCCGGGCCCGGTGCAGGGTACGGATCAGGTACGCCAGCAGCTCCCGGGTGGACCGGTCGGACCAGTGCAGATCCTCGATGACCAGCACGATCGTCCGGTCGGCGGAGAGCCGCTCGAACAGCCGGGCGGTGTGCTCGAACAGCTGGGCCCGGCCGAACTCGTCGTTGGGCTCGGCGTCGTCCGCGCCGAACTCCGGCAGCAGCCGGGTGAGATGACCCTCCATGCCCTGGGCCGCCTTCTCCAGCTCGACCCTCAGGTTGCGGTGCAGGCGGCGCAGCGCGGTGGCCAGCGGTGCGTACGGCAGACCCTCGGCGCCGACCTCCAGGCAGCCGCCCACGGTGGTGACCACGCCGGGGCCGCAGGCGGCGGTCAGGAACTCCTCGATCAGCCTGGTCTTGCCGACCCCGGCCTCGCCACCGACCAGCACGGCCTGCGGCTGGCCGGCCGCCGCCCGGCGCAACGCGGCGTCCAGGGTGCCGATCTCGGTGCCGCGTCCGACGAAGACCGGGCTCACCGATATCTGCTCCATGGCGCTGAGCATGCCACAGGCCGCCGACACCGTCCGAGCGGATATCTCGCTGATCGGACGGGCGGCGGCCGGGCTGTGAGGGTCTGTCAGCATTCGTACCACCAGCTCAGACCCTCCGGCGGTTGGGGGGTGGGTGAAGGAGCGGTGTTGGGGTGCGTGCCTCGGCGGTGCCGAGGAGGGAGTCCATGCGGAGCATCGGCGACCGACGAGAAGCCGTCGAGGTGCGTGCCTCGGCGCCGCGACGCCGCCCCCCAACCACCGGAGGGTCTCAGCACTGGTTGAGCTGGGGGCGCGGACTGAGTGCCCGTACCCGGCGGTTTTGCAGTGCTCTCCGCAGACCGCTGCGCAGGCTCGGGCGACCTTCGCGCTGCACTGCGTCCAGCGCCTCCCGGACCAGTGCGTCGTGCCTGGCCAGCCGCTGCAGCTCCTGCGAGCGGGCCTGGATCAGCTCGTACTCCAACATGGTGGTAACCCCTTCTCGGCGGACCGTCCCGGCCTCCGTCGGCCGGTCCTTCGTCCTGCTAAGAGCTTCCTCCGCTGAGGGGGGTCACCACATCGGGAGCATGCCGCATGTTCCGAGGTACGGAGCGGGCGGTCGTCAGCGGCCCCTGAGGGTCTAGGTATACCTAGGCCTCGACACCCAGCTTGGCCAGGATCAGGTCCTTGACCTTCGCCGCGTCGGCCTGGCCGCGGGTGGTCTTCATGACCGCCCCGACCAGCGCGCCGACCGCGGCGATCTTGCCGTCGCGGATCTTGTCGGCGATCGCGCCGTTCTCGGCGATCGCCTGGTCGACCGCCGCGCCGAGCGCGGAGTCGTCCGAGACCACGGCCAGGCCGCGGGCCTCGATCACCGCGTCCGGCTCGCCCTCGCCGGCCAGCACGGCCGCGATGACCTGCTTGGCCAGCTTGTCGTTGAGCTTGCCCTCCGCGACCAGCGCGGCGATCCGGGCGACCTGGGCCGGGGTGATCGGCTGCTCGCTCAGCTCGGTGCCGGTCTCGTTGGCGTTGCGCGCCACCTCGCCCATCCACCACTTCCGGGCCTGCTCGGCGTTGGTGCCGGCCGCGATGGTGTCCAGGATCGGCTGGACCGCACCGGCGTTGAGCACCGACTGCATGTCCTTGTCCGAGAGGCCCCACTCGCCCTGCAGCCGGGCCCGGCGGACCCGGGGCAGCTCGGGCAGACCGGCCCGCAGCTCCTCGACCCAGTCGCGCGCGGGCGCGATCGGGACCAGGTCGGGCTCCGGGAAGTACCGGTAGTCCTCGGCGTTGTCCTTGATCCGGCCGGCCGTGGTGGAGCCGTCCTCCTCGTGGAAGTGCCGGGTCTCCTGGATGATCGTGCCGCCCTCGTCGAGCACCGTGGCGTGCCGGCGGATCTCGAACCGGGCCGCCCGCTCCACGCTGCGCAGCGAGTTGACGTTCTTGGTCTCCGAGCGGGTGCCGAACTTCTCCCGGCCGTGCGGACGCAGCGACAGGTTCACGTCGCAGCGCATCTGGCCCTTGTCCATCCGGGCCTCGGAGACGTCCAGCGCCTTGATCAGCTCACGCAGCTCGGCCACGTACGCCTTCGCCACCTCCGGAGCCCGCTCGCCCGCGCCCTCGATCGGCTTGGTGACGATCTCGATCAGCGGGATGCCGGCCCGGTTGTAGTCCAGCAGCGAGTGCGAGGCGCCGTGGATCCGGCCGGTCGCGCCGCCGATGTGCGAGGACTTGCCGGTGTCCTCCTCCATGTGGGCGCGCTCGATCTCGACCCGGAAGGTCGAGCCGTCCTCCAACTGCACGTCGAGGTAGCCGTTGAAGGCGATCGGCTCGTCGTACTGCGAGGTCTGGAAGTTCTTCGGCATGTCCGGGTAGAAGTAGTTCTTCCGGGCGAACCGGCACCACTCGGCGATCTCGCAGTTCAGCGCGAGACCGATCTTGATCGCCGACTCCACACCGATCGCGTTGACCACCGGCAGCGAGCCCGGCAGGCCGAGGCAGGTCGGGCAGGTCTGCGAGTTGGGCTCGGCGCCCAGCTCGGTCGAGCAGCCGCAGAACATCTTGGTCTTGGTACCCAGCTCGACATGGACCTCAAGGCCCATCACCGGGTCGTACGAGGCAAGTGCGTCCTCGTACGAGACCAGGCTAATGACGCTCACAGCGTCCCCTTCAGTTGAGTCTTGGAGGTCCGTCAGCCCAGCAGCACGTCGTCGTCCCCGAGCCGCTTGAGCTCACGGACGAGGAGTGCGGTGCCGGTGATCAGCGCGGCGGCGCCGACCAGGGCGTTGATCAGCTTGAGGGTGTCGTTGTCGCCGCGGGCCTTCTTGACGTCCTTGACGATCGAGACCGCGCCGAAGGCGCTCGTCCCGATGGACAGCCACAGACCGGGCTTCGAGTGCTTGAACCCTTTGGCCTTCTCGATGCTGCTCACAGTGCCGGTGCCTCCTCGAGCAGGGGGTGTCCCCACTTGTCGTTGAGTGCGGCCTCGACGGCGCCGCCCACGCGGTACAGGCGGTCGTCCGCCATCGCGGGGGCGATGATCTGCAGGCCGACCGGGAGATTGTCCTCCGGGGCGAGCCCGCAGGGCAGCGACATGGCCGCGTTGCCCGCGAGGTTCGACGGAATCGTGCACAGGTCGGCCAGGTACATCGCCATCGGGTCGTCGGCGCGCTCGCCGATCGGGAAGGCGGTGGTCGGGGTGGTCGGCGAGATCAGCACGTCGACACCGGCGAAGGCGGCGTCGAAGTCGCGCGAGATCAGGGTGCGGACCTTCTGGGCCGAGCCGTAGTAGGCGTCGTAGTAGCCCGAGGAGAGGGCGTAGGTGCCGAGGATGATCCGGCGCTTGACCTCGGCGCCGAAGCCCGCCTCACGGGTGAGGGCGGTGACGTCCTCGGCCGAGCGGGTGCCGTCGTCGCCGACCCGCAGGCCGTACCGCATCGCGTCGAAGCGGGCCAGGTTGGAGCTGGCCTCGCTCGGGGCGATCAGGTAGTAGGCGGGCAGCGCCAGGGTGAAGGACGGGCAGGAGACCTCGACGATCTCGGCGCCGAGCTCACGGAGCAGCTCCACCGACTCGTTGAAGCGCTGCATCACGCCGGCCTGGTAGCCCTCGCCGGCGAACTCCTTGACCACGCCGATCCGCATGCCGCGGACCTCGCCGCGCTTGGCGGCCTCGACCACGGCCGGGACCGGCGCGTTGATCGAGGTGGAGTCCAGCGGGTCGTAGCCGGCGATCGCCTCGTGCAGCAGCGCGGTGTCCAGCACCGTACGGGCGCACGGACCGCCCTGGTCCAGCGAGGAGGAGAACGCGATCAGGCCGTAGCGGGAGACCGCACCGTAGGTCGGCTTCACGCCCACCGTGCCGGTGACGGCGCCGGGCTGACGGATCGAACCGCCGGTGTCGGTGCCGATCGCCAGCGGGGCCTGGTACGCGGCCAGCGCCGCCGCCGAGCCGCCGCCGGAGCCGCCGGGGATCCGGGAGAGGTCCCAGGGGTTGCCGGTCGGGCCGTAGGCCGAGTTCTCGGTGGAGGAGCCCATCGCGAACTCGTCCATGTTGGTCTTGCCGAGGATGACCACGCCCGCGTCCTTCAGACGGGTCGTCAGGGTGGCGTCGTACGGCGGGATCCAGCCTTCGAGGATCTTGGAGCCGCAGGTGGTGGGGACGCCCTTGGTGGTGAAGACGTCCTTGAGCGCGAGCGGGACGCCGGCCAGCGGGCCGAGCTTCTCCCCCTTGGCGCGCTTCTCGTCCACCGCGCGGGCGGCGCTCAGCGCACCCTCGGTGTCCACGTGCAGGAAGGCGTTGACCTTCTTGTCGACGGCGTCGATCCGGTCCAGGTGCGCCTGGGCGACCTCGACGGCGGAGACCTCGCCGGAGGCGATGGCGGCGGCCGTGTCGGCGGCCGTCCGCTTGATCAGTTCGGTCATGGTGATCAGCCCTCCCCGAGGATCTGCGGGACGCGGAAACGCTGCTCCTCGACGGCGGGGGCGCCGGACAGCGCCTGCTCCGGGGTGAGCGACGGTCGCACCACGTCGGCGCGCATGACGTTGGTCAGCGGCAGCGGGTGGGAGGTCGGCGGGACGTCCTGTCCGGCGACCTCGGAAACGCGGGCGACCGCGCCGATGATCACGTCGAGCTGCTCGGCGAAGTGGTCCAGCTCTTCGGCCTGCAGCTCCAGACGCGACAGCCGGGCGAGGTGGGCGACCTCCTCGCGCGTGATGCCAGGCATGCAGCGATCCTCAAGGTGAGTTCTGGTCGGGCGGGCGGATGGTGACGTGCCCGTCCTCTGTCTGTGGAGCCCATCCTAGGGGGAGCACGGCGGACGCCCGTCCCGACATATGTCAGGACGGGCGTCGGGACAGCCGTCGAACGGGGCTACTGCGGGGTGGTCGGGGCCGCGACCGGCGGCAGGGCCGGCGGCGGGGCGAGCAGCTCGACCGCCGGAGCGCCGGTGCGGTGCACCATCAGCCAGGCGGTGGCCTGGTCGGCCGGGAGGGCGGCGGAGACCAGCCAGCCCTGCACCGCGTCCACGCCCATGCTGTGCAGCTTCTCCCAGGTCTCGTCGTCCTCGACGCCCTCGGCGACCACGGTCAGGCCGAGCGAGTGGGCCAGCTCGACCGAGCAGCGGACCACCGCCGCGTCGTGGTCGTCGGCCACCATCCGGGAGACGAAGGACCGGTCGATCTTCAACTCGCCGACCGGCAGCGAGCGCAGCCGCACCAGCGAGGAGTGGCCGGTGCCGAAGTCGTCCAGCGACATGCCGACGCCGTATCGCCGCAGCTCGGCCAGGGTGTCGGCGGCCAGCCGGGAGTCGTCGAGCAGCAGCCGCTCGGTGATCTCCAGCTGGAGCGCGGCGGCGGGCACGTGATGCCGGGTCAGGTGCGCGGCCACCCGGTCTGCGAAGCCGGGGTTGAGCACGTCCCGGGGCGAGACGTTGACCGCGACCTGGACCTCCAGGCCCTGGGCGCGCCAGATCGCAAGCTGGCCGACCGCCGTCTCCAGCACGTAGTCGGTCAGCCGGGGCATCAGACCGCTGGACTCGGCCAGGCCGATGAACTCGTCCGGGGGTACCCGCCCCTGGCCCGGCCGCTCCCAGCGGAGCAGCGCCTCCAGGCCGACCACCCGCCCGTCGAAGGCGACCTTCGGCTGGTAGTGCAGCTGCACCTCGCTGGTCTCCAGCGCCCGGCGCAGGTCACCCAGCAGGCCGATCCGGTACGGCGTGTCGAGGTCCCTGGTCTCGTCGTACTGCTCCACCCCGGTCCGGCGGCGCTGGGCGTGCGCCATCGCCACGTCGGCCCGGCGGAGCAGTGCCTCGGCGTCCTGGGCGTGCGCCGGGTAGACGCAGACCCCGGCGCTGGCCTCCAGCACCAGCAGCAGCCCGTCCAGCCGGATCGGCGCGGCGAGTTCGGCGATCAGCGCCCTGGCGACCCGCTCCAGGGTGTCGGGACGGCCGACCCCGGGCAGCAGGACGGCGAACTCGTCGCCGCCCATCCGGGCCACCACCGGGCGCAGGCTCTGCTGGACCGGCGGCGGCAGGCTGGAGAACACGTCGTCCGGGTCGTCCCGGCCGGGGTTGTGGGTGCCCGAGCGCAGCGCCCGGTGCAGCCGGCGGGCGATGTGCACCAGCAGCCGGTCCCCGGCGGTGTGACCGAGCGCGTCGTTGAGCGACCTGAACCTGTCCAGGTCGAGCAGGATCAGACCGACGTTCCAGTCCTGGTCGTCGCCGTGCTCGGCGATCGCCTCCTGGGCGGCCAGTAGCAGGGCATGACGGTTCGGCAGGTCGGTCAGCGGGTCCGTGAGCTGGTCCCGCGCCCGGTCCCGGGCGATCCGCCAGGCGGCCACCAGCACCGCCAGCGGCACCGCGAACAGCGGTAACAGCTCGGGCTCGTGCCGGTACACCAGGACGGCGAGCGGGATGAGCGGCGCCGCACCGGCCAACAGCACGCCGAGCAGCAGGACCGCACCTGCCACCCCCTGCGGCGGGCGTGTGGGTGCGCCGCCGGTCGTACGATCCATAAGCCCTGTCCTCCGTCGGGCCCGCCCCGTTCAGGCCGCCTTTCGGTGCGACACCCGGAGAGCCGGCAGGCGTCAGCGAGCGAGGGGTCCCCCAGTGGTACCGGCTGCAACCCCGGTGCCGACCGCCCCTGCTGACACAGTGTCGCCCTAAGGGTAAGCCGGTGTCCGACCGGTAAGGCGGACTTTCGGACAACCCTGGACACGCCAACGCCGGAACATCCCTTCGGGATGCCGCACACTGACAGAATGCCCGGTTTCTTTCGGACAGACCCCGCTGACGAGGCATCAGGAAGATAACGGCGCGTCAGCCCTCGGCCGGGGTCTCCTCGACGCTCTCGGCCGGTGCCGCCGGGCTCTCCTCGGCCGGCTCGATCCCCAGGTGGGCCCGGGCCGCCTCCGGCCCCTGCGCCAGCAGGACGGCGAACCCGGCGTCGTCCAGCACCGCGAGCCCGAGCTGTACCGCCTTGTCGTACTTCGACCCGGGGTTGTCACCGGCCACCACGAAGTCGGTCTTCTTCGAGACCGAGCCGGTCACCTTGGCCCCGCGCGAGGTCAGCGCCTCCTTGGCACCGTCCCTGGTGTGCCCGGCCAGCGTGCCGGTGACCACCACGGTCAGCCCCTCCAGCGGGCGGGGGCCCTCGTCCCCGGTGCTCTCCTCGACGAAGCGGACGCCTGCGGCGCGCCACTTCTCCAGGATCTCCCGGTGCCACTCCTCCTCGTACCACTCCTTGATCGCCTTGGCGATGATCGGGCCGACCCCCTCGGCGGCGGCCAGCTCCTCCTCGGTCGCGGCGAAGATCCGGTCCAGGTCACGGAACTCCCTGGCCAGCGCCTGAGCGGCGACCGGGCCGACGTGACGGACCGACAGACCGTTCAGGAAGCGCCAGAGCGGCCGGTCCCTGGCCTTGTCCAGATTCTCCAGCAGCACCGTGGCCGATTTCTTCGGCTCGCCCTTGAGATTGGCGAAGAAGGAGACCTCCTTCTCCTTGCCGGTCTTGTCGTCCAGCTTGGGCATGCCGGTCTTCGGCTCCAGCACCCGGACCCTGATCGGCAGCAGCTGATCGATGGTCAGCCCGAAGATGTCCCCCTCGTTGCCGACCGGGGGCTGCTTGGGCTCCAGCGGCTGGGTCAGCGCGGTGGCGGCGACGTACCCGAGCCCCTCGATGTCCAGCGACTCGCGGCCGCCGAGGTAGGCGATCCGCTCCCGGATCTGGGCCGGACAGCCCTGGGCGTTCGGGCAGCGCAGGTCGATGTCGCCCTCGCTCATCGGGCGCAGCCCGGAGCCGCACTCGGGGCAGTGCGTCGGCATCTCGAAGGGCTGCTCGGAGCCGTCCCGCAGGTCCTCCACCGGGCCGAGGATCTCCGGGATCACGTCCCCGGCCTTCCGGAGCACGATGGTGTCGCCGATCAGCACGCCCTTGGCCTTGACGATCTCCTGGTTGTGCAGGGTGGCGTACTGCACCATCGAGCCCGCGACCTTGACCGGCTCGGCCAGCACCGCGTACGGGGTGGCCCGGCCGGTGCGGCCGATGCCGACCTCGATCTTGGCCAGCTTGCCGTTGACCTCCTCCGGCGGGTACTTCCAGGCGATCGCCCAGCGCGGCGACTTGGAGGTGGCGCCGAGCCGGCCCTGCAGCGGGATCTCGTCCACCTTGACGACCACGCCGTCGATCTCGTGCTCGACCGAGTGCCGCTGCTCGCCGAACTGCGCGATGAAGGCGCGCACCTCGTCCAGCGTCCCCACCACGCGGTTGTGCCGGGCGGTGGGCAGGCCCCAGTCGTGCAGCAGCTGGTAGGCGTGCGACTGGCAGTCGATGTCGAAGCCCTCGCGGGCGCCGATGCCGTGCACCACCATGTGCAGCGGGCGGGAGGCGGTGACCAGCGGGTCCTTCTGGCGGAGTGAACCGGCCGCCGCGTTCCGGGGGTTGGCGAACAGCCGGAGCAGGGCGCCGGGGCGCTTGCCCTCCTTCTCGCGCTGCTCGTTGACCGCCTGGCGGCGCTCGTTCTCCGCCGCCAGCGCGGCGTTCAGCTCGGCGAACGCCTCGGTCGGCAGGTAGACCTCGCCGCGGATCTCCACCAGGGCGGGGAGGTGATCCCCCTTCAGCTGGTGCGGGATCTCCTTGATGGTGCGGACGTTGGCGGTGATGTCCTCGCCGACCCGGCCGGTGCCCCGGGTGGCGGCCTGCACCAGCCGGCCGTGCTCGTAGGTGAGGTTGACGGCCAGGCCGTCCACCTTGAGCTCGCACAGGTAGTGGTACTCGAGACCGTCCAGCTCGCGGGCGACCCGGTCGGCCCAGGCGGCCAGCTCCTCGTCGTCCATCGCGTTGTCCAGGCTGAGCAGCCGCTCGCGGTGCTCCACCTCGGCGAACTGCTCGGTGGGCGCGCCGCCGACCTTCTGGGTCGGCGAGTCGGGCGTGACCAGCACCGGGTGCTCGGCCTCGATCGCCTCCAACTCCCGCATCAGGCGGTCGAACTCGGCGTCCGTGACGGTCGGCGCGTCCTGCTCGTAGTACCGGACCCGGTGCTCCTCGACCTCGGCCGCCAGCTCGACGTGGCGCTTGCGCACCTCCGCCGGAACGTCCTCCCAGCCCTCGACCGACACCGCGTCCTCCAGTGAAAAATCGGCGCGGCCTACTCCGGGTTGTCCACCAGGCTCTGCGCCGCCCTCGCGCTGAGTGACAGCGCCGTCCGCGCGTACGCGGGCGAAGCCCCCGCCAACCCGCAGGTCGGTGTCACCAGCACCCGGCGGCCCAGCAGCTCCGGGGACAGCCCCAACCTGCGCCACAACGTCCTGACCCCCTGGACACTACCGGCCGGGTCCGTCATTCCCTGGTCGGTGGAGGGCACCACACCGGCGAGGATCACCGTGCCGGCCTCCACCGCCTCGCCCAGGTCCTGGTCATCACGCTCCGTCAGCAGGCCGAAGTCCAGCGAGATCCCGGCCACCCCGGCCCGGCGGAGCAGCGGGATCGGCACTCCCGGCGCGCAACTGTGCACCACCACCGGGACGTCCAGCGCCGAGATCACGCCCCGCAGCGCCTCCTCGGCGACCTGTCGGTCCACCGACCGCAGCCGCTGGAAGCCGCTGGCGGTCTTCACGTCACCGGCCAGCACGGCGGGCAGCGAGGGCTCGTCCAGCTGGAGCACCACCTGCGCGCCGGGGATCCGCCGCCGGACGTCCTCGAGGTGCCGGCGCAGCCCCTCGGTGAGCGAGTCGGCGATCCCCCGGCAGGCACCCCGGTCGCGCAACGCCTTCTCGCCGTTGCGGAGTTCGATCGAGGCTGCCAGCGTCCACGGCCCGACCGCCTGCACCTTGAGCGCACCCCGGTACCCCTGGGTGTGCTCCTCCAACGCGTCCAGATCCTCACCCAGCCAGGAGTGCGCCCGCTTGGTGTCCCGCCCCGGCCGGTCGGCGAACCGCCACCCGCTCGGCTCGGTCTGCGCGAACAGCTCGACCAGCAGGCCGGCTCCGCGCCCGATCATGTCCGCGCCGGGCCCCCGCGCGGGCAGCTCGGGGAGGTACGGCAGGAACTCCAGCGCGCCGACGGCGGTCTTCGCCGCCTCCCGTGCGTCCGTACCCGGCAGCGAACCGATCCCGGTCGCGGCGCCGACCAGCTCGGGGAAACCCAGTTGAGTGCTCACCCGGCCGAGCCTAGGGCACTTCCTGGTCAGGACCCGCCGAGGTGCTTGCGGGCGAAGCCGATGGTCGCTGCCAGGTGCCTGACCCGCTCCGCAGCGACCAGCGAACCGTGCCCCGCGTCGTAGCGGTAGACCTCGTGCTCCTTGCCCAGCTCGGCCAGCCGGTTCACGTAGTTGTCGATCTGCCGGATCGGGCAGCGCGGGTCGTTCTCCCCCGCGATCACCAGCACCGGCACCGACACCCGCTCGACGTACGTGAGCGGCGAGGAGGCCAGGTAGCGCTCGGGCACCTCCTCGGGCGATCCGCCGAACAGCGACCGGTCGTACGCCTTGAGCGCCTCCATCTCGTCCTGATAGGCGGTCAGGTAGTCGGCCACCGGCGCGTTGCTGATGCCCACCGCCCAGTCGCCCGGGTGCAGTCCGAGCCCGAGCAGGGTCAGGTAGCCGCCCCAGGAGCGTCCGGCCAGCACCAGCCGGTCCGGGTCGGCCAGGCCGGTGGCGACCGCCCAGTCGCGGACGGCCTTGACGTCCTCGAACTCGGTGAGGCCCGGCCGGCCCTCGATGGCGTCCCGCCAGGGCGACCCGTAGCCGGTCGAGCCCCGGTAGTTGACCTGGACCACGGCGAACCCGTGGTCGACCCAGGCCGCCACCAGCGGGTCGAAGGCGTCGGCGTCGTACCCCGTGGGGCCGCCGTGCACCTCGAAGACGCAGGCGTACGGCGCCTCGCCGCCCGGCGGCCGGGAGATCAGGGCGTGCACCGGACCGCCAGGGCCGTCGATCCAGGCGTCCTCGACCGGCACCGAAGGCGGCGCGGCCGGCCCGGGCGGGGCGAGCACCACGTGCCCGGCGGTGGACCGGATCACGTGCGGCTCGGCGGCGGAGGACCAGGCGAACTCGATGCTGCCGTCCGGGCGGACGGCGGCCGCCCGGACCGTGGCGGAGCCGATCGTGCCGCGCGGGGTCGGGATCCGGGTCAGCTCCGCGCTCGCCAGGTCGTAGCGGTACAGCTCGTCCCTGGCGTGGTGGGAGTGCGAGACCAGCAGGGCGTCGCCGGTCGGGTACCAGTCGGCGCCGGTCTCACCGGGCAGGTCGAGGACCAGCTCCTGCTCGGCCCCGCTGACCGTGTCCCAGACCAGCAGCTCGGGCCGGCCGCGGCGCTCGTGCTCGACCAGCAGCCGCGGGTCACCCTGGACGGGGGCGAAGCCGACCGCCTTGAGTCCGAGCCCCGGGCCGTCCCACAGCTCGGCGACCGGCGAGCCGTCGACCGCCAGCACGCGCAGTGCGGGGTGCCGGCTGTCGCCGTGCTCGCTGTGCCCGACCGCGACCAGCGAGTCGTCGGCGGAGAGCGCCACCAGCTGGGCGTCCTCCCGGTGTTGGTACAGCGTCACCGGTTCTGCGCCGGGCCGGCAGAGCTGGACGGAGCTGCCCGTCGCACCGGTACGGCCGACCACGGCGAGGCCGTCGGCGCCGAGCGCGAGCCCGGCCGGATAGGCCGGTTCGAGCCCCGGGACGGCGGGGGTGTCGGTGTCCCCGTCGAACGGGCGGCGCATCCAGACGCCGAACTCGTCGCCGTCCGTGTCGGCGAACCACCACAGCCACCGACCGCTCGGGTCGATGGTGCCGGTGAGGGTGCCGTTCGGCCGCCGGGTGACCTGCCGGTGGGTGTCGGTCGACCGGTCCCAGGCGTGGATCTCCCAGGTGCCGGTCGCGTTGGACCGGTAGACGCAGCGCTCCGGCCGGTCCCGGGCCCAGACCGGCAGGCCGACCCGGGCCGCCCGGAGCCGGGACTGCCAGCGTTCGGTCTCGGACATCACAGCTCTCCTTCGGAGGTCTCGGACTTCGGGCGCGACTTCGCCCGGTCCGCGAGCAGCAGTACGGCCAGCAGGCCGACACCCGCCACCACCGGGATCACCACGGTGGGCGAGGCGAACTCGGCGGCGGCACCGGCCGCCGCGAAGCCCAGGCCCTGCCAGAACATCAGGCCCGCGGTCTGGATGCTCAGCGCCCGGGCCCGCAGGTTCTCCGGGGCGACCTCCAACAGCACCCGGTCCTGCCCCAAGTGGAAGCTGGAGCCGAGCCCGGAGAGCACCAGCAGCACGGCGGTCAGCGCCACTCCGGGGCTGAACAGGAAGAACATCAGCGGCACGAAGACCAGTGCGGCGGCCGGCCCGATCAGGCGGACCTGCGCGGTCGCCGAGAGCCGCCAGTTGCTCAGCAGCTCGCCCAGCACGGTGCCGATCGGGTTCGCGGTCAGCAGGAGCCCGGCTCCGACGCTGCCCGCGCCGAGTATGCCCGCGTACGGCACCGCCAGCGCCTCGGGCGCGACCCCGAGCATCGGGACCGCCCAGCCGAGCAGCAGGACCCGGCGCAGCGGCCGGACCTTGAGCACCGCGCCGAGCCCGCCCAGCGAGTCCTTCAGCAGGGCGGGCCGGGGCGCGTCCTTGACGTCCTCGACGGTCCGCTCCCGGGTGCCGAACTGCAGCAGCGCTGCGGAGACCAGGAAGCTCACCGCGTTGCCGAGCAGGATGACGCTCGGCGAAGCCACCGTCAGCAGTACGCCGCTGAGCGCGAATCCGCCCATCTGGGCGCCCTGGCTGACCAGTCGCATCAGGCTTCGTCCGGGCACGTAGACCGGCCCCGGCAGCACGTCCGGCAGGGTCGCCGCCCGGGCGCCGGAGAACACCGGCTCGACCAGTCCGAGCACGAAGGCCAGCACCAGAATGGCTGCTGACGGAGTGCCGGGAAGCGCCATCGCGCCGGCCAGCAGCGCGGAGAGCACGTTGCAGACCACCAGCAGGCGGCGCGGTGGCAGCCGGTCCACCAGCGCCGAGAGCAGCGTCCC
Organism: Kitasatospora sp. Root107; assembly: GCF_001424875.1. Classification (GTDB taxonomy): domain Bacteria; phylum Actinomycetota; class Actinomycetes; order Streptomycetales; family Streptomycetaceae; genus Kitasatospora. The sequence continues at coordinate 44,677 of NZ_LMCT01000015.1, read as the reverse complement.
GGCCAGCAGGTAGGGACCGAGGATCAGGGTGAAGACGAGTGAGGCCAGGAGCGGCGAACCGGTCTTCGCGTAGACGAGCACGGTGAGCGCGAAGTTCGCGATCACCGTGCCCGACATCGAGATGACGTGCGCCAGGAACACCGCGCGGAACTCGCCGACGGCGAGAGCGTCGCGGTAACGGCCGGACGTGGTCAGAATGTGATCTCCAGCGGAAGGGATTCCAGCGTGCGCACGGTGGCGAGCTTCTTGTAGGTGGCGGGCTCCGCGAGCCGCAGCACGGCCCCGCGTTCGAGCAGCACGGCCAGCACCTCGCGCAGCAGCATATGGGCGAGGATCGAGCCTGAACAGGCGTGTGCGCCGTATCCGAACGTCAGGTGGTGGTTGGGCCACCGCTCCAGGTCGATCCGGTCCGGTTCGGTGAAGTGACCCGGGTCGCGGTTGGCGGCCGCGAACATCATCAACACGCCCTGGCCGCGCAGGACCTGAACGCCCGCCAGCTCGGTGTCGCGCACCGCCAGCCGGGTGGTGCCCTGGATCGGGGCCTCGAAGCGGAAGAACTCGTGCGGGGCCCGGTCCAGCGTGACCGGGTCGCCCAGCTGCTCCTTGAGGATCCGCGGGTCGCGGGCCAGCGCGTGCAGCGCGTTGCCGAGCGAGGCGGGCACGGCGGTGAAGCCGTTCACCACCAGGGTGCGCAGCGAGTTCATGGTGGCCGCCCTGGGGATGCCCGCCTCGGTCGCCCGGTCCACCAACTCGCGCAGCGGGGCGCCCGGTTCGAGCTCCTCCACCCAGGTCTCGATCAGGTCCGCGAGCTTGCCCTGAGCCTCGACGCCGGGCTTCCGGGCCGACGGCACCAGACCGCCGTCCATCGCCTGGGTGATTGCCGCGGCGATCGGCCGGATCACCTCCAGCTCGAACTCCGGCAGGCCGAGCGCCTGCGGGATGAACCAGCGCGCCAGCGGCTCGGTGAACTCGGGGACCAGGTTGACCGGCCCGGCCGGCAGCGCGTCCAGCCGGGCCGCGATCTCCGCCCTGGCCCGCTTCGCCAGGTCGTCGCTCGCCATCCCCATCAGCGAGTGGGCCAGCACCCCGTAGATCCCGGTGTGCTCGGGCGGGTCGAAGGTGTGCACGCTCAGCGAGACGTCGGGCACGGTCTCACCGGCCCGCCGCCAGTCGGCGGCGAAGTTCTCGTGGTCGAGCAGGACGCGCTTGCAGTCCTCGTACGAGGTGAGCACCCAGCTGTCCAGCCGCTCGCTCCACACCGGGCCGCCCAGGGCCCGCAGGGCCTCGTACGTCGGGTAGGGGTCCTTCAGCGTCTCCGGGTCCAGCGGGTCGTACGTGTCGATCAGGTTGGTCATCAGGGGTCAGCTCCCAGCAGTTCGAAAGGTGACGGGCAGTCGGTCCGGGTAGCGCAGCGTGGCGCGCGTCTCGCGCACGGGCGGGCCCGCGAGCCGGGGCGGACGCGGTGCCCGGAGCAGGCCGGTCACCAGCGCGCGGATGATGATCCGGGCGAGCATCGCGCCGGAACAGGCGTGCGGCCCCCAGCCCAGCGAGAGGTGCCGGTTGGGGCTGCGGTCGAGCACCAGCTCGTCGGGCGAGGCGAACTGCGCCGGGTCGCGGTTGGCGGCGCCGAAGAGCATCAGGACCAGCTGGCCGCGCTCGACCGTGACGCCGCCGACGGTGGTCCGCCGCACGCAGGCCCGGGTGGTGCCCTGCACCGGGCTGTCGAACCGGAGCAGTTCGTCGACCCCGGTCTCCAGCAGCTTCGGGTCGCGCAGCCGCTCCAGTGCCTCCGGCCGCTCCAGCAGCGCGAGCACCGCGTTCGCGGCGGCGCCGACGGTGGTGCTGAATCCGGCCAGGAAGAGCACCCGGGAGCTGTTCCAGATCTCGCCCTCGGAGACCCCCGCCGCAGCCGCGCCCGCCAGCACCTGGGTCAGCAGGCCCGGCCCCCGGGTGGCGCCGTGCCACCCGGCGATCAGCTCGTTGATCTCCTTGCGCGCGGCCATCGCCGACTCCCGCACCTCGGGCCGCAGCCCGGCGTCCATTCCGTGCACGAGCGCATCCGACAGGGCGGCGAAATCAGCCACCGGCGGCGGGTCGACACCCAGCAGCCGGCAGACCGCCGACAGTGCCACGGGGCGGGCCAGTTCGGCGGTGAAATCGAATTCCGGGGCGGTCGAGAATTTCTCCAGCAGCTCCGTCGTCTCGATCGCCGCCATATCGCCGATATGGTCCAGATCCTGATCCCGGAATGCCGTCGTGAAAAGCCGACGAATAGGCGTGTGGTCCGGCGGGTCGAGTGCCTGCATACTCATCACCGTCGAGGCCGACTCGTGCCCGGCCCGCCGCCAGTCGCTGGCGAAGTTCGCGGCGTCACCCAGGACGGACCGGCAGTCCTCGTACCTGGTCAGCACCCAGGAGTCGAGCCGATCGCTCCAGAACACCGGTGCGCCGTCCCGGAGTTCGGAGTACGTCGGATAAGGGTCATTCACCATGACCGTCGACAGTGGGTCATAGTCAGGCACGTGAGCGTCCCCTCGGAAGTTTATTGAAGAAGACAGGCGCGTGGCCCATCAGCCCGGGCCACGCCGTGAGTTATCAGTAGTCGTAACGCATGTCGAACCCCCCTCTCCGGGCCGGTGACCACCGTGCATTCAATTCCCCGCCGGTGGCCGTGCCCCAACTATCACTCGCCTCGACAGCCGTCGCAACTGTCAATTCGAGCCCACTCCTTGGGATCGGCCGACGCTGTCCGGAATTGATCGCAGGAGATCACCCAGGGTCATGCCGAGCGAATGCCGAAAGCAGGTTTGCCCGGCCATCAGCCCTGATATGCCCGATATCCGCCGTCCCGTCATTCGTGGGCAATCCGGGCAAACCCGGTGGAGCGGTCGGCCGGCCCGGCCCGGCCGCGCCTCACCCAACGTGTTTCGCGGCTCGGCGATTCGGCCCCGAAGCACCCTTCCTGCAACCGGACCCGCCGTATCCGATCTGACCCGTGCGCATCAAGCCTGGTGAGAGGCCCGATGGCACTCCGACCGCGCTCCGGGCATGCCGAAGCCCCTGGCGCGGAACCACAGTTCCGCCCCAGGGGCTTCACAGAACGAACGCTCGGTCAGCCGCCCGGGCGGACGGTGATCTCGGTGATCTCGGCGTCCCGGGGCAGGTCCAGCGCGGTGAGGATCGCGGTGGCGACCGACTCCGGCGCGATCCAGCGGGACGGGTCGTACTCCTTGCCCTCCTGCTGATGGACCTTCACCTGCATCGCGGTGGCCGTCCGCCCGGGGTAGACCGAGGTGACCCGTACCCCGTGCCCGTGCTCCTCGGCCCGCAGCGCGTCCGCCAGCGCCCGCAGCCCGAACTTGCTTGCGGCGTACGCCCCCCAGGTGGCATCGGCCCGCAGGCCGGCCCCGGAGTTCACGAAGACCACGTGTCCCCGGGCCTGCCGGATCGAGGGCAGCAGCAGCCGGGTGAGCTCGGCCGGCGCGACCAGGTTGACGTTCAGCTGCTCCTGCCAGGCCTTGACCGGCAGCTCGCCGATCTCGCCGAGCTGGACCACGCCCGCGATGTGCAGGATCGAGTCCAGCTCGATCGGCAGCTCCTGCTGGCCGAGCGCCCAGGACAGCTTCGCCGGGTCGGCCAGGTTGCCGACCAGCGTCCGGCTGCCGGGGAAGCGGGCCCGCAGCTCGGCGCCGCGCTTGGCGTCCCGGGCCACCAGCCAGAGCTGCTCGCCGCGTTCGGCCAGCCGCTCGGCGACGACCGCGCCGATGCCCGAGCCGGCTCCGGTGATCAGGTGAGCACCCATCAGCTCTTCTCCTCCAACAGGGCCAGCGCCTCGGCCGGTTCGGCCGCGAAGGTGATCAGCTCGGCCAGCGGCCTGGGCAGGAAGCCCTCGACGTCCATCCGCTCCAGCTGGGTGCGCAGCCCGCCGTAGAAGCCCTCGGTGTCGAGCACCACCACCGGCTTGTCGTGCAGCGCGTGCTTCTTCAGCTCCAGCACCTCGGTGATCTCGTCCAGCGTCCCGAGCCCGCCGACCAGCACCACCAGGGCGTCCGCCCTGGCCAGCAGCTGCGCCTTCCGCTCGGCCAGGTCACGCGTCATCACCAGCTCGTCGGCGCCTTCGTAGGTCTTGTGCGCCAGGAACTCCACCGAGATCCCGACCAGCCGCCCGCCGGCCTCCTTGACCCCGTCGGCCAGCAGCCCCATCAGCCCGGCGTGCGAGCCGCCCCAGACCAGGGTGTGCCCGCCCTCCCCGAGCAGGCGGGCGAACTCGGCGGCGGGGGCGGTGTACTTCTCGTCGAGCGAGTACGCGGAACAGAAAACAGTGATGTTCATAGTGCCCTAGGTCTACCAGGTGCACCGCCCACCGCCCCACCTGGTTACGCGCTGACCTGGCGCCGTTCGGTGCTCGCGATGGTGGCCGAGCCCAGCACCCGGGTGCCGTCGTACAGCACCACGGCCTGGCCGGGGGCGATCCCCCGGGCGGCGGTGGCGAGCCGGACGTGCAGCTCGCCGTCGGTCAGCGTGGCGGTGACCGGGACCTCCTCGCCGTGTGCCCGGAGCTGGGCGGTGTACGAGCCCTGGCCCGCCGGGGCCTCCCCGCACCAGCGCGGACGGATCGCGGTCAGGCCGAGCACGTCCAGGCCCTCGGCGGGGCCGACCGTGACGGTGTTGTTCACCGGCGAGATGTCGAGCACGTAGCGGGGCTTGCCGTCGGCGGCCGGGGTGCCGATCCGCAGGCCCTTGCGCTGGCCGATGGTGAAGCCGTACGCCCCGTCGTGCTCACCGAGCTTGCTGCCGTCTGCGTCCACGATGTCGCCGGTGGCGGTGCCGAGGTGCTTGGCCAGGAAGCCCTGGGTGTCACCGTCGGCGATGAAGCAGATGTCGTGGCTGTCCGGCTTCTGGGCGACGGCCAAGCCGCGCTGCTCGGCCTCCACCCGGATCAGGTCCTTGGTGGTGTCGCCGAGCGGGAAGAGCGCGTGCGCGAGCTGGTCAGCGTCGAGCACCCCGAGCACGTAGGACTGGTCCTTGGCCATGTCCACCGCGCGGTGCAACTGCCGCTCCCCGGACGGGAGATCGACGATCCGGGCGTAGTGCCCGGTGCAGACCGCGTCGAAGCCGAGCGCGATCGCCTTGTCCAGCAGCGCGGCGAACTTGATCTTCTCGTTGCAGCGCAGGCACGGGTTCGGGGTCCGCCCGGCCGCGTACTCCGCGACGAAGTCGTCGATCACGTCCTCGCGGAACCGCTCGGCCAGGTCCCAGACGTAGAACGGGATGCCGATCACGTCGGCGGCCCGCCGGGCGTCCCGGGAGTCCTCGATGGTGCAGCAGCCCCGGGCGCCGGTCCGGAAGGACTGCGGGTTCGAGGAGAGCGCCAGGTGCACACCGGTCACCTCGTGCCCGGCCTCCACCGCCCGCGCGGCGGCCACCGCCGAGTCGACGCCGCCGGACATCGCCGCGAGCACGCGGAGCCGGCCATTGCCAGGGGACACGGGAGCACCGGGGAAGTCAGTCATGATGCCGTCCAGGGTACGTGTTTCAGCGACGGGCGGCGGCGGCGAGTCCGGCGTTCCGGGCCCGCAGCACGGCGGGGCCGATCGCGGCGGCCAGCGCGGCCACGTCGTCCCGGGTCGAGGTGTGGCCCAGCGAGAACCGGAGCGAGGCCCTGGCCAGCAGCGGGTCGGCACCCATCGCCAGCAGCACGTGGCTGGGCTGCGGCACGCCGGCCGAGCAGGCCGAGCCGGTGGAGCACTCGATGCCCTGGGCGTCCAGCAGCATCAGCAGCGCGTCGCCCTCGCAGCCGGGGAAGGAGAAGTGCGCGTTGGCGGGCAGCCGGCCGGCCGCCGCCGGATCGCCGTTCAACACGGCGTCAGGGACCGCCCGGAGCACCTCGGCGACCAGCTCGTCCCGGAGCGCGGCCACCGTCACGGCGTGCTCGGCCCGGCGCTGCACCGCGAGTTCGGCGGCAGCGGCGAACCCGGCGGCGGCGGGCACGTCCAGCGTCCCGGAACGGACGTCGCGCTCCTGGCCACCGCCGTGCAGCAGCGGCACCGGCGTGACGCCCCGGCCGAGCAGCAGCGCGCCGACCCCGTACGGGCCACCGATCTTGTGCCCGGTGACGGTCAGCGCGTCCAGGCCGGAATCGGCGAACGAGACCGGCACCTGGCCCAGCGCCTGCACCGCGTCGGCGTGCATCGGGATGCCGAACTCCTGCGCCACCGCGACGAGTTCGTGGATCGGCTGCAGGGTGCCGACCTCGTTGTTGGCCCACATCACGGTGACCAGGGCGACCGAGGCCGGGTCCCGCTCGATCGTCTCGCGGAGCGCCTCGGGATGCACCCGTCCGTAGCCGTCCACCGGCAGGTACTCGACCTCGGCGCCCTCGTGCTCGGAGAGCCAGTGCACCGCGTCCAGCACGGCGTGGTGCTCGACCGGACTGCACAGCACCCGGCGGCGGGCCGGATCGGCATCCCGGCGGGCCCAGTACAGGCCCTTCACCGCGAGGTTGTCGGACTCGGTGCCACCACCGGTCAGCACGATCTCGCTGGGCCGCGCACCGAGCGACCTGGCCAGCGACTCGCGGGACTCCTCGACCACCCGGCGGGCCCGGCGGCCGGCCGCGTGCAGGGAGGAGGCATTGCCGACCACCCCGAGGTGCGCGCTCATGGCGGCGATCGCCTCGGGCAGCATCGGGGTGGTGGCCGCGTGGTCGAGATAAGGCATAGCGGCACAAGTGTAGGGGCCCTACTGGTCACGATTTGGCCATTGCACCCTCTGCAACGCGCCGTTAGCCTCCTGGCTCAGCTCAACGGACAAGGGGGCGGGGCGGAATGTCGCAGACGGTGGACCGGGCGCTGACCATTCTGGCCTCGCTCGGCGACGGTCCCGCCTCGCTGGAACAGGCCGCCAACCGGATCGGCGTGCACAAGTCCACCGCCCTCCGGCTGCTCCGTACGCTGCAGGAACACGGCCTGGTGGACCGCCAGTCGGACCAGCGCTACCGGCTCGGCGGCCGGCTGTTCTCGCTGGCCCAGCAGGCCCTGGCGGGGATCGACGTCCGCCAGGTCGCCGCCCCGTACCTGGCCTCGCTGAACGACCGGTACGGGCACACCGTGCAACTCGCGGTGCTGGACGCCGGCGAGGTGCTCTACCTGGACAAGGTGCAGAGCCGCTACCCCGACCGGCCCGGCACCTGGTCGGATCCGGCCGCCCGGATCGGCCAGCGCGTCCCTGCGGTCGCCACCGCGGTCGGCAAGGTGCTGCTGGCGGATCTGCCGGAGGATCAGCTGACGGCCTTTCTGGACGTCCAGGACTTCCCGGCCAGGACCAGCACCAGCATCCGCACCGTCGAGGAGTTCCGCGCCGAGCTGACCGCCGTGCAGCGCCAGGGCTGGGCGGTCGACCAGGCCGAGTACCAGGAGACGGTGAACTGCATCGCCGCCCCGGTGGTCGGCCCCGAGGGCACCGCGATCGCCGCCTGCTCGATGTCCGCCCCGGTCGGGGTGGCCCCGATCGCCGAGCTCAGCCGGCTGCTGCCCGAACTGCTCTGCACCGTCGAGGCGATCTCGCTCGCCTACGGCGGCTCGCCTACTCCTCGCTGGTGCGAGAACCGTTGCGGTGCCAAGCACGCGGCGCCCGCCAGCCGTACCTGAGCGCCAGCATCCGCAGCACGAACGCGGTCAGCGCCGAGGCCGTGCCGGTCGCGGTGGTGAGCTGCCCGGCGCCGATCAGCACCACCACCATCGCCGAGCCGACCAGCGCGGGCACCGCGTAGATCTCCCGGTCCCAGCGCAGCAGCGAGGGCATCTCGTGCGCCAGCACGTCCCGGATCACCCCGCCGCCGGCCGCGGTCAGCATGCCGAGCGCCATCGAGGGGACCGCGCCGAGGCCGTAGTCGTGCGCCTTGGCGGTGCCGGTGACGCAGAACAGGCCCAGGCCGAGCGCGTCCAGGGTCTGCACGGCGCGGTTGATCCGCTCCACCTCGGGGTGCAGGAAGAACACCACCAGGGCGGCCAGCAGCGGGGTGAGGAAGTACCCGAGGTTGGTGAACGCCACCACCGGGGTGGCCCCGATCACCAGGTCGCGCATCACCCCGCCGCCCAGCGCGGTCGCCTCGGCGAGCACGCAGATGCCGAAGATGTCCATGTTCTTACGGACCGCCAGCAGACCCCCGGACAGGGCGAAGACGAAGATGCCGATCAGGTCCAGGGTCTGCTGCACATCGGGAGCGAAGAGTTGCGAAGTCACCGTCAATTCTTACCGCGCCGATCACCTGTACGAGCACAGCCGCCCCGGTACCGGCCGGTCAGCCCGCCACGCGGCCTACCGCGACCAGGGCTGCCACCGGCAGCGCGACGGTGCCGTCCGGCTCGGCCCAGCGGGCCGTCAGGGCGTCGTACGCCGCCTTGATCCGGCCGACCGTGACCTCGTCCTGACCCTCGATCAGCGAGGAGGTGAGCACGGTGCCGGTCAGCACGGCCCGCCACCAGCGGTCCGGCGCGACCCGGTGGGTCCAGCCGACCCGGTGCACCTCGACCTCGGTGAGGCCCCCGGTGCGCAGCAGCCCGGCGAAGAGTTCGGGCGTCGCGTACGCCGCGAACGGCGAGCTCTCCGGCAGCCCGGCCGGGCGGGCCGCCCCGGCCTGGGCGACCGCATCGAAGAAGACGCCCTGGGCCCGATTGACCGTCAGGGCGTCCCAGCAGGAGAGCACCACCCGGCCCCCGGGGACGACCACCCGGGCCAGGTCACGGACCGCCGCCACCGGGTCGGGCACATGGTTGATCACGAACGCCCCGACCGAGCAGTCGAACTCGTCCGCCCCGAACGGCAGCCCCGGCAGCTCGGCCCGCAGCACCTTCGGCAGCATCCGGCCGGCCTCGGCCACCATCTCCGACACCGCATCGGTGGCCACCACCTCGGCGCCCAGTTCGATCGCCGACAACGCCAACCGGCCGGTACCGCACCCCACTTCGAGCAGCCTGACCCCCGGCCGCACCTCCGCCTCGGCCAGCAGCCGGGCATGCAGCCCGGCCGTCATCGCGCCGAACCCGCCGTCGTACGTACCACTGCGGCGCGCCCACCCAGTGCGCTCGAACTCCGCGAACTCCACCACTGCTGCCCCTCAGATGACCGTTACCGGCCGTGCCGAGATCAGCTTGCACCACCAGGGGCTCGGGGAACAGCGACGCCGACCTCGTACAAGGTGATCCGTGCGTAAAGGGTCAGGCACTTTCGCAGTGACCCGCACGCCAGATCTCGTCGCAGTTCCCCGAGCCCCTGGATAGTGCAACCGGGCGCCCTGCCAAAGCCGCAGCCTCGGCTAAACGGCGTTCTCCGGGAAGTGGCACGCCACCTGGTGCCCCGCCTTGGCCGCGGCCAGCGGCGGCTCCTGGCTGGCGCAGATGTCCTGGGCCTTCCAGCAGCGGGTCCGGAACCGGCACCCGCTGGGCGGGTTGATCGGCGACGGCACGTCGCCGGTGAGCAGGATCCGCTCACGCTGCTGCTTGCGCCGCGGGTCGGGCGTCGGCACGGCCGACATCAGCGCGTTGGTGTACGGGTGCATCGGCGACGCGTACAGCGCGTCCCGGTCGGCGATCTCCACCACCTTGCCGAGGTACATCACCGCGACCCGGTCGGAGACGTGCCGGACCACCGATAGGTCGTGCGCGATGATCAGGTAGGTCAGGCCGAGCTCGCTCTGCAGGTCGTCGAGCAGGTTCACCACCTGGGCCTGGATCGACACGTCGAGCGCGGAGACCGGCTCGTCGGCGACGATCATCTTCGGCTTGAGGGCGAGCGCCCGGGCGATCCCGATCCGCTGCCGCTGCCCGCCGGAGAACTCGTGCGGGTAGCGGTTGTAGTGCTCGGGGCTGAGGCCGCAGAGCTCCAGCAGGTCCTGCACGGCGCGCTTGACGCCGTGCTCGGTGGCGACCTTCTGCAGCTTGAACGGCGCGCCGACGATGGTGCCGATGGTGTGCCGGGGGTTCAGCGAGGAGTACGGGTCCTGGAAGATCATCTGGATGTCCCGGCGGAGCGGGCGCATGCCCGCGACACCGAGGTGGGTGATGTCCTTGCCGTCGAACTCGATCTTGCCGGCGGTGGGCTCGTCCAGCCGGGTGACCAGCCGGCCCATCGTCGACTTGCCGCAGCCGGACTCGCCCACCACGCCGAGGGTCTCGCCGGCCCGGACCTCGAAGTCGATCCCGTCCACCGCCCGGACCGCGCCGGTCTGACGGCCGAACAGCCCCTTGGTGATCGGGAAGTGCCGGGTGAGTCCGGAGACCCGGAGCAGCGGCTCACGGTCGGAGGCCGGGGAAGGCGCGGGAACCGTCGCCGTCTGACTGTCCGTCATGGGGTCTTCTCCTGAGGGGTGGTACGTGCTCACAGCCGGGGCGCGATCTCGTCGGTGAAGATCCGGTGCCGGTCGGCGATCGGCAGGTGGCAGGCGGCGTGGTGCCCGGGACTGGCCTCGGCCAGGGTCGGGACGTCCGTGTCGGACCGGCCGCCCGTGAGCCCGGCGTACGGGCAGCGCGGGTGGAAGGCGCAGCCGGACGGCACGTTGATCAGGCTGGGCGGGGTGCCCTTGACCGGGATCAGGCGGTCCTGCAGCGGCCGGTCCAGCCTCGGCATCGAGCCCAACAGGCCCCAGGTGTACGGGTGTTCAGGGGACTCGAACAGCGAAGCCGCCGGGCCGCGCTCGATGCACTTGCCGCCGTACATCACCAGGATGTCGTCGGCCAGCTCGGCCACCACACCCAGGTCGTGGGTGATGATGATGACCGCGGAGCCGAACTCCTTCTGCAGGTCCCGGATCAGGTCCAGGATCTGCGCCTGGACGGTGACGTCCAGCGCGGTGGTGGGCTCGTCGGCGATCAGCAGCGAGGGGTCGTTGACCAGTGCCATCGCGATCATCGCGCGCTGCCGCATACCGCCGGAGAACTCGTGCGGGTAGGAGTCCACCCGCTTGTCCGGCTGCGGGATGCCGACCCGGTCGAGCATCTCGATCGCCCGGGTGCGGGCCGCCTTCTTCGAGGTGCCCGGGTGGTGGGCCCGGTAACCCTCGACGATCTGGGCGCCGACCGAGTAGTACGGGTGCATCGCGGTCAGCGGGTCCTGGAAGATCATCGCCATCTTCTGGCCCCGCAGCTGCCGCACCCGCTCGGGGTCGGCACTGACCAACTCCTCGCCGTCCAGCCAGACTTCACCGCTGATCTTGGGTGCGCCGCGCTTGGTGCCGGTGCGGTGCAGGCCCATGATGGAGAGCGAGGTGACGGACTTCCCGGAGCCGGACTCGCCGACGATGCCGAGCGTCTTGCCCTTCTCCAGGGTGAAGTTGAGCCCGTCGACGGACTTGACCAGGCCGTCGTCGGTGGGGAAGTGCACCCGCAGGTCGCGGACGGTGAGGAACCCCTCGGGGCCCTCGCCGCGCTGCCCGGGCACGATGATGGAGTTCTTGCTCATGTCAGCCTCACCCGGGGATCGACCACGGCGTACAACACGTCAACCACGAGGTTCGCCAGGATGATGAAGAAGCCGGCGAAGAGGGTCACGCCCATGATCACCGGGAGGTCGCTCGAGTTGATCGCGTAGACCGCCTCGTAGCCCAGACCACGGAAGTTGAAGGTGGACTCGGTGAGCACCGCGCCACCGATCAGACCGCCGAGGTCCATGCCGAACACGGTGAGGATCGGGGTCAGGGTGGAGCGCATGGCGTGCTTGCCGATCACCGTCCGCTCGCTCAGGCCCTTGGCCCGCGCGGTGCGGATGTAGTCCTCGCCGAGCACGTCCAGCAGCGTGGCCCGGGTGAGCCGGGCGTACGTCGCGGCGTACAGGAAGGCGAGGGTGATCCAGGGCAGCATCAGGTTCTGCGCCCAGGCGACCGGGTCGGTCCCCAACTCGACGTAGTCGTGCGGGAACCAGCCGAGCTGGTAGACGAAGATCGCGCTGGCCAGCATGCCGGTGAAGTAGATCGGCAGCGAGACCCCGGCCAGGGCGGTGGTCATGGTGATCCGGTCCAGCAGGGTGCGGCGCTTGAGCGCCGAGACCACACCGGTCGCGGTACCGAAGACCAGCCAGAGCACGGAGGCGCCGGCGGCGAGCGAGGCGGTGACCCCGAGCCGGTTCAGCAGCAGCGGCCAGACCGCCTGCTCGGTCTTGAAGGAGTACCCGAAGCACGGGGCGGCACAGTGCGAGACGCTGACGCCGGTGCTGTAGTCGCGCCCGACGAACAGGCCCTTCAGGAACAGGTAGAACTGCTCGATGATCGGCTTGTCGAGGCCCATCTTGTGCCGGGCGCCCTCGACCGCGGCCTTGTCGGCGATCTTGCCGACGTAGTAGAGCGCGGGGTCGGTGCCGGTGAGTTTCGGCACCATGAAGAAGATGGCGAAGGTGACCGCAGCGACCACCAGGAGCATGGCGACGACATTGACGAGCCGTCGGATGAAATACACGAGCATTGCGGTCGACCCCGCCGGGCGCCGGCCGGAACCCCTGTAGGAGTTCCGGCCGGCCCCGGCGGAGCCTTCACCTGCCCTTCGGACTAGCTGAGCGAACGACGGAAGCGGGGCGGATCAGGTCACTTGCCGTCAGAGACACCCAGGGCCTGGAAGTCCACCTCGCCGAAGGCGTCGTTGATGAAGACGTTGGTCAGGCGCGGGTTGCGGTAGTTCAGCGCCTTGTCGGCGACGACCGGCAGCCAGACCGCGCCGTCCACGACCTTGTGGTTGATCTTCTTGTAGATCTCGGCGGCCTTCGCCGGGTCCTTCTCGGCCGCGGCCTGGTCGAACCAGGCGTTGACCTCCGGGTCGTTGGTCTCCGGGTAGTTGCTGTTACCGGTCTTGCTGATGAAGCGACCGTCCATCAGCGGCTGCATGTAGCCGGCGCCATCGGGGTAGTCCGCACCCCAGCCGGCCACGATCAGGCCGTAGCCCTTGGTGTGGACGGTGTCGGGCGAACCAGCGACCGAGGCCAGCAGCTTGCCGTCGTACTGCTCGACGTTGACCGTGACGTTGATGGCCTTCAGGGCGGTCTGCAGCGCGACGGCCGTGTTGACCTCCTTGGCCTTGTTGCCACGGACGGCGATGGTGGTGGCGAAGCCCTCCGGCTTGCCACACTCCTTCAGCTCCGCCTTGGCCTTCTCGACGTCCGGCTTGCCCTTGGTCAGGCCGAACGGGTCGTAGTCGTCCGAGCCGAGGATGTTCGGGGGCAGCATCGAGCCGAACAGCGAACCGGCCGAGTTGCCGCCACGGGCGGTCTGCAGCGCGGTGGTGTCGGCCGCGTACATCACGGCCTTGCGGCAGTGGATGTTGTCGAACGGCGCGACCGCCGGGACCAGCGAGATGAAGCGGATGAAGCCGTTGTACGGGTTGTCCGTGTTGGCCTTCAGCGCCGGGTCGGTGAGGACCTTGGCCTGGGCGGCCTGCGAGAGACCGGTCTGCGCCCAGTCGAGGTCGGCGGTGCCGTCCAGCTGGCGGGCGTCCATGTCGTCGGCGTTGGTGGTGATCGTCAGCTTGACGACGTCCGGCAGCGCCTTGCGGAACGAGTCGCTGGCCGGGTCCCAGTGCTCGTTGCGGACCAGCTCGTAGCCCTTGCCCGGCTCGGCCGACTTGAACTTGTACGGGCCCGAGGAGACCGGCTTGTCACCGTACTTGGCACCGGTGTCCAGCTTCTGCGGCACGGGCGAGGCCGAGCCCATCGCCAGCAGGTACGGGAAGGAGGAGTCCGGCTTGGCCAGGTGGAAGACGATCGTGGTGTCGTCCGGGGTCTCCACCGTCTTCAGACCCAGCTTGTTCGGGTCCGTGTCGGTGTAGGGGCCCTTGTAGTCCTGGCCCTGGTCCAGCGAGTTGATCAGGTAGGTCGGACCACCGGCGACGACGTCCTGCGCGAAGATGCGCTCGATGCCGTACTTGATGTCCTTCGTGGTGATCGGCGAGCCGTCCTCGAACTTCAGGCCGCTCTTCAGCTTGAAGGTGTAGGTCTTGCCGTCGGCGGCGATCTCCGGCTGCGCGGCGGCGAGGTCCGGAACGAGCTTCAGGCCCTCCTTGCCCGGCTTGCCGTCGAAGGCGAGCAGCGTACGGGCGTAGAAGCGCTCGTAGTTCCACACCGAGGCGTAGTAGGCACGACCCGGGTCCAGGGAGTCAACGTCCGTGCTGGACCACAGGTTGAGGGTGCCGCCCTTCTTGTCGGAGGGGTTGTGCACCTTGTCGACGGCGGCGTTGAAGCCACCCTTCGAGGCGGACTTGCTGGCGCCGTCGCCGGCGCCGCCGCCCTTCGAGCCGCCGCAGGCGGAGACGGTGAGGGCCAGCGTTGCCACCAGGGCGGCGGCGGCGAGCGTCCTGTTACGCGTCATGGGTACGGATCCTCCTGATGAAGTGCGGGCCTGAGCGGTCCGCCGGGGGGCTGTGATCCCCCAAGTGGGTGGGCCGCATGGTGGACCGGCCGCCGATGGGGGTCGGACGGCCTTGCGGGATGGGGCAGTTGGTGCTCGCCTCGGGGCTCAGTTGCCCTTGGGGTCGAGCGCGTCACGCAGTCCGTCGCCGAACAGGTTGAAGGCGAGGACGGTGACGAAGATCGCCAGGCCGGGGACCACCATGTAGGTCGGATCGACCTGGTAGATCTTGGTGGCCTCGGAGAGCATCTGGCCCCAGGAAGGGGTCGGCGGCTTGACGCCCGCGCCCAGGAAGCTCAGCGCGGCCTCGCTGAGGATGTTGGTCGGGATGATCAGGGTCGTGTAGACCAGGATCGGTGCCACCAGGTTGGGCAGCAGCTCCCGGAGCAGGATGTGCACACTGCCGGCACCCAGGCTGCGGGCCGCATCGACGAACTCCCGCTCTCGCAGCGACATGGCCTGGCCTCTGACGATGCGCCCGATGTAGGGCCAGCCGAAGCCACCGATGACCACCACCAGGATGCCCATCCGCAGGAAGCTGCCGTCGACACCGAGCAGCGAGCTCGGCATCACGGAGACCAGCGCGATGCTGAACAGCAGCTGGGGGAAGGCGAGCAGGACATCCATGACCTTGCTGATCACCGAGTCGACCCAGCCGCCGAAGTAGCCGGCCGCGGTGCCCACCAGGACGCCGATGACCACCGAGAGGGCGGCCGACAACAGAGCCACCGTGAGGGAGATCCGGGCGCCGTAGACGATCCGGCTGAACACGTCGCGACCGAAGGTCGGGTCCACGCCGAACAGGTAGTCCGCGCTCATACCGCCGAAGGAGCCGTTGGGCAGGCCCAGGTCCGGGTTGATCTGGTCCGGGTGCGGCTCGTCGACCGGATGGCCGAACAGTGCGATGAGCACCGGCGCGAAGACCGCGGCCAGGATCAGCAGCAGCACGACGACGCCACCGGCCAGCGCGACCTTGTCGCGCTTGAGCCGGCTCCAGGCGATCCGGCCCGGCGAACGGCCCTCGATCCGCTTGGCCGGTACTGCTGTTGGCGGCGGAGCGTCGGTGGTGCTCTCAGTGGAAGTGCTCATGTCTCAGTTCGTTCCCCTCGCCGACGGTGGCCGGCCCACGGTCCGGACACGTACGGGCGGCGGGCCCGGTGGGGCCCGGGCCCGAAGGATGGTCCGGTGTCGCGTACTGGTGCGGTGGTGGTGCTGGTGCGTCGGTGCGGTGCTGCCCGGCCGCTGATGCGGCGGTGTACGAAGGATGCTGGAAAGCAAGGGAGTTGCAGGACCGGGTCGGCCAAACCCTTGAACCGCTTTGGGCAGACTCTCTGGCATTCGGGTTGCCATACGCCAGACCTGACAACCGAAGGATGCCCAACTGTGATCTGTCCGCATGCACTCGTGACCTTGCCGAATAACGCTCTTCACACAGCTGTTACATGTCTGTCAAGATGCGTGTAGATGAACAATCGGGACGTACCCCAACTACCCTGTCGGAGCAGGGGGTTTCACTGCCAGGGCTGGTGCGGCCAGTACCCCTGGGCAGGGTAGGGTCGGGCCTCCCGGTCGAAGAACGGGCGGGCGAAGGCGCGCATCCACAGCGCCACCGGGTCCCACTCGTCGGCCAGCACCACGGTGGAGACCGGCAGCCCGGCCGGGATCTGCGGCACCGCACGCTGCACCAGCGCCCTGGCCGCCTCGACGGCGGGCGGCGAGGTGTCGTACAGGTCGAGACCGATCGCCAGGTAGGGCTCACCGAGCGCCGGACGCACCCAGGCCTGCCGGAGCGCCCGGACCGGGCGCACCTCGGCCGCCTCGCGCTGCAGCTGGGCGTAGAACTGCGGCGCCTGGACCACCGGATCGGTCAGCTGGAGCGGCCCGGCCGGCAGCCGGTCCAGACCGGCGGCGATCCGCCGCAGGTCGGCCCAGGGCACCCCGACGCCACCGCCGGGCACATGCGGGTTGAGCCACAGGCCCCAGCGCGTCCGGTACAGCGCGTTGGCGATCTCCGGGCCCGAGATCACCTCGTGACTGCGGGCCCAGCCACTCGCGGCCAGCTGCTCGGGCGAGGTGACGGCGGGGGCGTAGCCGTGGCCGCCGAGCTCCATGTTTCCGTACTGGGCGTCCGGACTGCCCGGGGTGCCGTGCCACAGCAGCATCCAGACCCGGCCCTCGGCCAGCGCGTACAGCAGCCGCTCGTAGGCGTCGAAGCGGTCGGGCGCGACCTCGCCGAGGGCGCGCTCGATCGCGCCGTCTGCCGTCGCTCCCGCGCTCATACCTCGCTCCGCCCGTTTCCGCCCGTCTCGCCCTGGGCTCCGAGCGAAGCCTATTGGCCCGGCCCGACAGCCGTCATACCGCCGCCCCGTACCGGTGGGTCACCCGCCGGATCAGCCGGGGGCCGTTCCGGAACGCACGTAGAAGGGGCGTACCCGGGTGAGCATCCACTCCACCACCGGATCGGCCACCAGATCCAGCAGCACCAGATGGACGCCCCACGGCGGCGGGGTGGTTCCGAGCGCCCGGCCGAGCGCCTCGTTCACCTGCCCGGGATCGGCCGGCCAGCCGGCGTCCAGTTGTACCCCGATGAACAGCACCGGAGCGTCCCGCTCCACTCCGGCCAGCGCCCGACGGGCCGTCAGCACACCGGGCAGCTCGGCCAGTTCGGTGATCGCGGCACCAAGGAAGGCGTACGGCTCCTCGGCCGGCTCCGGCTCCCGCAGGGCCACCCTGGCCCCGTCCGGCTGCTGCTCCCAGCGCTCACCCTGCGGCCCCCGGCGCAGCTCGCCGACCCCCTCCGGCGGTACCGGGATGCCCACCGGCGCCTCCGGGTTGACCGCGATGCCCACCCCGAGCGGCAGCCCCCGGGCGAACTCCCAGGCCGGCGCGACCGCACAGGCCAGCCCCGGCGCCTGCTGCAGGAAGGTCTCCTGCGAGGAGAAGACCGGGACGTACGGGGAGCCCGCCAGCTCGATCGTGGGCAGATCGAGACCGCTGCCCTGCGGGTCCGCCCCGGCGGGGAGCGGGATCCAGATCTGACTGCGCGCCAGCACCTCGATCACCCGGGGCGTCGCACCCGGATCGCCGAGTGCGGCGGTCAGCACCTGCTCCAGCTCGTTGACCGGCCAGCTGCCGCCGGGCGGCGCGGCGCCCGGCTCGGCCCACGTCTGTGCCCCTGTGTCGCCCGCCGGGTAACCCATCGCCCTCTGGTACCGCCCCTCTAGGTCTGTGCGCGAAAGCGTAGCGGTCGGGGCCCCTCCCCTCGGGGCCGCGACTCGTGCCATGATGGCCCCGCCCACAACTTCACACTGGCCGCTCGAACCCGCGCGGGAGAGTCCGGACTGCCCTCGTGGCACAGGCCGGCGCCGAAGGAGCAAGTCCTCCCCGGAATCTCTCAGGCACCCCTACCGCCCGGGCGAGGCAGATCTGGAAAGTGGACACGGCCGCGCCGTGCGCCCACCCACGGTGCAAGCCGCCATCCTTGGATGTGCGGTGAAGCTCTCAGGTTGTGACGACAGACGGGGAGACTCCACCCCTGCATGCCCGTTTGCTGCCAAGGAGTCCAGTCACCATGTCCCCTCGCCTCACCGCGCTCGACGCGCTGCACCGTTCGCTCGGCGCGACCATGACCGACTTCGCCGGCTGGGACATGCCGCTCCGCTACGGCAGCGAGCGTGAGGAACACCTCGCGGTCCGTACCAAGGCGGGTCTCTTCGACCTCTCGCACATGGGCGAGATCACCGTGACGGGCCCTCAGGCCGGTGAGCTGCTGGACCACGCGCTGGTCGGCTTCATCTCCGCACTCGGCGTGCTGCGCGCCCGCTACACGATGATCTGCCGCGAGGACGGCGGCATCCTGGACGACCTGATCGTCTACCGCACCGGCGAGACCGAGTACATGGTGGTCGCCAACGCCTCGAACGCCCAGGTGGTGCTGGACGCGCTGACCGAGCGCGCGGCCGGCTTCGACGCGGTGGTCCGGGACGACCGGGACGCCTACGCGCTGATCGCGGTCCAGGGCCCGGAGGCCAACGGCATCCTGGCCTCGGTCACCGACGCCGACCTGCCCGGCCTCAAGTACTACGCGCTGCTGCCCGCCACGGTCGCGGACCGCGAGGTCTGGCTGGCCCGCACCGGCTACACCGGCGAGGACGGCTTCGAGGTCTTCTGCGCCCCGGCCGACGCCGAGCACCTGTGGAACGCGCTGACCGAGGCCGGCGCCCCGGTCGGCCTGGTCCCGGCCGGCCTGTCCTGCCGCGACACCCTCCGCCTGGAGGCCGGCATGCCGCTCTACGGGCACGAGCTCTCCACCGACCTGACCCCGTTCGACGCCGGTCTGGGCCGGGTGGTCCGCTTCGACAAGACCACCAACGACGGCCAGTTCGTCGGCCGCAAGGCCCTGGAGGCCGCCGCCGCGCAGGCCGAGGCCAACCCCCCGCGCAAGCTGGTCGGCCTGGTCTCCGAGGGCAAGCGCGTTCCGCGCGCCGAGTACGACGTGGTCAGCACGGACGGCACCCCGATCGGGCGGATCACCTCGGGTGCCCCGTCCCCCACCCTGGGCAAGCCGATCGCCATCGCGTACGTGGACGCGGCGCACGCCGCCCCCGGCACCGCGGTGGCCGTCGACGTGCGCGGCAAGCACGAGCCGGTCGAGGTCGTTGCGCTGCCGTTCTACAAGCGCGCTCGCTGATCCTGACCCCCTTTCAGACCGGTCCGCACAGCGGACGGCTTCGCCCTACCCTCTTGCGATCCTGGAGAATGACGCCATGAGCAACCCCACGCACCTGCAGTACACCGAGGAGCACGAGTGGCTGACGGCCGCTGAGGACGGTGTCTCGACGGTCGGCATCACCAAGCACGCCGCCGACGCCCTCGGCGACATCGTCTACGTCCAGCTCCCCGAGGTGGGTCAGGCCCTCACCGCGGGTGACACCTGTGGCGAGCTCGAGTCCACCAAGTCGGTCAGCGACCTGTACTCCCCCGTCACGGGCGAGGTCACCGAGATCAACCAGGCCGTCATCGACGACCCGGCCTCGGTCAACAGCGACCCGTTCGGCGAGGCCTGGCTGTTCAAGGTCCGCGTCGAGGCGACCGACAAGCTGCTTTCGGCCGCCGAGTACGACGCCTTCATCAAGGCCTGAACCACTGGTTGACGGGGGGCCGGCCGCAGCGCGGCGGCCGGCCCTCTCCCTTGGTCCACTGCCCGCACCGCCCCACGGGAAGACCCTGACATGACGGTTCTTAACCAGTCCCTGCACGCGCTCGACCCCGAGATCGCCGCCGCGGTCGACGCCGAGCTGCACCGCCAGCAGACCACCCTCGAGATGATCGCCTCCGAGAACTTCGCGCCCGTCGCGGTGATGGAGGCACAGGGTTCGGTCCTCACCAACAAGTACGCCGAGGGCTACCCCGGCCGCCGCTACTACGGTGGCTGCGAGCACGTCGACGTGGCCGAGCAGATCGCCATCGACCGGGTCAAGGAGCTGTTCGGCGCCGAGTACGCCAACGTGCAGCCGCACTCCGGCGCCTCCGCCAACCAGGCCGCGCTCTTCGCGATCGCCCAGCCCGGTGACACCATCCTGGGCCTGGACCTGGCGCACGGCGGCCACCTGACCCACGGCATGCGGCTGAACTTCTCCGGCAAGCAGTTCAACGTGGTCGCGTACCACGTCGACTCGGCCGGCCTGGTCGACATGGCCGAGGTCGAGCGCCTCGCCAAGGAGCACCGCCCCAAGGTGATCATCGCGGGCTGGTCCGCCTACCCGCGCCAGCTGGACTTCGCCGAGTTCCGCCGGATCGCCGACGAGGTCGAGGCCTACCTGTGGGTCGACATGGCCCACTTCGCGGGCCTGGTCGCCGCCGGTCTGCACCCGAACCCGGTCGAGTACGCGGACGTGGTCACCTCCACCACGCACAAGACGCTCGGCGGCCCCCGCGGCGGCATCATCCTGGCGAAGCAGGAGTTCGCCAAGAAGCTGAACTCCTCGGTCTTCCCCGGATTCCAGGGCGGCCCGCTGGAGCACGTGATCGCGGCCAAGGCCGTCTCCTTCAAGATCGCCGCCTCCGAGGACTTCAAGGACCGTCAGCAGCGCACCCTGGAGGGCGCGAAGCTGCTCGCCGAGCGCCTGCTCCAGGACGACGCGACCGCGGCCGGTGTCTCGGTCCTCTCCGGTGGCACCGACGTGCACCTGGTCCTGGTCGACCTGCGCAACAGCCAGCTCGACGGCCAGCAGGCCGAGGACCGCCTCCACGAGGTCGGCATCACGGTCAACCGCAACGCCGTCCCGAACGACCCGCGCCCGCCGATGGTCACCTCCGGCCTGCGGATCGGCACCCCGGCGCTCGCCACCCGCGGCTTCCGGACCGAGGACTTCCGCGAGGTCGCCGACGTCATCGCCGAGGCCCTGCTGCCCACCTTCGACGAGGCCAAGGCCGAGTCGCTGAAGGCCCGGGTCACCGCGCTGGCCGTGAAGTACCCGCTCTACCCCGAGCTGTAGGCAGTTCTTCGCCGGGAGGTGTGACAGGCGACACCCGCCACACCTCCCGGTCACCCGGGGCACCGCGCACACTGGACAGTGAGGCGGTGCCCCGTCCCATGCCCGGCGTTGCGCGTCCGTCCACCCGACGGAGTGCCACCCTCCACTCCACGAGACCAGACAAGGACGTCACCCCGTGGCCCTCAGCGTTTTCGACCTCTTCTCCATCGGTATCGGCCCCTCCAGCTCGCACACCGTCGGACCGATGCGCGCGGCCCGGATGTTCGCCCGCCGCCTGAAGTCCGAGAGCCTGCTGGCGCAGACGACCGGCATCCGCGCCGAGCTGTTCGGCTCGCTCGGCGCCACCGGGCACGGCCACGGCACCCCGAAGGCCGTCCTGCTCGGCCTCGAGGGCAACTCCCCCCGCACGGTCGACGTCGACCAGGCCGACGTGGACGTGGACCGGATCAAGGCCGAGAAGCGGCTGAGCCTGCTCGGGGTGCAGGACATCGCCTTCGACCCCGACACCCAGCTGATCCTGCACCGCCGCCGCTCGCTGCCGTACCACGCCAACGGCATGACGCTGTGGGCCTTCGACGCCGACGGCACCGAGCTGCTCTCGAAGACCTACTACTCCGTCGGCGGCGGCTTCGTGGTCGACGAGGACGCGATCGGCGCCGACCGGGTGGTCCCCGACGACACCGCGCTGCGCTACCCCTTCCGCACCGGCGACCAGCTGCTCCGGCTCACCCGGGAGACCGGCCTGTCCATCTCAGGCCTGATGCTGGAGAACGAGAAGGCCTGGCGCAGCGAGGCCGAGATCCGGGCCGGGCTGCTGGAGATCTGGCGGGTCATGCAGGAGTGCGTCGCGGCCGGCATGAGCCGCGAGGGCATCCTGCCGGGCGGCCTGAAGGTCCGTCGGCGCGCCGCCTCCGGCGCCCGCGCCATGCGCGCCGAGGGCATCGGCCCGGCCAACGCGATGGAGTGGGTCACCCTCTACGCGATGGCCGTCAACGAGGAGAACGCCTCCGGCCAGCGGGTGGTCACCGCCCCCACCAACGGCGCGGCCGGCATCATCCCCGCCGTCCTGCACTACTTCACCAACTTCATCCCCGGCGCCGACGAGGACGGCATCGTCCGCTTCCTGCTCGCGGCCGGTGCGATCGGCATGCTCTTCAAGGAGAACGCCTCCATCTCCGGCGCCGAGGTCGGCTGCCAGGGCGAGGTCGGCTCCGCCTGCTCGATGGCCGCCGGCGGCCTCGCCGAGGTCCTCGGCGGCACCCCCGAACAGGTCGAGAACGCCGCCGAGATCGGCATCGAGCACAACCTCGGCCTCACCTGCGACCCGGTCGGCGGCCTGGTCCAGATCCCCTGCATCGAACGCAACGGCATGGCCTCCGTCAAGGCCGTCACCGCCGCCCGGATGGCCCTGCGCGGCGACGGCCGCCACCACGTCTCCCTCGACAAGGCCATCAAGACCATGAAGGAGACCGGCGCCGACATGAAGGTCAAGTACAAGGAGACCTCCCGCGGCGGCCTCGCGGTCAACGTCATCGAGTGCTAGGAATCCCTGCCGAATCCCTGGTCCGCAAAGCGCTGACCAGGGATTTCAGGTCCCTTGCCGATCAGAAGCTCTCGGGGTAGTCATCCGTCCGCACGATCCTGGCAACGTAGAACCCAGGACCGTAGGGCGTCTCGGTCGCGTGGTACTGGACCAGCCCGAGATCGCGCGCCAACGGAGCCAAGAAGGCGCCCGCCAGTCCGGGAATCGCCTCAGCGTGCCCCGGATGCCTTCCGGTCTCCAGCGTCTCGCGCAGGCCGACCAGGAACGCGGCGATCGCCGAGACCACGTCCGGTGGCGTCACCGCGTAGTCGAACACGTCCTGAACCTGCGGCGACAAAGTGATCGGGTCGTGCTGCTCGTCCCCGTCGTACGGGTCGTCCCAGTCGCTCAACGCGGCCCGTGCTCCCTCAGGACAACCGACAGAGCCCGGCCTGGAGCCGTTCCTTCCTGAACCGCGGCGTGGACACGGGCGGTGGCGGGATCGTTGTAGAGCTCGACCCGCAGCCGCCAGCGACGGAGGACCCCGGCGATCTCTTCCTCGCTCGCGGACCCCATGTCACGGTAGAAGGCCATCCGCTGTGAGGGCGGCAAGGCCGCCCCGATCTCGTCCTGCGTTCGAGGACGTGCACCGTAGGGTTCATTGGGCTGTGCGGTCATCGCTCCTCCTACGGCGCCATGGCTGGCAACTACGCCACGGGCTCCTACCAACCACGTCCACTCTAGCGAGACGGACTCGCTACCGAGACGTCTCGTAGGAGCCGGACTCACTGCCCTGGACGCTGTGACTCACGTGAGCGGCCTCCGGAGAATCTTCTTCGCCTCGGCCTCTAGCTTCATACCCCAGAGGATGGCGCGCTCCAGTGACGTGAACCTCTCGATCCGACGGTCCGGTCCGGGCACCCGCAGCCAGTCGCTCCGCTCGCGGTCCCAAGCTCCCCAAAGGGCCGGCGCCTTGCCGACCGGCGGGAGCTGCCGGGCCTCGTAGCGGTCAGCCACGGCTCTGCTCCGCCCGCTGGGCGATGTACCAGTACTGGAGGCGGTGGCTTCGCGCGATCTCCGGACCGGCCCAGCGGTCGGTCTCGCCGCCGGCCTGGACGAGCTCGCCGGTGACGACGTCGCGCAGGCCCCAGAGACGCCGGCCCTTCTCGTCCGCAGGGAGTTGCTCGGCGACGAACCGGTCCTCAACGTGATACTGCGGGAGCGGTACGGCGCTCACTTGCCGAGCTCCAGGTCCGCTGTGCAGACCACGGTGACGATCTGCTGGATCACGCCGGGGGCGTAGGGCACTTCGACTGTCTGATCAGGGTGGAGCGGCGATGCCTGGGAGCCGCAGTGTCTGCACGCGTTCCCGGCCGCCTGCTCTGGGGTGAGCTGTACCCGCTCGGTCATGATCCCCCGATGTAAGTCTGGTGGCCACTTGATGTGTTGGGTTCATCGTCGACCCCAGAGCAGACGTCCTAAAGGCCGAACCGAGGACCCTTAGAGGACTCCTTGCGGACTGACCGGACATATCCTCGAGCCTCACGGCCCCCAACTGTCCGCTCTGCGGCTACGGTTGAGTGACTGTCAGACTCACCAGGAGGCCGCCGTGGCCCGACCCTCCGGAAACGTCGCGCTCAAGGCGGCCCGCCAGGCCGCGGGACTGAGCTCCCAGCAGGCGTTCGCCGACGCCCTCAGCGCTGCCGCTCACCAACTGGGCATGGTCCACATCATGGTGAGCACCCGTCAGATCCGACGCTGGGAGTCCGAGACGCCGCCCTGGCCGCAGGATGACTACCAGCGACTCCTCACCCAGGTGCTCCACTTGCCCGTCGAACAGCTCGGGTTTCGGCCGCCCTGGGACCCGACGCCCCAGCCAGTGCAACCGCAGCCAACGGCGGTCCCGTCATCTCACGGCGGGTCGGCTCTCCGGGCGACGCTGCCGCGGCCAACTCAGTCGTCGCCGCAGCAGCCACCAACCATCGGCGCGGATTACGCCATAGTCACCGAGGCACATCGCCGCCTGTACTGGAGTGTCGCCCCGGCGAACCTAGTTCAGGCGGTCGTGGAGCACGCCGCACTGGGCACCACGCTCCTGGGCGAGACCACCGGCGTCGCTCGCCGGGTTCTCGCTACCGCCCTCGCCGAGACACACCTCCTGGCCGGCCGCATCCAGTTCTTCGATCTCCGGCAACCCGAGCAGGCGGACAGCACCTACCTCCGGGCCCTCCAGGCCGCAGGCGAGGCGGGTGATTCACTTCTCGGGGCTGCGATCCTGGCGCACACCGCGTTTGTCCTGGGCTGGGCGGGCTGTCGGGATGAGGCGGTCGAGCGGATGGTGGCCGCGCGTACCTATGCCCGTCGTGGGCCTGCCTCTGCGGAACTGCTGGCTTGGCTGGACGCAGTAGAGGCGGAGTGCCTCACCCGATGCGGCGACCAGCGCGGCGCGCTCACCCTCCTCCGCCGGGCCGAGAACACCCTGGCAGCGGGCAACGAGAACGCCTCCCCGGACTGGTTCACCTGGTTCAGCCCGGTCCGGCTCGCGGCGTTCAAGGGGAACACCGAGCTCGCAGCTGGACACTTGCCGCAGGCTCGCACCACGCTGCGTCGAGTCCTGGACGATCTGCCCGCCACCGACGGCAAGCAGCGCATCGTGGTGCTCGCGGACCTGGCCGCCGTCGAAGCAGCGAGCGGTGACTATCTGGCGGCGTGCAAGCTGGCCGAGCAGGCGCTCGACCAGCTCACGACGACTTGGTACGCCACCGGCATGGACCGGCTCCGGGACGTCCGCCGGGTGCTCGCACAGTGGCAGGACACGGCCGAGGTGCGGAGCCTGGACGACCGGCTCTACAGCTGGGGCGCGACGCTCAGCTCCTTGCAGCGTTGAACTTGGCGATCAGCTCGGGCAGTTCGGCGAGTGAGTCGATCCGGAACGTCGACTTCTGAGCGGTCGGGTCGTGCTGCTGGATCCAGCCCCATGGGCCGCGCCGGATGAGCGCGGTGCGCATCCCGGCATCGAGTGCAGGCAGCACGTCGTTGTCGAGGCGGTCGCCGACGTAGAGGATCTCGTCCAGGGCGGCCGGGGTGACCTCGGCAACCCGCTCGAAGAACAGCGGATCCGGCTTGCTCGCACCCCAGTCGTCGGAGGTGCCGATCAGGTCGACGTCGCCGGTGAACAGCTCGCGTAGCAGGCCCCCGGCCCGCACGGTCTGGTTTCCCGCGATGGCCAGCCACAGGCCGTCAGCGCGGAGCTGGGCGAACGCGGGACGTACGTCCGGGTAGACGTCGTCCTCGCCGAACCACTCCGGCTTGCCCGCAGCCGCGCGGGCCTCGCGCTGCTCGTAGAGGTCGAAGCCAGGCTCGAACACCTTGAACGTCTCGCGGTAGTCGCGCCCCTCGGCGATGACGGCACCGAACTGGGCGACGAAGGTATGCCTGGGCACGCCGAGCCAGTCGGCCCAGGTCCCGTACTCACGGGTCTCGTCCACAAGGCACTCACCAACATCGAACACTACGGCTCTGATCGTCATGGGCCGCAGCCTAGTAGGGGTAGGACATCCCATCGAGGGCGCCGAGAAGCTCACCAAGACCTTCCCGGTTCGGACTGTTCAGGTCCAGTACCCCGCCTGACGGCTCGTCGTACAGCGCCGGAGCTCGGGGTGCAGATTTCGGGCAGCGGGGGCCGAGCGCCCTGTGTATGGAATGGGTGGGTTAACAACCCGCCCACCCTCCCAACACCCGCGCATGCCTGGGGATATGACTTTTCGTGACCACGCCGCAACGGTGTGCTGTCAGCGTGTAGCGTGCGCAGCAACGAACAACCCCCGCCGGTGCTTGCGACACCAGACGGGGGTTTGACCAGCACGATCGACGAAAGCGATCCCGTGGCTACTGAGAACTTTAACGCTGCCCCACACCCGCACGCCCACCCGATGGCCGGACCGGGCTACGGAAAGCGTTCCGCGCCAGGTCAAAACCCGCGCCGAAAGCGCGACTTCGCACACCTGCCCGTACGCGAGGCGTACCTCGCGGCCTTCATCGACCGGCTGCCGAACGGCGCCGCCATCGACACCAAGACCCTGGCCGGCGAGCAGCCGCTCTACGGCCAACAGGCCGTACGGTCGGCGCTCAATGCCCTCTCCACCGCCGGTCACCTGCGCAGGGTCAGGGAGAACGCCGGTAACGGCCACAGCTGCTGGGTGTACCGGACCTACTTCTCCCGCACGGCTCGTAGCGACGCCTGGTGGACGCGCTTCCTCGCGGCCGGCCGCCCCGCCGGTGGCGCACCGGATGAACCCGCAGGCCCGCCACGGGACTTCCGACCGCCGCAGGACATTCACCCGGAAGAGCGCACTCAGCGGTCCCGACCTTCCCCAACTTCCGGAGCAGAACCGTCAGGGGCGGGCGACGACCGCCGTACTCGCCCGGCCGACCCGCTCGGCCCGGTCCGCCGCGTACGAGGCGCTGGCCTCGCTCGGCCTCGCCGATGCGCGGATGATGCTCTCGGCCGCCGACTGCGCCGCGCTGGAGGGCCTGGCCGCCGAGTGGCTGGCGTGCGGGGTGACGAGGCCACAGTTCACGGTCGCCCTCACCGCCGGTCTGCCCGAAACCGTCCACTCCGCAGGCGCGTTGGCCCACAAGCGGCCCATCGCCAAGATGCCGCCCGCACCCATCCGCACCTCGGCGGACACCTCGGAACGGCAGCCCGCACCCATCCGGATCATGGAGTGCACGGACTGCCTGCCGAGCCGAAGTCCAGCTACCACGTGCTACCAGGTAGCACGTGGTAGCACAGCGCATACACTGATGGCGTGACAGTCCAGCCAGAGATCACGCAACGGGACCTGCGCAGCAGGTCAAAAGAGATCATGGATGCAGTGCAGGAGGGTCGGTCCTTCACCGTCACGCGCGACGGGCACCGGATCGGTGAGCTGATCCCCTTGCGCCGACGCAGGCGTTTCGTCTCCCGCGAGGAGTTCACGGCCATGTCACGGAGTGCACCGGACATCTCGCTCGATGCGTTCCGTACCGACCAGGACGCCACTGCCGACCAGGAACTGGACGATCCCTATGCCCGCTGAGTACGCACAGGGGCTGCTCGACACCAACATCATGATTCTGCGCAAGTGGGTGGACCCGGCCGAACTCCCCGCCGAGATGGCCATCAGCGCAATCACCTTGGCCGAGTTGTCCGCCGGCCCGCACGAAGTCCGCAGGAACGAGGAGCAGGACGAGTACGACGAATACGCCGAACGCGCCAGTCGGCTCGACGTCCTCCAACGGGCCGAGAACGAGTTCGACCCGATCCCCTTCGACGCGGAAGCGGCCCGCATCTACGGTCGCATCTGTGCAGCAGTGATCGGTGCCGGGCGCAAGCCCCGGCGACGGGTGGCGGATCTGATGATCGCGGCCATTGCTGTCGCCGAGGGTCTGCCCCTC
The DNA here is from genome assembly GCF_001424875.1 of Kitasatospora sp. Root107. Taxonomy (GTDB): domain Bacteria; phylum Actinomycetota; class Actinomycetes; order Streptomycetales; family Streptomycetaceae; genus Kitasatospora. The sequence goes on along the minus strand of NZ_LMCT01000015.1, from coordinate 16,836 downwards.
TTCACCACCAACCCCGACGATTTCAGAGGGCTCGAGAACGTTCTGACCGTTGTGCCGGTGACCAGGCCGAAGATCCCCTCACGGTAGGTCAGGGCGCCAGCAGAGCCCCAAGGACCTCGGCGATCCGGTCGCGGGTGGCCGGGTCGGTGATGAGGCCGTCGGCGCCGCGGCCGTCGTGCGGGACGGGGATGGTGGCGCAGGCGGCTTCGGCCACGGCCGCGCCGGTGTAGCCGAGGACCGAGGCGAGGGTAGCGGCGGCGCCGGTGCCACGGCCGGGGGCGGCGGCGGTGATCCAGGCGGCGGGCTTGTCGCTGATCTCGACGCCGCCGACGGTCCAGTCCAGCAGGTTCTTGAAGGAGCCTGGGAGGGTGCCCGCGTACTCGGGGGCGGAGATCAGCAGCGCGTCGGCCGCCGCGATGGCGGCGCGCAGCTCGGCCACCGGGGCGGGCAGCGGGTCGGTGTCGTGGTCCGGGTTGAAGTGCGGCAGCTCGGCCAGCCCCTCGTAGAACGTGGTGGTCACGCCCTCGGGGGCCAGCGCGGCAGCGGTCCGCAGCACCGCCTCGTTCGAGGACCCGGCCCGCAGGCTTCCACTCAGCAGCAGCACATGACGCGTCATCAGCATGTCGCCAACCTACCCAACTCGCCGCCCGGTAGTGCCCGTTACGACCCGGTGGTGCCGTCCGCGAGCTCGCGGAGCAGGTCGAGGTGGCCGTTGTGCCGGGCGGTCTCCTCGATCAGGTGCAGGATGATCCAGCGCAGGTTGATCTGCTTCCCGTCCCGGACGGTGCGCTGCGCGACGATGTCCAGGTCGGTGGCGGCCACCAGTTCGCGATAGCGGTCGGTCAACTGCCGGTAATCGTCGAGCAGTTCGGCCAGCGGCAGGTCCACGGCGATCCGCATCTCGCGGTCCGGGTCCTCCTCGGTCCACGGCCCCTCGTCCTCCCCACCGAGGAACACCACGTCGAACCACCAGTACTCGACCCAGCGCAGATGGCTGATCAGCCCGGCCATCGTCATCAGCGGCGAGCCGGGCAACGGGGCCTTGTTGGCATCCTCCTGGGCGAGGTTCTCGCACTTGGCGAGCGCGGTGGCGCGGGTGTAGTCGAGGAAGGTGGCGAGCGAGGTGCGCTCGTCGAGGACGGGCGGCAGATCAGTACGAGTCATGATCCGGAATGATGGCCGGTACGGGCCGGACTGTCGACCGAGAATCGGCCGGCGGCGAGTGTCACTCGCAGGCGACCCCGTCGTTGTCGCGGTCCAGCGCGGACCGGTAGCCAGGCTGACCCCGGTACAACGGGGCCATGCCCGCAGCCCGGACGGCGTCACAGTTCTGGTAGTAGGCCGCGCCGCCACCGCTGCTGGTGCTCTTCGCCGGAGCGGGCTGCGTCGGGGCAGGGGCAGGGGCAGTGGTGGCCGGAGCGCGTTCGGTCTCGCAGGCGGTGCCGTCGCCGTCAGCGTCCAGGCCGGCCCGGTAGCCGGGGGAACCCTTCGACAGCGGAGCCTTGCCGGCCACCCGGACGGCGTCACAGTTCGCGTAGTAGACCGCGGCCGGCTCCGTGGTCGGCGCCACAGCGGCAGGCTGCTCCGTGGTCGGCGCGACCGTCGGAGTCGGAGTCGGCGTGGGGGAAAGCGTGGGAGTCGGCGAGACCGAAGGCGACAGTGAAGGCGACGGCAACGGCGAGGCGCTGGAGGCCGCCGGCACCGGGCTCGGAGCGCCGCCGGGCTGCGGCTTCGCCGGGTCCACCAGGACCATGATCAGCCAGATCAGCGTCCACAACCCGGCCATCACCAGGGCGGCGATCCTGTTCGGCCGAGCCCACGGTGCGCGCCAGATCAGCACTAACGCGACCGGAGGGAAGAGCAGCAGTGCGAGGACCAGCACGGCCGGGCGTCGCCACCAAGGACGGGCGGGCGCAGGGGAGTTGGGATACGGATATGCCATCGGCACATCACATCAGGTGACAATCGCACACGATAGACTCAGAACGATCACGAATCAGCCACACGACACCCTCGCCCGGATAATCAAAGGCAGAGATGCACGGCCGCGCGACTAGCGAAGGTGAAGTGAGTTACATACCTTTCATTCGATTTTGCCCACATCCTGAGACCGTGCGATAGTCGAGGCGTCAAGAGCTACGGCCACCCCGACCCGGGTCGGCCGTCTGCACCGCGTGGCACGCACCCCCATGGCTTGCGCGGTGACCTGCAGGGGCCCCCACACCGCATCACGGTAACCGGGGGCCCCGCACTGTTTCCGGACGGACCACCGGCCTCAAACCGGCGTGCGCTCACGGACCTTGAGCTCGAACCAGACACCCTTGCCGCGCGGCAGCAGATCCGCGCCCCAACGTTCCGAGATGGTGCTGATCAGCAACATGCCGTACCCGGTCTCGTTACCCGGCTCGGCCACGATCAGACAGGGCAGCGCACGGGAGGAGTCCCGGACCTCGACCCGGAGCCAGCCGGGGCGGCGGGTGAGGCGGAGGCCGACGGTGCGGCCGCCGGTGTGCCGGACGGCGTTGGCCATCAGCTCACCGGTGAGGAGTTCGCCCGCTTCGAGTAACTGGTGCATCCGCCAGCCCTGGAGCACCGAGAGCACCACCCGCCGGGCCACGCCGACGAGTTCGGGACGGGACGGCAGGAAGACCTCCTGCTCGGCCGCCACCTGCTCGCAGAGCCGGCCGAAGCACTCGCGCTCGACCTCCTGCGGGCTGAGTCGTTCCAGAGTCTCCAGGGCGAGCACCCCACCTTCCGACGGGTCGTCAGTGGCCGGACCGGCCCCTGGAAGTGATGCCCACTCTGCTTCGCCCCATCCCGCCATGGGCCAATCATTGCGGAACGCAAGCGGCCGCGTACGGACAATGAACAAACGATCACTATTCGGTTGGCATATGCCAAGAGCGTCCCGAACGCGGACCGAACAGAGGCTCGCACAACAGCTCGGCCCGGGCGCCAGAAGGGCAACCGGGCCGAACAGTTGATCAGGAGTCAGCTCCTGGAAGCTCCCGCAGGGGCCTACCAGGCGCTCCACGGCAGTGTCCAGCCGCTCAGGCCGTTGTCCGCCGAGACCGTCTTGCCCTTGGAGTTCTGAATCTTCACCACGTCGCCCACCAGCGAGTCGGCGAAGTACTTCCCCGCGGTCGAGGCGTCGTCCCCGCCCTTGGTGTCCGCCATCGAGACACAGCCGTGGCTGGCGTTGGCCTTGCCGAAGGAGCTGCCCCAGTAGTTGCCGTGCACGTAGGTGCCGGAGGCGGTCAGCCGCATCGCGTGCGGGACGTCCGAGATGTCGTACTCGGAGCCCTGGATGTTGGAGACGGTGGCGGAGTTCATCCGGGTCACCTTCTCCTTGCTGGAGATGACCATGGTGCCGTTCCAGGACGGGTTCTGGTCGTCGCCCGCGGTGATCGGGATGGTCTTCACCGCACCGTCCCGGGTGACCGTCATCTGGTGGGTGGCCGCGTCCGCGACGCTGACCTGCGAGCGGCCGATGGTGAACGGCTCGTCCCGGTCCACGTCGCCGTAGACGCCGGGCGACACCTCGACGTTCTTCAGGCGGTAGTGGATGGTGACCTTGGTGCCGGACTTCCAGTAGCTCTCCGGCCGGAAGTCCAGCCGCTGGGAGCCGAACCAGTGCCCCTTCACCACGGTGTGGTTGCTGTCCTCGAAGGTGATGCCCTTGAGCACCGCGTCCTTGTTCTTGATCGGCTTGCCGAAGTTGACCGAGACGATCATGCCGACGCCGTAGGTGCCGTTGTCGGTGATGTTGTCGTTGGCGGACGCGGTCTTCGCCGGGGTGAGCGTGGTGAAGCTGCTGGTCGAGGCGGCCACCAGGCCGTCGGCGTCCTTGGCCTGGGCGCTCACCTTGTAGACCATGCCGACCGTGAGCGGCGCACTGGGCTTCCAGCTCAGGTTGTCGGCGGCGAGCACACCGGCCACCGGCTTGCCGTTCTTGTCGGTCACCTCGACCGCGGTGAGCGTACCGCCGGTCACCGCGACGTTGAGGGCGTCGTTCGGGTTCACGTCCTCGGCGCCGTCCTTGGGCAGGACGGTCAGCACGGCGGCCGAGTTCTTCGGCGCGGACGGGCTGGCGGCCGCGGAGGCCGTACCGTCACCGCCCGGGCCCTTGGCGTCCGTACTGGACTTCGAGCCGGAGCTCGAGCAGCCGGCGGTGACCAGCAGCACGCCGCCCATCGCGAGCGCGACCCCGGCCAGCCGGGTCCGCCTGGCACGGCGCTCGGCCGCGCCCTGGGTCATGACTATCGCGGCATCGGCCGCCTGTACCGGCTTCACTCGGTCTGCTCCCCTCCGGGTATCCACGCTCAGTACACGTTCCGGCGCCGGTTTCAGTTTCACGAAGGGCGAGGGTCGTGCCGAGTTGTTACGTGCGCCCGCCCACTCGGTGAGTCGCTGGACGGCGCGGCAGGTGCAGGATAACCGGCGAAGATTGGTGTTCCTCCCGGGGGAGGTCCGTGCGGAGTCAGTGCAGGCCGAGCGCGCTGCCGCGCTGCCACTGCGCCCAGGACAGGTTCCAGCCGTTCAGGCCGTTCTCCGGCGGCACCTGGTCGCCGTGCTGCCCGCGCACCTCGATCACGTCGCCGACCACGGAGTGCTCGAAGAACCAGCCCGCCGGGGAGGAGTCCGAGCCGCCCTTCTCGTCGGCCAGGCCGAGGCAGCCGTGGCTGGTGTTCGCGGTGCCGAAGACCGAGCGGGCGGCCCAGTAGTTGCCGTGCACGAAGGTGCCCGAGTTGGTCAGCCGCATCGCGTGCGGCACGTCCTTGATGTCGTACTCGTCACCCAGGCCGACGGTCTGCGAGTTCATCCGGGTGACCGAGAACTTCTCCGAGATCACCATCGTGCCCAGGTAGGTGGAGAACTCCGGGCTGCCGCCGGAGATCCGCAGGGTGCGCAGCACCCTGCCGTCCTGCCGGACGGTCATGGTGTGTGCGTCCAGGTCGACGGTGCTGACCATCGAACGGCCGACGGTGAAGTGCACCTCCTTGGACTGGGTGCCGTAGTCGCCGGGGGCGCCCTGGACGTCCTTGAGCCGCAGCGTCAGGGTGACCTTGGTGCCGGCCGCCCAGTACTTGTCAGGCCGCAGGTCGAGACGCCGGTTGCCGAACCAGTGCGCGGCCACCGGCACCGGCGGGTCGGCGGTCACCGTGACGGCCCGCTCGACCGCGGCCCGGTCGGTGATCGCCCGGCTGAACCGGAGCGAGACCGGCATCCCGACGCCGACCGTGGAGCCGTCCTCCGGGGTGAAGAAGGCGGCGAAGGTGTGCTCGGGGGCCAGCGTGGCGAAGGCCACGTGCTGGGCCGCCTTGAGCCCCGCGGCGTCCTCGGCCACCGCGTCCAGCGTGTACGGGGTGGCCAGGGTGAGCCGGCCCTCCGGGGCCCAGCTGCCGTCCGGGGCGATCCGCCCGGTCACCACGCCGCCCTTGTCGTCGGCCAGCCGGACCGAGAGCAGCCTGCCCTGGGCCACCGTCACCTTCACCGGGCTCTCGGCCGGGATCTCCTGGGTGCCGTCCCCCGGGGTCGTGCTGATCACCGCCTTCGAGACGGCCGGGCTCGGGGCGGCGACCGCCTCGGAGCTGGGTGTGCCCTGCCGTTCACTGGCGCAGCCGCTGAGCAGGCACAGCCCGACCAGCACCACGACCGCCACCCGGGAGCGCATCCCGTTCCTCCGTACGTACCTACCGCTGTCGTCAACAACCGTCCGGCATAACGACCCTGGGCCCGCCCGGACACGTGGGAGCGAATTCACGCAGGAGACGCCAGAAGGTCTCAGCACAGGACAGAATCATTCACAGTCCGTCACAGCACGGTCCGTCACGTGACAGCGGTATCCGATCAGGGAACAAGAGCTAAGCGGGGCCCGGGACGTCCTGCGCTGGAGGGTGCGGCAGATGACGGCTTGGCAGCGGCAGGGACCGGCGGAGGAGGAGCAGGCACAGCACGGCGCGATCGACCCGGCCGTGCCCTGGCCGGGCAGCTGGCAGCCACACGGCGCCAGGTACCGCACCGACCACAGTGGCGGCCACGGCACCAACTTCGCGATCTGGGCGCCGGACGCCGAGGCGGTCGAGCTCTGTCTGTTCGCCGAGGACGGCACCGAGAGCAGACACCCGCTCACCGAGCGGACCTTCCAGACCTGGCACGGCTACCTGCCCGGGGTCCGCCCCGGCGCCAGGTACGGCTACCGGGTGCACGGCCGCTGGGACCCGTGGACCGGCGCCCGGTGGAATCCGGCCAAACTGCTGCTGGACCCTTACGCCCGTGCGGTGGACGGGAGTTACACCGCGCACGACGCCACCTGTGCCGCCGTCAGGAACTGGCCGGAGCGCGAGGTCGCCGACACCGTCCGGGACAACCGGGACTCCGCCGCGTACGTGCCCAAGGCGGTGGTGGTGCACGACGACGACGACTGGTACGACGACCACCGCCCGAAGACCCCCTGGGCCGAGACCGTGCTGTACGAGCTGCACGTCCGCGGTTTCACCATGCGCCATCCCGGCATCCCGGCCGAACTGCGCGGCACCTACGCCGGGTTGGCCCACCCGGCCGCGATCGAGCACCTGGTGAACCTCGGGGTGACGGCGGTCGAGCTGCTGCCGGTGCACCAGTACGCCGACGAGGACCACCTCCAGGAACGCGGGCTGACCAACCACTGGGGCTACAACACGCTGGCCTTCTTCGCCCCGCACGCCGGGTACTCCGCCTCCGGCAGCCGGGGCCAGCAGGTCGGCGAGTTCAAGCGGATGGTCCGGGCGCTGCACGCGGCCGGGATCGAGGTGATCCTCGACGTGGTCTACAACCACACCGCCGAGAGCGGCATCATGGGCCCCTCGCTCAGCCTGCGCGGCATCGACAACGCGGGCTACTACCGGCTGGACCGCAGCCGCCGGGGCTACGCCGACTACACCGGCTGCGGCAACACCCTGGACACCCGGCAGCCGCACACCATCAAGCTGGTCACCGACTCGCTCAGGTACTGGGTGGCCGAGATGGGCGTGGACGGCTTCCGCTTCGACCTGGCCGCCGCGCTGGCCCGGGGCTCGGACGGGATCGAGATGCACCACCCCTTCCTGGCCGCCGTCTCCCAGGACCCGCTGCTCAGCCGGGTGAAGCTGATCGCCGAACCCTGGGACGTCGGCCCCGGCGGCTACCAGGTGGGCGGCTTCCCGCCGCTCTGGGCCGAGTGGAACGACAAGTACCGGGACACCGTGCGGGACTTCTGGCGCGGCGCCCGCCCGGACGTCCGGGAGCTCGGCTACCGACTCTCCGGCTCCTCCGACCTGTACCAGCGCGGCGGCCGCCGCCCGTACGCCTCGGTCAACTTCGTCACCGCGCACGACGGCTTCACGCTGCGCGACCTGGTCTCCTACGACCGCAAGCACAACGAGGCCAACGGCGAGCAGAACCGGGACGGCACCGACGACAACCGGTCCTGGAACTGCGGGGTGGAGGGCGAGACCGACGACCGGACGGTGACCGAGCTGAGGCAGCGTCAGCTCCGCAACCTGATGGCCACCCTGCTGCTCTCCACCGGGGTGCCGATGCTCACCGCCGGGGACGAGCTCGGGCGCACCCAGCTCGGCAACAACAACGCCTACTGCCAGGACAACGAGACCAGCTGGCTGGACTGGTCACTGCTGGAGGACCCGGAGTGGCGCCGCCTGTGCGAGCTGACCGGCCGGCTGGTCAAGCTGCGCCGCGCGCACCCGGTGCTCCGCCAGCGGGCGTTCTTCTCCGGCCGGGCGGCGGTGCCCGGCGGGCAGAGCGACCTGGCCTGGTTCACCGCCCGGGGGCGGGAGATGACCGAGGCCGACTGGTTCGCCCCGACCGCGGTGCTCGGCATGCTGCTCTCCGGCCGGGCGATGTCGGAGCGCGACCAGCACGGCTGCCCGCTGACCGACGACAGCTTCCTGGTGCTGCTGAACGCGGGCCACCAGCCGGTCACCTTCACCCTGCCCGGCGAACCCTGGGCCAAGCGGTACGAGACCCTGGTCGACACCGCCCGCGCGGCGCCCGGGCCCGACACCGGAGGCCAGGTCGCGCTGGCCGGCCGGTCCCTGCAACTGCTGCGGGCCGCCGACGGCTGAGCGGGTGGCCGGTTCTCGCCGACCGGGGCCGACAGGGACCGACAGGGGCGTAAAACCAGATGAGAAATGTCAGGTGCTCTGCCTACCCTCGTCGGCGATGGCCGAGAACATGCAGTTGAGCAAACCCGACATAGCGTCAGATTCCGCACCTAAGCCACCCCGCCGGTCCACGGTGCGCTCACTGCTGCGCCTGTGGCCGTACGCCCGCACCGCCCGCTGGCGGATCGCCGGATCGGTGACCGCCGCGCTGCTCGCCTCCGGCAGCGTGCTGCTGGTCCCGCTGGTGCTGCGGGCGATCGTGGACGGCCCGATCGCCGACCACGACCTCGGCGCGCTCTGGCCGCTCGCCGGGCTGCTCCTGCTGCTCGGCCTGGCCGAGGCCGGTCTGTTCGGCATCCGCCGGGTGATCGTGGCCCGTCCGCTGGCCAAGGTCGAGAGCACCATGCGCGGCGACCTCTACGCCAAGCTCCAGCGGCTGCCGGTCTCCTTCCACGACCGCTGGCCGTCCGGGCAGCTGCTCTCCCGGGCCACCTCCGACATGTTCACCATGCGGCTCTTCCTGGCCTTCCCGCTGGTCTTCCTGATCGTCAACTCGCTGGTCTTCCTGACCGGTTCGGCGATGATGTTCGCGCTGGACTGGCGGCTCGGCCTGATCACCCTGCTGCCCGCCCTCCCGCTGGTGCTGCTCACCCGGCACTTCGAGGACCGGTACTCGCTGGCCGCCCGGCGCGCCCAGGACCAGACCGGCGACCTGGCCACCCTGATCGAGGAGTCGGTGCTCGGCATCCGGATCCTCAAGGCCTTCGGCCGGCACCGCACGATGGCCGAGCGGTTCAAGCGGCAGACCGCCGAGCTGCGCGGCACCGAGCTGCACAAGGCCGACATGCTGGCCAACCTCTGGGCAGTGATCGTCGGCCTCCCCGAGATCGCGCTCGGCGTCGCCCTGGCGGTCGGCGTGGTCCGGGTCGCCGACGGCGACCTCTCCACCGGCACCCTGGTCGCCTTCCTCTCCACCGCTCTGGCGCTGCGCTGGCCGGTCGAGTCGCTCGGCTGGCTGCTCGCCTACTCCAACGAGGCGGCCACCGCGACCGACCGGTACTTCGAAGTGATGGACGAGCCCGAGGACAAGCCCGAGGACGCGCCGGCCGCGAGCGACCGCCCGCGCGTCGAGACCCCGCGCACCGAAGACCTGGGCATCCGGTTCACCGGCGTCCGGTTCCGCTACCCCGACGCGCCCGCCGACACCCCCGACCTGCTGACCGGCATCGACCTGCACATCCGGCACGGCGAGACGATGGCCCTGGTCGGTGCCACCGGCAGCGGCAAGACCACGCTGACCGCGCTGCTCCCCCGGCTGTACGAGACCACCGGCGGCAGCATCACGCTGGACGGCCGGGAGCTCCGCACGATCCCGCTGCCCCGGCTGCGCGAGCTGGTCAGCATCGCCTTCGAGGAGCCGACGCTGTTCTCCGCCTCGGTCCGCGAGAACGTCCTGATGGGCCGTCCGGAGGCGACCGAACAGGAGCTCGCCACGGCCCTGAGCACCGCCCAGGCCGACTTCGTCGAGAAGCTGCCCGAAGGCACCGGTACCCAGGTCGGCGAGCAGGGCCTGAGTCTGTCCGGCGGCCAGCGTCAGCGCCTGGCACTGGCCCGCGCGGTGGTCGGCCGCCCGGAGTTCCTGGTGCTGGACGACCCGCTCTCCGCGCTCGACGTGCACACCGAGGCGCTGGTCGAACGGGCGCTGCGCCAAGTGCTCGCCGACACCACCGCGCTGGTGGTCGCACACCGGCCGAGCACCGTACTGCTGGCCGACCGGGTAGCTGTCCTGGCCGAGGGCCGGATCGTCGCCGTCGGCACCCACCAGGAGCTGCTGCACAGCTCCGCCGCCTACCGCGAGCTGATGACCGGTCAGACCGCCACCGAACGGAGCCTGGTCCGATGACCGCCACCACCGTGCAGAGCGCCCCGGTCGAGGAGGAGCTGCCGCATCCCGCCGAGGACGAGGACATCCCCGTTCCGGCCGGTGCCGCCCGACGCCTGCTCGGCGAGCTGCTCGGCCCGCACCGCCGCCGGATCGTGGGCGCGATGCTGGTCATCCTGGTCCAGCAGGCCGCCCTGCAGTCAGGACCGCTGCTGATCGCGATCGCGATGGACCGGGGCATCCCGGCGCTGCGCGAGCACGACGCGGGCCCGCTGGTCGCGGTGGTCGCCGCGTACCTCGGCTTCGCCGCACTCTCCACCGTGCTGCAGCGCGCCTTCATCCGGCTGAGCGGCCGGATCAACCAGGACATCCTGCTCACCCTGCGCGGCCGGATCTTCCGGCACGCCCAGCGGCTCAGCCTGGACTTCCACGAGCGCTACACCTCGGGCCGGATCATCTCCCGGGCCACCAGCGACGTGGACGCGCTGCGCGAACTGCTCGCCGAGGGCCTGCAGGAGCTGCTGACGGTCTGTCTGTCGGTCTTCTACATCTCGATCGTGCTGATGTTCATGGACTGGCGGCTCGGCCTGGCCGCACTGCTCTCCTTCCTGCCGATGTACCTGAGCGTCCGGTCGTTCCGGCGCCGCTCGCTCAAGGTCTACCGGCGCTCCCGGACGGCGGTCGCCTCGGTGATCGTCCGCTTCACCGAGACCATGAACGGCATCCGCCCGGTCCAGGCGTTCCGCCGGGAGGCCGCCAACGAGGCCGCCTTCGGCACCGTCAACCGGCAGTCCGCCGCCGCCACCGCCGACAGCCTGCTGGAGATGGCCCGCTACGTCGGCACCTCCCGGGCGATCGCCAACACCTGGATCACCGCCGTGGTGGTGCTCGGCGCGGTGCTGGTCACCGACGGCAGCCTGGAGCTCGGCGCGCTCACCGCCTTCGTGCTCTACCTGCGCCGCCTGTACGACCCGATCGACCAGCTGGCGATGTTCCTGAACAGCTATCAGTCGGCCGCCGCCGCCCTGGAGAAGATCGCCGGTCTGCTGGCCCACGAGCCGTCGGTGGCCGAGCCCACCGCACCGGCCACGCTGCCCACTGCCCGGATGAAGGGCCGCGAGGTGACCTTCGACGGCGTCCGGTTCGCCTACCGGACGGGCAAGGTGGTGCTGCCCAGCTTCGACCTGACGCTGGCCGCCGGGCAGACCACCGCCGTGGTCGGCGCGACCGGCGCGGGCAAGTCCACCCTGGCCAAGCTGCTCGCCCGGTTCTACGACCCGACCGAGGGCGCCGTCCGGCTGGACGGCGTGGACCTCCGCTCGCTGCCCACCGACGAGCTCAGGCGCGGGGTGGTGATGGTGACCCAGGAGTCCTTCCTGTTCTCCGGCACGGTCGCCGAGAACATCGGCATCGGCCGCCCCGGCGCCACCCGCGCCGAGATCGAGCAGGCGGCCCGGGAGATCGGCGCGGACGAGTTCATCGCGGCGCTGCCGGAGGGCTTCGACACCGACGTCCGCAAGCGCGGCGGCCGGATCTCGGCCGGGCAGCGCCAACTGGTCGCGTTCGCCAGGGCGCTGCTCGCCGACCCGGCGGTGCTGATCCTGGACGAGGCCACCTCGTCCCTGGACGTCCCCGGCGAGCAGGCCGTCCAACGCGCCATGCGCACCGTGCTGGCCGGACGGACGGCCGTGATCATCGCGCACCGGCTGTCTACCGTGGAGATCGCCGACCGGGTCCTGGTGATGGACCAGGGCCGGATCGTCGAGGACGGCACCCCCGCCGACCTGATCTCCGGTCAGGGCCGCTTCGCCGACCTGCACCAGGCCTGGCGGGACAGTCTGGTCTGACGTACGACTGCGCAGGTGCAGCCGGATCCGGCCACACCTGCGCAGGGCATTCAGCTTGCGGAGGTTTTACCGTCCACTCACCTTGATCATGATCGGACCGGTCGAGACCGGGTCAGGGGTGGCCGCGATGGTGCCCGCTTGACCACTCAGGGAGATCCCGGAGTACGTGGCCGACATCAGGTACAGGGTCTGTCCGCCGGGGCAGGTGAAGTCACCAGGTCCGGCCGGGCCCACCGTGATGGCCGCGGTGACCTGACCGTTCCGCACCGGGAAGGTGTTCGGATCCACGATCTGGGTGGACACCGTCTCCTTGTTACCGGCCTGCGGGTGCTTCCCGCCGTGGTTCCAGCACTGGTAGTCGGCAGACGCGTTCGTCACCGTGAGGGTGACCGTCTCGGTGGAGACGGTCGTGCCGAGGCCCGTCTCCTTGAAGTTCACCTTGAGCGCGCCACTGCTCGTCGTACTGGCGTTGGCGTAGTGAAATCTCGCGCTGTCGGCGACCGCCGCAGAGGCGGCCAACAGCACCGCGAAGATTCCTGCTATGAGGGCAGTGAGGAATCGTCGCATGGTCCCAAGTCCTTTCCATATCGGCTGCGGTGATCCTGCGACCAGCCGAGCCGTTCACCTCCTGGTCTCTGGTGGCAGGTTCTCTTCAACCTTGCGCCCGTTACAGGCGGTAGCACCAGCCCCAGTTCGGCGGCCATTCGGTCGCTCTGAGTATTCGAAAGGCGGGTCTACCTCAGCAGCCCCGCGTTCATTCCCGGCGTCTCCGCAGGTAGTGCGGCCAGCCCGAGCTCGGCCGGGGAGGCCAGCAGGTGGTGCGCGGGCAACACCCGGACGGTGTAGCCGAACGGACCGGTGCGGCAGAGTTCCAGCGAACCCTCGTAGCGGTGCCGGCCGTCCAGATCCGGGCCGCCGGCCGGCTTGAGGGTGAGGGCCACCGCGTCGGAGATGCCGTCGCTCTCGTCCACCCGGCCTGAGACCACCTGGACGTCCACGTCACCGGGCTCAAGACCGCCGAGCGAGACCTGCACCCGCAGGGTCAGGGTCGAGCCCAGCTCCTGCGCCTCGGCCAGGCCCTCGGTCTCCACGTGCTCGACCCTGACGGCGGGCCAGCCCTCCCTGATCCGGGCCTTCCAGGTGGCCAGCGAGCGGGCCCCGAGGTACTCGGCCCCGGCCAGCTCACGCTGGGCCAGCGCCGCGGGGGCGTACAGCCGCTCGACGTACTCCCGGACCATCCGCCCGGCCAGCACCTTGGGCCCGAGGGTGACCAGGGTGTGCCGGACCATCGCGATCCAGCCGTGCGGCAGCCCGTCGGCGGCCCGGTCGTAGAACTTGGCCGCGACCTGGTGCTCGATCAGGTCGTAGAGCGCGGCCGACTCGATGTCGTCCCGCCGCTCGGCCTCCGGGCTCTCCGGGTCCAGGGTGGAGGAGATCCCGTCCGCGGTCGGGATCGCCCAGCCGTTGCGGCCGTCGTACCACTCGTCCCACCAGCCGTCCAGGACGGACAGATTGAGACAGCCGTTCAGCGCGGCCTTCATGCCCGAGGTGCCACAGGCCTCCAGCGGGCGGAGCGGGTTGTTCAGCCAGACGTCGCACCCCGGGTAGAGGTGGGTGGCCATCGCCATGTCGTAGTCGGGCAGGAAGACGATCCGGTGCCGGATCTCCGGGTCGTCGGCGAACCTGACCAGCTGCTGGATCAGCCGCTTGCCGCCGTCGTCCGCCGGGTGCGCCTTGCCCGCCACCACGATCTGCACCGGACGGGTCGGGTGCAGCAACAGCGAACGCAGCCGGACCGGGTCACGGAGCATCAGGGTGAGCCGCTTGTACGAGGGCACCCGGCGGGCGAAGCCGATGGTCAGCACGTCCGGGTCGAGCGCCGTGTCGGCCCAGCCCAGCTCGGCGTCGCCCGCACCGCGCTGGCGCCAGGAGGCGCGCAGCCGCTGCCTGGCCTCGTCCACCAGCTGGCTGCGCAGCGCGCGCCGCAGCTCCCAGATCTCGCCGTCACCGATCCGCTCCAGGCCGGTCCAGCGGCGGGCCTCGCCGGCCGCCATGGCGGCCTCGGCCTGCTCCAGGCCGAGCACCCCGGCGGCCAGCCGGACCACCGCGGGGTCGATCCAGGTCGGCGCGTGCACGCCGTTGGTGATCGAGGTGATCGGCACCTCGGCGGCGTCGAATCCCGGCCAGAGGCCGCTGAACATGCCCCGGCTGACCTCGCCGTGCAGGGTCGAGACCCCGTTGGCCCGCTGGGCCAGCCGCAGGCCCATCGCGGCCATGTTGAACAGCTTGGGGTCGCCGCCGGGCCAGCTCTCCACGCCGAGCGTGAGCACCTGGTCCACCGGGACGCCCGGCAGTGCGGCGTCCCCGCTGAAGTGACGGGTCACCAGCTCCCGGTCGAACCGGTCGATCCCGGCCGGCACGGGGGTGTGGGTGGTGAACAGCGTCCCGGCCCGGACCGACTCCAGCGCGGCGGCGAAGTCGAGGCCCGCACCGACCAGCTCGCTGATCCGCTCCACGCCGAGGAACCCGGCGTGGCCCTCGTTGGTGTGGAAGACCTCGGGTGCGGGGTGGCCGGTCAGCCGGCAGTACGTCCGGACCGCCCGGACGCCGCCGATGCCGAGCAGCATCTCCTGGAGCAGCCGGTGCTCGCTGCCGCCGCCGTACAGCCGGTCGGTCACCTCGCGCTCGGCGGCCGTGTTCGGCTCGATGTCGGAGTCCAGCATCAGCAGCGGGACGCGGCCGACCTGGGCCTTCCAGATCTGCGCGGCCAGCGTGCGGCCGCCCGGCAGCGCGAGGTCGATCCGGCAGGGGGTGCCGTCCGGCTCGCGGAGCAGGGTGACGGCCAGCTCGTCCGGGTCCAGCAGCGGGTAGCGCTCCTGCTGCCAGCCGTCCCGGGAGAGCGACTGCCGGAAGTAGCCGTGCCGGTAGAACAGGCCGACGCCGACCAGCGGCACACCCAGGTCGCTGGCGGCCTTCAGGTGGTCGCCGGCCAGGATGCCGAGCCCGCCGGAGTACTGCGGCAGCGCGGCGGCGATGCCGTACTCCGGGGAGAAGTACGCGATCGCGGCGGGCAGCGGGCCCGCGCCGTCGCCGGGCGACGGCGCGCTCTGGTACCAGCGCGGGCCGGCCAGGTAGTCGCGCAGGTCGTCGGCCAGGTCACCCAGTCGGCGCAGGAAGCGACGGTCGGCCGCGAGCGCGGCCAGCCGGGCGGCCGGCACCTCGCCGAGCAGTCGGACCGGGTCCTCGCCGACCGCCGACCAGACCTCCGGATCGACGGAGCGGAACAGCTCCCTCGTCTCGGGATGCCAGGACCAGCGGAGGTTGAGCGCGAGCTCGTGCAACGGCTGGAGTTGTTCGGGCAGGACGGTGCGCACGGTGAATCTGCGGATTGCCTTCACGGCGTGCAGCCTAGACCCCGGTATATGGCTGACGGCTCGTCAACTGGCGTATTACCCACCCTTTTGGACCATTGATGAGATCGCGATCGGCGCACTTGGCGGCACAGGGGCGCGCGGGGGCGCATTCGGGTCAGGGCACACGCCTACCGGGCATGAACACTCAGGAACGAGTGTGTTTCCAGTGTCTGATTCACTACCGCCAACCGTCCGAAATCACCCTCTTACCGTGCCGTAGGTCTTGCCGCCGGTGCCAGGATGGACAAAGGTCGGTGGTGCGACGGGAAGTGCGATCCGGGTGGCGCCTTCCCCCACGCCCCACGTCCGGATCCCTCTCCGCCGACGATCTCTCAACTTCCTTTAGTCCATTCGGTCTCCGTGTGCCGCCGAGGCGTGCCCTGACCCCACCCCCGGTCGTTTGCCGGTTCGGGTTGGGTCGCTACGGGAGCGCGCCCGAGTGCTCGCGCGCCGGGACGCACGCGAGCAGGTTGACGGGCGCCGGTCCTTCCTCACCCATGCAGTCCCCCCGGCACTCCCTCGACCCGGCACCGGTCGGCGGGAGCCGCCGCCGATCTCGGGCAGGAGTCAGGCATGCACGGCGACACGCGGGACCAAGCGACCACGGCCACCGGTGGACTTGAGTCATCGTCAGAACCTGAGGCACCACTGCCGGCGCCCCGGGCGGCCCGGAAGACGGCCGCCCCACGGAAGGCCGCCGCTCCCCAGAAGACGGCCGCCACCCGTAAACCCCCCGCGAAGACCGCCACCCGCAAGACGACAGAGAGCGACACCGTGATCGGCCGCATCCCCGTCCTGGACGTCTCCCCCCTGATCGACGCGGGCCGCCGCCCGGCCAAGGCCGCGGTCGGCGAACGCTTCCAGGTCACCGCCACCGTCTTCCGTGAGGGCCACGAGGCGGTCAACGCCAACCTGGTGCTCCGCGACCCGCGCGGCCGCAGCGGCCCGTGGACTCCGATGCGCGAGCTCGAGCCCGGTACCGACCGCTGGGGCGCGTACGTGACGCCGACCGCGCCCGGCCGCTGGTCCTACCTGGTGGAGGCCTGGGGCGACCCGGTGGCGAGCTGGCGCAAGGTCGCCGCCGTCAAGCTGCCCGCCGGGATCGACACCGCGCTGGTCCTGGAGGAGGGCGCCGCGCTGCTGGAGCGGGCCGCCACCGGGGTGCCGAAGAAGGAGGGCCGAGCCCACGTACTGGCCGCCGTGGACGCGCTGCGCGACCCGGGGCTGCCCCCGCTCAGCCGGCTCGCCGCGGCCCTGGCCCCGGAGGTCACCGGACTGCTGGCCCGCTATCCGCTGCGCGAACTGGTGAGTACCTCCCGCCCCCTGCCGCTCCAGGTGGACCGCCAACGGGCGTTGTTCGGGTCGTGGTACGAGTTCTTCCCGCGGTCCGAGGGTGCGGTGATCGACCCGGACGGCAACCAGCCGCCGGTCTCCGGCACCTTCCGCACCGCCGCGCTGCGCCTGCCCGCCGTCGCCGCGATGGGCTTCGACGTCCTCTACCTCCCCCCGATCCACCCGATCGGCCGGGCCTTCCGCAAAGGCCCCGACAACAA
>NZ_LMCT01000014.1 GCF_001424875.1 Kitasatospora sp. Root107 | reverse complement strand
GCCGACGCACCCACCACCCGCACGAACGCCGCACCCAACGCGAACGACAACGACTCGTCCCACTGATCCGGCACCACACCACGCACGTCGTACGCCTTCACCAGCTGCTTCAAGTCCCGCACTGCCACTCCACACCTGTTGGGTCCTCAGAGGAGGGCAGCGTACCCGCAGGTGATGACCGGTTCGGTGCTCGGACGGTCTCAGTTGTCGGGCGAGCGGAGCACCCGCAGGTGGCCGCGACGGCCTGCCTCGGTGGGGTCGGGCTCGGGCAACCGGGTCTGACGGGGCGTCTGGGGGCGGGCGGCCTCGCGGACTGCGTTGGCCAGCGCCTCCAGGTCGTCGCTCGAGCGCCTCAGCGGGCCGACGTCGGCGGCCAGCCGGACCACGTCCCAGCCGCGCGGGGCGGTCAGACGCTCGGCGTGCACGGCGCACAGGTCGTAGCAGTGCGGCTCGGCGTACGTCGCGAGCGGGCCGAGGACGGCGGTGGAGTCCGCGTAGACGTACGTCAGCGTCGCGACGGCCGGTCGGCCGCACGCGGTCCGCGAACAACGGCGTACAGAGCTCACGAGGGTGGACGGTACCGCACTCCTGACCAGGCCGCGAAGACCCTCCCCCGCCGAGTGTCACGTGTCGCCGACATGGGCCCGGCCTGGGTGGTCCACTTCCGGGCTGCCAAGGGCTACGCTCGACACTGATATGGACAGCTCCGCACCCCAATCACCGGCCGAGCCGCCTAGGCGCCGCAGGCACCGTGACCGGCACGGCCGCGGCCTGCGAGGGCCGCTGGCGCCTCCACAGGTGCCCATCTCGCTCACCAGGTCCGAGCTGTTCGACGACTACGTGCGCGAGTCGGTGGAACGGCTGGAGCGGCGGTGGCCGCAGCTGGTCGACGTGGAGTTCGCCGTGCAGGAGGTGCCGGTCGCCGAGGCGGGGGCGCCGGTGCTGGAGGCCGTACCGCTCGGGCGGGTGATCGCGGCTGCACAGGGGCGGAAGAGCCGGATCATCGTCTACCGGCGGCCGGTGGAGATCCGGGTGAAGAGTCGGGACGACCGGGCTGCGCTGGTGCACGAGATCCTGATCGAGCAGGTCGCGGATCTGTTGGGGCTGTCGCCGGATGCGATTGATCCTCGGTACGACGAGGAGTAGCGGGGGCTCGGGTTCACTGCGAAAGTGCCTGACCGCCTACGCACGGATCACCTTTTCCGAGGTTGGCGTCGCAGTTCCCCGAGCCCCTGGTGGTGCAACCTTGCCGCTAGCGGAGCAGGATGGCCGGGTCGGGGGCTGCGTGGGGGACGGTGACGGTGCCGTGGTCGTCGCGGATGGACTGGATGGTGAACATCGGGACGTCCTTGACGGGGATCGCGAGCATTCGGGCCGCTGCCACGGGGCCGCCGGAGACGGTCTCCACGGTGAGGCCGAAGAAGCCGTTGAGGCCGGTCGGTTCGGGGGCCGGGAGGGCGACGGTGGCGCCGGCCGCGATCTCGATCTCCTTGCTGACGGGGTCGCCTGCGGTGCTGCCGGCCGAGCTGGTGACCTTGACCTTGGCGGCGTCGCCGGTGGAGGTCAGGAGGAGGGTGGTGACGCCGCCGCCCCGGTTGTCGGCGAGGCTGCCGCGCTTGTCGACCGGGGTTGCGCCGGTGATCCAGGCGGCGTCGGACTTGCCGTTCTGGGTCCGGTCGACCCGGATGGTGGCGATGACCGGGGTGGGGTGGGCGGGGTCGGACGGGCTGAGGCGCAGGGCGCCGGGCTCGCTACGGGTGATCTGGCCGAGGTCTACCGCGGTGACCATGCCCGCCTTGACGTGGACGGTCTCGAACCCGGCCGGGGTGAACCAGCCGTTCTTGCCGGAGACCTGGACCTTGAGGTCGGCGTCGTCCTCACCCGGGGCGGCCACCACCAGGTGGGCGGTGTTGGCGTCGCCGATCAGACCGGGGAGCACCTGGGTCGGTGCGGGGGTGGCGGAGGCGGGCACCCAGTCGGCGCCCTTGTTGCCCTCGGCCGCGTGCAGCCCGGCCCCGACCCGGCCGCTGCGGGCCACCACGTGGACGGCCAGGTCCTTCTGATCCTTGATCAGGGAGGCAAGCCGGAGGGCCTGTGAGGTGCCGGGGCCGAGCGCGATGCCGTTGGCGGCCTCGACCTCGATCGGGCCCTTGTCGCCGTAGAACTTGAGGTCGACCACGGCTCCGACCGACTCGGCGTTGACCAGGCTGACGTAGTCCACCCGGTCCCCCGCCGTGCTGGCGCCGGAGAACCAGAAGCTGGTGTCCGAGGGGGTGCAGTCGATGCCGGAGAGGCCCAGGCTCTGCTGGTCGGTGACCGTGGTGGTCTGGCTGACGGCGAAGCCGGGGGCGAAGGAGCCGGTGCCGGTCGCGCTGGTGCCGGGGGCGACATCGCCGTTCTGAGCCGCTCCGGAGACCGGCGTGCCGACCTTGGCGAGCGCGACCCTGGCGCCGCTGGGAGCGACGTCGGCCGGGTTGACGCTCGGCGCGGCCGAGGGGCTCGCGGCCGGGGGGCTCGCGGCCGGGGCCGGGGCGTCGGCGGCCGGTGTGCGCGGGGCGACGTCGACCAGCGCGCCGTACCCGCCGGTGGCGGTGCCGCCCTGCGGGGTGAAGAGCGTGAGCTGGGTGGTGCCGGTGAGGTTCTGGATCGGCTGCGGGCAGACCTTGACGGTGCGTTCGACCTGCGCGGAGGTCGCGCTGCCGGTCACCGCGCCGACCGGGTCCACCGGCGGGCGCAGCTCGGCGATGCCGAACACCACGCCGAGCGCGACGGCCCCGGCGAGCAGGGAGGTGCCGGTGCGGCTGCCGCCGAGCGCCTTCAGGTCGGGCGCCTTGAGGCTGGGTGCCTTGATATTGGGGGTCTTGAGCGTGGGCTTCTTCATGACGGTGGGTCAGCTCCCCGATCCGTGCCGGTACGGCTGGCCGTATGGGTCGTTGGGGTTGTTGGGGTCGTAGTACGGCTCCTGCTGCGGCTGCTCCGGCATCCAGGCCTGCTGGTCGGTCTGCTGCTGGGCCTGCGGCTGCTGCTGCTCGTACCCCTGGTACTGCTGCTGGTCGTAACCCGCGTACTGGTCGTAGCCGTACTGCGGCTGCTGCTCGTAGCCGTACGGGGCGGCAGGCTGCTGCGGGACGGCGTACTGGTCCCAGCTGTACGGGTCGGCCTGCTGGTACGGGTCCTGGTAGTGCTCGGCCGGGGGCCCGGGCGCCGGGTCCGGTTCGGTGGCGGACTGCTGCGGGACGGCGGCGTAGACGCCGGTCGAAGGCTCGGTCTCGTCGGCCTCGCCCTCGCCGCGTTCGGCGAGCCGGCGGGCCCGGCGGCTGCCGGGGACGGGTGCCTGGGCCTGGGCGGCGGCGGCCAGCGCGGCGGCGGCCACCACCTCCTCGGGCAGGTCGTCGTCGTTGTGGTTGCGGCGGCCGGGCAGGGCGAGCACCAGGACGGTGGCGCCGAGCAGGAGTTGGGCCCAGATCCAGCCGGTGTGCAGCGAGCCGGGCTTGCGGGTGACGTCCAGTCGGCCGCCGGTGGCGGGGAGCTTGAAGCCCTGCGCCCAGCCGTCCAGGGTGACCGGCTCCAGGGCGGTGCCGCCCAGGGTGGCGGTCCACTTGGGGTCGGCCTGCTCGGCGAGCCGCAGGACCCGGCCCGCAGGTCCGGCCGGGAGCTCGCCGTGGATGTCGTCCACGTCGGACGGGAAGGGCTTGGCGGCGCCCTGGTCGTCGACGATCACGGCCCGGGTGGCGGGGGCGCCGGTGACCTGCCAGAGCGCGATGCCGTTCTCCTGGCTGAGCTTGGTCAGGCCGGGGGTGGTGTCCAGGACGTCCCGGACCTTGGGGATCAGCGGGTCCTTGACCTCGACGTAGCCGATGCCCTGTCCGGCCAGCTCCTTGGCCTGCTCGCCGCCGGAGCCGGCCAGCAGTCGGCCGACCAGGCCGGTCAGCCGGCCCTTCGGGTCGTCGGCGGCGTCCACCGTGCCCTCGGCCTGACCGAGGGTCAGGCCGGCGCCGCGGACCAGCGCGTAGCGGACGGCGGCGGCCTGGGCGTCACCGCTGATCACCAGGGTGCGGGAGCGGTCGGTGGTGCCGGCCTCCTCCGCGATGAAGGCGGGGACCTGGTCGGCCTCGGTCCGGCGGAGCGGACCCTGGGCGCCGGTGACGGCCCACCAGACGGCGGTGCCGACCGGGGCGAGTACGGCGGCGGCCAGCACCAGGGCGGCGACCGGCTGGCGCCAGCCGAAGGCGATCCCGGCGACCCGGGTGTTGGCGCCGTCGGCGCCGATCGCGGCGGCGGCCAGCAGGGCGACGCCGGTCAGCAGGGTGGCGGGCCCGGCCCAGGCGGCCACCGGGGCGCCGCCGGAGGCGGGGGTGACGGCAGTGCCGGCCACCGCGACGGTGAAGATCAACCCGGCGGCGGCGGCGCCCCAGGCGGCCAGCACGGCGCGGCGGCGGTCGGCCCGGAGCAGCGCGGCGAGTGCCGCGAGCACCACACCGGCGGAGAGCCAGACCGGCGGGACCCCGGCGCCGCCGGGGTTGGCCAGGATCAGGCCGAGCGCCTCGGGGGCCGTGCCGTTGAGACCGGGCAGGCCCGCTTCGAGCAGCAGCCGGGAGGGGTGGCTGAGCACCTGGAGCGACCAGGGAGCGAGCACCAGCACGGGAGCACCGAGGATCACCAGGACGCGCAGGCCGAGCAGGCGCAGCGCCTCGCCGCCGATGCCGTAGGCCCCGCCGCGGAGCACCGCGTGGGTGAGCGCGGCCAGGCAGAGCGGGACGGCGATGGCCCAGGTGAGCGGGACGAAGGCGGTGCAGACGGTGAGCATCAGCACGGTCATCCAGCTGGACCGCCAGCCGGGGCGGGCGCCCTTGGCGGCGGTCTCGGCGCGGATGCCGAGACCGGCGCTGATCGCGGCGGCCCTGGCCAGCGGCGGCAGCAGCACCGCGAGTACGGCGGTGCCGATCCGGCCCTGGGCGAGCGCGCCGGTGGCGGCGGGCAGCAGGGCGTACCCGGCGCTGGCCCAGGCGCGGACCAGCTTGGACTCGATCAGCGGGCGGGAGACCAGGTAGGCGCTGACCGCCGCGAGCGGGATGGCCAGCACCAGCAGCAGGCCGACCGCGAGGTCGGCGTTGCCGAAGGTGAGTCCGGAGAGCGCGGCGAGCACGACCAGGTACGGCGGTGCGGTGGCGGTGGAGCCGCTACCGACCGGGTGCCAGCCGTCGGCGTACATCGACCAGAGACCTGACGCCCCGTCGGAGGCGGGCAGCAGGGCGCCGCCGAGCAGGTGGCCGCTGCCGAGCAGGTCGCGGCAGGCGATCAGGGCGAAGATCAGCAGGGTGGTGAAGAGCAGCGGGGCGGGGCGCCTGGCCAGCTTCTTGAGCAGGGTGAACTGCTCGACCACCAGGTCGTCGGCGTCCTCGTCACCGGGGCCGGACTCGACCGAGCCGTGCCGGCCCGCACCGGAGTCGTCGCCGCCGCCGATGCCGAGCGAGCCGATCATGCCCTCGATGGCGAGCCGGGCGGTCGCGCCGGGCGCCGGGAAGAGGGTGCGGTCGTCCAGTGCGTCCCCGGCCCTGGTCCTGGCCCGGCGTTTGCGGGCCAGCAACAGCCGGGGCAGCCGGATCAGTTCGTGGCCGAGCCCGGCGAGCTCGTCGAAGGCCTGTTTGGGGTCCTTGCCGATCACGTTGACCAGCACCCGGAACAGCGTGCCGAGCACCAGCCGGAGCAGCACGTACGGGAAGAGCAGGCCCTTGGAGTTGGCCAGCAGGGTGTAGACCGCGCCGGCCTTGTCGACCCGGTGCGGGTGGGCGGCGCCGCAGTCGATCGCGCGGCGCTCGCGGCTGGCCGCCTCGGCGTGCCGGAGCACGGCGTCGGGGGCGACCACCACCCGGTGGCCGGCCGCGTTGACCCGCCAGCAGAAGTCGGTGTCGTCCCGCATCAGCGGCAGTGCCTTGTCGAAGCCGCCGAGCTCCTCGAAGACGTCGCGGCGGACCAGCATGCCCGCGGTGGAGACGGCGAGCACCGGGCGGACCTGGTCGTGCTGGCCCTGGTCCTGCTCGCGGCGGTCCAGGCCGGTCCAACGGCGGCCGGAGCGGGCGATGGTGACGCCCACTTCGAGCAGCTGGCGACGGTCGTACCAGCTGCGCAGCTTGGGGCCGACCACGGCGGCGGTCGGGGTGGAGTCGGCGACCTGGAGCAGCCGGCGCAGGGCGTCGGTCTGCGGCTCGCAGTCGTCGTGCAGCAGCCAGAGCCACTCGACCGGCCGGGTCTCGCGCGGGCCGCCCCGGCCGAGGTCGTCCTCGGCGCCGAGCGGGTCGCCGAAGTCGTCCCAGCCGCCGGTGACCGGGTCGTAGCCGGACGGGTCGAGGCTGTACGGGAGGTCCTCGGGGCGCAGCGGCGGGCTGTTGAAGACGGCCTGGCCGACGGCGTTGCCGAAGCCGGAGCGGCGGCCGAGGATCAGCGGCCCGCTCTCGGGCAGCCAGTCACCGAGGGTGTCCTGGAGCAGCTGCGGCGAGGTGTCGGTGGAGCCGGTGTCCACGGCGAGGATCCGCTGCACCTGCCGGTCCTGGCCGAGCAGCCCGGCGAGGGCCTGCGGGAGCCAGCGGGCACCGTCGTGCGAGACGATCACGGCGGTGACCAGGTGGCGCGGGTACGCGGGCGGCCGGGTCGCGGAGAAGCCGCTCTGGTGGCTGTAGACGGTCATCGAGCAGTGGGCCCCAAGCTTCTCAGTGGACGCGGCCGAGAACGGCGAAGTCAGGTGGCGCACCACACTAACGGCTCCGGGTGGCGGGCTTGCGCCCGGAGTGTGCGCAGAAGGCCCTCCGGCGGTTGGGGGGAATGCGAAAGCGCCCCACCGTCGTCGGTGAGGCGCTGCACAGAAGCTGGTGCGGGACCAGCGATGACGGCCCGGTCAGACCGCGCTCTTCTTGAGCCGACGGCGCTCGCGCTCGGAGAGGCCGCCCCAGATACCGAAGCGCTCGTCGTTGGCCAGGGCGTACTCGAGGCACTCGGACCTGACCTCGCAGGAGAGGCAGACCTTCTTCGCCTCGCGGGTGGAGCCGCCCTTCTCCGGGAAGAAGGACTCCGGGTCGGTCTGAGCGCACAGCGCGCGCTCCTGCCAACCGAGTTCCTCTTCGTCCTCTTCGATGCCCTCACCGATCAACAGCTCAAAGAGCTCGCTCATCTGGCGCGCCTCCTCTGCCCCTTTTGGCGTCCCCGTGGTGTTGCCGTTGCCTGGAGCGGCGGAACGACACGAGTGAAATTACATGTGCGTCACTCTGGCCCAGTCAAGCCGAGCTCTGGTATTGGGCCAAGGATTCACTCCCCGGAACCAAGGCACTACGATTAGTGTACATATCCGGACATCTCGGATCTACCGCCCTGATGGGCCTCAACCCGCCGGAACCACCCACCGTCTGACAGGCAGTCAACCTGACCCACCGTCGCCCCGACCACCCCCCGAACGGGGGACGCCGGAACGGATCGCGCTGGTTGCCCGGTCACCGGCTGCCTTCCCGGCGATCTTCGCATCGAAACATAGAGGGTGATTTATCACCCCATCCGGTAGTTCAGGAGTGATCTGCCCTGAATGTCCCAGAGTTGGCTTGACACTCGCCCCCCTCCTGCGGTCTCCTTGCACGCATGTCAGAGTTCGCCACCTCCCGGAGCCGCCGCCAGGCGCAGCTCCGTGCTGCCGCGAGCTCGCTCTGTTGTCGCCTCTGTTCCTGTATCTAGGCGCTCGCGTCCCACCGCGCGCCGCCCAGGAACATCGAGGCCGCCCGCGCGACAGAGTCCCCCTGAATCCCGCGGCCCGGCTGAATCCCCCGCCGACCAGCCGCTCCGAGGATTCCTCCCATGCGAATGCCCCGCCTCCGCAAGCGCAACCGAGACCGCGCCAAGCACCTCCCCGTCGCCGTCGTACCGGCCCCCCGCTGGACGGACGGTCTGAGCGACGTCTCCATCGCCGGTGACCCGCTGGCCTTCCCGCATCTGGCCCGCACCGACCTGCCCCAGCACGCCAGCACCGTGGCCGACTACGCCCGGCTGGTCCGCGAGATCGCCACCGACCGCTCCCGCTGGGAGCCGCTGGTCCGCTACGACGCACTCACCCGCTGGTACGCCCGACTGGAGACCGGCCCCGGCTACGAGGTCTGGCTGCTCAGCTGGCTGCCCGGCCAGAGCAGCGGCTTCCACGACCACGGCCAGTCCTCCGGCGTCATGACGGTGCTTCAGGGCGAGCTGGTCGAGCGCTCCCTCACGCACGCCGGTGAGGGCACCCGCCCGCTCCGCCCCGGTGGTCAGCGGGTGTTCTCGGCCGGCTACCTGCACGAGGTGGTCAACGCCTCGCTGGAGCCCGCCGTGTCGATCCACCTGTACTCGCCCGGCCTGGTCGAGATGAACCAGTACGGCGCCTCGGTCGCCCCCGAGACCCGGGTGGAGTCGCACTGAGGCCGGGCCCCGGCCCGCTGTCACCGGCCCGCCTGGCAGGATGAGCGCATGCGCATCGTGGCACTGGCAGGCGGGATCGGTGGAGCGCGTTTCCTGCGCGGACTCCGTGAGCTGACCGGCCCTCAGGACGAGATCACCGTCATCGGCAACACCGGCGACGACATCCACCTCTTCGGTCTCAAGGTCTGTCCCGACCTGGACACCGTGATGTACACCCTCGGCGGTGGCATCCACGAGGAACAGGGCTGGGGCCGGGCCGACGAGACCTGGTCGGTCAAGGAGGAGCTGAAGGCGTACGGCGTCGGGCCCGAGTGGTTCGGCCTCGGCGACCGGGACTTCGCCACCCATATCGTGCGGACCCAGATGCTCGGCGCGGGCTACCCGCTCAGCGCCGTCACCGAGGCGCTCTGCGACCGCTGGCAGCCCGGGGTCAGGCTGCTGCCGATGACCGACGACCGGGTCGAGACCCACGTCCGGATCACCGACGAGGCCGGCCCTCGGGTGGTGCACTTCCAGGAGTACTGGGTCAAGCTGCACGCCGCCGTGGCCGCCGAGGCGATCATCCCGGTCGGCGCCGACACCGCCAAGCCCGCCCCCGGCGTGCTGGAGGCGATCGCCGCGGCGGACGTGATCCTGCTCCCGCCGTCCAACCCGGTGGTCTCGATCGGCACCATCCTGGCCGTCCCCGGCATCCGACAGGCCGTCAGCGCCGCAGCCGCTCCCGTGGTCGGACTCTCCCCGATCATCGGCGGGGCCCCGGTACGCGGCATGGCCGACAAGGTGCTGGCGGCGGTCGGCGTCGAGGCGACCGCCGCCGCGGTGGCGCTGCACTACGGTGCCGACCTGCTCGACGGGTGGCTGGTGGACACCACCGACGCCGACGCCGTGGCGGCGGTCGAGGCCGCCGGGATCGCCTGCCGGGCGGTCCCGCTGCTGATGACCGACGTGCCGGCCACCGCCGAGATGGCCCGGGCCGCGATGGGGCTGGCCGAGCAGGTCCGGTCGTGATCTCGGTCCTGCCGGTGGCGGGGCTGCCGGAGATCACGGCCGGCACCGACCTGGCCGAACTGATCGCCAAGGCCGGGACCTTCGAGGACGGCGACATCCTGCTGGTCACCTCGAAGATCGTCAGCAAGGCCGAGGGCCGGCTGCTGCACGCCGCCGACCGGGAGGCGGCGATCGACGCCGAGACCGTCCGGGTGGTGGCCCGGCGCGGCCCGGCCCGGATCGTCGAGAACCGCAACGGCCTGGTGATGGCGGCAGCCGGCGTGGACGCCTCCAACACCGCCCCCGGCACCGTGCTGTTGCTGCCGGTCGACCCGGACGCCTCCGCACGCGCCCTGCGGGCCCGGCTCCAGCAGCTGACCGGCCGTCGGCTGGCCGTGCTGGTCACCGACACCTTCGGCCGGCCCTGGCGCACCGGTCTGACCGACGTGGCGATCGGCGCCGCCGGACTGGCCGTCCTCGACGACCACCGGGGACGGCAGGACAGCCACGGCAACGAACTCGCCCTCACCGTCACCGCCACCGCCGACGAACTGGCCGCCGCCGGTGACCTGGTGAAGGGCAAGACCAGCGGCGTACCCGTCGCCGTCGTACGCGGCCTGGGCACCCTGGTGACGGCCGAGGACGGCGAGGGCGTCCGCCCGCTGATCCGCCCGGCCGCCGACGACATGTTCCGGCTCGGCACCTCCGAGGCGCTCCGGCAGGCCGTCACGCTGCGGCGGACCGTCCGGTCGTTCACCGGTGAGCCGGTCGACCCGGCCGCCGTCCGGCGTGCGGTGGCCGCCGCCGTCACCGCGCCGGCGCCGCACCACACCACGCCCTGGCGGTTCGTCCTGCTGGAGACCCCCGGGGTCCGTACCCGGCTGCTCGACGCGATGCTCGCCGCCTGGCAGCGGGACCTGCGCGAGCTGGACGGCTGGGACGACGCGAAGGTGGCCCGGCGGACCGCCCGGGGCAACGTGCTGCGGGATGCGCCGTACCTGGTGGTCCCTTGTCTGGTGATGGACGGTTCGCACGACTATCCGGACGCTCGGCGGGCTGCGGCCGAACGGGAGATGTTCACGGTGGCGATCGGGGCGGCCGTGCAGAACCTGTTGGTGACGCTGACCGGGGAGGGGTACGGGTCTGCGTGGGTGTCGTCGACGATGTTCTGCCGGGACACCGTGCGTGGTGTGCTCGACCTGCCGGACGGGTGGGACCCGATGGGGGCGGTTGCCGTCGGGCGGCCTGCGGTGGCTGCTTCGGAGCGTCAGGTGCGGTCGGCTGACGCCTTTCTGGTGACCCGTTAGGTACTGGTATCCACCTGCAAAGTGCCTGACCATGCACGCGGGTGTGACCTTTTCAGAGGTTGGCGTCGCCGTTCCCCGAGCCCCTGGCGTGTGCCACCTCGGCAGTGCTCACCGGTGTCGGTGGTCTTCCGGGGTGAGGCGGGGGCCGTAGCGGGGGGCTCGGGTGCCGGTCAGGGTGAGGAGGCGGCAGAGGCGGTGGCGGTGGCCCGGGTAGGGGGCGAGGAGGGCGAGCATCTGGGCGTCGTCGCTGCGGGGGCGGCCTGCGAGGGCCCAGCCGACCAGGTTGGGGAGGTGGTAGTCGCCGACCGAGACCGCGTCGGGGTCGCCGTTGCTGCGCTGCAGCGTCTCTGCGGCAGTCCAGTGGCCGATGCCGGGCACGGTGGTCAGCCGGGCGAAGGCCTCCTCGTGCGGGAAGGCCGAGGCCTCCTCCAGCCGGGGGGCCAGCCGGGCGGCCCGGACCACGGTGGCGGCGCGCCTGGGGTCGACGCCCGCCCGGTGCCACTCCCAGCTCGGGATCAGTGCCCACTCCCGGGCGGACGGCGCCACCCGCAGGCCGGTGACCGGGCCGGGTGCGGGGGTGCCGAAGTCCCGGAGCAGCGTGCGCCAGGCGCGGTAGGCCTCGTCGGTGGTGACCTTCTGTTCCAGGATCGAGGGGATCAGCGACTCCAGGACCAGCCCGGTCCTGACCAGCCGGACGCCCGCGTGGGTGCGCTGCGCCTCGCGCAGCGGCCCCGGTGGCAGCACCAGTCCTGACGGGTCGTCATGCTCGCCCAGCAGCGTCGGCAGCCGCTCCAGCAGCCAGTCCGCACCGGGGCCCCAGGCCTGGCCCTCGACCTCGCCGGACCGGACGGAGAGCCGGAGCGTACCGATCCCGCCCGGTGTCCGGGAGGCCCGCCAGATCGCGCCGTCGGGGTCCGTCCGGTAGGCCGGGTCAGCAGGTCCGTGCCGTAGCGGCAGCAGCGTCCGCCCGAGGTCCAGCGGGAACCCCGGCCGCCACCGTCGTACCGCGCCAGGCATCTCGCACCACCTCTCCGAGCTGCACCCTACGCCGGTCGGCAGGTGCGGACCCGAGCTCGCGGCACGGGCCCGGATCCGGTCACTTGGCGCACAGGTTCTCGTCGTCGGCCTGCACCCGCTGGAGTTCCTTGGGTGCCTCGGTGGGCACCGGCGCGGCCGGCTTGCCCAGCGTGGTGAAGTCCTTGCCGAGCACAACCTGCAGCGAGTCCTTCGTACCGAGCGCGCTGCTCTCCTTGGCCACCTCAACGGGCAGCCCGAGCGCGACCGCCAGGGCGGCGGCCTGGTCGGCCTTGCCGCGCGGGTAGCTGATCGAGCTGGTGGCGACGGCGGTGGCGTCCTTGCCCGGGGTGGCGGCGGTGAAGCCCTTGCCGCCCAGGGCGGTGACGGCCTTGCCGGCCTGGCCACTGGTCCCGGTGCCGTTCCGGACCGTCACCCGGACCGCCGCCGCGTCCACCGGCGGCGCGGTCGGCGCCGGTGCCGGGGCCACCGTGGGCGTCTCGGCCGGTACCTCGGCGGCGGCGCCCGCCACCTCGGTGAGCGAGCGGTCGGCGGCGACCATCGCGAACAGCTGGGCGGCGTCCTTGTCCTTCAGGACCAGCCGGCCCTCGTCCTTGGGGTCGTCCAGCACCGGCACCGTGGTGAAGGTGATGTTCTGGGTGTTCACCTTGGCGAGGTCGAGGGCCAGGTCCTTGAGCTTGTCCACGCTCTTGATCTCGGAGTCCACGGTGAGCGCCTTGGTGGCGGCGTCCGCGAGGTTCCACAGCTTGGTCGGACTGGTCAGGGTGTCGCTGCTCTTGATCTTGCGGATCATCGAGCTGATGAACTGCTGCTGGAGCGGGATCCGGGTCAGGTCCCCGCCGAAGCCCACGGCGTGCCGGGTGCGGACGAAGGCGAGCGCCTCCTCGCCCTGCACCACGTGCTTGCCCTTGGACATCTTCAGGTGCGAGTCCTTGTCGTTGATGTCCTTGGCCGCGCAGACCTCCACCCCGCCGACGGCGGTGGAGAGGGTCTTGACCGCCTCGAAGTCCACCATCACGAAGTGGTCGATGTGAATGTCCGTCATCTTCTCGACGGTCTTCCAGGTGCAGCCCGGGTCCCGGCCGTTCTGCCCCAGGCTGGTGTTGAACATCACCCGGCTCTCGCCCGGGATCTTCTTGCCCGCGGCGGTCTCGCACTCCGGGATCGGCACCATCAGGTCGCGCGGGATGCTCAGCACGGTCGCGTTGCTGCGGTCCTTGGAGATGTGGAACAGCAGGGTGGTGTCGGCGTGGCCCTCGCTGCCCTCGTCGCCGTAGTCGCGCCCCAGACCCTTTCGGCTGTCGGTGCCGATCACCAGGATGTTCAGCGCGCCGGTGGCCGCCTTCGGCCGCTCGGCCTCGCTGCCGACCTTGACGTCGACCGAGGAGAGGTTCCCGTTGAAGTGCTGGTAGGCGTAGTACGCGCCGCCGCAGCCGGCCACCAGCACCAGCGCGGCCACCCCTGCGGTCCACTTGAGGGCCCGTCGGCTGCCGCGCGGCTTCCCCTTGGCCGCCTTCCCACCGTGCGCCTTCCCACCGTGCGCCTGGCGACGGCGGTCGGCCCGGCCGCCGGTCGGCTGCTCGGCCCGCCTCGGGGTCGCGGGCGGCGGCGCGGTCCCGGCCGCCCGGGGGCGGGGCACCTGCGCGGGCACCGCGTCCAGGTCCAGCCGGAACTCGCCCGTGGCCGGGTCGAGCACCCACTGATCGGCCGGATCGACCTCGGGCGGGTTCTGGTCCGCGAGGTCGGCCCTGCGCCGGTGTCCGCTGTTCATCCCGGACACCCTAGACGAGCTTCGGCCATGATCCGGCCGGAGTGTGACCGGCGTCATGGCGGACAACCGCCTTAAAAACGGGCAAAGTTCGCGACTCCCCTGCACCGAATCAGCACATTTCGGCCGGGCCGGGTCAGTGCGGGGTCAGTGCATGGCGCAGGAGTCCTGGTCGGCGGTCCGGCCCTCGAGGGTGGGGCTGGTGGTGGGCAGAGGGGAGGCGGAGGCTGACGGGGCGTCGGGGGACGGGGTCTCCACCGTGGCGTCCTCCGCTCCGGCAGCGCTCGGCCAGGGCGTGTACGCCGGAGCGAACGGCCCGGCGAAGGCGGAGGCCCTGCCGGAAGGTGACGGCGAGGGTGACGGCGAGGGCGAGGGCGTGACCTGGTACGGCTGGACGGTGACCGCCAGGTCCGCCCGGAGGGCGGCGAACAGCTGGTCGGTCTGCGGCTGGACCAGCTGGTCCCGGTCCCAGTTGCCGGGGTAGGGACGGCGCGGGGTGGTCAGGAAGACCACGTTCTCGGTGGGCATCGAGCGCAGGTCCTGGGCCAGGTCGTAGAGCTCGCCGACCCGGCTCAGCCCCTCGTCGGCGGTGATCGCGGAGGTCGCGGCGTCCAGCAGCGGCCACAGCCTGGCCGGGTTGAACAGCACTCCCTGCGACTGCACCTTGCGGATCAGCGAGGCGAGGAACTGCTGCTGACGCCCCATCCGCTGGGTGTCGCTGCCATCGCCCAGGGTCTCCCGGACCCGGACGTAGCCGAGCGCCTGCTCGCCGCCGAGGGTCTGCCGCCCGGCGGCCAGGTCGAGCTGGGCGTCCCTGTCGTGGATCGCCCGGGGCACGCAGACCTCCACCCCGCCGACCGCGTCCACCATCCGCTTGAAGCCGGTGAAGTCCAGGATCAGGTGGTGGTCCACCCGGATGCCGCTGAGCCGCTCCACGGTACGGATCGTGCAGGCCGGGCCACCCGCCTCGAAGGCCCAGTTGAACTGCACGAGGCGGGCCTGGGTCCGTGTCCCGTCCGGGAGTTCACAGGCCGGCACCCGGACCATCGCGTCCCGCGGGATGCTCACCGCCGTCGCGTGCCGCCGGTCCGCCGACAGGTGCAGCAGGATCGTGGTGTCCGAGCGGCGCCCGCCCGCGTAGCCGTACGCGCCGTTCGCCCCGCTGCGGTCGTCGCTGCCGATCAGCAGGATGTTCTCGGCCTCCAACGGCCCCCGGTCGGGCCGTTCGGAGGCGTCGCGCTCCAGCAGCCGGCCGGTGGTGGCGTCGGTCTCGATGTTGCCGTCCAGCTTCCGGTAGCCGATCCAGGCCAGCGCTCCCCCGGCCAGCAGGAAGAAGGCCAGTACGGCGGCGGTGATCAGCAGGAAACGGCGGCGCCCCCCGCCTCGGGAGGTCGGGGGGCGTGCGCGGTCGTCATCGTCCTCGGCCATGACGGAGATGCCTACCCCGGTGGCCGCCCGGCCGGGGTCAGCCCAGGCGCAGAGTCACCCGTTCGGATTCGATCCGCTTCGTCCACTGCTCCTCGGTCAGCTCGCCGGAGTTCCGGCAGAGCACCACCGAGGCGCCGGCGGCCAGCGGGGCGAGCAGCCCGGCCTCCAGGCCGGTCCAGTCGTCGTACCCGAACGTGCTGAGTACGCGGCTGCCCGGCTCGAGACCGAGCCGGAGCGCGCCCTCCCTGGCCAGCGCGACGGTCTGTTCCCCCGTCAGCTTCAGCGGCAGGCCGTCCACCAGCGTCTCCAGCGCGGGGGCCTGCGGGTCCACCGGCGAGTACGGGGCGAACCGGTCGCCCTGGCCCGGCACCTCGGCGGCGTAGTCCAGGAAGCCGTCGGGGCGTTCGGGGAACCGGCCGCCGAGCGGGCGGAGCGCCAGCGCCACCCGCTCGCCGGAGCAGTCCTTGGCGGTGTCCAGACCGTCAGGACCGCTGATCACGATGTCGGCGTCGGCCGGGTCGCCGCCCGGCACCGCCGTCACCCCGACCGACCAGCAGGCGAGCAGCCAGACGGCGCTCTGCCAGTGGGCCGGGAGGAGCAGCGCGGCGCGGGTCTCGGGACCCGCGTTCAGCTCGTCCTGGAGCAGGTTGGCCGTCTTGGCCACCCAGTTGTCGAAGGTCTTGGCGGAGAGTTCCACCCGCTCGCCGGTCGCGTCGTCGTAGAACGTGACCAGGGGGCGGGACGGATCGGCGTCGGGGGCTCCCGCGCGCAGATATGCGTGCAGCAGCTCGGCGGGAGTGCGGGCGTCGGCAGCGAAGGGCGCAGTCATGGTGCAGTCCAGCCTACGACCTTCGGCCTCGCCCGGGGAGGGGAGGTCAACCGGACGAACTGGCGTGGCGTCAGGTCCGTTTTACCCGCAATATCCCTTCTATGCGCCTCTCCTTGCTCGCCGCTGCCGGCTCCCTGCTGCTACTCCCGCAACCCGCCTTCGCCCAGTCCCCCGACGGGGGCGTCACCACCTTCCCGCTGACGGAAAGTCAGCGCGGCCCGGCCGAGCGGAACACCGCCGCGTTCTCGCTGGTCGGAGTGAGCTGGGACGACCCCGGGGCGGTGCTCGACGGCTCCGTCCAGGTGAAGGTCCATTCGGTCGCCGGAGTGTGGAGCGACTGGCACCCGCTGGAGGTCGAGGCGGACGACCGGCCCGACCCCGAGGGCGCCGAGCGGGCCGGCCGGGGTGCCAGCGCGCCGCTCTGGGTCGGGCCCAGCGACGGGGTCGCGGTCCGGGTGTCCGGCAGCCGGCCGCGCGGGCTGCGGGCCGAACTGGTCGACCCCGGCCGGGCGTCCGCCCGGTCACTGCCGGCGGCGGCCCACGAGGGGCCGCGCCCGGGCATCGTCACCCGCTCGGGCTGGGGCGCCGACGAGGGCCTGCGCGAACCCGGCTTCGAGTACACCGGGCCGGTCCGGGCGGTGTTCGTGCACCACACCGACACCGCCAACGACTACGCCTGCTCGGACGCGCCCAAGGTGATCCGGGCGATCTACCAGTACCACGTGAAGAGCAGCGGCTGGCGGGACATCGGCTACAACTTCCTGGTGGACCGCTGCGGCACCGTGTACGAGGGCCGGGCCGGCGGGGTGACCCGGCCCGTGCTCGGCGCCCACACCCTGGGCTTCAACACGAACACCGCCGGGGTCGCCGCGATCGGCCGCTACAGCTCCGACGCCACCCCGCAGGCCCAGGTCGACGGGATCGCCAAGGTCGCCGCCTGGAAGCTCGGCCTGACCGGCCAGGACGCCAACGGCTCGGTCACCCTGACCTCGGCCTCGGACGGCAGCAAGTTCAAGAAGGGCACCAGCGCCACCTTCCGCACCGTCTCCGGCCACCGCGACGCCTTCAACACCGAGTGCCCCGGCAACACCCTCTACCAGCGCCTCCCGGCCATCCGCTCCTGGTCGGCCCACCTGCAGGGGCGCTGACCCCGGGTCAGGCCTCGACTTGAGCCTCATGCAGGACGCCGTCCGTCTCGACGTACTGCTCGCCGGTGCGGGGGCAGTGCCAGCGGCCGTCGCCCGCTTCGGCGAGCGGTTCGCCCGCGCGGCCGACCCACTTGATCCGGCGGGCCGGGACGCCGGCCACCAGGGCGAAGTCGGGGACGTCCCGGTGCACCACGGTGCCCGCCGCGACCAGCGCCCAGCGGCCCACGGTGACGCCCGCGACCAGCACCGCACGGGCGCCGATCGAGCAACCCTGACGGAGCGTCACCCCCTGGGCGTGCCAGTCGTCGCCGCGCTTGAGCTTGCCGTCGGGGTCGACCGAGCGCGGGTAGAGGTCGTTGGTGAGGACGGCCGCCGGGCCGACGAAGACGCCGTCCTCCAGGACGGCGGGCTCGTAGACCAGGGCATGGTTCTGCAGCTTGACCCGGTCGCCGATCCGGACGCCGGGGCCGACGTACGCGCCCCGGCCGATGATGCAGTCCGCGCCGATCACCGCGTCCTCACGGACCTGGGCCAGGTGCCAGACCGTACTGCCGGGCCCGATCACCGCCCGCTCGTCGACGTCGGCGCTCTGTTCCACCCGCACGGAGTTCCCCATGGCGCCGAAGATAGCGCCACGGGGACCGCGGGGAAGGCTAGTTGGACTCGCTGACCGGCTGCATCGGTTCGGGTGCCGTGCTGGCGATCACCCGGCGGGCCAGCTTGCGCGGGGAGGTCAGGAAGCCGAAGCCCCAGCTCAGGTGCATGGTGGCGAGGGCCAGCGGGAGCTGGAGGCGGGCCTTGGGGGCGAGACCGCGGCCCTCCAGCAGCGAGCCGCCCGCGATGGCGAGCAGGTAGCCGCCGGGCAGCACGAAGAAGACCGGGTGCAGCGCCGCGCCGAGCACCAGCCCGCCCAGCACGCCGAGCAGGGCGGCCGGCGGGGCCAGGTAGCGCAGGTTGACCGAGCCCTTGTGATAGCGGGTGACCACCCGGCGCCACCGGCCGTAGTCCCGGTACTGCTTGGCCAGCGCCCCGACGGAGGGCCGGGGCCGGTAGGTCACCTTGAGCTGGGGGGTGAACCAGATCAGACCGCCGTCCTGGCGGATCCGGTAGTTCAGCTCCCAGTCCTGGGCCCGGAGGAACTCCTCGTTGTAGCCGCCCAGCCGCTCCAGCACCTCGCGGCGGAACACCCCGAGGTAGACCGTCTCGGCGGGGCCGGCCAGACCGCCGGTGTGGAAGGCCGCGTTGCCGACGCCGATCTTGGAGGTCATCGCGGCGGCGACCGCGTGCTCCCACTCGGTCTCACCCTCGGCGTGCATGATGCCGCCGACGTTGGCCGCGTCCATCTCGCCGAGCAGCCGGACGGCGGTGGCGACGTACCCGGGCGTGAGCAGGCCGTGCCCGTCGACCCGTACCACTATCGGGTGACGCGAGCCCCGGATCGCGGCGTTCAGCCCGGCGGGGGTGCGGCCGGTCGGGTTGGGAACGGTACGCACCCGGTCGTCCTCGGCGGCCAGCTCGGCGGCGATCGCGTCGGTCCGGTCGGTGGAAGGACCGAGGGCGATCACCACCTCCAGCTCGCCCGCGTACTCCTGTTCCAGGATGTGCCGCACGGCGGTGCGCAGGTGACGTTCCTCGTTGAGCACCGGCATGATCACGGAGACCGCCGGCAGCTCCTCAGCAGCCTTGGTGTTCATCGGGGCCAACCGTACCGGCGGCTGCCTGGCCTTGTCAGGTTCGGCCTGCTGCGCGAAGTCCGCAGGAACGTTTCATCGACCATCCCGGCGTCCGGCGTACCCGGTCGGCGCGCCCCCACCGGGCCGCCGGACCCCCCGCCTACCATCCGAGAGATGCCGTCCACCGCCCTCCGCCCCGAGCAGGTACGCACCCCACGCCGCCGCTGGGGTCGCTGGCTGGCGGGCGCCGTCTCGCTCGCCGTGCTGGCCACCTCCTGCGGGGGCCGGGCACTGCTGGACGGCGTCGGCGACGCGATCGGCCGGGTGGACGCCTTCGACCGGAGCCATGACCGGCCCGCTGACGACGGGGTCACCACCTTCCTGGTGGTCGGCACCGACGATCGCGACGGCATCCCGGCCGACACCCTGAAGAACGTGCTGCACGCGGGCGGCGAGTCCTGCCACTGCACCGACACCATGATGATCGTCCAGCTCGCCGAGGACGGCGGCCGGGCCAGTGTGGTCAGCATCCCGCGCGACTCCTACGTCACCATCCCGGCCCACCAGGACCTCGCCGGTGGCAGGCAGGTGCCGGAGGGCCACGGCAAGATCAACGCGGCGTACGGGATGGGCGGCGCCCCGCTCACCGTCCGCACCGTCGAGCAGAACACCGGCCTGCGGATCGACCACTACCTCCAGATCAACTTCCTCTCCTTCGTCTCCACCGTGGACGCGCTGGGCGGCGTCGAGGTCTGCAGCTCCCGGCCGCTGAAGGACGAGTACTCCGGCCTCGACCTGCCCGCCGGGACCACCCGGCTGGACGGCGCCGGGGCGCTCAAGTACGTCCGGGCCCGGCACCTGGACGGCAGCTCGGACCTGGGGCGGATGCAGCGTCAGCAGAAGTTCCTGGCCCAGCTGCTGCACCAGGCCACCAGCAGCGGCACCCTGCTCAACCCGGTGAAGCTCACCCGGGTGACCGACGCCGTGCTCAGGTCCGTCAAGGCCGACAAGGACCTCTCCACCGAGGACCTGGTCCGGCTGGCCACCCGGCTCAAGGACCTCTCCCCCGCCCGGGCGGACTTCACCACCGTCCCGGTCGCCGACATCAACTACCAGGTGGAGGGCTGGGGTTCGACGGTGCGCTGGGACGCTGCGGGGGCCAAGGCGCTGTTCGCGGCCGTCCGGGAGGGCCGACCGCTCACCGGCCGGGCCGACGACGCTGCTTCGACCGCCTCGTCCGCACCGGTCCAAGTCACCGTCCCGCCCGGTCAGATCCACGTCCAGGTGCTCAACGGCGCGGGTGTCGTCGGGCTCGGCGCCCGGGTGGACGACGACCTCCGCAAGGCCGGATTCGCCACCACCGGCGCCCCTTTTAACGCGGGCGGCGGCTCCACCACCCGCACCGTGGTCCGCTACGACCCGCGCTGGGACGAGTCGGTCAAGACCATCACCGCCGCCCTCCCGCACGCCGAACTCGTCGCCACTCCCGGCCTCGGCGCCACCATGCAGGTCATCGCGGGCACCGACTACACGGGCGTCACCGGCGTGGCCGCCCCGCCGTCGGCGGCGCCCTCGGCCCCCTCCACCTCGGTGGCCCCGGCGGTCGCCGCCAGCACCGGCACCGAGATCAGCTGTCCCTAGAAGCGGGCGTTCAGGAAGGTCACGACCGTGAGCAGCAGGTACGCCGCCAGGACCGCCCGATTGGCCATCAGCTGACGGTACGACAGCGGGCCGGCCGCCCGCCCGGTGGGCCGGTGCTCCTCCGCCGCGGCCGCATGGGCGACGGCGGACGCCAGGTCCTCCGCCCGATAGCCCCGGGGCCGGAGCCACCGGGTGACCCAATTCCCGAACCCGAACTCGCCACCGCCCCGGATCCGGATGATCACCCGGCCGTTCTCCGCCTTGGCGCCGCTTACGTCCTCCCAGTCGGCCTGTCGGCAGGTGAGCCCGGTGGCCACCCAGACGCCGCGCCGGTCGACCACCGCCTGCCAACCGAGCGCGGCCACCATGCCGACGAACGCGAGTACCCCGAACATGAGCGGCTGCAACAGCCCACCCCACCAGCCGTGGTCCGAACGGCTGACCACCGCGAAGCCGAGCAGCAGCGCAGCCACCGGGCCGGACGCCAGCCGGACCGGCGCGGGCATCGACCAGCGCACGGCCTGTACCGGCCCGGCCGGGATGGGTGTGGTGGGTGCGGTGGCAGGGGGCGCGAGCGCTGAAGGCCGGTCGCCGCGTGGGCGGACATCCGGCGTGCAGACCACGGCCGTCCAGTCCACCGGAGGCCGGCTGACATCGGACGAGTCGTCGGCTTCCCAGGAGCGGACCAGCAGTTGGGCGAACTCCCCGTCAGGCCCCTGGTAGAGCAGGGCCTCCATCGGGTCAGCCGGATACGCGAACTCCTCTTCCTCGTCCTCTTCCACGTGGTCGGGTGCCCCGGCCTCGTCCTGCCGGCTGCGGATCTCCTGCGTGCTCAGCTTCCAGAGCGGAGCTCCGGACAGCGGCCCGACCAGTTCGTCACTCTCGGTCGGGTGCGCGAGCACTCGGAGCGCCGGAGCCCCCGGCCGGTCGAAGCCGCGCCTGAGCCGGACCGCCCGGGCGGCGGAGGCCAGCGCGATCAGCCCGGCCCCGCCGGTCAACGTCGCGGCCATCACCCAGACCGTCGGGTCGTACGGGTCGCCCGCGAGCCGGACCCAGCCGTCCTGGTCGGCCAGCAGCGGCAGGGTGTCGCCCTGCTGCGGGGTGACGTCCCACCAGACATCCAGCTCGGCGGAGCGGTCGGCGGCTTCGTCCGGCAGCCGGTACCTGAGCGTGGTGTCGCCGGCGTCGTCCGAGGAGAGCACGGTGCCCTGCACCAGTTGGGCCCCGGCGGCCCGTTCGTCGCTGACGGCCTGCCGGTACAGCCCGAGGCCGAGCAACAGCACTGCCGTGCCCAGCAGCAGCCACCCCAGCACCCGGCGCCCGGTCGGCCGGACCAGGTCGGCCGCGAACGGGGACGGCCCGCCCGCCGCCGTCCACGGGTACGGGGCCTCGGGCCCCATCAGGTCCACGAGTTGCTGCCGCGCCCGGCGGCGGCCGGCCTCGACGACGGTCAGCAGCCAGGCCAGCAGCACCTGCCCGAGCAGCACCACCCAGCGACTCGGCCCGTCGGGCAGTCCCTCGGGCAGGTACCAGACCATCGGCAGCAGCGCGTACGGGACGAGCACCTGCCCCCGGGGCCGGGCCAGCAGGACCAGCGCCTCGGCCAGCAGCGCGACGGCCACCAGGTCCTCGGCCCAGTTCTGCTCGCACGGCTGGACCGGGCTGCAGACGGCGGGGAGCCCGGCCCGGACCATCGCGAACAGGCAGAGCCCGAGCGGAAGCAGCACCAGCCATCGGCTGTCCCACCGGTGGGCGGTGCGGGCGGCACGCCACCGGTCGGCCGCGTCGGCAGTGAAGGGCACGCCGGACGGCAGCGGCGGGTCGGTACTGGGCATGCGGCAGATGATCTCACCAGCACACGAACGGGGGACCCACACCCCCGTGAGGTCGTGGACCTGGTCGTGGACCTATGAGACGCGCTCCAGGAGCATGGCCATCCCCTGGCCACCGGCGGCGACGATGCTGATCAGCGCGGTGCTGGGATCGTCATGGCGCAGCGTGGCCAGCGCGGTGGCGGTCAGCCGGGCGCCGGCCACCGCTACTGGAACGGCCAAGCGGCGATCAGGCCACTCCCCTGCCGGACGAAACACCGGAACATGTCTCAGCGAAGATGGACTGGCATCGGCGGTGCCGCCGTTGCGGACCTTCAACGCAGCGACCGAAAGGGGGCGGTGACCTTGGGTGACACCATGTCAGCCGTTGATCCGGACTGGGATCCGGACGAGCACGTGCGGTTTGCGCGGTACCGCCGTGCGTTCGGCGAGGTGACCTCGGAGGATGCAGCTGGTCTTGTCACCCGTGTACTCGCCGATCCCGATACCGGGATGGCCAACAGTGCGGTCTGCGAATACCTCGACCGGCGGGCTGCCGGGCTGCTCACGGACCCGGGTTATCCGGCCTGGTGCCTGGAGATGACCGGGCCCGTGAAGACGGACGACTTCTCGGCCCGGCGCCTGCGCGAGTGGACCTTGCTGCGGGCGATCACCCTGGACGAACCGTGGGACGCCGAGCAGCTGCTCGCGGCGTCCCACTGGCTACAGCTGCGCATCGCCGAGGGGTCGTCAGCCAGAGCTGCCTTGGCGGCGCTGGCCGAGGACGGTCGTACCCGGCGCATCCGTAACACCGCCAACTCCCGGCTGCCACGAGCCCGGTAGGCGGCGCGCCGCCCTCAGTACGGCAGCAGGCCGGTGGTGCTCAGCTCGAAGTCGAAGGGCGCGGGAATGCGGAGGGTCTCTCCGAAGTCGACGTCCTCCCGGCGGTGGTATCTCGTGCCGTCCGGGCGGCTGAACAGCGTGACGGTCTTCTGGCGGGCATCAATGAGCAGGTAGAGCGGGATGCCCATCAGCGGGTAGTCCCGGACCTTCCCCACCCAGTCGTTCTCGGGGTTGGAGGGTGAGACGAGCTCAATCGCGATCGCTGCCGCTTCCGCGGAGACCTGGTTAGCGGTGGTCTCCAGGACGCCCTCCGGAAGGTACGTCAGATCCGGGTTCCGGCTCTTGCCGACGTTGGGCGATACGAGGTCGGTGTTCTCGCTCGGCAGCAGTCCGGCCGGGGTGCAGGCGTCGAACTGGCGACGGACCGTCAGCAAGTTCCGTTGGTGGATGCCGGACGGGCTGACCATCATGACGATGGTGTCGCCGGAGAGCTCGACCTTGAACCCGTCGGGCAGGCTCCTGCGGGCCTCTTCGAGGAGTGCGAAGTGCTCGGGATTCATGGCCTCAGCGTAGTCGCCGCGACGATGCGGTGGAGGCAGCGCGGCGGGTCGGCAGGTCCCTGAGGCGCACTCCGGGACGAAGAAGATCGGTGCCGGCAGGGAGGAAATCTTGCTCCCAACATGAAGGCCCACCAGGAAGGGTGACGGCCACCACGCCGAGCCGCAGGCAGCCGCCGCGTTCCTGGAGCAGCCCGGCCCCGGTGCGCAGATTTTCTGATCGGCTGCCGATTGGTGCATCCGGTGCGGTGCCTGTTGCCGCCCGGCGCCACCGCTCCATAGGCTCGCCCACGCAACCGGCCCAGGACGAAGGAATACCGTATGACCATCGCAGCCAGCCCCGACGCGCTCGACCGGAAGATCGACCTCTGCTTCGGCCAGGTCGACCTGGACCGGAACGGCATCATCGACGCCTCGGACGTGCTCGGGCTCGCCGCTCGGACGATCGCCGCTGCGGGCGAGGACTTCGGCTCGCCGAAGGCGGTCGCGATGCTGACGGCGTCTCAGGGGTGGTGGCGCGCACTGGTCGCGGATCTGGACACCAACCGGGACCGGAAGATCCAGCGGCACGAGTACCGGGCCGGGATGCGGCTACTGGCGGAGGCGCCGGGGGCGTTCGACGACGTGCTGCGGCCGATGGCGCTGGCGGTGTTCCGGCTGATGGACCGTAACGACGACGGGGCGATCTCGGCGACCGAGTTCTGGGACTTCCAGCGGGCGTTCGGCTCCTCCGAGGCGGCGGCCCGGTTCGCCTTCGAGAAGCTGGACACCGACCGGAACGGGGTGCTCTCCGAGGCGGAGGTGCTGTCAGCGTTCCGGGGCTTCTACACCAGCACCGATCCGGACCAGGTGGGCAACCACCTCTTCGGGGACGCCCTCAACTGAGACCGGCCGGCAAGCCGAACGGGTGAACCAGGTCGTCGGAGGTGGCCTGCTCCGGGCGGGGTCGGCATCGTTGCCCTCAGTCCGATCGACCGACGTCCTGGAGGACTCCTCATGCTCGGCACCGACTTCAGTGCAGGGTCGCCCAACTGGCTCGACCTCGGCAGCCCTGACACCGACTCAGCCGCCGCGTTCTACCGCTCCGTCTTCGGCTGGTCCTTCGTCTCCGCCGGGCCCGAGGCCGGTGGATACGGCTTCTTCCAGGTCGACGGGAAGACCGTCGCCGCCCTCGGGCCGCTCACCGAGGATGGGGCAAGCTCTGCCTGGATGATCCACTTCAAGGCGGAGGACATCCAGACCACCGTCGCCGCCGTCACGGCCGGTGGCGGCGCCGTCCGGATGGAGCCGACGGACGTCATGGGCGAGGGCTGGCTGGCCCAGGCCACCGACCCGCAGGGCGCCGAGTTCGCCCTCTGGCAGCCGGGCAAGACCGCCGGGCTGGAGCTCACCTCGGCCCCGAACACGCTGCTCTGGGCGGAGCTGCACGTACCCGACCCGGTCGCCGACATCACCTTCTACCAGGGCCTCTTCGGCTGGCGCAGCCAGGAGATGCCGGCGCCCGGCATGACCTACCGGGTGCTGAGTGTCAGGAAGGGTGACCAGCAGGAGGCTTCCTTCGGCGGGGTCGCACCGATGGACGGCGGTGTGAGCGGCGGGGTCGAGCGCCCCCGCTGGGTGCCGTACTTCCACGCGCAGGACGTCGACGCCACGGTCGCGACGGCCCAGGCCAACGGCGGGTCCGTGCTGATGCCGGCGGCGGACGTACCGGAGGTCGGCCGGATCGCCTGGCTCGCGGACCCCTTCGGCGCGGTGTTCGCCCTGCTGCGGCCCGACCCGCAGATGTGACGCTCGCGACGGACATACGAGGGAGGGGCCGCACCCCCGTGGGCGGCCCCTCCCTCGTACTGCCTGGCGGTGCGTCAGTCGGTGGCGATGGCCGCCAGGACGTTCATCCGGCCGGCCCGGAAGGCCGGGAGGAGGGCGGCCAGCAGGCCGATCACGGCGGAGGCGAGCAGGATCACCACGATGGTGGTGACCGGGACGGTCAGCAGGGCGACCCCCGAGTCCGCCAGCAC
The DNA here is from genome assembly GCF_001424875.1 of Kitasatospora sp. Root107. Taxonomy (GTDB): domain Bacteria; phylum Actinomycetota; class Actinomycetes; order Streptomycetales; family Streptomycetaceae; genus Kitasatospora. The sequence goes on along the minus strand of NZ_LMCT01000014.1, from coordinate 129,555 downwards.
CTGCTGGGAGGTGATGCCCCAGGCGAGGCCGAGGCCGGTGCCGAGCAGTGCGCCGAAGATGGCGATCACCACGGACTCCAGGCGGATCATCCGGCGGAGCTGACGGCGGGACAGGCCGATCGCGCGGAGCAGACCGATCTCCCTGGTCCGCTCGACCACCGAGAGGGCGAGGGTGTTGACCACGCCCAGGACCGCGACCACGATCGCCAGGCCGAGCAGGCCGTAGACCATGTAGAGCAGGGTGTTGACCTGGCTCTGGATGATCTCCTTGTAGCCCGCCTTGTCGGTGATCATCAGCTGCGGGTACGCCTTGAGGGAGTCCTCCAGCGCGGCCAGCACCTTCGCCGGGTCGGCGCCGTCGGCGACCACGGCGAACATCGCCTTGTCAGCCGGCTGCTCCGCCACCGGGACGGCCTTGGTGACCGTCTCCAGGTTGGCGAAAGTCCCCTGGAACATGTCGCTGTTGGCCTTGATGATCAGCCCGACCGTGAGCTGCTGGGTGTGGCCCTGGCCGTAGTCGGCGGTGATCCGGTCGCCCGTCCTGAGGCTGTGCTCCTTGGCGAACTCGCTGCCGACCGCCACCCCGCCGACCTCGAACGCGGCCTGCGCCGAACCGGACTCGACCGGGATCCTGAAGTCGTCGACGAAGGTCTTCGTGGCGGCAGCCAGGTGCTCCTTGCTGCGCTTGCCGTCGGGGGTGAGGTACTCGACCGGGAGTGACTTCTGCAGCGTCAGGTGCTTGAGGCCCTGGGTGCCCTGGGCCGCCGTCACCATCGCCGGGGTGAGGTCGGCGTTCGTCCTGGAGGCGACCACGTAGTCGGCGCCCACGGACTGGTCGATCTGCTCGTTGGCCGAGGAGACCATCGAGGAGGTGACCACCGAGGCTCCGGTGACCAGCGCCAGGCCGATCATCAGCGCGGCGGCGGTGGCACCGGTACGACGCGGGTTACGGGTGGCGTTGCGCTGCGCCAGCTTGCCGGAGGGGCCGAACAGTGCGGGCAGTGCCGCCCCGAGCACCCGGATCACGGAGGTGGACAGCAGCGGACCGATCACCACCAGGCCGACCAGGCTCAACACCACACCCAGACCCAGCAGTTGGCCACCGGAGGACGCGGTCGAGGCGCCCGCAGCCGCGGCCAGCAGCGCCGCGCCACCGGCGGTGAGCAGCACCCCGATCGCGGCCCGGATCCGGTTGGCCCTGGCCTCGGCAGGCGTGCCGTGGTCACGCAGGGCGGCCATCGGCGAGATCCGGGAGGCCCGGCGGGCCGGGATCCAGGCGGCCAGCACGGTGATCACCACGCCCACCGCGTACGAGGCGATCGGCACGCTGGCACCGATCTCCAGGTCGGCGGAGGACAGGTTCATCCCGGTCGCCTTCATCAGCTGGATCAGGCCGATGGCCAGGCCGATCCCGGCCAGCAGGCCGAGGGTGGAGCCGAGCACACCGAGGATCAGCGCCTCGATCAGCACCGAGCGGTTGACCTGGCTGCGGCTGCCGCCGATGGCCCGCAGCAGGCCGATCTCCCGGGTGCGCTGGGCGACCAGCATCGAGAAGGTGTTGATGATCAGGAAGCCGCCGACCAGCAACGAGATCCCGGCGAAGCCGAGCATCGCGTACTTCATGTAGTCGAGGAAGCCCATGTCGGCCTTGCCTTCGGCCTTCTGCTCCTCGGCGGTGAGCACCTTGTACCCGTCGCCGAGCGTGGCCAGCGCGGCGGCCTTCAGCTCCCCGTTGCTCTTCGAACCGTCGCCCGTCACCTCGACCGAGCTGAGCGCGGTCTTGCCCAGCAGGTAGTTCTGAGCGGTCGGCAAGTCCATGAAGGCCAGCGCCGCACCGGGGTTGGTGGTCTGGAAGGTGGCGATGCCGGAGATGGTGAAGTCGTGATCGCCGTTGGCGGTGATCGCCCGCAGCTTGCTGCCGATCCCCAGGCCGGCCTTCTTGGCCGTGTCGGCGTCCAGCATGATCTGGCCGGTGCCGGCCGGTGCCTTGCCCGAGGTGATCTTCAGCATGTTCTGGTTGTCGTGCCAGGAGCCGGTGATGGTCGGGGCACCGGAGGTCGGGCCGACGACCTTGTTGGTGAGCGGGTTGGTCAGCACCGCGTTCTGGACCGAGACCTCACCCCGCACCGACTTCACGCCCGGCAGTGCGGCGATCTTCTGCTCGGTCTCGACCGGGACGGTGCGGGGCTTGCCGCGCTCGCCGTCGCCGCCCTGTTCGTCGTCGTTTGCCTCGGGGACGGCCTGCCGGACCGAGATGTCGGAGGCGGTGGTGGCGAAGAGCTTGTCGAAGGTGGCGGTCGCGGTGTTGGAGAACACCAGGGTGCCGGAGACGAACGCGACCGAGAGGACCACAGCGATGAGCGAGAGCGCCATCCGCCCCTTGTGGGCGAAGAAGCTCCGTAGTGACGTCTTGAGCAGCATTGGTTTCTGACCCCGTCTCAGCTGGTGCGCTTGCCGTCGAAGCGACGCATGCGCTCGAGGACGGAGTCGGCGGTCGGGGCGTGCATCTCGTCCACCAGGCGGCCGTCCGCCAGGAACAGCACGCGGTCGGCGTAGGAGGCGGCGACCGGGTCGTGGGTGACCATCACGATGGTCTGGCCCAGCTCGTCGACCGAGCGGCGGAGGAAGGTGAGCACCTCGGAGCCGGAGCGGGAGTCGAGGTTGCCGGTGGGCTCGTCGCCGAAGATGATCTCGGGGCGGGCGGCCAGCGCCCTGGCCACCGCGACGCGCTGCTGCTGGCCGCCGGAGAGCTGGGTCGGCCGGTGCTTGAGGCGGTCGGCCAGGCCGACGGTGGAGACCACCGTGTCCAGCCATGCGGCGTCGGGCTTGCGGCCGGCGATGTCCATCGGGAGCGTGATGTTCTCCAGCGCGTTCAGCGTGGGGAGCAGGTTGAAGGACTGGAAGATGAAGCCGATCTTGTCCCGGCGCAACTTGGTGAGCTGACGGTCCTTCAGGCCGGTGATCTCGGTGTCACCGATCCAGATCCGGCCCTCCGAGACGGTGTCGAGCCCGGCCAGGCAGTGCATCAGGGTGGACTTGCCCGAGCCCGAGGGCCCCATGATCGCGGTGAACCGGCCACGGTGGATGTCCACGTCCACGGCGTCGAGGGCGGTGACCCGGGTCTCCCCCGCGCCGTACGCCTTGGTCACCTGCCGCGCGGCCGCGGCCGGGGCCTCGGGGCCACCGGAAAGCTGCTGGTCCTTCACGGCGCTGGCTGCCGTCGTCACTGGAGTCTCCTCGTTTGTGGTCCACCCGTCGGCCCCAGGTTCCCGCAGCGCACCCGTCCTGGGACATGGTGTGGTCTGCCGTCTTCTTCCTGGGGCTACCCCCACCCTCCAGGTGGTGCTGAGTGGAGTGGCGAGGTAAGAACCACGTTAGGAGCGCCGTCCGAACAGATCGTCATCCGCCGGGAGGAAGCCGACCAACGACCGATGTACGGGCTGCGGGCCCCCTCCCCCTAGGGGTTCCCGCCAAACGTCTCAGGGGTCAGCCGATCAGTACCGGCTCGCCCTGCCGGACCAGCGCGGTCGCGAAGGCGTCCACCACCGGCGTGAGCTGGGCCTCGGCCTCCCGCTCGATCAGCGTCGAGCCGTCCTCCCGGGTGCTGATGTGACGGTCCAGCACGAACCAGCCCTGGGTGATGTGCCCGGCCCCCATCGAGGAGAGCACCGGGCGCAGCGCGTAGTCCACCGCCAGCACGTGCGCGGTCGAGCCGCCGGTGGCCAGCGGCAGCACCGTCTTTCCGGCGAGCGCGTACTGCGGCAGCACGTCCAGCAGGGTCTTCAGCAGTCCCGAGTACGCGGCCTTGTAGACCGGGGTGCCGATCACCACGCCGTCCGCCTCGGCGAACAGCTCGATGGCGCGGGCGAGTCGGGGGTCGCTGGTGTCGGCGGAGAGCAGCGCGGCCGGCGGCAGGCTGCGCACCTCCAGCGGGATCACCCGGTGGCCGTGCCCGGTCAGCCGGGCGTCGACGTGGCGTAGCAGGCGGGTGGTGCGGGAGGTGGCGGAGGGCGAGCCGGAAACGGACAGGACGGTGGCCATGAGGCACCCCAGGGGTGTGGAAGCGGGCAGGGCTGACCGCGCGACGGTGCGCGAGAAAGGGGAGGGAGCAGAGGTGGCGAGCGGTCAGCCACTACAGAGGGAGCAGGACACGCGCAGCAGGTCGACGTGCCGCCTCCGCGTGAGAATCCGTTGCTGCTCCATGGCCGTCATGGGACCACGCGGCGTTCGAACGGGTCAAGGTTCGTTCCACCCCGTGAACATACGGCCGACCGGTCCGGGACGTGCATCAACTCTGCTACAAGGGCCCTGGTGGGAGACCCCACTGCACTGCGCGGCCGCGGTTTCGGGCATCCTCTCCCACATGAACACGTGGCAGGAGGACCGCCCGGGCGGCGGTAGTGGCGGCGGCGCGTACGGGTCGTACGGCTCCGAGGGCGGGCCGAACCCGTACCGGGACGAGCCCCCGCTGCCGCCCGGGCTGAACCCGCGCGGCCCCGGCGCTCCGGCGCCCCGCCGCCCGGCCGCGCCCCCGCAGGCGCCGGCGGCTCCGGTCGCACAGCCCGTACCGGCGCAGGCCAACGGCCCTCAGCCGGGCCTGCCGCCGGAGCTCAACCCCCGTGGCCCGGGCGCCCCGCTGCGTACCCCCGGCGCACCGATACCGCCCGGTCCGCCGCAGCCGCCCACCGCTCCGCCCGGCGCACCGCCTGCCGCACCGCCTGCCGCACCGCGCCCGGGCAACGCGCGCTGGCCGCGCAGCCGGAAGATCAAGTACGGCATCTACGGCACGCTGGCGGCGCTGATGGTGACCGCCGTCGGCACCTACTTCTGGGCCGGTTCCCAGCTCAACCACGAGAACGTGCTGGTCTCGTACGACGGCAGACCGGCCGCCGGGAAGGGCACCAACTGGCTGATCGTCGGCTCGGACAGCCGGCAGGGTCTGTCCGATGCCGACGAGGATGCGCTGCACACCGGCTCCGCCGTGGGCAAGCGCAGCGACTCGATGATGCTGCTGCACATCGGGGACAACGGGAACACCCTGATGAGCATCCCGCGCGACTCCTGGGTGCAGATCCCGGCGCACCCCAACACGAACGGGAGCGGCAAGACCGTCCCGGCCGCCACCACGAAGATCAACGCGGCCTTCAACACCGGCGGCGGCAAGCTGCTGGTGCAGACCGTCGAGCACAACACCGGTATCCGGATCGACCACTACGCCGAGATCGGCTTCGCCGGTTTCGTCGGCATCGTGGACTCGGTCGGCGGCGTGGACATGTGCATCGACAAGCCGATCGCCGACAAGGACTCGGGGCTCAACCTCAAGGCGGGCTGCCAGTCGCTGAGCGGCAAGGAGTCGCTGGCCTTCGTCCGGCAGCGGCACCAGATGGCCGACCAGGACCTGGGCCGGATGCGCAACCAGCAGAAGTTCCTCTCCGCGCTGGCCAACCAGGCCGCCTCGCCGGGCACCCTGCTGAACCCGTTCACCTTCTACCCGATGGTCAGCTCGGGCCTGGGCACCCTGATCGTGGACGACGACGCCGGGCTCAGCGACCTCGGCTCGCTCTTCCTGGCGATGCGCTCGGTCTCCGGCGGCGAGGGGAAGTCGATGACCGTGCCGATCGCCAACCCCGACTTCCGTACCCCCACCGGCGAGTCCGCGGTGAAGTGGGACACCGCCAAGGCCAAGCAGGTCTTCGACGCCTTCAAGAGCGACAGTGCGGTGCCCGACGTGAAGTAGCGTCAGATCTGAGCAATCGTCAGACCTGTTCCCCCGGACGGCCCACACGGGGCGGCCGTCCGGGCGCCGCTCGCCCACTCTGGAAGCATGAGCAGCACTGGCCGGTCCGGCGGCACCCCGGGGACGTACGGCTCCGAACCCCCGCTGCCACCCTCGCTGAACCCGCGCGGGGCCCCGGCCGCCAAGCCGCCCGGGCGGCGCCGGAACTGGTGGCGGGTCGTCCGCTGGACCGTCGGGCTGCTGGTGCTGGCCCTGGTCGGTGGCGCGGTCGGCACCTACGTCTGGGCCGACCGGAAGATCCGGCACGTGGACGCGATCGCCGACTGGTCCGGCCGCCCGGGTGACGGGCCCGGCACCAACTGGCTGCTGGTCGGCTCGGACAGCCGGGCCGGGCTGACCGAGCAGCAGGAGCAGGACCTGCACGTCGGCGGCGAGTCGGGGATCAACACCGACACCGTCATGGTGCTGCACCGGGGCGACAACGGCCCGGTGCTGATGAGCATCCCGCGCGACAGCTACGTGCCGATCCCGGGGCACGGCAAGAACAAGATCAACGCGGCCTACGCCCAGGGCGGCCCGCAGCTGCTGGTGCAGACCGTGGAGCAGAACACCGGCATCCGGATCGACCACTACGTCGAGGTCGGATTCACCGGCATCGTGAGCATCGTCGACTCCCTCGGCGGCGTGTCCATGTGCCTGGACGAGCCGGTGGTCGACGCGAAGTCGGGCGCGGACCTGCCGGCCGGCTGCCAGACCCTGAACGGCACCCAGGCCCTCCAACTGGTCCGCACCCGCTACTCGCTGCCCGACTCCGACCTGAGCCGGATCGCCAACCAGCAGGCCTTCCTGCAGGCGCTGGCCGAGGAGGTGCTCAGCCCGTCCACCCTGCTCAACCCGTTCGTCCTGTACCCGTTCCTGAGCGCCGCCCTCGGTGCCATGACGGTGGACCAGGGCAGCTCGCTCTGGACGCTGGCGCAGTTCGGGCTGCAGATGGACAAGGTGGCGGGCTCCGACGGCCGGACCGTCACGGTGCCGATCGCCGACGAGAACTACCAGACCCCGGCCGGGTCCTCGATCCTCTGGGCCCCGAACGCCTCCAAGCAGCTGTTCGAGCAGATCCAGAACGACCGGCCGGTGCCCGCACCGTCCTGAGCTCAGGGGCGGAACATCTGGTGGATCGTGCTGATCTTGCCGGCCGAGTCCACCGTGACGGCGAACTGGTTGCCGTAGCAGTTGTACGGCGGCTGCACCGCGGTCCGGTTCGTCAGGCAGAGCTCCGCACGGGCCATGAAGTCGTTCAGCGGGAGCTGCTTCTCCTTCAGGTCGGCGAGCACGTAGGTCTTGACGTCATTGCTGAACTCGAACACCTTCACCGCCCCGGTCCCCTCGAAGTAGCTCTCCCCCGGGACGTCCGGGCCGCAGACGAACTTGGTCTCCTTGGCCTTCATCCAGACATGCGTGGCGTACCCGACCTCGGCGGCCTCGATCACCCGGCCGACCTGGGCCGCGTTGGCCTTGCAGTCCGCCGGGGTGGCACCCGCTTTGGTCGCGCTCTTCGAGGCCGCCGGAGCGGAGGGCTTCGCGGAGGCGGTGGGCGTGGCGGTGGCACTGGCGGTCGCGGTGGCGGTGGCGGTGGCGGTCAGCGAGGGCACGGTGGCGGGTGCCGCCTCCTTCGGCCCGCAGGCGGTCAGGCCCAGCACGGCGATGGCGAGGACGGCGGTGGCGACGGGCAGGCGGCGAGCGTTCATGGCAGGTTCCCCCGATACGAAAGACAAGGTCAACCCTGCACACGTAGCGCCGGCCCTGCCGGGTTACCGCCCACGCCCCGCTGTGACAGCACCAGGACATTTTCGCGCCACTGACCCACCGTCAGTGCCGGAGGCGTCACACTGTGCAGCATGTCGCTGGTGACCGCACTCATCTACCGCCGCCGCAGCCGCCTGTTGGGCCGCCTGGTGCAGGAGGCCCTCGCGCTGTACGGGATGGAGGTGCCGGCCGCCGCCGAGATCGGGCCGGGCCTGCGGGTCTTCCACCGCGGCTTCGGCACCGTGCTGCACCCGTACACCACCCTCGGCGCCGACGTCACCCTCTACAACGGCGTCACCATCGGCCGGGCCGACCCGTGGGTGCCGCAGGAGCAGAGCGCGATGCGCCGGGTCGTGCTGGAGGACGGCGTGCTGGTCTGCGCGGGCGCCAAGATCGTCTGCAAGAGCGGCGTCCTCACCGTCGGCGCGGGCACCATCGTCGGCGCCAACGCCGTCCTCACCACCTCCACCGGCCCGAACGAGATCTGGGCCGGCATCCCGGCCCGCCGGATCGGGATGCGCGAGGACCCCGCCGGTCACACCGACGGGGTCCTGTACGGCAGCTGACGCTACGGGAGGTTGCGGGACATCACGATGCGCTGGATCTGGTTGGTGCCCTCGTAGATCTGGGTGATCTTGGCGTCGCGCATCATCCGCTCCAGCGGGTAGTCACGGGTGTAGCCGTAACCRCCGAGCAGCTGGACGGCGTCGACGGTGATCTCCATCGCGGCGTCGGAGGCGAAGCACTTGGCGGCGGCACCGAAGAACGTCAGGTCGGCGTCGGTGCGCTGGGACTTGGCGGCGGCGGCGTAGGTGAGCTGGCGGGCCGCCTCCAGCTTCATCGCCATGTCGGCGAGCATGAACTGCACRCCCTGGAAGTCGCCGATCGGCTTGCCGAACTGCTTRCGCTCCTGGACGTAGCCCTTGGCGTAGTCCAGCGCGCCCTGGGCGATGCCCACCGCCTGCGCGGCGATGGTGACCCGRGTGTGGTCCAGGGTCTTCATCGCGGTGGCGAAGCCGGTGCCCTCCGCGCCGATCATCCGGYYCGCCGGGATCCGGACRTTGTCGAAGTAGACCTCGCGGGTCGGCGAGCCCTTGATGCCGAGCTTCTTCTCCGGCGCGCCGAACGAGACGCCCGCATCGCCCTTCTCCACCACGAACGCCGAGATGCCCTTCGTGCGCAGCTCCGGGTCGGTGACGGCGAGCACCGTGTAGAACTCCGAGACACCCGCGTTGGTGATCCAGCGCTTCACGCCGTTGAGSACCCAGAAGTCACCGTCGCGCACCGCGCGGGTCTTCATSCCCGCCGCGTCCGAACCSGCGTCCGGCTCGGAGAGGCAGTACGAGAACATGCCCTCGCCGCGGGCCAGCGCGCCCAGGTACTTCGCCTTCAGCTCCTCCGAGCCGGACAGCTGCACCGGCAGYGAACCCAGCTTGTTGACSGCCGGGATCAGCGAGGACGAGGCGCACACCCGCGCGATCTCCTCGATCACGATSACGGTCGCCAGCGCGTCCGCACCCGCACCGCCGTACACCTCCGGCACGTGCACCGCRTGCAGGTCGTTGGCCTGSAGCGCGTCCAGCGCCTCCTGCGGGAACCGGCCCTGCTCGTCCACCTCCGCCGCGAACGGAGCGATCTTCGCCTCCGCCAGCGACCGCACCGCCTCCCGGAGCATCTCGTGCTCCTCGGAAAGCCGGAAGAGATCGAACACCTTGTCCATGGCGCGGCGCTCCAGAGCGATAGGGAACCAAGTTCCCCTAATAGACCACACTCTGTGCCATCTCGGCCAGCCCCGGGCCGGTCAGTGCAGCTCCACGCCGAGTTCACGCGCCAGCCCGGCGGCCTGCTCGGGCGTGGCGAAGACGAAATAGGTCTCGTAGACGCCGTTCGGCTGCCGCACGAAGTCGACCATGTGGAACCGGCGCGGGTCGGTGCCGGGATCGGGATCGACGTGGCCGATGAACTCCACGATCGCCAGGTGGTCGAGGTACTCGTCCGACTGGTGCTCGGTCGGCTGGGTCACCAGGACGCCGTTGCGGGCGAACTCCAGGACCTCGTCGTACTCCTCGTCCGCGCGCAGCCGGACGTCGGTGATGCTCACCGCGCCGTCGGTGAGTTCTGCGGCCGCCGCCAGGATGCCCGCGTAGCTCTCCTCGAGATCGTCGACGTCGTCCGCGTGGGCCGAGATCGCCACCCCGAACGCCTGGAGCGCGTCAGCCACCTCGTTCGGCGGCAGGTCGTTGTGCGCGAAGTCGGCGTAGTCCGTCAGGACGCTGTCCACCTTCTCCCGGGAGACCATGTCCAGCCGCTGGAGCAGCGCCCCCACGTGAGCGTACGAGGTGGGCCGGAACCAGGACAGCAGGTCCCGCAGGCTGTCCTTCCGCTCCCCGTCGAACAGTTCGCGCAGACAGACCGACGGGACCGCCGCGCCGCCGCCCCGTTTCGCCGGCTGGTCCACGAACGGCACCCCGGTCCACCCACTCTCCAGTGACGAGCCGGGCGCCGGGACGTACTGCCACACCGCCCCCCTGTTCCGCCGGATGACCTCGCCCAGGTACCAGCCGGCGCCCTGGACGAACGGTTCCTCCCGCGCGGCGTCGAACTCCTGTGCCGTGGCGAACCGTTGGCGCAGCACGGTCTCCAGCCAGTCCAGGGTCTCGGGGTGGAGGTTCCACCGCCACGCCCCACCGAACGCGTCCCCGGCCCAGGCGGAGAGGGCCTCCCGCCGCTCGGCCAGCCAGGCTGTCAGTGCAGGGTGCTCCGGCAGCGGCACGCCGGGGTCCACCCCCGGCGTGTGCTCCTTGACCGGCTCCCAGCCCGGCACCTCGTGCCGCCGCTCCGCAACGGCCTGCCGCAGCCGCTCGACCTCCTCGGCGAAGGCCGTCCCGGTGCGGACCCGGAGGGCGTACGAGATCAGCAACATCGGTGCGACGGGCGAGAGTTCCAGCTCCTGGTCCGGCCGGACCACCGGCTGCCCCGGCCGCTCGCCGACCGGCCGGGTGTGCCAGCCCCAGGCGCCGCCCGCGACACCGAGCAGGACCTCGCCGAGATAGGCCGTCGCGGCCTCGGTCAACTCCCGGTGCTGCTCGGCGTCGTGCCGCTCCAACAGCTGCCGCTCCAGGGCGTCCAGCGACCCGGGGGAGTAGTCGAAGGTGATGGCTCCGGGAAGCAACACCTGCTCCAGGAGCAGCAGTTGGTGCGGCAGGTCGCCGATCCACCGCTCCAGCAGATCCTGCGGCGAGTTCACGGGCTGCGTCTCAGGGGTCATCCGGACACCGTAAGGGGGTGGCCCGACACTTCCGGTCGGTGCACTGCCGGTCTGATGGTCCGGTAGATTCGCCGGGCGCATCTGATCGGCACACGAAGCGGCTGCGGGCCGCACGTTCGACACGGGGGCAGTGGTGCGGACCGCAAGTGGCGAGAGCCGGAGGCAGCAGGCCCTGCTGGAGTGCTGGCGGGCCATCGAACTGTTCAGCCCGCCCACCATCCCGAAGGCGTCGCGCGCCCGGGCGGCCCGGGCCGGGGCCGCCACCGAGCAGGTCTGCGACCTGACCCCGGCCGCCGGCCGGAGTCGGCCGCTGCTGCCGTGGGCGGAGACGAACCCGGTGACCGCCGCACACCGGGCGCCGCGCGGGATGATGTGGCGCCACGAGGTGTACGGCGGGATCTTCGAGCTGGAGCAGCTGCGTCAGGCCATGATCGCGGTGCTGCCGGAGGGCACGGACCCGGATCCTGGAGTGCCGGCCGAGGAACTGGTGCTGAACGGGCAGAGCGCCATGTTCGCCCTGGTCCTGGACGAGCGCGGGCACCTGATCGAGGACACCTCGGTGGTGTCCGCGTGCGCTTGGGCGACGGGCCGCCTCTTCGATCCGGGACCCTCCACGCCCGGCTGGCTGGACGGCTTCGAGGAGCTGAGCGAGGCGTTCGCGCTGGCCGTCGACGAGTTGACCGCGATCCCGATCGCCTACGGCGTCCCCACGGGGGGCGCCGAGCCCGGCGTCCGCCCGTCCGTGGGTGACCGGCAGCCGGCGGCGGAACAGGGTGCGGACGGTGCGTCCGCAGCGGCGGGCTGGCAGCAGCTGCTCGCCGAGATCCTCGGCGGAGCCGCCGTCGGCGCGGTCGGCGCCCTGTTCGGTGAGGTGGCCGGTGCCGCCCTGCAGGGAGCAGCCGAACCGCTGATTCGCCGCGCAGCCGACTGGGCGGCAGCCCGCCGCGCCGCCCGGGACGACCAGCCGGCCATGGCGCCGCCCGGCATCCCACCGGAACCCGGAGACCGGCCGACCGTCGAGCAGCCCGGCGACCAGGGGCCCGGTGCCGGACCTCGCCCCCTGGCGTTCGCCGACCTGGTGGCGCTGACCGCCCAGATCGCCGACCTGTGCGGCGTCCAGCGCCACCTCGACCCGACCACCATCCGGGTCCGCAGTCTGCTGGTTCACCGGCCCAAGGACCCCAAGGCGCAGGTCACCGCTGCGCAGCCGTTCCTCAACAGCCTTCTCCCGCCGGACCTGGCCCGCGTCCGTGGAGCACTCGGCGAGGGTCTGGGCCCTGCCCTGGACTCCTATCTGACCTCGTACGACGCCATCGACACGGCCCGGCGCACGAACCTCCGAGAGGAACGTGCCGTGGTGCTGGCCGGTGTCGGCCCCGCGCTGGTGCCCGCCGGACGGTGGCCGGCCAAGGCCGAGCACCCGCTGGCGCTCAGTCAGCAGTTCGCGGTGAACCGGATGCTCGCCGACCTCGACGGCGGCCGGGGTGGACTGTTCTCCGTCAACGGCCCGCCCGGGACCGGAAAGACCACGATGCTGCGGGACCTGGTCGCCGCGCTGGTGGTCGAACGGGCCACCGTGCTGGCCGACTTCGACCGGCCGGAGGACGCGTTCACCGGTCGCCCGTGGGTGGGCAGGGACCGGCAGGGCGCCCACCCTCGGTTCGTCTCGGCGCTCGATCCGAGACTGACCGGCTTCGAGATCGTGGTCACCTCCTCCAACAACGGCGCGGTCGAGAACATCACCGCCGAACTGCCGGGCGCCGACGCGCTCGCCGCCACCTGGCGCACCGACGCCGACCACTTCGCCGACCTCGCCTCCGCCCTGCTCAAGGGCGCACCGGCCTGGGGCCTGGTGGCGGCGGTGCTCGGGAACAAGTCCAACCGCAGGGAGTTCGGGGATCGCTTCTGGTGGGGCCGGCTGCCCGACAAGGAGACCGCCGTCCGCGCGGCTGCCGGGTCGGCGCCGCTGCGCGGTATGCAGGCCGTGCTGAGCGACTGGATCCCACCCCGGATCCCGGCGGCGGCCGGCGCCGCGCGCGGCCGCCGAACTTCCGCCGCCCCCACGGTGGTCGGCACGGCTCCGCCGTCCGGACCGGTCGGATCGGTCGAGGCGGTGCCGTCCTGGCCGCAGGCCGTCGCCGCGTTCCGCGCGGCGCGGGCCGAGGTCGAGCGCCTGCGCACCCGGCGTACCGAACTGGCCGCAGCGCTGGCGGATGTGGAGTCGCCGCGCGCCGGGCAGCAGGTGGAGGCGCTGCGGGCCGCGGTCCAGCGCTGCGGCGAACGGGTCGCTGCCGCGGAGATCCGGCTGCGCTCGACCGTGGCCGCCACCGCCTCGGCCGGTGCGGTGACCGCAACCACGCAGGCAGCGCACCGCGCCGTGGGTGAGCGGGTCCCGTTGGCCCGCCAGGCGCTGGCCGCCGCCCGCGCGGACCTCTCCGTGGCACGTGAACTGGCCGGTCAGCAGCGGGAGTTGGTGGACGCTGCGACCGCCCGCCACGAGGCGCCCGCAGTCGTCGAGAACGGCCTGCGCGGCGGGCTGCGCCGGTTCCTGCAGACCGCCGCCGAACGGCAGGCGGCCGAGCAGCAGCGCGAGCGCTCCCAGGACGAGATCCTGCGGATGCTGGTCGGGTACCGCGCCGAGCTGGCCGCCGCGCTCGCCGACGTCGCCCGCCGGGTCCGGACGGAGGCCCTGGCCATCGACCTGCACGGGCAGTGCGTCACGGCTTTGGCCGACGTCGCCGCCGACCTCGCCACCGCGCGCTCCCGGGAGGAGGCCGCCCGCGCCCAGGAGACCGCAGCGCACTCCGCCCTGCTCCGGAGCCGCCGCGAGGAGGACGCCGCCCGACGTGCCGTCGACGCGGCCGTCACCGAGCTGAACAGCCGTCAGCGCCTGCTGCGCGAGGCCGCCACCGAACTTCCGGCCCTCCCGCTCGACTGGCTGCACCTGGACGAACGCGACCAGGAACTCGGCTCGCCCTGGTCGGACGAGGACTGGAACACGGCCCGCAGCGACCTGTTCATGCGCGCGCTCGACCTGCACCGCGCGTTCGTCGCCGGAGCCGCCAAGAAGGTGCGCGGCAACCTCCAGGTCCTGATGGAGCTGATGGCGGGCAGCAACGGGCCGGTACCCGACGAAGAGGTCCAACGGGCCTGGCAGACCCTCTTCCTGCTGGTCCCGGTCATCTCCACCACCTTCTCCTCCATCGGCAGCATGTTCGCCCGTCTCGGCCGCGAGTCGATCGGCTGGGTCCTCGTCGACGAAGCCGGCCAGGCCACCCCGCAGGCCGCCGTCGGAGCACTGTGGCGCGCCCGCCGGGCCGTCCTGGTCGGGGATCCCCTGCAACTCGAACCGGTCGTCACCATGCCCGCCGCTCTGCAGCACCGCCTGCTGCGCGCACACGGAGTCGACGAGGAGTGGCTGCCCTCCGCCACCTCCGCCCAGGCCGTCGCCGACCGGGTCAACCGCTACGGCACCTACCTGCCCGCACCCGGCGGTGGCGGCGACGAGTACGTCTGGGTCGGCTCACCGCTTCGTGTCCACCGCCGCTGCCAGGAACCGATGTTCACCGTCAGCAACGAAGTCGCGTACGACGGCCTGATGGTCTACGGCACCCACCCACAGCCGTTCCCCGACGCCGAACGCGACGGACTGCTGCCCAGCCGCTGGCTCGACACCGAGGACGCCGCCCGCCCGTCCGACGCGCCTTGGGGCGACCGGGACCGCGGCGCCTTCGGGTTCGTCCTCGACCAGCTCGACCGCCAGGGGGTCGACCTCGAACGCCTGCGGATCATCGCTCCGTTCCGCGCCCTCGTCGCCGAGGCCAGAAGCATCTGCCGCACCCGGGGCGGCTGGACCGACACCCTCCTGGACGAACGCTGCGCCACCGTCCACAAGGCGCAGGGCAAGGAAGCGGACGTGGTCATCCTGCTCCTCGGTGGCGGGCGGCCCGGAGCACGGGAGTGGGCTGCCCGCACCCCGCACCTGCTCAACGTCGCCGCCAGTCGTGCCAAGCGCCGCCTCTACGTCATCGGCGAACGCCGGCTGTGGGCACCGCTGCTGCACTTCGATGTGCTGGCCACCGAACTCGAGGTGTTCGACCACCGCCGCGACGGCGACACCTGGCCACCCCGGCCATCGGATCCGGACCAGGAGGACGATCAGCGACCGTGACCTCCGGGTCAGGTGCCGTGACGGCCCTGGATGTCGTTCAGGGTCTCCTGGAAGCTGCGGATCAGGGCGGCGAGGCCGGTTTCGAAGGCCTGCTCGCGGAAGTCGGACGGGGCGTTGAGCAGCGGTTCGAGCCCGGGCGGCAGGGTTTCGGGCGTCCAGCTCGCGGCGTGCGGGCGGTCGAGGTGGAGCGCCGAGCCGATCAGGAGGTACTCGACGGCCTGGACGACCGGGAGCACGAGCTCCTCCGGCCAGCCGGCCTCCCGCAGTACGGCGAACGTGCAGGCGTAACCCTGCAGGGCGGCGACGGACCGGGTCGGCCGGCCGGCCAGCAGCGGCACCATGTTCGGGTGGGCGGCGAGTGCGGAGCGGTACGAGCGGGCCCAGCTGTCCAGGGCGGCGGTCCACGGGCGGACGGTCGGGTCGAGGTCCATCTCGGCCACGATCAGGTCGCCGATGCCGTCGATGATCTCGTCCCGGCTGGAGACGTGGTTGTAGAGCGACGGTCCCTTGACGCCCAGTCGGGCGGCGATCCGGGTGGCGGCGAGTGAGCTGGTGCCCTCCTCGTCGACCAGTGCGAGCGCGGCTCGCATGATCCGGTCCCGGGTCAGCAGTGGCCGTGGCGGCCTGCCCATCTGAATTCGTCCTCTCGCCTGCTTCTTGTTACCCCCGGGTATTGGTCGACGGTGTCAACTAGTGTACGTTCTCGCCCAGGTAAAACTACGGACTCTAGTTTTAGGCCGGTGCGGGCGCGGTCTGTGACTGACGGTCCATCAGACGAAAGGCCACGTCCCCGATATGAGTACCAGGGTAAAGATCGTTGCCGCCGCGGCCCTGACGGCCGCGATCTCCACCGGCCTCGCCGTCCCGGCGGTTGCCGCCCCCGCGACCGCCATCCCGGCACAGGTCCCGGCCACCACCCCGGCGATCGGCGCTGCGGTGACCGAGGCGCAGTGGCTGGCCGATGTCAGCGCCGCGATCGCGCCGGCCCGCGCGTACGTCGAACAGCGCACGGAGCGGTCCACGGGCGAGAAGCCCGCGATCGTGTTCGACATCGACAACACCACCCTCGCCACGCACTTCCACCCGTTCACGATGCCGGGCATGGCGCCGGTCGTGGAGCTGGCGCAGTACGCACACGCGCACGGGGTCGCGGTCATCTTCGTCACCGCGAGGGTGGACTTCATCGCGCCGGTCACCCGGTACAGCCTGGAGAAGGCCGGCTACACCGTGGACGAGCTGCGCGGGCGCGACCTGTGCGACCTCTTCAAGCCGGTCCAGCAGTACAAGACCGAGCAGCGGATCAAGGTCGAGGGCGAGGGCTACACGGTCATCGCCAGCGTCGGCAACAACTGGACCGACCTGAACGGCGGCCACGCCGAGCAGACCTTCAAGCTGCCGGACTACGACGGCCTGCTCTCCTGACCCCACTCGTCCGGTCACGTAGCGGGGCCGCGGCGCTGCGCTCGGTCAGCGGGGGTGCCCGGCCGTGTCGGTGTTGAGGCTCTGGGTGTTGAACTTGATCTGCCAGACCACGACTTGGCCGTCGGGGCGCTCGCAGATCACCGCGCCGTCCTGCCAGGTGCCGTTGGTGAGGTACCACTGGCTGCCCGGCGGGTCGCCCTGGTTGAGGTGGACGTCGTGCACGCCCAGGCCGGTGGTGAAGCTCTGGCCGAACACGTAGATCCGGGAGGCGGCCTCGAGGTGCGGGACCAGCACGTCCAGGGCGTTGTCGCCGTCGCTGGAGACCCAGGGGAAGAACCGCAGGTGCGGCCGGAGCCAGTCGAGCCGTTCGACGCCGGTGATCCGGCGGCGCAGCCGTAGCGTCAACTCGGCCAGGCTGTCGGCCAGATCGGGGCCGAACATCGGGCTGCCGGGTGGGTGCGGGGCGATCACCCGGTGGGCCCGTACGGTCGCGGCGGAGAGCCACTCGAACCAGAGGCGGTTGCGCAGCAGCGGGCTGCGGACGTAGTCGAGGGCCCCGGAGGTGGGCGTGGACAGGAGTGGGTGGAAGCCGTCCGGGCGGACCCGGAGGGCGGCGATGTCGGCGCTGCGCAGGTCGTCCACGAGCCGGTAGCTGACCCCCACGCTGCCGGGCGCGTCCACGTCGAGCGCGGACTGGTAGACGCCGACGGGGGTCTGCAGGAACAGGTGCCCGTGGTACCACTGGCCGAAGTCGTGTATCGGGTCGCGGGTGAAGTCGTGCAAGCTACCGATCGCGACCCCGTAGTTCGGAAGAGCCATACCTCCACTGTCCGCCCCACCCGGCCGACCCGCAGGGGGAGCGAGGAATTCCGCATACGTTCGGACTGGCATACTGAATGATCGTCAGTTCACGAGCGACATGTTCCGGGGGCGGGGCCGATGGCGATGACGGGGATCAGGCGTGGCGGGCAGGGGGGCCGGCTCACGGCGGGGGCGGTGGCCGTTGTGCTCACCGCGGTCACGGTCGGCTGCACCGCACCGGAGCGGACCGCAGGAACGCAGACCACAGGAACGGCGACCGCGGGGACGGCCACCACCGGGAGTCCGCAGGCACCGCCACCCGCCGGACCCACGCCGAGCCCGAAACCCTCCTGGGACGGCCAGGTCCGGGTGATCGGTGACGGTTCGATGTCCGACACCGGACCGCAGCCGGGACAGGCTCCGGCGGAGAAGTTGGCGCCCGGTCAGAAGCCGCCGCAGTTCGTGGTGTTCTCCTGGGACGGCGCGCTGGAGAACGACGACCACCTGTTCTCCCGCTTCCGCCGGGTGGCCCGGGAGAACAACGCGCAGATGACCTTCTTCCTGACCAGTATCTACCTGGTGCCCAATGCCAAGCGCGCGCTCTACCGTCCTCCGCAGCACGCCCAGGGCGCCGCCGCCATCTCCTTCCCCACGGACGACCACGTCAAGGAGACGCTGCACGAGGTCGGCGAGGCCTGGCGGGAGGGCCACGAGATCGGCACCCACTTCAACGGGCACTTCTGCGAGACCAAGGGCGGCGGCGACTGGAGCGTCGAGGAGTGGCGGTCCGAGATCGACCAGGCGTACGCCTTCGTGGCGGACTGGAAGACCAACACCGGCTTCAAGGATCTCCCGCCGCTGCCCTTCGACTTCCGCAAGGAGCTGGCCGGCGGCCGCGCCCCGTGCCTGGAGGGGCAGAAGAACCTGCTGGCCGCCGCCAAGGCGTACGGCTGGCGCTACGACGCCAGCTCGCCCGGCGAGTTCCAGGTCTGGCCGGGCCGCAAGGACGGCATCTGGAACTTCCCGCTGCAACTGCTGCCCTATCCGGGGCGCCCGGTCCAGGTGCTGTCCATGGACTTCAACTTCCTTGCCAACCAGTCCGGCGGCTCCACCGAGGGTGACCCGCGCAAGTACCCCGGCTGGCTGAAGGAGACCCGCGACGGCTACCTCAACGGCTTCGAGCGGGTCTACAACGGCAGCCGGGCCCCGATGTTCATCGGCAACCACTTCGAGACCTGGAACGGCGGCATCTACATGCAGGCCGTCGAGGACGTGGTGAAGTCCGTGTGCCGGCGCGACGGTGTGCGCTGCGTGTCCTTCCGCCAGCTGGCGGAGTGGCTGGACGCCCAGGACCCGAAGGTGCTCGAGCAGCTGCGACAGCTGGACCCGGCGCAGTCTCCGGACTGGGCGACCTTCCTCAAGTAGGCATCCTGGCAACCTGGTTCACGGCAACCCGGTTCACGGCAACCCGGTTCACCGCGAGGCCGCGTACGTCTTCCAGATCTCGGCCGGGTAGGACCAGTCCGGCGTGGCCGGCTCCGCTCCGGCCAGGCCCTCCAGTGGGGAGAGCTCCATCGTCTTCGGGTCCATCCGGAACACCGCGACGGCCGTGGACACCCGGCCCGAGTAGCCGACGAACCAGCCGGCCGTGCGGTCCGGGGTGGTACCGGTCTTCGCCGCCGCCTGTGGCCCGGCCGCGCGGGCCGCACCGGCGGTGCCGCCCTTGACCGCCCCTTCGAGCGCCTCGTCGACCTGGCGGGCCACCTCCGGGCGCAGCGCCTGTGCGGAGGCGGGCAGCCGCAGCTTCACCGGCGCTCCGCCACGGGTGACCCGGGTCACCGAGTACGGGTCGGTACGGCGGCCGTCGTCGGCGAAGGCGGTGTACGCGGCGGCCATCCGGATCGCGCTCGGCCTGGAGTTGCCCAGGGCGAAGGCCGGCACGGCCTCGCCGAGGCTGGCGGGCAGCAGGCCGAGATCGAGGGCGGTGCGACGCACCACGTCCAGGCCGACGTCCATGCCGAGCTGGGTCAGCGGCCCGTTGACGGACTGCTCGACAGCGGTGCGCAGGCCGATCTTCCCGTACGAGCGCCTGCCGTCGTTGACGGCGGTCACGATCCGGCCGTTCCGCCCCCAGTACGGCCCTTCGGGCGTCATCACGCTGATGCCGTCGTTGCCGTCGTAGGAGGTGGTCGGGGAGACCGGGACGCGGGCGGCGCCCCGCCGGAGCTGCACGCCGTGGTCGAGTCCGGCGGCGTAGACGAACGGGGTGAAGGCCGAACCGGCCGGCACGTTGGAGGTGTTGGCGTTGTTGAAGCCCTGCTTGAGGTAGTCCGGGCCGCCGTAGAGGGCGAGGATCCGCCCGTCGGAGGCGACGCTGGCCGCGCCCACCCGGACGTCCTTGTCGGCCGGGCGGTGCTCGGCGTCCAGCCGTCGGCCCTCCTGTTCGACGGCCCGGCCGAGCGCGGCCGTCCTCGACCGCTCGAAGGTGGTGTGGATCTGGTGGCCGCCCAGGTCGAGTTGGGCTGCCGTCAGGTCGCTGTTGCTCTCGACGTACGCCCTGGCCAGCTCCACCAGGTAGCCGGTCTGGCCGCTCAGGCCGGTCGGCTTCGGCGGGCTCTGCGGCTCGGGGAACTCGGTGTACCGGCCGCGTTCCTCGGCGGACAGGTGGCCGGTCTCCACCATCCGGTCGAGCGTCCAGGACCAGCGCTCGACGGCCCGCCGGTGGTTCTCGGCGCTGATCGCCGGGTCGTACAGGCCTGCGCCCTTCAGCGCGGCGGCCAGGAAGGCACCCTCGCTGGCGTTCAACTCGGAGGCGTGCTTGCCGTAGTAGGCGCTCGCGCCGCGCTCGATCCCGTAGCTGCCCCGGCCGAACCAGCTGGTGTTCAGGTAGCCGGCCAGGATGTCGTCCTTGCTCAGCTGCCGGTCCAGTTTGACGGCCAGGAAGACCTCGTCGATCTTGCGCGCGAAGGTCCGGTCCTGCCGTAGGTAGATGTTCTTGACGTACTGCTGGGTGATGGTGGAGCCGCCCTGGGTGTCGCCCCCGGTGCCCAGCTGGACCAGGGCCCGGCCGATGCCCTTCGCCGAGATGCCCGGGTCCGAGTAGAAGTCCGCGTTCTCGGCGGACAGCACCGCCCACCGGACCGGCTCGGGCACCTCCGTCAGCGGGATCTCCTGACGGTTCACCAGACCGGTGCGGGCCAACTCGGTGCCGTCGGCCCAGAAGTAGACGTTGTTCTGCTGGGTGGCGAAGGCGTTCAGGTCGCTCGGGATCACGGTGTGCGCGTACATCCAGGCGGCAGTGCCGGTGAGGGCGGCCGCGCCGAGCAGCGCCGTCGTGAGCAGCTGCCGCCAGGACGGCAGCCAGCGGCGTAACCCGCGCCGGCCCCGGCGCGGGTAGTCCGGGCGTAGCTGGACCAGCCGCGGCCGGGCGCGGCCTCTGGCCCACCGACGGATCCGCCCGAATGCCGCTGCCGCCCTCGGCCCGCTCGGTCGGATCCGCACAGTCTGCCCCCGCTTCGTGGTCGATCGTCACACTGTTCCCTTGGGGAACACGCGTTCAGATGCGCTGCGGGTTGGGCAATCCGAGCGTGATCACCGTCACAGTGGCTGCTCACGGGCGGCCTGGTGGCCCACCCGTGAGCAGAGTGTCGGCCCGTCAGTTCCGCCAGGCCGGGTTGGCGGCGATGGCCTGGAGCTGATCCATGGTCAGGGCCTCCGCGCCTGCCAGCGGCTGTGGTCCGTTGGCATCGATGTTGCTCTCGGAGATCAGCACCCGGGTCCCGTCGGGGTGGAGGACGTCCACGTCCCAGAAGACCGCCGGGCCGCTACCGCCCTTGGTCATCCCGCGCTCACCGGTCGTGATGCTGAAGCCGTCCGGGGTGGTCGTCTCGAACATCTCCCGCTGCCCCTCCCACTTCGGCATGACGATGACGACCAGCCCGCTGGTGTGCCCGTCCAGGGTGACCTTGAAGTCGGCCCTGCCACTCGGGCGCTGCTCGACCGCAGGGCGTTCGAGCCTGGCGCCCGAGGGCAGCAGGGCCTCGATGGTGGTCAGGATCTTCGCGGGTGCCGGGCCGGGTGCGGTGGGCCTGCCGGAGCCCGGGACGGTCAGCTGGTCGAACAGCGGAGCCCAGGCCTCGCTGGTCACCACCGCTGTCGACTGCTCGACGGTGAGCGACGGTTCGTCCCGCAGGGGCAGGCTGCCGTGCACGGTGTTGAACGCGTCGAGCCGGACCTGCCGGCCGGTGGGGGCGGTGGCGATCACGATCGACTTCCTGGCACCCTTCGGCTGCTGCTCGCGCGCCTTCATCACCACCAGGATGCTGCCGTCCGGGAGCACCGTGCGGGTGCACCCCTCGGACAGGTCCAGGGCGAGGCACTCGGTCCCCATGGTGTCCTGGTCGATCGGCAGGGCCATCCGGTCGGTGCTCAGGCTGACCTGGCCCGTGCCCTTGCCGTCGTCGAACAGGAAGGAGACGCCCGGCCCGCCGTGCGACATGTCGTTGGTCCCGAAGCCCTTCAGCTCGGTGACCTGTCCCGGCGGCAGCAGGGAAGCGACGGTCCGTTCCATGAAGGCGCCGGAGATGTTCTCCGACGGGAGCGCGCTCGGCTGCAGGGTGACGCCGCCCGGCAGGAAGCTGGTGGCGGCCAGTCCGACCGCCGCCAGGGCGGCGGTGCCGCCGAGCAGTCGGGCCCGGCGACGGTACCTGAGCTGCCGGCCCCGGCCGGCCGCGCCGATGGCCAGTTGGCTCATCTGCGGATCGGGCGCCAGGTCGGCCGCTTGCCGCAGCGTGCGGGTGAAGTCTTCCTCAAAGGGCATGGCAGAGCCTTCCTCGGTGACAAGGGGGACGGGGGGACTGTCGATCAGCGGACGAGCAGCTCGGCGAGCTCGTCACCCAGCAGGGCGCGCAGCCGGGTCAGCGCCCGGCCACTGCGCGAACGGACGGCGCTCGAACTGACCCGGAGCGCCGCAGCGGTCTCCTCCACGCTGCGGTCCTCCCAGAACCTGAGCACCAGCACGGCCCGGTCCTGCGGGGCCAGCCGGCCCAGCGCCTGCAGCATGGTCACCCGCAACGAGAGATCGGGCTCACTGACCCCGCTCTCGGCGAAGGCCCCGCTGTCGGTCACCTGCTCCGAGCTGCTGCGACGGCGTCGGTACGACAGGAACGTGTTGACCAGAACGGTCTGTGCGTACCCGGCCGGATTCTCCAGCCGGGACACCTTGCGCCACCGCGAGAACAGCCGGGCGAGAGCCTCCTGGGTCAGGTCCTCGGCGAGGTGGGCGTCACCGCCCGTCAGCAGGTAGGCCGTTCTGACCAGATGACGCCCCCTCACCGCAGCGAACTCCATGAAGTCCAGCGGCCCACCGGGCGCCGGGCTCGTCTTCGATATGCGGTCCATGCTCACTTAACGCCGTGACCCCCCGGTCATGTCGCACCCCGGCCGGAGATGCCGGAGAGGGCGTCCGAAGAAATTTCCGGTCCCGGCGTGACACCGGCGGCGGCTCCGACGCTGAAGAACTTGAGATGAGCACCAAAAGGTTCCGCCGGATCGACCAGATCACCGCCGAGCTGCTGCTCGGCGGCGCCGAGGGCGAGATCGCGGGCGGTCATGACGCACTCGCCGAGCTGCTCGCCGCCGCAGCCGTCCTCGCTGCGAGCGGCGGGCAGCCCGGCGAGCAGGCGGTCCTGGCCGCGTTTCGGGCTGCCCGCCTCGCACCCGTCCCTGCGTCCCGGAAGCGAAGGATGACCGCGTCCGTGCTTGCCCAGCTGCTCGGCGTCAAGGCCGCCGTCGGGCTGGCCGCAGTGCTCGGCGGCGTGGCCGTCGCGGCGGGCACCGGGCTGCTGCCGTCCGTTCTCGACCCGGACCCGGTCTCCCGCACCCCGGTGCCCGCCCCGGCATCCGCTCCGGTGTCCTCCCCGGCTTCCGGGGACAGTGCGTTCGGCCCCGCCGAGGCATCCCCGGGAGCGACCGGGCACCCCTCCGCAGCCGCCCTGCCGTCCGACCCTGCCCAGTCGGGCGGACCCACCGGCCGGCCCGCGGAGCACTCGCGCGGCGCCACCCCGACGCACCCCGGCAGGCAGACGCCCGACAACCGGCAGTCGAACCCGGGCGCCACCCACCCGCCGGAGCCGAGCGAGCACCCGAGCGGCCGTCCCAGCACCCCGCCCGCCGAACCGACACCACAGAGGCTGTCCCGATGACCCGACACTCCGGCACCGTCCACGAGGACACCAGGCCGATCCCAGGCCTGCCCCAGGGCCCGCCGGATGCCGGTGCACCGGGCCTCGAGCACCACGGTGATCCGAGTCCGGTCTTCGTCGACACCTCCGGCCGCCGCCAGCGTCGGGTACGCCGGCTCGGCTGGGTACTTGTCGTTCCCGCCGCCGCCTACGTACTGCTGCTGCTGAGCACCCTGCTCGGCGGCCCGACCGTCCACTCCCCGCTGCTCCCCGACCAGCAGCCGGCCGCCGCCATGCCCAGCCCCCCGGCTGCTGATCCCGACCCCGCGCCAGAACCCTCCACGGCCAGCGGCACACCCTCCGCGACCCGGACCGCCCCCGCCAACGCCGCCAGGACCACCCCGAACCCGACCGGCGCCGCAGCCCCCGCGACCCCGACGGCAGGGTCTGCTTCGAGCACGTCGGCCGGTCCGACCGCCGCAGCGACCCCCGTCGCCGGCCACGGCAAGCCGAGCTCCGCCCCGGGCCAGAGCAACAAGCCCAGCACCAAACCGTGACCCGCCCCCTCCGCAGCAGGTAGGAAGCACACCCCTTGTCCAAGAACCGCCGCAGAGCCCGAGGCCGCCGGGGCAGCGTGCGCAACGTCCCGCTGCGCACCCACTGGCTGCTGCTCACCACCCTCGTCCTGACGCTGTCCGCCGCACTGCTGCTCCAGGGCTACACCCAGCACATGTTCGACAGCACGGCGGACGGCGCCGAGCGCGAACAGGGCCCGGCCCAGGCGGTGCCCGCGCAGATCAGCTCGGGCGGCCCGGTGATCGAAGGCGCCGCGGGACGGACCGCTGGTCCGCAGGCCCGGACCATCGCGCTGACCTTCGACGACGGCCCCGATCCGCTCTGGACACCGCAGATCCTGGACGTGCTGCGCCGCAACGGCGTGCACGCCACCTTCTTCGCCGTCGGGACCCAGGTCGCCGCCCACCCCGAGCTGGCGCGGCGAATCGTCGCCGACGGCCACCAGATCGGCCTGCACACGTTCACCCACACCAACCTCGGGACCGCGCCCGGCTGGCGCCGCTCCCTGGAGCTGCGCGAGAGCCAGCTCGCCGTGGCCGGCGCGACCGGTGTCACCTCCCCACTGCTGCGCCCGCCGTACTCCTCCACGAGTGACGCCCTCACCGACGCCGACTGGAGCGCCGTCCAGAGCGCGGGCGAGCACGGCTACCTCACCGTTCTCACCACGCAGGACAGTGAGGACTGGCGTCGCCCGGGCGTCGCCCAGATCGTCGCCAACTCCACCCCGAAGGACCAGGCCGGGCAGATCGTGCTGATGCACGACGCCGGCGGTGACCGCTCGCAGACCGTCACCGCCCTTGAACAGCTCATCCCCAAGCTCAAGGCAGCCGGGTTCCGCTTCGGCACGGTCAGCGAAGCCACCGCACTGCCCGATCCGGTCCAGCGGGCGAGCGCCGCCGACCACTGGCAGGGCCTGGCCCTGATCACCGCGCTGCGCACCAGCGACTGGGTGCTGGCCGCCCTGTCCTGGCTGCTGTGGGCAGCGGGTGCGATCAGCGTGCTGCGCGCCGTCGCGGTGCTCGTCGCCGCCCGCCGCCACAAGCGGATGCGTGGCCGCGGCAAGGCCTGGGGGAAGCCGGTCACCGAACCGGTCACCGTCATCGTTCCCGCCTACAACGAGAGCGCCGGCATCGAAGCGGCCGTCCGCTCCCTGCTGGCCTCCGACCACCCGGTGGAGATCATCGTCGTCGACGACGGATCCACCGACGGCACCGCCGACCTGGTCGAGGCCCTGCGCCTGCCGGGCGTCCGGGTCATCCGCCAGCAGAACGCCGGCAAGCCCGCAGCCCTCAACACCGGTATCGCTGCCGCCTCCTGCAACCTGCTGGTGATGGTCGACGGCGACACCGTCTTCGAACCGGACGCCGTCCGCATGATCGTCCAGCCGTTCGCCAACCGCCGGGTCGGAGCCGTGTCCGGCAACGCCAAGGTGGTCAACCGCGGTGGCCTGCTGGGGCGTTGGCAGCACATCGAGTACGTCGTCGGCTTCAACCTCGACCGCCGCCTGTTCGACCTCGCCGAGTGCATGCCCACCGTCCCCGGCGCCGTCGGCGCCTTCCGCCGCGAAGCCCTGCTGCGGATCGGCGGAGTCAGCGACACCACCCTGGCCGAGGACACCGACCTCACGATGGCGCTGTGCCGGGACGGTTGGCGGGTCGTCTACGAGGAGCGCGCCAAGGCCTGGACGGAGGCACCCGCCTCGCTCGGCGCCCTGTGGAAGCAGCGCTACCGCTGGTGCTACGGCACCCTCCAGGCGATGTGGAAGCACCGCGGCGCCCTCACCCAGCGCGGCCAGGCCGGAAAGCTTGGTCGCCGCGGCCTGCTCTACCTGCTGATGTTCCAGGTCCTGCTGCCGCTCCTGGCGCCCGTCGTCGACGTGTTCGCCGTCTACGGCCTGGTCTTCCTCGACCCGGTGCGCATCATCGGCCTGTGGAGCGCCTTCCTGCTCCTCCAGGTCGCCATGGGCCTGTACGCGTTCCGCCTGGACAAGGAGCGGCCCGGGGCACTGTGGAGCCTGCCGCTCCAGCAGTTCGTCTACCGGCAGCTGATGTACCTGGTGGTCATCCAGTCCGTCTTCACCGCCATCGCCGGCTCCCGCCTGCGCTGGCAGCGGATGGAACGCTACGGCAGCCTCACCGTCCCTGCGGGATCCCCGCTCCAGGCCACTACCGCGCCGACGCCGCAGAGCCTCGCACTCGCCGATTCATGGGTCGAGGAAGCCCGCAGCGCGGTTCCCGCCATGCAGTACCAGGGATATCACTCCGCTATTCCGGAGACGCCCTGGAGTCAGTACCACGACCCCGGACAGGGGGACGCCCGCTGACTTTTCGTCAACTGGCCGACGGCATCACCAAAGGGTGGCGGTGCCGCCATTTTCCTGCGCCGAAATTCATTTGAGGAAACAGGCCGGGCTAACAGAGGGCGAATGCGCGGACAAGCGCTCGGTAACGGCGGGATCCCGCCACCTTTCCGCTGATCACTGCGGATATCGGCCGCTGTGGCGAGGTCCTGCCAATACCGAACGCCGGTCTGTTCATTCCGTCCCACGGGTCGTCATGCTTCTGCCCAGCCCCGTAGAGCACCCGCCGGCCACCCCTTTTCCGGCAGGTGCCGCACGACCGCACGGAGCAGCACGTCAGCGCCCGTTCCGCCCCTCAGGCACTCACCCCGGTGCCCCGGAACAAGGCGCGGCCGCGCACACGCGGTTGGACCCGGAAGGAATTACCCCCGTGAAGCGAAAGCTCGCATTCGGAGCTGCTCTCTCCGCCTCGGCCCTGCTGGCCGGCGCGATCCAGGTCAGCACCGGTATGGCCCAGGCCGCCCCGGCCCCCGTCGTGGGCCAGCAGCGCGCCGCCCTGCTCGCCCAGGCCGACGGCGCGGCTCCGGCCGCCGCCCGCGCCCTGGGCCTGGGCAGCCAGGAGAGGCTCGTCGTCAAGGACGTGGTGGCGGACGCCGACGGCAGCCGGCACCTGCGCTACGAGCGCACCTACGGCGGGCTGCCGGTCCTGGGTGGCGACCTGATCGTCCATCAGGACGGCAAGGGCGCCGTGAAGTCCGTCGACCGTGCGATACCCGGCACGCTCGCGCTCTCCGGCCTGGCCCCCAAGCTCTCCGCTGCCCAGGCCGCCGCGCAGGCGAGCGCCTCGGTGCGCAGCACCCTCGGCACCGCACACGACTCCGACGGGCCCGCGCTCACCTCCGTCGACTCGACCGGCGCCGCCCAGCTGGTCGTCTGGGCCGCCTCCGGCAGCCCCCGCCTCGCGTACCGCACCACCGTCGAGGGCACCCGCGCCGACGGTACGCCCAGCAGCCAGCTGGTGGTCACCGACGCCGCCACGGGGGCCGTGCTCTCCACCCACGAGCAGGTGCAGACCTCCAACGCGGCCGGCACCGGCAACGGGGTCTTCGTCGGTTCGGTCCCGCTGACCACCAACTACACCGGCTCCACTTACGAGTTGAAGGACAACACCCGCGGCGGCCAGTACACGGTCACCCTCAAGAACAAGCAGGGCGGCAGCGGCACCCTCTACACCGATGCCGACAACGCCTGGGGGAGCGGCACCGTCTCCGACGGCGCGTCCGCCGCCGTCGACGCCCAGTACGGCGCCGCCGCCACCTGGGACTTCTACAAGAACACCTTCGGCCGCAGCGGCATCCGTAACGACGGTGTCGGCGCCTACAGCCGCGTGCACTACGGCCGTAACTACGTCAACGCGTTCTGGTCCGACTCCTGCTTCTGCATGACGTACGGCGACGGTGCCTCCAACACCCACCCGCTGACCGAACTCGACGTCGCGGGCCACGAGATGACCCACGGCGTGACCGCCAACACGGCCGGGCTCAACTACTCCGGCGAGTCCGGCGGCCTCAACGAGGCCACCAGCGACATCTTCGGCTCCATGGTGGAGTTCAGCGCCGGCCTGGCCAAGGACAACCCGGACTACCTCATCGGCGAGCTGATCGACATCAACGGCAACGGCACGCCGCTGCGCTACATGGACAAGCCCTCCAAGGACGGCCGCTCCGCCGACTCCTGGTCCTCCGGTGTGGGCAGCCTCGACGTCCACTACTCCTCGGGCGTCGCCAACCACTTCTTCTACCTGCTCGCCGAGGGCAGCGGCGCCAAGACCGTCAACGGCGTCAGCTACAACAGCCCGACCAGCAACGGCTCGACCCTGGCCGGCATCGGCCGGGCCAAGGCCCAGCAGGTCTGGTACCGGGCGCTGACCGTCTACATGACCTCCACCACCAACTACGCGCAGGCCAGGACCGCGACCCTGAACGCGGCCGCCGACCTCTACGGCAGCGGCTCCGCCGAGTACACCCAGGTCGCCGCCACCTGGAGCGCCGTCAACGTCAACTGACCATCGAGGGGCTGTCGGCAGGGCCGGGGTCCAGGGCCCTGCCGACAGGCTCGTCATCCGGAGGGCGTCCCTAGCCCGCCGACCGGTCCTCGCGCGGGCGCCGCCGCTGCGTGACGTCGGTCAGCGAAGGCGGTTGCCAGACGCCGTCCGGGTGGTAGAGATTCGTACCGGGCCGCACGATCTCGTCGATCCGGTCGAGCGTCCCGTCGTCGAGGGTCAGGGCGGCGCCCTGGTTGAGCGACTGGAACTGCTCCATGGTGCGCGGCCCGATGATCACCGAGGTGACGGCAGGGTGCGCTGCGGCGAAGGCGACCGCCAGCTCCGGCAGCGTGCACCCGATCGACTCGGCGAGCGCGAGCAGTTGCTCGACCGCCTCGAGCTTCGCCACGTTGCCGGGGATCGTCGGGTCGAAGCGCGCGGGCGTCAGTGCGGCCCGTCCCGAGGTCATGTCGACCGGCCGGCCCAGCCGGTACTTTCCGCTGAGGAAGCCCGAGGCGAGCGGGCTCCAGGTGAGCACGCCCATCCCGTACCTCCGGGCCACCGGCAGCACGTCGGCTTCGATGCCGCGCGCCAGGATCGAGTACGGCGGCTGCTCGGTCCGGAACCGGGCCAGCCCGCGCCGCTCGGCAGCGTGGTGAGCCTCGACGATCTCCTCTGCGGGAAAGGTCGAGCAGCCGAAGGTCCTGATCTTCCCCGCCCGTACCAGGTCGTCCAGAACGGCGAGCGTCTCCTCGATGTCCGTCGAGTGGTCGGGGCGGTGAA
The DNA here is from genome assembly GCF_001424875.1 of Kitasatospora sp. Root107. Lineage (GTDB taxonomy): Bacteria > Actinomycetota > Actinomycetes > Streptomycetales > Streptomycetaceae > Kitasatospora. The sequence continues at coordinate 100,466 of NZ_LMCT01000014.1, read as the reverse complement.
CCTGGTAGAGATCGATCCAGTCGGTCCCCAGCCGCCGCAGGCTCTCCTCCACCGCCTGCGTGATCCAGCGCCTCGAGTTGCCGCTGCGGTTGCGGCCCTCGCCCATCTGGAAGTGCACCTTGGTGGCCAGGACCACGTCGTCGCGGCGGCCCTTGAGCGCCTTGCCGACGATCTCCTCCGACTCCCCGGCGGAGTACATGTCCGCGGTGTCGACGAAGTTGATGCCCTGATCGAGCGCGGCGTGCACGATACGTGCGCAGTCGTCGTGGTCCGGGTTTCCGACGGCCCCGAACATCATGGTGCCGAGGCAGTGCACGCTCACCTCGATACCGGTACGGCCGAGGCTGCGGTAGCGCATAGTCATGCGGCTGAACCTAGGTGTTGGAGTGCACTCGAAGGCAAGCTCAGTTGTCCGGGGTGCGCCGGTGCTCAGGGCGGGGCCTCTTGGCGGCTCGAAGGTGTCTGCCAAGAGGCCCCACTGTCTCTCCCCTACGCCCCCGCCGTCGCCGAGCGCGACAGCTGCTGCGGGTTGTCGGGCCACCCGATGTGGCTCAGCTCGGTGTGTACGTCGGTGCGTACGTCGGCCGGAGCGCCGAGGAGCTTCGAGTGTTTCGCGGCATCGACGGAACCGGGTCCGTGGATGGTGAGCTCGAAGTCCTGGTGCGCCTTGGCGTCCAGAGCCAGCGGCACCTGGATCCGCCCGTCCCCGACCATGCGTCGTGTCTCGGTGCGGCTGAGCCCGAGCCCGAGCATGAGCAGTCGTTCGACCCGGACCGGCGCGGGTAGCTCGAAGCTGACCAGCACCCTGAGCGGTGTCGGGTCATCGAGTGCGTAGAGGGGCGTGCGGGTCTCCAGTTCCCAGGTTCCGGTCCAGTCGAGGCGGTAGCCGTTCTTCGCGGCGAGTGCTGCACTCATCGTCAACTCCCGTACCACTGCCGGGCTGTTGGTCTCGTACGCCACCCGGCGAGCGGGATCCAGCGACGAGACGTGGACGCGTTCGTGGACGGGGACCTTCGAGGTCCGGTCGCACGCTGCACAGCTCAGCAGGAGCCAGACGTCGAGGAGCTTGCCGTTCGCGTTGACGCGGATCTTGCCCGAGGCGCGGTGGCGCGTGCTGGAGCAGTCCGGGCAGGGGCGCACGACGGTGGGCAGGGCGGACTGACGCACGGCCCACCGGGCCTTGCGGTTGGTATTCATGGATGTATCGGCTTTCAGGACTCAGCAGGAGCTCTCGCAGGTCAGGCTGCGGCTCCCGGGATCTGACGGATGCTCACGAGGGCGCGAGTCATCGCCTCGGGGCCGGGACGTCAGGCTCCGAGGTCGACCGCGCGACAGGTCGGCTGTTGCTACGTGGCAGGTCTTACAGGTCCATGCGAGAGATCGTGATCGAGGCAACGGTCGGCCGGCAACTCATTTTTGCGGTGTCCGGGGGCGTCCGGCCCGATCCGGCGATCGCCCCGATCGGTCCTCGGGGTAACGTAACTCGGGCTCTCCGCAGGCATCGTAGGGTGGGTGTCGATCCAACAGGAGAGTCGGGGCGGACTGCCAAGGAGGCTTGGGGATGGATGCGGAGCTGGTGGCGCTGGCGACGTCGACCGCGACCACAGTGGTCGGGCTGATGGCGACGGACGGCTGGGAGCAGACCAAGCGAGCGGTGGCCGCGCTGTGGCGGCGGTCCCGCCCCGAGGAGGCCGAGACGGTCGAGGCCGAACTGGGCGAGGCCCGTGCCCAACTCCTGACCGCCCGTCAGGCGGGCGACGAAGGGGCCGAAGTGGACCTGACGGCCGAGTGGCGCTCCCGGCTGCGCCGTCTGCTGGCGGCTGATCCGGCACTCGAGCGCGATCTGCGTGAACTGCTCGAGGAGCTACGCCCGTTGACGCCCGAGGCCGACCCGGCCGGCCGGGTGGAGATGCACGGCACTGCGTCTGACAACGCCAGGCTCTACATGTCCGGCGGCGATATGCACATCACCGGTCAGTGACCGACGAGGCGGCCGGGCGCGAGGTGCGGATGGAGGCGTACGCCTCCGGGTCCGGCACCGTCTACCTGGCGGCCGAGAGCCAGTACATCGCCGGCCGGGACCTGCACCTGCACTACTGGGACGGCACCCACCGGGTGGACCGCGTACGGCCGGGGCAGCAGGCCGGCGACGAGTGCCCCTACCCCGGCATGAGCGCCTTCGGCCTCGAACAGTCACGGTGGTTCTTCGGCCGGGATGCGCTGTGCGCCCGGCTGACGGCCGGTCTTGACGACTGCCTCCGTGAGGGCGGCGCGCTGGCCGTGGTGGCCGCCTCCGGCGCGGGGAAGTCCTCACTGCTCCGGGCCGGTCTCGTGCCGGACCTGGCCCGGGGCGCGCTGCCCGGCTCGCGGCACTGGCCCTGCCTGGTCCTCACCCCGACCGCCCACCCCATGGCCGCGCTGACGACGCACCTCGCCGGGCTGACCGACACCGATCCTGCGGACATCGCGCGCGAACTCGCCGACAGTCCGGACCAGCTGGCCGCCCGACTACGCACCGCGCTGGCCGAGCGGGAGGCCGGCCGACTGGTGGTCGTGGTCGACCAGGCCGAGGAACTGTTCACCCTCGTCGCCGACGAGCAGGAACGGCGCCGGTTCGTCGACGCACTCGACCGGCTGGCGCGGGCGGGAGGGCCCGCGCTGGTGGTGTACGGCCTGCGGGCGGACTTCTACGGCCACTGTGCCCGGTACCGGCCGCTGCGCGAAGCCCTGGAGCAGCGCCAGATCCTGGTCGGCCCGATGGACACCACGGAGCTGCGCGAGGCCATCCTGTTTCCGGCCCACGCGGTCGGCGTGGAGCTGGAGGCGGGGCTGGTCGAGCTGCTGCTGAAGGACCTCGGCGCCGAGGCGGGCTACGAGGCCGGGCGGTTGCCGCACCTGGCCCACGTGCTCCGGCTGACCTGGCAGCAGCGCAGCGGCTCCCTGATGACCGTGCAGGGCTACCAGGTCACCGGAGGCATTCACGAGGCCGTCGGCAGGAGCGCCGAAGCCGCCTACGGCAGGCTGGACCCGGCCGGCCGGCAAGCCGCCGGGCTGATGTTCCGCCGCCTGGTCCGGATCGGCGAGGGAGCCGACGACACCCGCCGGACCGTACCCACCGAGGAGTTGACGCAGGGGCTGGACCGGGAGGCGGCCAAGGCTGTGCTGTCCGGCTTCACCGAACGGCGGCTGCTCACCTGGCTGGAGGACACCCGGCTGGAGGACACTCGGCGGCAGGACACGGTCACGATCACCCACGAGGCCCTCCTCCGGGCCTGGGACCGGCTGCGGGACTGGGTGAACACCCACCGGGCCGACAACCTGCTGCGCCAGCAGATCGAGGAGGACGCGGCCGCCTGGGCCCGGAAGAACCGTGACCGGGCCCACCTCTACCGGGGGAGCCGCCTGGAGAACGCCCGCGCCTGGTCGGCCAGAGCCGGGCAGCACGGCCTCGGCCGTACGGTCTCGGACTTCCTCGACGCATCGGTCCGCCAGGTGCGCCGGGCCGACGTGCTCGTCCGCGGTGCGGTGGCGGTGCTGATCGTGCTGACGCTCCTCGCCGTCGGTGGCGCGGCCACCGCGCAGTTCCAGAGCCGTCGCGCCGACGAACAGCTCGTGGCGGCGGAGAAGGAGCGGCGGCTGGCGGTCGGCCGGTCGCTCAGGGCCCAGGCCGAGAATCTCCGTGACAGCGCCCCCCGGACGTCCCTTCGGCTCAGCCTCGCGGCCCAGCGGGTCGACCCGACGCCGGAGGGCCGGCAGGGGCTGGTCACCACCCTTCAGCAGACCCGTTTCGACGGGGCGTCACCGGACGGGGCGCTCGGGTCCGTTGGCGACGTCGTCACCTTCTTCCAGGGCGGGACGCTGCTGGCCACCGGCCACGACCGGGCCGACTCCGTCGAGTTGTGGGACACCGCGGACCCGGTGCGCCCGCGTCGGCTCTCCACGCTGACCGGCTTCCCCGGTGACATGTCGAGCGTCTCGCTGAGCTCCGACGGGCGGCGCCTCGCGGTGGTCACCGACGGCCCCGCCGAGAGCTCCGTCCGCGAGCTGTCACTGTGGGACCTGACGGACCGTGAGCACCCCCGCCGCCTGCCCTTCCGAGCGGGCGTCGCGGACGTGACGGAAGCCGCCTTCAGCCCGGACGGCAGGACGCTCGCCGTGGTCGCCGGCGGAGCGCCCGGCACGCTGACCCTGTGGGACATCGGCGACCCGGCCCTGCCGCGCAGGCTCTCCGAGCCGACCGTCGCGACCGAGGCCGACACCGTCCGGTTCAGCGCCGACGGGCGCACGCTGGTGACCGCCGCCGGCCTGCGCAATACGGGCAACGCGTCCGGTCTTGGCTCCATCACGCACTTGTCGGGCTGGCAGCTCTGGGACATCAGGGACCTGGGCCGGCCACGTGAGGTGTTCCACGGAGTGGGTTTCAGGGAGGAGGGGTTCGCCGTCAGCCAGACCGCCCCCGTCCTGGCCATAGCCGACGGGCACCGGCTCGCCCTGTGGGACTTCACCGACCCGGCCTCGCCCAGGAGGACCAGCGTGCTGGAGCATCCGACCCGGGTCACGGAAGCCGCCTTCAGCCCCGACGGCCGCACCGTCCTCACGGCCTCCGTCGGAGGGTGGACCCAGCTGTGGGACATCACGGATCCGGCCCGCCCCGTCGGCCCGTCCCGGCTCTCCGGCCCGACCAAGCCCCTCGCGTTGGCGTTCAGCGGCGACGGCAGCCACGTCATCATGGCCGAGGACTCCGGCCTCGGTTCCGGCTCGGTCTCGCGCTGGCGCGTCACCCCGCGCACCGCGCCCGGCCTCACGGTCGCTCTCCCGGCCGTCGACGTGGGCCTCACCGCCGCCGCCTTCAGCCCCGACGGCCGCGGGCTGGCGGTGGGTGGCTTCAAAGGCGTCCACCGGTGGGACGTCGGCGACCCGGCCCATCCACGCGAACTGCCGTCACTGCCAAGCGAGTCCGACGGTGCGGTGCAGGCCGTGGCCTTCAACCGGGACGGTACCGCCCTGGCCGTGGGCACGAGTGCGGATGCCTACGCCGAGGGCGGTGGGATCGTCCTCTGGGACGTGTCGGACCCCGACCGGCCGCGGCGGCGAGCCGTGCTGCCCACGCTCACGGGTGTGACCTCGCTGGCCTTCAGCCCCCGCACGGCCACGCTGGCCGCCTCGGGCAGGACGAACATGGTCAGCAGCACGTGGGTCGCCCTGTGGGACACCAGCACCCCGGTGCCCAGCCGTTCCTACCTGCAGGAGTCGCTCAACCAGCTGCTCGACCAGACCGACGATCCGCCTCCCTCGTTCGCGGCACGGCACATCATCGCGGCCCACCCCACCGTCTTCAGCCCGGACGGCCGGCTGCTGGCGCTGTCGGGATCCCTCTGGGACGTGTCGAATCCGTCGGCACCCGCCCGAGTCCTCCCGGCCGAACACCCGCCCGGCGACCGCCGCCCGAGGCGCTCCTCGCTGGCGGGGATGGACCAGGCGGCATTCAGCCCCGACGGACGCCGGCTGGCGGCGGAGAACTCGGCGGACGGCACGATCGGGCTGTGGCCGGTCGGCCCGGGCCTCGGCCCGGATTCGGTCGGCACCATGCCGGTGAAGAGGCCCGTCCAGGTCGTCTACCACCCCGACGGCCGCCTGCTCGCCACCGCCGAGGAACACGGCGCAGTCCGACTCTGGGACGTCTCCGACCCCACCCTGCCCGCGCTGGTGGCGACCCTGGGGGAGACGGCGGGAGACGTCCGGTTCAGCCCCGACGGCAGGACCCTGGCGCTGCTCCCCGAGGAGGGCGGCACCGTCCAGCTGTGGCACCTCGGCGATTTGCCCGCGACCGTCACCGACGTCACCGGCCTGGCCTGCCGGATCGTCGGCACCGGCCTCTCGAAGAGCGACTGGGCGAAGCCGTACGCGTCCGGTATGCCCTACCAGGAAACATGTTGACGGTGATCGGGGGCTCATGGAATTCCTGCGGGAAAAGGTGGAGCGGTACGACCTGATCAGGGTCAGAATCACCGCCGCGCCGGGATCGCAGCTGTTCAGGGCAGTCGTGCAGGAGGTGTACTCGGCCAGGGTCTTCGACGTCGGGCTCGGCGAGGAGTTCGAGTTCACCGGCAAGCCGGGCGGCTGGGGCCAGAGCTCCCTCTCTCTGGGGGAACACGCCCTTCTCTTCCTCACCCGGTCCTCCGGCCGGTGGTACGAGGACACGTGGAACGGTGACCTTCCGCTCGAGGAGATCGACGGCAGGGTGTGGGCGCTCTACCGGAGTCCCCATGAGACGGTCCTCGCCACCGAGAGCATCCCGGCCGACCTCCGGGCCGCGAGTCGGCCGCACCCCGTCCGGCCGCACCTCACCTGCTTCGACCTGCCGCTGCTCGAGTCCTACCTCAGGCAACTCGTTCGCCAGGACCGCCCGTTGGACGGCGGTTCCGGTCGAGCGGAGTGGCAGCCCGGCTCCGGGTGGCGGGTGCACTGGGCCACCGGCTCGCCGGCCGACGGGACCGGCGCGGGCCACCGCGACGAGGTGTGCGCGGTGGCGACCGGGGTGGTCGACGGCCGACCGGTGGCTGTCACCGGCGACCGGGACGCAACGGTGCTGGTCCGGGACCTGACCACCGGCAACCCGGTGGGCGGACCGCTCGTCGGCCGCAAGGGCTGGGTGTGTGCGGTGGCCACGACCGAGCTGGACGGCCGGCCCGTGGCCGTCACCGGCCACGGGGACGGGACCGTCCGAGTATGGGACCTGGCCACCGGGCGACAGGTCGGCCGGACCGTCACCGGCCAGGACAGCGGGGTGGACACGGTGGCGACGGCGGTGGTCGACGGCCGCCCGGCGGTGGTCGTCGGCGACTTCGACTGCACGTTTCGGTTGTGGGACCTGACCACAGGCGAGCAGATCCGCGAACTCTTCCGGGGCAGCCCGGAGTTCAGCGCGAACTGCGCAGCCGCGACGGCGGTGGTCGACGGTCGGCCCGTGGCCGTCACCGCAAGTTTCGAGTGGGGTGAGAAGGTCCACCTGTGGGACCTGGCCACGGGCGAGCAGGTCGGTGAGCCCCTGACCGGTCACCGCGACGAGGTGGGTGCGGTGGCCACCGCAGTGCTGGACGGCCGACCGGTGGCCGTCACCGGCAGCGGCGACCGGACGGCGCGGGTGTGGGACCTGGCCTCGGGACGGCAGATCGGCGAGCCGCTGACCGGTCACACCGGCTACGCCGTGTCCGCCGTGGCGACCGGGGTGGTCGACGGCCGCCCGGTGGCCGTGACCGCGAGCGGGTGGCGGGTGCGGGTGTGGGACCTGGGCACCCGTCAGCAGCTGGGGGCGGAGCTGGTGTTCCCCGCGCCGGTCCAGGCGGTGAGTGCGGGGCCGACGGGCCGGCTGGTGGTGTGCTTCGGCCGCGAGGTCGCGGTCCTGGCCCGACGCTGAGTCAGGCGGTGGCACCGCGGGCCTCTGCCGAGAGGTCGGCAGGGGCCCGCGGTGTAGCGAGGTCGGTCTTACTTCAGGTGCCGGTCGTAGAACCGGCCGCCGTCCTCCACTTCGAACCATGGGGTACCGGTGTGCCCGCCCAGATTGGCGTGCAGCGTCTTCTCCTTGGTGCCGAAGGCGTCGAACAGGTCAAGGGCCCGCTGCCGGGGGTTTCCTTCGTCGTCCCACTGCAGCAGGAACAGCAGCGGAACGGTGACCTGCCGGGCCTCCTCGCGCTGGGCGTGGGGCACGTAACCCCCGGCGAAGAATCCGGCGGCCGCGATACGTGGCTCGGCCACCGCCAGCCGGATGCCGAGGGCGGTCCACCCCGAGTATCCGACCGGTCCGCCGATCTCGGGCAGGGAGAGGAGGGCGTCCAGGGTGGCCCGCCATTCCGGGGCTGCCTGCTCGACCAGCGGGCCGACGAGGGACTCGAAGATCTCGTCGAGCGGCTCACCCGCCTGCATCGCCCGGCGGAGCTCGGCGCGGGCCTGCTCGGCGGCGGCGGAACGGGGCCGGTCACCACAGCCGGCGGCGTCGATGGTGGCCACCGCGTAGCCGCGCGCCGCAGAGTGCCGGGCCCGGGCCACCAGCCGGGGATCCGCCTTGGGCAGGCCGTTGTTGTGGGCCATCAGGATCAGCGGGGCCGGTGCGGCGGATTCCGGCGTCCACAGGGTGCCGGGGATCTCGCCGAGGGTGAATTCGCGCTCGAGGATGCCGTCGTCGAGACGCTGTTCAGAAGTGAATTGCACGGTCGTGCCTTTCGGGAGTGCGCTGGAACGGCGCTCCCGGACGACCTACCGCCCGACCATGACCCCGGAAGGGAGCACCCATGTCGATACTGCGTTCACGGGTACCACCTCCTCGTTCTCTCGCACGGCCTCCGGCAACGTAGCAACAGTCGCCGTGGCCCGCCAAGCGAATTCCGGGGCGTCCGGCTGCTACTCCTCCGAGGGCCGACGGACACGGAGCATCAGTTCGCGGCTGCCCTCGGCGCGGGCGGTGATCCGGAAGTCCCAGTCGCGGCCCGCCTCGGACGCACCGCCCAGCCGGACGCCGACCTCACTCGGCCGTGTCCCCGGCTTCAGGTAGGTGGCCTCCTCGATCGTCCGGATCTGCTGCTCCGGGTCGTCGCTCAGCTCGAACTCCCGGCGCAGCGGCAGTTCCGCGCCCTCGCCGGAGACGGTGAGGTAGAGCCGCCCGAACGTCGGCTGACCGTCCTGGAGCAGCAGGCGAGTCGTGGCCGCGGCCTCCGCCATCGCGGCCGTGACCAGCTCGTTGGCCGGGCCGTCGTCCGTCCACGCCTGGCGGTCGATCTCGTACGGCTCGTGCGCGGGCCAGCCGTCCTGCGCCCCGGCGACGAGGTCGTCGAGGGTGACGGGCCCCTGGGTCGCTTTCCGTTCCACGTAGTCGATCACCTGGCGGACCTCCTCGGCCTTCAGCGGGGCGCCGTCCGGTGTGCCGAGCAGGTCCCCGAGCAGGGCGGAGGTGGCGGCCGAGGAGCCGCCGGACAGTTCGACCAGCCGGTGGGTCGCCCGGATGTGGGCGTCTCCGGCCTCGGTTCCGGCGGTGAACTCCCCGCCGAAGGCCGTCCGTCCGACCCGGACGGTGCCCGTCAGCTGCTCGAGCTCGGCGGGGGTGGCGGTGGTGTGGTCGAACGGCTGGTCGCCCTGCGACAGCGTCCGGTGGACGTCGTCGAGGAGCCTGGCTCCTTCTTCGGAGCGCAGCTCGCCGCCCTTGCTGTCCTCGGTGAAGGCGAGGTAGTGGTCGCCCGGCAGGTCCACTCCGGTGGTCTCCGACAGCGGGATGTCGACGGTGAAGGGCACGATCCCCTTCTCCTTGACCGGGTTGCGCTTCCCGTCGAAGAGGGTCACCTCCACCTCGGCGGCACCGGAGTAACGGGCCATCGGGGTGGGGTACTTGCCGTTGGAGATGATCTGGCCCGCATCGCTCTGGGTGCCCCCCTCGCGCCAGAACCGCTGGGCCCCGCCGGTGATCGCCGGGTTGTTGGTGACGTCCCCGGTGATCCTGGCGCCGACCTGGCCCTGCACACCCGCGTTCTTCGCCGCCAGGTCCGAGCGGACGGTGCCGGAGGAGGTGGAGTTGGACGGGCTCGACTCGACTGCGGTGTCGGTGTCGCGGTGCTCGAGGGAGACGATCTTCACGCCGACCTCGACTCCCTTGCCGCCGCCGAGCGTCACCCGATTGGTCGGGACGGTCGCCGACACCTCGGTGCCCTGGCTCGCGGTGCCGAACAGCGCCGAGAGGTGGCTGTGCGAGGTGACCGTCCCGACCACCGGCTCCATGTCCTGCCAGGTCGACTTGCCGAAGAACTCCGGACCGCGCAGCCGCACCAGGTCCTGGACGCCGCCGACGTCGCCGAGGAAGCGCAGCACGTCGGTGTCGCGCAGCCCGTCCTCCCAGACCCGCTCCGGCGGGATCCGGACGTCGGCCTTCGCGGGTGCCTCGGCCGGGAGCGTCCGAGGCGGCTGCACCGGGGCCGCCGCGTCGTCGGAGCGCTTCGGGACGACCGGTACGGTCTCACCCGACTCCACGATGGTCTCGAAGCCGATCGCCGCCGTGCGCCGCTGGTGGACCGAGGCGCCGACCAACGGCCGCCTGGTGATGGTGAATTGGAGCTCGGCCTCGCCACGGTAGGCACTGCCGGGCAGCTTGGCCTTGGTGGCGGAGCCGGCCGAGGTGCTGGTGTTCCGGACGTCCGCGTGGTCCTGGCCCCGGCCGCCGGTGCCCGTCACACCGGCCGTCACCGAGACCGGCGTTCCCGCCACCGGGACCGCGGTCGTCACACCGAGCAGACCCTGGTGGCCGTGGCCGGTGGCGTCGGTGTCCGCGAAGGACCGCTGGACGTCCGTGCCGGTGTTGAACTCGGTGGTGCCGGAGTCGCCCAGGTGCTCCATCCGGTCACGGAGCACCGCGCCGACCCGGACGGTGGTGCGCCCGTGCCGCACGACGATCTCGTCCCCGGCTGTCATGCCCTTCAGCCTGGACTGGAGCCGGTCGGGGGTGAGCTCCGCGTCCAGCTTGCGGTGGATGCCGTCCCAGTCGCTGCCGAACGGGTTGCTCTCCAACTTCGGCTTCCCGTCGGACTTTCCGACTGACGGGAGCAGGGAGCTGGGCTTCCAGCCCGACTCCACCTGGGACAGCACCGACTCGCCCAGCGTCTTCCGGGGGCCCGCCGTCGGCGTCGACCTGGCCGGGCCGGGCAGCGCGTGGACGTCGGTGACGATCGCCGAGGAGTCCAGCCGCCGGCCCTCCACGAAGCCCTTCGGCTGCTTCGTCGTGGTCCGCTCGACCGGAGCCGACCCCGGCGTCGGCACCGGGTCGGCGTCGCGCATCGGGACGGCCACCCGGGCCACGGTGTCGACCTGTTGGGAGTGCGAACCGTCGTCCACGCCGAGCCGCTCGAAGGAGACCTGGACGTCGTACGCCGTGTCGACGTCGAAGAACACGGCCGGCTCGACGTGCTTGCCCCGGTTCGAGGCCGAGCCGACGGTCTCCGAGCCGTGACCGTAGGTGCGGTCCATCCGGTAGGTGTAGCCGCCCGCGACGTCCACGAACGGGGCCTTCATCCTGAGCAGGCCGCCGCCGTCCAGGCGCTCGCGGCTGTCCCGCAGGTTGCCCTGGCCGCGGGAGGTACGGGTGCCGGACTCGAACTCGTACTTGCCCGCCGTGGAGTGGTAGGTGGCGTCCGCCAGCCTGGCCGTGACGGTGACCTCGGCCTTCCAGGTGGTGCCGGAGACGGTCTCGGTGATCTTCCCGCCCCGGGTGAGCTGGGAGAGCTGGGTCTTGAGCGCGACCCGGTCGAAGGTGGCGTCGAGCTTCTGCTTGACCTCCTCCGACGGCTCGCCGTACTTGGCCCGGACCGCGTCCTCCACCGTGCTGCGCACCTTGTCGGCACCGCTCAGGCTGTGCACCACGTAGGAGGCGTTCAGCTCGTGCTGCTCGCGCATCCGGCTCGGCGCGGTGTGGGTCGCCTCGGGCCGGTCGACCTCGACGGCCTTGCGGCCGGCCGGATCCGACTGGTCGTCAGGGGACGTCCCTACGGCGGGTTCGGCCGACTGCTTGAAGGTGATCGCGGCGTCCTTGCCGCCGGGCGCCGGGACCTTGACGGTGTCCCGGGCGTCCATGCCGACCTCGACCCGGAGCTGTGCCGTGGTGCCGGACTGGCCGTCGGTCGTCCTGCCGGGCGGGCCGAAGTGCACGTCCACCGCCAGCTCGGCACCGAAGATCACCTGCGGCGCACTGTACTTGCCGTTGGCGTACACCCGGTCGGCCTGGCGGCCCTGCCCGCCGGCGCGCTCGCGCTGCTGTCCGTTGACGTTGGCGAACAGGTCGGCACCAGGGGCGCCGGGCGTGGCCTTGGCGACGGTGCCGCCGAACTGGCCGTTGGCGGCGACGGTACGCGCCAGCAGCTGACGGTTCACGCTGAACGCGCCCGTCTCGTTCACCGTGTTGAGTTCGGCCTTGCCGTCCTCGCGGCGGTAGGTCATCGACTCGACCCTGGCGACCGCCGTGACGACCAGGTTCTCCTTGCCGGGGATCTTCACCTCCAGGGGCTCGCCCCGGGTCATGCCGGTCAGCTTGGCGGCCAGGTTCGGCTGGCTGAACCCGCGCAGGACCTGCTCCCTGACGGTGTCCCAGTCCTTGCCGAACTGCTCGCGCCCCTTGGCGTCCACGGCCGCCCGCAGCGCGGCGGTGCTCTCCAGATCCCGGACCACGACGGTCTCGCCGAGGCCGCCCCGGTCGTCGCCGCCCTGCCAGACCGAGTCCGGCGGGCCGGTGACCTCGGGCACCGGGAGCGCGGCGGTCTCGTCCGCGTTGGGCGCGGGCTCCGGCTTGACCGTCTCGGGGGCCGTGTCCGCGCGGTCCACCAGCAGCTGGACGTCCGCCGTGCCCGCCTCGTGCGTGGCGGCCTTGCCGTTGAACTTCATGTCGAAGTGGACGGCGCCCTCGTAACGGACGCCCGGCACCTTGGACTTGCTGGTCAGTTGGGAGGTCCGGCTGTCGCCCGTGATCTCGATCCGGTCCCGGCCGAGCCGCCCGGCGCCGCCGGCGCCGAACAGGGCGGCCCCCGGCCTCAGGACGCCCGCCAGCCCGAACTGCCCGGCGTTGCCACGGTTCGTCGCGCTGCTGCGCACCTGCTGGACGGTGGTGCCGATGTTGAACTCGGTCTCCTTGGTGGTGCCCGTCTGGCGCAGGTCGCCGACCCGCGCGCTGATCTCGACGGTGCCGAGCGTCTTGCCGCGCCGGTCGGTGAGGGTGACCGTGGCCGGTTCACCGGCCGTCATGCTCTTCAAGTCCCGCTGGAGCCGGGCGAAGTCGACCTCCGCGAGGACCTTCTCGCGCATCGCGGGCCAGTCCTTGCCGAACTCCTGCTCGGCCGCCTGCTTCACCTGGTCGAGCAGCGCCTCCACCGGCGGCTGGTCCTTTGACCCACCGCGCGGCGACAGGTCCAGCACGATCTCCTGGCCGCCGACGCGGCCCTCCTGCAGGCGCCGCGGGGGTGTCCGCGGCTCGCCGACCGAGTCACCGTCAGGACGCACCGGCACGGCGACGTTCAGACTGAGGTCCACCGTCTCGGTGCGCTTGCCGGAGTCGGTGGTCACCGGTTGGTGGTCGTGGCGCAGATCGCCGAAGTCGAGCTCCAGCCGCATCGTCGTCCCGAAGATGTCGGCGGGCTCGGAGGTCTTGGACCGCGCCACCATCCCGCCGAGGTCCAGGTTGACCTCGCCCTGGCCACGGTCGTGGAAGTAGCCGGCCAGCTCCGCCGCCTCCGCTCCTGCGCCCGACTGCCGGGCCTGGACCCCGATGTTGTACTGCCACTGCGCGTCGCGGCCGGTCCCGAGGGCCACCGTCCGGTCGGCGCCGTTCTCGAACTCGATCTTCTCGGTCCGCAGGTGCGTCGACTCGGTGACCTGACCGCGCAGCTTGACGCTGCCGCTCCAGCCGTTGCCGTCGAGCGGGGCCGTCCACACCTCGCCCCGGGAGAGCGCACTGAGCATCGGGCGCAGGGTCGCCGGGCCGAAGTGAGCGTCGGCGAAGGCCCGGGCCGCCGCCCGGTCTCCCGGCACGGCCCGTTCGAGGACGTCGATCACCTTCTCTCGGACGGCCGCCTCGTTCCCGGTCAGGCCGACCACCAAGTCGGTCCCCGCGATCGGCCGGGAGCCGGGGGTGTCCTTCGGCTTCGGCTCGGCCTCCGGTTCCGTCTCTAGCTTCGGTTCGGATTCTGGCTTCGGTTCGGCCTCCGGCTCTAGCTTCGGTTCCGGGACGGGCTCCTTGAGTGTCGCCGGCTTCTCAGCGGCCTTTTCCGGGACGGGATTCTTCGGCGCCGCCGGAGTGGCGGCAGGCGCTTGGGCGGTGGGCGGCGCGGTGGTCACCGGTTCGCTGCCGTCGTAGTGGTTGCCCTGGTGATACACCGTCACCGGCTGCCCGTCCGGGGGGCCGAAGAGCGCCCGGGGGACGCCGTCGTGGCCGAGCACCCGCAGTCGGAGGCCCAGTGCGTGGGCCGCCGCCGCCGGCAGCATCTCCCCTTCGCTGGTCAACCAGCGGTTGTTCCAGTCCCGGACGGTCCGGAGCAGGGCCTCCCGCTCGCGCGCCGACGGCGGCGGTGCGTTCTGGGAGAGGTGGTCGCCGACGATCTGCCTCAGGTCCGCGAGTGGCAGCCCCGCGTACCCCTCTCGGACGTCGACCGGGAGGTGGTTGAGCAGTTGGCCCGCGGTCAGGTTCGTCGGGAGGAGCAGGTGATTGCGGTAGTTGGCCACGACCTCGGTCGGCCACTGCTCCGGGGGCAGCTGGCTGAAGTGGTTCTCGACCGCGGACTGCAGCCGCCGGGCGGCGTCCCCGGGGTTCGTCGTCTGCGGTCCCACCAGGCCGGGTGCGCTCACGGCGAGCGAGTTGAGCAGGCAGAGGCCGTCGCCTGCCACCGCCACCCGGGGCCCGGGTGGCGGGAAGTCAACTTCCGTACCGTCCTGGTGGGGAGGTGACGGGACGTCGCCGCCTTCGGCTTTGCCGTCGTCCGGAGTCTTCGGCGGCGGTGGGGGCGTTTCCGCGCTGGGGCGTTCGGGGGCGCGGCGGTCGTTGGCTGGGTTGTGGTCGGGGTCGGCGTGGGGGACGGGAGTTGCCGGGTTGCGGTCGGGGGTGAGGGGGATGGCGAAGACGCCGGTGTCGCCGTTGTGGAGCGGCTGGTTGCTGCGTTTGCCGGTCTGGCCGTCGACGTAGGTGATGGTGCCGTTGTGGTTGACGGCGGTCCAGCTGTGGGAGCGGCCGTCGGCGTCGGTGGTGATGATGGCGGCGGCGGAACCGTGGCCGGTCCGGTGGAGGGTTTCCTCCAGGCGCTGAAAGGCGGCGGGGCCGTCACCGAGGTCGGAGAACTGGGCGCCGAGGTTCCTCTCGATGCGGTCGCGGCCGTCGCGTTCGCCGAGGTCGGAGGGGTTGCCGTTGGCGTCCAGGTCGGGGGTGCGGGCGGCGGCCGGGGTGGGGTTGCCGTGGAAGGTGTCGAGGAGGGCCAGGGTCGTGTCGACGCAGTTGTTGTTGCGGCCGGGCGTGCCGGGGCCGTCCCCGTTGATGGCGGCGTGCCAGTCTCCCTCGTTGGGATCGGGGTGGCGCTGGGGTGTGCCGTCCTCGTTGCGCGGGACCGCGTGTTCGATGCGTTCGTGGTCGCGGGAGGTGGGCTCTGCCAGGCCGCCGTCACCACCCAGCGGGCGTCCGTCGGTGGCCGGCCGGTGCGGCTCCGGCCGGGGGGCGGGGACGGTGTCTTCAGCGTGACGGGGGGTGTCGGGTGTGAGGGCAGCTTGGTCGGGGGTGCGCTTGCCGCCGGTACCGGCGGCTGTCTCCGTGCGAGTGCCGTTGCGCTCGGCACTCGGGCGGGCCGGGCCCAGCCGCAGGCTGCCGGCGCCCGGGTCGGATGTGGGCGAGGAGCTGCGTGCGGGCTTTCCTGCGGCCGAGCCAGGGGAAGCAGGCCGTGCCTGGCGGGATTCGCCGGAGTGGACCGGGCCGGAACTGAAGGGGCCGGCGGACGTCATTGGCGGGACGGTCCCGCCGCCGGGGTTGCTCGCTGCGGGAGGCGGGCTGTCGGCTCCCCGGACGGGCGCGGCCGACAGCACGTCGGGGGCACCGGCGGTGCCCTCGGGGGATGGCCCACGTGTGACGGCGGGGCCACTCGCCAGCCGGATGCCGTCCAGCTGCGGCGCACCGGACGTGCCTGGGGCACCGCCCACCGTGGGCGGCCCGGACGAAACCGGCGTACCGGAACCCTCGTGCAGGACCGACCGGGTGTCCGGGGTCGAGGCGGACTGATGCGGCGTGGGGGCGGTGGCCTCGGGGCGCGGTGCGGGGGGCTCGGCACGTGGTGCGGACGTCTCACTGTGTGACGTGGTGTCACGGCCGTGCTCCGGAGTCGGAGTCGAGGTCGGCTCCGAGGAGCGGGAGTTGGTGTTGTCGCCCCAGATCGGGGAGGGGGCGGCATCCGGCGTTCGGGAGGTCGGGGCCTCGAACGGGGCGATGGTGCCGCGGGGGGTGGAGGTGTCGGAGTGGCCGGCGGTCGGACCTTGGTACGGGCTGGAGTCGATGGTCGGCGTGACGTCGTGCCCGGCGCTGCGGCTGGTGGCGAAGGTGGGTGGGGAGTCGCTCCGATCCGGGGCACTGCGCGGGACGGAGCGGTCGGACGAGTCCCCGGCGGGTGTGCGGACGCGGGTCTCGGGATCGGCGTCGCCGCCCGAGAACCGGGGCGGGGTGTCCGCCCCGTTCGAGGCCGGGTCAGGTCGACGGACGCGAGTCTCCGGATCCGCGTCACCACCGTGGCTCGACTGATCAGCCCCGTTCGAGGCCGGGTCGGGACGGCGGATACGGGTTTCCGGGTCGGCGTCACCGCCGGAGCCGGGACCGGGGTTGGCTGAGCCGTTGGAGCTCGACGAGCTCGATCCGGTGGAACTACCGGAACTATCCGATGAGTTGGAGCTGCCCGAGCCCGGAGTGTCGGTGCCGCCCGCGAAGTCGGAGGCGTCGGGGATGTCGGAGGAGTTGAACTTGCCCTTGAGAGCGGAGGCGCCGCGCATGATGGCCGGGCTGCCCGCGCCGCTGAGGGCGGAGCCGCCCAGGCCGGAGCCGTCCACCTCGCCGGTGAGGGCAAGTTGGGTCACTACGTCCGCCCCGACATCGGTCAGGGCGCCCTCGACCATCTGGGCCGGGAGGGTGTCCATCTTCTTGCCGATCAGCTTGCCGCCGGCCGCGCCGAGGCCCTTGCCGATCACGCCGCCCGCCGCGCCGCCGATCGCGCCGCCGGCGGCGCTCATGCCGAGCTCCT
Source organism: Kitasatospora sp. Root107 (assembly GCF_001424875.1). Taxonomy (GTDB): domain Bacteria; phylum Actinomycetota; class Actinomycetes; order Streptomycetales; family Streptomycetaceae; genus Kitasatospora. The sequence goes on along the minus strand of NZ_LMCT01000014.1, from coordinate 83,688 downwards.
TGCCGTCCAGCTCCTTGCGGTTGCCCGCCGCGAGCTGGATGCTCTGGGCCAGCAGGTTGATGGCGACCTCCTGGAAGGCCTCCTTCAACGCGTACTCGATGATCTCCTTCGCCAGCTTCTTCGATGATCTCCTTCGCCAGCTTCTTCAGGATCNGCCCGCCGCGACGGCGGCCAGGTGCCTTGCGGTTGCCCGCCGCGAGCTGGATGCTCTGGGCCAGCAGGTTGATGGCGACCTCCTGGAAGGCCTCCTTCAACGCGTACTCGATGATCTCCTTCGCCAGCTTCTTCAGGATCGTCGTGACAACGGTCCTGCTGACCGTGATGGCGGCCGGGATGGTGGCCAGCGAAGCACCCGCCGTGACCGGAGCAGCAGCCTCCGCAGTGGCGATCTCGAAGGCCAGGATGCCCAGTTGGGCCACGATCGAGATCTTGGCGGTCTCGGTGGAGTTGGCCATCGCCTCCAGGCTGTCGGCCATCGCGTTGCAGGACTTCACCATCCCGGGAAAGAAGCCCGGCTTGTCACCGTCGACCGGCAGGACAAGCTTTCCCCACTCCTTCTCCAACCCCTCGGCAGCGGCGCCCTGCTGACCGTCCAGCGCCCGCCGCACCGCCGAGTCGGCAGCTCTGCCCGCCTCGTCCAGAGTCTCGGCAGTGGCCCGCCAACGACGGCCCATGTCCCGCATCAGGTCTTCCTGGCCCTCGGGCCAACGGGAACCGGCGAGCAGGAGCAGGACCCACTGGAGGGGCTCGGGGAGTTCGACAGCCATGGTGGGTTCAGTGCCTTCCGTCGAGCTTGCCGTTGGCGATGTCCCGCAGCACCAGGTCCGGCTGACCTGTTCCGGGAAGTGGGAGTTCGGGCTTCCCCATCGTGTCGAGGCCGAACTGCTCGGAGCTCTCGTAGCTGTCGGCCATGCCCTTGAGCCGTTTGCCGATGACCTCGACGATCTCGGGGAGCAGCTTCAGGCCCTCGAGAATGTCCTTCGAGTTGCCGAGGTAGCCCGGCTCGCCGTCCTCGCCGTCGGCGTACTTCTTGCCGTCGTCGTCGTTTCCCCAGGGCGAGTTGCCGTGCATGCCGCTGGTGTACAGCTCCTTGAGATCGTCGGCCACGCCCAACACCGGCCCGGCAGCCGCCCGGTACTGCTCGGGGATCGCGACGAACCCCGCCCCCGCACCGCCACTCGACGAACTGACCGACTGAGCCTGCCTGGAGACGACCTGTCGGGGCATCAGCCGCTCCGACGACCGCTCCGCCGGGATCACCTCGTCCCCGTCGTCCCGGAGCGGCGCAGCCTGCGGCTCCATGACGGCTCGTCGCAGGGGTGCCCCCACCTGTTCGGCCGGTCGGACCTGCGACTGTTCGTCCATGACGATCCCTCATCAAGTGTGCGGGGTGCGGAGGCTGGGGCCAGTGGTGCTCGGAGAAGGATCAGAGGCGGAGGGCCGGAGGTCCGTCGCCGCCCGGTCTCAGGGGAGCCGGAGAACCCTGCCGCAGCCGGCGGACCGAGACGGCGCGGTTGCGGCGCGGCAGCACGAGTGCGGACTGCGCCGATTCTCCGGTCCGAGCCGCAGTTCCCGGTCCGCACCGTCCGCCGAACTCGCGCCGAGCAGTTGGAAGTTCACCACTCTCCCACCGTCTCCTTCGTACGCATCCAGCGAGGGAGATTACCCCGGCAATATGGCCACCACGTGGCCAACTGGAGGCCACTGGTTGATGAAGAACCCCAGCGGCCGGTTTTGAGTCCCGGTCGGGATGAGTTGCGGCGGTGGACAGGGATTCGGGGATTCGGTGTTGTCGGCGGCCGAAGTCCGGGCGTTCAATCGCCCGTCGGATATCCGTAACCTTCCGGGGTGGTGCCCGCCGTGCGCGGAGTGCTGTAGTCATTGCCGGATCACACCCATCTGTCCGCGCGCAGGATGCACCACCGGCCCAGGTGATGGCATGACGACTCAAGGGGAGGAGCTCGCCGTGGGCGTTCCCTGGAGCTCGTTGGAAGCGCTCTCCGAACTGCGGGACGGCGAACTGCTGCTCCGCCGGCCGGAGGAGCGGGACGCGGACACGTTGCTGGCGGGGTCGAGGGATCCGCTGGTACGAGAGTTCATGCAAGGCGTGCTGCCGCACCCGGACCGTGACTCCGCCACGCGCTGGATAACCGAGGTGGCCCCGAGACTCTGGCAGGCGGACCGGGCCGCGTACTTCGCGGTGGCCCCACCGGACGGGCCCGCGATCGGGTGGGCCGAGTTGGTGGACCAGCGGCCGGAGGAGGGCGCCGCCGAGGTCGCGGTCTGGCTGCTGCCGGAGTTCCGGAAGATGCGGACGGCCGCCTCCGCACTGCGGCTGGTCTGCCGGTTCGGCTTCGAGGAGCTGGGCCTGCGCCGGATCGACGCGTACGCCGCCGCCGAGAACATGCCGGTGCAGGTGGTCGGTGCGTCGATCGGATTCCGCCGGGCGGGGTTTCGGCCCGCGCTGTTCCGTAGTTCGCGCACCCAGGAGCTGCACGACGCCGTGTACGCGACCTTGGTGCCCGAGGATCTCTGCTGATTTTTTTCACGTGTGCGACGTGTGTTTCCAGGCTGGGGGTTGGGATGTCAGGGTTGTTGGTGTTCTCCGTGGGCGGGGAGCAACTACCGAGCGGCAGGCTTGAGCTGGCGCTCGATCAGGCCGGAGCGGTGCGGGTCGAGCACCGGACGGCGGGTGGCGTCCTGGTGCGGACCGCGACGGTCGATCCGGCGGTGCCCGCCCGGGTGCTGAACGGGCTGCGGGCCGCCGCGCCGGGCGCGGGCGGTGGCGCCGCCGAGGCGCGCCGGCTGGTGGCGGGGGACGCCGAGTGGGTGGACGGGACCGAGACCCCGGTGCCCGGGGTGGCCCGGCTGTTGGAGGCACTGGCCGGCCAGCTGCTCCAGCCGCAGTTGCCCGCGCAACTGCCGACCGTTCTGGTGCAGTTGGCGGCGGTGGATCCGGCCGAGGCGGGCCCGGCGGCGGCGATCGGCACGGTCGGCGGCCGGCCGGCGTACGCGCTGGCCGAGGTCGGCCACGGCTTCGGCCTGGCCGAGCTGGCGGCGGACGGCGCCTCGCTCGGCGGCTCCGACGAGGACTCCGGTCTGCTGCCCACCGCCGTGGCGCTGGGCACGGTGGACGGCCGGGACCTGTTCGCGGTCGGGGCGGAGGACGGTGCGGTCCAGATCTGGGACGCCGTCACCGGTGCGCTGCTGCACGGGACTTCCGGCGGCGAAGGCGCCCAGGTGGTGGCCGCCGGAGTGGTCAAGGGTGTCCCGCTGGCGTTCTCCGGCGGTCGCGAGGGCGAGGTGCGGGCCTGGCGGGCCGAGGACGGCAAGGGCCTCGGGCTGCTGGCGGTGAACGGCCGGGGCGCGGCCGCGCTGGCGTACGCGCACTGCGCCGGTCTCGACCTGGTGGCCGCCGCCGGCGGCGACGGTGTGATCCGGGTCTGGGACGCGGCGGCCGGTACCCAACTGCACCTGCTGGTGGGCCACTCGGACCGGGTCACCACCTTGGCGGTGCTCTCGCTGGGCGACCAGGCGGTGCTGGCCTCGGCCGGAGTGGACCGGGAGATCCGGCTCTGGGATCTGGCGACCGGTCAGTTGCTGGCCGTGCTGCTCGGCCACTCGGCCACTGTCACCGGTCTGGCCTTCGCCGAGTTGGCGGGCGAGCCGGTGCTGGCCTCCTGTGCGCTGGACGGCACCGTCCGCACCTGGGATGTCTACCGGGGCACCGGCATCAACGGCTGGGCCACCGGCGGGGCCTGGCTGACCGCGCTGGCCGTCGTCCCGCAGACAGGCGGCCCGGCCCTGGCGGTCGGGGACGAACGGGGAAGGATCCGGCTGTGGGAGCCGGAATCCGGTACCCAGCTGGCCAGTTGGGAGCCGACCGAGGCGGCCACCGGGCCGCGTCCGGTGAACACGCTGGCCACCGGCGTGCTGGACGGGGCGCCGGTCCTGGCCGCCGGGTACGGCGACGGTACGGTCCGGCTCTGGGCGGACGGGGCCGAGCGGTACCGGCTGGCCGCCGACGGCGGGGCGGCCACCTCGGTGGCGCTGGCGGGGGAGTTGCTGGTCTGCGGGACCGTCACCGGCGCGGTGCGCTGCCACCGGGCGGCGGACGGTACGCCGCTCTCGGTGCCGACCCCGCACACCGGCCCCGTGACCTGCCTGGCTTTGGGGGACACCACCCTGGTCTCCGGTGGCGCGGATGGTGCGGTCCGGGTACGGGGCGCGCTGGACGGCGCCGTACAGCTGCGGCTGGCCGCTCATCAGCAGGGTGTCACGGCGCTGGCGTTGGGGTCGGTGGAGTTGCGGCGTCTGATTGCCACGGCGGGTGGGGATCGGACGGTGCGGATCTGGGATGCCGTCAGCGGCGCGCCCGGCCCGGTGGTGTCGGGGCTGGCGGCTCCGGCGGCGGCGCTGGCCTTCGGGATCTTCGGTGGCCGGCCGGTGGTGCTGGCCGGCGCGGCCGATGGCACGGTCCGGGCCTGGGATGTGTCGGACGGGCGGTCGGTTACCGAACTCGCCGGTGGCGCGGCCGGGGTGCGCACCCTGGTCTGCCAGGAGATGGACGGCGAGGCGCTGGTCGCGGCCGGGGACGAGACGGACACCGTCCGGCTCTGGCACCTGGGCAGCGGCACGCTGCTGAACGAGGCGCCGTTGGACCGGACGCCGCTGGCCATCGCGTTCACCGCGACCGGTCTGCACGTGGTGGGACCCGGCGGTGCGGTGACGCTCTGACGTCTGGTCAGGGTGTGGTAGGTGCCGGGGGTCAGGGCGGCTCGCGGTGACGGATGTGCACAAGGGGTGGAAGTGGCCGGAGGGAAGTCGTTCCGGGTCGATCTCGACCAGGTCGAGGCGGCGGCGAAGATGATCGAGAACATGCTCGACGACCTTGAGCGGCCCACCGCCGACCTGGTGTCGGTGGTCGAGGGGATCCAGCCGACGGTCTACGGGACCGACACGCTGGGCAAGTCGATGACCGGCGCCACCGCCTCGGTCGGCGGGCTCGGGGAGCACCAGAAGCAAGTACTGGACGGCATCAAGCAGTTCATCGCCAACAGCACCCAGGTGGCCGCCAACCTGCGGCAGATGGTCCAGAGCTACCGGGCCGTCGACGAGGAGAACATGACCGCGCTCCAGACCATCGAGGGCGTCGACGCGCCGTTGCCGACCGCGCAGAACCGGTCCGAGGGGCCGGTGGTGGTGATCGCCCCGGCCCTCCCGGACGCGGCCACACCGCCCCCGCCGGCCGCGGACTCCTTCGAGGGCACGACGACCGCGCCGACCCTTGACTACAACTTCTGGCAGGACCCGGAGGCGCCGCCGAGCGCCTAGGCAAGACCAACAGGTGCACACCTGACCCTGCCCCACCGACTCCCGCAGAAAGGCGGACGCCGTGATCCAGCTGCCCCCCGACCTGGCCGAAGTGCTCAAGGTCATCCAGAGCAACGAGAACGGGAAGAGCATCACCTTCCCCGACAGCAACGAGGACCTGCTCGCCGAGCTGGCCACCGCCTGGGAGCGGTGGAACTCCGTGGCGGAACCGCGGATCAACGCCATCGTCGCCAACGCCCGGCTCGCCATGGAGAACATGGAGGGCGATGCCGCCGACAGCTTCGCGCGCTACCTGGAGAAGTTCTCCGGTGGTGACGGTTCGCACGCCGCCACCACGGTGTCGGCGGCGGTGGCCATCGCGCAGGCGCTGCGCGGTTCGATCGAGGCTGTGACGCAGACCAAGACCGAGATGATCCGCGAACTCCAGTACACAAAGGAGTACATCGAGGACAACCCGGCGGGCAAGAACGACGACATCGCCAAGTCCGAGGGCATCAAGGAGGCGGCGACGACGTACACCACGTACGTCGGCCAGGTCGGCAGCAACGTGGACACGATGCTCCGTCAGGGAGCGGGCCACTTCCGGCAGATGACCGCCGCCGCCGAGGTCGCCGCCCTGCCCGGAGCGCAGGGCGGCGGTAGTGGCTCGGGCGGCGGTCCGGTGACGCCACCCGCGACCACCCTCGACTCGGTGTCCGGCGTCACGGCGCCGGGGCCGATGACCCTTCAGAGCTACCAGGGCAGCCCGGTGGGCGACACCTCCGGGGCCGTACTTCCGAGCGGTGTCCCGGGTGGTGTGTCCGGTGGAATGCCGACCGGCCTCGCCGGTGGCGCGTTCGGCGGGATGCCCGGTGGTGCGCTGGGTGGCGCCCCCGGCGGTGCACTGGGTGGGATGCCCGGTGGGGGGACCGGCGGTGCGGCCGGTGGGGTGGCAGGTGGTCAGGCGTCCCGGCCGATGGCGGCGCTGCAGCCGTTCCGGATGCCGACGGCCGCCGCGCCCGCGGCCTTCGGAGCCCCCTCGATGGGTGCGGGCGGGGTGCCTGCGTTCAAGCCGCAGGGTGCGGTCGCGCCGGGGCTCCAGCTGGCGGGGCACCAGACCACCGAGGAGACGAAGCTCGGGCTCACCCGGTCCGGTGTGATGCTCCGGCCGTTCACGCCCGTTGGTGCCGAATCAGGCGGTTCACTCGGCGGGTTCAGTGGCGGGCTCGGCGGACTTCCGGGCGGCGCCGTGGGCGGCCGTAACACCGGTGGCCTGGCCGGGCGTCCGGGCGGTCTGCCGGGTGGCACGTTGACCGGGCGGGGTGCAGGTGCCGGTGGGGGCCTGGGCGGCGCGGCAGGCCGGGAGACCGGCAGTGCGTTCGCGCCCGGCGGCCGCTCGGCCGGCGGGATCGGTGCGCGGTCCGGTGGTGGCGGCGGCTCGGGCCTCGGCGGCTACAGCCCGGGCGGTGGCCGCTCCGCAGGCGGAGTCGGCGGCGGGGTCGGTGGTGGAGCGGGCAGCCCGGTGACGGCCGGGGGAGCAGGCGGCGGGCGCGGTACCGGCGCGAGCGGCGGCGCCGGGGCAGGCGGTGTCGCCGGGCGCGGTGCCACGGGTGGTGTGCCCGGCATGCCGGGTATGGGCGCGGCGGGTGGTGGCGGTGCCGGCAAGTCGGGTGGCTCGCGGTTCGTCCGGCCCACCCGGTTCGGTGCGGAGGACGACGAGGAGGAGGAGACGGTGCGGTCGGACGCCGGAATCCTCGGACAGGCCGTCAACCACCAGCCGCAGGACCAGCAGTGGCAGCGGATGCGGCGGCGCTGGGTCGAGGAGTCGGGGATGGCCCCGAGCGGCGAACTGCCGCAGACGGTGGTGGCCGGAACGGAGCAGGCAAGTGCCCCGGGGGCTCCGGCCGGTACCGATCTGATGAGCCAGTTGACCGTGGCGATGCTCGGCCCGGAGACGGCCACCACGCTCAACGCTCCGACGGATCCCGCGAGTTCGACCGCGGCGGTCGCTGCTCCGGCTGCGGAGGACGCTTTCCTGGAGCGGTCCCGCTCGGTGGCCGAACGCCGGGGCCGCCCCGACGCCGAGCCGGTGGCCGGGGCACCCGCCGCTCAGCCCGGTGAACCCGCCCCGATCCTCGAGGAGGAGGGCTTCCAGGTGCCGAGCCCGTTCATGCGGTCCGCGCTGGCCCGGCTCGCCACTACGGGGGCGTTCCCCGAGGGCAGCAGCGAGCCGGCGGCCGGGCAGACCGGTCCGGCAACACAGGGACGCTGAGGAGAGTCCTGGAAGAGCAACAGCAGGCGTCGGCGGCGGAGGCCGGCGTACCGACCGAGGAGGGCGGGCAGTTGACGGCCCAGGTGGCAGCCGCGCACCCGTGCCGTCTCAGCCCCGCACCTCGGGTACGCGGCGGACCCGCCTCAGCCAGCGTCTTCGTCGGTGAATGAGAGCCGTACCGCCACAAGGCCGCCACTCCCGTCGAGATCGGCGAAGACGGGGAACCATCCGTCGCCCCAACTGGTCATCGAGAACAGCACCTTGGCGCCTCCCACCTCGACGGTCCCGGCCTCCAGGGCCGAGGCGCGCACCTCACGCATCGCCTGCCAGTGGTGGGAGTGCGGTCGAAGGTCGAACGCCAGGCCGAGTCGGGGATGCGCGTCCTTCCAGGACTGCAACGCCTCAGCCTTCTCCACGGCTTCCGTGATGTCCAGGCCGGTCCAGCCGTAGGCGCTCTCCTCGCCGACAGTGCCGAGCCGAGGAGCACCGAACTCACGGGCCACCTCGTCCTGTTCGCGACCCCAGAAGGCCACATCGGCCAGACCGTCCATCGGCCTGGTGTGTTCCCAGGCCCCGAGCGCGTCGGCATCGCCAAAAGCCACTCTCGCCCAGTCCACGCAGATATCTCCCACCGGGACCGACTTCGCCACCGGCCCGTCGGTGACCCGGACCCACATCTCCGCCCACCCCGATCCGTCGTCGACGCGGGTCGCCAACACGGGAAGGGCCCGATCGCGAGACAGGCCACCGAGCGCGACGACAGGAACGCCGAAGGCCAGGAAGCTCCCGCCACCCACCGCGCCACAGCGGCGGGCACGCTCGCGGTGAGCCACCCGGCTGTTGCAGGCTTCCAACCGGGCATCGAGGCCGCGTTCACGGCAGTGCTTCTCGAAGTGCCCTGCCATCTCCGTGACTCCGGACGCCGGAATGTCGTACAGCGCTGTCCCCGGCTGCCGGTCCAAGGACCTGGCGGCGGCCTCCGCGTCGGGTCCCACTATCTCGAAGTCCACCGCGCGGACGACGTCGTCAGCAATGGTCGGGTCGTGGATGCCCAACCGCTCGGGATCGATCCCGGCGGGAGACCCGTCCCCGCTCCACATGCCGAGGTAGCCACCATCGACGATCACCAGGTCGCCGGACGGGCACGTGATCCGGCCCAGCTCGAAGATCTCTTCCGTGGCCCGTGAGTCTAGGAGTGCCGTCCGACGCGATGGCCGACGAATCCGGACGGGGCCGCCCCGAGGGAGCTGACGGTTGGTAACTTGGTGATCTGATAGTGCAGTTGGGCTCGCAGGATCCTCGCATGGCGGAGGAGATCGGGACGACGCTCGGGGAGGCGTTCGCCGCGTTGTTACGAGCGGCACCAGAACCACCATCAGCGCCCAGCAGCACCCCGGTCCGCAGCGGCTGCTTCTCCACCGTGACGGCGTCCAACTCCAGCTGGCCGGTGATGAGTTCGGTGCGCGGGTCGTGGCCGATCGCGACGAACAGACCGGACGCGGCCTGCTCGCGCAGTTCGCGCACCAGGACACCCCGCGGCCGGACAGCTTGCCCTCGTTCGGGAGGCCGAGCTTGCGGTAGCCGGAGCCGATGATGATGACCTCGCGGACGTCACTGGCTCTCGTGCGGTCAGCTCTCCTGTACGGACTTGGCGTCGATCTCGGCGATCAGGTTCTCGATGAGACCCTTGATCTCGTCCCGGATCGGGCGGACGGCCTCGACGCCCTGGCCGGCCGGGTCCTCCAGCTTCCAGTCGAGGTACTTCTTGCCGGGGAAGTACGGGCAGGCATCCCCGCAGCCCATCGTGATCACGTAGTCCGACGCCTGGACGGCCTCGGTGGTGAGCACCTTGGGCTTCTGGTCGGAGATGTCGATACCGAGCTCGGCCATCGCGGCCACTGCCGAGGGGTTGATCTGGTCGCCCGGAATCGAGCCGGCCGAGCGGACCTCGACCCGGTCGCCGGCGAGGTGACGCAGGAAGCCCGCGGCCATCTGCGAGCGGCCCGCGTTGTGGATGCAGACGAACAGCACGGAGGCGGCAGGAGCGGTGGTCATGATGGTTCCTTCGTCGAAGCCCGAGGTTGACGGGCGCGGCGCGGCGTGGCACGACCTCGATGAGGTCATGGGCTTGGGTTTCTCCCCGACGCAAGCTAACGTATCAGTCCATGGTGATCTCAGTCGACAGTGATGTGTTGAAAGCCCTGGCCGACCCGCTCCGGATGCAGATCATCGCGCTCCTCTCCAGAGAGGCGCTGTGCACGACGCATCTGGTGGAGGAGACCGGCGCCAAGCAGACCAACCTGTCGAACCACCTGAAGATCCTGCGCGAGGCGGGGCTCGTGGACACCGAGCCCTGCGGGCGTTTCACGTACTACTCGCTCCGCCCCGAGGCGGTGGAGGCCCTGTCGGCGGAGTTCGCCGCGCTGGCCTCCGCCGCACGGCTGACCGCCGAGGCCAACTTCAAACGCTCCTGCTGACCCACCCCCTGCCCGCCCTGTTCGAGGAGCACCTGTTGAGCGCCATAGTCGAGGCCAGACCCGAGACCGCCGAAGCCGCGCCGCCCGCCATTCCCCTGCTGAACCGGGTGGCGGCCGAGCTGGTCGGCACCGCCGCCCTGGTGGCCGTCGTGGTCGGATCCGGCATCCAGGCCACCGAGCTGAGCCAGGACGTCGGCCTGCAACTGCTGGCCAACTCGCTGGCCACCGTCTTCGGCCTCGGCGTGCTGATCCTGCTGCTCGGCCCGGTCTCCGGCGCGCACTTCAACCCGGTCGTCACGCTGGCCGAGTGGTGGAACGGCCGCAAGGCCCCCCAAGGTCTGACGCCGCGTGAGGTCGCCGCCTACATCGTCGCGCAGACCGTCGGCGCGATCGGCGGCGCGATCCTGGCGGACGCCATGTTCGGCCAGGCACTCGTGGAGTGGTCCACGCACGACCGCTCCGCCGGGCACCTGCTGCTCGGCGAGGTCGTCGCCACCGCCGGCCTGGTCCTGCTGATCTTCGGCCTCGCCAAGACCGACCACCTGCGCTTCGCCCCGGTCGCGGTCGCCTCCTACATCGGTGCCGCCTACTGGTTCACCTCCTCCACCTCCTTCGCCAACCCCGCCGTCACCATCGGCCGCGCCTTCACCGACACCTTCGCCGGGATCGCCCCCGCCTCCGTGCCCGGCTTCATCGGCGTGCAACTGGTCGGCGGCGTACTGGGGCTCGCGCTGGTCGCGCTGATCTTCGACCACCGCCGCCGCCGCACGGCCGGTACGAAGTGAGCGAGGTCCGGCGCACCCAGGTGCTGGTGCTCGGGGGCGGACAGGCCGGACTCGCCGCCGGTTACTACCTCCGGCGCGCCGGACTCGACTTCGCGATCCTCGACGCCGCCACCGCACCAGGCGGCGCCTGGCAGCACTACTGGGACACCCTGCGGCTGTTCTCCCCGGCCGCGTACTCCTCACTGCCCGGCCGCCCGATGCCCCAACAGGCAGGCCAGGAGTACCCGGACGCCGCCCACGTCGTGGCGTACCTGAGCGAGTACGAGAAGCGCTACGAACTCCCCGTGCACCGCCCGGTGTGGGCCGAGAGCGTCGAGCGGACCACGGCCGGCCTGCTCACCCGCACCGACCAGGGCACCTGGCACAGCGACGCCCTGATCCTGGCCACCGGCAACTGGGAGCGGCCCTTCGTCCCCGCCGTACCGGGACGCCGCGAGTTCACCGGCCGTCAGCTCCACACCTACGGCTACCGCAACGCGGCCAACTTCGCGGGTCAGCGCGTGGTGGTGGTCGGCGGCGGCAACTCCGGCGCACAGATCGCCGCCGACCTGCACGGCGTCGCCACCGTCCGCTGGGTCACCCGGCGCCCGGTCCGCTTCCTGCCTGACGACATCGACGGCCGGGCCCTGTTCGACCTCGCCACCCGCCGGGTCCAAGGTGACGGCCCGCGGATCTCCGAGCTCGGCGACATCGTCACCGTCCCAGCCGTCCGCGCCGCCCGGGCCGACGGCCTGACGGCGCATCCGATGTTCGACCGCCTCACCTCCACCGGCCCGGCCTGGAGCGACGGCACCACCTGGGACTGCGACGCCGTGATCTGGTGCACCGGCTTCCGCCCCGACCTCACCGCCCTCGGCCGGCTCGGCCTCGGCACCCGCGCGGTGGAGGACGAACGCATCCACCTGCTCGGCTACGGCGACTGGACCGGCCCCGCCTCCGCCACCCTCGTCGGCGTCGGCCGCACCGCCCGCGCGGCCGTCACGGAGATCACCGGCCTGTTGCGCTGACACCCGCTCGTTCGCGCTGTCCCTGTCAGGTGACCACCGGGCTGCGGCGTTCGACCAGCAGGACATCGCGCCAGGTGCCGTGGTGGCGGGCGACGCGCTCGCGAGTGCCGATCACCCGGAAGCCGGCCTTGGTGTGCAGGGCGAGGCTGGCGGTGTTCTCGGGGAAGATCCCGGACTGGATGGTCCAGATCCCGGCCGCCTCGGTGGAGGCGATGAGCGCGTCCAGCAGCGTGCCGGCGATGCCCCGCCCGCGCGCGTCGGGGTGGACGTAGACCGAGTGCTCGACCACACCGGCGTACGCGGGCCGGGCGGAGACCGCGCTGACGGCGGCCCAGCCCAGCACCTCGCCGCCAGGGCCGAGCGCGACGTGCCGATGGCCGGGCAGCCGAGCGGCGTCGAACGCCTCCCAGTCGGGCGCGGCGGTCTCGAAGGTGGCGTTGCCTTCGTCGATGCCTGCCTGATAGATCGTCAGGACCTGGCCGGCGTGCTTGGGCGTCATCGGGCCGATGGTGACAGCGGAGTGCGGCACGCGATGCTCCTCGCCGGTCAGCGGTTCAGGTCGAGCAGGGCGGACATGCCCGCGACCACGGACGGCGCCACTTTGTAGTAGACCCAGGTGCCCCGGCGTTCGCTCGTCAGCAGCCCGGCTTCGCGGAGCTTCTTCAGGTGGTGCGAGACGGTCGGCTGCGAGACCCCGACGTCCTGGATGTCGCACACGCACGCCTCCCCACCCTCGTGCGAGGCCACCTTGGAGAACAGCCGGAGCCGTACCGGATCGGCCAGCGCCTTGAACATCGCCGCCATCCGCACCGAGTCCTCGGCAGACAGTTCCTCCGAGGTGATCGGTGCGCAGCAGGGCACCGTCTCGGGTTCCAGGACCACCAGCTCAAGGTTCGACATGTGTCTATGTTGACAGTCATCTAATCGAGTGGCAAGGTCGCACCTGTCAGCACATCGACGTTTGTCGAATCAGCCGGGCGGCCCACCGCCGCTCGTGTCCGCTCGCCTCGAAGGGGACCACCGCCATGTCCGAAGGCTCCGACCTGCCCGTCCTCGTCATCGGCGCCGGCCCCGTCGGCCTGGCCGCCGCCGCCCACCTCACCGAGCGCGGCCTCGGCGTGATCGTCGCCGAGTCCGGCGCCTCCGCCGCCAGTGCGGTGCGCGAGTGGGGGCATGTTCGGCTGTTCTCCACCTGGGCCGAACTCATCGACCCCGCTGCCGAGAAGCTCCTCGCCCAGACCGGCTGGTCCCGGCCCGACCCGGCCACCTACCCGACCGGCGCCGACTGGGCCGAGCAGTACCTCCAGCCCCTCGCGGACACCCTCGGCGACAAGGTCCGCTACGACACCACGGTCACCGGTGTCGCCCGGGCGGGCCGTGACCGCATCGTCGACGCGGGCCGGACCGAACAGCCCTTCACCGTCCACCTCACCGGCACGGACGGCCGCGAGGAGCGGATCAGCGCCTCCGCCGTCATCGACGCCTCCGGCACCTGGTCCACCCCGAGCCCGCTGGGTGCCGACGGCCTGCCCGCCATCGGCGAGAAGACCCACGCGGCCCGCATCTCCTACCGCGTCCCCGACCTCAAGGACCCGGCTGTCCGCGCCCGGTACGCCGGCAAGCGCACCGCCGTGGTCGGCTCCGGCGCCTCCGCCTTCACCGCCCTCGCCACGCTCGCCAACCTCGCGAAGCAGGCGAACGGCACCCACGCCGTCTGGGTGCTCCGCCGCGGCATCACCGGATCCACCTTCGGCGGCGGCAGCGCCGACCAGCTCCCCGCCCGCGGCGCACTCGGCCAGGCCGCCAAGGCCGCCGTCGAGAACGGCCACGCCAGCGCCCTCACCGGCTTCCGCGTCACGACCGTCGAGGAGTCCGAGGGCAAGCTCGCCCTGGTCTCCGACCAGGGGCACCGAGCCGAGGGCCTGGACGAGATCATCGTCCTCACCGGCCTGCGACCCGACCACTCCTTCCTCTCCGAACTGCGCCTCGGCCTCGACGAGCGCCTCCAGGCCCCGGTCGCCCTCGCCCCGCTGATCGACCCCAACCAGCACTCCTGCGGCACCGTCTACCCGCACGGCGCCGCCGAACTCTCCCACCCGGAGCAGGGCGTCCACCTGGTCGGCATGAAGTCCTACGGCCGTGCCCCGACCTTCCTCGCCATGACCGGCTACGAGCAGGTCCGCTCGATCGCGGCCCACCTCGCCGGTGACCACGAGGCCGCCGCCCGCGTCGAGTTGACCCTCCCCGAGACCGGAGTCTGCGGCGGCGCCGGCCTCTTCGAGGAGCCCGCCGCACAGTCCACCGCCGAGTCCGGGTGCTGCTCGACCCCCGCCGCACCCCAGCTCATCACCCTCGGCGTCGGCGGCAGCTCCGACTCGTCCTGCTCCACCTCCGGCGGCTGCTGACCAGGCCGGTGACTGCCACTCAGATCCGCGGGGCCGCGACCGGAACGGGGGACCGGTCGCGGCCCCGCGGCGTACTCCCTGCCCTGTGCGCCACCCAGATCATCGGCTGGGGCATCCTCTACTACGCCTTCCCCGTCCTCCTGCCGCACATCACCGCCGCCACCGGCTGGTCCTCGGCTCGGACCACCGCAGCCTTCTCCGCCGCGCTGCTGGTCTCCGCCCTCGTGGGTATACCGATCGGACGGGTCCTCGACCGGCACGGCCCGCACGTCGTGATGACCACCGGCTCCGTCCTCGGCGTCGCCGCCCTGGTGGGCATCGCCCTCGCCCCGAACCTCGCCATCTTCTCAGCGGCCTGGCTCTTGGCAGGCGCAGCGATGTCCGCCTCCTTCTACCACCCGGCCTTCGCCGCCCTGACGCGCTGGCACCAGCCCGACCACGTCCGAGCACTCACCACTGTCACCCTGGCCGGCGGCCTGGCCAGCACCGTCTTCGCCCCCGTCACAGCCCAGCTCGCCGACCACCTGAGCTGGCGCACCACCTACCTCGTGCTCGCCGCCGTCCTGGCGACCACCGCACTCCCGCTGCACGCCCTGACGCTGCGCCACCCCTGGCCCGAGGCAACGCCGCCAGGTACCACCGTCAACTCCGCGGTGCCGGCCCGTAGTCGGCCGTTCGTCCTGCTCGCCGCGGCCTTCACACTGTCCTCGTTCGCGATGTACGGGGTCGTCTTCACCCTGGTTCCCCTCCTCCTCGCACGCGGCGTCAGTGTCACCACCGCGGCCTGGGCTCTCGGCCTCGGCGGTCTCGGCCAGACCTTCGGCCGAACCCTCTACGCCGCCCTTGCCCGCCGTACCGACGTCACCCGCCGCACCGCGGCCCTCTTCGCCGCAGGCGGCCTCACCACCGCGGTTCTCGCCGTCACCCCGGGCCCGCCGCCGCTCCTGTTCGCCGCCGCGATTCTTGCCGGAGTCGTCCGGGGCAATCTGACCCTCCTCCAGGCCACCGCCGTCACCGACCGCTGGGGCACCACCTCCTACGGTCGCCTCAGCGGCCTCCTCGCTGCCCCCGCCAGCACCGCCGGCGCCCTTGCCCCCTGGGCAGCCGCCGCCCTCGTGCCCGTCCTGGGCGGCCACCCGCAGCTCCTCCTCCTGCTCGCAGGACTCTCCCTCGCTGCCGCCTGCCTCGCTCTCTCAGCTGCTCGGAGTTCGGCCTCGACTGCTCGCCGACCCCCGCTCGCGCCGCGCTGAGCAGCACCGACACCCCCGGGCCGAGATGGCTCTGGCACGGAAGGTGATCCGGAGCCCGATGTCAGCCGTTGCCGACAGAGTTCGCCGGATCTGATGGTTCGCCGGCCCGGAGCGCCTGCGGACGGGGCTCTCTCCGGCAGGGTCGGCCGTATGAAACACCACTTTGAGCTGCTGCATCCTGCTGGGTTGGCCGATGTTCACGGGCGCGATCCCGGCTCGTTCCTCTCGGATCGTCTCCCGAAGGCGCCGGGGATCCGGTCACTGGATCGAGTGGCGTGTGACCTGGGTGTCCTCGAGCCGTTGGCAGAGCGCGTCCACGCCCGGGACCCGGCCCGGGCCGCGGGCCGAGGAGTGTTGCTCTTCAATGCCGGGCCGACGGGGCTGGGCACTTCCGCTGCGCGGATGTTCAGGCCGGCGGCTGCCGAGTCCGGCGCGCCGACCCGCCTGGATGTGCTGTGGACCCGCAAGCGTGCGGCCGACTCCGCGCTGGCGGCTCATGTCGCTGCGGTGCGCCGTCGCCTGGCCGACAGCCCGGGGATCGCACCGTCCCGGCGGCTGGGTGTACGACCCGGAGCAAACCCTGGCGGCCATGAGGAGCGACCCGGCCGGCTGGGGACAGCCTGGTCGAGGCCCAGCCCGACCAGATCGCCGGCGACCGAGCTCACAGCTAGGACCAGGTCGGCCCGGCCGTGGGGTCCCGCTCGCGCCTCGACGGCAGTAGGCCCGCCCGCGGCCCTACTTGACGCCGCAGAGCTCGGAGGCAGGCTGCTCGTCGGCGAGGAAGATGGTCTGAGCCATCATCCGGAGACCGCTCATGCGCTCGCGGAACGTCTCGATCGACTCCTCCGGATGCACCGAGTCGATGACGGCATGGGGACCGTGGGCGTTGAACTGGTGGCTGACAGCGCGCGGGATCTGCATGTCGGCCCAGGAGTTCTCCGGAATGACGAGGTTGTACCGGGTGCGCCGGTGCCCCTCCGGGAGGTCGGGGGCATCGTCCTCGAACGTCTCCGGCTGGAAGGGCGTCACGCCGTCGATGTGCGTCACCTCGATCGGGGAGAGGCTGGAAACCAGGATCCGAGTGCCAGGGCCGGTCATCATGCGGACGAACCGCAGACCGGTGTGGAGATGCATCCGGGCACAGATGTCACGATCGCTGACATCATAGAAATCCATGAGGTAGCGGTCTGCGAAGAAACCGTCGAAAGGGGTGCTGAGCAGGTAGACATCGCCTTCCTCGAAGGTCTGTGACCGTATGATCCCCTCAGGTCCAGGGCTGGTGGCAGCCGGTGCCGTCCGGGCCTGCTGAACCACCCCGCAGAGGGCTGTGGTGACCGCAAGGGCAGCTTCAGGCGACAGTTGGACGACCGGCGTCACGCGGCAGTGGCCCGGGTCGATGAAGTTGAGGACGTCGTGCACTTCGTTTTCGTCGTCCGGCATGTTCTTCATGGACTCGGTCATGGCGATCCCTCCGGTTGAGCCGGTTCATCATGGTCGATCCCTGGAAAATCGACCATGGGAATGTGTGGCGACTAATCATTGCCGGTTAATACTGACAACGATTGTGACTGAGTGAACCTGGCGAGTCAAGGGGGCTGGTCAAGGATGGGATGCTCAACTGACGATGACCGCGAAAACCGCGGGATCGCGCGCATGGGGGCGAGGAGCCTGTCGCGGCAGACCGGTGGCGATGCCGCGGACGCCTGCGAGGCGGAGGGCGCCGATGGTGAGGTTGCGCCAGGTGGCCATCGCTCGGGGCGTGGGGGAACAGCAGGTTCCGACGCGGGGTCAGCGGGTCGACGCGCACGCCCACTTGTTCCAGCACGTGCGCCGGGGCGTCGGCGATCCACGCCAGCCGCCGGCAGCGACGTCGCGCCGGCCAGCACCGCGCAAGCGGTCAGCGCCAGGATCGCGACGAGGGCATGGTGCACTCCGCGCGGGTCACGGGTTGACAGATCGTCACGAACCCGGCGGCCTGCTACTTCGCCGAATCCCGCTTCGTGACCGGCACTGCCAAGTCAGCCGTCGCTACGGCACGTTCCAGGCGGAGATGACGGGCTGTCCGTCCTCGGTGGCCAGGAAGCTGAGGGTGCCGGGGTGCGGGTGGCCGAGCAGTCGGCCGGCGGATGCGTCGAGGCCGAGCCAGCGCACGGTGAGCAGGCGCGCCAGGTGGCCGTGGGCGACGACGGCGACATCGCCCTCGTCGAGCAGCGGCCGGACCCGGCCCAGCACCGCGTCCGTGCGCGCGGCCACCTGCTGGAGCTCCTCGCCGGGATGGGCCGCGTCACCGGGAACGACGCCGTCCCGCCACAGGTCCCAGCCCGGCCTCGTCTCCTGGATCTGCGCCGCGGTCAGGCCCTCGTAGCCGCCGTAGTCCCATTCGACCAGGTCTGGATCGGGCCTGACGCCGGTCAGGCCCGCCAGTTCGGCGGTCCGCATGGCCCGGCTCAGCGGACTGCTGAACACGGCGACCAGTTCGCGCCGGGCCAGCCTGGGGGCGAGCGCCTTGGCGGCCGCCTCACCTGCGTCGGTCAGTGGAACGTCGGTCCGTCCCGCGTGCTGGCCGGAAAGGCTCCACTCGGTCTGGCCGTGCCTGATCACTATCAGTTCACCCATGACCGCGGACGATATCCGATCACGCAGGCAGCCGGAGAGAACAACATCGCAGCCGGCCTCCGCCGCAACGCCCGCGACGTCCGTCGCCCCCTCGGCCCCCGGTGATCACAGACCGGGCATCATGCGACTACGCCGAAGCCCCGCGCGCGAGACGGCCCGGAAGCGAAGCTGCGCGCCTGGGTCAGTACGAGACCCAGACGCGCAGCTGAGGATCCGGTACCTCACGCCCCGGCTGTCACCAGCTTGCGGAGGTGTTCCACGGCCTCGCCCACCGGAACGGCCTGGGTCTCGCCGGTGGCCCGGCTGGTGACCTCGACCGTGCCGTCGGCCAGCCCGCGGGCGCCGACCGTGATCCGGTACGGGATGCCGATCAGTTCGACGTCGCGGAACTTCACCCCGGGCCGCTCGTTACGGTCGTCCAGGAGCACGTCGACCCGCTCGTCCTGCAGCTGCCGGTACAGCGTCTCGGCAGCCTCGGTCACCTTCTCGTCGTTGTTGCCGAGAACGACGACGGCCACCTCGAAGGGGGCCACCGCGATCGGCCAGATGATGCCCTTGTCGTCGTGGTGCGTCTCCACGATGGAGGCCAACGCCCGCTCCACGCCGATCCCGTAGCTGCCCATGATCGGGGTGACGCGCTCGCCGTCCCGACCGAGCACGGAGACGCCGAGGACCTCGGTGTACTTGCGGCCGAGCTTGAAGATGTGGCCCACCTCGATCGTGACCACGACCTCCAGCGGCGTACCGCACTGGGGGCAGGGCTCGCCGGCCTTCACCTCGCGCAGGTCCGCCCAACGGCCCACTGCGATGTCCCGCTCGACCGATACCCCGCGCAGGTGGACGCCGTCGGTGTTGGCTCCGGTGGTCATGTCGGTACGGCCGCGCAGGGCCTCGTCCGCGAGGACGGGCAGCTCGGTGACGCCGATCGCGCCCAGGCTGCCGGGGGAGGCGCTGAGCGCCGCCTTGATCTCCTCGGGGGTGGCCGGGCGGATGGCAGTGGCGGCGAGGGTGTCGATGAGCTTCTGCTCGACCAGGCTGTGGTCGCCGCGGATCAGGACGAGGGTCAGCTGGTCGTCGACCACGTACAGCAGCGTCTTGATCTGCCGCTCGGCCGGCACGCCGTGCTGGACGGACAGCTCCTCGATCGTGCGCGCGTTCGGGGTGTCGAACCGCTCCGGGGCCTCCAGGCCAGGGCCGTCGACCGCAGCGGGCAGGGCGGAGGTCGCCTTCTCGGTGTTCGCCGCGTAGTCGCAGCCCGGGCAGCGGACCACCAGGTCCTCGCCGGCAGTCGAAGGGCTCATGAACTCCACCGACGCGCTGCCGCCCATGCTGCCGCTGGACGCCTGCACCGGGATCGCGGGCAGGCCCAGGCGGGCGAAGATCCGCTCGTAGGCGGCCTTGTGCAGGTCGAAGGAACGGTCGAGGCCATCGGTCTCGATGTCGAAGCTGTACGAGTCCTTCATCGTGAACTCGCGTACCCGCAGCAGGCCGCTCTTCGGGCGGGCCTCGTCGCGGAACTTGGTCTGGAACTGGTACCACATCTGCGGCAGGTCCCGGTACGACTTGAGCTCCTGCGACAGGACGGTGAAGATCTCCTCGTGGGTCATGCCGAGCGCCAGGTCCGCACCCTTGCGGTCCTTGAGCCGGAACATCTCCTCACCCATCACCTCCCAGCGGCCACTGCGCTGCCAGATCTCGGCCGGATGCATGGCGGGCAGGATGAACTCCTGGGCGCCGATCGCGGTCATCTCCTCGCGGATGATGTCCACGATCTTGGCTCGGACGCGCACGGCCAGCGGCAGCAGGGAGTAGTGACCGGCCATGAGTTGCCGGACGAACCCTCCTCTCACCAGCAGGCGGTGGCTCACCGCATCCGCGTCAGCCGGGTCCTCGCGGAGAGTGGGCACGTACAGCTGGGACCAGCGCATAGGACCGGAGACCGTCCTCTCGGTGAAGCTGTGGGGTATCACAGGGATCTCTATTCTAGTGGCGGAGCCGCGCCCGACCCGCCCATGACGGGAAGCCCAGGTCGGGGCCACGGGCCGGGTGCTACGAGCCACCGTGACCGGAGTCGGCCCCGGCCTCGTGCGGGGACGTTTCAAGGGAGTCGGCGAGAGCGGTCAGGCCGGGGGAGCGCTGTGTCAGGGCCTCGGCGCGCTGTGCGGTGCGTGCGGCGGTGAGTAGCTGATCAGGAGTCAACGTCGGGAGCCGGACGGTGAGTTGATCGAGCATGGCGCGGGCGTCGGCGAGCAGAGAGCCGTCGTCCAGTGGTCGCCGGTTGGCCGGTGCGGCGTCGAACAGCAGCTGCTGGGCGGCCCGTTGGAGGTCCGTGGTGGCGATGTCCCGGACGGTGAGCGACAGGTGTACCGAAAGTCCGCTGTCGCCAGTGGCGTAGTGCGCGAAGCCGCGCGGGATGTAGAGCACTTCGCCGGCCCGCAACAGCGGTGACGCCACCGGCGGTTCGCTGTCGGAAGCCGGGCCCGGGCGCCACTCGGGGGCGTCGGGTCCCTGGTGGACGTACCACTGCTTGCTGCCGTTCAGCTGGACCACGAAGACGTCCGCGTCGTCCCGGTGCAGGCGCAGACCCTGGGCGCCGGGCGGGGTGACGAAGAAGAACGCCTCCACCTTGCGACCCAGGTCCTCGCCCAGTCGGTGGGTGAACTCCGCGGTGCCGGCGTGCCATTGCTCGACGCAGCGCAGCACCAGAGTGGTTCCGGCTTGCAGCAGCGCGCGGATCCGGGTGGCGTCGGCGTAGCCGGGGTAGTCGACCCGGTTGACGGTGCGACTGGTGCAGTACGCCTCGCGAGGGATGATCCGGTCGGTGCGCACCATCTCCACGTAGGGGGAGTGCAGTGCGCCCGCGCTGAGTGCGGCGTCCGCCTCGTCCAGGGTGAGGGATCCGGTGGGCAGGGGGCCGGAGCGCAGCACGGCGGGCCGGCGGCGCCAGTGGTCCCGGAGGAAGGGCTGCGCGTCGTCGATCAGTTCGGCCAGTCCGCTCGGAGTCGAGGTCGCCACGTGGTCCCCATTCAGCATGCGAGAAAGGATACAACAAGTGATAGTAACTAATATTGACTCCCCATTGTGAGGTCTGTCAAGATTGTCATATGTCGATAATCGAAGCGGTGGTGGGCCCCAAGACCCGCATACGCAACAAGCTGGTGCCGGGCACGATCGAGCACGCCCACGCGATTCCGTACTACCGCGAGCTGTGGGCCGACCGCCCGCAGGCGACGGCCGTCAGCACGGTGGCCGAGTTGGCCGCACTGCCCGTCGTCGGAAAGTACGAGCCGGCGGGCGGGATGTCGGTGGTCGGGCACCCGGACCGCACGCCGTCCGTCCTGATGCACAGCAGCGGCACCACCGGCCACCCGTTCACCCGCTACCGCAGCGCCGAGGAGATCCAGGAGCTCGCCGCGCTGCTGTCGGACCTCAACGCCCGGGCCCGTGAGCGGACGAACGAGGCACGGCCCATCGTGCACCTGTCCACCATCTCCAAGCGCCATCACGGCAACTCCATCGGCGCGTTGGCGGTGGAGCGCAGCGTGACGCTCGGCCTGCTGTCGGAGCGCGACCTGGTCAAGGCGCTCGGCCTGCTGCGCCGCCCCCAGCTCTTCCCGGATCTCGTCGATCCGCTGATCCAGCTCAGCGGCACCCCGGACGACCTGGTCGTGCTGGCACACGCGGTCCAGGCGGCCGGACTGCTGGAGCGGCTGCGCCCGCGCACCGTCACCGCGCTGGCCGACTACCTGACCGACGGGCACCGCGACTTCCTGGCCGGCTGCTTCCCCGACGCGCGGATCGTGCACCGCTACAGCCTCTCGGAGGTGGTGGGCGGAGCCACCCGCTGCGAGCGCTGCGGCCTCTTCCACTTCGACGTCCACGTCGTGCCGCAGGTCGTCTCGCTGGACGGCGAACAGTCGCTGACCTCCGGTGTGGGACGGCTGGTGCTCACCGAGCTGTTCCCGTTCTCGCAGTACCAGCCCTTCATCCGGTACGACACCGGCGATCTGGTCGAGGTGTTCGAGAGCCCGTGCGAGCCCGGCGAGGTGTCCGTCATGCTGGTCGGCCGGCGCGCGCACGTCCCACTGGTCGAGCACGCCGGCGCCCGGCTGCCGGCGTTCCGTCCGATCGCCCTGCGGGGAGCGCTGGAGTCGTTGCCGGAGTTGCAGCGCGGGCCGATGCACGCCGCCATCGCCCCCTACGACGTGTTGCCCGGGTCGGCCCCGCGTGCCAGGGCGGAGTTCCATCCGGCGACGCCCGAGGCGTCGGCCCGGTTGGAGCTGACGGCTGTCACCGCGTTCGCCCCACACCTGTTCCCGCGCCAGGCCGAGGAGTTGCGTGAGCGGGTGCGCGGCGTCGTCCTGCAGAGTTCGCCCGAGCTGCGCGAGCTGGCCGAGGCCGGCGCGTGCGAGCTGCACGTCCAGCTGACGGCGGACTCGCGCGCGGCCGACCCGTTCACCGTCCGGGGCGCCTGAGTCCGGGCACCTGACCACTGGAGGAACGCCGATGGTCCCGCCCACGGTCCGGCCGGACCGTGGGCGGGACCATCCTGCGTCCGGCTGTCAGGAGGCCAGCGTGTCGATGCCCGAGAGAATCGCGTCGCGCAGCAGCTTGACCTCGTTCCCGAAGGCGATCAGCTCGAAGCCCTCGGCGGCGTAGGCGCGGGCCAGCTCCGGCGCGTAGGCGAAGATCCCGGCCTGCTTGCCGTGGGCGCGGGCGGCGCGCAGTACGGCGGCACGGGCGGCGTCCATCGCGGGACCGGTCATCACCCCGGGCTGCCCGAGCGCGCAGGCCAGATCGCCCATCCCGAGGAAGAGCGCATCGACACCGGGGGTGGCCGCGATCGCGTCGGCGTTCTCGACCGCCAGTGCGGACTCGATCTGCACCACGCAGGAGGTCCGCGCGTTGGCGCGCGAAAGATAGCCCGCGACGTCGGCGAAATAGCCCGACGCCCGTACCGGGTTGATGCCGCGCTGCCCCTCCGGCGGGAAGCGGCAGGCCGCGGCGGCGGCCGCCGCAGCCTGCGGGGTGTCCACCTTGGGGACCATCACGCCGGCAGCGCCCAGGTCGAGCGCGTGCTCGATCAGATGGTGGTTCAGGTAGGGGACGCGCACGATCGGCACGCAGGGCGACCCGGTGAGCGCCTGCAGCATGTGCAGCGCGTCCTGCTTGGACATGGCCGACGCCTCCATGTCCAGCACCACCCACTGCAGGGGGAGCGTGCCGCACAGTTCGGCGAGCAGGCTGCTGCCGCTCAGCAGGAAGAGGCCGAGCGCCGGGCCGGACGACGCGTCGACCGCCTCGGCGAGGCTCGGGACCGGGCTCAGCAGGGGATGGGACATGGGGCGATCCCTTTCGTCAGGTCGGTGGAGGCAAGTTGCCGGATCCGCTGCCACAGTGCGGTCGGCGGCGTGAGCAGGTCGGGAGTGTGCGGTGGGCGGACCGCCCGGCCGGGCAGCCGCGGCGCCCGCTGGTCGTCCAGCCGGGGGCCGGCCAGCAGGTGCTGCTCGAGGGCGCTGACCGCCGTGCCGACCGCGGCACCGGAGCGTCCCAGCGCGTCGACCCGGAAGGCGACGAACAGGCCGCCGTTACCCGGCCCCTGCGGCGCGGCCGCGTGCCCGGCGCCGGCCACCGCGCCCGCCAGCGTCTCGACCAGGGCGGCCAGCGCGTGGCCCTTGTGCTCGGCGATACCGCCCAGCGGTGCCAGCGCGGCGCGCGGCGGCTCGGTGTAGAGCAGCCGGGGGTCGGTGACGGGCGCTCCGTCGGTGCCGATCAGCAGGCCGGGCGGCACTTCGGTGCCGGCCAGCAGTGCCGCGCGGACGACGCCCTCGGCGGCCGCGCTGGTGCTCATGTCCAGCACCAGCGGTGCGCCCGGCGGCGCCGGACAGGCCAGCAGCAGCGGGTTGGTCGCCCACCGGCCGTCGGTGCCGCCGGCCGGCGCGACCTTGCGGCCCGCGCCGCAGAAGTTGACGAAGCCGAGCAGCACCAGCCCCTGCCCGGCGACCTCGCGGCCCAGCGGCGCCAGCCGTCCCAGGTGCCCGGAGTCACGCAGTCCCACCACCACCGGCCCGCCCTGCGCGGCGCGGCCCAGCTCGGTGGCCAGCAGCCGGCGCACCAGGACGCCCGGCGCCCGGCCGCCGTCCACCAGCACCGCGCGCTCGCCGGTGCGGTGAACCCGGGGGCGGGCGGTCGGGCAGAGCTCGCCCGCTGCCACCGCGGCGACGTACTCGGGGACGCGAAGCAGGCCGTGCGAGGGCTGGCCGTCCGTCTCGGCCGCGACCAGCTCGGCGGCGGCCTGCTCGGCGACGGGCGGCGGAAAGCCGGCCCGGCCGAGCGCGTCCGCGCACGCCGACCGCGCGTCCGCGGCGCTGACCGGTGTCACGGACCGCGCGCCTGCCGCTGCGTTCTCTGTCGTGCCCGTCGTGCCCGTCGGCGTCACCGGCAGCGGTCCGGGTGGTGTGGTCGCCGTGAGGGCGCCCGGTGGCAGGTCGGCGGCCTCGGCCGCGGCGATCAGGTCGACCACCTGAGCCGCCGTCAGGGCGCCGGTCTCCAGCTGCCGAATGCCGGGCACGGTGGCGACCTCCTCGTCCAGGTGGCTCCAGGACAGCCGCCCGTCCGCCTCCTGCACCTTGGTGTCGGCCAGGATCCGCGCGGCCAACTCTTCGGGCCGCGCCCGCAGCCCGTAGAAGACCCACTCCAGGCGGGGATCGGCGAGCAGGTCGGCGAACTGGTCCAGTGTCCGGCCGGGCAGCATGACGCCGCTCAGCACCACGACCCGTGCGCCCCACTCCAGGTAGGAGTCCAGGCAGGCCCGCAGGTTGCGCCCGAGCACGGCGTAGAGCCGTTCGTCGGCCTGCCAGGGGTAGACGTCGGCGACGGCGTCGGTGTCGATCAGCGCGGCCGGGACCTGGTAGCGGCGGACCAGACGCCGTCCGGCCTCGGTCTTGCCCGCACCCGGCGCGCCGGTCAACACCACCACCCGCACCCGGGCCGTCTCCGTCTTCACATCCGCATCCGCGCCGACGCCGACCTCGGCGCCCCCCAACACGCTCATGTGCGCGGGGAGAGGTAGGCGACGGTCGTCACGATGCGGCCGGTGACGACGCACGGCGCCGGCCCCGGCGCCCGGCGGAACCCCAGCACCTCGCCGAGCCGCCACTGCGACACCGCGCCCACCGCTTCCTCGCTCGCTTCCAACGGCGCCACGGCGACGGCGCGTTCGGTCAGGATCTGCCGCACGCTCGCGCTGTCGGCGGTCCGGCACTGGCGCTGGGCGAAGCCCCAGGAACGCCGCAGGTATCCGTTGCCGACCTCCGCCAGCGCGCCGGGCAGCACCTCCGCCAGCGCGGACAGTTCCGCCGGCAGCAGCACGGCCTCCTCCCGGGTGTCCGCGCGCACCACCACGGCCCGGGTGCGGTCACCGGCGCCGCGACGGGCCTGCAGGTAGACCCGCAGCGGCACGCCCTGGCGCCGCCAGCGTTTGTGCAGCCGCCCGACAGCGCGCCGGTCCGCCTCGGTCCGCAGCTCGCAGCGCACCCCGCGAGCGGCCAGCCGGGTGACCAACTCCCGTGCGTCAGCCAGCTCCTGGGCATCGTCGCTGGTGAGCGTGAGAGCGACCTGGACGGGTGCCAGGTCGGGGTGGAGCAGCAGCTCGCCCTCACTGTCCATGCCGAGCATCAGGTGGGTGAGCACCAGCCGCCGGGTGAGCGCGCCGGTCACGTGGTGGGTGTACACCTGCTCGGCGCCCTCGCGGAAGCCGACCCCGTAGAGCCGGGAGAACCGCTGGGCCTGGTCGTACAGGCAGCCCACCTGCAGGGTCGCGCCGTGCGGCAGCGCGACGTCGCCGCCGATGGTCCGGTCGGAGACCTGGGTGTTGTTGGTCCACGGCGGGCGGGTGGACCACAGCACCGGGACGTGCAGCCGCCCGCCGACCTGACGGGCCATCGCTGTCGCCTGCTCGAAGCCTTCGACGGCACCGGACCGGTCGGCGTAGCAGGCCTGGAACTCGTAGATGTCCTGGGCCTCGATCGCCCGGAACACGCTGCGCCCGGCGCGCGCGGGCCGGAAGTACCGCGCCTTGCGGTAGGCGCGGATCGGCAGGTCGCGGCGACTGCGGACCATCCCCGCCCAGTGCGTGTAGACCGCGCCCTCGCCGGTGGGCGTCAGCACCATCCGCTTGCGCCCGGCCGCCCAGTCCTCGTCGCTGCCGGCGTAGAGCAGCGAGCCCTTCAGCGGCATGATCTCCCGGGTCGGCTCCAGCACCGAGTCGGGTACCAGCATCGGGTAGTCGAACTCCTCGAAGCCGGCCTGTTCGCAGGCGCCCGCGACGACGTCGTTGAAGCGGCGCATGATCCGCATGCCGTAGGGCAGGGTGACGGTCGCGCCGGGCAGCTCGATCGGCCCCTGGTCCAGCACGTCCGCCTCGCGCAGCCAGGTGGCGAAGCGGCCGAGGTCGAAGCCCTCGCGGTGCGGTGCGGCCGCGTCCGTCAGTGCCACCACCTTGGCGCCGCCGCGCGCGGGCTCCCAGGGGAGGGTCGGCGCGGCGGGCGCGGGCGGCGAGGGCAGCGCGTCGTCGTCCCAGGGCAGTACCCCGGCGGGGTCAAGCTCGGGCATGGGGACTCCCAGCAGTGGCGGCGGCGCCGAGCTCGGAGACGCAGAGCCGGAACTTGCCTGTGGAGGACTCCGGCATCCGGTCCAGCGACTCGAAGTCGATCGCAAAGGGGAAACCGGTGTGGTGGTGGATGCGCTCGGTCAGCGTCTCGGTGGTCTGCCGGCTCAGCCCCTGCGGCGTGTAGACCTTCACCGAGAGCCGGTGCGGCTCGCTCTGCACGACCTGGAACCAGTGCACCTCGGGGAAGCGCATGAACAGGTACGAGAAGAGGTACGCGTCCACGTGGTCGCCGCTCGGGGTGACGATCAGGTCCTGCAGCCGTCCGGCGACCGAGGTCATCGCGGGGTAGGGCAGGCTGGTGGCGGCGCTCGCCGGCAGCGGCGCCGCGAGGTCGCTGGTCTCGTAACGCACCAGCGGCATCGAGCTGTTGTTCAGGGTGGTGAGCACCATGCGACCGGTCTGCCCGTCCGCGCAGGGCTCGTCGTTCTCGTCCAGGAACTCCACGAAGACGTTCTCTGCCTGGATCAGCATCGCCCCGCCGCCGGGCTGCTCGTGCGAGACGATATTGGTCTCGCGCATGCCGTACTTGTCGTACACGTCGCACTCCAGCACCCGCGCGATGGTGGCGCGCAGTGCGGGCGGCAGCGGCTCGGAGGTGCCCTGGACGGCGCGCAGGCCCGGGATCCGCAGCGAGCGCCGTTCGGCCTCCTTGGCGATCAGGTGCATCGCGTTGGAGTAGGTGCTGACCAACGCGGGCTGGAAGCGCACCAGTTCGTCGGTGACCGAGGTGACCAGCTGCGGGGAGAGGCGGAAGGTGTTGAACTCCCGGCGGTTGGAGAGCAGGTTCTCGCTCCGGTCCACCAGCTGCTTGAGCGACCAGTAGATCTCCGAGCCCCACAGCAGCACGAAGGGGTCCCCCAACTGCCAGCCGCTGCACCACTCGTAGGTGCGCAGCTGGTGGGCGCGCATCCACATCCGGAAGTCGGCGTCCTGCTGGAACTGGGCGCGCCGGCCGGTCGAGCCGGAGGAGAAGTTGGTCTGCAGGGTGGCGCGGTCGGCCTCCGAGGAGACCAGCTGCTCCTGCTCCCTGATCAGCACATCACGGGTGAGCAGCGGCAGCTTGCGCAGGTCTGCCACCGACTCCAGGTCCCGGACACCGCGCTCGTCCATCACCCGGCGGTAGTACGGGACGGTGCGGTAGGCGTGCCGGACGGTGGCGCGGAGCTTGTCGAACTGCAGCTCCGCGATCTCGGCGGGCGTCCGCTCCTGGTTGGCGCGCAGCCACTGGAGGCGGTCCTTGACGCCTGCTCTGCCGCGCAGCCGCTGCTCCTGCCAGTACAGGGATCCGGCAAGTCGTCGGGGGAGATGCATGGCCCGCACACCTTTCAGTGCTGGTGGAACCGCAGGTAGCGGTCGAGGGGGAGGTCCGCGCGCAGGCAGTGCGCCGAGTCCGGGTGCAGCGCCCGCCACCGGGCCAGCCGGCCGGTGATCTCCTCGATCCGGCCGCCGAACCAGGCGGCCAGCACGGCGGAGTGGCTGAAGGAGGTCCGGGCGTCCTCGATGTCGGTGTTGTCGTCCCAGTCGTAGAAGACGATGTCCCGGCCCTGGTCCAGGGCCGTGCGCAGCTCGTCCAGCACCGAGTCCGGCACCAGCCGGTCGAGCAGGTGCAGGTACGTGGGCAGGTAGACGGCGTACCGGGCGGTCACCAGGTCGATCGTGGTGCCCGCGTAGCTGAGCGTGGAGGCCGGGTAGTCGAACCCGGCGCCGCGCTGGTCCTCGGCGGGGCGTTTGACGGCCGGGCGCGGCAGCAGGGTGAGGTCGGTGGCGCCGTCGACCAGCTTGAGCGCCTGCCAGACGCTCTCGACCGAACAGGAGACGGCATCCAGGCCGGGGACCGGGATGCGCCAGTGCGGGTCGAAGTGGAAGGGGTTCAGCGTGACGAAGCGGCGCATGCCGTCCGGCGCCGCAAGGGCGGTGTCGACCGGCAGCGCGTCCCGGTCGGTCAGCGCGATCCCCTCGGCACGGCTGACCGCGCGGGTGGTGCCGGTCATCGTGCCGTCAGGACGGCGTCGAGCGTGCCGGGGGCCGGGTCCAGCTCGAACCAGCCGTCGCCGGTGCGGGTCAGGGTGCCGTACCGGGCGGGCTCGCGTTCGAAGTCGGCGCGCACCGCCTGATGCGCCGCGGCGGAGCCGGTGGCGACCAGGCGCAGGTGCCCCTCGCGGCCGTAGACGTCCAGGCCGGGCAGCCGGTGCTCCAGGCGCCACTGCGGTCGCGGCGCACGGTAGGCGTTGCGGCGTTCCCAGTCGACCAGCCGCAGACCGGCGGCGGCGGCCGCCTCACGCAGCGGCTCGGGCAGGTCGGCGAAGGGCACCACGACGGCGGCGGCGCCGAGGCCCGCGTACACCGCGAGGTCGTCCGCGCGGGGCAGGTCGGTGAGGTAGACCACCGGGGTGCCGGCCGGGGGCACCGGAGGGGCGGCGGCCGCGAGGCGCCGGGCGAGGTCCCAGTCGGCGCTGTCGACCTGGGCCAGCGGGGTCCCGGCGCTGCCGCCGCCGGGCACCGCCAGGCAGGCCACCGAGCGCTCGGGCTCGCCGGCCACCGCGTCCTGCAGCGGCTGCAGCCAGTCCGCGTGCGTCTCGAAGGACCAGCGGTAGCCCAGGTCCTCCTTCTCCAGCATCAGGGTGCTCATGTTGTGGATGTCCAACGGGGCTTCCAGCGCGGCGAGTTCGACCTCGAAGCCGGCCTCGCGCAGGAACGCCTCGCGGCGCGGATTGTTGCTGAGCAACTGCACCGAAGGGACGCCGAGATGGCGCAGGATCGCCACCACGGGCTCGTAACTGCGGGCGTCCACCGGGGCGTTCAGGCGCGCGTAGACGGCATCGGTGTCGAGGTTCTCCTGCTGGCGCATCGCGTAGATCGCGAAGTGCGCGGCGATGCCCAGGCCGCGGGCGTCCTGGTCGACGCCGTAGAGCAGCAGGCCGCGGCCGCTGCGGGCGAAGCTTTCCATGGCCTGGTCCAGCTGGTAGCCGCAGTCGCACTGGGCCGAGCGCAGCACATGGCCGAAGATGCAGGCGGACTCGATGCGCAGCGGCATCGGCTCGCCGCTGTGCAGCTCGCCGGTGTAGGCCGCCACCCAGCGGTTGCCTCCGCCGAAGTCGAAGTGCCACAGGACGAACGGGGTTTCGCCGCCGTCCCAGCGCAGTGGCAGGTGGGCCGGGCCGTCGGGGGCGGGCAGTGGGAGGGCGCTCACTTGGACAGCACCTCCATGACGGGATGGAACAGCTGAGTCACGGCGGGACTCCTCGGGTCTGCGGGACAGGGGCTGGACAGGTAGGTGGGACCGGTCGGTCTCAGGTGAGTTCGCTGAGAATCGGGCGGCTGTGTGTACGGCGGGGCATCGTGATGACGTCCGCGCCCAGGTCGGACCAGCGCGGGCGCAAGCCCTGCTCGACAGCGGTCAGCTGCTCGAAGAGCAACCGGCGCAGCAGGGTGATGCCCCGGTCGGCGCCGCCGAGCCGCTCGCGGGTGCGGTCGGCGATCGGGCCTTGGGTGACCCAGGCCATCACGTCCTGGCCGTCGATGGTGTCGAGGTTGAACGAGCCGTCGGCGTGCGTGATCTCGGCCTCGGAGACGTGGTACCGGGTGCCCGCGGCGGTGTCGTCCGAACTGCGCCCGGCGCCCGGCCGCCCCGGGAAGCGGATCTCGGCGCCGGGGGCCGGTGCCGCCGCGCCCCGGCCGCGCACCTCGTACCAGACGTGCCAGGTGCGGACGTCGTCCAGCGGTACCCGGAACTGCATGGAGCGGAAGTGGCGGTTGCTGACGTACATCGCGGCCGGGAAGAGCACCAGCTGCCCGACCGACCAGTCCTCCTCGGCCCGGTCCTGCTGCTCCAGCAGGCGGCGCTTGATGATGCCCAAGTCGTGGGTGTCGAAGCCGATTTCCTCGTGGTGGGCGACCTCGTACAGGTCCACGTTGCCGGACTGCCGGTTCTGGTGGTTGGCGAAGTGGCCGTGCAGCCACTCCAGGTGGACGGGGTCCAGGCCGTTCTCCACGATCTGCAGCCAGTTGCAGTCGATCACCGCGGTGCGGATGGAGACCTCGACGTCGCTCTCCACCAGAAGATCGAACCTGGGCAGCTCGGGCGGCGTTCCGGGGGCCAGGTAGGCGAACACCAGGCCGCCCAACTCACGTACGGGGTAGGCAGGTTGGGTGATCCGATGCTTGAAGCCCAGTGCCGGGTCCTCGTTCGGCTGGTCGAGGCAGGCGCCCGAGCCGTCGAAGAGCCAGCCGTGGTACGGGCAGCGCAGGCCGCGCTCCTCGACCATGCCGAACGCCAGCGAGGTGCCGCGATGCGGGCAGCGCTCGTCGAGCATCGACCAGGTGCCGTCCGGTCGGCGGAAGAGCGCGAAGCGCCGACCGAGCAGTTCGACCGGGCGGACCTGGCCGGGCTCCCAGCCGACCGAGACGGCCACGGGCATCCAGTAGTGGCTCAGCAGGTCGCCCATCGGTGTACCCGGGCCGACTTCGGTGAGCCGGCGGTTTTCGTCGATGCTGAGCGTCATGCGAGCCCTTTCGGGGGAGTGGTGTGGATTCCGGCGGACGTCACGGAAGAGGAAAGACCGCTAAGGCCTAGTCATATTTTGAGTTTATGGTTGTCATATTTCATTGTCAAGAATCATTCGCGTCGCCCGGAAGGCAGCGGAACCGCCTGCTGCGGGTCACCCTCCGGGGTGTCCCGGCCGGCCGCCAGTGCGGCCCGGGCCGACGCCAGCAGCCCGAGCTGCTCCAGCTTCCGCAGCACCGGATCGGTGAGATCCCCGCGCAGGTGGCCGGAGATCACCTCTCGCAGGGCACCGCCCTCCTCGGAGTGCTTGGCCCTGATCTCCTCCGGGACCAGCACGCCGAGATGCTCGGCCTCCCGCCGCACCAGCGTGTCCAGCAGTGCGGCCGAGGTCACCTCCGGCCGCTGCTCGGCCAGTTGGGCCAGCGCGGTGGCGGCCGGGACGCCCAGCGCCTGTTCCATCGCCCGCTCGCCGCGTTGCTGACGGACCGTGCGCAGCAACTTCTCCCAGTAGTAGGTCGGCTCGAAGTCGAAGGCACAGACCGGTGGTTGGACGCCCTCGGCGACCATGTCGTGGATCCTGGCCAGCAGTGCGAGCGCGTCGTCCCGCTTGGCGTCCGGCCGGGTCGTGCGCACATGGCCGCGCAGGGCGTCGAGTTCGTCCTGCGGCAGGCCTGCCTCGCGGCCGTCCGCGTACACCTGGCCCCAGGAGCGGTCGGGGTAGAAGGTGCGCTTGGCCGCCGCCAGCAGGGCGTCGTGGGTGGCCGCGCTGATCGCCCCCGCCTGTCGGGCGCCGGCCAGGCCCGCCCGCAGGTTGACCATCGCCTCCGACAACGGACGGTAGCCGTCCTCGCCGGGTGCGTGGACGATGGTCACCTCGTCGTCGTCGGTGAGCCGGCCGTCCCTGAAGTCCTCGAAGACGCTGCCGACGCCGTCCATGCCGAAGGCGTGCAACTCGGCGGCGCGCAGCGCTCCCATGCTGGATGCGCCCACCACCCGCACCCCCCGGCTCATCGCGAAGAGGATCTCCTTGTGCCACACCGCCGGGACCTGCTCGAAGAGCCCGTCCACGATGCCGATCACGGTGGGCGGTTCACGGTCCAGGACCAGCTCGGTCACGTCTCCGCAGCTGACCGGCGGCAGGTAGTGGGCGTCCAGCACCGCGCGGGCCTGCTCGACCGGCAGGCTCGGACCGAGGAAGACGTACACGCTCATGCGGATCCCTTCTGGGCGCGGGCCCGGCGCGCGGTGGCGCGCGGACCGGGGGTGTAGCCGATGAACAGGGAGTAGTGCTCCAGACCCGGCACGACGACCTTGACGGTGGGGATGCCGACCTCCGGCTTGCTGAGGTCGACCGCGATCACCTGCTCGACGCCGACCTTGCGCAGCCGCTCGAGCACCGCGTCCAGGTCCTCGTCGAGGGTCGGGTTGTCGATCCCGGTGGTCGGGTCGAACGGCCGGGTGCCGGGGTGGGCGAAGAAGACCTCGCGGGTGCGGGCCAGGCTCTTGGCGCTGTTCTGCGCGTTGTACATGGTGCGGAAGTTCTCGTCCCGGCTTGCCGCGATGACGGTGACCCGGCTCTGCGCCACCTCGGTCAGCGCGCGGGAGAGCGCCACGGCGGGGGAGGTGTGCGCGCCGTAGCCCCAGCAGGCGCCGAACGAGCGCCAGGCCACCCGGTCGGCGCTCTCCACCGCGCAGGCCTGGAAGGCCGGGATGCCGGTGTCGCAGGTGACATCCCAGACGGCGACCTCCAGGCCGCCTTCCGCGAAGGCGTCCAGCAGGCCCCGGCAGCCGGGGTCGTCGATGGTGCCCAGGTCGAGCTTGGCGGCCTCGACATCGGAGCGTTCGCGCAGGCCCTGCCACCACATGGTCAGCGCGTCGCGCTCGGCCAGCTCGCAGATGCCGTGGATGGTGGCCTCGACCAGGTTGTTGCCCGAGGCCAGGCCGTTGGAGCTGACTCGGAAGGTGGTCGAGGCGTAGTCCAGGCCGACCTTGTTCAGCAGCACGCTCTCGTGCGGCAGCCAGATCGGCTCGCCGCCCATCAGCTCGTGGCCTTCGGTCCACAGCAGCGGCAGGTCGGTGCGCAGCGTCGAGCGGGCGGGCGTCTCGCGCGAACCCGTGCCGGTGGTGTCCAGCCCGCCGCGCAGCGGCAGTTGGTGGATGTCCAGGACAGGAAGCCGGCGGCGCAGGTTCTGGTACGAGTCGTGGCGCAGCGGTCCGTCGAAGAACTCGGCGTGCCAGCACTCGATCGATTCCATCAGGGCCGAGACGGCGGCCGCCGCGTGGTCCACGCCCTTGCCCTGGGAGACCGACAGCGAACGGGAGTTGGGCCGGATGGCGTTGTAGACCGGGATGCCGAGCCAGTCCAGGCCGGTCATGTTGGCCAGTCGGGTGATGCCGAACTGCCCCATCCGGGAACCGAAGTCGGCCAGCGTCTCGGCCGGGGGGCGGGCGCGGTGGGTGCCGTCCCGGTGCTCCTTGGGATGGCGGTGCTTCAGTTCTTCCATGGCGTCGGCGCCACCCTTCATGTCGTGTCCGGGACTTGGAAGATCGCGTAGTCGCCGTCGACGACCAGGGCGGCGGCGAAGCGGCGCAGGCCCGGGCCTGCGCCGGTGGGGATCGGGACCTCCAGCGCCTCGGCGCCGGGCGCCAGGGCGCGGGGGAGCAGTGGGCGTTCACGGTGGCCGCCGATCGGCTGGCGACTGGCGGCGAACCAACCGGCGTGCACCAGTGGTGCGTTGAACTCCACCCGGAGCGCGGCCGGGTCGACCCGCAGTCGGCTCGGCGGGGCGAAGCCGTGCGGGAGGCTGTAGGCCGGGCCGCAACGCTCGCAGATGTAGAGCTCGCGAGGCCGGGCCGGGGCCCAGTGCGGCACCAGCTCGATCCCCAACAGCTCTCTGCCGCAGTGGTGTCGGAGTCCGGTGGCGCGTTCGGGGCGATAACCGAAGGCGCCGGTGAGGTAGTCGTGCACGTCCGGGCCGCGGCGGCTGAGGATCGTGGCGAGAAAGGCGCACAGTGCGCGGTCACCGGCGCCGGCCCGCTCGACCGGGCTGCCGGTGGACTCCGCCCTTGCCCGCAGGTCGAGTTGGCCGGCGAGTCGACGTCCGATCATCGCCGGATAGTCGCCGGCGGCGACGGCGGCTCGCACCATGACTGCCTGCAGCACATGCCGGGCGGCCCGGTCCAGGTTCCCGTCAGCCATGCCGGCCGCCCGGCCCCGGGGCGCCGGTGAAGACCCGAATGCGCGAGAAGGCGCCGGCCGCGGTGTGGCAGAGCGTCACGCTCTCGCCGGTCGGCCCCGGCACGCGCTGGCTGCCTGCACCGGCCGGAACCGGGGAAGGGCGCCGACCGCTGTCCCCGCCCTCGCCCACCACGGTGCACCACCCGGACAGCTGCCCGGTGTCCCAGCGGACCAGCCCGTCGGCGCGGTCGTGGCGGACACCGCGCGGGACGTTCGCCGCACCGGCGGGGGTGTCGCTGAGCAGGCCGTGCACCGCGCAGCGGCGAACGGTGCGCCGGTAGGCGGGGTGCAGTACGGCGGCGTACGCGGTCTCGGTGGCCTGGCCCCCGCACCCGGGACACCGGCCGTCGGGCCGCGAGCCGGTCGGCAGGCAGAGCTGCTGCCAGGCCTCCTCCGGCGCGGCGGCCAGGATCCGCAACTGCGCGGTGTCCAGTCGGGTCGCGTTGGTGGGCGCCCGCATCGCGGCCACGGCCGCCTCGGCCAACCGGCCGCTCAGCCGGGCCGAGCCGGTCGCGGCGGCGAACTCGGCCGCGAACAGCAGGTCGAGGGTGGACTGCCACGGGCGGGCGGCGGCGGGCGCGGGGGTGGTGGCCGTGCGCACCGGGGCGGCGGCAGCGACCGGGGCCCGGGCCGGTCGCTCGGTGGCACCGGCCGGCGGCAGCACGAGGTCCGGGTCGCCCAGGCAGACGTACGAGGCCGGCCCCTGCGCGGACAGCCGGTTCACCCGCAGCGCGACCTCGCCCAGCGAGGCCCCCTCCTGCAGCAACTGGGCCACTGCCACACCCAGTTGCGGGGTGCCGTGGTTGATCCGGGTGGAGGCGACGACGCCGGCCACATGCGCACCGCGCAGCAGCTGTTGGGAGAGCTGGAACCGCGCACCGAGCAGACCGTCGTGCGGTTGGTAGGCGGAGCAGGAGAGCAGTACGAGCAGCCGGGCGCGCACGGCCCGCGCGCCGTGGAAGGCCTGGAAGCCACTCTTGTGGTCCAGCCGGCACGGCCCGCCGCCCTGACAGGGCAGGAAGTGCTCGCCGGCCTGCGCCGGGGCGGGCTTGAGCCCGTCGACCTGGAGGCAGAGCACGTGCTCGCCGACCCGGAAGTCGGCGCCGTTCCCGTGGCTGTGCAGCACCACGGCCTCGGCGCCGGAGCGCAGTTGCTCGATGAACTCGCCGGACTGCGCCGAGCCGTAGACGCCGGGCCGCTCAGCGGGCGGGGTACGGCGGAAGTCGGTGTAGTAGAGCGACCGGTGGCGGTGGCGAGGGGTGGGAGCGTGCAGGGCCACCGCCCGGTCCACCAGTGCGGCGGCATCGGCCGGGTCGGCCGGCAGTGGCAGCACGCCGACCGGGAGGTTGAGCTCGCGGCCACGCCCCATCAGCGCGTTGACCTCGCGAAAGCCGAGCTCTCGCTCCGCCGGCAGCACG
Organism: Kitasatospora sp. Root107; assembly: GCF_001424875.1. Taxonomy (GTDB): domain Bacteria; phylum Actinomycetota; class Actinomycetes; order Streptomycetales; family Streptomycetaceae; genus Kitasatospora. The sequence continues at coordinate 47,732 of NZ_LMCT01000014.1, read as the reverse complement.
AAGGCCGAGCCGTCCCGCGCCGCCGCCAGGTCGAGGGCTCGCAGCGCCTGATCCGGCTCTTCCACGGCGAGGAAGGGCCGCCTGAGCGCTTCGGCGTAGCCGCGGGCAAGCTCCCCGGCACTGCCCTGCCCGATGACCAGACCCCCCGTGCGCCCGGTGGCGGAACGGAGCTTCAACTCATTCATGACTAAGTTGATATCATAGGCAGTCAAGCTTGTCACTATTCGAGTCATGGGGTAGCTTCGCCAAGCCGCGTGCCCGCGCGGTCCCTGTTCAGCGCGCACGAGGAGTAGTGGATGACACGCGAAGAAAAGCTTCCGGCCGGGTCCGTGGACGACACCGTCGCGGAGCCGGAGGAGTCCCGCCAGGCCACCGAGGAGCGCGACGAGCAGGCGTATTTCGAGCAGCTCGCTGCCGTCAAGGACAGCATCCTCGAAGGTGTCATCACCCCTTGGTGACAGATCGCCCGTATACGCAGGAGGATGAATCTTGACGATTTACCAGCCGCTGGACGCCCAGCAGCGCGACCTGTTCCGCGACCAGGGATTCCTCGGTCCGCTCACCCTGATGACCCCGGCGGAGATGGCCGGGCTGCGCGCCGAACTCGACGCGGTGCTGGCGACCCCCGGCCTGGCCCCGGCGCCCAATGCCGAGCAGTCGAGCGGCCGGCTCGCCGACCTGATGGCCCCCCGGGAGGGCGGCTCCCCGGTCCCGTACGTCGAGTCACGCCACCTGGACGCTCCGGCGGTGCACCGCCTGTGCACCCACCCCGCGCTGCTGGCGCTGGCGCGCTCGCTGTACGGGGAGGACCTGCTGCTGTGGCGGTCCACCTTCATCGTCAAGGCCTCCGAGGGCCCGGCCTTCGGCTGGCACCAGGACTGGGGCGGGGTCTTCGCACCGGGAGAGGCCTACGGGCTGGAGCCACCGCTGGCCTTCACGTTCTGGATCGCGATCAGCGAGGTGCCGGAGGAGAGCGGGTGTCTGCGATTCGTGCCCGGGGCCGGGACGGTGCTGCCGGCCGCGCCCTCGGGCGCAGGGCGGCGGGCCACCCTGCTGGTGGGCGACGACGCGGTGGACACGGCCGGTGCCGTGGCAGTCCCGCTGCGGCCGGGGCAGTGCGTGGTCTTCACCGACCGGGCGCTGCACGCATCGGGGCCCAATGTGTCGGGAGCCGAGCGGGTCGGTCTGGCCGTCCGCTTCACGGTGCCCGCCGTGCGGGTGCGCCCGCACTTTCCCGGGCACGCCGTGGTTCTCGCCTCCGGCCGGGACACCGCTGGCCTGAACGCCCTGGCGGCCCCGCCGGTCTGACCGGATCCGGCCCGGTCAACTTCCCGCAGAGAAGTTGACTCGCTTTATTGACTAAAACTGACGTCAAAGCTTAGAGTTCTGGTCATGGAGGCCGACCGGCTTCCCAAACGAAAGAGGTAGAGAGATGAACATCTCCCGCGAGATCACCGAGCTGCTCACCAACGACGAGCTCGACATCGTTCTGGGTGCGGCCATGGGTGCCGAGACCATCTGACTTTCCTAGTCAGTCCGGGCTGTCGGCGGGAATTCCCGCCGACAGCCCGGCAGGCGATCGGCTCCAGCATTCCCCAGAACTAAGGAATCTGATGGCATCCGGAACTGACCAGGCCACGCCGGTCCTAGAGGTCGCCGGGGTGATGCGCTCCTTTCGGACCCGGCACGGCACCGTCCAGGCGCTCAAGGGCGTGGATCTGACGGTCGGACCGGGTGAACTCGTCGGCCTGCTGGGTCTGAACGGCGCGGGCAAGAGCACTCTGTTGAAGATCATCTCGACCCTGCTGCTGCCCACCGCCGGTACGGTCCGGGTCTGCGGCCACGACGTGGCCCGCCGCCCCCGGGAGGTACAGCGCAAGCTCTCCCTGGTGCTCGGCGGCGAGCGCGGCCTCTACCTGCGCCTGTCGGCCCGCGACAACCTGCGCTTCTTCGCGACCCTCACCGGTCTGAAGGGCCCCGACCTCGGGCGCCGCTGCGAGCAGGCGGTGGAGTTCGTCGGCCTCGGCCCCGCCGCGGACCGCCCGGTCGAGACGTACTCCAAGGGCATGCGCCAGCGCCTGCACCTGGCGATCGGCATGGTCACCCGCCCCGAACTGCTGTTGCTCGACGAGCCGACGGTCGGGCTGGATCCGGCCGAGGCGGAGAACATCCGCACCGCGGTCTCCAGGATGCGGGACCAGGGCACCACCATCCTGCTCACCAGTCATTACCTCAATGACATCGAGCAACTGGCCGAGCGCGTCGTCGTCCTGCACGACGGACGGGTCCTGCACGACCTCCCGCTGCCCCGCCTGCTGGAGCGCGCCAAGGCCGCCGCCGTGGTCACCCTCACCGGCCGCGGCACAGCGCCACCGCACCCGCCGACCGCTCTGGACGGCCTCGCCTCCGTCGGTGCGCTCCAACAGCACGCCACCAGCTGGTCGTTGGAACTGCACGTGCGCGCCTGGACCCCCGAGTCGCTGCGTCACCTCGCCGACCTCTGGCCGGACGAGCAGCTCACCGACGTCCGGGTCGCGCCTTCCGGCCTGCAACAGGTCTTCAAGGAACTCGCCGACGACGTGAAGAGCGCCGCGTGAACCACCTTGTGACCGCGCCCTGGTGGCGGGTGGCCGCAGCTGCCTTCCGCCTCCAGTTCCGTGGGATCTCCTGGCTCAACGTGCTGGTCGGCGCGGCCATCCAGCCCGCCACCTACGTCACCATCACACTGGCTGCGAACGACCGGGGCGGGCTGGACCCCGACGCGGTGGTGCTCGGCAGCGCCGTGCTCTCCGCCTGGACAGCCACCCTGTGGCACGCCGGCATGGTGCTGCGCCGCGAGCTGTGGGCCGGCACACTGCCCGCCATCTGCTCACGACCGGGCGGTCTCGGCCCGACGCTGACCGGCAAGGCGGTCGCCTCGGCCACCCTCTCGGTCGCTGTCATCATGCTCTCGGTGAGCCTGTCCGCCGCGCTGAGCGGTCACCCGCTGACCGTCGCCAGGCCCGTGCAGTTCGCCGCCGCGCTGGTGCTCGGCTTCGCGGCCACCCTGCCACTGGGCCTGCTGGTCGCCTGTCTCTTCCTGCTGACCCGGGCTGCCCTGCGAGTGGCGGAGGCGCTCATCTACCCCGTCTTCATCGTCGGCGGCCTGATCATCCCGCTCGCTGCGCTGCCGGGTTGGGCCCGTCCGGTGTCCAGCGGCCTGAGCCTGCACTGGTTGAGCGTCCTGCTCACCGACGCGGCGGCCGGCCGCCCGGCCGGGCTGCTGCCCTGGTGCGCGCTGCCGGTCACCGGACTGCTCTACGCCCTCGCGGCCCGGGTCGCCTTCGGCCGTGTCCTGCACCGTGCCCGCAAGGAGGGCAGCCTTGAGATCTTCTGACCTCCTCCCCGCGCTGGCCAGAGCCGGCCGCCTCAGCGCCCGTGAGTACCTGGTCGAGTACCCGTCCGGGATCCTGCTCGGCGCGGTGCTGCCGCGCGCCCTGCTGCAGGTCGTCTTCCTCACCATGCTGGGACGCGCCGTCGGTGGAGCGGACGGCGCGCTCGCCGCGGGACTTGGTGCCTCCGCCTTCAACATCGTGTCGGCGACCGTGATCAAGGGCCCCGACGTGCTGATCGAGGATCGGGTCCAGGGCACCCTTTACCGGCTGCGGATGACCGAAATCCCGCTGGCGGCCCTGGTCGCCGCCCGCTGGGTGGTGTACGCGGCCGAGGGGCTGATCACCGCGCTGCTCGCGGTCCCCGTCGTCGCGCTGCTCACCGGCCGCACCGACCCGCTGACAGACCTGCCCAGCACCCTGCCGCTCTACCTGCTGATGGCGCTCACCGCCAGCAGCTTCGGTCTGGCCCTCGCCGTGGTCGCGGTGGGCCGCCGTGCCGACGTGTTCCTGACCAACTTCGGCTCCTATCTGGTGCTGGCCTTCAGCGGCGTACTGGCCGCCCTGCCCACCGACGGCCCGCGGGCCCTGGCGGGCGCGGTACTGCCGATCAGCCACGGCATCGCCGCGCTGCGCGCCGTCCAGCACGGTGCCGACGCCGGCCTGGTGCTGCGGCTCGCAGCGACGGAGGCCCTGGTCGGGCTCGGCTGGGCGCTGGCCGCCGTGCTGGGTCTGCGGATCCAGGCCTACCGCCTGCGCCGCTCCGGCAACGACTTCCTGAACTGAGAAGGGGCCCCGATGACCGCGTTCCTCGGCCGGGACTCCTTCGCGCCACTGGACGCGCAGCAGACTCTGCACCTGTTCGACGCGCTCACCTGGTTCCCCACCGACCGGGCCGACGTGTGGCAGCGGGCGGCCGACCACGTCGGCTCCCACGCCACCCACGCGCCCCGGCCGGCGCCGCGGGACTGCCGCGCGGTGGCCGCCCGGGTGCTGGCCGGGGCCGCCCCGGACGCCACCGCGCTCTACCGCGCGAAGTACGAGGTGATGACCGCGCTCTACCCGGACGACTGGTTCACCTTCATGAACCTCGGGTACTGCGACGACCCGCCCGTACCCGACCGGCCGTCGGGATACGGCGATCCGGTGTGGCAGTTCGCCGCCCGGCACTACGAGTTGACGGCCGGTCAGATCGATCTCGCGGGCGCCGAGGTGCTCGACGTCGGTTCGGGCCGGGGCGGCGGCACGGCGTTCATCGCCCGCACGCACCGGCCGCGTTCGATCCTCGGCCTGGACCACACGCGGGCCGGCACCGCGTTCTCCCGGCGCGTGCACCGGGCGCCGGGCCTGGCCTTCCAGTGCGGCGACGCCGAGCGCCTGCCGTTTCCCGACCGGAGCTTCGACGCCGTCCTGACCGTCGAGACGATGCACTGCCTGGCCGACGCCGACCGCTTCCTCCGCGAGGTGGCCCGGGTCCTGCGCCCCGGCGGGCACCTGCTCCTCGCGGACGAGTGGCCGGCCGTGGACCGGCCGCTGTCACGGGTGGCGGCGGCCGGCCTGGGGGTGGTCGCGCACCTCGACATCACCGAGGGTGTCGTCCGCGCCCTGGACCGTCTGCCCGAACGCGCCCAGGAACTGGTGTCGCGGCTGCCGGAGGGCCCGGAGCGGGAGGTCTACCGCCGCTTCTTCCACCAGCGGCTCTGTCGCGACTCCGGCCGGAACCTGCGCAGCGGACGCTTCGGCTACCTGCGGCTGCACGCGGTCAAAGAGGGCTGACCGTCGCCCCACCCAATCGGGATGAGAACGGTCCGGGCCATCCCACCGGAGGTTGAGCCCGGCCTTGACAGGTGATGTCAACTGCTAATCTTCATGCAGAGTCAAGGAGGGTGGTCATGGTAGATCTTCAGGGCCTCGGGTCCCGTATCCGGCAACTGCGCCGAGCAGCCGGGATGTCGCAGGCAGACCTGGCGGGAGACGATCTGTCGTCCAGCTACATTTCCCTGCTCGAAGCCGGCAAGCGCAATCCGTCCGGCGCCGTGCTGGAACAGCTGGCCGAACGGCTGTCCTGCGATCCGGCGAATCTGCTGAGTTTCGTCGAGCGCGCCCAGACCGGCGACCTCGAAGTGGAAATGCATTACGCGGAGATGACGCTCCGCACCGGCGACGCCGCCGGCGCGCTGCGGGCGTACCAGGAATTGCAGGGCAAGGCCGCCGCGGCGGGGGAGCAGGAGATCGCGGAGGCCGCCGAACTGGGCGTGGCCAAGGCGCTGGAGCACAGCGGCCGGCTCGAGGAGGCCGTGGTGCGCTACGAGGCGCTGCGGACGGCGGCCCGGCAGGCGAACAGCCGCAGCTCCCAGCTCGCCGTGGTCGTGGCGCTCTGCCGCTGCTACCGCGAACTGGGCGACCTCTCGTACGCCATCGACCTGGCCGAGACCACGCTGACCCAGGTGCAGGACCTCAATCTGGCGCCCACCGTGGTCGGCATGGAGCTGGTCGCCACCCTGGTCGGGCTGCACTACGAGCGCGGTGACCTGCACCGCGCGGCCTATCTCGCCTCCGTCGGCATCGAGCAGGCCAAGGAGGTGAGCGACCCGAGGGCGCTCGGCGCCGTTTACTGGAACGCCAGCGTGGCCGCGCACAGCAACGGCCGTTCCGGTGACGCACTGATGCTGATCCGGCGGGCGCTGGCGATCTACTCCGAGGGCGACAACCACCGGGCGCTGGCCCGACTGCGTAACGCCTACGCGGCGGTCCTGCTGCAGACCGACGCGCCGGACGTGGACACGGCGAAGGGGCTGCTGCAGCAGAGCGCCGACGTGCTGGCCAGCCAGGGCAGCAGCGTCGACATCGCCTACTGCGAGACGGCGATGGCCCGCGCCCACCTGCTCTCGGGCCACCCGGAGACCGCCGTCGGTCACGCCCGCCGCGCGCTCGACCTGCTGGGTTCCAAGCACCGGCTGGAGACGGCTCGGACACTGCTGGTGCTGGCTGCCGCCTACCTGGAGCAGGGCGAGGAGGAGGCTGCCCGGAGCGCCTACGAGCGGGCCGCACTGACCCTGGAGGCTTCCGAGGCGGGGCGCCAGGCGGCTTTCGCCTGGGCGGAGCTGGCAGAGGTGCTGGAGCGCTCAGGTCAGGAGGAACGCGCGGTGTGGGCGTATCGCCAGGGCATGCGCTGCATGGGCCGGCGCGGGACTCTGGTCGGCAATGTCGCGAAGTCGGTGCCCGGGCTCCCCCGACCCTGACCGGTGTGACGTCGGACGCGATGGGCGGCTCCTGTGGACGGGGCCGCCCATCGACGCGTCGGGGCCCGACCCGTGCATGGTACTGACGCGGTTGCCCGTCAACAGCAGAGCGGGATGTCTATGCCCGTCGGCGACCCGAGGGCGGTCACGGTGTGCGCGCCCCGGCCGTTGTCGAGCTGTGCGCTTCCGCTCTGCACGGGGGCCAGGGTCAGCACGGCGGCGACGAGCAGAAAGACGGACATCGCTATGAGCTTCTGAATCATTAAAGGCCCCGTTCATGGATCTGAGAATCGTTCCGACTGGAACTTCACTCGAAATAATGACAATCATGACCCGGGTTGTCAATGATCTCCATCCCGGGCGATTCGTCCCATAGTGTCCGGCGTGTCCGACTTTGGTCGCCATGGAAAAGCATATGCATCGCCAAAGGCCCCTGTTAAGATTCGAGTATTGGGCGGTCAATAATCGAGTCATGAGTGATGTGAATGATTGCGCACACGGCTGAGCCGGCTCAGCTGTTCGTCGAGTCCCTGACCAACGCCGGGTATCGGTGGCGCCACCCGCGCAGCCCGCACGCCGACGGGGGGCTGCTGTTCGGAGCCGTGCGCCGCGAGGGCGGTTCCGTCGCGCTGCAGTGGGGCGTCCACACGGGTCGGCTGGGGGCTCTGCCCGAGGCCGTGCCGCTGACCGCCCGGCGGACGGTCAGTGCGGCCTGGGTCGGCCCGCGCGCACCCCAGGACGTCCTGGGCGACATGTTCGAGGCGCTGGGAGCCTGCGGCCTGGGTCGGGACATGGTGGTCTGCCGGATGGCGGACCAGGCCCGGGCGGGCGACCCGGTCCGGGCCGCGCTGGCCCGCCTGGGCATCCCGCAGACGGGGGAAGGCCCGGACATCGAGGCACCGCCCTGCGCGCCCCGCCGGATGCGCGGGACGCACGGCGTCCTGCTGTCGCTGGACTGCCAGATCGGCCCGGCCTGCTCGGCGGCCTGCGCGCCCGGCTGCCTCTGTGGCCGGTACCTCCACCTGGGCGACGGCCGGTTCACCGGGCCGGCGCGGGCAGCCGGCCTGCCGGTCTTCGAGTTCCTCGCCGCCGAGGACGCGATCTCCTGCGGCTCCGCCCAGCTGGGTGACCCCTTCGACCTGCCGCCCTTGCGCGGCCTGCTGGAGTCGGTCGGTGCCCGGCTGCCTGAACTCCTCAGCCTGCCCGCGCCCGGGCAGGCCCTGCGTCTGGTCGTCGACCACATCCGCGCGGTGGCGCTACTGCTGGCCACGGGCTCCGTCCCCGGCCCGCGCGGTCCGGCGCACACCACCCGGCGGCTGTTGCGCCGGGCGGCCGGCAGCGTGGTGCTGGCCGGCGCGCCCGCCGCCGGGATGGCCGACCTGGTGGCGCTGGCGGGCAGTGCCCACGGCTTCCCCGCCCTCTCGGTGGCCGCCCGCCACCTGGTGGAGCGCGAGACCGCCGCCTTCGACCGCGCGGTCGCGGCGGGCCATCGGCACTTCCTGCGCTGCCTGGCCCGACGCCCGACCCCCGACGAGCTGGCGGCCGAGCTGGCCCGGCTGCGCTCGGAGCGCGGCGTGCCGCTCGCCCTCACCCTCAACTGGTGTCGGCAGCAGGGGATTTCCGTCCCGCTGCCGTTGATCGCCGCAGCCGACGTACGGGATGCGTGAACCCGGCAAGGGCGCCTACGGCATGTCGCGCGTCTGACCCGGTCGGGCCGGGCTCAGGGCTTCGCCAGGGTGTCCACGAAGTCGGTGCCGGCGCTGTAGAAGCCGTCCACCGTCTTCTGGACGTCCGCGTAGGGGACGGCCGCGGCGTCCTTGTAGTAGAACCAGTTGATCTTCAGGTTCCAGGTGCGCTGTCCACCGAGGGACGGCAGCAGGTCGACGAACCAGTTGCTGAAGTGGACATCCATCTTCTCGTGCGGCACGTACTTGCCGGTGCTGGTGAACAGCTCCTTGCCGTCCATGGAGTAGGTGGCCTTCCCGTCCACGGCGGTGACCATCATGATGTGCCAGCCCTCGAAGCGCTGCTTGTGCGGCTTGGTGACCCGGTCGGGCGGATCGGCCTTGAACCAGCTGGTGGTGTCGAGCTGCGGACCCGGCGTGCCCCAGCCGCCGTTCGGCATGTACTCGTAGTCGAGCTCGCTGTAGTTCGCCGAGTCGTCCGAGGCGGAGATCGGGAAGTAGGACTGGACGACGTGGTCGCCGTTCTTGCCGCCGGCCGGCTTGTCGCTGAGGTAGACCCGGGCGGCGAAGGTGCCGTTGAAGAGCTTGCTGCCGGTGCTCTGGATCTCGACCTGCTTGGTGCCCTTCTGGGTGCCGTCGGTGGACGCCTGCAGCTGCAGGGTCCGGCCGCCCTGGGCAGTGGTGTCGGCGGGGAAGCTCGCACCGGTGTCGGACCACGTGTCCTTGATCCCGGGGCCGCCCTCGCCGGTGCGTATCTCCCAGCCGTGGGCGGTGAGCGCGGGGTCGGTGGGACCGGTGTAGTGGAAGCTGTCGAACAGGGTTCCCGGCGGGCCGGTCGGGGTCGGCGAGGTGCTGGCCGCGGACCCGGCCTTCGCCGTCGCGGTGGCGCCGTCGCCGCCACCGGACGCCGGACCGCTCGAACAGGCGGTGAGCACGCCCAGCAGGGCCGGGAGGGCGAGGACGCTCCACGCGCGGTGACGACGGGTACGGCGGGGCTGACTCACGCGGTCTCCTTGGGGCGTACCGATCACACGTGCGCACTGATCAGATGAGGGGGTCATCCTAACGGGGCGTGCAGGCCCCTCCGGTGCGCCCCGTCCTGATCCGGAGGGACGGAGTCCGAGGTCAACGGCATGCGCATGTCTACCGTCCGGTACGTGTCGTCCGGTATTCCGATCCGATTACAACCCCCCGCCGGATCAGGCCAAATCCACCCATCGAGTCCAATTCGATTCAGGCGGTGCACTAGCGTTCGCTCTACGCTCCGGCGGTCTACGTACCCTGCACTGAAAGGCGTCGCAAGGTGCGCCCAGTCATCACCTCCATCGAACCCGAATCGGCACACCCGCCACAGTCCGACGTGTACGAACCAGACTTCGAAGAGGACGCTCCCGCACCGGTGTTCGTCTCCCAGTCCGGTCTGCGCGGTCGGCTGCTGCGGGGCTTCGGCTGGCCGGTCTCGGTGGTCGGCGCGATCCTGGCGGTCGTCATGGCCGGCAGCCTGGTCGGCATGCAGGCGGACGCCCCGGCGATGGGGATACCCGTGCAGCCGCCCGCCCAGTCGCCCACATCCGTGACGTCGCCGTCACCCATCCCGTCACCCACTCCGTCACCGTCACCGTCGACGTCGTCGCCCAGGACGCCTTCGCGCTCCGCGACCCCCTCGACGAAGACCACGTCGAAGCCGACCACCACCACACTGCGTGGCGCGACGCCCTCGGGCCAGTCGACCAAGCACCCCTGAACCGCCGCACCACCCATCTCCAGGAGCGCCATTTTGTCCCGCCACCAGCGCCGCCGGCAGTCCCCGCGCAGGCCGCGCCGACTGGCCGCGCCGCCCTTGCGCTTCTTCATGCCGCTGTCCCTGCTGGCGTGCCTGCTCGCGCTCATCGTCCTGCGCGGTCTGGGCACCAACGAGGTGTTCCACGACACCCGGATCGCCCCGTCGGTCGACAAGACGACCGTGCCGGAGAACCTGCTCACGGGCGGCCCGATCATCGACGCGCGCGGCAGCAGGAACGACCATCCGGTGAGCTACAGCATCCCGGACCGCACCGTGGTCCTGAGCTTCGACGACGGCCCCTCGAAGGACTGGACCCCGAAGATCCTGGAGATCCTCGCGTCCCGCAACGTCCGCGCGGACTTCTTCGTGACCGGTGCCATGACCGCCCGCAACCCGGACCTGATCCGGGAGATCGTGGCGGGTGGCCACGAGATCGGCCTGCACACCTTCACCCACCCCGACCTGGCCTTCCAGTCGCACGCCCGGATCAGCTGGGAGATGGCCCAGACACAGCTGGCGCTGGCCGGCGTCGCGGGGGTGCACAGCTCGCTGTTCCGCCCGCCGTACTCCTCCGACTCGGCCGCCCTGGACGACTGGAACTACCCGGTGATCAAGTACCTGGGTGCCCGCGGCTACGTCACCGCCTTCATCGACCACGACACCGACGACTGGAAGCGTCCGGGCGTGGACGCCATCGTCAAGGAGGCGTTGCCGGCCACGCCCGGCGCGGGCGAGCTGATCCTGCTGCACGACGCCGGTGGCGACCGCTCCCAGACCGTCGAGGCGCTCGGCGTGCTCATCGACAAGCTGCAGGCCGACGGCTACCGCTTCACCACCATCTCCGAGGCGTTCGGCGCCTCCAGTGCCACCACGCCGGTGCACGGCTACCAGCTGTGGGCGGGCAAGGGCTACATCTGGGCCACCCAGCTGTCCATGCGCACCCTGCCGGCGCTGATCGGGCTGTTGGCCGTGGTCGGCTTCCTGAACTTCGGCCGGTTCGCGCTGATGCTGGTGCTCGCTCCGATCCACGCCCGCCGCGGCAGGCGGCAGGACGCCTGGGGCGAGCCCGTCACCCGTCCGGTCACCGTGCTGGTCCCGGCCTACAACGAGCGCGAGTGCATCGCCAACACCCTCAACTCGCTGGCCGCCAGTGACTACCCGATCGAGGTCATCGTCATCGACGACGGCTCCTCGGACGGCACCGCGGACATCGTCGAGGAGATGGGCCTGCCGTTCGTCCGGCTGATCCGCAAGGTCAACGGCGGCAAGTCGAGCGCCCTCAACGTGGGCATCGCGGCCGCCTCGCACGACATCGTCGTGATGATGGACGGCGACACGGTCTTCGAGCCCTCCACCGTGCGCGAACTGGTCCAGCCCTTCGGTGACCCTGGGATCGGCGCGGTCTCGGGCAACGCCAAGGTCGGCAACCGCGACACCCTGATCGGGGCCTGGCAGCACATCGAGTACGTCCTCGGCCACAACCTGGACCGCCGGATGTACGACATGCTCGGCATCATCCCGACCATCCCCGGCGCGGTCGGCGCCTTCCGCAAGGAGGCCCTGCAGGCGGTCGGCGGGATGAGCGACGACACCCTCGCCGAGGACACCGACGTCACCATGGCGGTGCTCTGCGAAGGCTGGCGGGTCGTCTACGCCGAGCGCGCCCGTGCCTGGACGGAGGCCCCCGCCAGCCTCCAGCAGCTCTGGTCCCAGCGGTACCGCTGGAGCTACGGCTCGATGCAGGCGATGTGGAAGCACCGCCGCGCCGTCACCGCCCGCGGGCCGGCCGGGCGCTTCGGCCGCCGGGGGCTGCCGCTCGTCGTGATGTTCGGCGTGGTCGCCCCGCTGCTGGCGCCGCTGATCGACATCTTCCTGATCTACGGCTTGCTGTTCGCGGACGCCGGGATGACCCTCGTCAGCTTCGGCGGCTTCCTGGCGATCCAGGCCTTGCTGTCCTGGTACGCCTTCCGGCTCGACCACGAGAAGCCCTGGCACCTGATCAGCCTGCCGACCCAGCAGCTGGTCTACCGACAGCTGATGTACATCGTCCTGTTGCAGTCCGCGATCACCGCGATGACCGGTGGCCGACTGCGCTGGCAGAAGCTCCGGCGCACCGGCGAGGTCTCCGTACCGGTGGAGGCGTGACCGGGGAGCAGCAGCCCGGCTGATCGAGCGTCAGTTCCGGCCGATGAGAACGCCGAACTCCTGACCGTCCTGACCACCCGAATCGCGCAGGCCCGCGCCGCCAGGGCCGTTGCCGGGGTATGTGCACGGAGCGTGTGAAGTGGGGCCGGCCGGGCAGACGCGCACGGGGCCGCACGAGCGGAGGAGACGAGGTGGCGGGCCGTGAACACGATGTGGCGCAGGCTGGCGCTCGGACTCCGCTCCCGGCTGTGGAAGGTCATCCGCGGGCGGCCGCGCCGGGTGGGCGCGGCAGCCGATCCGAATCTCGGGAGGTAGCTGTGTCCACCGACGCCATCGTTCTCCTCAGGGAGGACCACAAGGAGATCCGCCGGCTCTTCCGCGCGTTCGAAGCCACCGAGCCGGACGCCAAGGCGACCAGGCACAACCTCGTCGACAAGATCGTGGAGGCGCTGACCGTCCACACCTACCTGGAGAACGAGGTCATGTACCCCCGAATCCGGAAGCTGCTCCCCCAGTTGGAGGGAGACATCCTCGAGTCCTACGAGGAGCACCACGTCGCCGACGTGCTGTGCCAGGAGCTGGACGCGATGGGCCCCGACGACGAACGCTTCGACGCCAAGACCACCGTGCTGATCGAGTCCGTCAGCCACCACATCGACGAGGAGGAGGGCGACTGGTTCCCTCGGGTCCGGGCCGAACTGGGCCGCAAGGAGCTCCAGGAGATCGGCGCCCGGATGATCGAGGTCCGCGCTACCGCACCCCGCCGTCCGCACCAGCCCGGCGCGATCCGCAAGGCCGCCGACGCGATCTTCAGCTGACGCACGGTCGGTCCGACAGGCTCGCGCGGTCCGGAGGCTGCGGTCAGTCTGGTCTTCGCGGCAGGCAAGGTCGGCCATCGCGATGTGGTGCCCGTACTGCCGGAGAGCCTGCCACCAGGTGACGGTGTGCAGGTAGTTGGTGCCGACCAGGGTGCCGTCCACGTCGAACAGGACGGCTGTGTGCCGGGCCACGACGAACCGTCTCTCATGGCACCCGCCGCCCCCCGGACGGCGGGCGGCGTGCTTCACCAGCGGTACCAGCCCCGCCGGCCGCCGGCCGCGGAACCGCTGCTGAGGACGAAACCCAGCAGCCAGACGACCAGCACCGCCAGCGCGATCCACCACAGGACGTGCCAGGCGAATCCGGCACCGCCCAGGATCAGGGCTATCAGCAGAACCACGATCAGTAGCATCACGGCATCCACACCTCCGTACGACCGTCTGCCCGGCATCGCCGATCTCACTCCTGGCGGAGCATCAGGCCGACGTGACTCCTCGTCGGCCGGCGGCACCAACCTCCGCCTGGGACGGCGGGGTTACGCCGTGCCGGCGATGCTGGCCGGCACGGCGCCCGGCGCCTGGCTCGTGATCCACGGGCATCTGAGCAGGGCGTTCACGGACTGGGAAGGGGCAGGGCCGGGCAGGACCCGGGCCGGCCCTACAGTCGGCAGGGACGGGGCCCGCAGAGACACGGCACAGAGGGTGATGACAGTGCAGTTCGGAATTTTCAGCGTCGGGGACGTGACCACCGACCCCACCACCGGGCGAACGCCGAGCGAGCACGAGCGGATCAAGGCCATGGTCGCCATCGCGCTCAAGGCGGAGGAGGTCGGCCTGGACGTCTTCGCGACGGGTGAGCACCACAACCCGCCGTTCGTGCCGTCCTCGCCGACCACCATGCTCGGCTGGATCGCTGCCCGAACCGAGCGGATCATCCTCTCCACCGCCACCACGCTGATCACCACCAACGACCCGGTGAAGATCGCCGAGGACTACGCGATGCTCCAGCACCTCGCGGACGGCCGGGTGGACCTGATGATGGGCCGCGGCAACACCGGCCCGGTGTACCCGTGGTTCGGCCAGGACATCCGCCAGGGCATCCCGCTCGCGATCGAGAACTACGCACTGCTGCACAAGCTCTGGCGCGAGGACACGGTGGACTGGCAGGGCCGCTTCCGCACCCCGCTGCAGTCCTTCACCGCCACCCCGCGCCCGCTGGACGACGTCCCGCCGTTCGTCTGGCACGGCTCGATCCGCTCGCCCGAGATCGCCGAGCAGGCCGCGTACTACGGCGACGGCTTCTTCGCCAACCACATCTTCTGGCCCAAGGAGCACTTTCAGCAGCTGGTCGGCCTCTACCGCGAGCGCTACGCCCACTACGGCCACGGCACGCCCGAGCAGGCCATGGTCGGCCTCGGCGGTCAGGTGTTCCTGCGCCGGAACTCACAGGACGCCGTACGGGAGTTCAGGCCGTACTTCGACAACGCGCCGGTGTACGGGAACGGGCCGTCGCTGGAGGAGTTCACCGAGCAGACGCCGCTGACCGTCGGCAGCCCGCAGGAGGTCATCGAGAAGACCCTGACCTTCCGGGAGACCTTCGGCGACTACCAGCGCCAGCTCTTCCTGATCGACCACGCCGGGCTGCCGCTGAAGACCGTCCTGGAGCAGCTCGATCTGCTCGGCGAGGAGGTCATCCCGGTCCTGCGCAAGGAGTTCGCGGCCGGCCGGCCCGCCACCGTGCCGGACGGGCCCACCCACGCCGCCCGGGTCGCCGCGGCCGCCGAGACGGTGACGGAGGCGAAGTGAGCGACGGCGCGCTGCGACTCGTGGTGGTCAGCGCGGGGCTCTCCGTCCCGTCGTCGACCCGGCTGCCGGCCGACCGGTGCCCGAGCGCGCTCTTCTTGATCACAATCTAGTTGAATGATAAATTAACTGGCGGCGTTGAATGATAAAGGGCCTTCCGGCCCGCCGCCGGACCCAGGAGGAACGATGACGACCACCGTGACGGACAGCCCGGAACGCTCGCGGTTCGAGATCACGGAGGACGGTGAACTCGCCGGCTTCGCCGAGTACTTCCGGCACGAGAACGAGATCGCCTTCATCCACACCGAGATCGACCCCGCGTTCGCGGGTCGCGGCCTGGCCGGGGTGCTGGCCCGGGCCGCCCTCGACGCCGCGCGCGAGCAGGGTGCGGACGTGCTGCCGTACTGCCCGTTCATCCGGGGCTGGCTGACCAAGCACCCCGACTACGTCGACCTGGTGCCCGAGGCCCAGCGCACCCGCTTCGGGCTGTGACCGCCCCACCGTCCGCGGCGGGCGAGAGCCGGGCTCGGTGCGCGGTCTCGGAATCGGGCGCCGCGAAGTGCCACTGCAGGCACCGGCCGACGGCTCGCTGCGGCTGCTCGGCGTAGAGCCCTCCGAGGAGATGCTCGTCGGCCGAGTGGCGCCATCACCGGTCAGGCCGGATCAGGCGGCGGCGCGGGGCCGGTGGCGGCGGTGCTGGTCGAGGACGTGGCTGTGGCGCCAGCCGCTCGGAGTGGGTTGGGCGTCGGCGAGGTGGGGGTGGCCGATGGCGAGGTCGGGGTGGAGGTGCTCGACGGCAGCGGGCTCGCCGGCGGGCCAGGTAAGGCTCGCGGTGACGGTGGCGGCCAGGGCGATGGCGGCGAGGAGGCCGGCGGTGACAGGGAGGCCGGCTCCTGCGGCGAGCCGGCCGGCGAGGGGGTAGGTGAGCAGCCAGCAGCTGTGGGAGAGGGAGAACTGGGCGGCGAAGGCGGCGGGCAGGTCCGGGTCGCTGACGGAGCGTCGGACGATTCTGCCGCCGGGGGTGAGGACGGCGGAGGTGGCGGCGCCGATGGCGGCCCAGGCGGCGAGCAGTCCGAGCCAGGACGGGGCGCTGGGGGCTGCGGCGGTGACGGCGGCAACGAAGGCGAGGACGGGGGCGAGTGCGTAGGCGGCGGGCAGCATCACCGCCCGGTCGGAGACCTTGCGCAGGAGTGGGGGCAGGGCGAGGGCGGTGAGGATGGAGCCGGTGCCGAACGCGGCGAGGGCAAGGGAGACGGCTGTGGCGGGGCGGCCGAAGTGGCCCTGGACCACGACAACGGTGTTGACGAAGACGACGGCGCCGGCGGAGGCGACCGCGAGGTCGAGGGCGAGCAGGGCGCGCAGGCGCGGGGTGTGCCAGAAGAGGCGGATGCCGTAGGTGGCCTTGGTGTGGATGCCGCCGGTGCGTTCGGCGGGGCTGGGCCGGGGCAGGACGGCGGAGAGGACGAGCGCGGCGGAGGCGACGAAGCCGAGGGTGGTACCGGCGAACAGCCAGTTGTAGGAGACCACGCTCAGCAGCACGGCGGCGAGAGCCGGGCTGAGCAGGGACTCCAGGTCGTAGGCGAGGCGGGACATCGACAGCGCCTGGGTGTAGTCGCGTTCGGCCGGCAGCACCTGGGGGATGGTGGCCTGGAAGGTCGGGGTGAACGCGGCGGAGGCAGCCTGGAGGAGGAAGACCGTCAGGTAGATCTGCCAGACCTGGGTGACGAACGGCAGGGCCAGCGCGACGGCGGCTCGGGTGAGGTCCATGGCGGCCATCAGGACCCGGCGGGGTATCCGATCCGCGCTGGCGCCGATCACGGGTGCGATGGCGACGTAGGTGACCATCTTGATCGCCAGTGCGGTGCCCAGCACGGCTGACGCACCGTCACCGGCGAGGTCGTACGCGAGCAGGCTGAGCGCGACGGTCGCCAGACCCGTGCCGGCCAGGGCGACGACCTGGGCGGTGAAGAGGCGTCGGTAGGTGCGGTTGCGCAGGACGGACAGCATGCGGGGGCACCCCCTGGTCGGCTGCGTGGCACCATCAGAATAGTGCACAGGTGCGCAGATACGCACATGTTCCAGGGCGCCGCGAACACCCCACGCTGTGACCGCAGGCAGGAGGTCAGTCGTGCGGGGGCAGGGCGCTGATCTGGTGGTCGGCGACGTTGAGGGCCTCGTTCACCAGGCGGCGCAGGTGGCCGTGGCGCAGGGAGTAGACGACGCGTCGGCCGTCCTTGCGGGTGGTGACCAGGCCGGCCAGGCGGAGCTTGGCGAGGTGTTGGCTGACGGCGGGCCGGGCGGCGCCGCAGGCTTCGGTGAGGGTGGTGACGTCGGCCTCGCCCTCGCCGAGCTGCTGGAGCAGCGCGAGGCGGGTGCGGTCCGCGAGCAGGGCCAGCACGGAGGCGGCGACGTCGAGGCGTTCGCCGTTGGTCTGCGGGTGCGACTGATGTGCACCTACGGGTTGTCCGCCCTTGCTCATGGGCACATCGTAGGCGGCCCGGGCGGTGCCCCTGGCGCGCAAGGTGACGGTCCGTGAATCGTTGTCGAGGCGGCGTCCCCGAGCAGGGCCCAGCCGGGGGTGTGGTCGGCAGGGGTCAGGGTCGGTGCAGACCCGTCCGGTGGGCCAGCAGAGCGGCCTGGACGCGGTTCTCGAGGCCGAGGCGGGTGAGGATGCGGTTGACGCGGCTTTTCACGTTCGCCTCGGTCAGGTCGAGGGCGGCGGCGATCCGGGAGTTGGACAGGCCCTGGGCGATCAGTACCAGTACCTGGAGTTCACGCTCGGAGAGCAGGTCGGTCGGCGAGCGGTCGTCCGGTGCGGGGGCGGAGAGGGCGGGCAGGAGCGCCGGCGGCAGTGCGGTGACGGTGCTGACGAGCCGACGCGTGACGCTCGGGGCCAGCACGGACTCGCCGTCGGCGGCGGCGCGGATGGCGTGGGCCAGTTGGTCCGGAGTGCTGGTCTTGAGCAGGAAGCCGTCGGCGCCCGCGCGCAGGGCCGCGTACACGTACTCGTCCAGGTCGAAGGTGGTCAGCATGAGGATGCGCGGGGCCGGTCCGGGACCGGGCCAGGAGGTGGTGATGCGCCGAGCGGCTTCGACCCCGGTGATGCCGGGCATGCGGACGTCCATCAGGACGACGTCGGGTCGAAGTTCGATCGCCAGGGCTACGGACTGTTCCCCGTCGGAGGCCTCACCGATGACCGAGAGGCCGGCCCGGCGGTCGATGATCAGGCGGAGCGCGGTCCGGACGATCTCCTGGTCGTCGGCGAGAAGAACTCGTACGGTCATGGGGTCGTCTCCACCGGCATGACTGTCCTGGTGGGCAGGGTGGCGTGCAGCCGCCAGCCGCCGCCGGTACGTGGTCCGGCTTCCAGTACGCCGTCGAAGGCCGCCGCTCGTTCGCGCAGGCCGATCAGCCCGCGCCCGGATCCGGGGACGGGACGGTGGCCGGGCGCGGCAGGGCCGTTCTCCACCTCGATCGCGAGGGACCACTCGTCGGCGCGCACGGCGATCCGCACGTCGGCCCGACCCGCGTGCTTGAGCACGTTCGTCAGCGCTTCCTGGACGATCCGGTAGGCCGTCACCTGTACTCCTGCGGCGAGCGCGGCCGGCGCCGGAGTCTCCATCTCGGAGGTCACCCGGCAT
Organism: Kitasatospora sp. Root107; assembly: GCF_001424875.1. Taxonomy (GTDB): domain Bacteria; phylum Actinomycetota; class Actinomycetes; order Streptomycetales; family Streptomycetaceae; genus Kitasatospora. Next base: position 29,244 of record NZ_LMCT01000014.1, on the reverse strand, counting down.
CCCGCCGCAGCGGCTGCCCCGATGAGACGGTCGAGATGGGCGAGGGACGGCTCGGGCGCGAGTTCCTGCTCCCGGGGGGACAGCAGTCCGAGGATGCGCCGCATCTCGACGAGTGCGGTGTCCGCGGTCCGCGCGATGAGCCCGATGCCCTCCACCGCGAGGATCGGATCGTCCTGCAGGACGTCCTCGGCGGCCCGTGCCTGCAAGGCGATGGCGCTCACGTGGTGGGCGACCACGTCGTGCAGGTCGCGGGCGATGCGGGCCCGCTCGGTGATCACCGCCTGCCGGGCGTTGAACTCCTGCTCGGCCCGGAGCTGTTGGTTCAGGAGACGCAACCGGAGGGCGTCGGCGCCGATCCGCCGCCGGCCGTACCCCAGGGTCCAGGCCAGCGCGAAGAAGACGCAGAACGTCGTGGCGCTGATCGGCTCGATCGAACCGAGCTTCGGCGGCTGCCAGTGTCCGGTGAGCGCATCGGTCGTCGTGGCCACCGCCAGGCAGAGCAGCGTGCCGGGCAGACTCGCGGAGACCGGTGCGTAGCGGGCTACGGCGTAGATCCCGATCACGAGCAGGAACGGCCCGGGTACCTTCCCCGGGACGGGGTCGAGCACTTGGAAGACCACGTACAGGCCGGTCATGGCCGCCAGGGCGGCGCGGGGATGTGTCCGTCTCCACAGCAGGGGCACCGTCTGCGCTCCCCACAGGGCCAGGCCCCAGCCGGGTGGGGCGGGTCGGTGGCCCAGCAAGGTGGCCATGTCGAACAGCGTCAGCCCGCAGCCGAGCGCGACATCCACCGGTCGTGGTCGGTCGGCGATCCGTTGGTGAGCGGCTCGCATCGCCGCAGCAGTCCTCGTCTTCATCTCCGGCGTCAGGCTAGACCAGCGACGGCGGCCGGCGGATCCTCCCCAGGGTGCGCATCCATAGTTGCGCCGGGGCGCGGGAGATCACCGTCCGGGCCGAGGTACGCGGGACCGCACGCTCCTAGCGTGGTCGTCCATGACGAACCATCAGACACGCAGGAACTTCCTTGGCAGGCCCGGCCGTTCGGGGCGAGCGGGCCGGTGTGCCCTGCTGGTGCTCGGCACTGCGGCGATGCTCTTCGCGGTGGGAGGGCGCTGGGACATCGCGGCCGCGGCCTGGATCTTCCCGGTGCTCCTGCTCCGATTCACCCGCCTCAGCCCTGCGGTGTCCGGCGCACTGTGGGTCTGGCTGGCCCACAGCCTCGCAGCCGCCTGGTGGGTTCAGGAGTCGGAGATGGGCTTCGCCCCCGTGGTCCTCCTGGGCGGGGTGGCCATTGCCGCCCTGCAGACGCTGCCGTTCCTGGCCGACCGGCTGCTCGTCCGTCGGTTGCGCCCCTGGGCGGCCGCCCTGACTCTTCCCGCAGGCGTCGCCGCCACCGAGTTCCTGATCACCCTGCTGTCCCCGTTCGGCACGGCCTACGGCTCACTTGCGGTCACCCAGTACGGCGACCTCCCGCTGCTGCAGGTCGTCTCGATCACGGGCCTGTACGGCATCGGCTTCCTGATCGCGTGGTTCGCCAGCACGGTCAACGCGATCCTGGAGCGGCCCGGCTGGCGAAGGGGTGTGCCGTACGGCGCCGTCCTGTTGACCGTCCTGCTCGGCGGCGGTGCCCGCCTCGCCTTCACCTCCTCCACGAGCCCGACCGTGCGGATCGCCGCAGTCGCCCCGACGCGGACCGTGGCCGACGCACAGCAGGCCGCGCTCGGACGGATCCCGGGCGGGCGCGCGGGCATCGCCACCGCACCCGCCTCCGAGGTGGAACCCATCACGACCGCCGTGACGAACGACCTGCTGGCGTCCACCCGACGTGAGGCCGAAGCCGGAGCGAAGATCGTCATCTGGCCCGAACAGGCCGTCAGGACGCAGGAGTCCAACGAGGCCGCCGTCATTGGGGCGGCCCGGGACCAAGCCCGCCGGTCGGGCATCTACCTGGAGATAGGACTCGGCGTCCACAGCACGCGCGGACCTGCCAACGACCGGGACGAGGCGATCCTGATCGACCCGAACGGGGACGTGCTCTGGACCTACCGGAAAGCCCACCCCATCCCCGGCTCCGAGAAGTTCCGGCCCGGTGACGGCCGGGTGCCCGTCGCCGACACTCCCTACGGCCGGATCGCCAACGTCATCTGCTACGACGCAGACTTCCCGGCCATGATGCGAACCCGCGCGGACATCATGCTCGTCCCCGCCCACGACTGGAAGGCCTACGGAAGCGCGCACACCCAGAAGGCGAGCCTCCGTGCCATCGAGAACGGCTACTCGCTGGTGCGCCAGGACTCGGCGGGCGTCTCGGCCGCCTTCGACGACAAGGGCCACGTCCTCGCCACCACCGACTACTTCACAACCGACCAGCAGACCATGGTGGCCTACGTCCCCACGCACGGCGCCACCACGCTCTACGACCGCATCGGCGACACCTTCGCCTGGCTCTGCCTGGCCGCCCTCGCCGCCCTGGCCGGTACCGCCCTGGTCCGCCCGCAACGCTCCGCACGGGGCCTTGTCCGTCGGCGTGCCGGGCGGCCCAGGTGACGCGCTGCCCGGCCCGCGCGGTCAGCCGGCGGCGGGGGCCGGGCCGACCAGCTCCTTGAGGACGTCCTCAAGGGTGACCAGGCCGGTCGCGGTGCCGTCGGGGGCGACGGCGGCGGCCAGGTGGGTGCCGGAGCGGCGCATCGCGGTGAGCACGTCGTCCAGCGGTGTGTCGTCCGCGACCCGGGCGATCGGGTGCAGCACCCGGGCCGGGAACGGAAGATGCCGGGCCTCGTCCTGCTCCAATGCGTCCTTGATGTGCAGGTAGCCGGAGACCGTGCCGTCCGCGCGCAGCAGCGGGAAGCGGGAGAACCCGGTGCGGGCGGCCAGCTCCTCCAGTTCGGCCGGGGTGGTGCTGGGCCCGGCGAAGACGACCTCGGCGCTGGGGGTGACGACCTCGGACACCGGGCGGCTGCCCAACTCCAGGGCGTCCTGGAGCAGTTCGGTGTCACGCTCGCTGAGCAGGTCGGCGTCCGAGGAGTCCTTGACCATCCGGGACAGCTCGTCCTCGGTGAAGACCGAGCCGACCTCGTCCTTCGGTTCGACCTTCATCAGCCGCAGCAGGGTGTTGGCGAAGGCGTTGATGGAGAACACCAGCGGGCGCAGCGCCCGGGTGGTGGCCACCAGCGGTGGCACCAGCAGCATCGCGGCCTTCTCGGGGGCGGCGAGCGCGATGTTCTTGGGGATCATCTCGCCGAGCAGCATGTGCAGGTACGTCGCGACGGTCAGGGCGATGGTGAACGCGATGACATGGGTGAACGCGACCGGTACCCCGGCGGAGTGGAACAGCGGTTCCAGCAGGTGGGCGATGGCCGGCTCGGCGACCGCGCCCAGTACCAGCGAGGAGATGGTGATGCCCAGCTGGGCGGTGGCAAGCATCGCCGAGACGTGCTCCAGACCCCATATGACGGTCCGGGCGCGGCGGTCGCCCGCCTCCGCCTTCGGGTCGATCTGGCTGCGGCGCACCGAGATCAGCGCGAACTCGCCGCCGACGAAGAAGGCGTTGGTCACCAGGGTGAGCAGACCGATGATCAACTGCACGGCGGTCATCGGACATCCTCCTGGCGGCGGTCGGCACTGTCGCCGTCCTCCTCGGGCAGCGGTTCAGGGGCTGAGATGCGCACCCGTTCGGCGACGTGGTGGTCGACGCTCTCCACCTCGAGCGTCCAGCCGTCCACCTGCAGTGTGTCGCCGGGGACGGGGATCCGGCCGAGCTGATGGGCGATCAGGCCCGCCAGCGTCTCGTACGGTCCCTCGGGCAGGGTGAGGCCGATCGCCTCCAGCTGGTCGTCGCGGGTGATGCCGTCGGCGTCCCACTGGGTGCGGCCGTCGGCCAGGGAGCCGAGGAAGGCCAGGTCGGGGAGCTCGGTGGGGTCGTGCTCGTCGCGGACCTCGCCGACCACCTCCTCGACGATGTCCTCCAGGGTGGCGATGCCGGCGGTGCCGCCGTACTCGTCGATCACCACCGCGAGACTGTCGTCGCCGCGCAGCTGGTCGAGCAGCCGGTCGACGGTGAGGGTCTCGGGCACCATCAGGGCCGGGGTCATCAACGTACTGACCGTCCGGGTGGTCCGCTGCTCGGCGGGGACGGCGAGGGCGTGGCGGATGTGCACGGTGCCGACCACCTGGTCGAGGCTGTCGCGGTAGACCGGGAAGCGCGAGAGCCCGGTGGCCCGGGTCAGGTTGGCGACATCGGCCGCCGTGGCGTGCTCCTCCAGCGCCCGGACGTCCACCCGAGGGGTCATCACGTTCTCTGCCGTCAGTTCCCGCAGGCGCAGCGCCCGCACGAACAGGTCGGCGGTGTCCGGCTCCATCGCGCCCGCACGGGCGGAGTGCCGGGCCAGCGCGATCAGTTCCTGCGGCGTCCGGGCGGAGGCCAGCTCCTCGGCCGGTTCCAGGCCCATCCGGCGCACCACCCGGTTGGCGGTGTTGTTGAGGTGGCCGATCAGCGGGGAGAACGCGGACGAGAAGGCGTACTGCGGGGCGGCGACGACCTTGGCGACGGCCAGCGGCCGGGAGATCGCCCAGTTCTTCGGGACCAGCTCACCCGCGACCATCAGCACCACGGTGGACAGCAGGACGCCGAGGAAGAGCGCGATGCTCTCCGCCGCCCCGCTCGGCAGGCCGGTCGCGGTCAGCGGTCCGTGCAGCAGTGCGGACACCGACGGCTCGGCGAGCATGCCGATCACCAGACTGGTGACGGTGATGCCCAGCTGGGCACCGGAGAGCTGGAAGGTCAGGCGCTTGACGGCACGCAGGGCGCTCGCCGCGCCGCGCTCACCCGCCGCGGCGGCCCGCTCCACCTCACCGCGCTCCACGGTGGTCAACGAGAACTCGGCGGCGACGAACACCGCACACGCGGCGGTCAACGCCAGTGCCAGCAGGAGCAACAGGACCTCGGTCACCGTGCCACCCCCGCCCCGGGCTGAGCGCTCGTCAGGACAGATGTGGCACGGCAGGAACTGGGAGGTTCGTCCATCGCGGGGACCGCGGCTCCTTCGACTCTCATCGGATCGGGCAGCCCGGGTGGGCTGTCCCGAAGAATTGTACGAGGGCCCTGCGCCGAGGCAGCCCAGGCCGGTGGGTACCCTTCGACCCGACCGCATCTGCTGCTCCCACTGAGCGGCACCTGCACAACCGCCGGAGACACAGGGAGCATCCGCCCCTGCCGCCACCACCGGCCAGAACCGGAGAATCGTGTACACGCCGAGCCCGGCCGTGCCCCGCAACGCGGTCGACCTGCGCCCCCGAGGTCTGGTCGACCTGAGGGGGGGGGTCCGCACACCGGACGCTCTCCGCTACCCGCCCGGCGCGGTGGTAGTCGTCTCCGGCCTGCCGGGCAGCGGCAAGAGCACCGCGCTGCGCCACTGGTCCACCGCCGCAGCGGTTGTCGACCCCCGCACCACCCACCTCGCCTGCGAAGCCGTCATGCCCGGCTGGCTCCCGTACGCCCTGTACCGGCCATGGGCCCGCCTCCGCCACTTCCGGCGGCAGCAGCGCGCGGCCCGCTCAGGTCAGCACCTCCTGGTCCATGACTGCGGGAGCCGGCCCTGGATACGCCGTCATCTTGCCCGCACCGTTCACCGGCAGGGCCGTGAACTGCACCTCGTTCTCCTGGACGTCGGCCCCGACGAAGCTCTCACCGGCCAGCAGGCGCGCGGCCGTTGGGCCCCTCGCAGGGTCTTCGCCCGCCACCAGCGCGGCCTTCGGGTGCTGCTGCGCGAACTCGACCGCCTTGGCCCGGCCGCCGTACCGGAAGCCGACTCCGTCCTCCTGCTCGACCGGACCTCCCGCGAACACCTGCCCCGGCTGACCTTCGAGCCATAGCCGGCGGGGTCGGCTGTGGGTCAGGACGGCGGGCGGTCGGTGTGGGGTGGGGCTGTGCGGTGGATGAGGGCGGCGGCGGTGAGGGTGGTGGTGGCGAGGGCGGGCCAGAGGACGAGGGGGGTGAGGGCGGTGATGACGGCGGGGGAGACGGCGAGGCTCAGGCCGGTGGAGAGTTGGAGGCGGGAGAGGGCGCGGCCCAGGTGGGGTGGCGGGGCGAGGGCGGTGACGAGGGCGGTGGCGCTGCCGGCGTAGAGGATCTCGCCGAGGGTGCAGGGCACGGTCACCAGGGCCAGGGCGAGCGGGCCGAACGGGGTGGCCAGCAGGAAGCCGAGGTAGCTCGCGGCGAGCACCGCCCCGGCCAGCACCAGCACCCGGCTGCGTGACCAGCGGGCCGCCGCCCAGGCGGTGACGGGCACCTGGAGGGTGACCACCAGGACCGTGTTGGCGACGAATATCGCGGCGGGCCAGGCCGGCGAGGCGTGCAGGACCGTCACCAGGACCAGCGGCAGCGCCACTTCGGGCACGTTCAGGCAGAACACGTACACCACGTTGGCGAGCAGCACCGCCCCGAGCCGGGGCGCCTCCCCGGCCCTGCCTGCCCGTCCGGCCGCCGGCCCGGCCGTGACCCGCACCGAGCGGGCCAGCGCGGCCGCCGTCAGGAAGCCGAGCCCGGACGCCGCGGCCAGCGCTCGCAGCGCCGGCGGGCCGCCGGTCAGGCAGACGGTGGCGAGCAGGGCGCCGACGCCGAGCCCGGCGTTGCGGACGGCGCGGGCCGCCGCGAGGACGGTGTCCCGCAGGCGGTCCTCGGCGAGGGTGGCGACCAGGGCGGCGTGGGCGGCCGGCCAGGCCTGGTTGCCGATGCCGAGGAACAGTGCGGCGAGCGTGAACAGCGCGACGCCGCCGGTCGGCGCGGCCAGCAGCGCGGCCACGCCCGCCACCCGGACCAGCATCGACGCCGACACCGCCGCACTGCGCGCGCCGCGGTCCAGCCAGCGCCCGAGCGGCGGCATGCAGGCCAGTCCCGCGACGATCCCGCCGGTCATCGCCAGCCCGGTGGTGGCGGCGTCCAGTTCGAGCACCGTGATCCCGTACAGCAGCAGGAACGGCCGCAGCAGGCCGGTCCCGAGCGCGTCGACGAGCAGCGCGGCGGCGTAGCGCGGGCCGCCGCCGACCCGGACGAGTTGACGGAGCGTCGGGCGGGGCTCCGGGCGGGGCGGCACGGTGGTGGTCATGGCGCCCAAGGTGCGGGCTGGGCAGCGGGGCGGTCACGTGGATTGACGGTTTCCGTCAATCGGCGGCGGTGTGCCCGCGAGCAGCGAGAATGTCGGGGTGACCCTGCGCATCGACCTCGCCGGGACGCCGCCGGAGCGGATCCGGTTCGGGGTCTCGCCGCTCGCCGAACTCACCGCGATGCTGCACGTGCTGGCCTCGCCCGAGCACCATCCGCAGCTGGCCGGGTGGGCGGCGGGGGTGTGGGCCGGGCTGCGTCCGGAGTTGGCGGAGCGGCTGCGGGAGGCGGAGTTCCTGTGGCGGTCCTCCCGGGCGGACTTCCTGGTGCCGGCCCGGCCCCGGGCCACCCTGGGGGCCGAACTCGACGAGGTCGACCGGATCGACGACGAGTGGTACGCGCACTCGGCACTGGTCACCACCTGCGGCTCGAACCGGCGCACCTTCGCCGACCGCTCCTCGCTGCACGACCCGGCCGCGCGGGCGGAGGCGCTGGACCGCGCGCAGGCCCGCGGCCCCGCCCAGGAGGCGTTCGCGGAGCGCCTGCTGGCCGATCCGCCGGCCGTCCGAGCCCGGGTGCGGGAGACCCTGGAGCAGTGCGCGGAGGCGTTCTTCGACGCTGAGTGGCCGGCGCTGGCCGCCCGCCTGGGCCGGGACGTCCGCGACAAGACGGAACTGAGCCGCCGTCAGGGGCTGCCCGCCGCGCTGGCGGAGGTGTCGGCGGCGATCGCGCTCACCCCGGACGGCGGCTCACTGGTCCTCGACAAGCTCCAGGACTCCACCGCGCAGGCCGGCCCGGCCGGGGTCACCCTGCTGCCCAGCGTGTTCGGCCACCCGCACCTGGTCGCCGTGTACGCCCCCGGTTGGCAGCCCGTCGTCCAGTACCCGGCGGCGGGCGGGGAGCGGCCGGAGACCGTCCCGCTGGAGACCGTCCGCCTCCGGCTGGAGGCCCTGGCGCACCCGGTCCGGCTCCGCCTGGTCCGTACCCTGGCCCGTGGACCGCACACCACCGGCGAACTCGCCCGCGCCTGGGAGCTCACCCCGCCCGAGGTCTCCCGCCACCTCACCGTCCTGCGCCGGGCCGGCCTGCTCGCCGCCCACCGCCGGGGCCGCCACGTCCACCACGCCCTCGACCTGACCGCCACCGCCGCCCTCGGCACCGACCTGCTCGCCGCCGTCCTGCGCTGACGGGCCCTCAGCGGCTGGCTGAGCGGCCGTCACCAATGCCCGGAGCGTTCGCCGTTCGCTCCGGGGACGGGCAGGCGGGCGGCGCACTCCAGGAGCAGGCCGTGCACGAACGCCTGGGGCAGGTTGCCGCGCAGCTCGCGTGGCCGGATGTCGTACTCCTCGGCGAACAGGCCGGAGGTGGCACAGGAGGCGCGGTTCCGTTCGAACCAGCGGAGTGCCTCGCCCTGGTGGCCCTGCTGGTGGTGGGCGAGCGCCATGACGAAGCCGCACAGCAGGAAGGCGCCCTCGGCCTGCTCCAACGGCCGTTCGTCGTGCCGGAACCGGTAGGCGTAGTAGTCGTCGGTGAGTTCGGCGGCGTAGGCGCGCAGGGTCTCGCGGGAGCGCGGGTACGCGGGGGCGAGCGCGGAACCGTGGTCTAGCAGGGCGGCGACGACGAAGCGGACGGAGTCGTCCAGCAGCGAGTGGGCACCTGCGGCGGCGGCGCCCTGGCCGATGTAGCACTGGTCGCGGATCCACACGTAGCGGTAGTCGTAGTTGCGTCCCGCCTCGGCCCGCTCCGGCAGGCTCATGGTCGCGGCCGCCACGGTGCCGCCACCGGTGCCGGTCAGCCCGCGCAGCACGGTGTACGCCTGGCGGGCGTCGCGGGGGGCCAGGGTGTCGGCCAGGCTCGGCACCGTGCGTTTCCAGGCCCGTTCGGTCGCGGCCCAGGTCTGGTCCGGACCGACGGGCGGGCCGAGCCGGGCCGTCGAGACCTCGAGGACGAGATCGTGTGAGCTGCCGGCTTCCACGGCCGGCTTCCACGGCCAGCTCCATGGTCAGCCGCCGCCCCGTACCCTCGCCCTCGGCGCGGGCGCCGCCGCCGCCGGTCCACCGCACGCTCAGGTCTCCGGTCCGGGCGGTCCAGACTCCTGAGGGGTGGCGGCGCAGTCCGCGCAGCGGCCGGGAGCCGAATCCGGCACAGGGATGCAGGACGACCCGGACCCGGGCCGGGCCCTCCACCGCCTCGACGCGCCGGAGGATCACCGCCGTGTCCTGGCGGCCAGGGAAGGCGAGCGCATCGCGGCACTCGACGATTCCGCTGCCGGTCACCCACCGGCTGCGCCAGATCAGGGTGCCCTCGTCGTAACAGCCGCCCTGGACGAACCGTCCGCACGGGGTGACGGCGTAGACGCCGTCACCCCCGATCAGCCGGGAGAAAACGGCCTCGGACTCCCAGTGCGGGCGCACATCCAGACGAGGTCACCCCAAGGCCCCACGAGCGCGCCGCGCTCGCCGTCCGCAAGCAGCGCGAAGTCCCGCAGGGTGTGGGTGGGAAGTCGTCCTGACGGAGCATCTGATGAGCCACTGCGCGCCTGCCTGGGACGGGGCCGTTGGGACCGGCGCCGGGGTCGACCCGGCGGCTGTCCGGTGAGCGGCGGTTCGTGTCGTCACCGTCGTGCGGACCGGTCGGCCGCACGACGTGGCGTACCTCCAGGGTGCCCCGGTTGCGGGCAAGTAGCCCGGCCGGTGTGCGGCGGGCAGGCCTGGCCGTCCGTCATCGGGGTAGCCGCGACGGTGGCGGACCTTCCACACCCGGCGGAGGCGGTCATGGCTGAGCCCACCCGAGCGGAGCGGATCTCCGCACTGTTGACCGAACACGGCCGCACCTACGCCGACGAAGCGGGCATCACGCTGCGGGACAAGCCGTCGCCGCTCTACCGGCTGCTGGTGCTGACGGTCCTGTGCTCGACCCGGATCAGGGCGGACATCGCGGTCGACGCCGCCCACGAGCTGTTCCGGGCCGGCCTGCGGACCGCCCGCACGACGGCCGCGACCGACTGGCAGACCATCGTCGACGCCCTCGGCCGCGCCCACTACCGCCGCTACGACGAGAGCACCGCGACGGCCCTGCTCGACGGCGCCGAGCTGCTCCTGCGGCGCTGGCGCGGCGACCTGCGCCGACTGCGCGATGAGGCGGACGGGGACCCGGCGCAGGTGCGGGAGCTGCTCCAGGACGTGCCGCGGATCGGTCCGGTCGGCGCCGACATCTTCTGCCGTGAGGTGCAGGGCCTGTGGCCCGAACTGCGGCCGTACTTCGACGAACGGGCGCTGGCCGCCGCCGCGTCGTTGCACCTGCCGGCAACCGCCAACGGCCTGGCCGGGCTGGTGGCGCCGGACGACCTGCCGAGGCTGGCCGCCGCGCTGGTCCGGGCCGGTCCGGAGAGCTGAGACCGGCGCGGGGCGACCGGTGCCGGTCGCCCGGGGACGGGCCGGTCTGGACGCGGCGGTGACGGCGGCCCCACCGGCCGCTGCGGCGGCTCAGTGCCCGAACAGGTGACGGCTGCGGTGCTGCTGCAGGGTCGGCGTCGGAGCGGCGTCCCCAGCCGTGGGCGGCGGACCCTCCGTCACCACACGCTCCTGGAGCGCGGCGTCCCGTGCCGCCGTGGCCTGCCCGGCCTCGGCGCGGGCCTCGCGCCGTTGGCCGCTACGGCGGCGGATGCGGGCCCCGCCGCCTGCGGCCAGGAGCACACCCAGACCGAAGATCAGGGCCAGGGCGATGCCGGACAGGAAGATCGCCAGGCTGTTCATGGTGGCGATCTGGTTGCCGAGCACCGTGACGGTGTAGTCCGGGCCGCCGGAGAGGTTGTCGGCGATGAGCAGTCCGGTGAACGCCCCGGCAGCCGCCAACAGCAGGACTCCCAGCAGAATCATGATCCACTCCTTCCGTGGTCGACCCCCGTCGGTGCGTCTGCCCGGAGCCGTCGGGCGGTAACAGGCTCAGCCCACCCGGTGGGAGGCGGCCCGGGCGGCGAGCGTCAGCCCGAGCCCGGGCGCGCCGGAGCGGCCGGGGGTCACGGTGCCGCCGGTCGGGTCGAGGGTGCCGTCGAAGAGCAGGTTCTCGACCCGTACGTGAGCGTGGAACCACTCCAGATGGCGGCAGTTGGGGACTGCGGCCGCCACGTGGGCGTGCACGTGCGGGGCGCAGTGCGCCGACAGCTGCAGCCCGAAGCCCTCCGCGACGGCGGCGGCCCGCAGCCAGCCGGTCAGCCCGCCGCACCGGGTGGCGTCGGCTTGCAGGCAGTCGACCGCGCCGGCGGCGGCGAGCCGGGTGAAGTCGACCAGGTCGTAGCCGTACTCACCGGCCGCGACGTCCGCCAGGACGGCGTTCCTGACCTCGCGCAGTCCGGCCGGGTCGTCGGAGGAGACCGGCTCCTCGAACCAGCTGACGCCCTGTCCGGCGAAGGCGTGGGCCACCCGGACGGCCTGCTTGCGGGTGTAGCCGCCGTTCGCGTCCACGTAGAGCTCGACGTCCTGGCCGATCACCGCGCGGGCGGCGGCGATGCGCTCCAGGTCGCGCCGCTCGTGGTGGCCCCAGGACTCGCCGATCTTGATCTTCACGCGTGGGATGCCCTGCTGCTCCGTCCAGTCGCACAGCTGACGCTCCGTCCGTTCGGCGTCGTAGCTGGTGAATCCGCCGCTCCCGTAGACGGGGACCTCCCGGGCGGAGCCGCCGAGCAGCCGGGCCAGCGGCAGGTCGAGCAGCCGTGCCTTGAGGTCCCACAGGGCGATGACCACCGCCGCCGTGGCGGGGGCGCCGTAGGTCCAGCCGAGCCCGCCAGTAGGTCCGTCGGCCGCCTCGACCAGGATCAGCGTGGTGCGGTCCCAGGCCAGGGTGCCGTCGGCCTCGGGGCCGTCGGTGGGCACGGTGTAGACGCTGACGTCGAGCCGGTCGATCATGGCGGGCCCCCGGGAGTCCGTAGCCCGCTGCGGGCGCCGGCCGCCAGCAGGCCGGCGGCCCGGTCGACGACGGCCATGACGGTGAGGGCCGGGTTGGCGCTGCCCTGGGTGGGGAAGACGCTGCCGTCGGTGACCAGCAGGTTCGGTACGGCGAAGCTCCGCAGGTCGTGGCCGACCACGCCGTGCCGTTCGTCGCGGGCCATCCGGCAGCCGCCGACCAGGTGGGCGTAGCGGTCGATGGTGATCACCTCGCTCGCCCCGGCGGCGGCGAGGATGTCCTCCATCACCTCGCGGGCGGCGCAGACGAGTTGACGGTCGTTCTCGCACTGCGAGAAGGAGAAGTCGGCGACCGGCAGCCCGTGCCGGTCGCGCTCGTCGGCGAGCGTGACCCGGTTGCCGGCCTGCGGCAGCAGCTCGGCCATCGCGCCGAGGGTGGCCCAGTGGGTGTAGTCGCTCAGGTAGTGGCGCAGGTCGGCGCCCCAGTGCCCCTGGGCGACGACGTGTTCGGCCCAGGTGATGGGCAGGGGGGAGATGTTCTGGATGGTGAAGCCGCGCCGGTAGGGCTTGCCGGGGTCGGTCTCGTAGTACTGCTCGGTGGAGACCTCGGGCGGTGGGGCCTTGTAGGCGCGGATCTCCTCCTCGAACCGGCCGGAGGTCTGCGGCGCTCCCTGCACCATGACGTAGCGTCCGACCAGGTCGTGGTCGTTGCACAGCCCCTGCGGGAAGCGGTCGTTCGCGGAGTTGAGCAGCAGGCGCGGGGTCTCGATCGCGTACCCCGCGACGGCCACCGTCCTGGCCCGTTGCAGGTGTTCGCGGCCCTCGCGGAAGTAGCGGACCCCGGTGGCCAGGCCGTCCGGGCCGAGTTCGATCCGGGCGGCCATCGCCCCGGCCCGGATCTCGGCGCCGTGCGCGAGCGCGTCCGGGACATGGGTGACCAGCGGGGAGGCCTTGGCGTTGACCTTGCAGCCCTGCAGACAGAACCCCCGGTAGAGGCAGTGCGGCCGGTTGCCGAAGCGGCCGTTGGTGATCGCCACCGGGCCGATCCTGGCCTGGATGCCGAGCGCCGCGGCCCCGCGCAGGAAGATCTCGCCGTTGCCGCCCAGCGGGTGCGGCGGGTGCGGGTAGGCGTGCGGTTCGCCCCAGGGCCAGTACTGCCCGGCGACCGGGAGCTCGCGCTCCAGACGCTCGTAGTACGGGCGCAGGTCCGGGTACGCCAGGGGCCAGTCGGCGCCCACCCCGTCGGTGCTGCGGGTGGCGAAGTCCGAGGGGTGGAAGCGCGGCACGTACCCGGCGAAGTGCACCATCGAACCACCCACCCCACGGCCGGAGTTGTTGGCGCCCATCGGCACGGGGTCGGTGCCGGAGACGACCCGGGGCTCGGTCCAGTAGAGGTGGTGGGAGCCGGCCTCGTCGCTGACCCAGTCCGTCCCCGGATCCCAGAACGGGCCGGCCTCCAGGACGACCACCGACCACCCGGCCCGGGCCATCCGCTGGGCGAGCACGCTGCCGCCGGCTCCGCAGCCGACGATCAGCAGGTCGACCTCGTCGGTGTCGGCGAAGTGGCGCATGTGCTGGACGAGTTGGGGATCGGGGCTGCCGTCGGGGCGCAGCAGCCAGGCCGAGGCGTTGCGCTCGCGGACCTCCCGCTCGGAGCGGGTCGTGGCACGCAGCGTCTCGGCTGCGGCCCGGGTGCGCGAGTGCCGGCCCGCGTCGGTGGCCGGCGGCGCGGGGCGGGGCGGGTGGATCTCCGGCGCCTCGGGCGGCACGGGGTGGTGGTCGCGGACCTCCCACGGCTCCCGCTGCCCGACGCCCAGGCGCAGGTAGCCGCGCGGATAGGCGGGGCCGCCGAAGCCGATCTCGTTCCAGGCGGTGGGGTGCGCGTAGTACGCGGTGCAGGCGTAGCGGGTCCACAGGCTCCAGACGTGCCGGGCCGGCATTCCGTGCCAGAGCTCACCGTCGAGGTCCTGGACCGCCTGGACCAGTCCGGCCCGCTGCCCGGGGGTGAGGCCGGCGAAGCTCCCGGCGCTGTGCCGCTCCCGGGCGGCGGTGTCCAGGGCCCGCAGGGTGCGCGGCCAGGCCCGGTCGTCGGACGGCATGTCCGCGTAGCGCCAGCCGTCCGTCTCGCGCTCGGCGAGCCGGGTGTCGATCATCGGCAGCACCGGCACCTCGGGCCGGTCCAGCAGCGCGTCGAGCAGGGCCCGGGCGGTGGTTTCCTCCGCCGGGGTGAAGAAGCGCAGCGGCTTCGGCGGTCCGGTCCTGGCCAGTACGACGGCTGCCGTCGCCGGGTCCCAGTTCCGCTGCTGCGCCAGGACGTCGTACCCGGGGAAGCGCTCGGGGCGGGCGGCCATCCTCAGGCCTCCCGTCGCAGTACGGCGGCCACCAACCCCATCCCGCCGACCATGCTCATCAGCAGCGGCGCGAACAGCGGCGGCCCCATCTCGATGTTGTAGCGGGCCATCGCCCAGCCGCCCGGTTTGTGCGCGATGCCGCGCACGTGCAGGTAGGTGCCCTGGAGTGAGGCGACCGGCAGCAGGGTGTGGGCGGCCCGTTCGCTGCACGCCCCGGCGACCCCGGCCACCGCGCCGACCGGCCCGAGCACCACCGGCCACCACATCATCCGGTTCCCGAAGCCAGCCCGGTCGTGCTCCAGGTAGATCTCGGCCGCCGTGACCACCGAGCCGCCCGCCGTGACCAGCGCCAGGCTTCGCTGGAACCGGCCGTTACGGACGTTGTCCAGCAGGCGCGTCACCGGGCCGCTCATTTCGGGCCGCCGGGCAGGAACTCCTGGATCTTCGCCTTCACACCCTGCTTCACCATCCCGGACCGGTCGCTGTCACCGCGCAGCACGGCGGCGGCCGCCGCCCGGAACTGCTCCCAGGTCGCGTGCGGCGGGATCGGCGGCACGGCCGGATCGGTGCGCAGCTCCAGCAGGCAGGGCCGGTCCGCCGCGAGGGCCTGCTCCCAGCCCGGCTCCACGTCCGCCGGCTGCTCGGCCTTGAGACCGCGCAGCCCGATCGACTCGGCGAAGCCCGCGTAGTCGACGTCCGGAAGCTGTTGGGAGGGCAGGAACTGCGGGGCGCCCTGCATGGCCCGCATCTCCCAGCTGACCTGGTTCAGGTCGCGGTTGTTGAGCACGGCGACGACCAGCCTGGGGTCGCTCCACTCCTGCCAGTACTTGGCGATCGTGATCAGCTCCGCCAGGCCGTTCATCTGCATCGCGCCGTCGCCCACCAGCGCGATGGCGGGCCGCCCGGGGTGCGCGAACTTGGCACCGATCGCGTACGGCACACCCGGTCCCATGGTGGCCAGCGTGCCGGAGAGCGAGCCGCGCATGACACCGCGCATCCGCAGGTGCCGGGCGTACCAGTTGGCGGCCGAACCGGAGTCGGCGCTGATCATCGCGTCGTCCGGGAGCAGCCGGTCCAGGGCGTGCACGGCGTACTCCGGGTTGATCGGGTCGGCCTCGACGGCGGCCCGACGCTCCATCACCTCCCACCACCGCTCGGTGTTGTCACACACCGTCTGCTGCCAGCTGCGGTCCTCCTTGCGGACCAGCATCGGCAGCAGTGCGTCCAGCACCTTCGCACTGTCGCCGACGAGGTTGACCTCGAAGGGGTAGCGGAGGCCGACCATGAACGGGTCGATGTCGATCTGCACCGCGCGGGCCTGGCCGAACTCCGGCAGGAACTGGGTGTACGGGAAGCTCGACCCGACCGTCAGCAGGGTGTCGCAGTCCCGCATCAGCTCGTAGGAGGGACGGGTGCCGAGCAGGCCGATCGAGCCGGTGACGTAGGGCAGGGTGTCCGGGAGCACGTCCTTGCCCAGCAGGGCCTTCGCCACCCCGGCCCCCAGCTGCTCGGCCACCTGCTCGACCTGGCCGCGGGCAGCCCGGGCACCCTGGCCGACCAGGATCGCGACCCGCTCCCCGGCGTTGAGCACCTCGGCGGCCCGCTCCAGCTCGTCCCGGTCGGGGACCGGCGCGTAGTGCGGCAGACCGAGGCTGGAGGGGACCATCTTGAAGGCGTGGGACGGCGGTGTGTAGTCGAGCTCCTGGACGTCGGCGGGCACGATGACGGCGGTGACGGTGCGGCGCGCGTACGCGGTGCGGACCGCCCGGTCCAGGACGTTGGGCAGTTGCTCCGGCACGGTCACCATCTGGCAGTACTCGGCGGCGACGTCCTTGTAGAGGCTCAGCAGGTCGACCTCCTGCTGGTACGAGCCGCCCATCGCGCTGCGGTCGGTCTGGCCGACGACCGCCACCACCGGAACGTGGTCCAGCTTCGCGTCGTACAGCCCGTTCAGCAGGTGGATCGCGCCGGGCCCCGAGGTCGCGGCGCAGACACCGACGCGGCCGGAGAACTTGGCGTACCCGACGGCCTCGAACGCGGCCATCTCCTCGTGCCGGGCCTGGATGAACCTCGGCCGGTCGTCGGCCCGGCCCCAGGCCGAGAGCAGACCGTTGATGCCGTCGCCCGGGTAGGCGAAGACGTACTCGACGTCCCACTCGCGCAGGCGCTCGAGGATGTGGTCGGACACCTTGGTGGACACGGCTGTTCCTCCCTCGCGTGGTTCGGTCTCCGGTGGAGCGGCTTGCCGCTCCCGGCCGACGGAAAACCTGCCGGGCGGCGGCGATTGCGGCAGACGGGTGATCGTGACGGGCCGGCTGCCCGTTCCACGGCGTGCGGGCGCGGTGCGGCAGTGCGGCAGCGGTACATCTGGCGGGTGCGGAATCCGCCGCACCGCACCCAGGAGAGGCGCCCATGCGACGCGCGGCGGCGGAGACCCTCCTGTGGTGGGGAGTCCTGATGGCGCTCAACACCGTCCTGATCAGCACGGTCTCCACCCTGGAGGCGGCTGTCGGCGCGGGACTGGCGCTGCTCGGTGCGGCCGGGGCGCGGGCCATGCGCCGGGCGGCGGACGCCTCGCCCGGCGGCCTGGGGCGGCTGGGACCGGCTCTGTGGGCCTGGCCGTGGACGCTGCTCGCCGACACCGGCCGGCTCGCGGCCGTGGTTCTGCGGCCCGGGCGTCGCGGCGGCGGCTTCCGGGAGATCGAACTGCCGGCCGGGACCGGGCCTGCCTGGGCCGGGGCCCTGCTGTCGGCGACGCCGGGTGCGTACGTGGTCGATGTCCGTCCCGCCGCCCGGCCGGACGGGCCGCGCCGGATGACCGTGCACGCCCTCACGGACGACGCCGGTGCGCTGGAGCGGGCCCTGACCGGTGGTGGGCGCCCGTGAACGCCTGGCTGCTCGCGGGCGTGGTCCTGTCCGGCGCCGGGCTCGCCCCGTGCATGTGGGTGTCCGCCCGCGGTGCGCCGCACCTCCGGCTGGTGGGGGTCAACCTCGCCGGCACCCTGGTCGCGGTGGCCTTCCTGGTGCTCGCGCAGGGCTTCGGCCGCAGTTCCTACCAGGACCTCGCCCTGGTCCTGGGCGTGCTGGCCCCCGCCGGGACCCTGGTGTTCACCCGCTTCCTGGCCGGAGATCCGCACCGTCCAGGCCCTTCCGGCACGCCGGAGCCGGAGTGACGCCCCGTCATCTGGCCGCCCTGGTGCTGCTGGTGGCCGGCGTGGCCGTGCTGGTGCTCACCGCACTCGCCCTGGTCGTGCTGCCCGCCCCCTACCTCCGTCTGCACGCGCTGTCCTGCGCCACCTCGCTGGGCGCACCGCTGGTCGTGCTCGCCCTCGCCGTGGAGACCGGACCCGGCCGCGCGGCCGCGAAGCTGCTGGTGATCGGCGCCCTGCTGGCAGCGGGCGGGACGGTCACCACGATGGCGATCGGACGGGCGACCGTCCTGCTGGAGGAAGCACAGCCGAAGGAGTCCGGACACTGAACGCCACCCTCACCGACGTCCTGATCGCCATCGCCCTGCTGGCGGTGGGGACCGCCGCAACCGCCGCGGCCCTCACCCGCGACCCGGTCCGGCAGGCCGCCGCGCTGGCCATGCTCGGCCTGACGCTCGCATTGCTCTTCACCGTCGTCCAGGCGCCGGACGTGGCGCTCTCCCAGCTCGGCGTGGGCACTGCCGTCACCCCGCTGCTGATCCTGCTCACCGTGCGCAAGGTCCGGCGTGGCGGTACGGACGGGCAGCCGCCGCCCGGGCACTCCGAGCCCGGAGACCGGCAGCGCGAATGAGCGGGCGAGTCCGGATGTGGCTGTTCGCCGCGGCCGCCGTGGTGATCGCGGTGGCCTTCACCGCCGCCTGCACCGGCCTGCCGGACTTCGGCACGGACGTCCACCCGTACGGCGACCGGGCCGTCGCGGCGGCGATCCGGCAGCACACCGCCAACACCGTCTCCTCGGTCAACTTCGACCTGCGCGCCTTCGACACCCTCGGCGAGGAGTCCGTCCTCTTCGGCGCGGTCCTGGGCGCGACGCTGTTGCTGCGCCTGGCCCGCGACGAGCACCGGGACCGGCCCGAGCCCGAGCGGGTGCTGCCCGCCACCCGGCTGTTCGGAGCCACCCTGCTGCCGGTCACGCTGCTGACCGGCGGCTACCTGGTGGCGCACGGGCAGCTCAGCCCCGGCGGCGGATTCCAAGGCGGTGTGGTGCTCGCCACCGGCCTGCACCTGGCGTACGTCGCGGCCGACTACCTGGTCCTCCGTCAGGTGCGCCCGCTGGCCGTCCTGGACGCCACGGACGCGGTGGCCGCCGGAGCGTTCACCGCGCTGGGCCTGGCCGGACTGCTGGTCAGCACCGCCTTCCTGGCGAACTTCCTCCCACTGGGCACCTTCAACCAGCTCTCCTCCGGCGGACTGGTGCCCGTGGTCAACGCGGCCGTCGGCATCGAGGTCGCCTCGGGCGTGATCGTCCTGCTCGCCCAGTTCCTCGACCAGGCCGTCGAGATCAGCGACGCGCCCTCGGCCCGGACGGTCTTCGACCCCCAGGAGGACGAATGAACCTGCTGCCCTTCCTCACCGCCGGGTGGATCCTGCTGGTGGGCGTGTACGGGCTGGTCACCAGCCGCAACCTGATCCACGCGGTCGGCTGCCTGGCCGTCGCCCAGTCCTCCACCTACGTCCTGCTGCTCGCCCGCCGGTCTTCGCCGACCTGCCGGTCGGCTCGCCCGTGGTCGACCCGGTGGTGCAGGCCCTGGCGCTGACCGACGTGGTGGTCGGCGCCGCCGTCACCGCCCTGCTGCTCGCGCTGGTCATCCAACTCCGCAAGCGCCACGGCACGGTGGACCCGCAGCAGCTCACCGAGCTGAAGGGCTGACCGGCCGTCATGCCGAGCACCGCGGACCTGCTGCCGCTCGCCGTGGCGATCCCGCTGCTCGGCGCGGCGGTGCTCGCCGTGGTCGGCCGGTGGCTGCCCAGGCTCGGCTGCGACGTCCTCGCCACCGCGATCGCGGTGGCCGACGTGCTCTGCCTGACCCTGCTGTGGGTGCGGACCGGGGACGGCCGCGCGGTCTCCTGGCTCGGCGGCTGGGAGCCGCTGGACGCGCAGAGCGTCGGCATCGTCCTGGTCGCCGACCGCCTCGGTGGCGGACTCGCGCTGCTGGCCGCCCTGCTGGTGCTCGCCGTGATCGTCTACGCCTGGCGCTACTTCGACGAACCGTCAGGAGAGCACACCGGGACGTTCCCCGCCCTGATCCTGCTCTTCGAGGCCGGGATGTGCGGGTTCGCCCTCACCGGCGACCTCTTCGACGCCTTCGTCTTCTTCGAGCTGATGGGCGCGACCGCCTACGCCCTGACCGGCTACCGGATCGAGGACCCCAGGCCGCTGCACGGCGCGCTCACCTTCGGCATCGTCAACTCCCTTGCCGCGTACTGCTCCCTGCTCGGCATCGGCCTGCTCTACGCCCGCGCCGGGCAGCTCGGGCTGGCCCAGCTCGGCCGCGAGCTGGCCGGCCGGCACCGGGACGCCCTGGTGGTCTGCGCCTTCGTCCTGGTCCTGACCGGCCCGCTGGTCAAGGCCGCGATGGCGCCCTTCCACTTCTGGCTCCCCGACGCGCACGCGGTGGCCCCCACTCCGGTGTGCATGCTGCTGTCCGGTGTGATGGTCGAGCTCGGCGTCTACGGCGTGGCCCGGATCTACTGGACGGTGTTCTCCGGCCCCGGGGGCGTCCCGCAGGACGCCTTCCGCAGCACACTGCTGGCCGCCGGCGTGCTGACCGCGCTGCTCGGCGCCACCATGTGCTGGCAACAGCGGCACCTGAAACGGCTGCTGGCGTTCTCCACCGTCGGCCACGTCGGGCTCTTCCTGATCGGCGTCGCTGTCCTCACCCCGGCGGGGCTGTCGGGAACCGCGCTCTACGCGGCCGGCCACGCGGGCGCCAAGGCCGCGCTGTTCGGTCTCACCGGTGTCCTGCTGGACCGGTACGGCTCGGTCGACGAGCACGGCCTGTACGGCCGGGCCCGCGAACTCGTCCTCCCCGGCGCCCTGTTCCTGGTGGGCGGTCTGGCGCTGGCCGGACTCCCACCGTTCGGGACCGGCCTGGGCAAGGCCCTCTCCGAGGAGGCCGTCGGGCACGAGGTGGGCTGGCTGCCCGCCGTGTACGTCCTGGTCTCGGCCGTCACCGGCGGCGCGGTCCTGCGGGCCGGCCTGCGGGTCTTCCTCGGTCTCGGACCACGGCCGACCGAGCGCGAGGGCGAACCGGAGACGACCGGCGAGGGCGAGGAGCCGGAGATCCGCGGCCCTGCCCGCGCGCTGCCCGCACCGATGGTCGTGGTCCCCGCCGCCCTGCTGCTCGGCTGTCTGGCCGTCGGCCTGACACCGGCGCTCGGCCGGTCGCTCGCGGCGGCTGCGGTCCTGTTCACCGACCAGGCGGGCTATGCCGCCGCAGCCCTCGACCTCGGCGCGCCGTCATCGCGGCCCAYCCCGCCGCCGAGCGAATGGACGGTCCCGGGTCTGCTGCTCGGCCTGCTCTCCGCCGCGCTGGCCGCAGCTCTGGCAGCCGGTGCGGTGCTGGCCCCCGAGCGCCGGGCCGGGAGGCCGCGCAGGCTCGCGGCGGTGATCAGCCGCAGGGTCGTGCTGCCCGTGCGACGCCTGCACTCGGGCCTGCTCGGCGACTACGTGACCTGGCTCGCGGTGGGCATCGCTGCGCTCATCATCGCGGTGGCCGCCCAGAGCTGACAGCGGGTCACGGGAGTGGGACGGCGCCGTGCGTGAGAGAGTCACGCACGGCGCCGGTCTCCGGCGTTCAGGTCGGCGTTCAGGCCGGCGAGATGCGGCCTCGCCAGGCGCCGGTCTCGCGGCCCCGCTCCTCGATGAAGCCCTTGAACCGCTTGAGGTCCCCCTTCACCCGGCGGTCGAGGATGCCGAGCATGTCGCCCGCCTTCTCCGCCATGCCCTCGGGCTCGAAGTCCATCGCCAGGTTGACCCTGGTGCGGTCGGGGTCGAGGGGCTGGAAGGTCACCGTGCCCATCTGCCGGACCTCGCCGTCCACGGTGCGCCAGGAGACGCGCTGGTCGGGCAGCTGGTCCACGATCTCGGCGTCGAACTCCCGCTCGGCGCCGGCGATGCTGGTCCGCCAGTGGGTGTGCCGGTCGTCGAGCTGCCGGACCTCCTTGACCCCCTCCATGAACTTCGGGAACTCCTCGAACTGAGTCCACTGGTTGTAGGCGGTGTGCAGGGGGACGTCGACGTCGATCGACTCCTTGACCATACTCATCTGTCCTCCTCGGGACGTTACGGAACCGGACTCCCCGATCCCGCATCCACGCCTGCCCCGCTGACACGAGGTCAATCGGAATCGCCGGCCGCGACCGGTCCGGCCGTGTCCACCAGGGCCGGAGGGATGGATTCCGGCCGACTGGGCAGGCGCGGAGAGACCGGACGGTGAGCAACCCCAGCGAGGATGCCATGCGCAGAGACCAGTTCGGCCCGCACCACCCGGCGTCCGGGTCACGGATCACCCGTCCACATCTGAGGAGGAGTCATGGACGAGCCCCGGCAGGAACGCACCGAGGCGGTGCCACCGCACCGCGACGACGAGGCCACGGAGGTGCGGAGCGTCAAAGGAGGCCGGACGGTCGCCGTGCAGCGAAGTCCGGGAGCCACCACCGAGCCGCCCCGGACCTCCGAGGACGAGGCCATCGAGTCGCCGCAGGCGAGGATGACCGGGGAGGGGGCGCCGCCCGATCCGGACGAGGAGCAGTAGGGACCGGCGCGGGAGCCGGTCTGCGCCGGACGGGCGTTCCGGTCCGGTCGGACGACGTGGTCGGCGAGGAGTAGAGCGATGACTGCGAACCTCGAAGCGTTCCTGACGACCTCGGTGGCCGGGGGAGTGGCTGGGGGCAACTCGCCCGCATCGGCGGCGCGTTGGTGCTCTCCACGGCGGAGGGTACTTCCTGGTCATCCGCGGCTACCCGGCCCTGCTCCGCCGGGTGGCCCCGTCGCTGGCCGCCTGGTACTGGAGGGGCGGGCCGCCCCGGAGGCGTTCGCCGCCCGGTTGGCCGAGCTGGACGACGACATCCTCGCGGTCTCCGCGAGTACGTCCGATCCGGCCGGGCCCCGGGCGAAGGAGTCCGCAGAACGGGCGGACGCCCGGCACCGCTAGCCGGTTCGCCGCCCACTCCGCGGGCCTACCCCGCTCCGGGCGGTTGACACCGGCCCGGCGGCTCAGGAGGGCGGCAGGTGGCCGCTGTGCTCAAGCCGGGCGTAGGTGGACTGTTGTCCTGGTCTGTGTGCCGCGGCCGTTGGTCGAGAGCTCGTCCACGTCGGCGATTGCCCGCAGAGCGTCGAGTACGTAGGCGGTGCGCTCGCGGCCGCCGGTGATCTCGGCGGTGATCTCCCCGATCAGGTGGTGATCGGCCCCGATCTGTCGGCCTGGGCCGTCGACGAGGAAGCTGCGGGCCCAGGTGATTGGATTCGTGGCCGGTTCGGAGGAGGGGTCGGACGTGAGAAAGGCGTCGGTGCTGGGCTGGGGAGTGAAGGCGCCGCCCAGGGCCCGGAAGACGTCGAGCG
Source organism: Kitasatospora sp. Root107 (assembly GCF_001424875.1). GTDB lineage: Bacteria > Actinomycetota > Actinomycetes > Streptomycetales > Streptomycetaceae > Kitasatospora. The sequence goes on along the minus strand of NZ_LMCT01000014.1, from coordinate 6,340 downwards.
CCGTCTCCTTCGTGCCGCCGTTCAGGTCCACCGTCACGTACTGGTCAGCCGTCAAGGCCAGACCTTCCCTTCCTGAGGCGTTGCACCTGCATGGCCGGTACTTCCGTCGGGTCGGCCGTCCCCGGCACCTCGGAGCACCGGCAAGTCCAGGATCAGGCGCAGCGCCACTGCCGGCACCTCGCTCTGCTCGGCTTGCCGTGAACGTTGCCCAGGGTTGGACTTGAAGGACTGATATGGCTACGGAGCGTCATCAAAGGGTGTGGAGTCATGGCCGAGAAGAAGATCATCACGGTGTTCGGCGCGACCGGTGCCCAGGGCGGGGCCCTGGCCCGGGCGATTCTCGCGGACCCGGATGGTGAGTTCGCGGTCCGCGCTGTCACCCGCCGGCCCGATTCGGACCGGGCCCGTGAGCTGGCGGGGCTCGGCGCCGAGGTCGTACGGGCTGACATGGACGACGCCTCGACGCTCGGGCCGGTGTTCGAGGGGGCGTACGGGGCGTTCCTGGTGACCAATTTCTGGGAGCACCTGTCCGCCGAGCGGGAGAAGGCCCAGGCGGCGGCGCTTGCGCGGGCCGCCGGGCATGCCGGTGTGCAGCACGCGGTCTGGTCCACGCTGGAGGACACCCGCGAGTGCATCCCGCTGGACGACGACCGGATGCCGACCCTGCAGGGTTCGTACAAGGTGCCGCACTTCGACGGCAAGGCTGAGGCCGACCACTACTTCACGGACGCCGGCGCACCGACGACGTTCCTGCGCACCACGTTCTACTGGGAGAACCTGCTCAGCGCCTTCGCTCCGCAGCGCAGTGAGGACGGCGCTCTGCAGCTCTCCTTCCCGATGGGCAGCAGTCGCCTGTCGGGCATCGCCGTCGAGGACATCGGCAAGACCGCGCTGGCCGTTCTCAAGCGCGGCACCGACCTGATCGGGGCGACCGTCAGCATCGCCGGCGAGCACCTGCGTCTCGCCGACATGGCCGCCGCCATCACCGAGGCCGTCGGAGAACCCGTGCAGTACCTGCCGCTGACCCCGGACGCCTTCCGGGCGCTCGGCTTCCCGGGCGCGGACGAGGCCGGGAACATGTTCCAGTACTACGCCGACTGTGAGGAGCGGTTCACCGCCGCCCGCGACCTTGAGGCCGTCCGCGAGCTCAACCCCGAACTTCAGGACTTCGGCACCTGGCTCGCCGCCCACCGCGACGCGCTGCGCACCGCCTGGACCTGACCCCGACGTCTCGCGGCCCCTTGCCTGCCTTGACCGGCTGGGATGTCACCGGCCGGGCGGTCTGGCGAGACGGCGCGTGGGCTCAGTTCCCCTCGGCCTCCTTGAGCCACTCCGGGGTGCGGAACGTGCCGCCGCACCCGAGGTAGCCGAGGAAGTCGCCCGCAACGGCCGGGGCGGGTTCCCCGGCGCGACACGGCAGTCCCCTTGGGGGCGAACCCGCGACGGATGTGACCTAATCGACTCATGCTCCGTGTCGCTCGGCTCCGGTCCCGATGCCTGCTGGCCGCCGCGCTCGTCGGCGTCTGCGCCGCGGCGGGGTGCGGCGGCTCCCGTGACTACCCCGCCCCGGACCACGTGGTCGTCGTGGTCTTCGAGAACAAGGCCTACGAGCGGGTGATCGGGAGCCCCGACGCGCCGTACCTCAACGGGACGATCAAGGACGGCGGCGCCAACCTCACCGAGTTCCACGCGGAGACCCACCCCAGCCAGCCGAACTACTTCGTGCTGTTCTCCGGTTCCAAGCAGGGCATCACGACCGACGACTGCGTGCCCGCCCGTTCCCTCGACACGCCCAACCTCGCCTCCGAGCTGATCGCCGCGCGCCGCAGCTGGGCCAGCTACAACGAGGCCATGCCCCGGGAGGACCCGACGGTCTGCGAGAGCGGCGGATACGTACGGCGGCACAATCCCTGGTTCGCCTTCCGGAACGTTCCGTCCGACACCGCGCACACCATGGACGAGTTCCCGAGCGACTACCGCAAGCTTCCGAAGGTCTCCTTCGTCATTCCGGACGTGTGCAACGACATGCACAACTGTCCGATCTCCACCGGCGACACCTGGCTCAAGGAGAAGCTCGGCGGATACGCCGCCTGGGCGAGGCAGCACGACAGCCTCCTGGTGATCACGTTCGACGAGGACGACGCGCACTCCGGCAACCACATTCCGACGCTCGTCTACGGCGCCGGGGTACGGCCCGGCAGTTCGTCCGCGTCCGTCTACGGCCACACCGACCTGCTGCGAACCCTGGAGGAGCTGGCCGGCCTCACCACCCACGCGGGCCGTGCCGCCGGTGCCACCCGGATCGTCGGCATCTGGGACTGACGCGAGGGCACCCCGCCACCGCGGCCACGCGTTGACTAATCGGCGCGGACGGCAGAGGGTGGAGTTGGCTCTCCCGGTGGGTACCGAACCCGGGAGAAAGTTCCCTGAGTGAGCCACCAGGGGCCCTGGGGGGCATGACTGGGCAGACCGGTCCGGGTTGTCCGGGGGGACGCGTCCCCATCAGTGGAGATCAGCATGGAGCAAGGGCCGAGTGTCGCGGGCCGATGTGCCGTCGATCTTCAGGCCGACGTCCGCGAGCTCATGACGCGGCTGATCCTCACCGTCGACCTGTCCGAGTGGCTGGACGCCTTCCTGCTCGCGGCCGGGATCGTCCAGGCCGCCGAGGACCGCCTGTACGGCACCTGGCGGCCGTCGCACCGGCTGCTCAAGTACCTGAACGACCAGGCCACGACCCCGCGGTCGGCGGCCCTGGTCGAGTCGGCCCATGCCGTCGCGGGAGCTGCCGGCGGCGCGCTGCTGCGGCTACCGCCCGCCCGTCGGCTGCGCGGCTGGACGGACCGGGTCGCGACGGCCACGGACCTGCTGGCCGACCTGGTGCTCGACGCCCGCGACCCGGGCCGGCCGCCGCCCGAGCTGCGCCGTGCACTGCTTCAGGCGGCCGACGCCCTCCACCGCCCCTCGGTCGTCCGGCAGGTGTTCGGCCCGGCCGTGGTCCGTCCGCCCTCCTGCTTCTGCAGCCTGGACCAGCATCCCGAGGACGTCGTGGAGCTGGTCCGGCGGTTCACCGCCGAGTACCCCGCCCGTGACCGTCCGCTGCTGGTGGTCGGTGTCCGCACCTCCGGGAACTACCTCGCCCCGCTCGCCGGGGCTGCTCTGCGGCAGCGGGGACACCGGCAGGTGACGGTCTGCACGGCCCGGCCGGGCGCCGCGCTGCTGCCGGGCCGGGCGGCCGAGCTCCGGCGGTCGGCCCGGGAGGGCGGCCTGGTCCTGCTGCTGGACGACCCGCCGGTGACCGGCCGGTCGCTGGCCGAAGTCGCCGCCCGGGCCGAGCGGGCGGGCTTCCCGGCCGCCGCCGTCGTTCCGCTTCTCGCCGTCTGCGAGGACGAGCCCGCCGTGCCCGCACGGCTCGCCCGGTATCCCTGCGTACTCCTCGGCGGCGCGGACTGGCACGTTCGGAAACTCCTGCGGCCGGCCGCCCTGGCCGAGCTCGTGCCGCGCCTGCTGCCCGACTGCCGGCCGCCCGTCGAGGTCGGACCCCAGGGGCCGCTGACCCGGGGCGTCCATCTCGCGGTGCCGGTGACGGCCCGGGTGGGCGCCCGTGAGCTGCCGATGATCGCCGAGTCCGCCGGTCTCGGCTATCTCGGCCGGCGCGCGGTGACCGTGGCCGACGCCCTGGACGGCCTGGTCCCGGCGGTCCACGGATTCGCCGGCGGAGTAGTACTCCGCGCCCGGGCTCCCGGCGAGCAGCCCGACCGCACCAGCGGCCGGGTCGATCCGGCCGAGGTGGCCCGGTACGTGGCGATCCGTCAGCGACGGCTGGCCACCGACGCCGACCGCAGCCTCCGGCTGACCGGCCGGGGGCCGGTGTGGGAGATCGCGGCCCGGACCCTGGCCCCGCTCCTCGGCCGACCTGAGGTACTGCTGCGGCCCGCACTGCTCGATCCGCTGATGCGTCGCCTGACGGCCGCTCATCGGCCGTACGTGGTCGACGGACGCACGCTCGGCCGGAACTGGGTCGCGGGTGAGGACGGCCGCTGGGTCAAGACCGACTTCGCCGAGGGCGCGTTCAGCCACCTGGACCTGGCGAGCTACGACGCGGCCTACGACCTGGCGGGTGCCGCGATCTCGTTCGAGGGCCGGGCGGACGAGCTGCTGGCCGGCTACCGGAAGGCGAGTGGGCAGCGGATCTCCCCCGCGCGCTGGTGCGTCGCCCAGCTGGTCCAGGCCCGGAACATCGTCCAGCCGGACCCCGGCCTCGGGCCCCCCACCGCCCTGACCCACGCGCAGGCCCGGCGCGCCCAGGCCCGGGCGGTCCAGCGGTTCCTGGCCGGGGCCTTCCTCTCCGACCTGCCCGACCTCTCCGGCCTGGACGCCGACCCCGACGGGCCCTGGTGCGTGCTGGACGTCGACGGGGTGCTGGAGACGGATCCGTTGGGCTTCCCGGCCGGATCACCCCACGGCATGCTCGCGCTCCGCGCTCTTCGGGCCCATGGCTGCCGGACTCTGCTCGCCACCGGCCGCTCCCTCCCGGAGCTCCAGGACCGCTGTGCCGCCTACGGCCTGGCCGGCGGCGTGGCGGAGTACGGCGCCGCCCTCCACCGGGCCGTGCCCGGGGCCGCCGGGACCACCGAGGCCGTACTGCCGGCCGGCTGGGAGGAGCCGGACGCCGAGCTTCGCCGCCGCCTGGCCCGCATGCCGGATGTCACCGTCGACCCGCTGTCCCGGTGGGCCGTGCGGGCTTCGGTGCTGGGCGGCGGCGTCCGGACCGGACTGCCCGCAGCCGCCGTCGCGTCCCTGCTCGGCGCGGTGCCGGCCGGCGGCTCCGCCACGGGCGCGCTCGGCGCCCGGTACGACGTGGTGCCGGGCGAGCGGCAGACCGACTTCGTCCCGCACGGGACGGACAAGGTCCACGGCGTGCGGACCCTGCTCGCCCGGCTGGGCGCGGAAGGCGCCGTCCCCGTCCTGGCCGTGGGTGACGGACCGGCCGACCTCGGCCTCCTTCGATGGGCCGCCCACGGCGTGGCCCCGGCCAATGCGGCGCCGGAGGTGCGGGCGGCCGAAGTGGCGGTCACGAGCGGCGCCTACCAGAGAGGTCTGGCCGAGGCGGTCGGACGGCTGATCGGTCATCGCCCCGGCGGCTGCCCCGCATGCCGGCCGCCCCGGCTGCCCCCTGATACCCGCGCGCTCCTGCGCGTGCTGGCGCTGCCCGAGGCCGGCCGCCGCGGAGCGCCGTGGCGGCTGCTCCGGCTGGCCGGTGCGGAGCTGGCGCTGAGCGTCAGACGCGGATCACGTGAAGGATGAGCCATGAGCGAGCGACGCGATCCGATCACCGTGCGGCACGCGCTGCCGGGGCTCCTGGTCTCCCCGCCCCGAAGGCTCTCCGCACCGGTCGCCGGGCTGAGGGCTCGACGACTCGCCCGGCAGCTCGGCCCGCACGACCCGCCGGTACTGCACCGGCCGCCGCTGGGCTTCTCCGACGTTCTGGTCCTGCGTTGGGACGGCGCGGACGGTCGGTCCCTGGCGGTCAAACACCCGAGGACCCCTCGGGCGCTCGCCGCGGTGACCCGGGAGCGGGACGTCCTCCGGCAGCTGGGCGGGGACGAACGTCTGCGCGGCTGGCACCGGCTGCTCCCGGAGACCGTCGAATCCCGGCTCGACGGACCCCTGCCGATGCTCCTGCAGAGCTGGCTCCCCGGTACCGCCGCAGGAGACCTGCTGCAGGGGCGCCCGCAGGACGCCGGCCGGATCACCCGGCTGTCGCTCGCCGCCGTCTCCGAACTCCACCGGGCCACCGGGCGGTTGGAAGACGTGGGTGACCGGATCGACGGCTGGACCGGCCCCCGGTCGGCGGTCCTGGCCAGCCGGCTCTGCTGGTGCCGGACCGGTGCCGGCGCGGCGGTGCCGGACCGGTGCCGCCGCGGCGGTGCTCTGGATCGAGCTGCTGATCCGGGCCGCGATGCTCTACGTCGGGGCGCTGCTCGGCACCGCCGTGTACGCCGCCCCGCCGGTCCCTCGGAGGTCGATCCCTGCACCTTCGCCCTCGGACTGCGCTGGCTGCTCGACGGACGGAGCTGGGGCGGACAGGTCGTGAACGCGCTGCGGACCGGATCGCTCCGGGTCGAGGAGCTCGGTGAGGACCAGCCGTCGGACATCGTGCTGCTGGCCTGGCTCTGGCACGTCTCCGCCAACCTGGGGAAGTCGTGGCGGTTCGCCAGGAACCGCGCATGGCTGCGGTCCGTCGTGGTGCCGGTCCTGGAGGAGCGTCGTGGTGCCGGTCCTGGAGGAGGCGGCGAGCTGGTCGTGAGACGGCGGCGGTCCGGTCCCGCGGACGAACTCC